>NZ_OX458331.1:0-1200000 GCF_949769285.1 Anaerococcus sp. Marseille-Q7828
GATTTGTGGAACATTTCTACGCCTGTTACTACTGCGCTTGATGTTTTTTCTGTTAGGCCTACGATTTCTACTGTGTCGCCTACTTTTAATGTTCCTCTTTCTACTCTTCCTGTTGCTACTGTTCCACGGCCTGAGATTGTCATTACGTCTTCTACTGGCATTAGGAATGGTTGGTCGTTGTCTCTTTCTGGGATGTCAAAGTAGTTGTCTACTTCGTCCATTAGTTGTAGGATTTTGTCTGACCATTCGCCTTCTCCACCTTCTTGTAGGGATTTTAGGGCTGATCCTACTACTACTGGGCAGTTGTCGCCGTCGAATTCGTATTCGTTTAGTAGGTCTCTTACTTCCATTTCTACTAGTTCGATTAGTTCGTCATCGTCTACTTGGTCTTGTTTGTTTAGGAATACTGCGATTTTTGGTACGCCTACTTGTCTTGCTAGTAGGATGTGTTCTCTTGTTTGTGGCATTGGACCGTCTGCTGCAGATACTACGATGATTGCGCCGTCCATTTGTGCTGCTCCTGTGATCATGTTTTTAACGTAGTCAGCGTGGCCTGGTGCGTCGATGTGTGCGTAGTGTCTATTTTCTGTTTCGTATTCTACTACTGATGTGTTGATTGTGATTCCACGTTCTCTTTCTTCTGGAGCTTTGTCGATGTGTTCGTAGTCTACGAATTCACCTGTACCGTATTTTTTGTTTAGGGCTTGGGTAATTGCTGCTGTTGTTGTTGTTTTACCGTGGTCTACGTGACCGATTGTTCCGATATTAATATGTGGTTTGCTTCTTTCAAATTGTTGTTTAGACATTTTTTTCTCCTCGTATTAATTATTTATTTAGTACTTCTTCTTTTACTGATTCTGGTACTTGAGCATAGTGGTCAAATTGCATTGAATATGTTGCCCTACCTTGTGTTTTGGAACGTAAGTCTGTTGCGTATCCAAACATTTCTGATAGTGGAATGAAGGCATCTAGTACATGGATACCATCTTTTGGATTCATACCATCAATTTTACCACGTCTTGATGAAACGTCACCCATTACATCTCCAAGATACTCATCTGGAGTTGTAATTTCAACTTTTTCAATTGGTTCTAATAGAACTGGTTTTGCTTTTTCTACTGCATTTTTAAGACCCATTGATCCTGCTACGTGGAAGGCTACTTCTGAAGAGTCTACTTCGTGGTAAGAACCATCGTATAGAACAACGTGCATGTCAACCATTGGGTAACCACCAAGGATACCGCTAGCTGCTGCTTCACGTACACCTTCTTCAACTGGTCTGATATATTCTTTTGGTACAGAACCACCGACAATTTTAGATTCGAATGTGATTCCAGAGCCTTCTTCTCCTGGAGTAACTCTTAGGTGAACATCACCGTATTGACCAGAACCACCAGATTGTCTTACAAACTTACCTTGTGCTTCTGCTTCAGCTGTGATACCTTCTCTGTAAGCTACTTGTGGGTTACCGATGTTTGCTTCTACTTTGAATTCTCTTAGTAGTCTATCTACTATGATTTCAAGGTGAAGCTCACCCATTCCTGAGATTATTGTTTGGCCTGTTTCTTCATCAGATCTTGTTACGAATGTTGGATCTTCTTCAGCTAGTTTTTGTAGACCAATAATCATCTTATCTTGAGATGCTCTTGTCTTTGGTTCTATTGCAACTGAGATTACTGGATCTGGGAATTCCATCTTTTCAAGGATAATTTGATTTTCTTGATCACATAGGGAATCACCAGTTGTTGTATCTTTAAGTCCTAGTAATGCTACGATATCTCCTGCGTAACCTACTGGAATTTCCTCTTGTTTGTTAGAGTGCATTTGCATGATACGTCCAACACGTTCTCTCTTACCTTTTGTTGCATTGTAGATATATGAACCTGATTCTATTGTACCTGAGTATATTCTTGTATATATTAACTTACCTACATATGGGTCAGTTACAACTTTAAATGCTAATGCTGCTGTTGGTTCATTATCTCCAGGTTTTCTTTCCATTACTACTTCTTCATCTTTAGGATCTGTACCTGTGATATATGGTACATCAAGTGGAGATGGCATATATTCAATGACTGCATCTAGCAATGGTTGAACACCCTTGTTTTTGTAAGCTGAACCTAGTAAGCATGGGAAAATCTTTTGTTCGATTGTTCCTTTTCTGATAGCAGCTTTTATTTCTTCTACGCTTACTTCTTCTCCTTCAAGATATTTCATCATGATTGTATCATCAACTTCTGATAATTCTTCAAGAAGATTGTTTCTATATTCTTCAGCTGTTTCTTTTAATTCTTCTGGAATTTCTGAATAAACTGGGTGAGCACCAAGGTCTTCACTGTTATATGTTACAGCTTCCATTGTAATAAGGTCAACAGCACCTTGGAATTGTTGTTCAGCTCCTATTGGAATTTCTAGTGGAACTGCGTTTGCTTTTAGCTTATCTTTAATTGTTTCTACTGCCATGAAGAAATCTGCACCAGTAGCATCCATTTTGTTGATGAAACAAATTCTTGGGATGTGGTACTTGTCAGCTTGTCTCCATACAGTTTCAGATTGTGGTTCTACCCCGCTTTTTGCGTCAAATAAAGCTACCGCACTGTCAAGAACTCTAAGTGATCTTTCTACTTCTACAGTAAAATCCACGTGTCCTGGAGTATCGATAATATTTATTCTATGGTCTTTCCAAAAAGCTGTGGTTGCAGCAGAACCGATTGTAATACCACGTTCCTTTTCTTGGTCCATGGAGTCCATTACTGCTGTACCATCATGAGTATCACCAATTTTATAAATTTTACCAGTATAATATAGGATTCTTTCTGTTGTTGTTGTTTTACCCGCATCGATGTGGGCCATGATTCCTATGTTTCTAGTATCTTTTAGTGCTACTTGTCTAGGCATTTATCCCCCTAAAATTAATATCTGTAGTGTGCAAATGCTTTATTTGCTTCTGCAGCTCTATGCATTTCTTCTTTTCTCTTAACAGCTGCACCAGCGTTGTTAGATGCATCTAAGATTTCTTTAGATAATCTTTCAACCATAGTTTTTTCACCACGAGCTCTTGAAAAGTTTACTAACCATCTTAAAGCTAAAGTTTGTCTTCTTTCTGGTCTAACTTCCATAGGAACTTGGTAGTTAGCACCACCGATTCTACGTGCTTTAACTTCAAGTGTTGGCATAATATTTTCCATAGCTTGGTAGAATACTTCTAGCGCGTCATTGCCTGTTGTTTCTTCAACGATGTCAAAAGCATCGTAAACAATTTTTGTTGCAAGGCCTTTTTTGCCATCTAGCATAACGTTGTTGATAAGTTTTGTTACAACTCTATCGTTATACTTAGCGTCAGGCATTACTTCTCTTTTTGGTATATGTCCCTTTCTTGACACTTTGCTTCCCTCCTTTACCAATTATTAAGTAATATCATTAGTACTCAACTAATCATGTGTTGTTAGTGTGCATGCATATACCGAAATTTATAATCTTTATTTCTATATTATAGGTACATTATGCACTTAGTTTTAGATCCTAGTTTTGGTCTTTTTTAGCACCGTATTTAGATCTACCTTGTTTACGTCCGTTTACTCCTGCAGTATCAAGAGTACCTCTTATGATGTGGTAACGCACACCTGGAAGGTCTTTAACTCTACCACCTCTGATAAGCACAACACTGTGTTCTTGTAAGTTGTGTCCAATACCTGGGATGTAAGAAAGAACTTCAGCACCATTGGTTAGTCTAACTCTGGCTACTTTACGTAAAGCAGAGTTTGGCTTTTTAGGTGTTACTGTTCTAACTGATGTACAAACTCCACGTTTTTGTGGTGATTGGTTAGGAGTTGTTCTACTTTTTAGAGTATTGTAGTTGTAACCCAAAGCTGGAGTGTTTGATTTAGATTTTTCACTTTTTCTGCTTTTTCTAACAAGTTGGTTAATTGTAGGCATAATGCACCTCCTTTTCTTTTAATAATTAATCTTGGCGATTCTCACGCCAATACTTAATAACTTTACTATGTGTAAAGGCCAGTGTCAAATAATTTACTTAATTTATACAAATTTAGGGTAATAATTAGAATAATTAACTTCAAAAATCATAAAGGAGTAAAAATGAACATAGCAGTAGTAGGTTTCGGAGTAGGCGGAGCAAATATTCTAAAAACAATAATCGACCATAAAAACTATAATGACAAGATAAAAATCCATATCTTTGAAAAAAATGAAGAGCTAGGAGTTGGCCTCGCTTACGCAAAGGATACTAACTACAAACTTTTAAATGTCCACGAAAGGTATATGTCCCTAAATCTAGATAATCCTAATCATTTTAAAGACTGGCTTAAGGACAAAAATAAAGATGATAAAAAAATCGAAGGAATGGTCCCAAGAATTGTCTTTGCTTCCTATATAAAAGATACTTTTGGTAAATATATGGAAAATGAAAATGTAATTTTTCACCATGCTAAGGTAAAAGACATATATAAAGAAGGATCTACTTTTAGAATCGTAAGTGATAAAGGAAATTGTAATGAAGAATTTGACTCAGTCTTTCTTTCCATAGGCCAATCTTACTACAAAGATTCCTACAATTTAAAAGACTATAAAAATTATATCCACAATCCTTTCCCATTAAATGAAAAAATAGAGGGAATTAAAGATGGACAAAGTATTGGAATAATAGGAGCAGGACCTACAGCAATTGATATCTATAGGTATCTAAGAAATTTCAAAGATGTAACTTACCCCCTATATTTCTTCACCAAATCAAATGGATTTTCTCCTATAGATATTCCTTATTATGTAGATGATGACATTTGCTCTATCGATGAAAAATGGATAGAAGAAAATAAAGATTATGATGGGTTTGTAGAATTAGAAAAGGTCAAAAAGCAAATCAAAGACGACTTTGCTAAATACGGCCATGACCTCACAGATACTTACAATAAATACAAAGATACAGATATCAACGCCTACAATATGGCCCTAAAAGAAAATGACCTAGGTCTAAGCTTTGCCCAAACATACACCATGCAATTAACAGGCCATGCGGCCCTAATCTATAATAGCTTAAATGGCCTAGATAAGCTAGAAGTTGACAATAATTATCTAGAAATGATTGATTTTATAGTCACAAAAACTCCAACCATCACCATGCAAAATATAGTTGAAGATTACCACAAAGCAAAGATTAAAGTAATCAAAGGAACTAATGATGTCAAAGTAGATTCAGATGGCAAGTTTGTTGTAACAAGTGATAATGAAGAAGAAATAAAGACAGATGTCATTATAAATGCCCAAGGTTTTGAGAAAAACTTATTATCTGCCGTCAACGGCGATATATTATTGGCAAATCTTTATAAAAGAAAATATATAGAAGATGATGTAAATGGCAAGTTTATAAGAGTGGCCTACCCATCATATAAGCTAGTTAATAAAAAATTTGGACTTATGGAAAACTTCTACCTCAACGGCATGTGGGCAGGTGGCACAGACGTTTTAAACAACGACCTCAGATCGATTATAAAATCAGGCCAATTAGCAGCTTACGATTTTATGGATAAGATATAAATACCACAGCTTTTAGCTGTGGCATTCTAAAAATGAAATATACTTTAAAATCAAAAAATCATTTACAACATAAAACTGAGCGACTGGGGAAATTTTTGTCCTGCTCTCATATTCAAAGACCTCGTGAGTCACAAAGGGAATGCTGTAGTCAGATATTTGTGATAGTCTATTGTTGGAAAGCTTGGTTACAGATGCTATAATTGGCTTTTCTTTAAGATTATCTATGAAATTTAGTATCTCCTCATTCTCTCCTGATAAGGAGTAGACAAAGAGTATATCATCCTTTGTTATGAGATCTGTGATAGACTTCGGTGCTGACTTATCAAGCAAAAATACAGCCTTATCTACAGTAAGAAAATTCCTTTTTAGCTCATCAGCCGCATTTCTTTGGGTGTAGCCACTGGCTATGGCAAATATTCTGTTAGCCTTATATAATTTCTCATAAAATTCATTCAGATTTAAGGCCATCATCATTGACATAGTGAGATTTATGTCGTTTTTTGTGTATTCTATCTCATTTTCGTCAAAATTGCCCACATTAGAAGTTGACCATTTTACCACATATCTAAGCTCACTAAATCCATCAAGACCGAGTTTCTTAGAAAATCCAACTATAGAAGATGGACTTAAGTCAAGTAGTTCTCCTAGTTCATTTATATTTTTTTCAATAAACCTTACCTTGTTAATCATAATATATGAATAAATTTTAAGATCGTTTTTATTTAGTTTTTCATAGTTTTCAGTAACTAGTTCAGTTAAAATCATTCTTTACGGCCTCTTGGTATTTTTTAAAAAAATCCTCCAAATGCTTAGTATATAAGCTTAAGAAATTTATTTCAGATTTTGTGTCCCTATAATAGATGCTGTAGTCTGCCTTGTAAGCTTTGGTCTGTGGTAGACCAACATTGATTTTTAGGCAATCTGTATTGGCGATTTGTAGCATTAGTTGCTTGGCCAATGAATCATCAGCAAAGTCTACAATGAAAACTCCAGAATCTTCAAGCATTTCCCCAGTAAAGGCTAGAGTCTCTTCTCCACCACTGTATACTTCAGCAAGTATTCCAAGTTCTTCTAGTAAAATTTTGATTGTTTGTTTAATTATATTTTCGTAGCCACCATTGCCATATATCAAAATTTTGTCACAAGCATATAATTTTTTAAGAATATTATCTAAGTCTTCATCTAGACTCTCACCAGGACCGGATTCGTTATTACTATCATTTACAAAGAACTTAAGCTCACTATAGCCAGAGAAACCTAATTTTTTTGAAAATCTCAAAACGCTTGTACGAGATGTGTAGCACTTTTTTGCCAATTCATTGATTGACAAATTATATTCTATGCCATTATCTAAAATTTCTTTGGCAATTGTAAGATCGGTTGCACTTAGTTTGTCTTCATTTTCCTTTATCAAATTTGAAATATCGATACTATCACCTCAAATAAAAAAATCCTATTTGCATACATTATACGCAAATAGGATTTGTGCTTCCATTATTAGTTAAGTTCTGGCCAGTATTCTTTGTTTGCTTCTATAAGATCATCTAAGATTGCTTTTGCAACTTTAGCTGATGGAACAGTTTTGGATAGAGTTAGTGCTTGCCATAGTTTTAGGTATGATCCTTCAATCCAAGCTTCTACAACTAGTTTTTCTACTGATACTTGTTGTTCCATTAGTCCTTTTTGGAATTGTGGGATGTAGCCTTGGTTGATTTTTTCAAATCCATCTTTACCAACTAGGCATGGGATTTCTACCATTGCTGTTGGGTCAAAGTTTGGAACTGCACCTTCATTTGGTACTATTAGCAAGAATCTTTCTTTTGTATTCTCCGCTAAGGCACGTGCAAGGTCAACTATATATGTTGCGTGAGCATCTAGTTCTATTTCAACATCTTTTGCTGTTCCAGCATCGATTATTGATTGGCACATAGAAAATACGTCTTTTTCACGGTGTTCACGTACTTCGTCAACTCTTGTGTGATTTGGATCTGTGTGTTCTAGTACAAAGTCTGGGTAGAAGTAGTATTTCAAGTATGTGTTTGGAATTGTTTCTGGGTCAAGGGCGTAGACATCTTTTGCCTTGGTGAATGTTTCCATCCAAGATTCTTCTATGTGTTGGCCACTTCCTATACCATCAGCAAAGCCAGTTTTACTTACGTGTTCTTTGATTTGTGGTAGTAGGTCATTTCCTTCTTTGTCTTTGATAGCTGTAAACCAACCAAAGTGATTTAGTCCATAGTATGAGAAGTCAAGTTCTTGCCATTCTTTTAGTCCGACCATATCTGCCATCTTGTACATTAGGTCGATTGGCATATCGCAGATATTGATTACTTTTGAATCTGGTTTTAGTCTTCTTGTTGCTTCTGCTACTATTGCAGCTGGGTTTGAGTAGTTTAGCATCCATGCATCTGGTGAGTATTCTTCCATGTAGTCGATGATTTCTAGTACTCCACCAATTGAACGCATACCGTAAGCTATTCCACCTGGTCCACATGTCTCTTGGCCAAATACTCCGTGTTTTAGTGGAATTTTCTCATCCTTGTCACGCATGTCGTATTTGCCAACTCTAAGTTGTGCTAGGACAAAGTCTACATCTGTAAATCCTTCTTTAGGGTCTGTTGTGTATTGGAAATTAATTTCTGGGTGTCTTTCTTTTAGAATAATTTCCATAGCTCCACCAATTTTTGCTTGGCGTTCTTCGTCGTTGTCATATAACTTGATTGATCTGATTGGAAATTTGTCCAAGTTATCTAGTAACATTCCTATGATTCCTGGTGTAAATGTTGATCCACCACCTGCGATTACGATTGAATATTTGTTTGCCATAATTTTCTCCTTTTCTTTTCTACTTATTCGTTTTCTTCCAAAATTTCTCCAAATGCATCTGCAACATATTGGATATCCATTCCTACAATTACATGGACAGAATTACCGTTTTTGGCGGTACCATAAGTTCCGATTTCCTTAAAGTATTCATCACTTTCTACTTTGCTAGGATCAACAACATTGACCCTAAGTCTTGTTACACAGTTTGTAAAGTCCTTGATATTATCTGGACCACCAAGGCCTATTAGAATTTCATCGGCCACAGTTTCAAACTTATCGCCAGTATCTTTTTTATCAGCTTTTCCTCCATCTTTACTTGTATTGTTTCTTTCTCTGTATTCTTTCTTGGAGTAAAGTTTTGCGCTATCCTTATCAGAAGTTCTTCCAGGTGTCTTAAAGTCAAACTTTTCTATAAGGAAAGTAAAGACAAAATACCAAACTGCTATGGCAACTAGGCCTATAACTAGCATGACTAAGTAAGTTTTCCAATGGTTAGCTGCAAGTGGAATCCAGTTTAAGGACGCCATTTCTATAACTCCTCCAGAGTAGATACCGACAACTCCAAAGAGGTTCATTACCATAGATAGTATAGCTGCAAGTACTGCATGGACCACAAACAATTGTGGAGCTATAAATAGGAAGGTAAATTCTATTGGCTCTGTGACACCACTAAGGACTGCAGTTAAAGCTACTGGTATCATAAGGCCTGCTATCTTCTTTTTATTTTCTGGAAGGGCTGTCTTATAAAATGCAAGGGCTACACCCACACAGCCAAATATTTTTGACCAGCCTGTTGCTGTGAGTTGAGCATAAGGGGCAATTTCCTTAAGAGAACCAGTTGCTGCTGCAATCTCCGGTAGCTTTTGTGCCCAATAAGCATATATACCACCAGGTACAACCAAGCTATCATAAAACATTGGAGCATATAACAAGTGATGAAGTCCAAATGGAATTAGAAGTCTTTCTAGTAAAACGAATATACCAACTCCAAAAGTTCCAGAATTTAAAATCACATCTCTAAAAACATTCATTCCTGATTGAATCTTAGGCCAGATTAAAACTGCAAGAAAGGCAACAGGAATCATAAGTATAAAGCCAACTCCAAGTACAAAAGCTGATCCCTTGAAAACTCCAAGCGCTTCTGGAAGTCTCTTGTCAAAGTACCTATTATGTATCCATATAGCTATACCTGAAATAGCTAAAGCTCCCATCATTCCCATATCAAGGGTTTTTATGTTTGCTATCATTGCAAGACCACTAGCGCCACCTACTTCTTGGCTAAAGTCTACACCAAAAGTGCCACCCCAGTGTTTAAGAATTGTAGATACATAGTTTAAGAAAACTAAGTATATTACAAAAGCTTCCATGCTTGCACGAGCATTTTGTTTTCTTGCCAGTCCTATAGGTAGGGCAATAGCAAATAACAATGGCAGTTGATTAAATACAACCCATGCACCTGAGAGAATCATATCCCAGATACCAAACCATATGGTTCCTTCTGAAGCTATAGGTCCCATGATTACTTCTGTTGTAAACAAAGTACCAAAGCCAATTAGTAAAGCGATACTGCAAAAAGCATTACAGGTGTGAACATAGCTCCACCAAACTTCTGGATTTTCTCCATCATATGTTTTTCCTCCTTTGAAAACGAATTTTATTTACTTATATAATATTATGAGCTCAGAAGATTGTCAACAAACGTTGGTATTTAGGTATTTATATCCTACTATCTAAAAATATTTTATTTTTGTGAATTTTCACATCAAAAGTATTTCCCAAAATATTTAAAAAATCCTTATATATTTGGGTATAAGTATAAATGGAAACTTTTAGATTAAAGGAGAAGATTAAAAATGGATATAACATTCGCAGGAAACAAAGTAAATTTAATTGGAAACGAAATCAAAGTTGGAGATACTGCTCCAGCATTTAAGGCAACAAAAAACGACCTATCTGAATGGTCTAGCGAAGACAATGAAGGAAAAGTTGTAGTATACTCAGTTGCTCCATCACTTGATACTAGCGTTTGTGCTTTGCAAGCAAAAAGATTTAACAAAGAAGCAGCAGCTCTTGATGGTGTAAGTGTAGTTACAATCACTGAAGACCTACCATTCGCTCAAGCTAGATTTTGCTCTAACGAAGATATAGAAAATACAATTATGATTTCTGACTATCAGAATCGCGAGTTTGGTGAAAAATACGGATTTTTGATGAAAGAAAATAAATTACTTGCTCGTGGAGTTGTAGTAGTTGACAAAGAAGGCAAAGTTGCTTATGTAGAATACGTACCTGATGTCACAAACGAAGTTGACTTTGACAAAGCATTAGAAGAAGTTAAAAAACTAATCTAATAAATTATAATAGAGCTTAGGTGGTAAACCTTAAGCTCTTTTTTTATGAAATAATGATTAACAAAAAAGTAAAGGTGATGTTGCAGAATAAGTAAATCTATTCTGCTCATCACTTTTTTTCTTGTATATTTGTATAATCCATTAATTTTTGTAGAAGTTTTTAGTATGAGAATAAATTTTTCCACATTTTCCTTAAAATCTGTATCTGTCCTTGCATCTTATGAATTCTTTACCTTCTTGTGATATGTATTTGTCTTGAGTTTTATCGTAAATTAGGCTTTTCTTAAAACTTTGTTCCTTTTTATATTTTCGTGTTTTTGATTTTTCGTAGTTTGATGGTTTTATGTAGGATGTTAGATTATGTTCTGCTAGGTATACTTAGTTTTCTTCGCTTCCATATCCTGCATCTGCTACTATTTTATCTAGTTTGTTTGGATAGGTTTTTTGTAGTTTTTTTAAGAATGGTTTTAGGGTATACATATCATTTGGATGGTGGGATACATTTTCGCCTATGATGAAGACTGAGGCGCTTGCTAGGTCCTCCACGAGCCGGACGGGCTAGTTCATTGTAGGCTGGTTTTAGTTGACCGTTTCTCATATGGTCTTCTTTCATTCTCATGAAGGTTGCGTCATGGTCTGTTTTGGAGTAGGAGTTTCTGTTTTCTCCCATTATTTCTAGATGTTTCTCGTACGTTTCTAACTTATTTTTCCATTCTTTTAATTGTTCATAGTCTCGTTGAAGGTGATGTTTTCTTTTTCCTTGACCATGTACGAAGTTTATTTTCTTTTCTATACACTCTTTACTTACTGGATTAAATACTATTTTTACTACTTCTAATACTTGGGATGGTCTTAAGTCTTTATTTAAATCAAAGTGTTTTATTATTTTAATTCTTAGCATTTCTTGCCACTTTTCTATGCTTCCTCTCCGGGCAAAGCTGTATCTGTTGGCATAGGCTTATATTTTTGTTCCATCTATGTATATACTTGATAGGTCTATTTGATTTTCTTCTATCAGTATATGGACTACTTTATTTAGCAGATTAGGGGCTAGTGTTACTATTTTTTGTCTAAATCTATTTATTGTTGAGTGATCTGACGGATTTTGCCCATCAAGAAGATATTTTATTCTTAGATTATATTTGCATGATTTCTCTATTTCTCTTGATGAAAATATTCCTTCAGAGTAGCAGAATATTATTATCTCTAGCATGGTTACTGGATTTACGGTAGGTTTTCTTCCAAATTATGAGTAGACTTTTTTTATTTCCGTTAGGTCTATCCTTTTGATTATTTTTTTTACAAGCCTTAGTTTAACATCATCTTGAATGTATACTTCTGTATTTATGTTTAATTTTAATTGAATTGTATCATTAACTAGTGTAAAGTTAGTTAATGATTATGTATTACTATTTTGTTTCATAAATACATTGTATGAGAAAAAGACGAGGATGTTTAGTTTCCTCGTCTTTTTTCTATGTTAGGACTTTTGCAAAAGCCCTCTTATTATTATGATATGATTATTTACCCTATATCCCACCATTCTTTCTCACCTTTTGCAATATTTTTGATGTAATCAACTACACCATTATCTTTGATCATATCTCTATCTATGAAAAATACCCCTGCAGCTGCTGCAATCATCTTAATTTGACTTGTGTCATCGTGAGAGTTTGTTGCAACTAGTACAGGTTTGGCATCCATACCAAACTGCTTTGCGTGGTTGTTGATTTCGTATAAGTCTTCATTTCTTATATGTCTTTCAATGGTCGATATGATTATAGTAGTAAAGCCCTTGGTACATACTATATCCAAGAAGTTTTCTATAGGTAGACTATCTTCCCTATAATCATCGTAGGCTTTCCACCTTAGGTTTACTCTTAATTTTATCTCATCAAAGTAATCTGCATATTTTAAAAGATCAAAGTAGGTAAAGACCCTGAGTATATTGCCCTTATTTGTATAATTCCTAAAGAATTCTCTGAAAGCTACATCTCCAAATTCGTAGGAAAATACAACAGACTTATCTTTGGCTTGTACATAGGCTTGATCATTAATTTTGTTAAATATTCTAACATTACTTAACTCATTTGATAAGTCATACTCATCCATTATTTCATTGCTTATCTTGGCAAATTCTTTTGGATTTTCTACCTGGTATTCATATTCAAAAGCTAGTTTATCAGATACTACAAAATAAGAGTATTGATAGTTTTTCTTAGCTATTTCTTTTTTTATTAGATCAAAGCTTAGATTGTATTCGCATATATTATTAGATATAAATTTTCCCAGGGCCATAGACATTTGATTATTATAGGAATCAATTTTGATTTTGCCAGGATTTACCGGGAATTCATAATTATAAATTAATTCTTCTTTGACCAATTCATCCAATAGATGTTTTAGAGAAAGATATTTGGAAGCATCATTTCTTCTAAATGTAAAATCTCCAACTTCTATCAAAGAATGATCTTCTTCTTTTTCAAATTTATCTAAGTTTAATATATAGTCATTTTCGCTATATTTTATTGCACTGGCAAATTGATCCCAATCATTGGAATCTAGTTTTAGATATGTTTGCCAAATCACTTCATAGTGGTTGATCAACCTAGTGACATTGGTTAGACTTATATTATCATAGACTTGGGCATTGTTTAGGAAGAAGGTCTCTCCCACAGTAAGTGAAGATCTGACATTGTAAAAGTCCAGAGCCTTGTAGCTTCCATTCCATTTGTTTGATCCAATATATTCGACAAATGGAAGTCCTGTAAATTCGGATCTTTTACCGTCTAAGTGGCTATTTAGAGTCAAATCAACTAATGAATGTTCCTTATTGTAAAGTTGCATTTTTTCATAAGGAATCACTTCGATTTTCATAGATTTTTGCAATCTCTTATTTCTTAAAAAGTTTTCTATCCTATTAATCTTGTTTCTATCAACATCTTCATCTGATAAAAATATGAGTTTTTCTGGGTCAAATTTGATTGCTGCAATGATATTAGCCCACAGATTTTCATCATCATCTAAAAACGGCTTAAAGATAGTCTTTATATTGTTTGTAGAAATAAATGGTATAGAATCAACTATCATGTAATCTATTGCTCTGATATCAAATGTTTGATTTCTCTTAATCAGTAAGTTTAAGTCATCTTTAATCTGATAGTAATCATTTGTAAGTATACTCAAATCTGGGTTGGCTTTTTGGAGTATTTCTTCTATGTCATAGGTTAAAAGATTTAAAGTATTGTTTGAATAGTACTCGTTTTCCATGATGCTGTAGGACAATTTTACAAGTTTTACCCACAAAGGTCTGAGCTCTTTTAGATATTGGTTATCGTTCCAGAAAGTATTATTCAATATATTTAATATCCTTGATTTGATTTGCTCTTCCTTGTAGATAGTTTTTTCTTGTATTAAATTGTTGATATGAACGGAAATCTCATCTAATTCGTCGTTTTCTCCCTTTTTGACCCTATCTATATGGTTATTGACGATAAGTGGGTGGAATTTGTTTTGGAAGTCTGCATAGGATTTCTGGTCAACATAGGCATAAGAATTTAGCTCAGCTTCACTTGGAAGCTTAAAACCTTGAGCTATCATAAATCTATTCCAAGAGTGGTGTTCACATTCAGCTAAAATATCTCTAATATTTAATTCATCTTCATCTTGGCAAGCCTTTACGACCTTATTATAAAATAAAAATTCTCTATCATCTGTGTCATTCACGCCTGCCATATAAATCAGGTACTCAATGGATAGGGCAACCCTAATGGATGATTTTAAATTGTAGAAATCATCCTTTGAGAAGCTTTCCCATATGCTGTTATAGTCAATCCTCTCACCAAAATTCTTCAAGGCATGCAACCTATATATACTAAATGCCTTGTCTAAAATCCCATCATGGTGATTTTTGTTTCTGAAGGTCAAAGCTGATGCCAGATCTAGATTATAAAACTCTATATTCTTTCCATGCCTTATATCCACTTCGTGGTTATTCCTAGAATAGTTTAGGATAACTCTTTTTTGACCGTCATCTTTAAATTCATTGTATAAGGCATCAGCTAGATTGTAATAATCGTAACCAGTCTTATCCAAGATCAGTATGTAAGATTGGTCTATTCTTTCTTTTGATGATAGGAAATTTATATATGCATATGCCTGGTCAGTAATTTTTTCATTAATATTGCTCATGCTTAATTTGCTATTGAGAGATATTTCTGTAGTTTTTGCCAAAAGAGGGTTTTCTCTTAGCATATCATCATAGAATTTCTTTGGATTCTTATCATAAAATGATATGTTCAAATCCACTCCTTTTACATTTGCAATAGAAAATATAAAAGAAAATAGAACTCTCGAAATCTCATTGTTGCCAACTATAGCTACATCCATAGATTTTTTGCCGTCTTTGTCGACTATATAGTTATAAAGTCTCTTATAGTCAAGAAAATATGCAGCGGAAATTATATTGGCAAAGTCTTCGTTGTTTCTAAATCTAAGATAACTTTCTATATCGTCAAGACTATTTTTAAAATCATAGGCGCTAATATATCTATGTACTGTAAGTGAGTCTTGCAGTAATTTTATTATGCCTTCTGTAGCTTTTGATGTAAGCAGGATTTTGTTTGATTTATTGCTTAAGGTATCTTCCAGATTTCTCCTCAGATAATCCATATCTTCATTTTCTAGCTCAGTAGGATATCTGTCCATTAGTAGAAAGAAGAAGGTTACCCCCAGCATATAAACATCGATTTCTTCAGTAATGAAAAAATCTTTTCTATTAGCTATATCTGTTATAAACCTAAGTTCTGGAGGAATGAACGCCCTCTCATTTGGCATAGAAAATTCATTTATATATTCTAGCTCATTAAGGTCAATAGCCGCATCGAAGTCAAAAAGTTTCACCTTACCGTTGTTATAATCATAGAGAATATTGGCTGGTTTCAAATCCATATATATGATGTCTTTGTTGTGAAGGTGAACTAATATATCAGCGGTCTGCTTTAATATATCTACTATCCTAATCAAGTCTAGATTGTAATATTTATCAACACTTGTGGCCGTATCAACTTCGTATAGGGAATAAAGGTAAGAGTTATCAATCTCAACCCTATATGGCCTTACAATCCTGCTTTCCAAATAAGGATCCATATCAAGAATCCTTATGTGCTTACTGTAAGCATCTATAAAAGAATTTCGATCTTTTTTTATCCTATCTTCGCTTTCAAAATCTACAGGATCAAAATATAATTCCAATCTATTGAGTGGATTTCTTTCGGCAGTTATTTTTTCCTCGTCATAATTTGGATAAAACTCTTTCATAATCATCTTCTTTTTTGGTGGGTAAGTATCGTCTACTTCTACCTCATATACTAAAGATGATCCTCCTTGGCCGATGAGTTTTTTTACCTCAACCTCGTATTTGACCTCACCCATCATGGATATAATATTAAATTTTTCTCCAACAAGCGAAGTTCTTTTACTAGTTTGTTCACTTGTATTAATATTTTCTTGTGAAATCAAAGTGTCCATTTAGAATTCCTCTCATATCTAGGTCAGTAAATTACCCTTTAATTATGAAGTATGTTATAATATAAACATAAGTAAAGAATAAAAATAGTGTTATAATCATTATACAACATTTGTAAGATTTAAGATAGGCAGGCAATTTTCTACGATAAATTGTTACTAGGAAAATATATATTGATTTTTTTAGTGAATAATATATTTCAAAGAGTATAATTAATACAATAAATTACTAGGGAGGAAAATATGAAACTAGGAGTCCATGATTTGATGCTGAAGTCGCGTGGAATGACCAATCAAGAATTTTTTGATGATACGAGAAAATTAGTCCACACTTTAGATGAGATGGGATATGAAAGATATTGGTTTGCAGAACACCACGGTTATGAAAGTTTACTTGCCGTAGCTCCAGAAATATTGGCGAGCTATTTTCTAGCAGAAACTAAAAATATTCATGTAGGTGCTGGTGGTTGTATGATAATGCATTACTCGCCTCTTAAGATAGCAGAAGTTTTTAAAACTATGGCTGAACTAGCACCAGGTAGAGTTGATATCGGTATAGGAAGAGCTCCTGGAACTGGTGTATCAGAATCACGTGCATTAAATCACAAATTCGAAGATAAATCTCCAGAATTATTTGATGAGATTGAAATTATTTTGGATTACCTAGTTGACAAAAAACCAACAGACCCTATCTATAGACACGTAAAAGCTATACCAAACAAAAATGAACAAAAAGTTAATCCTACCATGTTAGGTTCTACTGGTAAGGCTGTGGAAAAAGCCGCAGAATTTGGACTACCATACTCTCACGCAAAATTCTTCTTATTTGAAACTCCAGCTGAAGTTTTCGATACTTACAGATCAAATTTCAAGGCTTCAGAATTTGCTGACAAACCATATACTTCAATGTCTTACAAGATGTTAATCAGTGATGATCAAGATGAACTTGAATATTTAGGAAAATCTTTTGAATACTTCCATATCCAACAAACCAAAGGTGATTGGAGTGGAATCCTAGATCCAGAAGAGCTAAAAGACTATCGCTTTAGCTTAAACGAACAAGCAGTACTAAAAAAAGCCTACGAACAAAGATTCTTACTTAAGGGCAGCAAACAAGAAATAGCTGATATCCTAGAAGACGAAATCGAAACATTCTACCTAGATGAAATCCTATGCTTCGCACCAATCTGGGGTATAGACAACAGAATCGCAACATACAAAGCATTAAAAGAAATATTTGAATAATATAATAATCAACCAGGGTTTTATAAGAATTCTGGTTGATTTTTTATTTTAAATTCTTTATATTTTATCAATCAAAAATGACCCCAAAATAATAATATTCTGGGGTCATAGAATTTTACCTATTTTTGATATTCTTCTTCTGCCGCTTCTCTTTCTTCCAATTCTTTTAGGTTAAGAGCAATCAGTACATCTTCTGCTTCTTTTGTCTCATAGTCGATTTCTACGTCGTTGTAGCGTTTCATACCAGTTCCTGCTGGTATTAGTTTACCTATGATGATATTTTCTTTTAGACCCATTAGGTCGTCAACTTTTCCTTTGATTGATGCATCTGTAAGAACTCTTGTTGTTTCTTGGAAGGATGCTGCTGATAACCATGAATCAGTAGCTAGAGATGCCTTTGTTATACCAAGAAGTTCTTGGGTATATTCTGCTGGTTTCTTGCCTTCTTCTATCATTTGATCGTTGATCCTATCAACTTCTCTGCGTTCTTGTAGAGATCCTGGTAGGAATTCTGTATCTCCTGATTCGTCAATTGTAACTTTCTTAAGCATTTGACGGGCAATTACTTCTATGTGTCTGTCGTCGATTTCTACACCTTGGATTCGGTATACTTTTTGTACTTCTTTGGTGATGTAGTTTTGTACACCAATCTTGCCTAGTACATTTAGTACATCGTGTGGATCTAGGGAACCTTCTGTTAGTTGGTCACCTTTTTCTACTACATCGCCATCGTGAACAAGTATTCTTGATCCGAATGGGATATTGTATTTTTGTGCATATCCATCTTCAGATAGTATTTCAACGTCAGTTTTCTTTTCGTTTTGGATAAGTGTTACTGTACCACTGTTTTCTGCAATATAAGCAAGTCCCTTTGGTTTTCTAGCTTCAAATAACTCTTCTACCCTTGGAAGACCTGATGTGATTCCAACACCTGCTATACCACCTGAGTGGAAGGTACGCATGGTTAGCTGGGTACCTGGTTCACCGATTGATTGGGCAGCAATGATTCCTACTGCTTCTCCAATATTTACTGGTTTACCAGTTGCAAGGTTTCTACCATAGCATTTTGCACAAACACCGTGTTCTGCCTTACATTCTAGAACTGAGCGTAGTTTTACTTTTTTAACGCCTGCTGCTACTATTCTATCTGCTGTATCTTCATCGATTAGTTGGTCTTTGTGGGCTAGGATTTCTCCATTTTCATCTTTGACATCTTCAAATGATGTACGGCCAACTATACGAGTGTATAGATTTTCTACTAATTCATTGCCATCTTTAAATTCGTAGGCTTCGACATAACCATTGGTATGGCAATCATCTTCTGTTACTATAACATCTTGAGATATGTCTACCATACGACGGGTTAGGTAACCAGAGTCTGCTGTACGTAGGGCGGTATCTGTAAGGCCCTTACGTGAACCGTGTGAAGATATAAAGTATTCTTGTACAGAAAGACCTTCACGGAAGTTTGCCTTTACTGGGATTTCTATTGTTTTACCATCGGCCTGACTCATAAGACCACGCATACCACCTAGCTGTCTGATTTGGTTGGTAGAACCACGGGCACCAGAGTCTGCAAAAATCTTGATGTTGTTGTCATCTCTTAGGTCTGTTAGTAGAGCGTCTGTTACTTTATCAGTTGTCACTCTCCAAATATCGATAACTTTTTCGTATCTTTCATCATCAGTGATAAGACCACGTCTATAAAGTTTTTCGTATCTATCAACTTCTGCATCAGCTTCTGCTATTATATCCCATTTTTCTTTTGGAATATTAACGTCAGCCATGGATACTGTAAGTCCTGATAGGGTTGAATACTTATATCCTGTTTGCTTGATATAGTCTAGTACTTCAGCTGTCTTGATATTGCCGTGTTTTCTAAAGCATCTATCAACTATGTCTTTTAGAACTCCAGAGTCTGCTACTTGGTTTATTTCAAGTGAATATGGGTCTTCCTTACGATTTATATATCCCAAATCTTGAGGAATTCCTTCGTTGTAGATGAATCTACCTACAGAAGATTCTACAATTTTGCCTGAATCTCCGGCATCTTTTTTGATTCTAACACCAATTTTACTTTGGTATTCTACAGCTCCTGAAAGAAGGGCTTTTTTCATCTCATTGGTTGATTCAAATACCATACCCTCACCCTTGGCACCTTCTTTGATAGTTGTAAGATAATATGCACCAAGAACCATATCTTGAGATGGAGTTGTAATTGGCTTACCATCTTTTAGACCTAAGATGTTGTTTGTTGACATCATTAGTAGTCTTGCTTCGATTTGTGCTTCGTTTGACAGTGGCAAGTGGATAGCCATTTGGTCCCCGTCAAAGTCGGCGTTAAATGCGTTACAAGCTAGTGGATGTAACTTGATTGCCTTACCTTCTACTAGAACTGGTTCAAATGCTTGTATACCAAGTCTATGTAGTGTAGGGGCACGGTTTAGTAAAACTGGGTGGTCTTTGATTACTTCTTCAAGTACTTCGTATACTCTAGGATCTTTCTTTTCTACCATTTTTTTGGCAGCTTTAAGATTGTGAGCCATGCCACGATCTACTACCTTATTCATAATAAATGGTTTAAATAGCTCTAGAGCCATTTCTTGAGGTAGACCACATTGGTTAAACTTAAGGTCTGGGCCTACTACGATTACAGAACGACCAGAATAGTCTACACGTTTACCAAGTAAGTTTTGACGGAAACGTCCAGATTTACCCTTTAGTAGGTCTGATAGAGACTTCATATTTCTGTTTGATGCGCCTGTTACAGCTCGTCCTCGACGGCCATTGTCAATTAGGGCATCGACAGCTTCTTGGAGCATTCTCTTTTCGTTACGAACGATAATTTCTGGTGCTCCTATATCAAGAAGTCTTTTTAGTCTGTTGTTTCTGTTGATTACACGTCTATAAAGATCGTTAAGGTCACTTGTTGCAAATCTACCACCTTCAAGTTGAACCATTGGTCTAAGTTCTGGTGGCATAACTGGAAGTACATCTAATATCATCCATTCAGGACGGTTGCCACTAGTCATAAAGGCATCAACAACTTCTAGACGTCTAGAAATTCTAACTTTCTTTTGACCTGTAGCATCTTCCAGTTCTTTCATTAGGGTTTCGTATTCTTTTTCTAGGTCAATGTTTGCTAAAAGTTCTTTTACAGCTTCAGCTCCCATTGCAGCCCTAAATTCTGTATCATCTGGGAATTTTTCTAAGGTATCTTGGTATTCACTTTCTGTGATATCTTGTTTTACCATTAGGTCTGTAGAACCAGGGTTGATTACTACATATGATGCAAAATATAGGATTTTTTCTAGTATCCTTGGGCTCATATCCAAGAGTAGACCCATCTTTGATGGAATACCTTTGAAGTACCAAATATGGGAAACTGGAGCAGCAAGTTCGATATGACCCATTCTTTCACGGCGAACTTTTGCCTTGGTTACTTCAACCCCACATTTTTCACAAACTACTCCCTTGTAGCGGATTCTCTTGTATTTACCACAAGAACATTCATAATCTTTTGTTGGTCCAAAGATTTTTTCACAAAATAGACCATCTTTTTCTGGCTTAAGGGTTCTATAATTGATTGTCTCTGGTTTTTTAACTTCACCATGAGACCAGGATCTGATTTTTTCAGGGGATGCGATTTTCATCCTCATCCCATCAAAAGTTTGTATTTCGCTCATAAATCTCCCTATTCTATTTCCTCAATACTAAATCCTTCGTTTTCAGAATCTTCATATAAATTTTCAAATTCTTTTTTTATTAATAAGTCATCTGAAGATTCAAGGTTTTCTTCATCGCTGGCTTTTACAGTATCTTCATTTGCTACTTTTTCAGCGTTTTGACTTAATAATTTACTTTGGGATTTAATCTTTGATGCATCTATTTTATCAACTTGACTGAACCTATCTTGTTCGTCAACATTTTCTTTTATTTCTATAACTGATCCATCATTATCAAGCAATTCAACATCCAAGGCTAGTGATTGTAGTTCTTTTACTAGTACTTTGAATGATTCTGGTGTGCCTGGTTCTGGTATATTTTCACCTTTTACTATGGCTTCGTAAGTTTTGACACGGCCTGTAACGTCGTCTGATTTAACAGTTAGGATTTCTTGTAGGGTGTGGCTTGCACCATAAGCTTCTAGGGCCCACACTTCCATTTCACCAAATCTTTGACCACCAAATTGTGCCTTACCACCAAGAGGTTGTTGGGTTACAAGTGAGTATGGTCCAATTGACCTAGCGTGGATCTTCTCTTCAACCATGTGGTGAAGTTTCAGCATGTACATGACACCTACAGTTACAGGATTTTCAAAGGCTTCTCCTGTACGACCATCACGAAGTTCGATTTTGCCTGTTTTGTTGATGTATGGAGCCTTAAGTGCTGCTTCTTCAAGAGCATCTTCTATTTCTGTATCCATTGCCCCATCAAATACTGGTGTTGCAACTTTCCAGCCCATAGTTCTTGCAGCAAGACCCATGTGAACTTCTAGTACTTGTCCAAGGTTCATACGACTTGGAATACCTAGTGGGTTTAGGCAGATTTGTACTGGTGTACCATCTGGTAAGAAAGGCATATCTTCTCTTGGCAATATACGAGAAACGACACCCTTGTTACCATGGCGACCGCACATCTTATCCCCTACCATGATCTTACGTTTGGTTGCTACATAAACTCTTATTACTTTGTTAACACCTGGAGATAGTTCGTCTCCATCTTTTTTGTCATATTCTTTTACATCTACGACAATACCTTGTTCACCATGTGGTACTTTAAGACTGGTATCGCGTACTTCACGAGCCTTTTCTCCAAAGATTGCACGTAGTAGTCTTTCTTCTGGTGAAAGTTCTGTTTCACCTTTTGGTGATACCTTACCAACTAGGATGTCTCCAGATGTTACTTCAGCTCCGATTCTTATAACCCCGTTTTCATCAAGATTTTTCTTCATATCGTCGCCAACATTTGGTATATCTTTGGTAATTTCTTCTGCACCAAGTTTTGTCTCACGAGCTTCACATTCGTGTTCTTCTATGTGAACTGAGGTTAGGACATCGTCGATTACAAGCTCTTCGTTAAGAAGCATAGCATCTTCGAAGTTGTAACCTTCCCATGTTGTAAAGGCTATTAGTATATTTTTACCAAGGGCAAGTTCACCATTTTCTGTTGATGGACCATCTGCAAGGATTTCATTTGCTTCAACGTGGTCATCAAGTTTTACTATTGGTCTTTGGTTGATTGTTGTACCTTGATTTGCTCTTTCAAATTTTAATAGATTGTATGTTTCTATCTCTCCATCGCTGTCTCTTTTGACTTTGATAGTTTGATCACCTACATAAACAACTTTTCCTGCATTTCTTGAAACCACACAAACACCAGAGTCTTTTGCAGCTCTATGTTCTATACCAGTTGCTATAATTGGAGCTTCTGATTTTAGTAGTGGTACTGCCTGACGTTGCATGTTGGCACCCATGAGGGCACGAGTAGAGTCGTCATTTTCCAAGAATGGAATCAGTGATGCTCCTACCGATACGATCTGTTGAGGAGAAACGTCCATGTATTGGATTTTTTCTCTAGGGTAAATATCATTTTCACCATTTAAACCACGGCCTGATACTCTCTCGTTTATAAATCTATCTTCATCATCAAGTGGTTCGTTGGCTTGGGCTATGATATATGAGTCTTCTATATCTGCTGTTAAGTAGTCTATCTCATCTGTTACATAGCCACCTTCTTTTACAATCCTATATGGTGTTTCTATGAAACCATATTTGTTGATTCTAGCATAGGTTGTAAGAGATGTGATAAGACCGATGTTTGGTCCTTCTGGGGTCTCTATTGGACAAATCCTACCATAGTGGGAATCGTGAACGTCACGCACTTCAACACCTGCACGGTCTCTTGACAAACCACCTGGTCCAAGAGCTGATAGTCTTCTTTTGTGAGTTAGCTCACTCATTGGATTTGTTTGGTCCATAAATTGTGAAAGTTGTGATGAACCAAAGAATTCTTTTATAACTGCTGTAACAGGTTTGATATTTATAAGTCCTTGTGGTGTTGCTAAATCTGGATCTTGGGTTGTCATTCTCTCACGAACAACTCTTTCCATACGAGCAAGACCTACTCTAAATTGGTTTTGAAGTAATTCACCAACACCACGAACCCTACGGTTTCCTAAGTGGTCGATGTCATCAACTTCACCTATACCTTCAAATAGGTTGAATTGGTAGTTTACTATAGCAAGTAGATCGCTACGAGTAATATTCTTTGGTGATAATTCTTTCTTTCTCTTAGTCATCATGTCAAGAATTTCTTCATTATCACTTGCACTATCAATTATTTCTCTCATAACTGGATAGTAAACTTTTTCTGAGAATTCATCTACGTCATAGTCTACATCTGAAAGTTCTTCAAAAGAATTTATATCAACAAAGTGATTGCCAACTATTCTTAAAATTTGGTCTTCACCATCGTTATTTAATTTTTTGATATCTACTGAATTAATACCAGAATTTTCAATTGCTATAGCAGTAGCTCTGTCGATAATTTCGCCTTCTTTGATGAATACTTCTCCAGTTTCACCATCGATTACATCACTAGCTGCAATTCTTCCTTCAATTCTTGGCCACAAAGCAAGTTTTAGGTTGTATTTGTACCTACCTACTTTTGCCAAATCATATCTTCTATCATCAAACAATAGGTTGTTTATGAGAGTTTGGGAAGATTCTAAACTTGCAGGATCTCCCGGCTTTAATTTTTTATATATTTCGATTAGCGCTTCTTCGCTAGTTTCAGAATTCTCTTTTTCTAAGGTTGTTCTAAGATGAGGAGTATCGCCAAGGGCTCTTATAATCTCATCATCACTTTCAAATAATAGGGCACGAACTAAAGTTGTTGCTGGAAGTTTTCTTGTTCTATCAAGACGAACATTTACAGTATGGCTAGCATCTGTATCAAATTCTATCCAGGCACCCCTATTTGGTATAACAGTTGAAGAATAAAGCTTATCACCTGATTTGTCAGTTTCTTCTGCATAATAAACACTAGGGCTTCTAACAAGTTGGCTAACTATTACCCTTTCAGCTCCGTTTATTACAAAAGTTGCTGAATCTGTCATCATTGGGAAATCTCCCATGAAAACTTCTTGTTCCTTAACTTCTTCTGTTTCCTTATTAATAAGTCTAGCTTTAACCTTCAAATCTCTTGAATAAGTTGTATCCTTATACTTTGATTCTTGGATAGAATATTTTGTTTCATCATCAAATTCATATCCAACAAATTCAAGAATAAGATTGCCATTGTAGTCCTCTATTGGAGATATATCCTCTAGGATTTCTCCAAGACCTTCTTTAAGGAACCAGTCATAGGAATCTTTCTGAACTTTTAGCAAATTAGGTAAATCTAAGACTTGAGGGAATTTAGAAAAACTCACACGCTCAGTTTTTCCAAAATACTCTTTGTGATATTGGGCCATTAATTAAAACTCCTTCACTATAAAAACACAATAAAAACACAAAAGGCTAAGAAAATTAGCCTTTATGAATGAATAAAATCTATCTGATTAGATTTCTAGCAATGCTTAATTATACCATCTAATCTTGGCGTTTGTCAAATATAATTTGTAATTATATTATGGTCTTTACCCTTAAGCTCATCCTCGCTATGGCCTACTATAATACCGCTAACTGGATAGTAACCCTCATCTAGCTTGAGCTTATCTATGTATTTGGCGTCTTTGCCTAAGTTATTGACCAGACCTCTGATATAGCAAGAACCAAGATTTAGACTTGTTGCAGCAAGGGCAATATTTTCCAGAACACAACCTGCATCCTCGTATTTGGAAGTATTGTCTTTGTTAGATGAAAAAATTATAAAGACTGGAGCATTATAAAGAGCATCACTTTCCTTGCCAGTAAATTCTTTGTATTCCTCGCTAATCTCTTTTATTAAAGACCTATCTTCTATAACCGTAAGCCTTGATGCATCGTACTGGCCCATGGCAATTGGGGCTTTGTTTGCAGCATCAAGGAGTATTTTTATATCCTCCTCACTTATTTTTTCATCTGTGAACTTTCTTGTAGAAACACGTTTACTTAATACATCATAAAAATCCATAAATACCTCACTTTACTATTACTATACAAACAAGATCTAGCTTTTCGAGTATAAATTTTAATTATACCACAAATTAATATTTTTACTCTAAATAATTCCTATTTATGTTATAATAAAAGTAACGGAGGACTTATGAAAGAATTAGTTAAATTATTTTCTACTATTACCGGTATTTTTAGATCGGTAGTTACAATTGTTTTTTTGCTAGCCATAGCTTTTGTAGCCCTAGTTGATGTCAACCTTCTGATGGCTGCAGTTGATATAGCAGGATTTCCTAATATAGCAAAAGGACTTATAAAAGCAATATTAATCGGGATTTTTGCGCTTAGTTTTATAATTAATGTCATAATCACAAGACACATCTTTAAGGCAGGGACCACCGGCAAATACCACATATCAAACCTATGCTTCGCCCTTATTTTTATAATAATCGACGCCTTCATATTTGTAATGTTAAGAGATACAAAGACAATCCTTATTTACATTATTATGGCCCTAAACGCACTAATTGTTATAAATTCAATCTTGGGACTTATTGCAAAATCAAGGGGAGCTTACGAAGATGAGCATATCCTAGAAGAAGATGTCAAACCTAAAGAATATATTGAGTTTGAAAATAAAAATGACGTAGTAAAAGCAAATAACGATAAAATAAAAATTGACGATACAAGCAAAGTGAAGACAAGTGACTCTAACTACCAACTTTTGGAAAAAGATAAAAAGATGGTTTATGAAAGCAGTCCAAAAACAAATAAAGACCAGGGGCAAACAGTACGAATAGCAAAGAAGAAAGAAAAGAAAGAAAATAATGTAGGAGAAGAACAATAAAATAAAAAAGGATATAGAAATGGATGAAAGTTATTACAAATTATTAAAAGAGAACTACAATTCAAAAAGAGAAGTAAGAAACGAACTAATTTCCCTTAGTTCAAAACTATACCTACCAAAAGGAACTGAGTATTTTTTCTCTGACATCCACGGTGAGGCAAGTGCATTTTTGCAACTATTAAAGTCTGCATCAGGCAATATCAGGGAAAAAACATCCATAAACTTTGGCGATACCTTGCTTAAAGAAGAACAAGATAGGCTGACCGAACTTGTTTATAATCCAAAAGAAGTCTTGCACGAATTGGAATTAAAAAACGAGCTTACAGAAGATTTCCTAACTATCAATATCCACAGGCTCATAAGCTTATTTAGATTTGTATCGACCAAGTACGCCAAAGACTATGTAAAGGAAAAATTCGGTGACTTATTCTCACCGATAGTAGATGAGTTGCTCTATACCAACGATTCCGAATACAACAAGAAAACCTACTATGATAAACTCGTAGAAAATGTTGTAAAGTATGGGGCCGGTAAAGATTTTATTATACTAATTTCAACTTTTATCCAAAGAATTAGCGTCGACAAACTACATGTTGTTGGTGATATATTTGATAGAGGACCTGCTCCTCAGGTCATTATAGATGAACTTATAGGGTTCCCAAATATTGATATTCAATGGGGCAACCATGACATAGAATGGATGGGGGCAGTTTGTGGCAATAAGGCTCTAACAGCTGCCTGCCTTGCAAATGCCATCCAATACAGCAACTTTGATATGCTAGAAGATGGTTATGGGATAAATCTTAGACCTTTGTATGAATTTGCCATGACAACATACGGCGATGATCCAGCTGAGATCTTTATGCCAAGGGTTTTTGACAAAAACTTATATGACAATATAAACGATGAAGTTGCTGCAAAAATGTTTAAGGCAATTTCTATAATAAGATACAAACTTGACGGCAAACTCCTAGAAAGAAATCCAGAATTTAAGATGGATGATAGGAATTTCCTAAGGCATATTGACTACAAAAATATGACCTACAAAGGAGTTCCTCTAAAAGATACAAACCTACCTACAGTAGATCCAGATGATCCTCTAAAGCTCACACCTGAAGAAGAATGTGTAATATCTGTCCTACAAAAAGATTTCAAAAGAAGTGTGAAATTAAACAAGCATATCAAGTTCTTATACGAAAACGGCAGCCTATATAAAGTCGAGAATGGTTCTTTATTATTCCACGGTTGTATTCCACTAAAAGAAGATGGAACTTTCACAGAAATCGAAATAAAGGGCAAAAAATACTGGGGCAAGAGCCTTATGGATAAGCTTGAAGAAATCACTCGCGATGCTTATTACAAAAATGATGACTACTCCATAGACTTTATCTGGTATCTATTTAACGGCAAATACTCCCCTATCTTTGGCAAATCTCAATTTTCATATTTTGAAAATTTATTTGTAGATGACAAGAAATTAAGAGAAGAAGTCTACAACCCATATTTCTCACTTTGCAATAAGGAAGAAATTGTGGATATGATCTTGGACGAATTTGAAGTCAAAAGCGATAGAAGAAGGATCATTAATGGTCACGTACCTGTAAAAACCAAAAAAGGTGACAGCCCTGTAAAGGCAAAGGGCAAGCTATATGTCATAGACGGTGGCATATCCAAACCTTACCAAGCAAAAACTGGCATAGCTGGCTATACCTTAGTCTTTAACTCCCATGCAGTCTCCCTTGCAGAACACAGCAATTACGAGTCGATAACAGATGGAGCTAGCTCTTATAAGCCAAATATCAGAGAAGTTGAAGTCCTTCATCCAAGGATGCTAATCAAAGATACTGACGAAGGCAAAACAATTCAGGAAAGAATCAAGGTCCTAGAAAAACTATTAGAAAAATACGATAATCTATAGGAGATAAAATGGATTTTAAAAAGTCACGAACAATAACACTAATACTAGCACTTGTGGGTCTTGCTTTGGTAATAAGGGACTTTGTATTATATCATGGTCAAATGAGAGCCTTATTCTATGTTGGTTGGATACTTCTCTTAGGAGCATATATCATAGATCACAAATATAAAAGGTGCCCACACTGTGATAGCTACCTTAAAGAAAGTCCTAATGAAAATTCCTACTGCCCAAACTGTGGCAAGAAAATTTTTGATTGATAAATGAGGAGTAATTATGGACATAAAAAAGGCCAGTAAAATAAACCTTGGATTGGGATTAGTTGGACTTGTCATACTGGTATATGACTTTTTAACAAATGGAAGACTCTCAATTTATTCAATAATAGTTTTCCTTATACTCTTCATTATTACGCTTATTATTGAAAAGAAATTTTTCAATTGCCCGTATTGTAATCATCATATCAAAAGAGATGACTTTTTTAGGAAAACTTGCAGAAATTGCGGCAAAGAAATTGATTAACAAAAAGACGTTGGTATAACATCATCCACCAACGTCTTTTAAATTACATTTTTTCTACTTCTGGGTACTCTTCACCGAAAGTATCAACGGTAACTTTTTTCATTTTTTGTTCTTCTTTTGGTCTATCTGACCTATCTGTTACAGTTTCTGCAATTCTATCAACTACTTCCATACCTTCGATCACTTTGCCAAATGCAGCATAGTCACCATCTAGGTGTGGACTATCCTTATGCATGATAAAAAATTGGCTACCGGCAGAGTTAGGCATTATAGACCTTGCCATTGATAAAACTCCAGCGCTATGTTTCAGATTATTTTCGAAACCATTTGAGCTAAATTCGCCTTTGATAGAATATCCTGGACCACCCATTCCTGTTCCCTCTGGGTCTCCACCTTGGATCATAAATCCTTTTATTACTCTATGGAAGATTATTCCATCATAAAATCCTTGATTAACTAAGGATATGAAGTTGTTTACTGTATTTGGGGCAATTTCTGGATAAAGTTCAGCTTTTATTATATCGCCATTTTCCATTTCAATTGTTAGTATCGGATTATTTTGCATATTATTTCTCCTTTAATTATCAAAGTCTAGGTCAGAAAATATGATAGATCCTGGGTTAAAACCTGTGTATTCAGAAATACCATCGTCAAGTTCTATGCGTTTTTTCTCATAGATTTTTCTTTGACTTATACTTTCTGCTACTTGGTTAAACTTAGCTATATCAAAATCTTTAATAATTTCATCTGCCTTGAACTTTTCTTTGAATGAATAATTGTTTTTAATAGTAAATTTGTTCTTGGATGAGTTGTATTTGATAGTAGTTCCATTTATGTCTTCAAGTAGAACAAAGTGGTCATCTTTCTTGTTAAGAGTTGATTTGTTGATTAGAGATGCTATGAGCTTTTCGTCATAGTCATTTTCTTTGATATCTTTTAGATATTCTATTAGGTAATCTTCTAATTTTTTGCTTTCATTGTTATATTCATTTTTTATTTCAGCTTGGAAATTTTCACTAAGTTCTTCAAAATGATCTTCGTCCAGTTTGTAGATATTAAACAATCTTAGTATTTCGTAGTCTAAGCTTAGAGCTGTAATAGAATCTAGATTTTCTACAGTCTTCTTGCCATTATAAGCTACAATTTTCCTACCTTCTGTATCTACATATACTTCGCGATTTTTATAGTGAAATTTTATCCTAGAACCCTTGTATTCAGCTGTATACAAATCTAGAATAAGGCTAATATCTGTTTCGTCATCAGCTAGTAATTTATTAATTTTTGCATTATCGACTAAATCTCTTAAATAGTAATTAATATCTTGAGACATTCAAAATCCCCCTAATTTTTCATCACTTTGTAACTATTATACTATATATTTGTAAAATCATTGTAAAATCTTTTTTTATTATTAGAATAAGAATCTAAAAGGAAATAATAGAATGACCAATAGTAGAGATATCACTTTCTTAGCTGGGCTAGCTTTTTCATAGGCTTTGCCTGTTGAATTTATGATTTGTCCATCCTTTTTTACAATGCTAGCATCATCTTGGTAATAAGCAAAATCTTTTTTTATAAGCTTGTTAAAGTCTTTTCCATTTATTACTAACATTAGTTCCGTATCAATGTAAACCGACCTCATATCCCAATTAAAACTACCCACAGCTGCAAGATCATCATCAATTGTAAAAGCCTTGCCGTGGTATGAGTTTTCCTTAGAATTCAAAAGTATATTTACACCGAGCGTTTTAAATTTCCTTTTATTGATTAACAAGTCTCCAGTTCCTATCAAATTAGCATTGTTAGCAGCAGAATTGGTAAATAAACTTGTATCAGCGTTATCGGCTATTTGTTCGATTGTTTCATACATTTTTCTATCAGCTATAAAATATGGGCTGTGGATAGTAACATTATCCTTTGCATTTAGCATAAGTTTGCTTATTTCATAAAAAGCCTCTGGCTCCTTGCTATAAAAATCTATAGGGTTTGTTATAAGACTTGCCTTATTAATCTTTACCGCCTTGTCTTTGTAGTTTATTTTTTCGAAATTTCCTGGATTTTGATTTTTATTAGCCTCATATATATGAATTAGTTCCTTTATCAAAGCATCATTGTGCCTATTACTTGCAAATATTGCCACCTGATCTAAATCTTGTCCTTTATTATAAACACTGTAAAAATAATCTGTAAGTTCACTTAATACATCCTTATCTCCAGCTTTTTCCATGTATAATAAAACATCCCAATCATAGCTTTGTTTTTTGTCAGAAATTAAAAATCTATCTTCTAGATTTCTCCCTCCCAAAAATAGAATTTCATCATCCACTATCATGTACTTATCATGCATTCTGCCATTCAAAGACCGTGGTTTTAAGATTCTTATGGGATTATAAATCTTTATATTCACATTATCAAAGCTAGCTAGTGCCTTGTAGTAATTGTTTTTGCCAGCATTGACCCAAAGACTGTTACCATCTAGAATGATGTCTATATCTACTCCTCTTTTAGCAGCTTCTATTAGGCTTGCCATATAGAGCTTGCCAGACTCATCTGACCTTAACCTATATGAGCCTATTATTAACTTATCCTTGGCATTATCAATAGCCCTTATGCGCTCAATTCTAGCCTGGTCATTGTCTCTTATGGGGTAAGCATAGGCAATGGAACTATCATTTTGATAAAATTTACCTATATCAAAGTCTTTTTTATATCCTTCTGATACATCCTTTCGCCATACAAACGGGATAGATGACCCTATTATTATGTATAGGATTATTATTAATATTATCCCGAGTAATTTTTTTCTCATAATTCCTCATTTCTATTTACTATAACTTTACTTTTAATAAATGAAGAAACAAAAAAATCTCCAAACCTATAGGCTTAGAGATTCTAAATTACTTATTTAATTATTAATACCAACCATTAGCTGCCCAGAATTGTTGAGCTGCTTCCCATGATCCGTATCTTTGTGCAACATAGTTATCAGCTGCTGCTTCTTGTTCAGCTGGTGATGCGCCATAGTGAACTAGTGATGGGTTTAATTGGTATCTACCGTAGTAACCACCGTTTGGATTGTAAGCTGTGTATGAACCGTTAGATTCTCTTTGAGCTATCCATTCTTTTGCCCAGCTTGATGATCCTTGGTATGATTGTTGAGATTGTTGTGTTTGTTGTGCTGGTTGTTGGTAAGTTTGTGTTGTTTCTACATATTCATATGTTTGTTTTGGTTGGATAGCTGCTACATTATTATTTGCTTTATTTGTTGTAGCTTGTGTAGCGTATTTGTTTTCGTTAGCTTTTCTAAATGTTTCTAGTAGGTTGTTGTAAACATAACCTTCTTTGTCATTTACTTTTACTTTTACATAACCATTTTCAGCAACTTCTGTAACTTCTACTAGAGTTCCAGCAGGAAGTACGCTGATAACTTCAGAGTCTATTGTTGGTTTGTTTCTAAAGTTTGTATCTGTAATAATCTTATCTTCATCTAATATATGGAAGAATCTTTTTGCTACATATGCATCTTTACCCTCATAATCTATGTGTAGCCAATCGCCCTCATTAGATTTTATTTGGTATGCTTTTTCTCCATTTGAGATAAGTCCTAATACATTATCTCCCATTTTTGCTTCGCTTCTAACATTTACTGCACTTGCTAGTTCTTTGTCGATAATAACCTTAGCTGCATCTGCATCTTTTGCAGAAAATCCAATTACACTTGGTACTATTAGTGCTGCTGCTAGGGCATACTTTTTAAAATTAAACATTGATATATATATTCCTTTCATAGTCATAATTGACTTACTCTTCTTAATTTTCTTATTTTGTAATAATGGTTACAAAATATTAACAGAATGTTTTTTACAAGAGCTATTATACAGGCTAATTGTGTAGAAATTATGTAGCCATTAGAAAAATGTGGATATTTTGTAAGCTTTTTATGTATTATTGTTATTTCAACGTTTCCACGCAAAGTGCTTTTTAGATTTTATCATTCATTTAGGCAGAAACTATTAATTTTTACTATAATTCATTATTTTCGACAAAATATTCTTGTAACTAGTCAATACGGTAATTGTTACAAATTGTCTATTTTAGGCTAATTATTTGCCCAGTTTTCTTCTATGTAGTAAAATTTTATATATTAAAGAAGAAAGTGAGATTTATATGATTAATGTCTATTTGCTTTTTGGAGGTCCATCAAGCGAGCACGATATTTCTTTACGAAGTGCCCTAAATATTAGTAAAAACTTAGATAAAAACAAATACAAGCTAAAACTTGTCTACATTGATAAGAAAGGACATTTTTCCGAATGCTTTTCTTATATAGATACTAATGATGAGTTTTCCTTAGTAAAAGAAACAAATGATAACAAAGCTTTTAGCATAGGGGCTTTCCTCCTAGAATTAAAAGAAAATGATCCTGCAAATACTGTAATAATTCCTGCTATCCACGGAACATACGGTGAAGACGGTACTATCCAAGGATTTTTGGATTGCATAGGCTACCCTTATATAGGAAATGGTCTCCTATCTTCTGCTATATGCATGGATAAGGTTACAAGTAATGATATTTTTTACAAAAATGGATTTAACCAAGCCAAATATCTTTACACTTATAAAGAAGGTCTCAATAATGATTTTTTGGAAAAATGTATCAAAGAAATTGGCTTTCCTTTAATTGTTAAGCCATCTGCCAACGGATCTTCTGTCGGCGTAAGCAAGGTTACAAATAAGGATGAGCTAGAAAAAGCAATAAAGCTCGCCTTAGAATATGACGAAAAGGCCTTAGTTGAAGAGCTTATAGAAGGCCAAGAGATAGAAATTGCTGTCATTGCCAATGGGGATAGCATTGACGCATCAAAGCCTGCAGCCTACCTTACAAATCACACTTTCCTAGATTATGATGCCAAATATTTTGACAAGGAAACTGTCGAACAACTTCCATATAAAATGGATAGTGATGATCAAACACGAGCCATTGAATTTGCCAAAAAATGTTATACAGCAGCCGGTTGCCAAGGTTTTGCTAGGGTAGATATCTTTTATAGTAAGGATAAAAACCTATATATAAATGAAATCAACACCTTCCCTGGCTTTACACCTACTTCATTTTTTGCAAGACTTTGTATGCTTATGTATGATGAAAGCTTTTCTCTTATCCTTGATAGGCTAATTGAAGATGGATTAAGGAGATATGATGATAAAAAGAAGACTAGATGAAATTGCTGCCATGGTCGGTGGAGTTCTTTCTGATCCTGACAAAAAAGACCTTATTATAGAAGGAGTTTCCACAGATTCTAGAACTATTGACGAAAATAACTTGTACATCCCTCTGGTTGGAGAAGTTTTTGATGGCAGAATCTTCATCAAGGAATGTGAAGAAAAGGGCGCAAGTGCTTTTTTGATAGATGAGGATTTTAAATTAAATAAAAATATTACTATTCCTTACATAATAGTAGAAGATACCAAAAAAGCCTTAAGAGACTTAGCCAAGGCTTATAGGGACCAGCTTGATATAAAAATCGTTGCTATAACAGGTTCTAATGGCAAGACAAGTACCAAAGACATCCTAGCCCAAGTACTTGCTGAAAAGTACAAAGTTCAAAAGACTATAGGAAACCTAAACAATGACATAGGAGTTCCAAAAACTTTGCTTGAGCTAAATGAAGATACAGAAATTGGTGTAATAGAGCTTGGCACTGACAATTTTGGAGACATATCTCTTACAACAAATCTAGTTTCGCCAGATATTGCAGGCATCCTAAATATAGGCGATAGCCACTTACTTAACTTAAAATCTAAAGAAGGCATAGCAAAGGCAAAGATGGAAATAACAGAAGCCCTAAAAAAAGATGGGGTTTTCATATATAATATAGATGATGAAACTTTAAGAAAAGAAGTTCCAAATTATAAGCTAGACGTAAGAGTTCTTACTTTTGGTATGGATGATAGTGCAGACTACAAGATTGAAAAAATATCATCTAGCTACCAAGGCATAGAGTTTAGACACGATAGTGATATCTTCTCCTTAAAACTTGTTGGAGACCACCAAATCTATAATGCTGGATTTGCAGCTATGGTAGCTTCATTATTGGGACTAAGTACTGAAGAAATCCAAAAAGGATTTAGAAAATGCCAATCATCAAAAAATAGGGCCGAGCTCATAGAATTAGATGGTTTTGATATCCTAGATGATGCTTATAAGTCAAATCCCCAAGCCCTACTAACTGGACTTGATATGACCTATATGCTAAATGGCTACAGCAAAAAAATTGTTGTTTTAGCCGATATGCTTGAACTAGGTGATGATGAAGAAAGTTTACACTTTGAAATAGGAGAAAAAATCAATCCAAACCAAATAGACTACTGCCTATTCTATGGTCCCCTATCCAAACATATGTACGAAGGAGCCTTGCAAAATTTCCCAAAATCCAGAGCCTTTTATTTTGAAGATAAGGAAGATATTTGTAACAAGCTAAAACAATTGATAAGCAAATCAACCCTGGTCTTTGTAAAAGGATCTCACGGTATGCATATGGAAGAAATAATCGAGTGCATCAGAAATCTAAATATATAAGGAGCGACTATGATTTATACTGTAACCCTAAACCCATCAATTGATCTTTTTGTAGAACTTGATGAGCTAACTATGGGTCAAAGAAACAACATATTAGCGGAAAGAACCCTACCAGGTGGAAAAGCCCTAAATGTATCTAGAGTCCTATCTGCCCTTAGAATTCCAACTGTTGCCACTGGTTTTGTCGGTGGTTACCAAGGTGAATTCATCAAACAATGGCTTAGAAACGAAGATATTACCGCTGACTTTGTCGAAACTGAGGCAGAGAACCGTACCAATATCAAAATTTTTAAAAACAAGGAAGAAACTGTAATCAACTATCCTGGTAAGAGAATATCAGCAAAGGAACTAGACGAGCTTCTTTACTACCTATCTAGGGTTAGAGAGGGAGATGTGCTAATCTTTGGTGGTTCTGTACCTCCAATGGAAGAAAGCCAAAGTAGAGACATCTACGATAGACTTGTATCAGTAGCAACATCAAATAAGGCCAAATTTGTTGCAGACGTGCCAAGCCAATATTTGATGAATGTTGTTAAGGCAAAACCTGCTCTAGTAAAACCAAACGGCGAAGATATAGAAAGAATTTTCGGTGTAGAAATCGCAGATAGAAATGATTATATACCTTATGGCAAAAAGCTTAGAGAAATGGGAGCGGAGAATGTAATCATCTCCTACGGAGCCCAAGGCTCTATGCTATTTACCGGAGATAAGGTCTATGGATCAAATGAGATAGACGATGGTAGAGAGATCATAAATACAACAGCTTGTAGAGATTCTATGATTGCTGGTTTCTTGGGATCCAAGGTAAAAGATGGCAGCCCAGTAGAAGCCTACAAGATGTCAATTGCTGCCGCATCTGCTACAGCCCGTGTCCTAGACTTGCCAACTCACGATGAAATTATAGGCATGCTAGATTACGTTAATATCGAAGAAATAGAATAAATTAAAAATTGCCCCTAAGCTTAACTTTGTGCGAAGCTTAGGGGCAATTTTGCTAGGATTTTCTCTTATCTTTTTCTATTAATTTTCTCAAGGCTTCAATGCCTACTTTGATAGCCATTTCTGTGTCGTGGACTACTGGATTTTCTAGGCCCTGTTTTTCTCTTTCTTGGTTTGCCACTACTAAAAAGCAGGATCCTGCTCTAACTCTTAGGTAGTTTGCTACTGTAAAAAGGGCAGCAGATTCCATCTCACTTGCAAGAGTTCCCATTTTCACCCAGGCATTCCACTTATTTTCTAGTTCATAGGAAATAGGCATTTTGTCTGGTTCATGTTGGCCATAGAAGCTATCCTTGCATTGAACTACTCCAACATGACTAGTTAGATTTAATGAATTAGCAGCATCTTTTAGTGCACTTGTCACTTCAAAATTACTTACTGCTGGAAATTCTATTGGGGCGTATTCGCGGCTGGTACCCTCTGCTCTTATTGCTGCATTGGCTATTACTACATCTCCACTTTTTACATCTGTTTGCATGCCACCACAGGTTCCTACCCTGATAAAGGTATGAGCTCCTGATTTGACCAACTCTTCCATAGCTATGGCAGCTGATGGTCCACCTATTCCTGTTGATGTTACAGAAACTTTTTCTCCATCAAGATAGCCTGTATAGGTCACATATTCACGTCTATCAGCAACTAACTTTGGATTGTCAAAATGTGCCGCAATTTTTTCACATCTTTTTGGATCTCCTGGCAATATTACATACTTGCCAATCATATCTTCATTTACACCCACATGATATTGGGTGTTATCTTCGCTATAATGCATAGTCTCTCCTAATCTAAATCTGGCAGTTCAATCTTTTCATAGCTTATATTATTGCGCTCTAGAAGCTCTATTGCATATTCATCTACCCTATAGGCTTCTCTATAGTAAATCTTTTTTATTCCTGCTTGGATCAAGCTTTTTGTACAGTTTAGGCATGGGAAATGAGTAACATAAGCCTTGCAACCTTTTACTGAAATACCTTCCTTGGCACAATACAAAAGTGCGTTCATTTCAGCATGGATGGTTGCTATACAGTGGCCATCTCGCATGGTATGGCCTATCTCATCACAATGAGGATTGCCTTTGATAGAGCCATTGTAACCAGTAGTTACTATCCTATTGTCCTCGTTTACTATCACACAACCTACATAAGCCCTATCACAAGTGCCACGTTCTGACACTGTGATAGCTAGGTTCATAAAATATTCATCCCAAGTTAATCGATCTTTTGCCATAAAGTTCTCCTTAAAGTCTAAAATTTAAGTCTTACTTTAAATAGAATATCAAATAGTTTTATACTTATCAAGAGTGCAACTACATATATTATAAGCTCTAGTATCATACTTCCCATACCACTGATTGGAGCTGACCCTATTAAGTATAAAACTGTTGTAAATGATAATATACCCCAAATCTTGGCAATGTATTCAACTGGCTTTGATATTATTAGGTAACCAGATTTTTCTGAAGATGACTTGCTGTTGATTAGATAGGCGAGCAAGGTCCAAAGTCCAGCCACTATTATATAGCCTATTATATTTGGATAATCCATCTTTACGTTGATTAGGGAGAAAAATGGCTTTAATACGCCTGGTAAATTTTCAACAAATTTAGAAAAGCTACTAGATGCACTGCTTGCAAAATCCGGAGCAAAAATCATCAAAAATACATCAACTATATATCTTAGTAATTCTATGGATCCTATGGCAATGATTCCAAGGCCAGCGTGACCTAAAAAGTTTCCTGCAATCATACCTGTAGATACAGTTATAAAACTTGTCGCAAATATTAATAGGATTGATTGTAAGATAGGATCTCCTAATTTTGAAAAATCCATCAAAGGTGCAAAATCTGATGAGCTAATCATTGCTATATTTAAAAGCAAATTGATTAAAAACATAGCTAGGCCAATTATAAATACAACTAGGGCCTTCATCCAAACTTCATCTCTTTTCTTCCATGGAAACATCAAGGTGAAATCATAAAAGGACAATGACTGTTCTAGAGAAGTTATAAGCATAGCTAAGATTGCAACTAGAACTACTATACCAAACGCAGTGTCCTCTATATAATAAGTAAAGATATTAGAAACTTCTAAGTTGGATTCTTTGATATTTTGAAAAGTCCTATAATTTGATTCATATTCCCAAAACTTGGACCCATACTTATTTATGGCCTTATCAGAATAATCATTCCAATCTTCATCAGCAAGATTTTTCATTTCTTCATCTGTAAGGATTCCATATTTTTCGGCATATTTATCAGCTATAGTAGAAGCCTCATCCAAATACTCTTTTGTTATTTTACCATCATTATCGATGCTTATATCCAAATCTTCAGCCATGACATTTACAGAACCCCTTAGATTTTCTGCTTCATTTTTTAGCCTTGCCCTAGATTGTAAACCGTATGTCATAGCAATCATTAAGGATATCAATAATATCCAGATTCCATATCTTTTTACGGTAATCTTAAATAAGTTTTTAAAATCACTCATTTTCTAGCTCCTTCTTCTAGGTAGAAGTAATCTTCCACCTTTACTTCTAGCTTGTCATATTGGACTATCTCAGAATCAGCCAAAAGTTCATCTAAAAATTCGCCCTTAGCATCAATAAGTATGGTATAGACCCTACCAATATTTGATATAATGACCGATTTATTTCTTATATTTTCTGGCAATTTATCCTTTACTACAATTTGCAATTTATTTAGTGATAGATTTTCCTCATCGTGAGTCTTGTTCAATACTCCCTCTTTTGATAGGTAGTATATCTCATCACAAATACCCGATAGGTCAGAAAGCTCGTGGCTTGATGCAAAAACAGCACAACCCTTATCCCTTGCGTCTAGTAAGTATTCGATGATGCGACGTCTATTTAGGATATCCATACCATCTAAGACCTCATCGACCAAGATGACCTTGGCATTTGATGCAAGCACACAGATAAGACCAAGAAGGTTTTTCTCACCCTTTGAAAGGTTTCTTATATTTGCCTTAGGATTATAAGAAAATTTTCCTATCTCCTCATTGAAAAAATCTTTATCAAAGGTCGGATAAAGTATTTCATAGTATTCTGGAAGCTGGTCAATCTTGTAATAATTGAAATAATCGAACCTATCTGGCAAATATGCCAAATTCTCTATAGTCCTAGGATTGATGTCCAAAGACTTGCCATCTATTTTAATTTTGCCTGAATCTTCTTTGTATATACCTGCTATTATCTTAAGTAGAGTAGTTTTCCCGCTACCATTTCTACCAACAAGTCCCGTTATGATTCCCTCTTCTAGACTAAAAGTTACATTGTCCAAAACTTTATTGTCATCAAAGGCCTTATTTACATTGATGGCTTCTACAATCATAAATCTTTACCTGCTCTTTCATATAACTTTATAACATCATCTAGGGTAATGCCTAGATATTTTGCCTCTATAAAATCATCTGTTAATTTCTTGTTCAAATCATCTATTCTATCTAGGAATTTCGCGTCATCAAAGGATATAAATGTACCTATTCCTGCCTGAGTTTCGATAATTCCTTGCCTATCCAACTCTTTAAATGCCTTGGAAACTGTTGCTTGGTTAACTAATAGTTCTCTCGATAGCTCCCTAACTGATGGGAACCTATCGCCATTTCTAAAATATCCCTTTGCAATAGCTAGCTTTGTTTGATCAACTATCTGCATATAAAGAGGTGTATCCAAATTTGCATTTAATTCAAACAATTTGTCCTCCTTTTAGTGTAGGGTATGATGCCATACACCTTATAAATAAATTATAGCATCTTTATGTCATTTGTCAATTTGTCAAAGAAAAAAGAGCACTATAAGTGCTCAATTAAAACAAGGTTGCAAATGGTTTAGCCACATATCCCACTGCCTTAGTTATCAAAGGTCTATTTTTGGCATCTTCTAGGCTTATCGGACTTCCTATAGAGAAAAATACATCAAAGTCTTCTTTGATTTGACCAATAGCAGATGTATCTTTCATCCAAACCCCACACTCAAAGTTTAAGTATAAGGCTCTGTAGTCAAGATTGATGGTGCCGACAAAGGCATTGGAGTCATCAGATAACCACACCTTAGAGTGGCAAAAACCCGGCGTATACTCATATATTCTCACACCATTTGATATCAAATGTACATAGTGACTCTTTGCCAAGGCAAAGGCTATTTTTTTATCCGGTATATGAGGCATACAAATCCTAACATCTACCCCTCTTTTTGTAGCATTTGTGATTGCATTTATTATCTCATCTTCAAGGATTAGGTAAGGTGTCATAAAATATACATAGTCTGTGGCATTGTTTAGCATAGTTAGGATGGAGTTTTTGGCAAAGTACTCATCATCCATTGGACTATCAGAAAATGGTATACATAAACCTGCTCCATCTGGATCAGATTTTCTTGGCAAGTATCTAGCAAAGCTATCCACTTCGTCAGGAGAATCCGACCACATTTGTAGAAACATCAAAGTGAGAGATTCTACTGCAGCTCCCTTTAGTCTTAGGCCACAATCTTTCCAATGGCCAAACCTTTCATAGACATTTATATACTCATCAGCCAAGTTTATCCCACCAGTAAAGGCGTATTCGTTATCTATAACAAATATTTTTCTATGGTCTCTATTGTTGTAGTAGGTTGATACTATTGGAATCATTGGTGAAAATACCTTGCATTTTATCCCAAGTGAATTCATCTCTTCAACAAAGTTAGACTTAACCCTTACTAAAGAATTGGTTCCATCAAATAAGAGCCTAACTTCTACTCCCTCTTCGACTTTTTTAACCAGTTCTTCAAGGATTGTCCCCCACATATATCCATAAGAAATTATAAATATCTCTATAAATATAAAGTCTCTAGCTCCTCTGATAGCTGTTAAGATATCAGCAAAGACATCCTCACCTACTGGATAATATTTTGTGGATGTCTTATCATAGGTCACAAAACCACCCAAATCATAAAAATAGTTTTGGTAGTTGTACAATTCCTTGTCATTTTCTTTTAGGTCATATACCAAAGATAAATCTCTGTTATAAAGTTTCCTAGAAACTCTTTCCATATCTAAGACTCTCTTTTGCTCTTTCCTATAGCCGATGCTAAGGTGGTCAAGCAAGAATACAGCTGTAGAGAAACTTGGAAAGATTGCAATAAGCATAAACCAAGATATTTTATAAGAAGGGTTTATGGAATCCATATTTAGAATTATAAGCATTATAGCCATTCTTAGTACCGTATCTCCTCCTATCAATAAAGATACGTCGATATTTATGTAATGGTAGAGGTATACCATAAATCCTATTTGAAGAAGTATCAACAAAATAAATACACCTGCTCTGCTAAATACTAAAGAAAGCAAGGATTTTTTTGTTTTCTTTACATACTTATTCTCATTTATTTTTTCCATTATCTTTACATATTCATTATTCATAATAATATTATAGCAAATTTCACCCTTTAAGTAAAAGAAAAAAATAGGATAATGAATACTATAGAATAAGGAGTTGGAAAATAATGAGTCAAATATTACTTATAAATGATTTCGTATCAAGGGGCAAGATTGCTGGCAATATGGTTGATCCTGTTCTATCCCATGCTGGCCATGATGTTTACTTCCTGCCAACCGCTCTGATTTCCCACAACTTTTCTCTGGGCAATGTAGCAACACTTGATACAAATAAATACATAAAAGATTGTCTAAATGTATGGAAGAAGTTAGATTTTAACTTTGACCTTGTTTTTATTGGATATATAGAAAACATAGAGCAAAAAAATATCATAGTTGATTATCTAAAAACTCTAGCTGACCAAGTTTTAGTAATAATGGACCCTATTATGGGTGATGATGGGTCCCTTTATCCAGGGCTTGATGATGAGAAAATACAAATATATAAAGAAATCCTAACATATGCTGATATTATCATCCCAAATCATACCGAGGCAAGCCTCTTAGACTTGGATAATTTTGATGACTTGCTAGAACATAACAAGAAATATGTCATAACAAGTGTAGAAGAAGATGAGAAATCCTACACTTTAGGAATTTCAGATAAACTTCATAGAGTTTTTTATGAAAAATTAGATGCAAAATACGCTGGAACAGGAGATCTTTTTGATGCCTTGTTTATAAACAATTATCTAGAAACTTGCGATTTCAATTTGTCAATTGAAAAAACAGTTGAAGATATGAGCAAGATACTTAGGATGCAAAAAGAGGAATTTGAAGATAATATTTCAATAGCCATTGAAGCAATCCTGCCAAAGATTGAGGGAGGCTACAATGCTTGAAAAAAAATATTACCGCAGGGCCCTATCCATAGCTTGGCCAGCAGTATTTGAATCATTTTTTATAGCGCTAGCAGGTATCATAGATACCTTTATGATTTCTGCTCTTGGACCTTCAGCTGTAGCTTCTATAGGTCTTACAACCCAGCCAAAGTTCTTGGCTCTTACTGTATTTTTTGCAATCACTAGTGCAGTATCAGCCCTAGTTGCTAGGCGTCAGGGTGAGGGAAATAGGGAAAAAGCCAACCAAACCTTGGTTACTTCTCTACTCATTTCTATGATCTTTGTAGTCATAGTGACAGTTGTTATGGTAGCTTTCGCTGATCCTATCTTAAAATTTGCAGGTTCTACTGAAGAAACCCACGAAATGGCCAAGGAGTATTTTGTCATAATAATCCTTGGAACAGTTTTTAATGCCATATGCTGGTGTATAAACTCAGCCCACAGAGGTGCTGGAAACACACAAGTTGCCTTTGTAACAAACCTTGTTGCATCAGTAGTAAATATTATCTTTAACTTCCTACTAATCCAAGGAAAGCTAGGTTTTCCTGCTTTAGGAACAAAGGGAGCTGCTATTGCAACAGTCTTAGGTACCGTTGTAGAAATGATTATGTGCTTTTATTCCCTAAGCAAGCGCAACTCATACCTAAGTTTTAGAGAAATGAAAAAAGTTCCTATGAAAATTGATAAGACAATTTCTAAGGAAATCTCTAGACTCGGGGTTAATATTTTTATTGAAATTATGTCAATGAGAATTGGATTTTTCGTTACAGCTCTTACAGCAGCAAGGCTAGGAACAGAAAGCTTCGCTCTCCACAATGTCGGTATGAATTTACTAAGCTTATCTTTCTCCTTTGGAGATGGGATGAGTGTTGCTGTTATCACCCTCACAGGTAACTCCCTTGGGGCTGGCAACAAAGATGAGGCCATAGTCTACGGCAGGGCCTGCCAGCAAATAGGTCTTATAATGAGTTTGACCATATCCGCCATATTCTTTATATTTGGTAGATCGATATTTGGACTATTTTTTGCCGACCAAGCCTTGGCCGACCAAAGCCTTATCATTATAAAATACCTTGGATTCATAGTTATAATGCAAGTACTCCAAGTTATCTTTGGTGGTTCACTAAGGTCAGCAGGAGATGTAAAATACACCCTGGCAGTAGCTATTGTATCTGTATCCATAATCAGAACTGCAGTAACATTGATTACTGTAAATATGTTAAAGCTAGGCTTAGACGGAATCTGGATAGGTATTTTGTCAGACCAAACCAGTAGATTTATCGGTCTAAGACATAGGTTTAAACAAGGAAAATGGGTAGACCTAAAAATCTAGAATTTAAAAAATGACCCAGCTTAGGGAAGGCAAAATATTGCTTTCCCTAGCAAGGGTCATTTTTATTTGCTATTAATCTTCCATTCTAATTAGAACTGCATCACCTTGAGCTCCACCAGAGCATATTGCTGCAACTCCTAATTTAGCATTTCTTTGCTTCATAGCGCTTACTAATTGCATGATAATTCTACCACCTGTAGCTCCTATTGGGTGACCAAAGGCAATAGCTCCACCATTTACATTTAGTTTTTCATCTGGTATTGCAACGATTTGTTGAGTTCTGTTTACAACCGCTGCAAAGGCTTCGTTTACTTCAAATACATCAATATCATCTACAGTAAGGTCATTAGCTTCTAGAAGCTTTTTGATTGATTCTCCTGGTACATCTACTATATATGGTGAATCTTTTGATACCCAAGCTGTATCTACAATTGTTGCAAGAGGTTTGATTCCAAGTTCTTCTGCCTTGGCTCTGCTTGCTATAACTAGGGCTGATGCACCATCATTTGTTGCTGGAGCATTACCAGCTGTTACTGTGTTTTCTTTGAAAAATAAGCCAGATAGTTTTGCTAGAGTTTCTTCTGTTACACCTTTTCTAGGTTGTTCATCCTTGTCAACTATGATTGGATCGCCTTTTCTTTGTGGAACTTCAACTGGAACTATATCTTCATCTAGACGACCAGCTTCCATAGCTTCCTCAGCTCTTTGTTGGCTTATTGCAGCCCATCTATCTTGTTCTTGTCTGCTTATCTTGTACTCAGCTGCTGTTTTACCTGCAGAAGATCCCATGTGTTGGTCATACCAAGGGTCCCAAAGTCCATCTGTTACCATGAGGTCCTTAAATTCTGCATTAAACATTCTATGACCCCATCTCATATCTTTACTTGCAAATGGTGCATTGGACATCGATTCCATACCACCCGCAATTGCAAGGTCGATATTGCCAGCACGAATCATCATATCAGCAAGTGTTACTGCTGTAAAACTTGATGCACAAACCTTATTGATTGTTTGTGAAGGTACAGACCAATCAATGCCTGCAGCTCTTGTAGCTTGACGGGATGGTATTTGTCCCTCACCAGCTTGCAAAACATTTCCCATAAGCACATAGTCTATATCGCTATCCTTGATACCAGCCTTATCAATGGCTCCACGGATTGCAATACCACCAAGTTCTGTAGCTTCTAGTGGCCTTAATGCTCCTCCAAATTTACCAAATGGAGTTCTCGCATAGGCAAGTATAACACTTTCTCTTTTTTCCATAATTCTTAAGCCTTCCTTATATTTTAAAATTTTTATACAATTAATTAACTAGACAGTTACACTATATTACTAAAATAGTTTTTTGCAAACATTTTCACTTAATAATGAATATTCATAAAATTATGGTGACCTTGTTTATTATCTAACATTATTTAAAGATAAAATAACAATATAAATTCATATAAAAATAGCGAAGTGCATCATATACACTCCGCCATTCGTTAGTTTATTTTATTTATTTGAAAGTCTCCAAATACCTAGTTTTTCAGCTTCTTTTATTAGTTCATCTCTATTATCTGGATGAGCTAGTTCTATTAGAGCTTCTGCTGCTTGCCATGTTGATAGGCCTTTGAAATTTTTGATACCTTGTTCTGTAGCTATATAGTGAGTATTGCTTCTAACTGCAGTTGCTTGGGTACCTGGCTTAAATGTAGGAACGATATTTGAAATTCTCTTGCCTTCTTTGTCAACTCTAGAAGATTTAAGGGCAACTATTGAACGACCACCCTTAGATCTATAAGCACCTAGGATAAAGTCAAGAGCTCCACCTGCTCCAGAAATATGTCTTGTTCCAACTGTTTCAGAAGAAATTTGTCCCCATAAATCTACTTCCATAGCAGTATTTATAGATACAAAGTTATCTAAGGATGCTATGGCATCTATATCGTTGGCATAATCTACAGGAACTGCCATAAGTTCTTCGTTGCCATCTATATAGTCATAAAGTTCTTGGCTGCCTGCTGCAAAAGCATACGTTTGGCGTCCTATATCGTGATTTTTCTTTCTACCTGTAATTTTGCCAGCCATTGCCATATCTACAAAGGAATCCACATACATCTCAGTATGAACACCTAGGTCTTTTAGGTCTGATTTAGCAATTTCTGAACCTATAGCATTTGGAAGTCCACCTATACCAATTTGTAGGCAGTCGCCATCTCTTAGAAGTCCCACAACGTGTTCAGCAACTTGTAGTTCTTCTTCACCAAATTTTGCCTTACCAAGGGTTAGCATATCACTATTTGCTTCGTAAACATAATCAACATCTTTAATATTGATATAGTTTTGATATCCACCTAGAGCAACTGGAACATTTTCATTTACTTCAAGTATTATTTTGTCAGCCATTTCAAAAGTAGCCATTGTGTGACTTGCAGATAGGCCAAAGTTGAAGTTACCGTGTTTATCCATTGGTGCAACTTGGGTTACAGCGACATTTAGTCTTCCAGCATTTTCCCTTACATATCTTGGAAGTTCACTGTATTTGATAGGAATGAAGAAAGCGCCATATTTGTTATTGTTTATTAGACTTCTTTCAGTTCCTGATGAGTGCCAAGAATGGTAGATGAAGTGCTCACCTGTTTGGTCGGCCTCACCTATAGCAAGTTTGTAAGGAACAACCCCGCCTTTTATCTTGACATCGTGAAGTTCATCCACTCTCTTTGCCAAAGCTTCATCAAAAGCCTTTGCTGTTAGAGCGCACCAACCTATATCTACCCAGTCGCCATCTTTAACCATTCCAGCAGCTTTATCTGCTGTAATTAGCTTCTCTTCATACATTTTTTTATAGTCCATAATACTTCTCCTCAATTTAAAATCGTTTTCTTATATTTAAATTATATCAAATTGATATTAAATATCAACAAAATACAATTTCTAACAAAGTTTTATATAGAAATAGATACTTTGGCCAGCAAGTGTAAAAACTTTTCATATCTTATTTTCACTTGTTGTGGCCTAATAGAAAATAAAGTGACTTGTTCGTTCTCTACTTATTACTTCATATCAGATATGACAGGTTATAAATCGGCCACCCTAGATGATCGATCGTCCTCTCGAAAACCCTCTTGGGCTTGCACGAAAATCGTAGCTACGCTACTTACCGTGCTTTCGCACTATTTTTCGGCATAAACGTCCGTTTATAGGACATTTATGTGCTTAGTTCTCTAGATTCATTGACAAGATAAAAGCTTATCAATTCATCTCAGAGATGGCCGATTATAAATCGGCCACCCTAAATGCTGTCCTCTCTAAAACCCTCTCGGGGTTTTCTCGCTTAGTTTTTCGGACTCAAAACTAGCCCGTCCGGCTCGGGGAGGACCTACGCTTCTACGTTCGTCTCGAAAATGAAAAATGGTCCAGGAGCTCGGACAAAAATTGCAGTTTCCACCCAAGATGCTGGGACTATTTATGGTACGGATGTCCATTTATTATCCTGTAGGCTCTGTATATTTGTTCTGTTAGTATTACTCTCATTAGTTGGTGGGGGTAGGTCATTTTTCCGAAGGATAGTTTTTTGTTGGATCTTTGGCTTACTTCTTTTGCTAGGCCGTTTGAGCCTCCTATTACGAATACTAGGTTTCTGCCGAAGCCTTCGGCCATTTCGTCTTCTATGAATTTGGCAAATTCTATGCTGTCCATTTGTTTGCCTAGGATTTCTAGGCTTACTACATAGTCTTCTTTGCTTATTTTGCCAAGTATTCTCTCTCCTTCTTTTTCCTTTACTTGCTCTAGTTCTTTTTCTGATAGATTTTCTGCTGCCATTTCGTCTGCTACTTCTATTATCTCTACCTTGTTGTAAGTTTGCATTCTTTTTAAGTATTCGTCTATGGCATCTTTGTAAAATTTTTCTTTAATTTTTCCTACTGCTATAATTTTTATATCCATTTTTGCCCTTAGTTCTAGTTGTATTGATTTTGTACGTAGTGGACATAAGAATCATAAATTTGACTGTAGCCTTCATTTACTAAGGCATTTTTGACATATTCTTTGATTTCATCTGTTCTAAATACTTTTCTATTTCTTTCTTTCATGCTTTTTTCAACATCTTTTATCAATATTTCAATGTCTGATGTGTTTAGTTGTTGCTTATTTTCATCTGCAGCATTTTTTATGGACCTTATTAGCTTATCAAATGAGTATTCTTCTATGTTGCCACTTCTTTTGATTACAAAAGTCTTATCACTTGTTGAATTGTCTAGGTAGTTCTTTATTGCATCAATTTTTAGCTTGTCCATCTCTTCTGCTAATTGATCTATGTTGTAGTTTTTGTCTTTTAGGTATTCGTTTACAATATTACTTAATTCGCTCATTTTGATCCTTCCTTTGTCTTTGTTATTACTTTGCTTTGGCGATTTTCTGCTATTTCTTCTGCTCGTTTTTTGGCTGTTTGCTTTTTATCGTAATAGCCTTCTACTTGGTCTGCTCCCTTTGATTTTACTTGCCACTTTTCCTTATCGTGGTTGTAGGAAACTTCTACATCGGAATCTTGGAGCCTTGCTCCGCTTTTGCCTTCAGATTTCTTGTGATCTTTCAAATCTTTTTTGCGTATTTGCTCTTTTTCAGCCTTGCTGGCATCACGTGCCCAGTCTTTGGCTTGGGCTATGGCTATGGCTATAGCATTGTCTTCATCGTAGCCGTCTTCTAGCATAGCATTGGCAATGTCTATTGCCTTATCTCTTACTATCTTGTCCAAGTTTTTCATCGAGTTTGGATAATTTCTTCTATCAAATACCATCATCTCACCTCTTTTGTTTGCTTTATATATTTCTACCCATTTACATATTATAATGCCTACTTGGTAGGGTTACTATTTCTGTCATATCACTTGGAAGCCCTATATCTTTCTTGAGGGCTGCAAAGGTTATGGAGTTTTTGCCGTATTTTTTTCTAATCTTATACAAGCAAGTGTCAACATCTTCACTTTTTTGAAACTTCTCATGGTTTAAAAAAACATCCATTTGGCTGCCTCCCCCTTGGCCTCTAAGGTTGATGGCACGAATACCCACTGCCCTGACCGGAAAGGCCCAACGGTATTTTTCTTTGAAAATTTCCATGGCTTCTCTTACTAAAATTATTGACGATTGGCTTGCCATATTTATTTTTTTTGAAAAATTGAAACTTTGAAGCTCGCTGTTTCTTACAAATACTTCCACTCCCATGGCCTCAAGCTCTGCCTCTCTAAGCCTTCTTGATACAGAAAAGGAAAGTTCTTGGAGGACGTTGAAAACTTCCTCATCACTATTTAAATCTCTCCTTGTTGTAGAACTATTGCCTATGGATTTGATGGCTTCTTTGTGGTCACGGTCTACAACTGGCCTTATGTCCATACCATTGCAATACTGCCAGAGATAAACACCATTTACACCAAGCAAATTTTTCATAAGTTTAATCGGCGTCTGGCTAATATCACCCAGAGTAAAGATGCCAATCTTATTTAATTTTCTCTCTGTGGCAGGACCTATACCTACCAAGTCACGAACAGGAAGTGGCCATACTTTTTCTTTGAAATTTTCCTCGCTTATTACAGTAGTGGCGTCAGGCTTTTTCATATCACTTCCTAGCTTTGCAAAAATTTTACAAAAACTTACCCCAACACTTACACTTATGCCTATTTCTTCTTTCATTCTCTTTCTAATCTCTTCTGCTATCTCTTCTCCAGATCCAAATAGGTGGACAGATCCTGTCACATCCAAATAGCACTCATCAAGGCCAAAGGGCTCTACCTGGTTGGTGTACTCGTAGTAAAGGGCTCTAGCCATCTTTGAGTGTCTCAAGTACTCTTCATAATGGGGTGGAACTATGGTAAGATCTGGACACTTGCTCATAGCCTGCCAAATAGGCTCTCCTGTCTTTACTCCCATCTTTTTTGCCTTCTCGCTTTTGGCAAGTATTATCCCATGGCGATTTGCTGGATTTCCTGCTACAGCCATTGGAATTCCCTTAAGTTCTGGATTTAACTTTGCTTCTATGGATGCATAGCAAGCGTTCATATCTGAATGTAAAATTACTCTATTCATTAAAAACTCCTATTGATATTCTTAGACTTTGAATGTATAATATAGACAACAAACGACTTTTGAGACTATTGTAAGACATTTAGAGTCTTATGTCAACAGGAAATTTTTAGTCATTAAACGACCATAAGGAGAAACAATGCCATTTGCAAAAAAATTAAAAGAATTAAGAGAAAGCAAAAATATGACCCAGGAAGAATTGGCGAATTATTGCCAGGTCTCCCTCAAAACTATATCAAGATACGAATCTGGCCAAAGCAAGCCAAGATATAGGAAGACTTACGATGCCCTAGCAGAAGCCTTGGATACTACCCACGATTATTTGGTGACAGATGAGGAAGACTTCATCCTATCAGCCAGAGAACGCTATGGCAGTGTTGGAGCAAAAGATGCTGAGGAAATGGTAAGGGGAGTAATAGGTCTTATGGCAGGTGGCGAAGTCCCGGAAAAGGACAAAAAGGCAATACTAGATGCCATAAGCGAAGCCTACTATATAGCCAAGACAGAAAACAAAAAATATTCACCAAACAAGGGAAAATAAATGCCTGTATCATATGATAAAATTTATTTGGATACAAAAAACTTAATAAAAAAACACAAAAGTCGAGATCCCAAAGAAATCCTAGAAGATCGCGGAGTATTTCTCTTGCCTTTTTCTACCAGGACAAAGCTTTTGGGTATGTATAAGATCATCAAAAGAAACCGCTTTGTTTTCTACAATCCCTATGTAGGAGATCCAATCATAAATATGGTTTTGGCCCACGAGCTAGGCCACGACTTCTACCACAGGGATGAAGTCAAAGATGGCCTTGCAGAATATCAACTTTTTGATATAAAGACTGATATGGAGATAGAAGCAAATATCTTTGCAGCACATCTCTTGATAAATGAAGATTCCCTCATAGATGATATAAAACAAGGCTACACCTACAATGAATTGGCAAGTCTTTACGATGTAAACGTAAATCTCATGATTTTTAAGCTCAATGAAATGCATAGGATGGGTATGCCTATAGTTAAAAATGAAGCAGACTCAAAGTTTTTTACTCAAATTGATGGCAACAATGAAAATTTTGGTAATTACTAATGATTGAAAAAACCACAGAACTTGTAAAAGAAATTATAAAAAGAGAAAAAAATATCAATATTGCTGTAGATATGACAGCTGGCAATGGTTACGATAGTAAGTTTATTTTGGAAAATCTTAATCCAAAAACCCTCTATGCCTTTGATATCCAAAAAGAAGCCAAGGAAAATACAGAATATCTCATAGGAAATAGAGATGATTTTAAATTTATCCTAGATAGCCATGCAAATATTGATAAATACATAAGAGAAGAGATTGATTTGGCTGTCTATAACCTAGGTTACCTGCCAAGAGGAGATAAAAATATCACCACAAAAGAAGATTCTACCCTAGAGAGCTTAGAAAAGGTACTAAATTTACTGGCCAAAAATGGCAAGGTCCTCATTACGGTATACCCAGGACATGAGGAGGGTTTCTTGGAAAGTCAAAGCCTAGAAAAATATTTAGGAAATTTAGATCAAAAAGATTTTGTAGTCCTTGAATTCTCCTACAAAAACCAAAAAAATATGCCCCCATATGTATACATGGTAGGCAAAAAATAAGCATAGAAAAAGGTTAGCTACATATTTTGTAGACTAACCTTATTTTTTAGTCATTTACAACCCTATACTTACCGTCAATCTCTCTAATAACAGATTTCTTAAGTCCAGTATTTATAGTCGAATTTCCCTTTGGTCTATTGATATCTTCGTCTATACTTCTTGAAGCTTCCATTTCTCTATCGCTTTTTAGGAAGTAATCATATATTACAAAATCTTCTATATTTTCAACATAGCCATCAGAGAATGTTATGGTTGGATCATCCCATGTTGTATCTATGTTAAACCAATATCCATCAATCTTGACCATATTCCAAATATGAGCTTCTCCAGTTTTCTTAGAAAAACCAGTCGCATAGCGGACGTCAAGTCCTGCCTTGGTTCCTAGTTTGTCAAATAAAGTCGCATAGGCATTGCAAACGCCACCATTGCCAAATAAGATACTTGATGGATGGTGGATGGAATATCCTCCGCTCATATCATTACTATCTCCCCTATTGTAAAAGTTCCTTTTTACAATAAAATCGTGGATTTTGAGAGCTTTTTGATAGTCGCTGTCACTTGAGCTGATATTTTCGCTGACCCATTGGTTGGCAAAATCTTCGACCATTTTCTCTGATTCATTGCCTTCCCTGTAGATTACAGAATATGTTGCTGAGTCTACATAAACCTTGCCAGCCTTGGACTTGTTTGGATTGTACTTGGTGGACACATTTGCCTTGTCATACATACTATAGTAAAAATACCGGTCTTCTTTGGCAGTTTCCAAGAACCAGTCTGTTAATTGTTTATTATTTGAGTAAGAGTTGACATTTACGACAAATTTTTCATTTCTCTTGTCAAGATTTGCCTTGATTTGATTCTTTACCCTTATATTTGTATTGTCCTTTGGTCCGTACTTGCTCTTAAATTCGTATACTTCTTTTAAGATTTCTTCGGATTCGGCTAGTAGTCTTTGTATCTTGACCCTTGTTTGTCCAGAAACAGTACGCGGGAAATTTTTGAGCAGATATTTCGCTGCCGCAACTTGATATTCTAATGGTGAAGGATCTAGATTTTCTGCTAGTTCTTCATTTGATATAGCATAGGCATGATTTATATTCATTGAACACCAGCCAAAAGTCATGGCCAGGGATAGGGATAAAGTTAAAAGCTTTCTTTTCATATACTTCCTCACTAAATTGTTAATTTTACATCATTATATTAAGTATACAATTTTTGTAAGATTTATAAAGGCTTATAAATAAAAAATCCCCTTAAAAGGGGACTTTTCACGCTAAATTAATTATTTTTTAAGCTCGCTTAGAACAATTTCAGATTCTTTGATAAGTTCTTTAGATTCTTTAATCATTGTTTTTAATTTTTCAGCTACATTTTTCACTGTTTTAGGATAATTTTTTAGTAAGTTTTCTGCAACTTGGATTTGCATTTTATTTTTTTCAATTGAGTTTTCTAGGTCAATGATACGAGCTTTTCTGTTGCTTTCTTTTACAAAAGTATCAGCTGCATTTTTAAGATTTACGCTAGCTTCCTTTATCTCAGCATCTGTTGCGTCATCATTATTATAAACATTTAATGCCTTTGCATAAGCCTTACTTAGATTATCATATTCTTTTTGGTTGTATTCGCCTACATCAGACTTATAAATAAGGTCTTTAGCTGGGTACATTTGAAGTTTTAGGCTAACTCTTAGTTTTCCTGTTTCTTCTAGTGGATTTGTGGTGTCTTCTATTTGATTTCTAGCTTCAAATACTTCTTGAGCTGCTGCCTTAAATTGTTCTTCTGTTGTAGACTCATTTTCTAATAATTCTTTTGCATAACCAATGCTTACTCTGTATACGGTTTTTTCACCATCATTAGCATTTTTGTAGGCATCACTTTCTCTGAAAGTACTATCTTCTCTTACAAATCTGCTTAATGTGTTTTTATAAGTAAGTTCTCCCTGTGATGCATAGCTTACATTGTCTAAAGAATTGCTAGTAATAGGTCCTAGAAAAGAAAATGATACAGCTAATGCTATAGGCAACACTTTTTTAATATTTTTCATTTTATTCTCCTTTTATTATAAAGTTTTTAATAAGGCTTGTGCTTCTTTTACAATGGCATTTGATTCTTCGATCATCTTTAAAAGTTTTGGTCTAACTCTTTGTACTGTCTTTGGATAATTTTTTAGAAGTGAGTTTACTACTTGTACTTGTAATTGGTTATCACTTATTGCTTTTTCCAAATCTCTTTTTACTTTGATTTTTTGGGCTATACCTTCTGCTTCCTTGTAGATTGCATTTACTGCATCATTTATCCTCTTTGTCGCTAGCCTTAGATCCTCATATGTGGCATCTTGGCGTGATAGTTGAAGTTCTCCATCAGAGATGGCAGCTTCGTATTCACTTTTTAGCCCTTGGCTGGCATAGGAAAAGTAAACTTCAGAATTTACAATCTTTACAGAAGCATCTACAGCTTTTTGTAGTTCTGCTCTTTGGTTTTCTATAGTATTTACATTTTCTTCAGCAGCATAGGATACGCTGCTTTCATTAAAGCTTGTGGCAGCTGGTACTAAGATAAGTGCCAAGGCCAAGCTTAGTATTTTGTTTTTTAATTTCATATTAAACTCCTATCTTAAGTATAGTCTTAGGATATTAGCCTTGAACATTTTCAACTTCATCAAGGAATTGTTGGGTTTCTTTTACCAAAGCATCAGATTCTTTTAGTAATTGTTCTAATTTAGGTTTTACACTTTGGATTGTCTTTGGTTTTGTTTCTAGTAGGTAGCGTAGAGCTTGTGCTTGAATCTTGTGTTCTACTAGAGAATTCCTAAGTTCAACTACTAAAGCCTTTAGCTCCTTATCTTTTTCGCTATCAACTTTAACTAGTGAATCCTTGGCAGCTTTTAGAGCGTCAAGACTTGTTTGATATTGTTCTTTTGTAGAATTTGTAGAATTTGCTGTAGTTTGAGCTGCAACTAAAGCTTTTTTAAATACTAGGTAAGATTTTTCAGTATATGAAGCCTTATCAACATTGCCAGCTTCTTTAATTTCTTCTTTGAGAGCTTCTTTTACTTTGCTAGTACTTTCTACTTCCTCTATAGAAGTACGAGCATCTTTTAATGATTTTAGTGCTTGCTCATATTCTGTTGTTGAAATATTTTCAAACATACTTAAAGCAGTTTTTGCCATTGAAATAGCTTTTTCATAAGCATTTTGTTGGCTTAAGCTAGCATTCTTGTAGGCATCACTTGCTTTGAAACTAGCATTTTCATAGAATAAATCTCTAAGTTCCTTAGTATTTACTTCTGTTCCGGTCAAATTATCATAATTATCTAAAACTTCTGACAATTTAGAATTAATTGTATTAGTTGCTGTATTAAATTCATTGTCAAAAACATAGGATTTAGTATTATCTGGGCTATATTTTTCTATAGTTTTTTCTAGATCGGCAAGACTTCCATCAAATATATATTTCTTATCCTTATCTGCTTCATTGATGTATTTAACTGATTTTTTTACTTCTTTTAGTTCAGCTAATCTTGCAAGAGCATCTTTATAAGTTTTCTCATATTTATCTTTGGCTGTCATTGCACTTGTTTGACTTGCATTTGTATCAGCCGCAAATGAAGTTTTTACACTTGGTGTGACTACTGACAATGCAAGTGCTAAAGCAAGTGCAGGTTTTAATAATTTATTTTTCATATTCTTCTCCTTTTTAATTAAGAGCTTCTTATAATTTGCTAGCATTATACCTTTTGCTAGCCTAAATGAAAAGCTTTTAGTATCTTATCAAATGAGTATATGCTTGTGGTATACGTGGCGGATTTACTTGTAATTTCTCCCCAGTCAAGGAGTAAATCAAATCAGCTGCTTGTAATTTTAGTTCGTGAGATTCTATCAAAAGATTGACCAATTTTTCTTCTTTGCCCTTGATAGTTTTTGGATATTTTTCTAGTATTTCTTCAATAGATTTTACACTTATGTCATTTCTATTAAAAGATTCTTTAAGTTCTGTTATATAGGCTGCTTCTTTTTGAGTTTCTTTTTTGTCTTTAGTTTTGTCTTCACTTGGCAAAACATCTTTTTCTTTGCTGTCAGATTTTTCAAGACCCGTAAGCTCACTAATTTGATCCATTTGCTCATGAAGTTGATTTAATAGCTTAAGAGCTTCTGTCTCTGAGGCAAAAGAAGTAGATGGGCTTAATATTGCTAGAGATATGGCACAAGTTCCTACTAGTTTTACTGTATTTTTAAAGTTTTTCATAAATTTCCCGCTCCTTAAAATTATATAGATTTCTATTAAAATATTACCCAATATAGTAGCTTTGAAACTTAGAAAGCAAAAAAGACCCCAACATTGGGGTCTTTATATATCTAGGCTATATCTATATCTTCTTTATTGACTGTTTCGATTTGCGCCTTAGTTTTTGCAGCAATTGGACCGTTTTTGGTCACTAGTACTTTTGAATTTACAATCTTATCCATGGCAGTTTTCACTTCTTCATTTGCGTATTCTTCCTTTGGATAATCTATTGTAAAAGATTTGGCATTTGCTAGGTCGTCTTTGAAATATAATTTTAATTTTCTACTTGTCATCTATGTCCTCCTTATAGTCTTTCTTCCTTGATGAGATAAGCTTCATGTTCATTGCCGCCATTTAAACTAGCAAAGGCTTGGGCAAAGACTCTTAGTTGTTCACTTGTGGCTTCTTTATTAATCTTTGAAAATGTCTTTGATACTTTTCTATCAGTATTATCAGCATCTGTTACTTTAAATCTGATTTGTAATTTCATTTCTTCCTCCTAATTTTTTTTGTAAGTTGCCTTACACTTGTATATAGAATTTATAGGAGAAAATTCCCGACTTATTTTAATTTTTGATAAAAAAATCTGACCCTAAAATATGCTCTTTGATTAAAGCATAAAATGGTCAGATTTTAATTATTCAAGTATAAGCAATCTTTATATTATTTTTCTTTAAGAAGCTACTTTAGCTACAGCCTTGCATCTACAATCACTTTTTGTGGGCCTATTGGTAAAAGAAAGAACTGTATAAGGCTTAAATAGTTAATATTCTTTGCTATCATGCCTATTTTTGTGTATTAGCCCAGGCCAATGTTTCCTTTAGTACTGCTTCTGTGTCTTCTTCTCTTACCCTAAGTTCATCAAAAGCCACGTCTGTTGGTAGTCTAAATTCCATAGAGTTTGCCCTTAGCATATTTACTTGGCGAATGCCGTGTTCGACGCCCTTTTTATCTGTAAGTTCTTGATCTTCTTTGTAGGCTTCTTCCAATTCTTCAAAGCTCATAACTTGAAGCTTTGTTTTCTCTTCTTGACCTAGTTCTTCTACAATCTTTTTGTAGAAGTCTTCATATGAAATATATCCCGTTGCAAGTGGATAGGTCCTCCTATGTTGGCCATTTTCTAGGGCAGATATGGCAGCTTGTCCTACTTGGTCAGCTGTAACTGTTGCAGCTCCACCAGAAGTTACAGGCATAAAGTCTTGGCCACGGAGCATATCGACAAACATTGACCATAGAGGAATCTTGCCTTCCATTGTTCCAAATATATATGGCAGTCTTAGGACAGAAACATTCATTGATCCTTCGCCACCATACATGGCAAGCTTTTCTTGTAGAAGTCTTGTTTCTACATAAGGTTCCTTGTGGTAGTTGTACTCGCGAAGTTCTGCATTATTTTCGCCAAACTCAGCTGTATAGGAACCAAATACAACGAAGTTTTTGACTCCAGCTTCTTTAGCAAGACGGGCAAGTCTTTGAGTTGGCAAGACGTTTTTTTCGTAGAAAAACTTACGAGCTGGTTTTTCAGGTACTATCCTCTCATCGACGCCACCAGCATAAACAAAACCATCACAATCTTTTAACATGGCAATGATTTCTTGATCAGAAAGATTGAAAAAGTTTGTGATGATAAATTCAACCTTATCTTCTTCTTTAAATTTCAAATTCTCTGGAAGTTCAACTATATCAACTGTTTTTACGCTATAGCCTCTGTTTACTGCTTCTTTGACGGTATGGTAGCCCAGAAATCCAGCTCCACCTAGGATAAAAATCTTATTTAATTGTTCCATAAATCCTCCTAATTATTGTTAATATAATCATAGCTTATATCATAATAAGCTTCCACAGCTTCTTGTTGGGTGCCCTTTTTTAGTTCTTCTACAGCTTTTTTGCCTTTTAAAATCTCAACTAGTCTCATAGCTAGATATACTGTAGTTGCCGCACCCCTACTAGTTGTAATATTGCCATCAGTCACTACTATTTGATCATCAATATAAGCCCCAACATTATCAATATCTTCCTTCATACTTGGAAAAGATGTTGCTTTTTTATCTGCCAAAACTCCTGCACGATTTAAAACTATAGGACCAGCACATATTGCAGCTATTACTTTGTTCTTTTGATCAAATTCTTTGATAATATCAATTACACGATTGTCATGACGCAAGGTTTCTGCACCCTTTGTGCCACCTGGTACATATAAACCTAGGTAATCATCTATATTGATATCAGAAATGTGCTTATCAGCGCTTATTTTTATATTAGATTTTGTGGTAACCGTTAGATCATCCATCACAGAAACAGTGTCGACATCAACGCCTGCCCTGCGTAAGTAGTCGATGACTGTTAGTCCTTCCACATCTTCAAAACCATCAGCAAGAAAAACAATAAATTTATCCATAAGAATCCTTTCCTTTATTTTACATTCTTTTAGAATATATACCCCTTTTGAAATGAAGCTATATATCATAGCAAGAACTTTATTATCCTAACGACTTTCTTAATAATCGTCTGCATTGATAGTAAAAGAGCCCTTGCACTGATGCAAGGACCCTCTTACTAACGATAATACTTATTTTCTATCTTTTTATAGAAGATTTAGATTCTTTTTCGAATATTCCCTTTGTTTTTTCTATGTCTTCTATCCTTCTTTCTGCAAGTCTATTTGCAGCTACATTTGTAGGAATATCTTCATTTTTGGAAATTTCAAATACTTTTAGGATTTGATCGCCAATTTTGTCTATTTTCTTGTTGGCTCTTTCTCTATTAAAACCCCCGTATAGTTCATCGTGGCAATGAATTACTCCACCTGCGTTTACTATGAAGTCTGGAGCATAGAGAATACCCTTATCTTTTAACATTTGACCATGGCGTTCTTCTTTAAGTTGATTGTTGGCAGAACCACATATTATGTTAAATTTCATCAAATCGATTGTTTGATCATTTACTGTGGCACCAAGGGCACACGGACAATATATATCCCCTTGCCAATCCCACATTTTGTCAGGATCGACTATAGCAAATCCTTCTTTTTTAGCCTTTTCAATCAGTTCTTGGTTGATGTCGCATACGGATACATCAGCGCCTTCTTCTTTCAAAAATTTAGCTATTTCGCTACCTACATGGCCAAAACCTTGGATTAGTATTTTCTTATCTTTTAGTAAGTCATCGCCGTATTTTTCTTTGGCTGAAGCCTTCATAGACATATATACTCCACGGGCTGTGGATGGTGATGGGTTGCCACTAGTGCCTGGCTTCATTGTTGTTCCAAGTACATAGTTTGTTTCCTGGTATACAAAGTCCATATCTTCTTCGCTTGATCCTACGTCTTCAGCTGTGATATATCTGCCTTCAAGAGAATCTATATATCGACCAAGAGATCTGAGCATAGCTTCTGATTTTGGATGTTCCTTATCCACCATTACAACTGTTTTGGCACCACCTGCCCAAATACCACAAGCGGCATTTTTGTAGGTCATGCCACGAGCTAGTCTCATGGCATCTTCAATGGCATCCTCTTCTGAGTCGTATTCCCAAATTCTCATTCCACCAATAGCTGGACCTAGAACTGTGTTGTGTATGCAGGTAACTGCACGCAAGCCTGTTTGTACGTCATTCATGAATATTAGTTGTTCAAAATCATGCTCTTGCATTTTTTCAAATATATTTGCCATAGTACACTCTTCTCTCTTTTTATTAAATTGTCGCTGTTTTATATCCTTAAAAAGCTGAATATGATTGGTCAGCCCACCATTGTTCTTGGTGTAATTTTGTGTGTTCGTCAAATTGATCAAAGTGCATTTTTTCCCATTTAATCAACTCAGTATACAATTTCTTTGATTTTTCTTCTTCTACTCTTTCACTTGCTTTCTTGTAAAAATCTAGTTCGTTATATTCTATATACAAAGCATTCTTAAGGGCAGATATTATTAGTTCACCTTCAAAGTCATCAGCCTTTGAGTCTTCAAATATAGCTGTTGTTTGGTAAGCATCATAATTTTGTTCTAGATTATCACTGCCTTCTTCTAAAGAAGCTAGCAAGTCTTTAATATAGCTTACATGCTCTTCTTCTTGGATAGCTATAGATTCAAATATTGCCTTGTAATCTCCATCTAGTTTTTCGTTAAGTGATTTGTAATAATCAATAGCATTTTGTTCAAATTCCAATGCATATCTTGCAGTTGTGATTGGATCATCGAATATAGACTCATCATATTTAAACTTTGCTTCAAACTCCTTGTTTGCAGCAAGGGCAAATGATTTTGGTGTTTTTCTATATTGATCTTTTTGATTATTATTGCCAGTTTCATTATTTTTAATTAAATTCATTCCTTCATCTAGGGCCTTTTGGTTTGCTGGAATCAAGTGTTTTTTCTTATCTCCAAAAACTTTTGTGAAAGCTTCGATGATTGAATCTAGTTTTAGTAAGTTGGTAACTTCAAGAAAAGAACCAAGCATTACCATATTTGCCATTTTTATATTGCCAAGTTCTTGGGCTTTACCACTTACAGGAACTTCGTAGATATTGATTTTGTCGTTTTCATAACCTTTTGTATCAATTAGTGAAGTGTTGATAAATAGATTGCCACCTTCTGATACCTTATCTTTAAATTTGTCAAAAGAAGGTTGGTTCATAACTATCATATCAGTAGCAATATCAACGTTTGGAGCTCCAACTGGATCATCTGATATTACTACAGAACAGTTTGCTGAGCCACCTCTCATTTCTGGACCATAGGATGGATACCAAGAAACTTCCTTGCCTTCTACCATACCTGCATAGGTTATCATTTGACCCATTGCAAGTACACCTTGACCACCAAATCCTGCACATAAAATACGTCTTTGCATACTATTACTCCTTTATTCTTCCTAATGGATAGTAAGGGATCATGTTGTCATCAACCCATTTCATGGCTTCTACTGGTGTCATACCCCAGTTGGTAGAACATGTTGAAAGTACTTCAACTATTCCAAATCCCTTGCCTTCTATTTGATATTCAAAGCATTTTTTTATGGCTGCCTTTGCTTTTCTAATTCCTGCTGGAGAGTTTACTGCAACTCTTTCTACAAATTTTGCTCCGTCGATTGTAGCAAGCATTTCTGAAACTTTTATAGGTTTACCTGACCAAGCTTCATAACGGCCTTTTGGAGATGTTGTTGTAACTTGGCCTACTAGTGTTGTAGGTGCCATTTGTCCACCAGTCATACCGTATATAGCGTTGTTGATAAATATTACTGATATATTTTCGCCCCTGTGAGCTGCATGGACTATTTCGTTGGTACCGATTGATGCTAGGTCTCCATCACCTTGGTATGTAAATACAAATTTATCTGGTTCTACTCTCTTGATGCCTGTAGCAAGCGCTGGTGCTCTACCATGATCTGCTAGAGTCATATCGAAATTCCAATATGCTGTAGATGGAGCTGCACAACCTACTGGAGCAACACCAACAGTTTTACCATCAACACCAAGTTCTACAAGGCATTCAGCTACTAGTTTGTGAACTATGCCGTGTGTACATCCTGGGCAAAAGTGAAGGGGTGTATCTGTTAATGCAGTTGATTTTTCATAAACCACTTTTTCTTTTACTTCAGTCATTATTTGCCTCCCAATATTTCCATTGCTTTAACTACTATTTCATTTGCAGTAGGGATCATGCCACCAAGCCTATTATAGAAGTGAATATTTGCTTTTCCTTCTGCCGCTATTTTTACATCTTCTATCATTTGACCATTGTTTAATTCTACAACTAGTATATCTTCACATGGTAAGTTTTTGTAAGAATCAAATGGGAATGGCCATACTGATATTGGTCTAACAAGTCCAACCTTGTAGCCATTTTCTCTTAAGATGTGGATGGCTGTCTTTACAATCCTAGCTGTTGATCCATAAGCTGTCAAAACAAGGTCGCAGTCTTCGATACCATCTGTTTCTACTACAACTTCTTTTTCCATAACTTCTAGGTATTTTTCGTATCTTTTTCTGTTTATCTTTTCAAGTTCTGGAGTTGATAGTTCTAGAGATGTTAAGACATTTCTATGTCCTCTTTGGCCACTATTACCATCTGTAACCCAAGGCTTATTAGCTTTGTTTAAAACTTCTTCATTAGGCTCTGGGAATTCTACTGGTTCCATCATTTGGCCAAGCATACCATCTGCCATTATGAAAGCTGGCATTCTCCACTCATCAGCTTTGTCAAAGGCCTTGATAGTGTAGTCAACAAGTTCTTGGACATTGCTTGGAGCATAGGCTAATACTCTATAGTCACCATTTCCACCGCCTCTAGTTGTTTGGAAGTAGTCTGTTTGAGAAGGTTGGATTGAACCAAGTCCTGGGCCACCACGCATCATATTTACGATAACCATTGGCAAATCAGATCCTGCTGCAGAAGATATACCTTCTTGCATTAGTGATATACCAGGTCCTGAAGATGATGTCATTGTCCTATGTCCTGCAGCTGCTGCTCCATAAAGCATATAGATAGAAGCAACTTCACTTTCAGCTTGAAGGAAAACTCCTCCTACTTCTGGCAATTTTCTAGCAAAATATTCTGGAACTTCTGATTGTGGTGTGATTGGGTAACCAAAATAACTTCTACAACCAGCTCTAATTGCAGCTTCTGCTAATGCTTCATTGCCTTTCATTAAAACTTTTGTCATAGTTTCCTCCTATACTAATTTATAAACTGAAATAACTGAGTCAGGGCAAGTTATAGCACAGTTTCCACAAGCTATACAATCATCAGCTCTTACAGCGCTTGATGGTGAATAACCCTTTGCATTGATAGTATTTAGGTCAAGCTCTAATACATTTTTAGGGCATACACTAACACAAAGACCGCAGCCTTTGCATAGATCTTTTTCTATTACTACCTTTCCTAGTCTTTTTTTTGTTTCTGTCATATTTCCTCCTTAGCTCATCCAATCTGATCTGAAGTACAAATCGATAGGAAATAATTTATCTTTAACTTCATTAGAAACATCCGGATCAGATCTCATAGCCTCCGCTAGATCTCTTTTACATACATTGTATCTAAATTCTATGCCAACTCTTTCAGAAACTTCTTTAACAATGGAATATCCCTTAAGAACATCTTCCATTGATGTGTCCTTCAACATATGAGTATTATTTATCAGTGTATTTGCCTTTATACCACCCATCCCTTCTATTTGATTCATATAAGCTATAATAGCATCTGGATTGCTAGTTTCTGGTCTATTGGTATTAATTACAAAAATATTGTCAGTATCTACTAAATATGGACTATAGGTGCGAAGAATCAAGGCTCCTTTTGGATCTCCTCCAACATCCAAGATTGCCTGGTAATCCTTGTTTTGGATAGGCTTTAGGATACTTGCATCCAAGGCTGGCACGTCCAAAACATCTTGGTGGCCCCTGGATGATGAATAAACCTCTATACCTTGATCAGCCAAAAAGTCCGTCTTCTCACGCGACCTAAAATACATATTGATAATATCCAAATCGCAGATAGCAACATTTTTGTATTGCTCTTTCAAATAAAGAGCGTAGTTAATGGAAAATTCAGTCTTGCCACTACCAAAATGGCCAAAAACGATATGAATTCTATTTTCCACTTATAACTCCTTTTTAAATATTGGAATCAACTATTTTTATCTTTAAGTATAAGCAATTATAGTGAAAACGTTATTTATATACTCAAAAAAAATAAGTCAATGAATTTTATATAAGATACAAATAATCACAATAATTAAGTTTAATAATGCAAGCTTACAAGTATTAAGATATTTACCGGTAAATTTTATATGTACTCTCTTTAATGATTTTAATCACCAAGATTAGATTTATTAAGTATTTATAAGCCCTAGATATCCTACTAGTAATCTATAGCATGCTAAGCAAAATATTCTTAAAGATATTCATAGAAAAATAGTTCAAATTCCTTTTAGCTCTTCTCCACTTTCTAATATTTGTGTAGAAATTGATAAAATATATAGGTAAACATACAAACGTTTTTATATATCTTATCAATAATATAATAACACTTTAGATAATAATTTACAATAATTAGTGAATAAAAGATAAAAAAAATACAAAGTTACATATTCCTATGAAAGTTCAGCAAAGGTCATAAGACCAATGTTTTTAGAACTTTAAATGGATAATGTGAAGAATAAATTATTAATAATAAGATGAATTATTCCAATAAAACCGCATAAACAATTAAAATAGCATACTTAATTAAAAGCTAATAACTAGCAATCAGTAAGGTAAATAATTGAACCAAGGTCTACTAGGGGCAAATCTGCATACATGAGTTTTATATTAGATTTCATAGCTTCATTTTTTATAATCTCATAATTAGGAGAATTTTCTATATTCCCATTAAAAATCAAAGTATCTCCTATTAGGCCGCAAGTCCCGCCAATAAAACCATTTGCAAAACCATCTAGGGGAATGTGCTCTTCTTTTAGTAAAATTACATTAATCTGATTTTTTAGTGACTTATAAATCCCATAGTCAGAAGTAAGAATCTTTTCTCCCATAGGAATGATAGAACACCTACTATAGCCTTGCTTAGTGTAAAAATGGGTATAAGAATTACTTTTCATATAAGCTTTTATATTGGATTCTGTTATATCATTATGGATATAAAAGTTGGCATATTGGTAAATATTATAGATAGAGTCATTAGGATAAGAGTAAGAAACTTCATCGCCATCTATTATGTTTTTAAATTTGATATGTTTTTTGTAATAAGAACTCACGTTTTTATCAATAACAAGATTATTATCATCCAAGGCAAAGATAGATAAGTCAGGATGATCAGCTATGCGTGAATCAAGGTTAGGGTTATCAATAGTTTCTATAAAAGAAAAATTATTATCGCAAAGAAACTTTTTAAATTCTTCTGATGACTTGTGAGAAATGATAAGCATAAAAACTCCTAACAAAAAAAGCTCTCAAAATGAGAGCAAATTGGAGGCGCCACCCAGATTTGAACTGGGGGTAAAGGTGTTGCAGACCTCTGCCTTACCACTTGGCTATGGCGCCAAAATGAGCCCGTCCGGCTAAAGAAGGACCCTCCATGGAATGGTCGTGCATGGCACGAAAAAAGCCCTTTTGGGCTTTTCTTATATGGAGCGGATGACGAGATTCGAACTCGCGACCCTCGCCTTGGCAAGGCGATGCTCTACCACTGAGCCACATCCGCATGAATTAGGTTACTAATATATTATACCATAATATGTTTTGTTTTTCAAATATTTTTTTGTTCTATTCGCTTCGCTCCTGCGGCCACTCCATGGAGGGTGCTCTCAGGACGCCGGACAGGCGTGCTTTTGGTCCTCGGCTTCGCCTGCGGTTGTTCCGCGTCTATAGGACGCGGGTGCTCCCGGGAAGCCGCACGGGCTTGTTATGGTCCTCGGCTTCGCCTGCGGTAGTTTCGCGTCTGTAGGACGCGAGGCCTCCCAGGAAGCCGGCCAGGCTTGCTTTGGTCCTCGACTTCGCCTGCGGTTATTCCGTGCCTGTTGGGCACGGGCCCTCTCAGGACGCCGGGCAGGCGTGCTGTTGGTGCCCAGAGGCGGAATCGAACCACCGACACGAGGATTTTCAGTCCTCTGCTCTACCGACTGAGCTATCTGGGCTTATTTACAATTACTTTACCTATTTTAAACTTAATTTTAATATTTGTCAAATATTTATTTCTTTTCTATGCATATTGTCTTTTATTAAATTTTGCTATAAACTATAATATAGTTATCAAAATTATTTTAGAAAGGAATTTTTATGTTTAATTTCATAATGTCGAGTTTGAAGACATTTTAGATATTGATGATCTTACTATTAATAGCAATGAAATTACTTGCATTATCGGGCCTAGTGGGTCTGGCAAGTCTACTTTATTAAGACTTATCAATAAGCTTATTTCTCCTACCAAGGGATATATTTCTCTTGATGGTGAGGATATTGCAAGTATTGATTCTACTACATATCGCAGGCGTGTACCTATGCTTTCTCAGAATCCTGTGACTTTTCCTGGCACTGTTAGAGATAATCTATTGATGGGAAGGAAGTTTCAAGAAAAAGATTTGCTTTCTGATGAGATTTTAAATAAAGCTTTAGAGTCTGTAAAGCTTTATAAATCACTAGGAGAAGATATTGATAATCTTTCTGGTGGCGAGGCCCAAAGGCTTGCTATAGCCAGACTTATGCTTTGCGATTCTGATATTTATCTCCTCGATGAGCCTTCATCTGCCCTTGATGATTTGACTGAAGATTTCGTTATTAAGACCATGGTAGATATGGCTAGAGAAAAGAACAAAACTATTATCTACATTACTCATTCCAATGCGATGGCAGATAAGTATTCTGACAGAGTAATTAAGATTGTAGATGGGAGAATATGTAATGAATGAATCAGTTATGAATATTTCAAATAGCCAGCTTATGCTAACCTATCTTTTTGCTCTAATTGCTATGCTAATCACATCATTTAATGGCATCAATCGCAACAAGGACATAGTCGTTGGCGCTGTCAGGATGACCGTTCAACTCTTTATAGCTGGTTTCATCCTTGTTTACATATTTGACAGTGCATCTTTCATCCTTTCTGCACTGATGATTGCTGTTATGGAGTTTTTTGCAATTTTTAATATTGTTACCAATAAGAAAGGCAAATTAAATAGCGTCCTTAAAAAGACTCTAATTCTCGCCCAAGTTATTGGAACTGTTTTTACCCTAGCATTTTTCCTTATAATAGTTGTAAGGCCAGATCCAATCTACAATCCCCAATATCTAATACCTCTTGGAGGTATGATTATTGGTAATTCTATGACTGGTATAAACCTTGCCCTAAACCAAATGCTAAAGTCCATTGAAAACAATAGATCTACCATAGAAGGATCATTGATGCTTGGTGCAAGCCCTAGAATGGCTATGAACAAGATTATCCAAAACGCCTTTGATACAGCCATCACGCCAACCCTCAATTCTATCAAAAATATGGGGATTATCTCCCTACCTGGTATGATGACAGGTCAAATCCTTGGAGGGGTTTCCCCACTTATAGCTATCAGATACCAAATAGCGATTATGACAGCCATAATGAGTTCAGTTGCCATCTGTGTCTTCATATTTTTGCACTTAGGATACAAAAATTTCTTCAATGACCAAAAACAATTAGTAAAAGCCCAATAAAAAAGCACCTGACCTGGTGCCTTTTTTATGTAAGTCATAGGGTAGCGAAATGTCTTGTCCTTACATTATCTATATATCCTAAATAATCCCTGATTAGTAAAATTATAGTAAAAGTTTTTTAAAATATATGTAAAAACCACTTTCCCGTATTTGGAAAAGTGGTTTTTTGCTTAGTCTAATTCTAAGGCTCCAGTGTAAAGTTGGTAGTAGGTTCCGTGTTTTTCCATAAGTTCTTGGTGGTTACCACGTTCTATTATCCTACCATCATCCATTACCATTATAACATCAGCATTTTGGATTGTTGAAAGTCTATGGGCTATAACTATAGAAGTTGACCCATCCATTAGCTTATCCATTGCCTTTGTTACCTTGATTTCTGTTGAAGTATCTATAGAGCTTGTCGCCTCATCAAGTATTAGCATAGGTGGGTTAGCCACTGCTGCTCTTGATATTGATATAAGTTGGTTTTGTCCATCTGAAAGTGATGAACCATCTCCATGGATTTCTGTTTGATATCCGTCTGGAAGTCTTTTTATAAAAGAGTTTGCGCCAGCTAGTTTTGCTGCATCTTTGACTTCTTCCTCACTTGCAGAAAGTTTGCCATACTTGATATTTTCTTCTACTGATTCAGTAAATAAGTTTACATCTTGAAGTACCATACCAAAGGCCTTTCTTAGGTGGTCTTTTTTGATATCTCTTGTATCTATACCATCAATTTTGATAGATCCACTATCAATTTCATAAAATCTTGTGATTACATTGGTAACAGTAGTCTTACCAGCTCCTGTCGCTCCAACTAGGGCAATCTTTTCACCTGGATTTGCATAAAATGTAACATCTTTTAATATTTTATCTGAATCATCATAAGAAAAGTCAACGTGTTCAAAGTCTATGCGACCCTCTAGCTCCTTATATACTTCCTTGCCATTTTCATCTGTCCATTTCCAGGAATAGCATCTTTCCCCAAGCTTGCAAGGCATTGGATTTCCATTTTCATCAATCCTAACATTAGCAAGTTCTATATAACCACTGTCTTTTTCAATTGGCATATCTATAATTTCAAAGATACGGCTAGCTCCTGCCATAGCAGAAAATACTGCATTTGCTTGTTGGGAAATATTTGCAATTGGATTTTGCAAACTCCTAGCATTGGTCAAAAATGTGGCTAGAACACCGACCGTGAGATTGCCATTTATAGTCATAATAACTCCAAAAATTGCTAGTATTGCATACATTATATTTATTGAGTTTACCAAAAATGGCATCATACGTCCTGCATTCACCATGGCTTCAGCCATAGTTGATCGCAAATTTTCGCTTTTTTCTTCAAATTTTTCTATAGTGTCACTCTCTTTGTTAAAAACTTTTATTACTTTTTGGCCTGAAAGCATCTCTTCGTCAAAACCGTGCAAGATTGATACATTTTTCTGCGCTTCTTTAAAGAGCTTGCCAGTCTTTTTCACTATGTTTTTTAGGATTAAAATCATTACTACTAAACCTATTAGCATTACTAGAGTAAGTTCCCATGATAAACCTATCATAACTATGAATGTTCCTACAAGCATCAACAATGACCTTACTAAGGTTGGTAGTGTTGATGATAGGGATTGAGAAAGTGTGTCAGTATCGTTGGTAAATCTTGACATGATTTGACCGTGTTGGTTTGTATCAAAAAAGTTTATTGGCATTTGTTGGATTTTTGTAAATAGGTCATTTCTTATGTTTCTAATTGATCTTTCACCTATTCTAATCATTAGCCTAGTATAAACAAATGTAGTGATTATAGAAGTTAGGTAAATCAATCCCATCTTTATTACTCCAGACTTTAGCCCTGATATATCTGATTTTAGGATGTAATTATCTATGATTGGTTGAAGCATGGATATGCCCCACACTTGGGTTAAAGAAGATATTACAACACATATAAGTACAATTATTAGTTGCCACTTTTGTTTAAAAAGATAGGAGAAAAGTTCTTTTATGGCATGTGAATCTACGTTACGACTATGCTTGTTATCAGATATTTGAATTTCTTCAGTTTTTACACCATCTTTCTTATCTGTCATCATCCCCTCCTTTGTTTTGTATGTCGTAGGTTGTCCTATACATTTCATTTCTTTGGTAGAGTTCTTCGCCTGTACCAATGTCAGCAATTTCTCCATCGCCTAAGATGACAATTCTATCAGCATTTTCAAATGATGATAGCCTTTGAGATATGATTATTTGAGTCATATCCTTATCTAATTTATTAAATCCGTCTAAAAGTTTTGCTTCAGTCTTGGTATCTACTGCTGATGTTGAGTTATCTAAGATTAAGATTTTTGGTTTCTTTAGTAAAGACCTTGCTATAGTAAGTCTTTGTTTTTGGCCACCAGATACTCCAGATCCACCTTGGCCAAGTTCTGAATCGTATCCATCATTTCTTTCACTTACAAATTCGTCTGCTTGAGCGAGTTTTGCCATTGCTATTATTTCAGCATCAGATGCATCCTCATCGCCCCATCTGAGGTTGTCTATAATCTTACCAGAAAATAAAGTGTTTTTCTGTAATACTATAGATACTCCATCTCTAAGAGTTGTAAGGTCATAATCTTTTATATCGTGTCCGCCGACTTTTAAACTTCCTTCTGTTATATCATAAAGTCTTGGAATAAGTTGTACAAGGGTGGATTTTGATGAACCAGTTGGTCCAAGTATACCGATTACTTCTCCGGACTTGATATGAAGGTCTATATTCTTTAGTTGATAATTATCGCTATCCAAATCGTATTTGAAGCTTACATTATCAAAATCAATCGATCCATCTTCTAAGTCTAGACCATCTATCTTATCGTCATTATCCATAGAAATTTCTCGTGTCAAAACTTCTTTAACCCTAGTAACTGATGGAGAAGAAGCCATAAGCATAGTTAGTACCATTGATAGGCCTATAAGGCTTCCAAGAAGCATCATAGCATACATATTAAAACTAACAAGGTCTCCAACACCCATATTTCCAGCTATGATTTCATTGCCACCAAACCAAGCTATTGCAATAAATGTCGCATATAATATAGCATTTGCTGTTGGAAATACATAACTTATTGTTCCTTGGGATCCATCTGATAGCCTAAACATTTCCTCATTGGCCATAGAAAATTTATCTATCTCATATTTCTTTCTGACAAAGGCTTTAACAACCCTCATATTATTAAGATTTTCTTCAATAATAAGATTCAATTTATCATATTGTTTACGAGTTTGTCTAAATTTTGGAATAGCCGATGACGTTATTGTCAATAAAATCAATAATAAGATTGGCATAAGTATCAAAAATATTATTGAAAGCTTCCTACTAGTCTTAAAAGCTAGGAAAAAAGCAACTACAGCCATTACAAGAGTTTTTATAATAAATCTTGTTGTCATAAATGTCGATTGGGCCAAAGCCTGCATGTCACTGGTTAACCTTGTCAGTAGTGACGGTACTCCAAAATACTCAAAGTCTTCAAAAGAATAATCTTGAATCTTCCTAAATTGTTCCTTCCTAACATTATCTGTAAGTCCTGTTGATGTAATACCAGCATTTTTTGAAGCCTGAGTTCCAGTAAACATTGACAAAAGTGAAATCACAATTATAAGTCCACCGTATTTTAAAGCCTGGCTTGTGTCTTTTTGATAAATTACTTCATTTAAGATAATGCCCATAATAGCAGGAATCAAAAGTTCAAATATTGTTTCTAGCACAGTCATAAGCATGGAAATGCTTCTATTTTTCTTATACTGATTTAAGTATTGCTTTAAGTATGAAAAAGCGTGGTTAAATTCTTTTAAGCTATTCATATATCCTCCCCCTTCATAATATTTTCTAAAACATCAATTATTTGATTGAGATCATCTTTAATCGAATTTATTTTTTCTTCACCTAATTGATCATAAATTTCTTTGTTGGATGCCTTAAGTGAATCATTTATTTTCTTTACTTCTTTTGCACCTTTTTCTGTAAGGACTAGGGTTTTGACTCTCTTATCTTCCTTAGATGCTTGCATATAAAGAAAGTCATTTTCTTTTAAATTCAGTATTATAGAGTTTATTGTTTGCTTGGGCATTTGGAGTTTATTTACCAAGTCTTTTTGGGTAAGATTTTCTATCTTATCTATATGAAATAGGATGATAGACTCCAAATTATTTAAGCCAAAACTCTCAACTCTCTGTTTATTTAGTCCATTTAGTTTTCTTAACATTGAAAATATAATAAAAATTTCATATGATTTATCGTCCAATTTCAGACCTCCTTTTAGACATAAATATAATATAGTCTATAAATGGACTTTGTCAAGTTTAAAAATAGTATTTTTATTGTATAATATTAAAGCTAAAGGAGTAATGATGAGACAATATTTAGAAAAACAAAATGTTGATAAAAACTTAATAGATCAACTTGAAATATACAGGAAAGAAAATGGACTATTCGACGATTCCAGAGTCGTTGAGCCAGAATTTAAATACTATGGCAAGGAAGTATTGGAACAAGCCATATCCGCCATCCTTGCAGGAAAAAACTTGCTTTTAACTGGCCCAAAGGCTACTGGTAAAAACGTACTTTCATCAAATCTTTCCTACCTATTTGCTAGACCATCGTGGAATGTTTCCTTCCATGTGAACACTGATTATAACTCTCTTATAGGCGCAGATACCTTTAAAGATGGAGAAGTTGTCTTTAGAAAAGGACCTATATACGAGGCTGCCATAAGGGGTGGATTTGCAGTACTTGATGAGATTAACATGGCAAAAAATGAAGCAATTTCTGTACTTCACGCAAGTCTTGACCACAGAAGAATCATAGATATAGCTGGCTATGAGAAAATAAATCTTGATCCAAACACAAGATTTATAGCAACTATGAACTACGGCTATGTCGGAACTCGTGAAGTGAACGAGGCCTTGGCTTCTAGATTTATGATTATAAATATGCCAAATATCACTAGAGAAAACTTAGACCAGCTTTTATCTGACACATTTCCAAGTCTTAAGGAAAAATATCGCAAGGCTTTCATAGATATGTTCATTTCCCTACAATTTAAATCTGAGAACAATGAAATTTCCACCAAGTCAGTCGACCTAAGAGGACTTATATCTGCTATCGACACAATGAAAGTTGGACTAAATCCTTATAATGCCATACTAATGGGTATCGCTAACAAGTCCTTTGATGAATTTGAACGAGAGATTGTAATTGATACCATTAAAAGCAAAATCCCGCAAAATATAGAAGAGAGCATATTCGATGACTGAATCATTGGATAAGATCCGTGAATATAATATTATTTGGGATTTTAGTGAAAATTATAAATTCACTCCCAAAAAAACTTATCCCATGGATGAAGTTTTCAAAAATATTATAGCGGGTTTTACAATTAAAACTTTTGATACAAAAATGCTCGATTCATTCTTTGCTTATCTTTATGAAAATAATCCTTTTTATGAGGACTTCAAATTTATGACAAATCTTTTGATAGAAGATATTTGTGTCAAAGAACTTAGTAAAGATAATCTTGTCATAGAAGATTTGCAAAAAAAATTCGCCAAAAAATCATACTATAAATACAGCCACCACAACCCAGACAATCTAAAAGAGCAAGTTGAAAAAGCTTACTATGGACAAATCCTTGGCAAACCTATCATAGAAGGGGCTATTTTTAGAAATATTTACCAGGCTGTTTTTTCCATATATACAACCGATACCAGTAGTCTGATTGACGAGCTAAATAAGGTCTTCAAAACTTACTTTAGATTTGATAGAACTAAAGAATACGACGAGATGTTTGAGGAAATGGTTAAGGAGAAAAAGGCCAAGGAATTCAAAAACAGTGAAGATAAACCATCAGAGTATTCCGATGAGAATATTGACCAACAATTTGCCATTGGTTCAGCCGAATTTACCGGCAATATCTACTACGCTGACAAAAAAGAAGACCTAAACAAGAACTTACTCTTCTTAAATTCTAACCAAGATGACTACCACTCCTCAGATGAATTTATAGAAGACTTTTTTGGCAAGTCCATTCTTTCTAAAAACATAGTAGAAAATATAGAAAAAGAAGTATCAACAGGCATTCACCAAAATAAGAAACTTTATTTTACAAAAGGTGTATATTCAAACAAGGCTAACGCCAAATTTTACAAGAAAAAGCGTAAGGAACAATCTGATAAAAATAAAAATTATATAGAAAAGAACCATGCCATAAACCACAGAAATATCAACCAATTAAGTCTTGCCATCAAAAATTCTCTAGCAAGCTACGAAGATTATGAAGACAGGATAAAAAACTACGGTGCAATAGATTCCACCAAGGTATGGCGAGCATCAATAATCCATGATTACAATGTATTTAACAATATCGAAAATGACGATGTCAAAAAATTTAAAGTAGACCTAATACTCGACTCATCAGCAAGTCAAATCCACAGGCAACATATAGTGGCAAATCAAGCCTATATAATCGCAAAATCTATGGACTTAGTGGGTATACCTATAAGGATCACTGGTTTTTCTACTTTACGTGAACATACAGTTTTTACTGTATATAGAGATTACACAGAAAAAAATAAAAACGAAGAACTTTATAATTTCTTTGCAGCTGGATCAAATAGAGACGGTCTCGCCTTTAAGACCCTCCACCATATCATAGACACCAAGGATGATAGCAAACACATCATAATAGTCCTATCCGATGGCAAGCCAAATGACGAAAGAGCCAATATCAACACAGCAAAACTCAAAGATAAGGACCAATACACAGGTAAAATAGCAATCGATGATACAGCTTTTGAGATAAGAAACCTTAGAAACGACAATGTTTCAGTCCTTGGAGTCTTCACAGGAGAAGATGAAGACGTTGAAAACGCAAAGCTAATTTACAACAAAGACTTTGTAAGAATAACAAATTTGGAAAACTTTTCAAAGATAGTTTCAATATTTATGAAAAATCAAATACTAATGTAAAAAGCAGGCCAATGGCTCATTGAATTAGGGATTTTAGAAGAACTGATTTAAAGAGTCTTTAGGCGGCAATAGAAAAGGCTATGAGTTTAATGCTCACAGCCTTTTTCTTATATACTCTTGAAAGTATTATCTGAGTTTTCGTTTATTGTTTTAAGACCACTTTTTATTGCAAATAAAACTCCTGCAATCATAAATACAAATACTACTATTAGAGGGATATAATTCATATTTGTTATCAGACCTTTTATCGCAAATGCTAATTCATAGTTACTTCTATAGGCTCTAAATGCAATTCCAATAATGAACATAAAGATATAGGCTAAGAAAATATTTTTAAACAATATTTTCCCTTCTCCAAAGACCATCTTTTCCATTTGTTTTTCTGTCATACCTGTAGTGGATAGGAGTTTAAAATCATTGAATCTTGCTCTAAGGTTTCCTTTAAAACTATTGTAGGCGTTGGAAAGAGCGATTGTTATCAGAATGATTTGAATAGCTAGGTTTAAAAGTCTTTCATTCCTTGTTTGCTCTTTACTTGTTGCTTCTCTTAAAATTTCTGTAGCTGTTCCATGGTCAGACTTTGGTACATAATTTGAAATTACTTTTTCGGCATCTTCAAATACTTTTTCCTTGTTTTTTTCAGCTTTTATTTTTACAAAATAATAGTAAACAGGATCTGATTTATCTATTCCATACTCATCAATAAATTTCTTCATATTACTTGTGCTTGTGTAGATGGGTATTTCATTATTATCATAAGCTTCTAAGTCATAAGGCATTTCATCAATACTTGCGTCAATTTTTATATTTATTGGTTTGCCCTGTGCATTATATTTTAAAGTAACTTTTCCTGTATCCTTATCAGAAATTTTTATATACTCGCTAAAAGCGTAAGGCGTTCTATTGTCTTCTCTTATCTTATTAAGCAATAAGTAAGATGCATTAGGCATGTTATTTTCTTTTAAAATTGTTTCAAAATCTTCATCTGTTAAAGCATATAAACTTGCATATAGTCTATCATTTTCTATTTTGCCACTAGCTAAAGAATCTTTTAAATCTTTAGAAATTAAATCTTTATTATCGTCAACATAAAATTTTGTGTCATTTCTTTGATATAGGTGAAGCTCTTTTATTCCGTCAACTTTTTCTAAATCAGCTAATAAGTTTTTATCTAAATTCTTATCAGTGTAAATACTTGAATTAAAATTGTAAGGACTTTTATAAGAGTTATATTTTTCGTTCAAAGTTCTATATGATTGGCTAACTAAAACTGTAGTCAGTACAAAGGCAGAAAGAGCCATTGAGATTACAATAATTCGATAGGTTGATCGATATGACCTATAATAATCTTTTGCTAAAGTCTTTTCTATAGGTCCATTTATTTTTGATTTTCCTAATTTTATATTTTTTTCTGTAATCCCATTTAAACCTTCTATTATCTTTAATTTTGCACTTTTCCTAGCAGGGATTGTCGCAGATAAATATACTGTCAAAAGCGATAATAAAATAATTATTAAAATAGAAGTAGGATCTAAATAAACTAGGTGAAAATCTGGTGCCTTAAAACTTTCTCCAATTATCTCAGACATATTCTTATAGGATACTGAGTTATTAAGCCACATTAAATACATTAATAAGTTTGCGAAAACCCAGGATAGAAGTGTACCTAAGGCTACTGGCAATGCAGATAGTTTAAAGGCTTTCTTTTTTATCATTTTTTTAACTTGTTTTGCAGTCATACCTGTGCTTTTTAATAGGGCAATTTCTTTTAAATCTCTATTATTCCATACGTTAAAAGCACCATAGATAATAAAAGCAAATAGAAGAACTAGAAAGAAATACGCACTATACTCTTCTACAGCAGATTTTATCACTGACTTAGGCGGAAATATTCCTTGAGGATAAATCAACTTATACTCTAAAATATCTGTGTTATAAGATAGTCTTCCTATGTCTATTGAAGACTTCTCGTCTATATTCATAGTAGATAAAATTTCTCTAGTCTTTGTATAAGTATCTCTTGGATGCTTATACCATATTAAGGCTTCTAAACCTCTATTGTTTTTTAATAAGTCTATCTTTTTATCACTATCAGCCATAGTAAGAAACATAGACTTTTCAAAAGAATATCCATAATCATCATAGACTCCAACTATGGTATAAGTTTTATCACTTGCAGTAATTTTAGAGCCTATATTATAATTTTTATTCTTTGTTAAAAATCTTTCAGGCACTAATAGTTCATTTGAATTATTAGGTTCTCTTCCTTTTTTTATTTCGTAGCCAGTTAATAGGTTGCTATATTTTCCATTTTCATAAATATTTGCATTTAAATCTGTCTCTATGATTTTATTAAAAGAAATTTTTTCTATATCCGTATCATTTATTAATTTATCATATAGTTTTTCATCAACTTCAGTAATTGCTACATGGTAGTCTCCAATAGTTTTTCTTACGTAGTTATACTTGTCATATTTTAAGGATCCTACAATAAATACAACTGTACCTAGCAATATAACTGCTAAAAGTATGGAAATTTTAATAGCAAAACTGTCTTTCTTATTATTTTTTACAGCTCCATCAGCTAGGTCATTAATAATTTTCATAAGTTTCATCTCCTAAGAAATTTAACCTACCATCTACTATTCTATAGACCTTATCACAAGAATTTGCTACTTTTTCATCATGAGTTATTATCATAATTGTAGAATTTAATCTCTTATTTACAAATCTGAAAAGTCCTGTGATTTCTTCAGAATTTTTTCTATCGAGATTTCCTGTAGGCTCATCTGCTAAGATTATTGCAGGTCTTGTAATCAAACTTCTGGCAATAGCGACTCTTTGTTGCTCTCCACCGGATAATTGTTTTGGATACCTATCAAGCTTTCCTTCTATTCCTAGTATCGATAAAATTTCCTTTAAATATTCTTCATCTGCCTTTTTATTGTCTAACAAAAGAGGAAGTAAAATATTTTTTCGAACGTTGATGTTTGGAATCAAATTAAAAAATTGATAGACAACGCCTATATTCCTTCTTCGAAAGATTGTCATCTCATCTTTATTAAACTTAGTAATATTTTTATCTTGAATAAAAATATCCCCACTTGTTGGTTTATCAACTCCTGCAAGTAAATGGAGTAGTGTAGATTTGCCAGATCCACTGTCTCCAATGATGGCAACTAGGTCTCCTTTTTCTAGTTCAAAGTTTACATTTGAAAGGGCATTTACTTCTACTCCGCCATTATATGTTTTTGTTAAATCAACTGTTTTTACTATATTCATATTGTATCCTCCTTAACTTGTCCATATAATATTAGACTTAAGTGACTGGAAAGTGACTAGAAAAAAACTGTGTCTTATTTTTAGACACAGTCTTAAAATTTAATTATAAAATCTCAGTTCAAAGGAATTTGATTTCTTCCCCTTACGATATAAAAGCTCTCCATTTTGTCTTTCCATAACAGATTTTGCCATAGGAAGCCCAATCCCATAGCCTTTTGAATTCGGATCTGCTTTATAAAAACGTCTAAAAACTTTTTCTAACATTTCTCTATCTAAGCCATCTGAGAAATCTTCTACTAATATGCTCTTATATAAGTTCGTATCTTTTAGATGAATTTCTATATGTCTATCTTCTGTTGCTTCTAGACCATTTTTCATCACATTAAATACCGCTTCATAGGTCCACTTCTTATCGCATATAAGATCAAAATCTTCTCCATAAAGAGAAATTTCAATATTATCATTGATAAAATAATCTTTTAGATTTTGTGTGATGTCTTCAATTAATTCTTGAGCAGATATACTGTCTTTTATCATTTCTATTGTACCAGAATCAAGGGCTGCAAGTTTTAATAAAATGTCAGATAAGTTGTGGAGTCTAAGCAAATTATCTCTAAGTCTTTCTATATACTCTTCTGAAGAATTTTTATCTTCGGCTTCTAATAAGTCTAACAATAATAGTGATCCAGTCAACGGAGTTTTTATTTGATGGGCAATGTCTTCAGTATATTCTCTTAAAGTTTCCTTATTTTTCTTTGCATTTTCAGCTATTCTCTTATTTTCTATAATAATTTTAATAATCTCATCTCTGAGTTTACCAAATTCATCATCTATAATTTCATAATTGTCTGAGTCTATATCAAGTGAATGTAGGAGGTTAAATATATTATTAATTTTATCCTCTAGATCTATTTCTTTTTTCTTTTCAAATTTTCTAATAATTAGAAACAGAATTATATTTATAAGTAAAAAACCTATAAGTGTTAGAATATCAAATCTTGGATTGAGATAAACTACAAACAAAGACATTATCAAATTTAAAATTAAGACAAGTAAAATATTTTTGTTTTTACTCATTATCCCACCTATAGCCTATTCCCCTAAGAGTTTTTATATAATCTCCATACTCGCCAAGTTTATTTCGAAGTCTTTTTATAGTTACTGTTAAAGTATTGTCGTTTACTTCATAAAAATCATAACCCCATACATAATCTAAAATTCGCTCTCTTAGTAGATTTATATTTTGGTTTTCTAAAAGCATTTCCAAGACAGCAAACTCTTTTAAGTTAAGGTCTAAATCTTTTCCATCTATCGAAGCTTGTTTTGATATAAGATCTAAAGATAAATTTTCAAAAGTCAGTTCATCAACCTTTTTTATTTTTCTGCTAAATACATTGTCTATTCTCGCCTTTAAAACAGGGAGAGAAAAAGGTTTTGTAATATAATCATCTGCTCCTTGAGAAAGACCTTTTATTACATACTCATCTTCATTTTTTAAAGTAAGCATTATTACAGGAAGATCAGAAAATTCTCTTAGCCACTTTAAAAAATTAAAGCCTGACCCATCTGGGAGATTAGCATCAAGAAGAATTAAATCAAAATCATTAAAATTAAGATTATCTGTCTGAGAAAGATTGTTATAAATAATTGTTTCAATATTATGTTTGTTTAGGTAAGTTTTAACAGCAAAAGCAATTGTGCTGTCATCTTCAATCATTAGTATTTTCAATTCTATACTCCAGTACTTCTGATATATCACATTTAAAATACATACACATTCTGCCAAGGATATCCATGCTCACATTTTCATCTCGTCCCATTTTAGCTATGGTATGAGGAGTTGTATTTATGGCTTTTTGTAAGTCTAATTTATTCATCTTTTCATCTATCAATTTTTTCCATAATTTGTCATAGGAAAATCCTATAATTGACTCCAGTTTAATCTTCTAATTTGTACAGTTTTTCTATATTATACCGTACTTATCTACCTAATCGTTAGATATTCATAAAGATGGATTCTTTTACATCATTTTTAATTAGTAGAATTAAATCTTCTAAACAAATATTAAAAATCACTTTTTTCTTAGGGCTAGTAAAAGAAAATTTTTTCTAAAAAGGCGAAACAACTGAATGTCTTTACCTTTTATTAAGAAGAATTTACTGAAAAATTTTATAACCGTATTATAAAATATAATAGAATATGTTTTCTTATAAAAAATAAAAGAACTAAATATGTGATTCTAGAAAAACACTGGGATATGTAGAAAAAAATAAAGCAGATGATGAAACATTTGTATATAAGCTTTATATATAACAATAAGAAAAAGCTTAACAAAAAGAAGAAAATAAAAACTTTGAATTAATTGAAATTTATAAGGAAAATTCACTTTTAAAAATCGGCACAAAGCTTAACTCCTTCATGCCGATTAAATTTTAAGCAAATAAAACCCTGGTTAAGTGCTCCTAAAGGCCTGCATTTCTTATCGTCTTTTCCTAGATTCGTATTTTCTAGTATTTTCTATTTGTTTTCTTTTTTGTTTTGGAAGTTCTATATGCTCGCTCTTATTTGTATTTATGTGCTTTTGAGCTTTTCTCTTTCTAAAATACTTGTGGTAAATGGTGTTAATTAGTTCCATTACTTCTGGGATTCTTACTAATAATATCAAAAATCCGTATACAAAGGCCGCTAAAAGTATTGCTATAAATACAGCCAATATATGTGGCAGATTATCTGCTGTTATAGCATAGATTTTTCCTGCTACAAGTGCCATTATCCCTGTTATTATAAGGATCTTCAATATAGAAATCAGAGTGTTTTTAAATTTAAAACTACCAAAGTTATCTCTAAATTTGTATATCATAAGGCTTGATCCTATGATAGTAGATATTACTGTGGCATAGGCTATACCGTTTAGGCCATAGAATTTGATAAAGATGGCATTTAATATTACATTTATTAGTTGTTGGATAACAACAATTATTACTGGTGTTTTGGAATCTCCTACTGCATAAAATCCTCGATCTACTACATCTGTTATTGATTGGAAGATTATAAATGGTGCATAGGATACCATCATGCTTGCAACAGCTATAGTGTCTTCGCTGGTGAAGGCATTTCTTTGGTAGACTAATTCAATTACAGGATTTGACAAAACCATAATACCAATTGTAGCTGGTATTACCAAAAGCATGGTTGTTACTACAGAGGAACTAATTGAGCTTTTCATTTCTTCGATTTTTCCACTTTGACCAAACTCGGAAATTTTTGGAAAAAGTGCTGTGGTAACTGAAACGGTGATAACTCCTGTGATTAGTGTTAGCATTGTTTTTGCATAGAATAATACTGATATACTCTCTTCTCCAAAAAAAGCAGAAGCCATCGAGTTATCTACAATTATAGAAATCTCCCCCGCGGCTGATGATATAATAACTGGTAGGGCGATTAACATCAGCTGTTTTACATATTTATTTGAAAAATCAATTATCTTATTGTGCCTATATCCAGCTTTCCTAGTGGCCCTAGGAAATAAGATGTATTGTAAAACATTACCCAAAAGAGCACCAATTATTAGAAAATATGGATTTCCAGTCTTTCCAGTTAGAACTGTAAATATTATTATGATAATATTCATAATAATGCCAGTTATGGCCGGATTGAAAAAATCTCCCTTGATGTTCAGATATCCCCTAAATACAGCAGAATATAGGTAGGCAAAAACTGCAAACATCATTATTCTAGTATAATTTGTAGCTAAGTCTAATAATTCGCCTTCAAGAGATGGGGATAAAATCTTAGAAAATGGTCTAGCAAAGATAAAACCAATCAATAGAGCTATGGCTCCAAAGACCATCAAAATATTAAAAATATTTGAAGTGAATTTCTCTGCTTCTTTGATTCCTTCTTCATTTTTGGCCCTATTATATATGGGTATGAAGCCTGAAATAATACCAACGGCTACAAAGTTTGCTACAACTACTGGCAAAGTATTTGCAGTCGTATATATTGATTTGATGCCACCTGCCCCAATATAGGATGCCATAACTGCTTCTCTTATAAAACCAAAAATTTTGGATATTATCGTTATAAGCATAAGCATGAATGTAGTTTGACCCATAATTACCTCACTTATAAGTATCGTCTTAATATTATATCTATATTCATTTTTATTTACAAGTTATAAATAAAGGACATTTTCCAAAGGAATATCAAATTTTGCCATATCATCCTTATTATGAGAAACCAAGATAATAGTTTTTTCGGCAAATTTCTCCTTGATAAGATCTATGGCAATATTCTTGTTATAATCATCAATACCGGCAAAGGGCTCATCCATTATCAAAATATCGCCATCAAAGATAAGCGCCCTTGCAATGGCAACTCGCCTTTTCATTCCACCAGAAAATTTGTATATTGGACTTTTTAGATCTTCTATATTTAAAGCTCTTAAAGTATCCTTAATCAAGCTAGAGTTATGGTTAACAATCTTCAAATTATCAAAGGCCGAAATCTCATCAATCAGCCTATCTTCTTGAAATATTACTGAGACTTTCGAAAAATCCTTATAAATACTCCCCGAATCTGCTTTTTCTAAGCCCAAGATTAGATTGATCAATGTAGTTTTACCAATGCCAGACCTACCAAATATAGCAAAAGGCTCTCCATTTTTTACTTCAAAAGACAAATCATCTATGACCTTGTGATCAAAGGACTTCGTCACATTTTCAAATCTAATCATCATCTTCCTCCAAAATCTTCCTAAGGGTGTATTCAAATATAAAGGATAAAATTAGTATGGCCAAAGTCCACGCAAGAAGTGATGGCATATCCAGGTATATCTTTGTATTATAAAGATTTTTACCTATTGAACTATCAGGAAGTCCTATTACTTCTCCTGCAATACCTGCCTTTAGCACAAGGCCCGATACAGAAATAATACTTGATTTTATAAAGGCCCTGGCCTTGATAAGGTATATATATTTTAACTTATCTAGTTTATTAACTTCATATATACTAGCCATTTGTAATAGTTTTTTATCAATTGATTTTAGACCTTCATAGGTATTTGTGTATATAATTGGCATAGCCATGATAAAGGAAACAAGGATAGAAAGATTCTTAGTATTTATCCAAAAAAGAAAGAATATGACAAGACTTGCCAATGGTATTGACCTAAATATCACTATGATTGGATTTATAAATTCGTAAAATAAATCATATTTGTAAGAAAAATACGCTAGTATTAGGCCCAAGCATATGGAAAAAACAAAGCCTATGAAAATTTTACCAAAGGATGATAATATCGTGATATAAAATTCTTTGGTCACAATAAGTTCAAAAAATCTTTGTAATACAAGAAAAGGAGATGGCAATAGTATCTCCTCTCCTATCAAACTTGCCATTATTTGCCAAATTACTAACCAAATAAGGGCAATTATTATTTTTCTTTTCTTATTTTGTAAAGTAGAAATCATCTTCTGGTATAGATCCGCCTATTAACTGTGGATTAGTATTGTTCAAATCTTCTAGGTGCTTTGCCATAATTTCTTTTAGCTTATCACCATCTATATATTCTAAAGCTAGATTTGGAATTGCTTTTTTTGCAACAGGAGCTGGCATTATATCATATTTTTCTAGCAAGGTCGCCGTTTCGTCTGGATTCGCCTTAGCCTTTTCTATAGAATTTTTAAATGTATCTAGAAGTTTTTCTACATCTATCGTATCTAAATATTCACTTCTTCCAACAAGTACTGATGAAATTATTGGATAGCCTGTTGCGTCTTCATAAAGTTCATTTAAGTTAATGGCAACTTTGGCATCTTCTGCCTTTAATAGGACACTTGATACCATTGGTTCAGGAAGAATTGCAACTTTGGCCTCTCCTGCAATTAGCTTTTGAGCTGCTTCATTGGCTTGGACAAGGTAGTTGATATTTAGATTATCAGAACTATAGCCGTTTGTCTCTAAGATTTTATTTATTGCAATCTCTGGAGTTGCTCCCTTGCCTGATGCTAGTATTTCTTCTCCATAATTTGCTAAATCTTCTATAGAATTTATTTCTACATCTCCCTTTGTGACCACATACAAAACTCCAAGGGAATTTGTAGATAGGACTTTTACTTTGCCTTCTGTCTTGTTATACAAAGTAGCAGCTAGATTTGCTGGTATGATGGCAAGGTCAGCTTCACCAGATACGAGTTTTGGTACAAGGGCATCTGGAGCTCCATCCACGCTTTCGTTTATGGTAAAGTTTGATTCGCCATTTTTTGATTCTTCTACCATATTTATGGCGCCAACACTAGTTGGTCCAGCCAGCATAGAAAGATTTGCATCGTAATGCTTAGCATCTTCTTGATTATCATCTTCTACTTTTTCTTCTTTTACTTCTTTCGAATCTTCAGTTGTTGAAGAAGTATCTTCTTTTTGTTCGATTTCGGTATTTTCATTATTTGTTTGGCCTTGATTTCCACATCCTACTAGAGCCAAGGCTAGTAGGAGGACTAGTGACTTATTCTTTATTTTCATTCTTATTCCTTATCTTCGCTAACTTTTAACTTTTCATCATCTGGCCTGTCTTCTGTTGGGATTTTGTCGTTATCTGCTGGGGATCTGTAGATAGATTCCTTGGCAAAGGCACGAACAGCCTTACCTGTCTTAGTATCTGCAACTACAGTACCAGGTCCTCCAACACATCCTCCAAAGCACGCCATTCCTTCTATTAGTTTGCCATCCATCTTGCCTAGTTTTGCTAGTTGAGCTAATTTAACACAGTTTGACAAACCATCTGCAGCTTCTACAGCTACATCGATGCCTGGTCTGATTTCTTTAGCACGTTTTACTACAGCTTCTGCTACTCCACCTTTTACAGCGTAGTTACGGCCAGTTTCTGACGCATCCATCATTTCTTCTTCTACTTGTATTTCTGATGGCTCAATTCCTTTGGCTAGGAACATTCCTAAAAGCTCTTCGAAAGTTATTACAAAGTCGATAACTTCGGCTACTTCTTCTTCCAAGGCTTCTAGCTTTTTGGATATACATGGACCAACAAATACAACCTTGCAATCTGGGTCTCGTTTTTTCATTTGCAAACCTGTATAGATCATAGGTGTTGATGATTCAGAAATATAATCATTGATTTCTGGGAATTGGTTTCTAACCATCATCTTCCATGAGAAGCAACAACTTGTACCCATAAATGGAAATTCTCCTGTTGGTACTTTTTCAAGGTATTCGTGAGCCTCATTCATAGTTGTTAGGTCAGCACCAAGCCCTACTTCTATTACATCAGTGAATCCAAGTGCTTTGATAGCTTCTCTAATCTGTTTTGGACTAACATTTGGACCAAATTGGCCTACAAATGATGGTGCAAGAATAGCATATACTTTTTTATCTGCTTGGATGGCTTTGATAAGCTGGTAGATTTCTGACTTATCAGATATAGCACCAAATGGACAAGTGGATATACATCTACCACAAGCAACACACTTATCTGAGTCTATTTGTGCTCTGCCAAGCTCGTCAGAATGTATAGCTTTTACTCCGCAGCTTTCAGCACATGGGCGTTTTTGGTGGTTGATGGCATTGTAGGGACAAGCGCTAACACATTTACCACATTTGATACACTTATCTTGGTCTATGATTGAACCTTCTGATGTAAATGTTATAGCGTTTTTTGGGCAAACATTAACACAAGGATGGCCAATACATGCCTTACATTGGTCTGTAACAGTAACTTTATTTTCTGGACAAGCTTCACAAGCTATCTTTATTACGCTTACCAAAGGTGGATGGTATATTCTTTCTTTTACATCCATCTGATCTAGGCCTTCTGTAATAGCATCAGTCTTATCAGCAGTTCTTGCATCTAGACCTATACCCATACGAAGTCTTTCACCCATTACAGCTCTTTCACGGAAGATATTTTCCCTATATGTGGCTGATTCACCAGGTAATATGTCATAAACTTCAAGGCCTATGTCTGTAATTGGCCTGTTTTCATATGCAATCTTTGCAATATGTTCAAAGGCCATTCTTCTTATATGTAATATATCTATGTAAGATTCTTTCATCTATTATCTCCACGCTTTCTTGGATGAAACTTGTCAAAAATGTATTCCATCAATACTTCAGGCTTAGCATTTTTGAAATATTTGTCATCAATCTTTGCAAATGGCGCTGATTTTTCTGGTTTATCAGCCTCATTCATAATATTTTCGTAAACTACTTCAAGTTCTGGTAATGGACCTAAGTTTTCTATATCATAGGCAACTTCTAAGTCTTTTTTGATTAGATTTGCATAATCATATAGGAACTCGTTTCCGGCAGCTGTGCACCTTGCACATGAACAAATTGTAACTTTCATATTTGTCTCCTATCTCTCAATCTCTATATAAATTGTAACAGATAAATAGCTTACAGGCAATGATAAAAATTTATCATCATCTATAAGCTATATTTCCCTATCAAGTTCTAGGGGTATCTCTATAATGAACTTACTTCCTTGGTTAATCTTAGATTCTACTTTTATATCATATGATAGGTGCGAACAGATATGTTTGACTATAGATAGACCAAGACCAGTTGATTTTTTATTTCTCTTCCTAGACTTATCCACAACATAAAATCTCTCAAAAATCCTCTTTTGATCAGCCTGGCTAATGCCTATACCTGTATCTTCTATTATTAGAAAATAAGAATTGTTAGCTAGGTCATAGTCGAAAGTAATGCTGCCAGAGATCCTGTTGTATTTTATGGCATTATCAAAAAGATTTGAAACCAAGTCATAAAATAAGGATTTGGATGTATAAATCCTATATGGTTTAATTTTATTGATCACAGTCAAATCTTTGCTTGCGGCTATTGGGGCGTATTTTTCTATAGTAGCTAAAACAACATCGCAAATATCAACTTCTTCAAAAGATCTCTCAAAGTTTTGCTCATCAAGCCTTGAAATTTTAAGAATATCATCAATTATTTCAAGTAGTCTATTGCCTTCTTTGTAAATAATTTGACCGAATTTTTTTATGTCATTTTCTTTTGCTATACCGGTCGCTATTAGCTCTGCATAGCCATTTATAGACGTTAGGGGACTTTTTAGCTCATGAGTTACATTAGCTGAAAATTCCCTTCTCATCTGTTCAGCTCTTTTTTCCTCAGTATTGTCTATTATTATCATTGCGAAGGCTTTTTTGGAATAAGTTGAAAGCGGGTCTATAAATATACGCAAATTGTAGCCATTTAAGTTTATATCCACATCTTTACTGCGTTTTAATATTGAAGCTTCCCTAAGAGCCAGACTATACTCCCTGTCATCTATTAGATTTGTAATCTTTGCAGTATTGTCTACTCCTAGGTAGGTTTTTGCAGAATCATTGATGAGCTCTACATTGCCCAGGCCATCAAACAATATGAATCCTTCCTTCATATTTGAAGTAATAGATGTAAACTCCTTAAGCTTAGATGAAAGAGTGTAGTTTTCATCATCTAGCCTATCAATTCTATCATTATAAGCAAGTAATATTTCAGAAAATTCCTCATAATCCTTACTTTTTAGTAGATGGTCTACATATTTTATCTTAAGCCTTGATGTATAAGAATCAATCTCCTTAGCTTGTTTTTTATTTATATATAGATAAACCATTAGACCTAGCAATAAGTGGCCAAGAAGTAAAGGAAATGATAGGTAAAAGCCAATATTATTTCTGGTACTTAAGGCAAGAAGCTTATCAGTATTTGACACAAAACTTAACCTATAGCCCAAAAATCCATCGTCAACCTTTATGATATTTGTGGGAGTCTTAGCAAGCTTGGCCTTAGATTTGATCCTTCCTGCATTTAAATTGCTAGGATTGTAGTAAATATCATTATCGCTATCTACAAATACTACAGATATCTGAGGGTGTGTATTATTAAATTGTTCTAATGTATGCAAAAAGTCAGCTTCATTTTCCTTAAGTAAAAGAAAGCTCAAAGCATTTTCGTAAAAATTACTTTGAGCATCCTTTTTGTTTTTTATGGAAAAAAAATTGCTGATTAAAAAGCTAGCCAATATAAGGACAAAGGCTAGACTTTTCATCTTTTTTAAAGCAAGATTTTTCATATGTCTCCAAATTTGTATCCTAGATTTCGAACTGTTTTTATATGCTTGCCCCCTTCTAGGAGCTTGTTTCTAAGAGAAGCTATATGTACATCTACTGTACGAGTTTCTCCCTCATAATCGTAACCCCAAATCTTTAGTAAGAAGTCTTCACGAGTAATGACATTTCCCATATTATTCATAAATAATAATAGCATTTCAAACTCTTTGAAGGTCAAGTCTATAGGTTGGCCATCAACTTTTACAGTTCTTTTTCTAGTGTTGATAGTAATATTATCGTAGTTTACATGATCATTATCTTTTTTGCTAGATCTTCTCAAAATTGCCTTTACCCTTGAAATGAGTTCAAGGATGGAAAAAGGTTTTGTAATATAATCATCAGCTCCAGACTCAAGACCCAATACCTTGTCAAATTCATCTGTTCTTGCTGTAAGAAGGATAATAGGTATGTCAGAAAATTCTCGGATTTCTTCAAGAATTTCTATCCCGTCCTTGCCTGGTAGCATGATGTCTAGGATTAAAAGCTCTCCACCATCTTTTTTGATTAGCTCTACAATATCTAGACCATCCTCAAAAGTCTTTATTTGGTAGCCTTTTTCTGATAGAGCATAATCAACGAGATTTCGTATAGATTTGTCATCTTCAACTACATAAATCATCCTACAACCTCGTTGCTAGATCGCCTACTCTTGCTAATCTATCTCCAAGTCGTTCAAAGTACTTATATAATAACACTTTTTCGGATAATTCCATAGGGCCAATTGCATTTTTCTTATTTTGATCAGCTATATAAGATATTGCCTCTTCAAATAAACTGTTGTTTACTTCATCATCTTCGATAGTTTTTAAACCAAGATCATTGTCGTTGTTTACAAAGCTTTCGATACTATTTGTAGCCATTTGTTTTTCATTTGTTATAAATCTTTTTACAAAATCAATCTCTTCATCTGTTAGGCTGTATTCTAATAAAATCATAGCAGCTTGGGCTAGGTGGCTGGAAATCCTTTTATAGGTACTTGCAAGTTTTATACTCATTTGCAAAAATCTAAGGTCTCTGGCTACTGGTTGTTGCAAAGCCAGTAGCTCAAAGCAAAATCTTTCTATATCAGCTGCATTTCTTCTGATATCATCGTTTAATTCAACAACTTCTTCAAGATTTTTTTTATTTTGGTTTTCTAAGTATAAATCAATCTTATCGTAGCAAAGGATAACTAGTTCCATTAGTTCATTTGCCATGGATCTAACAGAATCTAGATCTTGTCTATATCTAGTTCTCATGCTGATTAACCAAACCTTCCTGTAATGTAGTCTTCTGTTCTCTTATCTCTTGGATCTTCAAAGATAGTCTTTGTATCATCCATTTCTATAACCTCTCCTGTTAAGAAGAAGGCTGTTTGATCTGAGATACGAGCAGCTTGTTGCATATTGTGTGTTACTATTACTATTGTATACTTCTCTTTCAAATCTTCCATCAAATCTTCAATTGCTGCTGTAGAAATTGGGTCAAGAGCACTTGTTGGCTCATCCATTAGGATGATTTCTGGTTTTACTGATAGGGTTCTTGCTATACAAATCCTTTGTTGTTGACCACCAGAAAAAGATAGAGCGTTTTGGTCTAGCTTATCTTTTACTTCATCCCAAATAGAAGCTTGTTTTAATGAAGTTTCTACTATTTCATCAAGGGTATCTTTATCCTTTATACCCCCAATTTTTGGTCCGTAGGTTAGATTGTCGAAAACTGATTTTGAAAATGGGTTTGGACTTTGAAATACCATTCCTACATTACGACGCAATTCTACCACATTGACATTTGGTTGATATATATCTTGATTATTAATTTTTATAAGACCTTCTACCTTACAGGAATCAATTAGGTCATTCATTCTGTTGAAGCATTTTAAGGTTGTTGATTTACCACATCCTGATGGTCCTATAAATGCTGTTACTTGACCTTTTTTAATATCCATATTGACACCCTTAAGGGCTTGGAAATCACCATAATATAGGTCAAGGTCTTTTACCAAAATAGCTGTTTCTAAATCAGAAAATCTATTTTTGTAATCTAGGGTATGAACCTTTCTTATCCCATCTCCATCTTTGTTTTCAATATTAATATCTGATCCATTCTTATTAGAAGAAGTATCAGCATTATTTAATATTTCTTTTGACTTTTCCTTATTGTCAGATGTAGATGAAGATTCAAATGTTTGCTTATCCATTTACTTCTCCTCTTATTTTACTAATTCTTTTGTAATTCTACTTGATATCCAGTTGATTACAATTACGAATATTAATAGCAATACTGCTGTTGCGTAAGCTTCATTTACGTGGAATCCTTCTGATGAAAGCATATACATGTGTATAGCTAGTGTTCTACCAGAGTTTTTTAGACTGGTTGGTACAGAAGGTTGGGTTCCCATGGTGTAAATAAGGGCTGCTGATTCACCTACAATCCTACCTGTTGCAAGGAATATACCACCCAAGATGCCATCCATAGCCTCAGGTATCACTACTTTAAATATTGTTTGAATTTTTGTAGCGCCTAGGGCAAGAGAGGCGTGAGCTTGCAAAGGGTTTACTGTATTAATTGCTTCTTCTGTAGTTCTAATGATAGTAGGTAAGATCATTATTGCAATTGTTAAGCAGCCTGCAATCAATGAATATCCCATTCCAAGTCCCATGTTTACTCCACTTACAAAGAATAAGTAACCGAAAAGGCCATAAACGATTGATGGGATTGATGATAAGATTTCTGTAGAAAATCTTACAGCTTTTATAAAGCGCTTGTTTTTTGCATAATTTGATAGGTATACTGCTGTAAATATACCCATTGGTAGTGTGATTAATAATGTTAAAATTATCGTAAATAATGTCGTTACTAATGCTGGCATAATGGAAACATTCTTTGATGTATATTGCCATTCAAATAATCCAGGTGATATATTTGGAATACCTTGGATTAAAATATAAGCTATGATTATTCCACTAAAAGCATACGCCAAAAAAGTAAATAACATTACAAAAATTTTATATGGTTTTGTCATATTTTACTCCTTAGTTTCATAATTATAGCTTACTTTCATTCTTATCTCTGATAATATTAAATAAGATATTTATTATTAATATGAAGAAGAATAGCACCATGCCTGTAGCAATTAGTGATTCTCTATGCATTCCTGATGCGTAACCCATTTCCAAAACTATGTTTGTTGTAAGAGTTCTTGCTCCCTTTAAAATTGAGTTTGGCATCCTTGGTTGGTTACCTATTACTAGATATACAGCCATTGTTTCACCAATAGCACGTCCTATAGCAAGGATTATTGAAGAAAAGATACCACTTTTTGCATATGGAATCATAACTTTGTGGATAGTTTCTTCTTTTGTTGCTCCTAAAGCAAGGGAACCTGTATAAAAAGTTTTTGGAACTTGACGAAGAGAGTTCTCCGAAATGTTTACCATTGTAGGCAAAATCATAATACTAAGTAGTATGGATGCTGTAAGCATATTGTACTGTGGTGCACGGAATATCTTTCCTATAAGTGGTGCAAGTACAACCATGGCAAAGAAACCATATACTACTGAAGGGATAGCGGCCATTAAATTGATTAGTGATTTTAGAAATCCATAACTTTTACCAGCATAATATGCCATATATATAGAAACAGCTAGGCCAAAAGGAAGGGCTATAAGAGTTGACACTAGCGTTACTATAATAGAGCCTACTATCATAGGAAATATTCCAAAGCTAGCAGGCTTTGCTGTTGGGGCCCATTTAGAACCCGTTATAAATGGAACAAGTCCGTATTTACTTACGAATTTTATTCCTGATCTAAAGATGAAGAATATAATTAATAATATAAGTATTACGGACATTGCTGCTGATATAAGGAATATGATTTCTCCAAATCTTTCCTTAAAGTTTTTCATTTATTATTTTAAATCTCCAGTATTTGTAATTTCACCTGAGAAGATTTGTTTTAGTTGTTCAACTGTCAAATCTTCAACCTTGCTTTCAGTATTAACAACTACTGCTATACCGTCTGTTGCGATAACTTCTGGTGTAAGTTGTTCTTTTTCTTCATCTTTAAGTTCTCTTGAAGCCATAGCAATGTCTGCTGATTCGTCTATTACTGCTTCAATACCTGCAGATGATCCTGTAGATTGTAGGTCGATTTGTACATCTGGGTTAAGTTCTTTGTAAGCTTCGATGAATTTTTCCATTAATGGAGTAACTGATGTAGAACCAGCAACTGTGATGCTACCACTTAATCCTTCAGCTCCTTCATAAGCTTTTGTATCGCTTAGAGGTACATAACCTTCTTCTTTAACAATTTCTTGAGCTTCTGTTGATAGGCAGTAAGCTAAGAAGTCTTTTGAAATGTCGTTTAGTTTGTCTTCTTTGTAAGCAAGGTTAAATGGTCTAGAAATTTTGTATGAACCATTTACGATGTTTTCTTCTGTTGCTTCAACACCTTCAACTTTTACAGCTTTAACTGTATCGTTTAGTGAACCAAGAGAAATGTATCCGATAGCATTTGGATCTTGTGCTACTGATGTCATTACACCGTTTGTAGAGTTTTGAACTACAGCATCAACTGTTGTTTTATCTTCTTTAGAACCGTCTGCTGCTTCTTCTTCAAGACCAACAAGTTCGATGAAAGCTCCTCTTGTACCTGAACCTTCTTCTCTTGAGATTACTGAGAAGTCATAGTCTGCTTGATCAGCAGTATCTTTTGTTTCTTCTTCTTTTTTGTCTTCTTCAGCTGGTTCTTCTGTTTTTGTTTCTTCAGTTTTATCAGCTTCTTTATTTTCTTCTGTTGTTGCAGCTGGCTCTTCTGTTTTGTTTTCAGCTGCGTTGTTACCACATGCAGACAATACTAATCCTAGGGATAAAGCTGCTGCAATTATTTTTGAATTTTTAAGTGTCATGAAAAATCTCCTTATAGTTTGTATAATTTTGTTTTCTTAAGTAGTGTACAGGAAGATAATTAAGATTAGTTAAAGCCTTTGTAAAATTTATGTAAAATCATAATTTTATGGCTAAATATTATTTATTCCAAACTACATTAGTACTTTACCCACTTCTAATAGCAATAAACTCTTTACCACACTAATTTCCCAAGCTTGACATAGGCTCATATAAAATTATAATTTATAAATAATGAATAATTAGATAAGAGGCAATAATGACACAAGTAATTTTTCCTGATGGATATAAATCAAACAAAGACTTATATACCACCCAACTATTAATAAAAGAAATAAAAGATTATTTTCAAATAAACTTAGCAAACAACTTGAACCTTAAGAGGGTCAGTGCTCCACTTTTTGTATCAATAGAATCTGGATTAAATGACAACCTAAACGGCCACGAAGGTCCAGTAGTCTTTGATGTACCAAATGCTGATAAGGAGGAGCTAGAGATAGTCCACTCCCTAGCCAAATGGAAAAGATACGCCCTCAAAAAATATGACTTTAAAGTTCACGAAGGCCTATACACTGATATGAACGCCATCAGGCGTTGCGAAGTTCCTGACAATACCCATTCATTTTATGTAGACCAATGGGACTGGGAACTTATAATAAATAAAGAAGACAGAAACGAAGTATACTTAAAAGAAATAGTAGAAGTAATATATAGAACCCTAAAATCTCTTGACGAATACCTATCTACACTTATTCCAGATAGGCACAAGCTTTTAAAAGATCAAATAACCTTCATAACTACAGAAGAGTTACTACAAAAATATCCTGAAATCGAGGATGCGACCGAAAGAGAAAGGCTTGCAGCCAAAGAATACGGGGCGATATTCTTAATGCAAATAGGTGGCAAACTATCAAACGGCCAAAAACATGACAACCGTGCCCCAGACTACGATGATTGGCTACTAAATGGCGATATAATAGTATATAACCCAGTTTTAGATGACCAGCTAGAGCTATCATCAATGGGCATTAGGGTAGATCCACACAGGCTAAATGAACAATTAAAACTATCAAATAACCTAGAAAGACTAAAATACGAATACCACAGGATGCTAATAGAAGGAAAACTACCACTTACTGTAGGTGGAGGTATAGGCCAATCTAGGCTATGTATGTTCTTCTTACAAAAGGCCCACATAGGAGAAGTCCAAGTTTCCTACTGGCCAGACCAACATAGGAAGGCTCTAGAAAACAAGGGCATATACTTACTTTAAAATACAAGACAAAGATACCAGAATTAGTTTTACACTTTTTCTGGTTTTTCTTATGTAAAAATGCCAAGAAAAAACCAGAGCCCATATTCATAGCTCTGGCGAATGAACCGATATTCTTGTCGGTTAAATTTTATATTTTGTTTCAAATCAGCTTTCTATTCTGCACTCAATAGCTCAACAGTTGATGTTAAAATATCTGAATAAGAATATGAAACTGTTCGTTCTACGTCAAAATCGTTGTTAACTTTTACAGTAAAAACGCTAGGGAATGCATCTACAATGACACCAGTTTTGGTTTTGATGCGTTTTCTGCCCATATCGGCTTTAAGAATTACTTCTTTACCGATACTGTCTTTGACTTGCCTTCTGATATCATTAACTGACCTTTGCTCCATCTAATCATCCTCTCATTAAATACTAATAACAATTATACTTCATAAAGGTCAAAATGTCAAAAAAGCAATATATTATACTAGTTTAGCCAACCTTGTCAAATATTTTCGTAAAAGGCTTTGTAGGCCTTGCAAGTTGAGTACAAATCGGCCTTTGAAATCAATTCTGTTGGAGCATGCATTGACACAACTGGAGTGCCGCAGTCAACTACATCCATATTGTATTCTGCAAGTATGAAGGCAATAGTTCCGCCACCACCTGCATCTACTGCACCAAGTTCACCTGTTTGGTAGATGACATCTTCCTTATCAAAAGCAGCTCTTACTTCTTGCAAGTATTCTGCATTGGCATCGTTGCTGCCACCCTTTCCACCTGAACCTGTGTATTTTGTTAGGGCTACTCCACAGCCAAATTGAGCAGAGTTATCAAGTTCTGACACATCCTTAAAGTTTGGATCATAGGCTGCTGTTACGTCTGCAGAAAGTACTTTTGAATTAGCTAAGGTACGTTTTAGGGAAATTATATTTGCCTTATCATTTATATTTAGTAGTTCAAGAACTGTGTTTTCAAAGAAGTGTGAACCCATTCCTGTAGCTCCGGTTGATCCAATCTCTTCCTTGTCGACAAAGAGTCCTACCAAAGTTTTCTTTGGATTTTCTACACTTAATATTGCATTTAAGGCTGAGTATGAACAAACTCTATCATCGTGGCCGTGACCTATTATCATAGAGCTATCAAGGCCTGCATTTCTTGCTTTGATAGCAGGAATAGCTTCAAATTCTGCTGTTATGAAGTCTTCTTCGATTATGCCATATTTTTCATTTAGGATTCTTAGAATATTTTTCTTAACTGGATTGTCAGATTCATCTTTTAGTGGAATTGAGCCAACTAAGATTTTTAATTGTTCACCCTCTATAACTTCTCTAGCAGATTTATCCATTAGTTTTCTTGATAGGTGGATTAATAGTTCTGATATTGTAAATACTGGTTCATCGTCCTTATCACCTATTGAGATTTCTAACTTTTCACCATCTTTTGTGTATATTACTCCGTGAAGTTCTAGTGGAATAGTTGTCCATTGGTATTTTTTAACTCCACCATAATAGTGGGTTTTAAAATATGCTAGGTTTGAATCTTCAGAAAGAGGAACTGGTTTGAGGTCAAGTCTTGGGCTATCTGTATGAGCTCCTACAATAGCCATACCATTTTCCATATCTTCGCTACCAATTACAAATAAAGCAACTCCCTTGTTTTTGTTTAGGGCGTATACCTTATCACCTGGCTTTAGACTTTTTGCTGCAATTTTTTCATTTATGTCTACAAAGCCTTTTTCTTCAGCTCTTCTTATGATTTCTTTGGCAGCAAGTCTTTCGGTTTTTGCTGTGTTTAAAAAATTGATGTAATCTTTTGAAATTTCTTCAAGCTCATTTTTTTGCTCATCATCGATATTTAGCCACACATTTTTTCTTTTGTATTCCATATTTCCCCCTAAATAAGTTTCCAAATATTTTTTGTAAATTCTACTGGATCATCTATTTCTAGGCCTTCGATTAGTTTTGCTTGGCCTAGTAAGAGATTTACTATCTCTTTTTTCTCATCATCTTCTGCATTTTGTAGAAGTTCATAAGCTTTGGTGTTTTTGCCGATTTCTAGGACTTTTTCAGCCTTAATCTCTGGTGAATTAGGTTGATTTTTGAGAGCTTTTTCCATCTCTATTGAGATATCTCCTCTTTGTTTAATCATTGCTGGTACATCTTCAAGTTTGTCTGTAAACTTGATGTCAACCACATCATCTGACAAATCTTTTAGCAGTTTTTCTATCAAGTCCTTATCGTCTGTATTTTCCTCAGCCTTTTCATCTTCTTCTGCTATAGACTTAAACTTCAATCCTTGGTATTCATCTAACATTCTAATTAGAAATTCGTCAATAGTTTGGTCTAAAAGAAGGACATCTCTACCATCTTCCACCATTGATAAGGCTGGAGAATTCTTGATTTTTTCTATGGAATCACCTGTTGCATACAAGATATTTTCATCAGTTGATTTCATATTTTCTTTGTAGGCCTTTAGTGAAATAAGCTTATCCTCATTTTTTGAATAGAAGAGTAGTAGGTCTTCTAGGTCTGCTTTTTTTGCTCCAAAGGATTCATAGATGGCTACTTTAATATTGTTGCCAAATTCCTTGAAGAAGTCTTCGTATTTTTCTGGTTCTTTTTCCATCATTTCAAGCAAATGAGCGTTGATTTTCTTGTTAATTTGTCTAGAAATAACCCTAAGTTGCCTATCTTGTTGTAAGGTTTCCCTTGATATATTTAGTGTCAAATCGTCACTTTCAACAACACCCTTTGCAAATGAATATGCATCATCAATAAGGTCTTCGCTTCTGTCCATAATCTTTACACCGTGAGTATAAAGTTGCAAACCCTTTTGATAATCTTTTGAATAATAGTCAAAAGGAGCTTTTTTAGGAATGTAAATTATAGACTTAAATTCTACCATGCCCTCTACCTTAAGGTGTAGCCAAGAAAGTGGTTCATCAAAGCCAAAATGTTGGTCTTGGTAGAAGTTGATGTAGTCCTCATCTGTTAGGTCATTCTTATTTTTCTTCCAAATTGGAGTTTCAGAATTTAGGATATCGTAGTCTTTATAATCTTCATATTTCGGCTCATCTTCTGTAGAGTCCTCAGCAAGTCTTGTCTTATTAACTTCCATCTTGATTGGATATCTGATGTAGTTGGAGTACTTGCTGATAAGATTTTTAATCCTAAATTGATCTAAATAGTCGTCATAATTTTCATCTTCAGTATTTTCTTTTAGGAAAAGAATTATTTCTGTACCGTGATTTTCCTTTTCTATTTCAGAAATTTCAAAACCATCGGCATTTTCACTGACCCACTCATAGGCCTTATCTTCGCCATATTCCTTGGATCTTACTATAATCTTATCAGCTACCATAAAGGCAGAATAAAACCCTACACCAAATTGACCGATTAAGTCCTTAATGTCAGAGTTTTCAACAGTTTCCTTAAAGCTTTGGGTACCAGATTTTGCAATAGTTCCTAAGTTTTCTTTCAAATCTTCTTCATTCATTCCAATACCAGTATCGTAAACTGTAAGTGTTCTATTTTCACTATTTGGAATGATTTCTATATAATAATCTTCCTTGTTTGTTTCGGAATCAGATTTTAAATCCTTGTAATATATTTTATCTAGTGCATCTGAAGCGTTTGATATCAACTCTCTTAAAAATATTTCTTTGTTAGTATAGATTGAATTGATCATCAAATCCATAACTTTTTTTGCTTCAGCCTTGAATTCTTGTCTCATATAACCTCCTTAGCACTCTGATAGACTAACTGCTAATATTATACTAAGCCTAGGTTAATTTTCAATTAATTTACTTTCTATCTCAGCCAGCCTCTTAGCTTTTTTTACAAGAAGCTTTTGTATGGCAATCCTCTCTCCTATATATTTTTCTTTATTTTCTTTAATCTTTTTTTGTGAAAGTTTGCTTGTGATAAAAAGGCTTATGGCAAATACAAAAAATATGATGCCAACTAAGCCGTTATTTTCACCAAAAAAATTAATCTTACTTACTAACAATCCAACTAGGATTGTAATTATTATAGGAGGGGTAACTACCTTGTAAAAAGCAACTGAATTTCCAGCATTTGCTACAGCATCATTTGCTATCTTTAAATCCCCTCTTAACTTTAATATGTCCTTTGTAATATCTTCTTTTTCTCTTAATAATTCTTCTTTTCCCATCATTCCTCCATAAAAAACAAATCTCAATCCCTAGTCAACTACTTGTATTTGCTCCAAATTTGGAGTAACATAGTCTTATGAAAAGGGGGCGCTTAAATGGAAAATACTAATACAACTGGCACAGTTGAAATCACCCGCGATATGCTTATAGGTGAGATTATCCAAGCTAAGCCAGAAACTATAAATACACTACTAATGGCCGGTATGGGATGCATAGCTTGCCCATCTTCACTATATGAAACATTGGAAGAAGCTTGCATGGTTCACGGTATGGATTGTGAATACCTACTTGACCAATTAAATAGATAAACTCGAAATTTTAACTTCGAGTTTTTTATATTTCCAAGTTTTTAAATTTCTACATATCTATTGTCTTTGCTTAAATCAAACAAAAATCTTATGAAACTTTCCTTATATCTTACGAATTTTTCCTCTCTTCTAAGCTTGATCACTTCGTCAAGGCTTGCCCACTTGGCATCTGATACTTCTTCTTCTTGTAAGCTTAGACTTTCTAGGTCTACATCTTTATTGATTACATAAAAGTCATCAAAGCCCATAGGAAAATTGGCCGTTACTAGGGGTCTAATGTGTTTGAAATCTATATCTAGACCTAACTCTTCAAAAAGTTCTCTTTGAGCCCCCATTTGTGAAGATTCATGTGTTGATACTGCTCCTCCACAGGTCACATCCCAAAGGCCTGGCATCTTCTTATTTAGGGTTCTTTGTTGGATTAATAACTGACCAAGTTTGTTAAATATACAAACGTGAACCACCATCCTATAAAAGCCCTTTGGTTGGGCAGATCCCCTTATATAAGTTTTATCAGTTTTTTGCCTATTCTCATCGTATAAATCCATTATCTCCATGACATCACTCCTAGAGTATTATTACCCAATTAGTCTAATATATAAAATAATCCTAGCCGAAGCTAGGAGAATTTTAATTATTATTGGTCATTGCATTTGTTAGTCTTGGTATCACTTGTTTTTTACGGCTTAAAACTCCAGGAGCTGATATAGTTCCATTTGTTACCTTGTGACCAAACTCTTCTTCAATATCTTCAATATGCTTTCCTACAACAAGTAGTTCGCTTGTTTCATTGAATATGTCTGTTAATACCAGAACGAAGGTTGATTCTCCGTTTTTGTGAATTTTTTCTTCCATAAGTCCCACTATCTCATCTCTTAAAGGTTCTAGTTCTTCTGGATTCATAGTCATCACTTGGCCAACTCTGACATTTTCACCACTGATTGTAAAAGTTTTTACATCACCTTCTACTATATCTTTTGGAGATTTTTCTTTTAAAGAAGTACCTGCCTTAAACATTTGATTTGCAAAGTCTTCTACGTCAATATCAGCAATTTTGCTCATCCTGTCGACCATACGTCTATCGACATCGGTTGTTGTTGGAGACCTAAATAGCAGGGTGTCTGATATGATTGCCGCACATAGGATACCAGCTATTTCCTTGCTTGGTCTAAGACCACTTTCTAGATACATTTCTGAAACAATAGTTGCTGTTGAACCTACTGGTTCAGCTCTAAAGAATAGAGGTGCTGTTGTAGATATATTTGCTACCCTGTGGTGGTCTATAATTTCAATTATTTCTGCTTGATCAATATCATCTACTGATTGGTTTTTCTCGTTGTGATCAACTAGGATTAGTTTTTTCATCTTTGATGAGATGAGGTGGTATCTAGAAATTGATCCTACAACTTTTTTGTTGCTATCAACAACAGGATATGATCTAAACCTAGATTTTCCCATGACTTCTCTTACTTGATCTATGGTGTCATTTTCGGAGAAATATATCAAATCTCCTGTAGTCATAACGTGACCAACTGGTATTGTCATAGGTAAGAGACGAGAAGTCATAAATGTATTAAATTCTGTGGATAGGATTGTTACATTGTTGTTGAATGCATAGTCCTTGAGGTCTTCATCCATAGTAGAACCATTTGTAAGAATAATTAGAGAAGCCTTTCTAGAGATTAAATATTCTACATAATCTGTTCTGTTGCCTAGGATAACTATTTCGCCTTCTCCAAAGTATGAATCAAAGTCTGGATCATCGTCATTCATGGCCATGACAGTCATCTTTCCATCTAATTTGCTTGGATTTTTTGGCATTACAAGTGGTTTTGCTTTCAAAACATCAATAATATTTTCAATTGGCGTGTTTGCCCTGCCAATTATCTGGTCATCCCACACGTCCATATATGATTTGGTGATATTTGAAAGTGAAGCTATGCCAATTAGTTTGCCATTATCGTCAATTACTGATAAAGAGTGGGTAAGTCCTTCTTGGAAGATGTTCCAAGCAGTTCTTACAGGTATGGATGGGTCAATAGCAAAGGATTTATCAATGTTTATATCCTTTACTTGTAAAAGCATAGATTCTTTAAGAAGAGGAGCTTCTAGCCCAAAATAATTTAGGACAAATTTGGTTTCTGGGTTAAGCTTTCCTAATCTAATAGGAATAGCATGCACATCTCCTTGCCTATTCTTTAGATCTGCATAGGCAAGACTTGCTACGATTGTATCAGTGTCTGGATTCTTGTGTCCGGTGATGTATACAGTTTCTTTCATCTTCTCTCCTTAAATAAACTCAACTTTTAACATTTCGATTTTGTATCTGTCAACCTTATCCACTATTATATTTATATTATCAACATTAACCATATCCCCTTCAACAGGAATTCTCGATAGGTGGTCTATAACATAGCCCCCTATGGAGTCATTTTTGATCTCTTGAATATCCAAGTTAAAATAAGCGTTAAAATCGCTCAAGTGTAGGGATGGTTTTACTAGGTAGGTATTTTCATTTACCTTAAAAATATCTTTATCATCAGTATCATACTCGTCGTCAATTTCTCCAACTAGCTCTTCAACTATATCTTCAATTGAAACAAGTCCACTTGTGCCTCCATACTCGTCAATAACTACAGCAAGGGATACATTTTCGCTTCTCATATTGGTAAATAGGTCAAATATGTGCATATTGTCATAAACATAAAAGGCTGGCCTTACAATCTCTGCCAAATCCAAATCTTTTCCATCTGCAATGGCAGAAACAATATCCTTCATATGCAAGATACCTATTATATTATCAATGTTTTTCCCATAAACAGGTATCCTAGAGTGGTTGGTGTTTCTCAATAGGTCATTTAGTTCCTCTTCAGTGCAATCAAGGGATATTGCTTCCATATTTGTCCTTGGGGTCATGATATCAGACACGTCAGAATTCCCAAATTCAAATACATTATTTATCATTTCGCTCTCTTCGTTATTGATGACACCCTGCTCTTCAGAAACATCAACTATAGTCTTCAAATCTTCTTCTGTAACTATGCTAGTTTCTTCCTTCTCTCCAATTAGGGCCTTTGAAATAGCTCCTGTAATCTTGCCTAGAATAAAATTTATTGGTTTTAAAATAATATCACAAAATCTGATTGGCCTAGCCACCCTTAGGGCCAGCTCTTCACTATTTGCAGTAGCTATGTTTTTTGGTGTTACCTCGCCAAATATAAGGATTACAATTGTAAGTATAATTGGAGAAATAACTGCCCCTCTAGGTCCCATGACCTCAGTAAAAAAAATAGTTGCAACTGTTGTAGTTACAATATTTACTATATTGTTACCTATAAGTATTGAAGTTAGGACAGATCCAATATTGTCCACTAGTTTTTTCACCAAAGGAGCCTTGGCAACTCCATTTTTTTCCATTTGTCTTATTTTAAATATATTTACACTAGTAAGTGCTGTCTCAGATGATGAGAAAAATGCCGATAAAAAAATTCCAATTATTATTACTATTAATCGGATTATATTTGTAGTACTCATATATCCTCCTAGGGATATTATAATGTATGACCATTAAAAAATAAAGAACTTTAGCGAATTTTAATTTTTTGCGTATAATACCCTTGTATCACAAAATATTAGGAGGAAATAATGGCACTTGAATCGTTTAACGAACGTAGATTCAAACTACGTGAACATGGTACAGATACTCGTACAGAAATTATGGCCGGTATAACTACATTTATGACAATGTCCTATATCCTAGCTGTAAACCCTGCAATTCTTTCTGACGCGGGAATGGATGGAGGAGCGGTATTTACTGCAACAATCCTTGCATCAATAGTTGCAATGCTTTGCATGGCATTTTATGCAAATATGCCTTTTGGCCTATCAGCAGGCATGGGATTAAATGCGTTTTTTGCCTATACAGTTGTAAGCCAAATGGGGATGAGTTGGCAATTTGCACTAACAGCAGTATTTCTTGAAGGTCTTATATTTATAATTTTATCATTCACCGGCATACGCGAATCACTCTTCAATGCTATCCCAATTAACCTTAAAAAAGCAGTATCAGTTGCTATAGGACTATTTATAGCCCTAATCGGTTTGATAAACGCAGGTATCGTTGGAGTAGGAGAAATATCTCTAGAGCTTTCAAACATAGCATCTGCTGAAGGTTTTGTATTCTTTTTTGCACTTATAGTAATGATAGTACTTACAGCAAGAGGTGTTAAAGGAGCCCTATTATGGGGAATCTTAGCTTCAACTATAGTTGGCCTTATCACAGGAGTAACACATTTTCCAGAAGGAAATACTATTATGTCCCTACCACCAACAATAAAACCAATAGCATTTCAGTTAGACTTTTCTAACATTTTTTCCTTTGAAATGTTCTCAGTTTTATTCTCATTTTTATTTGTAGACATCTTTGATACCCTAGGAACCCTAACAGGGGTTGCAACAAAAGCAAAAATGCTTGATAAAGATGGCAACCTACCTGATGGATCAAAGGCTCTATTAGCAGATGCAGTAGGTACAACACTCGGAGCATTATTAGGAACATCAACAATTACTACCTTTGTAGAATCATCTGCAGGTGTAGCAGAAGGTGGAAGAACAGGTTTAACAGCCCTATCAACAGCAGCATGCTTTGCAATTGCAGCATTTTTCTTCCCATTATTTTCAATAATCCCAGCTCAAGCAACAGCGGCAGCACTCGTAGTAGTAGGATTATTTATGCTATCAACAGTAGTAGAAATCAATTTCTCAGACATCACAGAAGCTTTCCCAGCATTCATGACCATACTAATGATGCCTGCAACATATTCTATAGCTGAAGGTATATCATTTGGAATGATCTCATATGCAGGAATTAAACTACTAACAGGTCGTGGCAAAGAAGTAAGTCCGCTTGTATATGGCCTTGCAGTAATATTTTTACTAAGATATATAGTTCCAGTTTTCCTATAAGAACAAAAAACAATCAAAAAAAGATTGCCATAAAATTGCGGCAATCTTTTTAAATTTACAATTTTTCATTAACAGATTTGATTTTTTCTTCCATATGAGCTTCTTTGTCTCTCCTGTCATCCATCTTAATAACAGAATAAACTCTCTTAGCTCCTGCATCAAAGACTTCTTCTTGCATTTGTCTAACAACTTTTAATAATTCGTCTGGGTCCCCCTCAAGAACTGTGCCCATAGGGTTTAACTCATGCTTTATCCCAGATTCTTTGAGTATCTTACTAGCTGCTGCTACATATTTACTCACAGATGTAGCCTCAGTTCCAATTGGTACCAATGTTAGTTCAAGTATAGCCATTTCTTCTCCTTATAATTCGTAAAATGCCTTGTAAATCTTGTAGGCATCGTAGTGATCTTCTATGCCGCCTAGTTCTCTGATTGAGTGCATTGCTAGTATTGGTTCGCCTACGTCTATTGATACTATTCCAAGGCCTGTTGATGCTATTGGCCCTATTGTTGAACCACCTTGCTTGTCGTTTCTGTTGTGGAATTTTTGTATCTTTGATCCTATAGAGTTTGCTAGGTCGATTAGTCTTGCATTTGATGCTATATTTGATGAATAGGCACCATTTGCTGCAGTTTTTATAACAAGTCCTCCATTCATTTTGATAGGGTTTGTTGGGTCATGGTATTCTTTGAAGTTTGGGTGAACTGCATGGGCTTGATCTGCAGAAATTAGATATGAGTTGGCTAGTGCTATATAAAAGTCTTCCTCATCTAATCCGCATTTTTCGCACAATCTTTTTAGTGTATCTCTTAAAAATGGTGAGAAAGCACCTGTAGGTGTTCTAGATCCTATTTCTTCATTGTCGTTTAGTACCAAAACATTGTTTTTATTAGCTTTACTATGGCACATTGCCATAAGTGATGCGTGGACAGAGCCTAGGTTATCAATGCGGCCAATTTGATACATATTGTTGATGATGGCACCTTTTTGTCTGTCATATAGGCCCAAGTCAAAGTCTAGTATAGAGTCTTTATCTATGCCCAACTCTTCTGCCAATAATTTTTCCAAATATCCACCTTCAAAGTTTTCTTCTATAGTTTGAATTATTGGATAAAGGTGGTTTTGTGGATTTATTTCAAAACCCTTATTTACTTCTCTATTCATATGAATAGCAGCATTTGGTATGGTTAGTAAGTCTCTATCAAAGTTTACAAGGCTAGTTTTGATTTTTCCGTCTTCCTTGTAGGATACTTTTCCAGCCAAAGATAGGGTTCGATCAGTCCATGTTGAATAGATCATGCCACCATAAGGTTCTATATTTAGCTTTAGATATCCACTATCTATCATCTCAGAATTGGATTTTAACTTAAAGGTAGGGCTATCGGTATGAGATCCAATGATATCAAAACCTTGTGTTAGATCATCTCCTACAGTAAAAGCGATTAGAGCTGTGTCATTGCGGCTTACATAGTATTTATTATTTTTTTCTACCTCCCACTTTTCGTTTTCTTTTAGCTCTTTAAATCCATTTTCATTTAAGATTTTTTTCGCATTTTCTACTGCAAAATAATTCAAGGGACTTCTGTCAATAAAATTAATTAAATCTTTACAAAATTCTAAACTGTTCATACTAATATCTTACCCATTTTTAGCCCTTGGTCCCAATATAAGCAGGCTAACCTTTGACTATTTTTCTTTTAGTCTTATAATATAAATAATAAGTTTTACATAAATTAGATGAAGGAGTTATGATGAAAGAATTACAAGATAAAATTCTAGAAGAAGGCATTGTTCTGGGCCGCGATATATTAAAAGTAGATTCATTTTTAAATCAACAAATAGATGTAGATTTGATTTCAAAGATGGGCAAAGAATTTGCTGAACATTTCAAAGATAAAAAAATTGATAAGGTCTTTACTGTAGAATCTTCAGGCATAGCCCCAGCTCTTGCAACAGCAAGCGAGCTAGGTGTGAAATGCGTATTTGGCAGAAAAAAACAATCTCTAACAACCAGTGAAGAAGTTTACCATTCTAGTGTATTCTCATTTACTAAGCAAGTTATGAATGAGCTTATTGTAAATAAGGAATTCATTAGTGAAGGTGAAAATGTACTAATGATTGACGACTTCCTTGCCAATGGCCAAGCTGCAAAAGGCATGATTGCCATAATCAGACAAGCTGGTGCAAATCCTGTAGGATGCGGCATAGTAATAGAAAAATCTTTCTCAAATGGACGTTCAATTATCGAAGATATGGGAGTTGAAGTATATTCCCTAGCAAGAATAAAAAGTCTTTCAGAAGACGGCATAGAATTTGAAGAAAACTAAAAAGGTAGAGGGTTGACTTAACCCCTACCTTTTTAATTTATCCAACCTATAAATACCAATGGCGTATATCTTTGCCATATCTAACAAGTCATCTATGTCTATCCACTCATCTGGCAAATGAGCTATGCCATTTTGCCCTGGAAACGATGGGCCGAATCCTATTACATTTGGGCAATAGTGAGCATAGGTCATGCCCGTTGTTGTATTTGGACTGATATTATCTCCAGTGTAGTCATTATAGGCTTGGTTTAGCCTTGATACTAGAAGAGAGTCCCTTGATTCTCTACTAGGTCCATAATATTTTACCAAATTTACATTTAAATCCTTGGACTTTTCTTCTATTTTTTTTGTTAAATCATCTATTTCTATTTCAGGAGTAGATAAAACTAATCTTATGGAAGAATCATTTTTTTCTGCAAGTTTTACAATTATTTGGCCAAAGGTCTCATCTTTAAAATCCAAGTCCAATTTTTCTTTGATTTTGTCTTTATCACTTAGGAAATCTTCATAAAATGGATTTAAAGCATCTCCTGTGATTTCAAGTTCTGCCCTTCCTCTTTCTGCAAAGATTGCCGGGAATTTGTTGTCTGGAACAAAACCCATAATAGGCGGCTTTTCGCATTCAAGATAGTATTTAAGGTCACTCATACCAGATTCTTCATCAGAGCCAAATACCATTCTTACTTGGTGGTTCATGGAATATCCTAAGTTTTTAAGAGCAAGCAGACCGTAAAATGCTGCCATAGACGGCCCTTTATTATCCAGAGCTCCCCTACCATAAATCCTATTATCTTTAAAAGTTGCCTCAAAAGGTGGATAGGTCCATTTTTTTTGATCACCTGCTGCGACCACATCAAGGTGACCAAATATTCCAATATATTTATCGGAATTGCCAATAGAACTATAGGCCATATGGTTTCCTACAAAATGAGTTTCAAGTCCCTCTCTTTTTGAAATCTCCATAGCTTTTTCCAATGCCTTTTTAGGATATATCCCATAGGGAGCATCTTCTTGTGCTTTCCCCCTTACGCTTGGAATTTCTATAAGGCTTATTATGTCAGAAATTAAATAATCTTTTAATCTGTCAATCTCAGCTATTAATTTTTTTTCAAATTCGCTTATATTTTTCATAGTTACCTTCTAGTTGACATATATTCTTCAAACCATTTTTCACTTGCTTTTTCTATAGTTGTCATGCCTTCGATGTTTTTTGCAAGGTAGATTGTAGGACTTTCTTTTTCTGATGCATAGACAAAAGAAAATTCCTTGGTGTTGGTTGCTGCCCCCATATTCCCATTTTTATCTATGGCTATGATGGATAGATCAGAAATCTCTCTCTTTGCTTTTAGCTTCTTATCGATCTCTTCCATAGCCTTTTGGCAAGCTTCTTGTGCATTTAGTCCATCTTTCATATTCCTTACTACTTCATAGCTTATTAGATGTCTCATAAGGTCTTCGCCCATACCAGTTGCAGCACAAGCTCCATACTCACTATTTGCATAAAAACCAGAGCCTACTAGAGGACTATCTCCTACCCTACCAGGATGTTTCATAAAAAGTCCTGAAGTTGAAGTTCCAACAGAGATATTATTACTATCATCTAGGGCACAAACACAAACTGTATCAGCCGCATCATAATCAGACCCATCGTAGGCTGATAGCTTTGCCCTGTCTTCCTTGAGTCTGGCAAAATACTTGTCCTTGGCCCTATCTGTAAGCATATTGCATCTCTCAAAACCATTTTGATCTGCATATGCTTCTGCTCCAATACCAGCCAAGATATTATTGTAATTCTCTTTTGAAAGCTTTATGGCAAGATCTATGGGGTTTTTGATATTTTTCACAGCCATGACGGCTCCTATATCAAAAGTATCTCCATCCATAAAACCAGCATCTAATTCAACTTCCATGTTTTTATTTGGAAGACCACCATAACCTACCGACTTAAAGTATGGATTGTCCTCCACGTCATTTATAGCAATTTTTATAGCTTCCTTGCTACTTGCACCTTCCTTAAGAAGATTATTTGCTTTTTCTATACCATTTTTAACCATAGCCCAAGTTCCAATTATTGCCCACATATCATCCTCCTATTTGATCCAAAACTTTTCTAGCTTCTTTTACCTTGTCAAAACTTGTCACATATTTACCCTTGGAAGGTATTTCTAGGTCGGATTTATAAGTGATATGGGATTCTTTTTTAACCTTTGCAGACATATGGAAATTTGATATCTTGGTCTTTTCATAAATCTCTCTTATATTGCAAGCATCTACTCCAGATCCAGCCATAATTTCGATTTTATCTCCGTATTTTTCTTGGATATGGGAAATCAAGTCTATGCCTCCAAGAGCTGTTGATTTTTTGCCAGAAGTTAATATTCTAATAATTCCCATGTCAATTAATTGGCCAATCACTTGATCTCCATCTTTTGAGTAATCGAAAGCCCTATGCAAGACTAGAGGATAGGGTTTGGCTAACTCTACTATTTCTCTAAGCAAATCCAAATCTAAGCGTCCATCTTCTTTTATGGCTCCAAAAACAAAACCATCTATGGGATATTTTTTGTAGGCTTTGATTGCTTCCTTTATTTGTTCAATTTCCTTTCTACTATAGGTAAAATCACCATCGCGAGGTCTTAGCATGACAAATTTTTCTATTTGCTCATTCTTACAAGCATAGGAAACTAGTCCCAAGTCCGGACTTAATCCGTCAGCAAATAAAGCAGAACAAATCTCAACCCTATCAGCCCCTCCCCTTACTGCATTGTCAAAGGATTCTAGAGAATCTATACATATCTCAAGCTTCATCTGCTAACCTCAATCCAAATCTTTGCCATGGTTTTAGGAAATCTATTATAAAAATTTCATCTTCAGCAATATGACCTACCACATTGGTAAGACCATTATTTTTCATATCTGTTTTTGCTATTTGTAGCTCTCCTGTATAGTGACCGTATCCATTGCCATCGATTAAGATGTCTCCTTTTTTGATTAATTCTGGAGTGTTTACTTGTGGGAAGTCACTGCCCTTGTACTTGACCCTAGATTGGGATGAGCGGATGAGATGGTCAGATACATCTCCCCTGTATAAATGTTCTTCCTTAAGAACTATTTTTGTCATTATATCTGTGATTTTATCTTCTAACTTGACATTAAAAACTACTTTTGTTAAATCTACATTTGATAGTTTTTCAAGCTCATCTTCACTAGCATAAGAGTTTGAAATCAATATATCGTCAATATTATCCATTGCTACATAATGCTTTAACTGAACATCTATAGGTAGATTCCTGTGCATTTCTAGGGTCGGTAGCTTATCATCTACTGGCCATGGTCCAAAAGCTTCTTCGTTTTGGCTTGTTATAAAGGCAGCAGTTCTTAGCTTATATTGGTTGAACTTTTCTGTTGTCTTGTAGAAAAAATCAAGAGAAAGTCCTGTGTAATTGTGGGGGTAAAAGTTATGGCAGCCTATCAAATTGTATTTATTTGGCTGATAGTCCATGATAGCATCAATCATATGGTTATCAATGCTCATATTTATTTCCACTTTGAGATTTTGATTATTATGGGTCATGGAAGCTTCTGGGAATCCATTAAAGCCACCATCAAGCCTAATCCCATCTACATATATTTCATTAAAAAATGAATAGTCACCTGCCTTGACTCCAAGTTTGTCAAATACTGCTGGATTGACATCAACTATAGTCTCATAGCCCAGGTCCTTGGCAAATTTATTAATCTCAACAAATTTATCTTTTCTCTTCTCATCTTCTAAATCATCAAATTCTATCAATGATGAGAAAATCCTTCTAAAACCCTTGCTATAGGCAAGTTTCAAATATTCTTTCAGTTCATTAGTATCAGATTTATCTGGATATATGGATATGCCCAAACGTCTCATTTTTACTCTCCTTTATGCTTCTTACAATATATTTACCCTGAATATATTTCTATAATAAAAAAACCGGAGGATAAACCTGTCATCCACTAGTTGTTGTCATCAATCAATGGTCCACAATATCTTTTATTTGAGAAATCAAATCATCATCAGATAGTAGGGTTGGGTTATCGTATTTGCCAAGCTTATTATAAAAAGTATAGTGAAATTTATTTGTGGACTCATCCCTTATCGAATCATACATATAAATACTTTCCTCCCTATCCTTATTTTTTAAGTTTATAATAAGACTATTAGCATCTGGGATGGATGCATATGAATATGACTCGTCTACTACTTGGCATTTTGCCAAAAGGTCAACTATCTTTTTTGTCTTTTCTTTGTCATTAAAACTCGTAAAGATATCTTTTTCTATCATTTTCTCTTCGTCACTTATTATAGAAACTGTCAAATCTTCAAAATTATAAACTTCACCAGTAGCAAATTTAATTTCATAGCTTTCATCTTTATTACAAGCACTTAGTAAAAATAAAGAAATTAGCATAAGAATAATTTTTTTCATAGCTGCCTCCATAATTTTTTATACTCTTACTGCCTTAATAATATACTTATCTTACAAGCAAGTCAATGCACAAAAAAAGAAGAGGATTTTCTCCTCTTCCTTCTAGTATTTGTTCTATTTTGCAAAGTTTGCTGCGTTTTCACCAGCTATTCTACCGTATACTGTGATATCTGCTATAGCAGCTGATCCAAGTCTGTTTGATCCGTGGATTCCACCAGTTACTTCACCTGCTGCATATAGACCTTCGATTGGCTTGCCATCTTTGTCTATTACTTGAGCGTCTGTGTTGATTTTTAAACCACCCATTGTGTGGTGAACTGCTGGCGCTGCTTTTAGCATATAGTATGGACCTTCTTCGATTGTCCAACCTAGCATTCTTAGGTTGAATTCTGGGTCTTCTTCTTTTTTAGAGTTTTCGTTAAATGTTTTAACAGTTTCTAGTAATTGGTCTTTATCAAGATCAAAGTGTTCAGCTAACTCTTCGATTGTGTCTGCTTTTACAAGGTTTCCTTTATCGAATTGTTCTTCAGCTTCTCCTGGGTTTGAAGCCATTGTTCCTGTTACTTCGTTTGATTTTTCGTCCCAAAGTAGGTAGCCAACGTGGTCTGTTTGAGCTTTGATAGCCATAGAGATTTCACGTCTTGTTCCTAATTCTTCGACAAATCTCTTACCTTCTTTGTTTACTAGTAGTGCTCCACCAACAAGTCTTGTATCTCCTACATATAGTAGTCTACCTGTTTCTGGGTCACATACTGGGTAAAGTTGGATTTTGTCCATATCTACAGTATCAGCATTTAAAGCTTCTGCCATTACGATACCATCACCTGTAGCTCCTGGAGAGTTGGTTGATTTAACGTATTCGTCAATTTCATGGTCGTTTTCATATGTCATTTCGTCGTTTGCACCAAAACCACCTGTTGCAAGTACAACTGATTTAGCATTTACTGTCAATTCTCCATCAGGAGTTTCAGCTTTTACACCAGTAATTTTATTATCTTCTGTTAGAATTTCTTTAACATCTGCTTCTGTGATAACTTCTATGCCAAGTTCTTCACATTTTTTTAGGTAGTTTTTGATAAGTTCGTTACCTGAGTGAGCTGCTGGAATTAGTGATCTTTTTACAGAGTGTCCACCAAAGAACATTAAGCTATCTAGCCATTCAACTCCGATATCATCGCGTAGCCAATATGCATCTTCTGTTGCATGTTCAGCTAATACATCGATTAGTTCTGGGTCTCCACCAGCTTCTTTTACGTCATCAGCAAATAATTCTTTGCTATCTTCAATTCCATCTTCTTTTTGAAGATCATTTTCTGGAGCAGCGTATTCTCCACCAGATATTAATGTGTTACCACCAACTTGTGGCATTTTTTCTAGTAATACTACTTCTGCTCCATTTTCTTTAGCAGTAACTGCAGCAGCAAATCCTGCTCCACCACCACCTACAACAACGACATCAACATCTTTGCTTGACTCTGTTTTTTCTTTGTTGCCAGCAACTTCATTTTGGTAATCAGCTACGTCTCTGCCACTTTCAGTGATTGCTGCACTAACAGCTTCGATTAGTGCTGTTGATGAAAATGTAGCGCCAGAAACTGTATCTACATTAACTGTTTGGTTATCAACCATTTCTGGTATAAGTTTTTCTATAGCATCAGCACCAAGACCTTCTGTTTCACCATGGTCTGTTTCAATGGATACGATTTTATCCCCATCAAAAGTAACCTTAGCTACAACATCTCCCTTGTAACCTTTTGCCTTACCTTCGAATGTATCGCCTGATGCAGTTTCTTTAGAGTCACTAGTTTCAGTAGTTTCTTTTTCTTCTACTTCTGTTTGCTCTGTTTCTGTCTTTTCTTCTGCTGGCTTATTGTCAGCTCCATTTCCCCCACATGCTGTTAAAAGCATGGAGAAAGATAATATGTATGGTAATATTTTTTTGTACTTCATAATCCCTCCTGAAGTTATGTATTATAGTGCTTATATATTAGCAAAGATTTCAAAAATAGACAAGGCACTAGGATAGCTAGTCGTCAAAATTAAACAGTTTTTGTCAAAGTCTGGCTATCCTAAGTATATTTCCTATATAAAATCTTTGTTATTTACTATCACCTCAATTTGTTCGTGAATTACTCCCAAATTGTGCTTATTTTCTGATGAATAGGCGAATATTAGACCCTCATCTTCTATGTCTAATTTCTTCATTATGGACTTTATATGTTTTTGTAGTTGGTTTTTTGAAATTTTGTCGTATTTTGTTGCTATTATAAATCCAGTAAAACCAGATTCTATGATCCACTCATACATTTGGCGGTCTAGGTCTGTTGGCTCGTGGCGAATATCTACAAGTAGGAAGACTTCCTTTAGATTCTCCCTGTCGTGTAGATACTCGTTTATTAGCTTATCCCACTTTTCCTTTTCTTTTTTACTTACCTTGGCATAGCCATAGCCCGGTAGGTCCACTAGTCTAAATTTCTTATCTATATTATAAAAATTGATAGTTCTAGTTTTACCTGGTATTGACGAAGTCTTAGCCAAGGACTTTCTGCCCAAGAAAGCATTTATAAATGATGATTTACCAACATTTGACCTGCCTACAAAGGCAATTTCTTCGATATTCTCACTTGGCCATTGGGACTTAAATCCAGCCACTTGTTCTAGTTCAATACTTTTAAATTTCATATTAGGGCCCTATCCAAGACTTCAGAAACATTAGAAACTTCTATAAAGTTAATCTTATCTCTGATTTCCTTTGGTATATCTTCAGTGTCTTTCTTGTTCTTCTCTGGAATTATTACATCTCTTATCCCATAAGAATAGGCTGCAAGAGCTTTTTCCTTAAGTCCACCTATTGGAAGAACAGCTCCAGTTATAGTTACTTCACCAGTCATGGCTATGTTATTTCTAACTTTTTTACCTGTTAGAGAAGAAACCATAGCTGTTGTCATTGTAATGCCCGCTGATGGGCCATCCTTTGGAGTTGCTCCTTCTGGTATGTGGACGTGGATGTCCTTATTGTCATAGAATTTGCCACGGATACCAAGTTCTTTGGCATTGGACCTAATGTAAGTCATGGCTGCTTGACCAGATTCTTTCATAACATCTCCAAGAGATCCAGTAAATTCTACACTTCCCTTGCCATCCATTACATTAGCTTCAATGGTTAGCATTGTTCCGCCTACAGATGTCCAGGCAAGGCCGTTTACAACCCCAACCTTATCCTCACGAGAAATATGATCGTCTAAGAATCTTTCTCTTCCTAGGTACTTGCTGTAGTTAGTCATTGTAACTCTAACCTTATCTTTGCCCTCTAGGATCTCTTTTACAGCTCTTCTACAAATCTTATCAATAAGCCTTTCTAGTTCACGAACTCCAGCTTCTCTGGTATAGTTTTTGATTATATGTTCTATCACTGAATCAGAAATTGAAAGTTCGTCTTCCTTCAGGCCATTTTTCTCCAATTCTTTTTTGATTAAATATTTTTTTCCAATGTTTAATTTCTCATTCATTGTATAACCAGAAATCTCTATAATTTCTAGCCTATCGTACAAAGGATCAGGTATTTCGTTTGGATCATTTGCTGTAGTTATGAAAAACACATCTGATAGGTCAAAGGGTATATCTAAGTACCTATCAATAAATTTATCATTTTGCTCAGGATCTAGGACTTCTAGGAGGGCAGATGATGGGTCTCCTCTAAAATCAGAACCTAATTTATCAATCTCATCTAGCAAAAATACTGGGTTTTTGACTCCACACCTATTGATATTGTTCATAAGTCTGCCAGCCATAGCTCCAACATAGGTTCTTCTGTGGCCTCTAATCTCGCTTTCGTCGGTCACACCACCAAGCCTCATAGAAACAAACTTACGGTCTAGGGCTCTTGCTATAGATTTGGCTATAGAAGTCTTACCAACTCCTGGAGGCCCAACTAAACATATCACAGACCCTTGGTTGTTTTTGTTCTTAATCCTAACAGCGATTGATTCTAGTATCCTCTCTTTTACTTCATATAGGCCATAGTGGTCTTCATTTAGGACTTTTTCTGCTCTTTTAATGTCTAGAAGATCTTTGGTCTTTTTTGACCATGGCAAGTTTACTGTAAAGTCAAGATATGAGCTAATCACCCCATAATCAGGGCTCATTTCTGGTATTGTTTCCAAGCGTGATAGATCTTTTAGCAAGGATTCCTTGCTATCCTTATCAATTTTGAGTTTTTTTATTTTTTCCCTCAATTGATCGGTTTCATTGTCAAATTCACCTGTCGTCTCATTTAATTCTTTTTTTATGACGTCAATTTTTTCCCTAAGGTAATATTCTTTTTGGGATTGATTGATGTTTTCTTGAACTTCCTGGTCAATTTCTATAGAAAGGTTCTTTAAGTCTAGTTCTTTCATAAGAATCTGATGGAGGAGGGTTAGCCTTTTTTCACAATCAAGCTCTGCCAAAAGTTCATAATACTCATCTGCCCTTAAGTCTAAGTGATATATTATTATATCAGCCAACCTGTGAAGATTGGTAACTTCACTTATGGAAAAGACTGACTCGTCAAAAGTATTGCCATCTAGCTCTACATAGCTTTTGAAATCTTCTATTAGTAGCTTTCTAAGAGCTTGCTTTTTCTTACTATCTTTTTCGTTTTCTTCTATATACTCATATTCAGTGACACTTGCCCTGTAAAAGCCCTCGCCAATCCTTACTTCTTCAATCTTTGCAATAGCCTTTGCTTGAACATAGACTCTGATATCTCCGTTTGGCAGGTTAAATGATTCCTTGATACTTACAACCATACCAAAGTCGTAGAGTCCATCTGCCTTTGGGTTCTCATCAAATACATTTTTTTGATTGACCAAAAACACATCTGTGTTTCTTATATTGGCATCTTCTATAGCTTTTTTGGATATAGACCTTGCACAATCAAAATTCAGTATAGTATTTGGATATGCCCATAGTCCCCTTAGTGGAACAAGAGGATATTCATTTGTGCTTATTTTATAAACATCGCTCATATATATTTTCCTCTCAAAAAAGGGAATGGTAAGCCATCCCCCTTTTCAAATCTCTCTTATCTTTTCTTGTATTTTAGTTTTGACTTATCGTCAATAGATTCTTTTGTAACAATGACTTCTTTAATGTCAGTTTTTGATGGTATTTCATACATCACATCTAATAGTAAGTCTTCAAGAATGGTTCTAAGTCCACGAGCTCCAGTCTTGTGGGCTATGGCTTTGTTTGCTATCTCAATAACAGCATCATCCTTGAAAGTTAACTTGACATTGTCTAATTCAAACATTTTTTGGTATTGCTTGATAAGTGAATTTTTTGGTTCTTTTAATATTCTAACTAGGGCATCACAATCTAGGTTATCAAGTGTTACTATTATTGGAACCCTACCAATGAATTCAGGTATCAAACCAAATTTTAATAAGTCTTCGGTATTAACATCAGCTAAATTTGCTTTGTGGTCTACTGATTTGATCTCCGCACCAAAACCTATAGTCTTTTGAGCTTGTCTGCGATTGATGATATCTTCTATACCGTCAAAGGCACCACCAAGGATAAACAAAATATTCGATGTATCTACTTGGATATACTCTTGGCTTGGGTGCTTTCTTCCACCTTGTGGTGGAACGTTGGCAACAGTGCCCTCTATTAGTTTTAGCAAGGCTTGTTGGACTCCCTCACCTGATACATCACGTGTTATGGATGGATTTTCGCTCTTACGAGTGATTTTATCTATCTCATCTACATAAATTATCCCGTGCTCAGCTCTTTCTATGTCATAGTCTGCTGCTTGAATTAGCTTTAATATTATGTTTTCTACATCCTCACCAACATAACCTGCTTCTGTAAGACTTGTCGCATCTGCTATAGCAAATGGAACATTGAGCTTACGAGCAAGTGTTTGGGCTAGGAGTGTCTTACCAGAACCTGTGGGTCCTAGCATCAAAATATTTGACTTAGTAAGCTCGACCTCATCGTCTATGTTATTGGAACTAATGCGTTTGTAGTGGTTATATACAGCTACTGCCAAGGTCTTTTTTGCCTTATCTTGGCCTATAACATAGTCATTTAAAAAATCATTGATTTCTGCAGGTGTTGATAGTTCAAGTTCATAGTCTTCGCCTTCCTCAGTAAATCCAACTTCATTGTTAATGATTTCGGAACAAAGATCTATACATTCATTACAAATGTATGCATTTGGTCCAGCGATTATTCTTTTTACTTGGCTAGAATCCTTGCCACAAAATGAGCATCTTATATCATCGTTTTCAATATTTGCCATTAATCTAACTTACTTTCAATTACTTGGTCAATTAGTCCATATTCTAGGGCTTCTTGAGCTGTCATAGCAAAGTCCCTGTCGGTGTCTTTTACGATTTTTTCTAGTTTTTGACCAGTATTATCAGCCAAAATCTTGTTTAATCTTTCTTTGATTTTGATTATTTGTTCAGCTTGGATTACTATGTCTGAGGCTTGACCTTGGGCACCACCAGATGGTTGGTGGATCATTATATTTGAATTTGGTAGAGAGTATCTCTTGCCCTTTGCTCCAGATGATAGTAATACTGCACCCATTGAAGCAGCCTGACCTATACAGATAGTTGAAACATCAGGTTTGATGTAATTCATTGTATCGTAAATTGCAAGTCCACTTGTTACAACTCCACCTGGGGAGTTGATATAAAATTGGATGTCCTTATCTGGGTCTTCGCTTTCCAAAAATAAGAGTTGGGCGATGATTATATCGCTCATTTGATCGTTGACTTCTCCAGATAGGAAAATAATCCTATCTTTTAGAAGTCTTGAGTATATATCATAAGCTCTTTCGCCCTTGTTCGTTTGTTCTACTACCGTTGGAACTAGGTAATTTTTAGTATTCATTACAAATCTCCTTATATATTAAGGGTTTGTGATATCTTATTTATCTTCGCTTTCTTTAGAATCTTCTTCGTGGCTGTGGTCGTGGTCTTCACCTACTGCTTTGTGATATTCTTCGTGAGGTAGAGCTTTAGCTTTTTCTACTAAGAATTCAACAGCCTTACGTCTTCTTATATTTTCTTTTACTGTATCGTCAGATACATTTTTGCTAAAGATTTCTTTGAATTTTTCGATATCATCAACCCCATACATCTTAGCTGATTCGTTGATTTCAGCTTCGATTTCTTCATCACTAACTTCAAAGCCTTCTTTTAGAGCAACTTCGTCGATTACAAGGTTAGCTTTTACTCTAGCTTCAGCTTGTTCTTTGTATTGGTTTCTGATTTCATTGATATCCATTTGTGTCATTTCAACATATTGAGCTAAAGAAATACCCATTTGTTGTAATCTTTGGTCAAGATTTTGCATCTCGATATCAATCTCACTATTTACCATAGATTCTGGTGCACTTACTTCGCTTGCCTTTACTAGGGCATCGATAGCTTGGTTTTGCATCATATTTGTTCTATAGTTTTCTTTTTCTTCTTTTAGTTTTTCTTTAAGGTCCGCTTTTAATTCATCTAGAGTTTCAAACTCTGAGATATCCATAGCAAATTCATCGTCAATTTCTGGTAGTTCTTTTTCTGTAATAGAGTTGATTTCTACCTCAAATTTAGCATCTTTGCCTTGGAATTCTTTTGCTTGGTAATCTTTAGGGAATGTTACATTTACATCAAATTTGTCGCCAACTTTGTGACCTGCAACTTGGTCTTCAAAACCTTCGATAAATGTCTTTGAACCTAATACTAGATCGTAGTCTTCAGCTTTGCCGCCTTCAAATCTTTCCCCATCTAGGTAACCATCAAAGTCGATATTTACTGTATCACCTTCTTTAGCTTCTCTATCTTCAACTGGGATTAATCTAGCATTTTCTTCTTGTTGTTTCTTTAATTCGTTTTCGATATCAGCATCAGTAACTTCAGCTTCAACTTCTTCTATGATTATATTGTCATAGTCGCCTAATACTGGATGTGGTTTTGTTTCAACATCAACTTTGAAAGTAATGTCTTTACCTTTTTCGATATCGTCAAGGTCAACATTTGGTTGATCAATTGGTTCAAGTTCAAGTTCTTCGATTGCTTTTTCATAAGGTTCTGGGAATACTAGTTGGATAGCTTCATCGTAGAAGATTTCTGGGCCGTACATTTTTTCTAGAACTCTTCTAGGTACGTGACCAGCTCTAAAGCCATCTAGTGTATATCTTTTTTTATTTCTGTTATAAACCTTGTTTATAGCTTTTTCAAAGTCGTCATATTTTACATCAAATTCAAATTTTGCAATATTATTTTCATGAGATTTTAATTCTGTCATTTATTCCTCCTGCTTGATAGCTACTCATTTTGTTAATATACTTCAATTTAGCTATCAATCAACAATATCAAGGCTTTCTTTAAGGTAATTTATAATATCTTTTTTATTGTTGATTAGTTTCTCTTCGTAAATTAAGTTTTCTATTTCTCTTAGGGTATCCCCTAGTACTTTGCCTTCTTTAAAACCCAAGTCTTTTAGATCATTGCCACCTATTTTAATTTCATTGCGATTCTTGGGTATATCATCATCTTTTACCTCAGCTAGTAGGCTAATGCCCAAGTCAATATTAGAATCATCAGCATGCTTAGTTGATAAGACATCCGCCCTTTGGAGGGCAAATAAATTTATTAAGTTTTCTTCGCCAATGTTTCTAAGAAGTTTTCTAATAGATTTTTTGCTGTAGGTATTGGTATTATCCATGTGTCGTTTTACTAAAATAGATGTGTTTTCTATAAATTTTTTGGAATACTTAAGTTCCTTAAGACGTTTTATTAAAAGTTCTTCTGAAAGATTCTGGTGACCAAAAAATCTTCCTTCACCATTTTCATCTATAAAAAATGTGTCGATTTTGCCCACATCATGATATAAGGCTGCAATCCTTACTTCCAAGATTGGTGGGGTCTTATCAAGGACACTTAGAGTGTGGTTAAATACGTCATCGGCATGATGGCTTGAATGTTGGTCAAAGCCTACAGTTTTTTTGACTTCTGGAAATATAGATTCCAACAAATTCAATTCATCCAAAAGCCTTATGCCCCTTGATGGCCTTGCTGCCAACAAGATCTTGTTTACCTCATCTTGGATGCGCTCTTTTGATATGTCATCTATGGATTGGCTTTTTATAGCTACTTTTAAATCATGGTCAATATCAAAATCAAGGACCGTAGCAAATCGACAAGCTCTCAAAGACCTTAGCCTATCCTCACTTATCCTAGCATAAGGATTGCCAACAGCCCTAATAATCTTCTTTTTTAGGTCATCTTTACCATTAAAGGGATCTATGATACATCCCTTTCTCTTTGCCATGGCATTTATGGTAAAATCACGTCTTTTCAAATCTTCATAGATATCGTCAGTATAATAAACCAGGCTAGGATGTCTCTTGTCATCGTAGGCATTTTCTGTTCTCATGGTCGTTATTTCGTACTCACTTGACTTTAGAATAACTTTTATTGTTCCAAATTTTTTCCCTATATCGATAGTCTTATAGTCTTTGAATACCTCAAGAATTTCATCAGGCCTAGCTTGGCTTGTGATGTCTATGTCAAAATTATCTCGAGACAGAAGTTCATCTCTTACACAGCCACCAACAAGATAAGTTTCAAATCCAGCATCTTCAAGTTTATCTACGATTTCATTGGTCATCTTCGTCTTCAGTCTTTATATCTACGCCAGCTCTTACTTTTCTTTGAACTTCTATTTTGTAAGTTACTACATCATCTCCATCGTATACTTCAACAGATTCTGGTAGTTTTAGTTTTACTTCTCCACTTTTTCCTGTCTTTAGGTTAAATAGATTGATAGGTTCTGTTAAAACTTCATCAATTTCTTTGATGATTGATTCTGGTCCTTTGATTACTATAGAATCTGGAGCAGTGTATGCCTCTGTCATCTCATAAGATGGGTTTATAGAGCCATTGGCATCAATCTTTATTGGCACTCTTTTTGTTTCAAAAACCCTAAAGGATATGTTGGCATCCTCGTCAGAGGTATCAAGATTGGCAATTTTTTTGCCAGAACGATCTAGGATGTTTATATTGACATTGTGGACTTGCCCATCTATAAGGCTTGGATCGTCAATCTTTACTTCTGCTCTGTCAACCTTGTTTATAAGGCTGGCAGGTCCTTTTACAGTTATCTCTTTTGGATTTATTTCGTTAAGTTCTACTATTTTACCATCTTTTATTTGATCAGATATGACATAGTTTACAGGTAGTTTTTTCTCTATTACTTTTTGTATATTTAAGGTAATCTGGCTAGGATCGGCGTCTTCCACATTTATGCCAGATGGTATGTCCACCTTTATATTTAAGGATTGGACTCCTTCTTTTAGGTCAGATATGTCTACTGATGCATAAATATTTTCAGGCCTTAAGTCTATAAGCTTTTCTCTGCTTCCCTTTAGTTTTAATGTGGTTGTGATGTTATCATTATTTCCTATTATGGTGTAGCCATTTCTTTCAAGGTCATCTTGATTTTTTATGACAACAGGAACTCCCCTGTAAACTTTATTTACATTGGGATTTGTTGAATTAGTAACATAAGTCCACATAAAAATAGCTAGTAGAACTGAAAGGATTTTTAATTTGTTATCAGTCGTTTTCATCATTATCATCCTTTTTTTCTTGGTCAGTTGGTTGGTAAAATAAGTCTTTTTTTAGTCTGATGCTAAGCGAATCGTCATCAAAATACCTATCTATCCTACCACCTTCTACAACAGAAATATTTCCAGTCTCCTCAGATACTACAAGGACTATGCAATCAGATCTTTCCGATATACCAATGGCCGCCCTATGCCTGGTACCTAGTTCCTTGGAAATTGTATTTGAATTGGACAAAGGCAAATAACAAGCTGCTGCTATTATTTCATTCTCATTTATTATTACTGCACCATCGTGTAGGGGAGTATTGGGAATAAATATATTTATTAGTAGTTCACTTGATACATCGGCATGAAGCTCTGTTCCGCTTTCTACTATATCATTTAGGCCAACCTCTCTTTGGATCACAACTAGAGCCCCAATCTTTTGGCGGGATAGGGAGCTTGCTGCCCTGACTAGCTCATCTATTGTGTTTTCGTTTCTTTTTACCCTATCGCGGGTTAAAATTGTTCTACCACGGCCTATCCTCTCAAGGGCTGATCTTAGCTCTGGTTGGAAGACCACTATTATGAATACTAAAGCCACAGTCAAAAATTGGTTCATAACCCAACTTACTGTGTTTAAGTTTAATATGTCTGCTAAAGAAGCAATAATCAGCACAATAACAAGTCCATTTAAAACTTGCTCTGCCCTGGTATTTCTTAGTAGTGAAAAAAGCTTATAGACAGCAAAGGCTATGATTGCAATGTCTATAATATCTGTAATTCTAATTAACAGTATAGAATTAATAAAATTTGTAAGATAGTTCATAATTCCCCTCTTTGTTCTTCTATTAATATGTTACTATTATTTGCTTATAAAGGGTAGTAATTGGCCAATAAAAAAGACCCCAAAATCCTCTAGGGACTAAGGGGTTAGCCAAGCATGACATCTAGTATCATCATTATTGCAAAACCTGCAGAAAAACCAAGAGTTCCTATGTTAGTATGAGTCTCTCCTTCGCCTGTGGCTTCAGGGATTAGCTCTTCTACTACTACATAGAACATAGCTCCTGCAGCAAATGACAATAGATATGGCAGTATTGGAATCATTATTTGTGATAACAAGATGGTAACTATAGCTGCAATAGGTTCAACAACGCCTGATCCTACTCCAGCCAAGAAAGATTTTTTCTTATCAAAGCCAGCTGACCTCAGTGGCATAGATATAATCGCTCCCTCTGGGAAGTTTTGTATGGCTATACCAAGTGATAAGGCCAAGGCTTGGGCTAGGCTTACAGAACCCTTGCCATATATTGCACCAGCATAGGCAACACCAACTGCCATTCCTTCAGGAATGTTGTGGATTACTACAGCTAGTACCATCATTGTCGTTGATCTTAAATTGTTTTTTGGTCCTTCAGGTTGGTCTGAATCAATGTGTTGGTGGGGAATGGAATTATCCAAAAATAACAAGAAGAATATTCCTATCAAAAAACCAACGGTTGCTGGTATCCAGCTAAATTTGTCCATTTTGACTTCAACCATATCCATGGCTGGTATCAAAAGTGACCAGATACTTGCAGCAACCATAACTCCTGCTGCAAAACCTGATAGACCTTTTTGAACTTTTGGGTTTATCTGATCTCTCATAACAAATACTAGGGCCGAACCCAAGGATGTACCGATTAAGGGAATCATTACCCCCCAAAAAACTTGTGAATTCATAAGCTACTACCTAATAATTTGGAGAATCTATCTTCCAAATGTCATCTGCATAGTCAATAATAGTTCTATCCGATGAGAAATATCCAGCATTAGCAATATTTATCAGACATTTTCTTGACCAAGCTAATTTGTCTCTGTAGTCAATATTTATTTGCTCATGGGCTTTTTTGTAAGACTCAAAGTCTTCTAAGATGAAGTACCTATCTCCACGAGATCCATCCTGCGGATTGATCAATTCATTGTAAATATCAAGGAACATGTAGGAGTTATTGTCATCAAGCTCACCATTTACTAGGGCATCAACCGCATCTTTAATATCCATATCTGTTTGGTAAAGCTTTCTAGGATTGTAGGTTTTCTCAATTTCCATTAGTTCTTCTACGCTTGCACCAAATCTGTAGTTGTTTTCTTCTCCAGCTGCTTCAAATATTTCAATATTTGCCCCGTCAAAAGTTCCAAGAGTTGGAGCCCCGTTTAGCATAAATTTCATATTTCCAGTACCAGATGCTTCCTTACCAGCTGTTGATATTTGTTCACTGACATCTGCTGCTGGATATATCTTTTCTCCATAAGAAACTCTAAAGTTTTCTACAAAGACAACCTTCATCTTGTCATTTACTTCTGGGTCATTATTTACAACCCTTGCTACTTCATTGGCAAGCTTTATTATCCCCTTGGCTCTGAAATATCCTGGAGCTGCCTTTCCACCAAAGATAAAGGTTGTTGGGTAAAAGTCCTTGTCAGGATTTTTCTTAAGCTGGTGATATAAATATATTATGTGAAGTATATTTAAGTGTTGGCGTTTGTATTCGTGGATTCTCTTTACTTGAATATCAAAAATTGATTCTGGGTCAATTTTGATTCCTTCGTGTTCAAGAATATAAGAAGCCAGACGTTTTTTATTTTTTTGTTTTATATCCCATAGCTCTTTTAACGTTGCTTCATCATCAGCAAATTTTTCTAAGCCTTTTAGTTCTTCTAGGTTGTAGATCCAATTATCATTGCCAAGTTTTTCTGTAATAAAGCTTGATAATAGACGGTTGGAATACACTAACCATCTTCTTGGTGTTATACCATTTGTCTTATTATTAAATTTATCTGGGAATATCTTATACCAATGCTTGAATGTATCAGCCTTTAGTATTTCTGTGTGAAGTGCTGCAACACCATTAACAGAAAATCCTACATATATGGCTAGATTTGCCATATGAACTTGGTCATTTATAACAATCCTATATGGGTCAATGTCAAAATCAGATAGCCCCTCTTCTTTGAAATGTTTTACCAAGGCATCGTTGATTTGATAGATGATTTCTAGACATCTTGGGGATACTTCCTCTACTATGTCTATTGGCCATTTTTCAATAGCTTCTTGAAGAACTGTATGGTTAGTAAAGGCAAAGACTTTCTTTGAAATTTCAAGTGCTTGGTCAAAGCTAAGGCCATTTTCGTCCACCAAAACTCTGATCAACTCGGCTATTGCTATATTTGGGTGGGTATCGTTTAGTTGGATGACATGATATTTGTGGAAGTTCTTAAAACGCATATCATCTGAGAAATATCTCTTGTATTTTTCTACTAAGTCTTGGATGGAAGCAGATACAAAGAAATATTGTTGTTTAAGTCTTAGGACTTTACCCGCTCTTTGCATGTCGTTTGGATATAAAACTCTTGTTATATCTTCTGCCCTGTTCTTTTTGGCAACTGCCGCATCGTACTCAAAATTGTTGAATTTATCGAATTCAAATTCTTCAAATGGTTCTGCCTGCCATAGTCTTAGAGTATTTACTTTACCATTTTTGTATCCTACAACTGGCATATCAAATGGAACAGCCTTTACCTGTTGGTCCTTGAAATTGACAATTCTTGAGTCTGAATCAACTCTAATGGACCAGCCATCTCCATCTTTTATCCAGCTGTCACCGTGTTCTTTTTGAAATCCATTTTCAAATGTTTGTTTGAAAATCCCCTCACGGTAGCGAACTCCATAGCCGTACATATTAATATCTTGGGTTGCTGCAGAATCCATAAAACAAGCCGCAAGTCTGCCTAGGCCACCATTACCCAAAGCGGCATCATCTTCATAATCCTCTATGGCTTCAAAGTCTATGTCTATTTCATCTAATAATTCTTTTACTTCATCATAAATACCTAGGTTAATAAGGTTATTTCCTAAAGACTTACCCACCAAAAATTCTGCTGAAAAATAATAGGCACTTTTCTCATAGCGAGAATTTGCCTTACTTTGCCTCCAACTTTGGTTTATACGTTCCATTATTGTATCGCAAAGGGCATCGTATTTATCTTTTTCACTTGTTTCATCAAAACTTTTAAGAGTAATCCTCTGTAAGTTTTCTACATAATTTTCTATAAATTTATTTTTTTCTATTTTATCCATTGTATCTCCCATATAATCTGGACATTTCTTTGATTTTTAGTGCCAGACTGTCAGTAAAATCTTCTTTTTTTGCTCTCCACTTCCAATTATCACCCAAAGTTCCTGGACTATTGATTTGTGAAGTGTTATCCAATTCCAAGAAATCTTGGATTTCAAACATGGCCAAATCAGAAACTGAGGCCATAAGATTTCTGATGATCCTCCATTGATAATCATCTCCATCCTTAAGACCAAAGTATCTTTCTACTAATTCTAAGTCTTCCTCATCCATAGTTTCAAGCCAACCCTTTAGGGTTGATGAATCGTGGGTTGATGAGTAAACTACTGAGTTTCTCAAGTAATTGTGAGGCAAGTAATTGCTATCAAAGTTCTCTCCAAAGGCAAATTGAATCACATTCATACCTGGAAAACCGTAAGTATCCTTTAGGTCATCGACCTCTTTAGTTATATAACCTAAATCTTCTGCTATAAATTGCTTGTCTGGGAACTTCTTTCTAATATGATCAAAAAAGTCATAGCCGCCACCTTCTATCCAATCACCAAATTTAGCATTTTCATCGCTTGCAGGTATAGCATAGAACTTTTCAAAGCCCCTAAAATGATCAAGCCTTAGCAGGTCATAAGTCCTAAAGGCCATCTCAATTCTTTTTTCCCAAAAGCTATAAGAATCTTTTTTCATCTTGTCCCAATCATACACAGGATTGCCCCATAGCTGGCCATCTTCAGAATAGGCATCTGGTGGAGCTCCTCCAACTGTGATAGCTTCTTTGCTTTCTGGATCTAACTTCAATATATCAGAATTTACCCAAGCATCGCAAGAATCATAAGCCACATATATTGGCAAGTCTCCAATGATTTGGATATTTCTCCTGTTGGCGTATTGTTTTAGTTCATTCCATTGTTTAAAAAATTCATACTGGATGAAAATATAAAAATCTATATCTTCTTGGTGTTTTTCTTTAAATTCTTTTAGAGCGATTTTGTCCCTATCACGTAATTTCTCGTCCCATTCAATCCAACTAATGTCAAGAGAGTCACGTTTTATAGCCATAAATAAAGCATAATCTTCAATCCAAAACGCTTCTTCTTTCCTAAACTTTTTGATTTCCTTATCAAGTTTGCCCTTGGAATTTTCATAGGCTTTTTCTAATATCCTATATCTTAGATTGTACTGGATAGCATAGTCAACATACCTATCGTTGTCTCCAAAGTTTAAAGACTCTAAGTATTCTTTTTCCAAAAGCCCATCTTCTATTAGCATATCCAAGTCTACAAAGTATGGATTTCCAGCAAAAGATGAGAATGATTGGTAGGGACTATCACCATATGAAGTTTGTCCCAATGGCAAAATTTGCCAATACCTAATAGAAGCATCAGATATAAAATCCACTACATTATAGGCTTCTTTGCCAAATGTTCCTATTCCATAAGATGATGGTATAGAAAATATAGGCATTATAAGGCCATTTCCTCTTTGTAATCTGTCTTGTACTTTCTTCATCAAATCTCCTTAGACTAGTTTCATAAAATTAATTACAGGAACTTCATAAGGATGGTTTTCTTTTATAATCATAAAAACTCTGTCCTTATCAACTTCTTTTATCCTAAATTCTAACTTTGCTTCATTTACAGTAGTGTGCTCTCCTATATTGCCTATGTCGGGATTTGAACCTTCTAGAGGTGTAAAATGACCTATCACAGGACTTTCTGCAAAGACTGAATCATACCCATCATCATATAAAAATCCTTCTTTGTTTAGTGCCTCTATTAGATTCCACTTATCTTCATCAGGTATATAAAGCTCACATTTAAGATATTCCATAATCTTTCCTTTCAAAATATATAAGTCCACTATAAGTTCTACTTTGTCTTTCAAACTGGTCAAAATCGACCCTGTATGGCCTGCCCCAGCTTGATATAAGAAGCTCGTGGTGATCTCCCATATCGTTACATTCGGTAATCGTCACCCCATGATGGCTCATAACTTTGACCTCAGGGCTTAGCCAATTGATAAAGATTACAGGCAAGTCCCTATACAAAGCTTCATTGATAAAGTCAATCTTTTGGGTCTTGCTTTTCTTCTTAAACATAAAGTCTTCAATAAGATGACTATTAAGTTTAAGATTCCTATCAGCAATTATTCTCTTGCTCCTTCGATCAAGGGCAAGGACTGTTGGCACTCCATTGGCATGGGGCCTGAGCTTTTTAAAAAATTCATAATGATAGGCATTATATTCTTCAAGGGTAAAGATTTCGTCTCTATGGTAGAGATAAAGATAGGTGTTGGTAAATGCTGTCACCACACAAGACCTGTCTCTATAAAATTTGTTTACCCCCATGTGCATGAGAGAATTTTGAAAACCACCATAGTAAATACCCTGAGGGACTCTTATTGGCACAAACTTACCTACTTGGCTATTTTTTAGTTTCATCTTTGTATCCTTCAATAAAATTCTTCTTCTGCTTATCCATAATATCTTTTTGATTGAAACCTTTCTTCATAAGTCTTTGTTCAACCTTCTCATGGGCTAGAGTGTATAAAACAGAAGCAACCGGGATACTAACAAGCATACCCACAATACCAAAAAGCGAACCACCTATAGTTACTGAAGCCAAGACCCAAACGGCAGGTAGACCCACTTGGGCATCGGCAATGGCAGGATAGATTACATTTTCTTGAACTTGTTGCATAATCACATCGTATATCAAAAATATAAGGGCCTTGATCGGAGATTCAATAAATATAATTACTGCAGATATTCCAGCTCCAGCTATAGGTCCAAAGATTGGAATCAAATCTGATAGGCCCACCAATATTGAAATCATTGGAGCATTTGGTATAGAAAAAATCACCATACCTATATAAGTTAGGACAATGAGCAAGGCCACTGATATCATCCTAGAATAAATGTAGTCTTTAAAGGTGTGGTAGGATAAAGAAAAAACTTTATTTACATAGTCCGCATCTTTTTCATCTAAAAAAGCATACAAAAGCTTATTTCCATTTAATTTTAGCATATCCTTATAAATAAGTACAAAGATTGAAAAAACAACCACAGTAAATATAGTAATGGCACTTGAACCAATTGAATTTATTATACTTGAAGTCATAGTAAGCAATGATTTGCTGTTGGTGTTTATATATTTAAAAATAGGTCCATTCATACTTAGCCAATTTACATCCTCGGTTATTTCCCTAAAATCATTAGCATAGTTTTCTGTTAGGGAATTATTCTTCAAAATTTTATAGGTTTCATCTACAAAAACTGGCCATTTGCGGCTTAAGGTTAAGGCAGATTTGATAATTTGTGGAATAAAGATATTTAATAGCAAGGTTAAAAATAGCAATACGCATATCCAGGATAAAACTAAAGATACGCCACGAATTGCCTTCTCTTGCTTTGGGTCCTTGTAATTTTCTCTAATCAACCTATAGAAAAAGTTCATAGGTATATTTATGATGTAGGCTAACATAAATCCTATGATGAAGGGTTGGATTATCCTTATAAATTTGCCTAGAAAATCCAAAATTTCCCTAAGGTACCAGAAGGTAAAAAATACCCCAAGTCCTATCAATATTATTTTGAGTATGTTTTTTGATCTTTCATCTAAATTGTGCATTTATTTTCTCCTAGTAATTTACAATAATTTTACCCCTAATGATATTTTTTCTCTAAAATAAATTTTGGGATATAATCTATATAAGAAATCCAAAGGAGGATATTTTGAGTAAATGTTATATTATAGCAGGTGGAGAATTTGATGGTTTTTATGACCAAATCAAAGAAGATGACCTGGTAATTGCTGCTGATAAGGGCTACGAATATGTAAAAGAGGAGGGCCTTAAAGCAGATTTTATTGTAGGAGACTTTGATTCAACTAGCCTACCTGATGATGAAAATGTCATTAAATTAAGCCCAATTAAAGATGATACCGACACAAAGTCAGCCATGAAAATCGCCCAAGATAAGGGCTATAAGGAAATAATAATTTATGGAGGCTTGGGAGGACGTGAGTCCCATACCATATCAAATATAAGAAATGCTCTCGAATTTAAGAAGATGGGCATAGATGTAAGACTTAAGGCAAAGGATAAGGAATTAATAATAATAGAAGACGAATTATTCCAAAAATATGAAGATGATTATTATGTTTCAATATTTGCCCTATCTGAAGTTGCAAAAGGCCTTACAATAAAAGGACTTTACTATGAACTCGATAATTATGATATGGAGATTTCCGATAGTCTTGGAGTTTCAAATGAAACTTGTGGCAGAGGTTTTACTATTAATATCAAGGATGGTTATATTTTAATTATATTTGAAAAAAAGTAGGGCAAATTACATTATTTGCTCTACTTCTTCTTTAGTAAAATCTTCTTCTAATCTTTCTTTGCGCATTTGCTCAAAGCTTTTATTGGCTTTTTCTCCTAGACTTTTTTCATCGATTTCTTTTTCTTTTAGTTTTTTTATAGTTCTATCTTCTTTTAAGGTATAAAAGACTGTTGCAAGAGGCATAAATAAAATCATGCCCATGATGCCAAATAATCTACCACCCAAAAATACAGAAACAAATATCCATATAGCAGGAAGTCCAGAATGTTTGCCAATAACTAAGGGGTAGAAAATATTTTCTTGGACTTGTTGGAGGACTACCAAAAATATTATAAATACTAAGGATTGGAATGGTGATTGGATAAAAATCATAAGCATTCCAAAGGCAGCCGCAATAATTGGCCCAAAATATGGAATAATATCAAGAGCTCCAACCAAGATTGAAATCATTCCTGCATATGGCAATTGCAAGATTTTCATGCCAATGTAGTTTAAAGTTCCTAGAACAAAACAAGACAAAAACCTTGTATCCAAAAATTTGGCAAAGGCATCATAAGTTAGTTTTGAAATATAATTTATAGTATCTGCCCTATCCTCAGCAAAGTTAGCATACAAGAACTTATTGGCGTTTATTTTTAAGTTCTTCTTATTGATGCTGACATAAATTGAAAATATGAAACCCATTGCAATAGCAATCAGAGTCGAACTTACTGATGATAAAATGCTTTGAGCACGGTTAAGGACGTTTGATCCCTCACCACTTAGGTAGCTAGTTATTTTGTCGGATATGTTGTTTAGATCAAAACTTTCAAATTGGTTTCTAATATCAACCATAGCTTTATTCAAAGCTGGTATTTTTTCTGTATATTTTATAAGTGCATCAGCAAAGGCTGGAATGTTTTTTATAGCAGTCTGAGATGCATTGATGGTCTCTGGTATTATTACTAATAAAATCAAGGTGACTGCCCCAAAGAATATGAGCCAGCTAAATATCAAAGATAAGATTAGTATAAGTTTTCTATGCTTTTTGGGGTCAAATAGCCTGCCAAAAACTTTATCTTGAAAAAAGTTCATAGGTAAGTTTATGACAAAAGCTATAGCAAAGCCCAACAAAATTGGTCTTATGACAGCATAAATGCTTACCAAAAAAGAGCTAACTGGCTCTACATACCATAAGGTAAAAAAAGCCAGTAACAAGATAAGACCAACTCTCAAATTATTTTTGGATTTTCTATCCAAGTTGTTGGTAATCTTCATTATTTTCCTTCCTATTATTTAAAGTCTATCCTTCCAAGGATAAGTTAAGTTCAAACCACGTTTCGTCCAAGTTTTCTTTTTCTTCTTCCAAAGATTTAATCTGGGCAAAGATATCTTTTACCAAGTCTTGGTCTTGATAGAAATCAGCTGATAAAGTGAGCTCATTTAGTTCTCCTAATCTTTCTTCAACTTCATCCATCCTCTGTTCGATTTTTTTAATATCATTTTTTATTTTTTTTATCTCGTTGCGTTTAAGATTTTGCTTCTTTTTTTCTTTGTTTAGCTGAGTTTTTGAAATAGTCTGACTTTCTTCATCCTTAGCCATCATTTCTTTTTGCTTTTCAACATAATAATCATAGTTACCAAGGTATTCGCTCATGCCATCATCTTGCATTTCGAGGATTTTGACGGCGATTTTGTTTAAGAAATACCTGTCGTGGCTTATGATTAGAACCGTTCCCTCATAGTCAAGGATAGCATCTTCTAGGATTTCCTTTGAATCAATGTCTAAGTGGTTGGTTGGCTCATCCATTAGGATAAAGTTGGTGTCAGATATCATTAGTTTTAAAAGCGATATTCTGGCACGCTCACCACCTGATAGTTTAGATATTTCTCTATCCACATCATCATTATAGAACATAAACTTGGCTAGATATGATCTGATTTCAAAGTTAGTTAGCATTGGATAAGTTGCTGATATTTCTTCAAAAATTGTGTTGGACAAATTCAAAGATTTTTGTTCCTGATCAAAGTAGCCAATATTTACACTTTGACCAATTTTTATTTTGCCTGAGGATGGGATTTCTTCAGCCAAAATGATTTTAAAGAGAGTTGTTTTTCCAACTCCATTTTCACCAATAATAGCTGTCCTCTCGTTTCTGAAAATATCAAAGCTAATATTTTTAAAAATTTCTTTGTCATCATAAGATTTAGAAAGTTTATTTACCTTTAGAACATCTTCCCCACTTTGGATTCTCGGGGTGAATTTTAATTTCATTGCATTGGCTATTTGATCTGGAGCCTCGATTCTTTCCATCTTGTCAAGAAGTTTTTGCCTAGACCTTGATTGGGAAATGCCTCTTTTTCTTTTGGAACCGCCTAGGTTTTTTAGCCTATCAATAATTTCTTCTTGTCTGGCGATTTCCTTCTGCTGGCTCTTGTACTGGTGTAGCCTTACTTCTAAATCTTTCTTTCTTTTTTGCATAAAGCTAGTGTAGTTGCCCGCATAGATATTTAAAGACCCATTTTCCATAAGAAAAACCTTATTTACAGTCGCATCCAAAAAATACCTATCGTGGGAAATCACCACAACAGATCCTTCATAATTTTTGATGAAATTCTCCAAAAATCTGATGGCGTTGATATCCAAGTGGTTGGTAGGTTCATCTAGTAAAATCAAGTCTGGCTTTTCTAACAAGAGATAAGCAAGCTCAACTCTTGCCTTTTGTCCACCTGATAGAGTCCTTATACTCTTATCAAAGTCCTCGCTCTCAAAGCCCATAGCCTTTAAGGTTCCCTCAAGTTCAGACTTTATAGAGTAGCCGTTGTTTTTTTCAAATTTTTCAAATAATCTATTATGTTCCTCCAAAAGTTTTTGCATCCCTTCTTCAGAAAGGTCAGTTCTTGTAAGTTCTTTTTCAATTGACCTCAGTTCTTTTTCTATGCCGATAAGATTTGAAAAAACTCCCATACAATGATCATAGATACTTTGGTCGGTGTCAGTAGATAGTTGTTGTTTTAAATAGCCGATTTTTAGGCCGTTTGGTATATAGATTTCTCCACTATCCTTAGATAGTTCTCCTACTATAATTTTAAAAAGGGTGGATTTGCCAGCCCCATTGTTACCAATAAGACCAACCTTATCACCCTTTTCTATTATAAAGCTAATATCAGTAAATATATCCCTAGTAGGATAAGATTTACTTAAATTGCTTGCCGATAATATATTCATTAAAAATTATAGTCCTGTGGAGAATTGATGAAATATGTAAGTGTAAACAATGATTCATCTAAGTGTACGTTTTCTAACACTACTCCATTTTTAGTTTTTAAATCTACTGGAGAAAAATTCCATATACCCTTTACATCTCCATCGCAAAGTATATCGCAAATTTCTTGGCTTGCTTCTTTTGGAGTTGCAATTATTCCTATATCTACCTTGTTGTTTTCAAGATACGTAGCAAGATTGTCAATATCTTCTATTTTTAAGTCAGAAGGTGCATTTTTATTAGGCTCTTTATCAAAAACTGCACTAAATTTGTAGCCTAAGGTTTTAAAAGATTCGTATTGATAAAGGGCATGGCCAATATTACCATAACCGATTAGTACCATTTTGTATTCTTTATCAACGCCGATTATCTTTGATAATTCATCCATAAGATCTCTTACATTGTAGCCATAGCCTTGTTGACCAAAGCAACCATAGTGGTTTAGGTCTTGTCTGATTTGGCTGGCTGTAAGGCCAGTGATCTCAGAAAGTTCTTTTGATGATACTCTTACAATCCCCTTGTCATTGATACTTTCTAAATATCTGTAGTACTTTGGTAATCTTTTAATTACTGATAGAGATACTCCGTTGTCTTTAACCATTATTTCCCTCGCCTTCTTTATTGATTAAATCTTCATCTGTTAAATCTTCTACAAAAATCACTTTTTCAGTATTATACTCTATTTTTTCATCATTGTTAGATTCAAAGACAATTTTTTCACCAATTTTTAGGTCTTCACTAGAAATATTAGTATTTTCTAGGGTAATTTCTTCATTTTCAGCCTTAAGATTATCATCAAATAAATTATTATCTGATGTATCTTCATAGTCATAAGCTAGACTTTCTTCTGATAAATCTTTATTTTTGCTCATAAATCTTTTAAGTTTTAGCGAGTTTATTAGGTGAAAAACATACAAAACTATAAGGCTTGTGTATAAAATCATTTGACTATTTTGGTTTAGTAACTGATTAGCAAAACTTATCGTTGATGGCATCTGTGGTACAAACCTTGATAGGACAAGTATAGCTGGTATGCTAAGTAGTCCAAAGGCTAGGGCAGTAAGTATGGCCGTTAGTATAGAAAAACCAAAGGCATCTTTTTGTAAAAGTATGTGGAGGGCAAAAACTAGCATCAAAATCCAGGCAAGTAAAAAAGCAAAGGCCCAGATATATGTGACAAGCCAAATTGGAGATTTCATAGAGATTATTGTAGTCACAAATATTATTAGGATTATAATGCTTATTGTTTGACTTAGGACTTTTTCAAATCTTTTGTTCATATTTCCACCTACTTATTTTTCTTTGATTTGTATCTTAGGTTTGAATCTAGTATTCTCTTTCTAATTCTTAGGTTATTTGGTGTTATTTCAATTAATTCGTCATCTTCAACGAATTCCATCATTTCTTCTACACTCATTTTTTTGGCTGGTGTTAGCATGATGGCATCGTCAGAACCGCTCGCACGAGTATTTGTTAGTTTCTTTTGCTTACATACGTTGACATCTATATCTAGGCCCTTTGGGTTCATGCCAACTACAAGACCTTCGTAAACCTCATCTCCAGCTTCTACGAACAATAATCCCCTAGATTGGGCAGCGTTTAGGCCGTAGGCACGAGCTATACCTTGTTCGCTAGCTATAAGAGATCCGTCTTGGCGAGTTTCAATCTCTCCCTTATAAGGAGCATATCCTTCAAATTCTGAGTTTAGGATACCTGTACCCTTAGTATCAGTTAGAAATTCTGTTCTATAGCCTATTAGACCCCTTGCAGGTATTCTAAAAATCATTCTGGTATAGCCAGAAGATGTTGGAGTCATATCAATTAGTTCGCCTTTTCTGCGTCCCAATTTTTCTATGACAGAACCTGTGTGTTCTTGATCTACATCTATTGTGGCGATTTCTATAGGTTCATTTTTCTTACCATCTATTTCTTTATACATTACTTCTGGTTTAGAAACTTGGAATTCATAACTTTCACGTCTTAAATTCTCGATTAGAACTGAAAGGTGAAGCTCTCCACGACCTGAAACCTTAAAGCTTTCTGTAGAATCTGTGTTTTCTACTTTTAGTGAAACATCTGTTTCTTTTTCTTTAAATAACCTATCCCTTATATGTCTACTTGTAACATATTTTCCATCGCGACCAGCAAATGGTGAATCATTTACTGAGAAAGTCATAGAAAGTGTTGGTTCTGATATTTTGGTAAACTCAATTGGTTCGTGGTCTGCTTCTGTTCCAATAGTATCCCCAATTGAGATATCTTCCATACCAGAAAGGGCTACTATTGATCCAAATTTAGCTTCCCCGACTTCCACTCTATTTAGGCCATCAAATTCATAGATAGTTACGATTTTTGACTTTATTTTCCTATCTTCTTCGTTGTAGTTTGTGATTATTGCATCTGCATTTTTCTTGATAACACCTTGCTCAACCTTGCCTATGGCAATTGAACCAAGGTAGTCATTGTAGTCTGTAGTTGATACAAGAACTTTAAATGGTGCATCTTCCTCTGCTTCAAAGGCAGGAGTGTAGTCTATTATTGTATCCAAAAGGTCAGACATATCGTCCTTTATTTGACCCTTTTCTAGGCTTGCCCAGCCATTTTTTGCTGAAGCATATACAAATGGACTTTCTAAGTATGATTCATCTGCATCTAGTGATATAAATAAGTCTAGGATTTCATCCTCTACTTCATCAATTCTTTGGTCAGGCCTATCAACCTTATTTATACAGATAATTGCTGGAAGTCCCAATTCTATAGCTTTTCTAAGGACAAACTTAGTTTGTGGCATAGGTCCTTCGTGGCTGTCTACAACTAGGACTACTGACTCAGCCATATTTAGTACACGCTCTACCTCACCACCAAAGTCAGCGTGTCCTGGGGTATCGATTATGTTTATTTTCTTGTCTTTATAATGGATTGCAGTATTCTTAGAAAGGATAGTAATCCCTCTTTCTTTTTCTATAGAATTTGAATCCATTACTCTTTCATTTACCGCTTGATTTTCACGAAATGTTCCTGCAGTTCTTAAAAGTCCATCAACAAGGGTAGTTTTACCGTGGTCAACGTGGGCTATGATTGCAACATTTCTTACATCTTCTCTTCTCATAATTCCTTCTTTCAAACTTATAAATTCTATCAATATATTATATCTTAGACTATATCATTATCAATTAAACACATAAAAAATCACCTAGAATTAAAAATGCTAGGTGTATTTATAGCATGCTTTAGAGGTGGACAAAGGCTGCTACCATGTTATCTTTGACTATCAAATTATCAGATAAAGTATTTACTATCTGTATTCCCCTGCCGTGATGAGATAGTAAGTTTCTATCCTTGCCATAATTTATACCTTCACCTTCATCTTTAACCTTTATCATACAATAATCTTTATCAATTAGGATTATGACTTCTATAATCTTATCAAAATCTTTTGCATTGCCATGTTTATAAGAATTTACTATAAGCTCATCTAGAATAAGCCTAAGTTTAAAAATCATATCTTCATTAAGATTTAGATTTTCGAGAAATTCAGTTGTATCATCTCTAAATTCTTTGATAAGTAAAAGATCGGAGTGAAGCAAATTTCTAATAATTTCCATAATAAGCTCCTCTTAACTTATTAACTTTATACCCAAAGAATTCTAAATAACATTGACAAAATCAATAATTTAATAATTTTCTGTCAAAATATGATAGAAAAACAAAATGTGTGGTATAATATATATGTAATAACAATGAAAGGAGACATTGGTATGAAATACGTATGTACAGCATGTGGATACATCTATGATCCAGCTGAAGGCGATGTTGATAACGGAATCGAAGCTGGAACAGAATTTGACCAACTTCCAGAAGATTGGGTTTGCCCAGTTTGTGGAGTAGGCAAAGATATGTTTGAACCACAAGAATAATTAAACAATTAGAAGAGGCCGTTGGCCTCTTTTTCTTTTAAAAAAATCCAAAATCTAAGCAAGTTACCTAGTTTTTGGATCTAATCTTTTTATTTTCTCTAACCTTTAGGGCTAGGCTTAAGGCAACTGATATGCCTATCACTAGTATTATCCCTAGGATAATAGGTAGAGTGGACTTTTTACTATCTTTCTTATTGCTTAATTTGGGCGACCTAGATAAAGATGAGGATTCACTTCTTATCAAATCTTTTTCATCTAAATCTTTAGCTTCATCATTTGAATTCTTATCATCTTCATCAGAGCCTGGTGCATCAATTTCTAAAACTAGAGTTTCATTTTTTTGATCAAACAAGGTCACTTCATCATCTTCTTTATTGATATAATCATAAGCTTCTTTTGATGCCATTTTCACATTTTTATTAATCTTATCTATGGCTTCTTGGGCAAGCTCTTGTTTTCTTGCATCAGATTTGGCCGCTTCAATTTTTTTGTTATATTCTTTGACTATATCTTTTGTAGTCTTGGCAATTTTTTCTGATTCTTCCTTGCTTATCTTCTTAGAAACTACTACATCGCTTACTTTTTCAACAGTTTTTGTTATGTCGTCATTTTTTTTAGAACTGTCAGCACTATTTTTTCTACTTTGCTCCCTTTCTTTATTTTTTTTCAAAAACGTTTTAATCTCTGCCATCAGCTGATCTACATCCTTGTTTGATGATGTTTGCTTGCTAATGTTATTGGGATTTGGGCTAATATCAAGAGTAGATGATGTACTATTTTCTTTCGATTCCTTGGAGTTTTCAGTAGAACTTGGATTTTTTAAAGGCTTTGATGTCGTTACGCTATTTGTAGAACTTTTATCTACTTTTTTCCCAGGGTCATCCTTACTCTCACCTGAAGGTTTTTCTCCTGCTTCTACTTTATCTTGATTTCCTTCTGTACTTTCGTTTAGATCTTTGATCACATTGTCTACGTCAGTATCGGGCTCTGTTAAAATTATATTTTCTCCCGTTTTAAGATCTGAACTAGTCGTCTTGCCATTAACCTCTTCTGCTTGGTTTGCATAAGATTTAGGAGAAAAACACAAAGCCATGGAAAGGAAAATTAGACTTAATTTACTAATTGACTTCATATATCCTCCTTAACTTGGTCTCTACTTATATTTTACACTTATTTCCTACACAATTCAAAGCAAATCTTTATTTTTCTATAGCTTGATGCCAGAAAAATTTGTACAAGCTATCAAATTTTCCTATATAATTTTTAAGCCATGGTTTTCTCTTGCCACAAAAATGGAGGATAGCTGTATTTTCCATGACATCGTCTAGATTGTAATCATACATGACCTTGTATGTTGTAAATCTTCTAGCGTCGTAATTGTATTTTAATTCTGGAATTTCCATAATTTCATTTCTAAAAACTACATTGAGCAAATCCTGGTCGGGCATCATAAGCCCTGCTTTTCTAGTGTTATTGGCATAGTCCAGGATTTTTTGCTGATAGATATCGCCTCTGGCCTTTTTTAAATTTATCATAAGTATGCCAGAATTGTAGTATCTAGAAATATCAGTTTTTTCGCTAGTTATCTTAAGTCTAGCCTTATTTGCAGATTGAACTGTAGGCATGGTATGTATAGCAGCCATAAATAGATTGTCTGCAAAATCTTCATTGTATAAATCTTCTAGTGAATTTAAAATTAAAATATCTGGATCTAGATATAAAATCCTATCCATATCTTCTGGAAGGTACTTGTAGGCAACTAACCTATAGTACATTTCACTTGTGTAATAAAAAGTAGTTAGGGCAGACGAAAATTCATCATCTACCCTAACATTGTTCAAACTTGCTTTATTATTTGATTTTTCTTTTATAAAGTCTCTTAAATCCTCAATACTTCTATCGTCAATAGACTTGTGCATGAGGTAGATGTTAATGTCACTCTCATTAGTTAAAAAAAGTGAATATAACATCGTCTTTAGTGGCTTAAGATAGTTTTGATCACAACTTACTAATATATTCAATTAAATCTCCCCTATTCCGAATCGCTAGTTAGGTAAAATCCCTTACCAATGATTTTTGATGTATTTAATATTGTTATGAAGGCATATGGATCTATATTTTTTAGAAATGCTCTTGTCCTAGGTGCTTCCTTTGGTGATAAGACCAAGAAGAATATAGATCTTTTGACCCCCTTGTATAAACCCATCCCATCAAGGACAGTGGCTGAACGGTTCAAATCATCTCTGATGAAGCTACCAATTTCCTTAGGCTTTGTAGTAATTATTATGAAAAATTTATCTGTATTAAAGGACTGGATGATTACATCTACGAAAATCCCTTTTAACAAAAGACCTAAAACAGAGAGTAGACCAATCTCAACGTCAAAAATCCAAATAGAAGCAATAGTAAAGATACCATCTACCGCTAGAAGGGCCTTGCCTACTTCAAGTGATGAGAATTTCTTCAAAATCATAGCAATTATATCAGTTCCCCCAGAACTTGCTGCAAGGTTAAAAAGTATTGCAGAGCCAAAGGCTGATATGATTAGTGTGTACACTAGCTCTAGCATTTTGTTGCCTGTAAGCGATCCTTCGATTGGACAAATGTAGTCAAGGGCAAGAGCTGTTAGTGAGTTTAGTATAGCAACATAACCTGTCCTTAGGGTGAAATGCTTGCCAAGGATAAAGAAAGCTATGACTAACAAAGCTATGTTTATAATTAGGGTTAATTGAGGACGTGTAAGAGGAATGAAGGTTGAAGCGATGATACTCATTCCCTCAACCCCACCAATTACAAATGAATTTGGATATTTAAAAAAGTGTGTGCCACAAGCCATTAGTATTGCGGCAAAAGCCATGAGCAAATACCTAGTCAACTCATCCATAGGGTCGTGATTGTATTTGGCCATAGCCCTTCTTTCCAAGTAATTATTTATAAAATGTCTTCCAAAAATCTCATTATTCCTTTTCTCATCGGAACATTCTTTATCCACCATTATCTCCTTAATTAGTTGTCTGAATAATTATCAAAATAGCCTTGGACTAAAACAATTGGTGTTCCCTTATCTCCAGAACCTGATGTTAGGTCAGCTAGAGATCCTAGCAAATCAGTGATTTGTCTAGGTGTAGTACCTAGGGTTTCGTTTTTGCCTACTAGTTCTTTTTCTTTTTTTGAAATCCTATCAACCATAGCATTTGTCCTATCTTCTATAGACAAATCAGCAAATTCATTATCTGCTATATATTTGATTTTGATCTCGCTTGGAGTACCCATTAGCCCCTTTGTAAAGGCAGGAGATACAACAGGGTCTGCTAGCTCCCAAATTTTGCCTACTGGATCTTTGAATGCTCCATCACCATAGATCATAACTTCGATTTTTTTGCCAAATTCTTTTATTAATTTTTCTTGAAGCTTACTTACAAATACTTCTCCATCCCTTGGGAAGAGTTTTACCATATTTTCTGTAGATAGGTTTGAACCCAATAGACCATATTGGCTGTTGTAACCTGAACCATCTATAGATTCTGTCATAATATCGTCTAAGGATAGAATGCTTTCTCCGCCAGCTTCTTTTAGTTGTCTTTTTACAATATTTCTTGTGTGTATTGAGCAAACTAGTACATTCTTTGAAAACTTAAGTGAATCAACTGGATTGTTCAAAAAGTGAATCTCAGAATTTGCTGCCATTTCAGTGTAAAGTGATGGATAGTCAATACCAGTAAATGTGTGTTTGTACTCACCAGCGACTTTTCTAAATTCATCTAGGTCAAGTACGTCTTTGTAAGGATTGATGTCACTATTAAATAGGTCCATTTCATCCATAAGGTAATTTCCTACCTCATCTTGTGGATAAGATAGACAAATATGTAGTTTCTTGCCTGATTTTGCTATAGCCTTTAGTAGAATTGAAAATCTATTTCTTGAAAGAATCGGAAATAAAACTACCAATTCATCACCGTCAAATTTATTGTTGATGTCCTTTGCTATTTGATCTATAGAAGCGTAGTTACCTTGAGCTCTTGCTACTAGAGATTCTGTGACGCATACAACGTCCTTGTCGTTAATTTCTATATTGTGGGTCTCGCTTGCATCTTTTACGCTTTTAGAGACGATTTCTACTAAATCATCACCTTTTTCTATAATTGGTGCACGAAGTCCAAATGTTCTTGTTCCTATATATCTTTTCATTATAATCCCCTTTCTAAAAAATTATACTTTCATATTTCCAATATAAAAGATGCTAAAATTAACTTCTAGCATCAAATTTTGATCCACATTTTGGACATTTTACTTTTATCTTTCCTTTTTTCTTTGGAATTCTAAGTTTTTGCCCACAAATTGGACAAGTAATGTACTTGTGATCTTTGTCATTTCTTTTTGATTTTATATCACCTTTAAACCCACCCAAGGATTTTTTAATCGGATTTAGGAACTTATCCTTAAAATAATTATTTTCAAGCCTTCTCTTTTCAATATTTTTAGAAAAGGCTCTAAAAATAGCATAGGCAAAAAACACAAATCCCAAAGTATACAAAAAAGATGATTTGGCAAAATATGAGATTAGGGATGTGATTATCCCAGCCCATAGTAAAAATATTCCAAATTCGTCTGTATTTATTTTATTATTCATCAATTCCCTCAACTAATTCTTCTAAAATTTTGCTGATATCTCCTTGGATGAGATAATCAGCCCTAGAATCCCTGCCAGTAGGGTCCATATTTATTAATACTAATTTATTTCCCCTATAAAAATCTATAAGACCTGCTGCAGGATATACGGCAAGAGATGTCCCTCCGATTATTAGTACGTCAGCATTGCTTATAAGATTTATAGCATAGGAAATATTATTCTGGTCAAGACCTTCGCCATATAAAACTATGTCTGGCCTTACAATACCACCACAGGCGTCGCATTTCACTAAGCCATTAAATTTTTTTGTATAGGAAAGATCAAAATTCTTCCCACACTTGGTACAATAAAAATCAACTAAGTTGCCGTGAAGCTCTATGACGTTTTTGCTTCCTGCATCCTGGTGAAGACCGTCAATATTTTGGGTAATGATTCCCTTAAGCTTGCCCATTTTCTCAAGCTTGGTCAAAGCATAGTGGCAGGCATTTGGTTTTATACCCTCTATCATTAGATTTTCTCTGCAATAGGTCATAAATTCATCTGGATGATTTATAAAAAACTCATGGCTTAGCATATATTCTGGAGAGTAATTTGAATTGTTTTCTTTGTTATAAAGGCCTGTAGCAGACCTAAAATCAGGCAGACCTGATGCAGTAGAAACTCCTGCTCCTCCAAAAAACACAATATTATTAGAATCTCTGATTATCTGTTTTACCTTATCAAAATTTTCCATAATAACTCCATTCTATAAATCTAAGTTCTCCTCTAGATTACCAGTATTTAAAGTCCACATTCCTATCAAAACTATTATATAGTATATCAGTGTTGTTAGATTCTTATATATGCCCAATTTTCCTATAGCAAAAGGATATATGAAGGCATAATTCATAGGCAAGGCGTGCTGGATACCAGATCCTACTAAAACTAAGGAATAATTCTTACATATGAAAAATCCTAGTATTAGGATGAGTCCTATCATAAGTATTATTATTGCATTGCCATGATTTTTCTTAGTAAATCTATTTCTTGCTTGGCCATAAAAACTTATGGCAAAAAATATCAAAAACCATATAAGTCCTAGGAAAAAGTAATAAAGCAAATCACTTGTGATCTGATAGTTTAATAATTTCAACAAAATTAATGTGAAAATCAAATTGTAAATATATACTAAGACTAGCAATAATAATTTGCTTGTAAAATACTTAGATCTTCCCATAGGCAAAGAAAAAATAATAGTTGATGAACTTGTAAACAAGTCTTTTCTTATAAGGCCAATCGCAAAGCTTACTATAGCAAAGGCAAATATTATTAATATCACATTGAAGACCATCTTGTAGGATAAGATGCTATCAAGGGATAGAAAATTAATTGGTGCAAATTCTAAGGCCAGGCCAAAGACTATAAGTAAGGCAAAGAGAATACTTACATTCCTAAAATATCTTTTATTTCTAATTAAATCAAATTTCAAAAAATTCATAATCTCAACCTAAATAAATATTGTCATAAAATTCACTTATACCAACTTCTTCTTTTTTGCCAATATTTATAGGAGTATCTCTATAGTGAGTCTTTCCATTTTCAAGGAAAATCACTTCGTTGATGAGATTTTCCACTAATTCTAGTTGCTGAGAGGCAATAAGGAAAGTTTTATTTCCATCAATTCTATCAATCAAAAGATCCATAGCTTTACTAGTAGATATTGGGTCTAGGCCATCAAAAACTTCATCCAAAAGGAAAATCTCAGCATTGCTAGCCAGGGCCAGGGCAAGATTTAACTTTTGTCTTTGGCCCTTGGATAAACCCATAGCCATTCTTTTTTCATCAAGACCAAGGAATTCTAGGATTTCTTTTGACTCATCTGATGAAAAATCAGGATAAAAATGTTCATATAAACTGATTAAATCGATTATCCTAAGCTTTTCCTCAATAATTAAGTCATCAGCCTTATAAATAATATTTTTCTTTATATCAGGGCTAAGCTTTTCACCCAAGATATTAAAAGATCCAGAATCCGCCTTAACAAGACCAGTCAAAATCTTAATAAGTGTAGATTTGCCCGATCCACTTGGTCCAAGCAGGCCAACCACCTTTCCTTTTTCAACGTCAAAAGATATGTCATCAAGGGCTGGGTTATTATTATATTTTTTACTTATATTATTAACTTCAATAGCCTTATCCATTTGCCAGACTCCTAAGTTTCAAAATCTCTATAACATCATCGAGGCTCAAACCGATTTTATTGAGATTGGCTGAGAAATCATTGATATATCGGTTTAGATATTGATTTTTTAACAAGCCAATCTTTTGATTATCAAAAATATAATAATATCCATCAGATCTTTCTTCGATAATATTTTCTCTCTTTAGAACTTCCACCAATTCCAAATAATAATGCGGATTTATTTTAAACTTACTGGTGAAAAACTTTCTATCCTTTAATTTATCGCCACTTTTTATCTTTCCGCTTAATATATCAATAATGATATAATCTTTGATTTCGTCTAATTTGCTAGTATATGTCATATCAATTAATCAAACTTACCTTACTATCATAATCTTTTACAGAATCAACAAAAACTTGGATGACCCTTTGGCCATATTCGCCCAAATTTTCAAATATCATATGAAAATTTATTATCTCAATCTCATTGTCCTTGACAACTAATTCATCGTAAAGGGCATCGAGATTTTCTACGTAATAATCAAAAATACATTTTTCATTTAATAATTTGTAAAAAGTTTCTCTATCTTTAAAATCATTGGCATCAAATCTAATCATAATATTCCTTTATTTTACTTTTTACTTACTTATGGTATTATTATAACAGACTTTGGAAAAAAGCTCTAAATTTCATAGCTTTAAAATTTTTTAAAAAATTATAATAAAGGCTTGACAAGATAATTTATTTATCGTATACTAAATAAGTAATCGTTAATAGCGGGGTGTGGCGCAGCTTGGTAGCGCGCGTGTTTTGGGAACATGAGGTCGAAGGTTCGAATCCTTTCACCCCGACCATATTTATTAGTCAGTAGATTTTATCTACTGATATTTTTGTTTATAAATTTTTTACTACTATCTTTTGATAACTCTAGGTTTTGAGAAGGTGAGGCTCGAAGGTTCGAATCCTTTCACCCCGACCACATATTTATTAGTCAGTAGAATTTTCTACTGATTTTTTTGTTTATAATTTTATTTTCTAATATCTTTTGATAACTCTTGGCTTTGAGAAGGTGAGGCTCGAAGGTTCGAATCCTTTCACCCCGACCATATATTTATTAGTCAGTAGAATTTTCTACTGATTTTTTTGTACCTATTTTTAAAATTACCACTGTCATATTGAGCTATAGCGAAATATCTCCTAGCTAATGGTGCTTTAGGGGATCCTTCGCTCCCTTTGGTCGCTCAAGGATGACAGTACTGCTTGATTTCCATGATCAATATAACAAACTCACCCGTCATATTGAGCGAATGCGAAACATCTCCTAGTTAATTGTACTTTGGGAGATCCTTTGCTCCCTTTGGTCGCTCCAAGATGACAGGACTGCTTGATTTCCATGATCAATATAACAAACTCACCCGTCATATTGAGCGGATGCGAAATATCTCCTTCATAGTGATTCTTTTAGGAGATTTTTTAATCATTTTCTCCAAAACAAGAGTTGTGTCGATCCTTTATTACACTAAAAAACCTGCAATCTCTCATGATTGCAGGTTTCTTTCTAAAATGCTTGCATTTTATTAAATGTTTGGCCGCTCATTTCGCCTTGTTCACTTACCTTTAATGTTCCATTTTCAAATGTCGCATTTATTGGAGTATCTACGTTTACTCCTTGTATTGTTAGGCTTATTTCGTTTCCGTTTTCTTGCCATGTTCCTTGGTGAACTCTGTTATCTTTTTGATATTTCAAAGTACCATCTTCTCTTAGGCTTAGTCTTGTTCCATTGCCTTGGTATTCGTTTGCTACTCCATCTGTCTTAGTGAAGTAGTTTGATTGGTCAACAGCTATGGAATCATCTATTGTTAGTCCTGACAATGAGTTATTTATTCTAGCTATGACTTCTTCTAGGAATCCAAATCCATAGTATGGGATTTCATAGTAGGTATAATCGTCCGCAACAAAGAATTTGTGGAAGATTTCATTATCTGTTGTTAGTGGACCTTGGCTATAGAATTTGCCATCTTGGTCCTTTTCACCTTTTACATTTTGATATTCTACAAATGAATAATAGGTGTATTGATTTTTGTAGAGTCCCTCATAGTCTTCATTTGCCTTGATTTCATAAACTAGCATCACCCTGTTTTTGAGATCTTCACTATTTGAATCTGTTCCTGTGATTGCACCAAGATAGTTCATTGATTCAATTTGTGTGAATGTTCTTTCGTTAAATGTTTCTTTTATCAAGGTTCCAGCGTTTGTTTTTAGTATATTTAGTAAGTCTTCACTTAGATTGTCCACTGAGCTTATATATCCATCGCTGGATTCGCTAGCTTCCTTGTCATCTTCTTCATCGCTTTGGTCGCTAGGCTCTCCTGGAACAGTGATGGTTTTATCAAGTGGGCTTAGCCTTACTTGGTAGTTGTTAAATATTTCTTCTTCATTTAAGTTGATTGTAATATTTACTTCTTCTCCAGCTTTTAATTCGCTAGTCTTACTTGGCATTATCTCAATCTGACTCATGTATTCTGGTGCATCTTCTGTTAGACTTGTTGTTAGACTTATGTTTGGATCTTCTCCTTGGAAGTTTATATCAATATAGTTAAATGGATCGATAGACTCTTCTACATTTAGTCCATCCACTATTACAGACTTCATAGTGCTTGCAAATAATACGTTGTAATCATCTGCAAGGCTTGGGTCTGACACATTAGCCACAACCGTTATCTCTTCACCATTTGAAAGATTAGAATCTTTTGAGAATTGGAAGGTCGTTGCACTAGCTAATTCTTCTACAAATTGGTTGGCAGCTGATCCGTATTGGTCATTCTTCCTATCTTTGTTTATATATTGAATTTGGCTAGCAAAATCATTTAGAAGTTTTGTAGTGTCAAGAGATGCGCTTGGACTTGCACTTGCATTGTCACCAGTATAGGTCACATTGATATAATCGCTTAAATCTACTTCTACATCTTTTGGTTTTCTATTCATAAATAAATAACCAATAACAATGGCAAGAGCTAATAATAAGATTGGCAATAGATAAATAGGCTTGAATTTAAATCCTTGCTTATCGTCAGTTTCTTCTTTATCGCTTTTGACTTCTTGGCTTTCATTTAAGCTAGACTGATAAACTTCTTGGTTTTCTGGAATACTTTGAACGTTATTTTGATTATAAGTCTCTTGATAAGTATTATTTTGAGAATAAGTCTTTTGATAAGCATCGTTAGAACTTTGATGACTTCTAATCAAGGCTGCAAGGTTACCAGAGCTAGCCGCTTTCTTGTCAGAATCTTCAGAGCTTTTCTTTAGAAGATTTGCAATCCTGGCTTCTACATATTCACTTGGTATGTTGTCAACTTCTGGTGAATTTCCTATAGTAGGATTTTCATGAATATTATCAAAACTTGCTAAGCTTTCCTTATTTGAAGCAACCGGTTCCTTTGAACTTTCAAAACTTCTTTGGCTTAGGACTTTTCCAGAATCCCAGCTATTTGCTTCCCCTGTAGATTTTCTTCTCTTGTCCTTGCTTTTCCTATCATCAGTTGGATTGTATCCATAGTAAGCTGGAGGGATTTCTTCTTCGAATTCCACTCTTTGCTCCAAGGATTCTTCCGGACTATTATTTCTAAATTCTGCTTGGCCAGATTCAAGATTTATAGGAGCTTCTTCAAGAGATTTTTCATCTTGAACGGATTTTTCCTCTGATACCTTGTTTTTGCCTTTAAAAGCAGAGAATATTTCCTTAAACTTGTTTGACTTAACTTCGCTATTATCTTCTTGATTTTTTATTAAATTTTCATTAGTATTTAGGGATTCGTAGGTTGATTTGCCTATTAGATTGTCTTCTTTAGATTGTTCGATCTCTTTTTCTTTAGGATTATCTATAGGGATTTTGTCAAGTTTATTGCCGCAAACAGGACAAAATCTAGCACTGTCATCAACCTTTGCCCCACAATTAGAACAAAACATTGATTCTCCTCAATAAATGTATATATATTATAATATACATCATAAACAAAAAAATATAAACCCTTGAGAGAGTTTATATTTTGAAATTCTAAATATTATCAAGATTTAGATATGGTTTACCAGAAGCTTTTGGAGCTTTTGACTTCCTTTGGAAGATAATTAGTATCAATAAAGTTGCAATATATGGAATCATAGAAATAAATTCTATTGGAACGCTTAGATTTGATCCACCAAGATATGTTGCTATTGATTCTGCAAGTCCAAAAAATAGTGAACCAACTAGTACACCTTGTGGCTTCCAGTTACCAAATATAACTGTTACAAGAGCTATATATCCTTGACCTGCTATTAGGGTTGGTGAGAAAGAACTTACTACTGCAAGTGACATACTTGCACCACCCAAGCCTGCCATAAATCCAGAAAATATTACTGCTAAGTATCTAGTTTTCTTTACAGGAATATTTAAAGTTTCTGCTGCTTTTGGATGTTCACCAACAGCTATAAGTCTAATACCCCATTTTGTCTTGTACAAAAATAGGTAAAGAACTACAACCATCAATATAGCTATATAAACAGTTGCATATTGGCCGAATATATTTATGAAAATTTGATTTTTACTTAGTGATCTAAATAATCTAGGAATCTTATTTTCTAGTGGAATTGAAGGTGTTTGTGTAGCACCATCAAAAAACAATCTTGCCAAAAATAGGGACAAACCAGGACCTAGGGTATTGATAGCTATACCTGATATAGTTTGATCTCCTGCAAAACTAACTGAAACAATAGCATGGATTAGTCCAAATACTGCCCCAGCAAGTCCGCCAGCTATAAAGGCAATCCAAGGATTTCCCACGTTATAGCCGACAGTTGCTCCGACAAGAGCTCCTATTGTCATCATTCCTTCAAGACCGATGTTTACAACACCAGATTTTTCACTCATCATGCCACCAAGGCCAGTCAAAAGCACAGGAGCAGCATTTGAAAATGTATTTCCCAATATGAGTGCTAACATTACTAAATTCATTTACTCCTCCTCACTTTCTACTTTTCTAACCTTAATCTCTTCCCCAGTTTCGTTTATAATATTTGGATTATAATTACTTTCATTATTATCAAAATCCTCATTAGGATCTTTTACAGGAATTTTGTCCGTCTCATCTTCCTTTACTAGATTTTTTTCTTCTATTTGACTTGCTTTTTTAGTTTCATTATTTGTTTTTTCTTCAACAAATTTATCACTTTCAAGCTTAGCATTTTTTTCTGCTTTTTTCATTTTTCTTCTAGCTTTTATAATTCTAAAGATAAGTGGAACAGCTGTAAATAGGATAATAGTACCTATGATAATGTTGATTAATTCTGTTGGAACTCCAAGAACTCTTTGCAAATTGCTACCTGCATATTTTAAAGATCCAAAGAATAAACCTGAAAATATTACAGCAATTGGATTGTTGCTTGCAAGAAGTGCTACAGCAAGTCCATCAAAACCGTAGTTATCCATAGCAGATAAAACTGATAAGCAGTAAGTGTATCCAAGAACTTGGCAAACACCTGCAAGAGCACATATTGCCCCAGATATAGCCATGGATTGGATAATTTTATTGCCAGAGTTTATTCCACCGTATTCACTTGCTTCCCTATTTAGACCTACAGCCTTTAGCTCATAGCCTAATACAGTCTTGTTTAGGATATACCAAACAAGGATTACTGCAAGAATGCCAAGTATTATTCCAAGGTGTACTGGTGCTTTGAAAAATTTGCTGAAAAATGGTCCAAAGTTTTTGTATGAATCCTTAAACAATGTAACTTTCGCACTATCTTGGATATCAAAGGTAGAAAATGCATTTGGTTTTTGGTATTTGTAGGCTATGAAATTTTGAAAATAAAATGCTATCCAGTTTAACATGATTGTAGAAATTACTTCATGGATGCCAAATTTCGCCTTTATAAAACCTGCTATAGCTCCATACAAAGCGCCTGCAGCCATTGCCAAAATAATAGCTACTATTGGATGGATGATTGGAGGAAGTGGCAAAGCATAAGCAACCATAAATCCTACAATAGTTCCTACAATGTATTGACCCTCAGCCCCCATATTGAAAAGGCCTGTCTTAAAGGCAAAGCATACACCAAGACCTGTAAGTATTATTGGAGTAGAATATACTACCGCCCAGCCAATATTTCTAGGTGTCTTTATAACACCAGAAACAAGGGCGCCATAGGCTTCAAGTGGGTTATAACCAGATATGCCTATTACTATTGCTCCTATCAAAAGTCCCATAAATATGGAAACTAGAGTAAACAAAATTTTTGAATTATTTAAGGCAAGTTTTCTTTTTGCTTTTATTTGTGTATCTGTCATTTTCCACCTGCCATTAATCTTCCTATTTCAAACTCATCAGTCTCGCTAGGGATTTTTTCCCCTACGATCTTACCATCATAGATTACCAGAATCCTATCTGATAAGTCCATTACTTCATCTAGCTCAAAACTAATGAGTAATACTGCCTTGTTATTATTTCTCAAGTCCACAAGATATTTGTGAATAAATTCTATAGCACCAACGTCTAGTCCACGAGTTGGTTGAGATGCTATTAGTACATCCGGGTTATTTGCAATCTCTCTGGCAATTATTACCTTTTGTTGGTTACCACCAGATAAACTCATAACTTTTTCGTTGATGTTATTTGGTCTTACATCAAATTTCTCTACCAATTCTTTGGCATTTTTGTCTATGTTTTTGAAATTAAGCTTGCCCTTTGTTGAGAAAGGTTCCTTGCTAACATTTTCCAAAATCATATTATCCTTTATAGGATATTCCAAGATAAGACCTCTTTTTTGCCTATCTTCTGGGATTGAATTCATACCAGAATCTATAATAGTCCTAGGATCTTTATTTGTGACATCAACGCCATTTAGGGTTATTGTGCCACGATTTGATTTTGCCATACCAGTCAAGCAGTCAATAAGCTCACTTTGGCCGTTGCCGTCAACACCAGCTATACCAAGGATTTCTCCTGCTCTAATCTCTAGATCAAGACCCTTTAGTATATCTATGCCTCTCTTGTCCTTGGCCCATAAGTCTTCTACCTTAAGGACTACTCCACCTGGCTCTTGAATTGCCTTATCTACTTTGAAGCTTACATTTCTGCCGACCATTTTTTCGGCCAAAATATTTTCATCAATATCAGCAACCTTTAGCTTATCTATATACTTACCACGTCTGATAATTGTACAATAGTCAGCCATAGCCTTTATCTCTGCTAGCTTGTGGGTAATGATTATAATCGATTTTCCAAGCTTAGTTAGTTTGTTAATAATTTCTATAAATTCGTTAATTTCTTGTGGAGTTAATACAGCTGTAGGCTCGTCAAATATCAATATATCAGCTCCTCTATATAGGGCCTTCAATATTTCTACTCTTTGTTGTTGGCCAACAGATATATCTTCAATTTTTGCATCTGGGTTTATTTTTAGACCATAATCATCAGAAAGTTTTTGTATCCTTTCCTTGGCTTTTTTTCTATCCAGAAATAGACCATCGTCGTCTTCATGACCTAAGATAATATTTTCCGTAACACTTAGGGGTTCTATTAGCATAAAGTGCTGGTGAACCATACCAATTCCTGCATCTATGGCTTTTTTAGGAGTCATATTTGGAATACTTACTCCATTTATAGAGATTGTCCCACTAGTTGGAGGGAACATTCCATACAAAATATTCATCAGGGTTGTCTTACCAGCCCCATTTTCTCCCAAAAGAGCGTGAACCTCAGATTTGTGAAGATCAAAGTTAATATCAGTTAAAACTTCATTGTCTCCAAAACGTTTGGTAATATTTCTCATAGATACTACAGGATTATCATTGTATTGTTTATCCATAATATCCTCGCTAATTTTATACTCTTATTTATTTTAACACATTATCGATAATTATTGTAGATAAAAACTTATAAAATACTCTATTATGCATAACTTTTTTGCAAATTAATCTTTAATGTGAAAAAAAAAGACCTCAAAAGAGGCCTTTAAAATCTTTATTTAATTATTCTGCTTCAATGTATCCCATTTCGATAGCTTCTTCTTCGTTTTGTGGAACTTCGATTTTGCCATCTATGATATCTTGTTTAATTTGTTCAACTTTTTCTTTGATATCATCTGGAACTAAGCCATTGTCAGCATATTTGATGCTTACTGCGTCTCCATCAGCAAGAGTAAATCTTACAGTTTCTCCACCCTTGAATTCACCTTTTTGATAGTCGTCAATGATAAGTTTAACTGCATCGCCTACACCTTTGATTGTTGAAACTAACATATTATCTGGTGCTTCTTCTTGTTGGTCACGGTCAACACCGATTACCCATTTATCATTTTCTTTTGCAGCTTCGATAACACCAATTCCTACACCGCCTGCAGCGTGGAATACTACGTCAGCTCCGTTTTGATACATTCTGTCAGCAATGTTTTTGCCTGCAGCTTGGTCATCGTAGCTGTTTGCGTATTGAACTTGAACTTCGATATCTTCGCCTTTTTCACGAGCAGCATGTTCTACACCAGCTCTGAAACCATAGTCAAATCTGCTGATTACAACGCCTTCCATACCACCGATGAATCCAACGTTATTAGTTTCACTCATCATACCAGCAATGTAACCTACTAAGAATGAGTTTTGGTGATCAGCAAAGCCAACACCTACAAGGTTTGGTAGGTTTTCTTGGTTATCACTATCGATAATTACATAGTTTTGATCTTCGTTATTTTTAGCAGCTTCTACTGTTGGTTCGTATAGAGCATATCCTACTGTTAGGATGATGTCTGATTCAGAATCTAAAGCTGATTCAAGGTTCGCTTGATAATCAGCGTCCTTGTGGCTTTCTATATAGTCAAATGTTGCTGTTCCATCAGATTCAGCCCCTTGTAATCCTTCATAAGCAGATTGGTTGAATGATTTATCATTGATACCACCAAAGTCTGTTACCATTGTTACAGAAACAGTTTCACCTGTTGGAGTTTCACTTGCTTCGCCTTTGTCGTCTTCTTTTTCTTCAGTATCTGCATCTTCAGTTTCTGTTGTTTCTTCAGTCTCTTCTGGTGCAGTTTCTTCTGTTGTAGCTTCTTCTGTTGTTTCAGCTGGCTTTTCTTCAGCCTTGTTAGTATCTCCCCCACAAGATGCTAATACAGCTGTAAGAGATAGTGCTAGAACACCTGTCATGAATTTCTTAATTTTCATTACTTCCTCCAAAAATTAGTAATTGTATTCATATTTACAAGACTTATTTTATCCCATATGCAAGCATTTGTCCACAAATAACAAATTTTTAACAAATTTTATACTAATCCCATAGCCTCCGGTAAGAACATTATTATTTGAGGTATAAATGTGAGCAATAATAAAACTACCATATTAGCTATTAAGAAAGGCAATAATACTTTTGCCAAATTTTCTAACTTCACTTTTGTTATTCCACTTGCAACAAATAATATAGAACCAACTGGTGGAGTCATTGTTCCAATACACATATTATAAATAAGAAGAATACCGAATTGTATAGCACTCATTCCTAAAGATTCTGCTATAGGTAAAAATATTGGTGTAAATATTAATATAGCTGGAGTAATATCCATAAACATCCCAACTAGTAGTAAAATAACATTCATTAGTAGCAAGATTATATATTTATTATCAGTTAATCCCAAAATACCATCAGATATCGCTTGAGGGATACCTGTATATGCCATAACCCAACTCATTACTGTTGAAGCAGATATTAAAAATAATACAACTCCTGCAGTTTCCGCCGTTTTTAATAAAATCTGTTGTAAAGTCTTTAAATTAATTGACTTATATATAATTGATAGTATCAGAGAATAAAGCACTGATATTCCAGCTCCTTCTGTAGCTGTGAATACACCCCCTACTATTCCTCCTATTACAATAATTATCATTAATAAAGAAGGCAGAGCGTCCATCACTACTTTGCCAGCATTCTCAGGTTTACCTGCTACTGGATAGTTGTTCTTTTTTGCATATCTATAACCAAAATAAATGGCTATTAAACCCATCAATATTCCTGGTATATAACCACCCATAAACATAGCAGAAATTGAAACACCGCCAGCAACTGTAGAATAAACTATCGGTGCTGAAGTTGGTGGTATTAGAAGGCCTGCTGGCGCGGATGCAATATTTACTGCTGTTGCTATTTCCTTATCATAGCCTTGCTCTTTTTGTACTGGATAAATAGTGCCTCCCATAGCTGATGCTGCAGCAACTCCTGATCCAGATAGCGCTCCAAAGAATATATTTCCAAGTGCATTTGCGTGAGAAAGTGAACCTCTTATATTGCCAACAAATAGTTGAGAGAATTTAATAAGCCTGCGAGCTATACCACCATTATTCATGATATTACCAGCTAAAATAAACAAAGGAACAGCCAAAAGTGAAAATGATTCAATACCTGAATTCATCTTTTGCATAGCTATAAATTGGATATGATACCAGGTTAGACCTGCTAACAAAGCAGTTGCTATAGATGATAATATAATTGATACAGAAATTGGCACTCCCATAAATAAAAATATAAAAAATATTAAAAACAGTGCTAAAGTTGTCATTCCTACTGACATAATAACCTCCTAATCTAAATCACTTTCAAAAGTCTTGCTTTTTATATAAGAGGAATCGTTATTTTTAGCATCCATGCCAAAATCAATTCCATCATATCTATTTTTTTCTTCTTTTAAATCATCACTATCTGTAGTGATTTCAACCACATTTCCTGTCCAGGATTCCCAAAGATTTATTATCTGAGCTAATATTATGAAAATTCCACTTATAGGTGCCACTACATAAACCAAAGATCTAGGAATACCTAGTAAGGCTGATCTTTGAGCTTGAGCAGAATGAACGAGCTTAAATCCTCCAATGACAATGACAAAAAGCGCTACAAGAAGAATTATTAAGTCTATAATCACCCTTAAAACTTTTTGAGCCTTAGGATTAACCCTATCTGGAATTAGTGTTAGAGCCATATGTTCTCGAGTTAAAAAACCATAAGCAGCACCAATGAATCCTGTCCAGATTAACATATATCGAATTATCTCTTCAGTAAAATCAGCTGGATTATTCAATATATATCTTGTAAAAACTTGATATATAATTAGGATAGTCATCACTGAAAGAAGTATAGCTGCTATTCTTGAGAGTAGCCAAATAAGAAATTTCTTAAGTTTATAAAAATTTTTATCCATTACTTGCTCCTTACTTTCTCTATAGTCTTTAGTAATTCATCAACTTCTTTATATTCATTTCTATATTGCTCAACTAAAGGTTTGGTTTTTTCTATAAATGGTTCTTTATCAATATCATCTACAAACTCTACCCCCAAATCTTTTTCTGCTATTTCTCTAGCCTCTTTTATAGATTCAGCCCAGAGCTTTTTATGAAGTTCAGTCGAATTTCTAGCTGCTTCCATAATTATTTGTTGATCTGTCGGGTCCATTTTTTCCCAAACTTCAGAAGAAATTACGAGAGCATCTGGAATCATAGCGTGCTCATCTTTTGAATAAACTTTGGCTATTTCTCCGTGTCCACCTATAGTAAGCGCAGTTTCATTATTTTCTGTACCATCTATTATTCCAGTTTGAAGAGATGTGTATACGTCACCATAGCCCATAGCTACAGGTGTACCACCCAAAAGATTGACCATTTCCGTTTGACTTTTCATATCTTGCACTCTTATTTTTAAGCCTTTTAAGTCTTCTGGAGTCCTAATAGCTTTATTTTTTGTATAAAAACTACGAGATCCAGAATCATAATAAGTCAAAGTTAGAAAACCTTTATCTTCACTAGACATAAAAAATTCCCTAATTTCGTCTGAATCCATAATGTGATAATAGTCTTCAGTACTTTCGAAAATGTACGGAAGTCCAAAAGTATCATATCCTCTTTCATAAGTTGCCAATCCAGGCGAAGCAATCCTCGCCATCGATAAAACTCCGGCAAGTATTTGTTCCATTGATTCATTCTCTGAACCTAGTTGTCCATTAGGGAAAATTTTAACTTTGTATCTACCATCTGTTTTTTCTTCTACTTCTTTTGCAAATTCCTCAAGTGCAATGTGTACAGGGTGATCTTGACTTAAAGAATGAGCTAGTGTTAGGGTTGTCGTATTGTTTTCTGGATCTTTTTGATTACAGGAGCTTAAAGTCGATATAAGCAATAAGCTACAGATTAAATATAAAATTTTTTTCATTTACATACCTACCAAATCAAAGTCTTCAAAAGAAACTAAAATATCATAATCATGTTCAATATTAGCATATTTTATAATTACAGAACGTGATGAATTATCATAATACCAACCTTCTTTAGCATTATTATATAATCTCCTGTTTAAAAATTGTTCTAATGTCCTATCTCCAATTTTTACATAGTAAGGAGATTTTTCTTTATTAATCATTTCAATTTCTATATTTTCTATAGTAGACTTAAATTCGCCTTCCTTTATAAATTTGATTAGCGTTTTTTTATCACTTATTAGTTTTATATTAGTTTTTAAGTATTCGCCTTTTTTATAGTTATAAGTTTTTCCATCATCTTCATACATAGTAAAAGTATTGTCTCTGCCATTGGCGATTAGGATATACAGTTCCTTAATTTCATCTTTGCCTAGATTCATTAATTTTGTTTTTGAAATAGGTACAATAGAACCGTCTTTTACAAACATTGGGATTGAAGTAATATCCACATCTATACTATAGGTCTTGCCTGATTCATATAACTTTTTGTTATAAAAATCATAATAATTTTCATCTTTTCCAGGGAAATATATCTCATGTTTTTCTTCTCCTTTTTCAAGAATATTTGAAACAAAGAGGTTATCACCAATGAAAAAATCTCTTCCATTATTATAAGTATTTTCATCGTCTTGATATAAAGCAAATGTTGCTTGCATAATTGGTATACCAGATTCACTTGCCCTATACATTAGAGAATATAGGTAAGGCGATAGGGCATATCTTAAATTTATTGCATCTCTAATGATATCTTTTACATTATCAAACATCCATGGTTCTGTTACTGTATTATCAGTACTTGCAGAGTGGATCGAAAATCTTGGTTGAAAGATTCCGTTTTGTACCCACCTAACAAATAATTCTTCACTTGGTGCTCCTCCAGCAAAGCCACCTATATCACATCCTTGATTTGATACACCAGATAATCCCATACCAAGAATTGTGGAAACATTGTATTTTAAGGAATCCCAACTAGTATAATTATCTCCTGCCCACGTTTGAGCATATCTTTGTATTCCTGAGTGACCGGATCTGCAAACTACAAAAGGTCGAGTATTTTCATATAGCTCTTTTATGGCATCGTTGGTAATCTTGCACATAATATTGCTCATAATTACTCTATTTCTGGCAATGGTAGTTTTTTCACCTTCATAATCACTAGTCACATTATCATCAAATACAGAATCATACTCACAATTGTCGTTCCAAACAGAAGCTGTGCCCATTTCTAGTAAATTGGTTTTTAGCATGTCTTTCCAAGTATCGCGTGTATGTGGATCTGTAAAATCTATGAAAGCTCCATATCCTCCCCACCAGTTTCCTATATATTCTTTTTCGCTAAAAGGATCAAATAGGAACATATTATTCTCTTTGAAATAATCGTACTTAGGATGGATTTTTAAAATGCCTGGCTTTACGTTAGGACTAACAACTATTCCCTTTTCAGTCATATTTTGAAAAAAATCACTAGGGTTAGAAAACCTTTTTTTATCCCAAGTTAAAACACATCTTTTAGGCCCGTCAACTGAATTGTAGTTGGTGTATCCACTAGATAATTGGAAACCATCTATAGGAAAATCCTCTTGCCTAGCTATATCAACAAATTTTTCTATGGCTTTATCACATTGTTCAGGCAACTCTGCATAATACATAGAGCTTGCTAAATATCCTAAAGATTTCTTTGGAAGCAAAGCGCTCCTGCCAGTTAAAAAGGTATACCTTTCAATAACATCGTTAATTTTAGGACCGTTGATAATAAATAAATCGATATCTCCGCCATCTGCCTTAAAAGTAGCGTACCTATGCCAATAATTACTTTTCTCTTTTCCCATATCAAATGAATTTATAAAAGTATTATGGTAAAAGAATCCACTAGCTCTTTTGGTATCTCCATCTAGTTTTATAAAAAATGGTATATGTTTATATAAAGAGTCAGTATGTTTAGGATCATATCCCATTGAATCCTTGGGATTGTTAACCATCATTGTCATTTTTTTGTTAATTAATCCACTTTTTTCACCAAATCCATAGAAATTATCATTATCTTTTATTTCAAATTTATTAATTATTCTATTGTTTCCATCTTCATAAAATCCTATGTCATTCAAAGATTTGTATATTTGTTTACCATCTAAATCTATAACTTTTAAAGTAAAAGGATCTTTGGTCAATTCAACTATTAGATTACCGCCACTTATAATAGCTTTATCATCATCTTCAGAAAATTTATAACTAATTGGATTAAGCCTAGTTCTTTCTTCACCAAAAAAATCATCTAAGTCATCTTCATAAAAAGTAGAGACAAGTGAATAACTTTTTTCTTTGAAGTTATCATTAAAACTTGCCCTAACCCTAAGGATATCGTTTGTTAAAAAATAAATCCTTATTTCATTAGATTCAGATATAAGAGATACATAGCTTTTATAATCTATTATCTGATCAAGCTTTCTTGTTAATTTCATTTACACCTCCTAATAAAATGATATATATAATTATTAGTTTATTCTAGTATTGTTTTGTACGAAAACGATTGTTTCTTTACATATATTGTCTTTTCTCATATAATTACAATAAAGGAGATTGATTATGTTTGACAAAGCAGCCATTTTTATGAATACAGGTGACTCTTTTTCTTTAGAAAGAATGAAAGATGTTAATACAAATATGTCACAAGCTCACAGCCATCCATATTACGAACTCTACTATTTGCTTGATGGCGAAAGAATACAAGTCATAGATGGTAAAATTACGAGGATAACTAAAAATGAATTTGTTGTTATAGGTCCCAATGTTAAACATTTTTCTTATGGTGAAAAAGATATTGCTTTTGATCGAGTATTGATTTATTTTACCAAGGATATTTTTTCCTCTAGTGAATTAGAAAAATCTTTTAACCCTTTATTAAACAACGGTTTCAGTGCTAAAGAATCTTCTTTAACAAGATCCTACATTCTAGAACTAATGAATTTAGCTCTGTTAAATCAAAATAAACTAGAAAAAGAAAAATTTAAATTGATATTTAACTTGCTACTAATAAGTATAATAGATCTAAAAGATAATATCTTAGTAAAAAACACAGATATGACAGCTCTAAATATTATGGCCTATATAGACAAAAACTATAACAAGCAAATCACATTAGACGATATAGCTAACCAAGTCTATCTTAATAAGTATTATATGTGTAAAAAATTTAAGAAACTTACAACTTATACTATTTTTGAATATCTGAATACAACAAGACTAACCGTTGCAGAAAAACAGCTTATGGAAACCGATAAAAGTATTACTCAAATAAGCGAAGAGGTTGGTTTTAATAATTTAGTTAGCTTTAATAGAGCTTTTAAAAGTAAAAATAAGGTATCGCCTTCAGAGTTTAGAAAAATCAATAACAATTCTTTATAGAACTTTTCTTGCCTATTGTATTAATTTTTGAAAGGTGTTATAATTAATACAGAAAAGGTTTCCACAATAAAATATTTGAAAGAACGAGAGCGGGTTGTATTTTTTGTACACTCGCTCTTTGTCTTTAACTAAGGAGGTTATTATGAGAGATATTTTTGTGGCAGAATTCGTAGGGACTTTTTTACTTATTTTATTAGGTGATGGAGTTGTTGCAAACGTACTTACACGTAAGTCAGGAATGGCTGGTGCAGGTCCAGTTCAAATCACTTTGGCATGGGGTCTTGCAGTAATGATTCCAGCTACTATATTTGGAGCAATGAGTGGTGCACATTTTAACCCAGCTTTAACTATTGCTCTTGCTTTTAAAGGTGATATAGCTTGGGATACAGTACTAACTTACATACTTGGCCAAATGCTAGGTGCTATGCTCGGTGCATTGTTAGTTTATTTACTATTCAAAGATCACTTTGATGATACTTGTGAAGTCGACCCAGCAATAGTACGCGGTTGCTTCTGTACAGCTCCTTCAATCAAAAATACAGGTAGAAATTTCCTATCTGAAATGGTTGGAACATTTGTATTAGTTTTTGCTATCCTTGGTTTTGGTAATGTAGCAGGCGCTGGCGATGTTGGAATGAATTATCTTTATGTAAACGGTCTTATAGTATCAGTTGGTATGTCTTTAGGTGGACTTACTGGTTATGCAATTAACCCTGCTCGTGACCTTGGTCCAAGAATTATGTATCAAATACTTCCTTTTGACAAAAAAGTTGACGCTATGTGGGATTATTCATGGATTCCAGTTGTTGCTCCAATAGTTGGTGGTATCATAGCTGTACTTTGTTTCAATTGGGTATTCTAATTAATAAAAGTATAAGATCAAAAAAATTAAGAACTGGGTAAGTATCCTAACTTACCCTTTCTTTAATTAGAAAGAGGAAAAATATGTATGATGTTTTAATAATAGGCGCTGGCGTTTCCGGAGCCTCTATAGCGCGCCGTTTATCAAGATATAAACTTGATATAGCCATAGTTGAAAAAGCCAATGACGTAAGCATGGGCGCATCAAAGGCCAATTCCGCTATAGTTCATGGTGGTTATGCAGAACCTCATGATGAACTTCGTGGTAGAATTTGTTATCCTGGACGTAAACAATTTGAAGAGCTTAACAAAGAATTAAACTTTGGCTTTCTTGCAAATGGTTCTTTAGTCCTAGCCTTTGAAGAAGAGGAAAAAGAAACTTTGCAAAAACTTTATGACATGGGTATAGAAAATGGTCTAGATGACATGGAGATAATTGATCAAGAAAAGCTCCGCCAAATAGAACCAAATGTTTCTGATAATGCAATTGCAGCCCTTTGGTGTAAGGGTGCTGGAGTTTGCTCACCATATGAATATGTCATAGCCCTAGTTGAAAATGCCATTACAAACGGAGCTGAGCTTTTCCTAAACTCACGTGTTTGTGAGATTGAAAAAACTGATGATCATTTCCTAGTAAAAACTGAAGATGGCAAAGAATTAGAGGCAAAATATGTTATAAATGCATCAGGACTTGAGGGTGCAATAGTTTCAAAAATGATAGCCGAAACTGATTTTGATATCCACCCAAGAAGTGGTGAATATCTAATATTTCAAAAGGGAACTGGCAAGAAAATCAACAATGTCTTATTCCAAGTTCCTACAGAAAAATCCAAGGGAATACTTGCAACAAGAACATTCCACAACAACCTTCTATTGGGTCCAGATGCCATAGACGAAGAAGAAATCGACCTATCAACTCATGAAGATAGGCTCATGTATATATACAAAGAAGCCCAAAAATCTGTAAAAGATGACGTAATCAATTTACTTGAATTTATCAGATCCTTTACAGGACTTCGCCCAGCAAGCTCAACCCACGACTTCATCATAGAAGAATCTAATGTCCCAGGCTTTATAAATGTAGTTGGCATCCAATCCCCAGGCATAACTTCATCTCCAGAAATTGCAAAAATTGTAGAAGGTATTTTAAAAGATGGTGGATTAAAACTCGAAGATGACCCAGACTACAATCCTCACAGAGATCCTATCATAGAATACAAAGAACTTGAAGATATGAACAAGATTAAAGATAGAATTGACTTGCCACTTGGTAATCCAGATAGGATTGTCTGTCGTTGTGAACAAGTAAGTGAAGCTACCATTCGTGATGCTATGAATCGTGGTATTCCTGTCGAAACTCTCGATGCTGTAAAACGTAGAACTCGTGCAGGAATGGGTTTTTGCCAAGGACAATTCTGCAAGCCAAGAGTCCTAGAGGTAATGGAAGATGAAGCTGGTAAAAAAGCTATTGATGATCTTTTCGACAGCGAAAGAAATGGCCTTTCAAGATTAAATAAGAAAAGAGTAAATGAATTAATAAAAGAAATGCAAGAAACTTCCAAGAAGGAAATCGAAGAAGAGGAAGAAAAATAAAAATATAATAAAGGGTGATGAGACGTAGCAAATAATTGCACAAAACTCATCACCTTTTGTTAATTTAATATTTATAAGATTAATGTTGATTTTTTAATATTTTTCAGTTAATTTGTATTCAAATAATTAGAAATAACTAATAAGGCAGGGGCTAGTTTAACTTTTTCACTATAATTTTCAATTTTCTTTATTCTATCTAAATAGTTTATTTCTTTAGTTCTATTAATTTCATCTACGAAGTTTTTAAAAATTTGTTCATTATCAAATATTTTCCCAGCCACTAATAAATAATCGGGATCTATAATGTCTATAGCCTGTGATAATGCTCTTGCTAAAATACTTGTATACTCTAAAAGTTTATTGTAATTTTCTTTTATGAAGGTTTCATTAATTTGATCATGTGAGGTTATATGTGAGTTATACTTTTCTTTGTAGATTCTATTAAGGTTGATTTCGCTTTCAAGACAGCCATACTGATTACAAATAGGACATTTATTTTTTGATTCATGGTTATATCTTACATGGCCTATTTCTCCAGCCCTATTTCTTAAACCATTTTGGACTTCCCCATTTATAGATAACACCCCACCTATTCCTGGTCCATATCTTACAAAAAGATAGTTTACATCATTAGGTTTAGAAAAATTTTCAGCAATAGCAAGGCCTTTAATATTATTCTCAACAAATGTGATTACACCAACTTTATCTCTAATTTGCTTGTTTATATCCTTAATAGGCAAACTAATGGACTCGCCATTTTTGATAATCCCTTGTAATAGTAACCCCCAACCAAGAATTTTTGTTTCATTATATCTTACTTTAATATCTTTTAAATTGTCAATTAAAATATCTATATGCTCTTGTTCGAGTTTTTCAAACTGAATTGATTTTGATTCTAGTATATTTTTGTTAAGGTCCACAACAATAAAGGTTATATAATTAGAATGAACTTCAATTCCTATTGATAAAAATTGATTACTTTTTATTTGTAATTTTATTTGTTTTCTTCCTATTTTCCCTTGATCAATAGAACCAACTTCTTCGATTAGATCGTTATTAATAAGAGCTTCTGATATTTTTGATATTGAAGCTGTACTTACATTAAGTTCTTTTGCTATTTCAACACGACTCTCTGCGCTTTCATTTATTAGAATTTTAATTAATTTTTTTTTATTTTCCGTATTAATCAATTCACTAAACTTTTTGTTATTCATACACTCTCCTGGAAATACTTTACTACATCTATAGTAAAATTGATAATCCAGTTATGAGTAATAAAACATTTGTGACTTTTTTAAATAATTTTAAATCTATCTTAGGCAGTATCCAATTTCCCACAACAAATGCAGCAATCATAGCTACAATTGATTTCAATGTTAATCCATAATCTATTCTGATATTTTCTTTAATCATACTTGCCAAAAGAATAGTATTTAAAAATACCCAAACTAAAGATAAATTAGATCTAAATTCATCTTTAGTTTTAAAAATATTACTAGCATATATAACTAGTAAAGCTCCTCCAGATACAAATAAACCATGTATAACTCCTGAAAGAAATAAGATTAGAATACCTTGCAAATTACTAATGCTAATATCCTTGCCAACAAATTGATTTATTGCAACTCCGATTATTAGTAATCCATATAATTTCATTAGTATATTGAATTGTAGATTGTTATTAAAGAAACGTGAGGCGATTATACCTAGAATCATAATGATAATTATTTTGATTGTTTTCTTAAAATCTACTAATCTTATATTATTAATAACAATATATATTGAAGCTAATAGGCCTAATAGATTTAAAATAAATCTAGATTGTTCATATCCTATTATTCTTACAGAGAATGGCATTGCGAGCATAGTGCCCGCAAATCCCGATACTACTTGGACTATATTAGTTAGAAAAATTATCAGAAGATATATTATTATCATCTCAATTATTTATATCCTTTATTTTTTCGAAAATATAGGAATAATTACTATCTTTTTTATAAAATACAGGAGGATATCCAATTTCAGCATGTATTTCGTAATTTCCTTGCTTATATTCTTTTCCAGACCAAATATGAATCCAATTCTCATCAGGTAAATAAACTTCTCTACTATCACTATTTTCTTGGTATATAGGAGCTACTAATATATCATCTCCAAATAAATACTCTGTATCAACTAACTCAGCAATTTCATCATCTTCATAGTTTAAAACTAATGGTTTTTGAACTGGAATACCATAATTAGATGCTAGCTCTACATTATATTTTATATAATTTTTCAAAGATTTATATATTTTTGTAAATCTAGCTAGGAATTTCATTGTATCTAAATCATCATAAAATTGAAAATTTTCTTCAGGTCTATTTCCTTCATGAGTTCTCATCACAGGTGAAAATGCAGCCATTTCTGTCCATCTTAAGAAAAGTTCTTTGGTCCTTACATTTCCAAATAATGATGTATATCCACCAATATCAGAATGAGTAATAGCCATTCCTGTCATAGCAGAAGATATAGCTCCTCTTACTACTGAAATCAACCCATCATGTATCGAAAAATCTACTGATTGATCGCCTGCCCATAGTAACGCACAATATTTTTGACTACCAGCTCCACCGGCCCTCATAAAATATACTATTTTTTCTAAATTTCCTGACTCTTTTACTGCTTCATAATTACATTTAGCCCATAAAACAGGCCAATTATTGTGTTCAATTTTTGCTTGATTATTATTGTATAGCTTCACATCTATTGGTAAATACTCACCGAAGTCCGCCATCCAACCTTTCATACCAAAATCAATAAGATTAGTTTTTATAATATTCTTATACCATTCAAAAGCTTCTGGATTAGTAAAATCTACTACTCCACAATAAAATTCGCCAAAATCAACTAAATATTTCCCACCATCGATGTTCGTTGCAAAATAGCCATTATTTTCTCCTTCTTCATATAGAGGAGTTCCTTCAAGAATGTATGGATTTATATAACCTAAGTATTCTATACCTTGTCCATTTATATTCTTTATAAACTCTTTTAAATCGGGATCATATGTTGAGTCGTACTCCCAAGACCATTTAACTCTTTTGCCAAATGAAGTTACTTTTCTCCCACACCAATCTTGACTCCATACAGCAGAAACTTCTATTCCATTTTGTAATGAATCTTTGAGAATTTTCCCTACTCTTTTGCTTCCTCCCTGGGCTCCAATAATTAAGCCGTTGTATATCCATTCTGGTAGTTTAGGCGGTCTACCCAATAAATTAGTTAATTTTCTATGAGTTTCTTTTAAACTTGATGCGGTTCCCAAAGTAATTGAATCTATAAGATCCCATACTTCAACTTCTATATAGTCATCTGCTCTAAAATCAAATATTGAATAGGCTGTTGAATTCAAGTGAAAATAATATCCACTTTTTGAAATATAAGTTGCTTGTGGAAAATTAGACCAATAATAATCTCCGCCAGCTTTATTCTCTACATCTGATCTCCAAGTAACGTATGTAGATTTATCTCTACCTACTCCTGGTTCAGACGTCCAAATAGGAAATTTTTTCCCTTTAAGGTTAAAATAACTCATCTGTTCGCCCAAACCATATATTTTTTCTTCTTTAAATGAGTTTAATCTAATCCAAAACCTATTAAATGATTTGTCTTTAAATTCAAATTTGATATGAATTTTGTCATCAATTTCTTCTATAGTCATTTTAATTAGATTATCAAATAGTATTTCAATTTGCGATTCATCATCGCTTATTATATTGTAATCTCTAAGTGGTAATCTAGAGTATAGGTTGTCTTCTATGTCAAAGTTTCCTCTATACATATCCATTTTTTCAAAACCGGAACCGATGAATATCATCGGCTCCATAGTTTTATGGGTAAACAGAATCAAATTATCAAATTTTATATCAAACCCATCATTTCTTTGTATTAATTTCATTCTTTGCGCCCTTCTTAATTTTGTTACAAGCTATTAGAACTCCAATTCCTATAATTATTAAAATAAATGTTATTGTTCTTACAAATGATAAATTATTACCAGGAGCAGCTAGGCCCATTGGAGATAGCAATAGATAATTATATACTAACATTGACACTAAAAAGATTGCAACTGGCTTTCTCAATTCCCAAGGAGTCATATCATAGCTATCATGTCTACCGTCATTTAAATTAAATGTAGATCTGTCTTTGTCTATGAATGAACATAAATATATTATTAATACCATAACAACAAAACTTATTGCATAGGTATGAATGAATTGGATTTCTAAAATTTTATTAAGGAAAGTACTATTCAAAGCTTTAAACCAAAATTTATATCCAGAATAGAATAATATATGCCATATTATAGCTATCTTAGCGCCTAGTGGATTTGACCATTTTGTAAACATTCCTAATAGTACCAAGGTAATTATAGGGATATTATAAAAGCCTGTGAAACTTCTTCCAAAATCATACAGTCCTGAATCCATATTTTGAAGCATAGGACTGAATACAATTGCAAATACAGCAAATATCGTTCCAAAAATTTTCGATTTTCTTACCAACTCTCTATCTTCTATATCAGGATTTATAAATGGCTTATAAAAATCTAACATAAATATTGTTGAAGCAGAGTTTAAAAATGAATTGTATGTAGATACAATGGCTCCAAACAAAGCTGCGCAGAAAATTCCAAGTAATGGCCAAGGAAGAACCATACCAACTAAAGTAGGATAAGCAAAGTCGGAGTTTTCCAATCCCGGAGCTAGTCTAAAAGCAATTATTCCTGGTAATACCATAAATAAAGGTACTATCATTTTTAGAAATCCAGATAGTAAAACACCTTTTTGTCCTTCTTTAAGGTTTTTTGCACCAAGAGTTCTTTGAATTAATACTTGATTAGTCCCCCAGTAGAAAAGGTTCGCAAGTATCATTCCAGTAAATAAAGTTGAAAATGGTACAGGATCTCCTTTTTTACCTACTGCATTTAATTTTTCTGGAGCATTTACTAGAATATCATTAATTCCTTCTGCAATTCCTCCATTATATTGTCCACCTAGATAACTCAATCCAAAAAATAGTACTAATACTGCCCCTATTAATAACAAAACTCCATTTATTGTGTCAGACACAGCTACAGCTTTTAAACCGCCAAATACTGCCAATATAGCACCAACTACACCTACTAGTACTATAATTATAGTTATAGCTGTTTGTTGACTAACTCCCAACATAGCTGACAAGTCAAAAATCTGTGTAAAACCTATAGCACCTGCATACAAACATACAGGAATTCCAATTACAAGATATCCTATGAGAAACAATAATGAAATTACTCTTTTTATTGTTAAATCATATCTTTCTTCCATAAACTCTGGTAATGTAGTATACCCTTTTTTTAAATATATAGGTAAAAATATCATAGCCATTACTATAGTTGCAATTACAGCCGTTGACTCCCATGCCATACCGGACATATTAGCACTATATGATTGACCAGATAAACCAACTAAGTTCTCTGCCGACAAATTAGTAAGCATCATAGAACCAGCTATTACAATTCCAGAAAGACCACTGCCCGCTAAAAAATATCCTTTTGAAGTTGTACTATCATCATCTGTGACTTTCTTTGATGCATATATAGTTACAAAGGCCGTAACTATTATAAATGTTATCAGTGTAAACCAAAAATTCATATTCATTCCTCTTTATATTCAATATTTTCCCCAATTAATCGCCCTTTTACTCCTATATTCATTAGTTTCTCGTTCTCAGGGTGGGTTAGTATCCATTTATTATTTTTAAATAGTAAATCGTTTCCACTAAAGTTAATATCATTATTTGTAAATCTAGGCAAAAAGACTGCACATTTAAACCCTTCTTCATTTGTTCTTATAGGAGAAAAATGTAAAGTCGTTGTAAATATCTCTATCCCTTGACCTCTTTTAAGTAAAAATGCTTCAACTTTATTAGTTTTATAGGTATTTGATTCAATGTCTCTAACATCACCTAATAACAAGATTAAATCTGTGGCCGCTACATTAATTTCATTACTAGAATGGTACTCTAAAGCATTCAATCGATTGTTTTTTCCATTACAGTATCCGAATTGTATATCTTGACAACCATAATACTTTTCAGATATCTCTTTATAACAATTAAGATTTTCAAAACCATTGTCACTAGCTACATATTGATTTCCTTCATCCGGAATAGTTGTGTGATTATCTAGGTAATCTATGATTTCATGAAAATTACAATCTATAACTCTTCCATATTTATTAAATGAAGAATCAGTTACTAGTTTTATTTCATTTTTACTAATGTATCTCATTAGTGTTTCCTTACTATTTCATAGGTTTTTGAGAAATCATCTTTCTCAAATCCATTATCCATAGCATTTTTATATACTTCATGAGCTACTTTTACGCCTGGCATATTAAACTCATATTTATCAGCCAAATCCAAACAAATATTAACATCTTTATTCATATTTTCTATAGAAAATGCTGTATTATAAGATTCATTTTTTATATTATCTGCTTTAGATGATAGATAGAAATTGTCGCCCCCACCATATGAAATTGCAGTGACAAAATCATCTACGGATATGTTCATAAGGCTAGCTAATGACAATGTTTCATTTACTCCGTTTTGTATTTGAGCAACTAAAGCGTTATGACATATTTTCATAACAAGTCCATTTCCATGCTCTCCCATTCTTATGATATTGGAACCCATGTATGATAATATTGGTTTAATTTTGTTAAATGTTTCTTCAGATGATCCCACATATATACCTAGTTGTCCATCAATAGCTGCTTGTTTAGATTTTACTACAGGGGCATCTGCAAATTTTGCACCTTTTAACTCAACTTCTTTTGCAATCTCTCTTGATTCAATAGGTGATATAGTTGACATATCAATCCAAATTTTACTGTCTTCTAATTCATCAATAATTTCCGAACAAATCTCCTTACTATGTTTAGCAGTTGGAACCATAGTTATAATAATGTCCGATTTATTAGCTAACTCTTTGGAGCTAGTACAAGCTTTGCCTCCTTCTTTTTCTAATTGTTTTATTTTATCCTCATTTATATCGAATATAAAAACTTCATCATCATGTAAATCAATGATTCTTTTACTCATTGATTCTCCCATTATTCCTAGTCCAATAAATCCAATTTTCATTTCAATATCTCCTTTTCAGTATCTGTATTATTCCACGCATCTATAAACTTTTTAAGCCCTGAATCTGTATAGGAATGTTCAAATGAATCTTTAAATACACCTAATCCAGCAGTAACAATATCTGCACCTGCTAACGCACAGTCTACTATTTGCTTTGGATTTCTCACTGCAGCACATATAATTTGAGTGTTTTTATAGTATTCATAATTTTTATAAATATTTACTATATCTTCAATGTATTTCTTGCAATCTTCTCCATTTTGTTCCTTCCAACCAATAAAAGGAGATACAAATAAAGCTTTGCACCTTGCCGCATTAAGTGCTTGTGATGGTGAAAATACTAAAGTTACATTAGTTCTTATGCCTTCTTCCTCAAGCTTTCTACTAGCAATGAGACCTTGCTCATTACAAGGAATCTTTATAACGAAATTTTCACATATATTACTAACTTCTCTTGCCATTTCAATCATATCTTTTGAATCTATTAATGATGGATCTATCTCTACTGAAATAGGAAATTTTTTATAACCATTTAGATTCTCTTCCTTTACCCAATTAGATAATCCTTCTAAAACTTTATAAAAAGATAAACCTGAATTCATAATGTGTCTAGGGTTTGTAGTAACTCCATCAATTCCATAATTTTCATAAGCATATTTTATTTCATCTAATTTTGCACTGTCTAAAAAATATTTCATTATATTCTCCTAATATTCGTAATAATTAATTCCTAGTAATTTTGATAAAATCTTTAATTCTTCAACTACATCTTTATAAATTACAGTAAAATGTGGTTCCCGTCCATCATTTACTGACTCCTCTATCCAACTCTTTATTGGGCTTTCCAATTTTACTATAGAACTTGTACCTAAAAATGGTTTTTCTTTTTCTATAACAGAGCCCTTAGATATGAAAAATCTAAATTCACCATCAGATGTTCTTCCAACTCTGAAAATGGTTGCCTCAGGACTTGGTTTTGATACAAATTCCATCGTAGGTCCCATTTTTCTATTTGGATGTACACCAACATTATTATCATTAGCAGCTAATGAACAAGCTCCCATTCCACAATGCCAGAAATATATAAGATTTTCTTCATTGTCTATGTGTACCGGATCTCCAAAGAAAAGCTGCTTATCAGATAACTTATTACCAATAAACATTGACAAAGCTCCGTATACATCACCCTCACATGCTGCTGCTATAAGTTGGTCATTTAGAACACTCAATATTCCACAAACAGGCGCCTCATATCTAACAAAATAATCTGGCCAGCACCTTGATGCCAATGCTCCAATATTGTTTTCAGTAATATAATCTTTATAAGCTTTATAAAGTCTAGCTGATTTATCAATTTGTTTGCTTTCTAAAAATTTATATTTTTTTAAATCGACATTTGCAGCATCAAATATATCTCTATATTCATCATCTTTATATGATTCTGCTCGCTCCATTAGCTCACGCACTTCCACTTGTTTAAGGTTTGCACCAAAAGTCTTTAATAAGTCGACTGAAAGAGCTTGTCCAAATCCAAAACCATCTGGATTAAATCCTACAGTGGCAATATTTAGCTTATTTAATTCCTTGACCGTAGTAATTGCCTTATCTATCTTCTCAACTAATTCTGATACTTTTTTATCTGAACTTTCAGCATATATATAAAATTTTTCTTTTTTATCCAACATATATAGTAGATTTGAAGCAGAATAAGCTCCTGTTAATGAGTTAAGTCTAAGTCTTCCGCCATCAACATATCTCTCTTTCAAAGTCCATATCAAAATTGGACAACTAGTTTTTTTTACCACTTCTTGCATATAATCAGAATTAGCAAATGTTAAATTTTGGAATATAACTAAATCTGGTGATTTTCCTTCCAAAAATTTAGCTAAATCTGTTATAGAAAGTAGTGGTGAATCAGGAACAATAACATTACAACAGGTGGATAAGTTATTAACTGACCTTTTAAAATCCTCGTCTGCCACTTTCATATCAAATGTACCAACACCTACAGGCAGATAAATTATTTCGTTATTCATTTCTATACCTTTCTTTAATAAATTAAGTTAATTAACTAATTTAAACTTATTGTATCCTAAAAGAAAAACGTTGTCAACATAAAATTGATTTTTTTATAAAAATTTATAACCTAATTACAATTTTATAAAATTATGTTGTTGTAAGATGGCATTTATGTAATAATATCTTCTCAACTAATTTATAATGTAAATCGAATTTTTTAGTTTTTTTTTAAAATCTATAATTAAATTATGAATAAACGTTTTACATTATAGAAATATAATATTAACCATTCCAGATAGGATTGTCTGTCGTTGTGAACAAGTAAGTGAAGCTACCATTCGCGATGCTATGAATCGTGGTATTCCTGTTGAAACTCTCGATGCTGTAAAACGTAGAACTCGTGCAGGAATGGGTTTTTGCCAAGGGCAATTCTGCAAGCCAAGAGTACTGAAGTAATGGAAGATGAAGCTGGTAAGAAGGCTATTGACGATCTGTTCGACAGCGAAAGAAATGGCCTTTCAAGATTAAATAAGAAAAGAGTAAATGAATTAATAAAGGAAATGCAAGAAACTTCCAAGAAAGAAATTGAAGATAAGGAAGAGAAATAAAAACCAGAGCTATTGAATTTAACCCCAAAATCCGAAATACGGACTTTGGGGTTTCTTATATATGCCCTGATTTTCGTTTATGAATTTTCTAGTTTTTTTGCAATTTCTCTTTTGTAGTTTAAAAACTCATCTGAAAGCTTGAAACTCTCGTCTCTATTTTTTTCTTTGATTACAACTTGGTCATGAAGTTTGCCATCAGTTTTTAATATTAATATCCTGTCAGAAAGATAAATTGCTTCGTCTATGTCATGACTTATGAATATGCCAGTCATTTGGTATTTTTTTATTATATCCAAAAACCAATTGTGCAGCTTATCTTTGGTGAGTTTATCAAGGGCTGAGAAAGGCTCGTCTAGCAAGATGATTGGCTCTTTGTTTAGGTAGGTCCTAAGCAAGGCCACTCTTTGCCTCATACCACCAGAAAGCTCTCTAGGATATTTATCTTCTTGATTTTCTAGGCCAAATTCTTTAAAATAAGAACTTGCAGTCTCTCTTGCTTTCTTTTTGTCCATGCCTTTAATCCTAAGGGCAAGGGCAGCATTGTCCACTACCTTCATATGATCAAAGAGCAAATCTTTTTGTAGCATATAGGAAACATGTCCAGTTTCTCCTGTTGTTTCCTTGCCATCTATAAAAACCTTGCCTTTATTTGGCTTAATATTTCCAGATATTATATTGAAAACTGTAGATTTGCCGCTGCCACTTACTCCTAGCAGGCCAAGGATTTCTCCCTTTTCGACAGAAAAAGATATGCCATTTAGCACATCTTTTTCGCCAAAACTTTTATAAATATCTTCTAATTTTAGTACATTCATTCTACAAATTCGTTAGTAAATCCAGCATTTACATCAAGTTTTTCTTCTACTAGGTCATTGTCGTTTAACCAAGTGTAGTATTTTGCCCATCTATCCTTATCAAAGATGCCCCATTTGTCAGTATCTTTTTTGTATTCCTTGCTCAAAAATTCTTGGGAAGCATAGATTATATCTTTTCCTAGAGAATCATCATTGGCAAGCAAGATGTCTGCTGCTTCTTTAGGATTGTCGATAGCAAATTCATAGCCTTTTTTAGTCGCTTCTACAAAGTCTTTTACATAGTCTTTTTCATTTGCTATTAAATCATTGTTTGCAATTAAAACTGGTGTATAGAAGTCAAAAGTATCATCTATGTCTTTGAAGTTCCAATAATCTACTGGATAATCTTGGACGTCAGCATTTACCTTGCCCCAGCCTTCAAAAATCCAAATAGCATCTGTTTGATCTTCACGAAGGGCTGCAACTTCATCAAGTTGGCTTGCTGGTATCATTTGTAATTTGTCAAAGTCTCCGCCGTCTACTTCCATTACTTTTTTGATTGTATTTTGTTCTACTGGAGAGTTCCAAGTTGAGTATCTCTTGCCCTCAAGTCCTTTTGGTCTATCTATTCCCTCACCTTTTCTTGACATAATACCTGATGTATTGTGTTGGATGATTGCCGCAATTGCTGTTATTGGCATCTTTGCATCTCCTGCCAATACATTTGCCAAGGAATCTTGGTAGGATACACCAAAGTCAGCCTTGCCTGATGCTACTAGTGCTTCTGCCCCATCTTCTGGTGGTTGAACGATTTCTACATCAAAGCCTTTTTCTTCATAAAAGCCTTTGTCTTTTGCAACATAAAGACCTGTGTGGTTGGTATTTGGTGTGTAGTCTAGGACTACTGTAACTTTTTTAAGTTCCTTTGATTCAGGGTCTTTTTCTTCTTCTACAACTTCTTCTGTCTTATTTTCTGTGCTAGCTTCTTGATTTTTTTCTTCTGTTTCTGTACTTTTTGCTGCTTCTTGGTTATTTCCACAAGCAGTAAGAGTCATTAGTAGTGCGAGCACTCCTGATATAATCTTTTTTTGCATAATTTTATTCCTTTTCATTTACATAATTCCATTTCAAAATGGATCTTTCAATTATTGTGACAATTCCAACTAAAACCATACTTAATAGTGATGTAATTATTATTACCGCAAACATCTTGTCCAGGGCATAGGCCTTTCTTACCCTGGTCATATAAACTCCTAGTCCCATAAAGCCTCCCAGCCACTCTGAAACAACAGCTGCAATCACTGCATAGGAGCTAGAAATCTTTAGGGATGAGAAAAAGTTTGGGCCAATCATCGGTATCTTTGCATACTTATATTTATCTAAGCTACTAGCTTTCATACTATCGAGCAATACCAAGTAATCTTTGTCAATTTGCTGGAGGGCATCATAAACACCCATAGCTATAGGATAGAAAGTTGTTAGCACTATCAAAATTACCTTTGGTAGCATCTCATATCCAAACCAGATGACTAGAATTGGTGCAATAGCAACCGTTGGTATAGTTTGAGATAAAACTATAAATGGATAAAAGGCAGCTCTTACAAATTTGAACCTATCCATAAGTATGGCAAGAATAAATCCAATCCCTACCCCTATCATAAGCCCCAGTAAGGTTTCTTTGATAGTGACTCGGCTGTGGTCAAATAAAACCTGACTCTCTTTGGCCAAGACCTCAACAATATCACTTGGAGCTGGCAAAATATATCTTTCTACCCTGCCAGTGGCCACAATATATTCCCATACGATAACTAGGATTATAAATAAGGATATGGGTATTAGCTTATTTCCTATATTTCTTTGTTTTGTCTTCAATGGACCAACCATCTCCATCTTTTCTAAAACTTGTTTTGATGTAACAATTTACACCATTCATGTCTTCTTCTAGCATAAGCTCGTGGGCTTTTTTTATTATTTCCATAAGCTCATCAAATTCACCATCAACACTTGTTTCAAAGGCAGAAACTTCATAGTCTAGGCCAGTACTGGCTATATATTCAATCACCTTGTCTACCTTGTTAAAAACATCATCGCGATTTGTATCAGGTAAGACCTGGATAGCTATAGAACCTCTCATATTTACTCCCAAAATAAAAAATCCTAGGCAATAAGCCTAGGTTTAAGAATCAATCTTGCTTCCTTACGTCGGTTTTATCCGCATCAAGTTTAAAGGGTTTGCCTTAAAGACATCTCAGCATTTTGCACCCCTAGCCTTATAAGTATATTATAAATCTTTTTAAAATATTTTCAATTTTTCTTAAGTCAAATTTACCTATTTCTCACCATAAATTCATTGATTTCTGCTATAAATATATCTCCGTACTGAATAAGCTTCTTATCTCCCACTCCCTTGATTTGCAAAAATTTTTCTTCACTTGTCGGCTTGTAGGTTGCCATATCTTTTAGGGAAGCATCAGAAAATATTATAAATGGTGGGACATTTCTTTGCTTTGATAGGTCTAGCCTTACTTTCTTTAGGTGGTTAAATAATTTATCGTCATATGAGTCCAGGCTACTAGTAACTTTTTCTTTGATAGGCTCTTTCTTACTTTGATTTACAAAGATTTTTTTCTCGTCAAAGAGTACATCTTTTGATTTTTCGGTAAGCTTTAATATCGGATAAGTGTTGCCACTTACTCTTATATAGCCATCTGCTACTAGGGTTCCTATGAGGTCTCTGATGTACTTCTCATCCTCTTCTTTCATCAACCCATAGGTTGACACTTTATTTAGATTTTTCTCCCTAGAATTTTTGTTTTTTGATCCCTTGAGACAATCAATGACAGTCTTTTGCCCATATCTTTGGTCAAGTCTATATATACATGATAAGACTTTTTGACTATCTATAGTTGCATCTTCTCTCTTGACCTCGCCTAGGCAATTAGAACAATTATCGCAAGTTTCACGAGCTTCTTGGCCAAAATAATTTAAGATAAAAGCTCTCAGACAGTTAGTAGTATTTACATAATTTATGATAACTTGAAGTTTTTCTAATTGGTAAGCCTTAAAGCGTGGATTGTAACTTTGATTAATCAAAAATTTGTTTAGGATTATATCTTGGGAATTGTACAAAAGTATACAATCGCTAGCTTCCCCATCTCGGCCCGCACGACCAGCTTCTTGGTAATAGGATTCCATATCCTTGGGCATATTGTAGTGGATGACATATCTGACATTGCTCTTATCAATGCCCATACCAAAGGCATTGGTGGCAACTATTATCTTTTTTCTCTCATAGATAAAATCATCCTGACTTTTTATCCTGGTTTTTTCTGCAAGGCCTGCGTGGTACTTTGAGACATCCAAACCAAGCTTTTTAATAAACTTGTATACTTCATCTACTTTTTTGCGAGTTCCTGCGTAAATTATTCCAGAATCTTCCTTGTGATTTAGTAGATAATCTTTGAGAAATCTAAGCTTATCTTTTGGTTTTTCTACCAAAAATGTAAGATTTTCCCTGTCAAATCCTGTAACTTTGACGAAAGGATCTTCTAGTTTTAGATTTTCTATGATATCTTCTCTGACTTCCTTAGTTGCAGTCGCCGTAAAAGCAGCCTTTGGTATGTCTGGCAAATGCTGGTAGATCATTGGTATTAGCTTATAAGACGGTCTAAAATCGTGGCCCCATTGGCTTATACAATGAGCTTCATCAACAGCTATTAATGATACATCTATGTCCTTTAAAAATTCTATAAAGTACTCATTTTCAAGTCTTTCTGGAGAAATATATAAGATTTTGACCTTACCGGCTTTCACAAGAGACAAGGTATCTTTGTATTCTTCAAATGTTTGGCTTGAGTTGATAAATTTGGCACTTATCCCATCCTCGACTAAAGAATCTACCTGATCTTTCATAAGAGATATCAAGGGAGATATAACTAGGGTAAGACCGTCCATGAGTAAGGCAGGTAATTGGTAGCAAATAGACTTACCTCCTCCAGTTGGCAAGACTCCAAGAACATCCTTCTTTTCAAGGATATTTGTAATTATTTCTTCTTGGCCATCTCTAAAAGATTCGTACCCAAAATATTTTTTTAATGTTTGGTATATATTTTCCATAATGCTAAAAAAAATAATTAAGCCCCTAGGAACCTAATTATTATTTTCTTCACCTTCACTTTGTTCTTCATCTATATTTTCATCTGTCGTATCGGTTTGACTGCCATCATCTACATTTTCTTCGTCTGTGGCTTCTTCATCGTCTTCGACATTTATATAATCGTATTTAGATTCTTCTTTTTCCTCTTTGTTTGACTTGTTGGTTATATATTCTTCTTCATCAAGTATTGCACCCTCGCCTTTGTTAAAGATTATATCGCCTACTCTAGTCTTTAGGGTGATCTCTTTTTTGGCCTTATTATCTCTTGCAAAACCATTCTTGATATTTCTATAAGAAACATTGCCCAAGATAAAGTTGCCAACTTCAAGATTTGCTTTGATATTATAATTATCAATGGTGTCAGTTGATTTGATTATAATATCCCCACTTTGGGTTGAAAAATCAGATCTAGCACCTATCTTGCCCTCTTCTATGCTTATATCTCCAGCATTTGTTGCAAGTTTGGTATTCATCAGCTCTGTATTAGTAAGAATGATATCACCAGCTTCATTTGTTACAAAGCCTCCAAAGAAAGAATTGTCAAAAGTTATATGACCGCTTTTTACATTCAAATCCAAATCTTTGACCTCTAGGTCGGTGATTTTCACATCACCAGCCCCAATTTTAGCCTTAATTTCTTCTATTGGCTTGTCATTTGGCAAGAAAATCCTAACAATTTGGATTTTGTTTTTCATATTCAATTCCTTGCCTTGGATGTTGCTCTTAAGGTTTAAGACTCCATTTTCATAGGATACATCAACAGTATAGATATCTTCTTCACCCTTATAAAGGTGGGTGTATTCTATGTATGGATTTGTTGTGGACTTTTGAATTCTAACATCAGCAGTCTTAAGATCTATGTTGATTTTGTTGACTTGGTTTAAGTCGACTCTCATGATATTTGACCCTGTATAAGAATTCTCGTCAATAACTTCACTTGTCTGAAAATCCTTATTTTTGGCTGCTTGGTGATTATTAAAGTAGTAGAGAGCTAGTAAGGCTACTATAGCGACTAGGCCGACAATTAAAATATCTCTCTTTGTCTTCCTAGTCATATGTTTTTTTCGTGCCTTTCTTGGCTTTTTCGTCTTAACTTCAACTTCTTCAACTTCTTCTTCAAGTTCGTCTTCTTGATATTTATTTTCTTCGTTTATATTATCTGTCATTGTTTCCCTCGTTAGGATTCTTCTTCATATTTTCAAGGATAAATAGGAAAGTTGTCAAAATTAGTATCCAGCCTATGTATCTTATGTCTATTTTATCATTTATTATAAAGGGCTTAAATATATATTTTTCAATCTTTGTTAGAGACTCTTGTCCCTTAAAATATTCTAGAAGAGAAAAGATACTAGCTATATTATAAAATGAAATTACTAGGTAATAAATAGCCTTTGATATTTTCAAATTATTTTCCCTTATATATGCCCCAACAATCAATAAAATAAGACTTGCAAGAATCGCAAAAATTATAAGCCTATCTTTAGTAATGAAAGAAAATCCAACTATAACAAATAGAATTAAAGATAAGGCCTTAAGTTCCCTTTTGCTATTTATTTTTTCCTTATTTGTATCAGTCATAATTTATGCTCCATAAATATAAGCCCTGGGGATTTAATGTTGGGTTTGCTTTCTTGCCATTTTCAAAATAAGCTTTTAAATCGTCAATTGAAAGCTTATTTCGGCCAAGCTCTACAAGGCTTCCACACATGATTCTCACTTGGTTGTGCAAAAAGCTATTGGCTGTAAAATAAATTTCAATCTTATTTTTATCTTCTCTTAGATAGCAATCGTCAATTGTCCTAATAGTGTTTATTTCTAGATTTTTATCAGCCCTCATAAAGGCTTTAAAATCGTGCTCACCCTTTAAGGCAAGAAGTCCTTCTTCCATCTTTGATATATCCAGAGGATAGGTTATATGCTCCATATACTTTCTGTAAACAGGATGCATGACTTTTCCTGTGTAGATTACATATTTATAAGTCTTATTTATAGCCGAAAACCTAGCATGAAAGCCTAGATCAACTTCCTCTGCCTCTAAGGCCAAGATATCATCTGGAAAATAGGGGTCAAGGTGAAAGTTGAATGCATTAGGATTTATAGGACTTGCTGTAAGAAAATTTACATATTGACTCTTGGCATGAACTCCTGCATCAGTTCTTCCTGCAGCAATTATCCTATTATTTTCACCAGTGACCTTGTGGATGGCCTTCTTTACTTCATCTTCCACATTCCTATGGTCATTTTGCGATTGAAATCCGTGAAAACCACTTCCATCATAGGCAATTTTGAGTCTAATATTCTTTATCATATGAAGCGTTTGACGATGATTATAATACAAAATCCTATAAATAGGAAAAGTGTCGTATAGTCTGTCCTATCCATATATATTTCGTTTAATTTTGTACGCTCTTCGCCAATCCTATACATACGAGCTTCCATAGCTGTGGCAAGTTCATCAGACCTTTTAAATGAGTTTATAAATAGTGGCACAAGTAGTGGAATCATAGCAACAGCCCTATTTACAATGTTGCCTGACTCAAAATCTGCTCCTCTAGCCATCTGAGCCAAGCGAATTTTTTGGGCCTCATCAAATAAAGTTGGAATGAATCTTAGAGAAATACTAATCATCATTGCAAGTTCTCCTGCTGGAAAGCCAAAGCGTTTTAATGGTGAGAATAGTTTTTCTAAACCATAGGTTAATTCCATTGGGCTTGTGGTATATGTTAGCACAGATGTTGATAAGATTATCAATATTAGTCTAAGTAGTGTAAAGGCAGTTCTGTATATGCCCTCATAAGTGATATTCAAAGGTCCAATATTTGCAATAACCCTACCTGGTGTTGTAAATAAATTAATGATTCCAGTAATAATCATGATAAATAACAAGGGTTTTAGGGACCTAATTACACTTTTGATTGGAATTTTTGCAACTCTTAGCATAGCAATTAGCAAGGCTACAAAGGGTATGAATGTTATAAAATCATCTACAAAAAATATGGTGATTATAAATAGAAAAACTCCTATTATTTTCACCCTTGGATCTAGCCTATGAATGAAGGTATCAAAGGGCAAATATTGACCTATACTTATTTTATTCATGGCTTACTCCTAAGTGTCTAGAAAGCTCCGCAACTGCTGCATCTATAGTGTAGATATCATCTCTGACATCTTCACCCTTTGCCTTGTAGGCTCTCATAAATTTCGCAATTTGTGGTATGTCTAAACCTATGCTCTCAAGATCAGCCTTGGTAAAGGTATCATAGGTTGAGGCATCGCTAAACATCTCTCCCTTATTCAAAACAACAACCCTGTCCACATATTCTGCCACATCTTCCATAGAATGGCTAACCAAAACAATGGTAAGTTCTGGGTCATTATTGTAAATATTTATTATTTCGCTAAAAATTTCTTCGCGTCCCTTTGGGTCAAGGCCAGCAGTAAGTTCATCTAGGACTAGAACTTTTGGGTTCATAGAGATTATCCCTGCTACAGCAACCCTTCTTTGTTGGCCACCTGATATTTCAAAAGGTGAGACATCCTTGTAAGTTTCATAGTCAAGTCCTACCTTTTCCATAGCAACTTTCACTCGCCTATCAATCTCATCTTCAGATAATTTCATATTTTTAGGGCCAAAAGCTATGTCCTTTGCTATTGATTCTTCAAATAGCTGGTGTTCTGGATATTGGAAAACAAGACCCACCTTAAAACGTACATCTCGCCTCTTATCCTTATCCTTGGTGTTTATACCATCTACAATAACATCACCATGGCTTGGTAATAAAAGGCCATTTAAAAGCTGAACCAAGGTTGATTTCCCTGATCCAGTTTGTCCGATTAGGCCAATTATTTCGTGGCTTTTAATCTCTAAATTGATATCTTTAAGAGCATATACTTCTCCAACTACTCCCTCATTGTAAATGTAATCCACATTCTTTAGTTCAATATTCATATGCTCTCCAAAAATTCTTCAATACTAAGAGGTAGATTATCAAAATCTACCCCTTTCTCCTGTAGTTTGTAGGCAACTTCTGTCACTTGTGGAACAGCGAGTCCTAGTTTTTTCATAGTCTCAACTTGGGAAAATACTTCTAATGCCGAACCCTCAAGAGCTTTCCTTCCCTTATCTAGGACAATTATCTTATCAGCCTTGATAGCTTCTTCCATATAGTGGGTGATGTATATGATTGTTTTGCCATAGTTCTTGTTAAGTTCAAGAACTAAGTTTATTACATCTTTCCTACCCTTAGGATCTAGCATAGCTGTAGGTTCGTCAAAGATTATATAATCGCTCATCATGGCTATAACCCCAGCTATAGAAACTCTTTGCTTTTGACCACCAGATAGAGTTGAAGGATTTCTCTTCTTATAGTCATCCATCCTAACTAGAGATATAGCCGAATCCACTCTTTCCCTAAGCTCTGGGTTTGGTATTTGTAAGTTTTCTACACCAAAGGCTACTTCTTCTTCAACCGTAGTAGCTACCATTTGGTTGTCGGGATTTTGGAAAACCATAGAACATTTTTTTCTCACATCCCATATTTTATTTTCATCTTTTGCATTTAAATCATCTATCCATATGTCTCCACTACTTGGAAGTATCTGGGCATTAATTAGTTTGCCAAGGGTTGATTTACCCGAGCCATTGTGACCTAGGATTGCAACAAAGTCACCCTTGTTGATGTCAATATTTAGTCCATCAATGGCCCTGTGGCCCTCATTTTCATCATTTGATGGATAGATGTAGGTTAAATTTTCAATTTTTATCATTATATTTCCTAATAAGTCATAGCTGGTGAATAGTTGGTACTTGATTCATAAACTACAACTGGTGTTAGTGGGTCGACATTATCAAATAGTGTCTGAGCTACAGATGGTGGTAGGTTATAGCAACCGTGAGATCCATTTGATAGGTAGATTTGTCCACCAAATGCTCCTCTCCAAGGCGCATCGTGGAATCCTTCCCCATCCCAACCTGTTGGCATCCAATATTTAACTTTGGTATTGTACTCAGTTACCCTATCGAAATTTTGTCCCTTAAGGTTGGTGTCTCTCACCTTTGCTTGGATGGCACCTACTCCGACGTTGCTTGCCCAACCATCGTGAGGAATTCCTGTAACAATATCAGATTCTACGATTAGCTCACCATTTTTGTAAAACCACATTCTTTGGCGGGATAGGTCGACCTCAACATAAGTATCTCCTATGTCCTCTCCAGTATCTGTACGAGTGTAGGCTTGATTGCTATATACTGGCTCAATATCGCCACTTTGTCTTTGGTTTACAAGCTCATATATCTTATCAATAGTAGCATCTACATCAAGTTTAAAACCATACACTCCAGGGCCAACAACTATTGGTCCTATGCCAGTTGCGTTGAAGTTACGACTTTTACCATAGGTATTAGTTGCCTCTGCCATATCACTTACATAGGCTAAGACCTTGTCGTAATTTAGTTCATAACCCTTATCTGTGAAGTCCATCAAATCTATAAGGCTAGCACCCTCAAGTTTGTAGTCAAAACCATTAAAATTAAATTTGATAGACATATCATTTATTTTTTTAGAATCTGCAACTATATCTTGCAATTCTTTTGAATCCGACCTTACTTTTGGTCCTATATAAAAACTATCATCCAAGGCTATCTTGTTATTTTTGGTATTTATACTATCAATAATTTCTTTTTTTAGCTTAGCCTTGTCAACTTTGTTACCTTCGACTTCTTTTTTAACAACAAATTCATTATTTTCTATAGCAATCTTTGCATCTTCTGGCTCTGTGATGCCATTCATAAGCTTTGAATCATCTATGATTTTGTCAAGCTTGTCCTCGTCATAAAAGACCCTGTATTCAAAATCATAGTATTCTTTCCTGCCTGTTATTAGTGATACTGGCCATACAAAGGGATTTTGATCAATTTTTGCTTGGCTAGGTAGTTCTACCTGATAATCTATATCTTCTGGTTTGATAGTAAGATTTCTATCATCTCTACCTGTGATTTCAAGATTGAAGTTCTTAGGACTAGTAGCCAATGCCTCCTTTTTTGAGGCATAAGAAATATCCCTACCATTTAAGTATGTTCCTGGCAGAGCTATAAATGAAAATATAACTGTTACAATCAAATATATAGCTAATATAAATAAAAGTATTGATAGGCCTATTTTTTTGCCATCATTTTTCTTATTCTCAGTCAAGATTTCCTCCGCTTATTTATTTGTTGGTTTCTTGCCAAAATATTGATAGAAATCAACTTTTTGACCACCATTATATAATTTTCTCTTCTTTGAAAGTTTCTTCTTAAAGCTCTTATCGAAGTTTTCGTCACTTGCTATAAAATACAAGGACCAAGTATCTAAATTCTTAAACTTATCATTGATCTTCTTATAAAGATCGGCTGTATCAAAATCAGAAAGCCTCTTGCCATAAGGAGGGTTTGATATCAATATCCCATAATCATCCCTTAGGGCAACAGATTTTATATCTCTTGTAATAAAGGAAATATCTTCGCCCACGCCAGCATTTATGGCATTATTTTTAGCAAGGCTAATGGCCCTGCCAGATATATCCGATCCAAGGATGTTGAGTTTTACATCGTAATCAATGGCATCTAGAGCTTCTTTTTTGGCCTTTTTGTAGCAGTCTTTATCTATAAAAATAAAGTTTTCAAAGTCAAAGGACCTATCGATACCTGGAGCAATGTTACGAGCCCTTCTTGCAGCTTCGATTAATATTGTTCCTGACCCACAAAATCCATCAAATAAAAATCTTTCTGGATTGTAGAAGGATAGGTCTACAAGTCCTGCCGCTAAGTTTTCCCTAAGCGGAGCCTTTACAGAGTCCTCCCTGTAACCACGTTTGTGGAGTCCATCGCCAGATGTATCAATCAAAACACTTGCCATATCTTTATTTATAGAAACTTCTATTTGAACTCTATGAGAAGATTTGCTAAAGTGACTAATCTTATACTTAGTCTTCATTGATTCAACAATAGCTTTCTCGCTTATAGATTGGATAGTTCTTATAGAGAATAACTTTGACTTATAAGTTCTAGCATTCACATTAAAATTAGAATCTTTTGCTAGAAAATCCGGCCAATTTATCTCTTTTATCCCTTCAAAAAGCTGATCAAATTCTTTTGCCTCAAAAGTCTTAAGGATAAGATAGACCCTGTCAGCTTCTCTAAGATTAATATTAAGTTTTCCTAGATCATCCAGATTTGCATCAAGGATGATTTGCCCATCACTAAGCTTAAATTTTTCATAGCCCATATCCTTTAGTTGCCATTTAACCAAAGATTCTAGGCCAAAGCTAGTTGTAATCATAAATTTAGTCATAGTATTATTATAACAGCTATTTCAAATATTTCACCCAAAATACAGCCTTCTTTTATTTAATTTCACTAAAAAAGCCACATTTTTTGTGGCTAGTTTTACTTATTCTCTTCAAAGAACTCATACATTTTGTCAAATATTATTTGCCTGTGATCGTAGTTGGTAAATGAGTGGTCTGCCCCATCAATTTCTTCGTATCGGCAGTGTGGAAAAGCTTTATTTAGCTTCTCATTTGAATCTCTAAATACAAGCTCGTCTTGGTTACCTCTAAGGATTAGGACATTTCCCTTATATTTTTCTGCTGCACCGTAGATATCATATCTTAAGAAGTCCAACCAAAATCTCCTGTGAAGCTTCTCCCCACCTATATCCATATCTTCTAGGTCTTTGATTTTTTTGATCTTCTCTATTTCACTTAAGTTACTATATTCATCTTCTACTCTGATTTGGACTGCAACCTTTAGATAGTCAATGTTATTCATATCGCTAGCTGGTGCAAGTAGGGCTATGGCCCTTGGGTTAATTTTCTCTCCTATGAGAGTTGATATAACTCCTCCAAGTGAGTGGCCGATTAGATAAATCCTATCCTTATCTACATATGACCTAGTCTTTGTGAAATCATAAATCATATTGGCTTCGTAAAGCTCTCTTGTGACTGTCATATCATAAAAATCACCGTCTGACTCATTAGTCCCAGAAAAATCAAATCTTACTACTAAATATCCTCTTTGGGTGAGATGTTTGGCGTTTTGAATCCTCATCCAAGTCCTGCCATCCCTATTCCCACCAAAGCCGTGGTACATTATTACTGTTGGATATTTCTTATTTTTATCAAAGTCATCAGGAGTATTCACTACCCCTCTTAGGACTACGCCATCTTTTTTTGAAATTTGCTCGTAAAAATATTTCACTTAATTTTCTCCATTTAGGATCCTTGCCATCTCTACTCCAGATGCAGATGCTTGGGATAGAGAATGGGTTACGCCTGAGCCATCTCCTAAGCAGTATAGGCCTTTTTGTGATGTTTCAAATTTATGGTCAACGTCTACTACGGAATTGTAGAATTTGACTTCTATACCATATAATAGTGTGTCGTCATTTGCCATGCCTGGGGCGATTTTATCTAATTGGTAAATCATTTCAATGATGTCATCAAGCTGTCTTTTTGGCATAACTAGAGAAAGATCTCCAGCTGTAGCATTTAAGGTTGGATTGGTAAATGATTTTGCCATACGTCTTTCTGATGACCTACGTCCCTTGACAAGATCGCCAAATCTTTGCATAAGCACTCCCCCACCTAGCATATTTGAAACTTTTGCTATAGATTCGCCGTACTCGTTTGAATCCTCAAATGGTTCTGTAAATCTATTTGTTACTAGAAGAGCAAAGTTTGTATTTTCTGTTCTTAGGTCAGGATCTGTGTAAGAGTGGCCGTTTACTGTAAGAATACCATTGGTGTTTTCAGTAACAACTTGACCATATGGGTTCATACAAAAGGTCCTTACCACGTCGTTATATTGTTTGGTTTGGTACATTATCTTTGCTTCGTAAACATCATCAGTTATATGCTTGAATACTTCAGCAGGAACTTCTACGCGAACTCCAATATCAACCCTGTTTTTCCTGGTTGTTATATTGAATTTGTCGCAGATTTGAGATACCCATTTTGATCCAGATCTCCCAGATGCAAGAACAAGGTCTTTGCAAGTGTAGGTCTTACCATCATCTGTTTTTACAGTATATTCTCCATCTTTATAGCCGACATCTGTGACCATTGACATAAATTTAAAATCTATGTCATCTTTTACATAGTCATAGATTTTTTGTAAGATTACCTTGTTTCTTTCTGTACCAAAGTGGCGAACCTTAGCATCAAGTAAGTGGAGGTCATACCTTAGACACTTAGTTTTAAGGTCGTTTTTATCTGTAGAATATAACTCAAGGTCGTTTCCACCATCAAATTCCATGAGAACTGAATCCACGTATTCCATAAGTTCCATAGCCTTTTTTTCGCCTATGTACTGGTGCAAATCTCCACCAAAGTTGGTTGTTATATTGTATTTACCATCAGATAGAGTACCTGCTCCACCAAATCCATACATGATATTACATGGCTTACAGCCTATACAATGGTCAACTTTGCCCTCTGTTATAGGACAAGTCCTCCCATGAACCTTCCTACCTCCATCAATTACTAGAACTTTTTTATCAGTATTTAGCTTTTTGAATTCATAGGCCATAAAAGCGCCTGCAGCACCAGCTCCAACAACTATCACATCATAATCAGTCATATTTTTCCTCATTTCTATTTTAACCTAAAATATTATACAAGAAAGCCCAGAATTTACAAGTTTTTTGCAAATTTAAAGACCAGGCCTTTAGCCTGGTCTAGTCGGATAAACTTTAATTTTATTTACGTTTCTTGCTAGCAGTTAAGCCAATAATTGATGCGCTTAGAATAGCTGTGATGTGAGTCAAGCCTGCAATACCAGTTTTTGGATTGGAAGCTTTAGTAGCGGACTTTATTGTTTTTACTTCTTTAGCATTTTTATTAACTTTTGGTACTTTTATAGCCTTTACACCTTCTTCTAAAGGTTTTTCTTTAATAGAATCTTGATTTTTTATATCTTTTTTATTTTCTTTTTTATTATCTTTTACTTCTTTTTGATTATTTTCATTTTCCAAAAGTACATTAGAGATTTCCTTAATACCTTCGTTAATTTCTCCTATTAGCTCATCAACTTCCTTATTCTTTTCGTTAATACTTTCTACTTCAGGGACAAGTACAGGTTTTTCGTTAACTGTTGGAATTTCTACTTCCTCAATTTCTTCAGTAGGGATTAGTGGAATTAAAGAATTTTCGCATTTTTCTTTTATTTCTTCTGCTGGAGTTAGTGGAATTAGTGGGAATTCGCATTTATCATCTTCTACTTTCTTTGTTCCATATTCTACAATATGGTTTTGTGCCATGCGCTCAGCAACTTTTTCCCTGCTGATTTCTTTGCCATTACCATCAAGAACGACCTTGTATAGGGTATATCCAGCAGAACCAACTTGGATTATTCTTTCCTCGCCTACTTTTAGTTCTGGATTTGCAATTCTTTCTTCTTTGAAGTCTGTATACTCAAACTTGTAGTCGATAGTTGTTGCGTCTTCAGCGTCTTCGATTGGGGTAAGTGGAGTATCTTTTTTCGTTCCAATCCTCTTGATTCCTTTTTCAGCCTTTGGTGATGGTAATTCTCTTGTTTCAAGAAGTTGGGCAAATACTTGACCATCTTTTCTGGTGTATTTGATTCTTGTCACTCTCTTGCCAATAACTGGTTCTTTTTCGATTACAACCTTGCCTTCTTCTAGGCTATCATCTTCAATTATTTCATAGCCTAGGTTGATATCTTCAGTTTCGGTATCATACCATTCATCTTGTGTTGGTAGAGGACCATCTGTATGTGTTTCACCATCTTTTTCTAGTGCTTTAAAAGAAATTTTTGTACCATTTATGGCATCTGTTTCTAGTTCCGAAACAGTATAGAGTTTGCCATCAACTTCAACTAATGTATAGCCAGCATTGCCCAATTGGTCAATATTAAATACCAATTCTTTGGTCTTAGGATCTTCTATTAGAACATCTCCAGCTTTTGCTGGCTTGCCATCAATATAGAACTTTGGTGTTCTATTTCTATATGGGAGATTGGTTTCAGGGTTCAATTCCCCATCATGAGGTAATTCATTGACAGAATCACTATTGAAATCTACTGAAAATCCTTTATTGGCATCCCAATAAACCATTCCATCAACTTTTCCCTCTCCCTTGTCATCAAGCCAATTGATTTCTAGGTCAGTATCATAAAGTTGGATTAACTCAAGATTGCCATCATTATTTGTCCTTAGTTTTGCTTTTTCCTTGTGGGACTCATCTCCCTTGTCAAAGATTTCTTCATCTTCAGTATGTTCGATTGAAGTAGTGGATTCGTCAATATCAACATCTCTTGTTTCTTCAGTATCCCAATCTTCAATCTCAAGTGGATATTTTTTATCTGGGAGTGCATTCCAGTCAAATTCTGTATGGTTTTCTTTAGTGCTATCAATACCTATTGCCTCTACTGTAGTTTCATCTGCATGGGCTAGGGTGTTTTGGCCAAGTACCAGGCTTGTTGATAGAACTAGGCCCAATACTATGTTTTTCTTATTCATGGATATCTCCTTTATTGAAGAGCTAAGAGGATAAACTCTTAGACTCTTGTCCTAATTGCTTTTGATATTTCGTTATTTACAATGATTTCTATTATTACTTTCTCACCAGCTTCTAGTGGTCTACATAATGAAAGGGTATATATTTCCTTGTCTACTTGCTCGATTGTAGCTTCGATTTCTTCGTCTGAACGTGTTTTTACAAGGACCTTATCTATATTGTGTGAGCTTATAAGAACCATCTTGTCTCCATCAATACTATCTAAGGTAAATCTTAGATTTTCGTTAAGCTTTGGACCCTGTGGTTCTTCTGTTTTGACTTCTTCAAATATTGCGGTGTAAGTTAATCTATCTTCAGAAGCTTTCCATTCTACAAATTTGTAGCCTTCTTTAGCTTCAACTTTTGGAGCTTTTTCTAGTGGATTTTCACCTTCAGCTAATTCTACTGATAAATCACCTGTAGCTATTCCTTTTTCTGAGTCAACTACGAAGTTTATAGTTTTCACTTCTGGTGCTTTTTCTTCCCATATACCGGTGATTGTTACATCTTCTTTTACTTCAAATTCTTCGCTAGCTTCTTTGTCAGCTTGACCATCACCATCAATATCCCAACCTTTGAATTCATATTTGTCTTCTTCTTTTACTTCTGGTAATGTGATTTTTGTTCCTGACCAAACATTTTGTTCAGCTGGGACTTCATTATTTTCAAGGCTTACATTGTGTTTAAATTTTACTGTTACTTTTTCTTCTTGACTATCTCTTAGGTACCAGAGTGGTTCTCTATGGTCTGCTGTTCCTTCGACATATGGTCTGTGGGATACTTTTTCAAAGTCAGTTTTGTTTACATCATCGTAAGCTATTCTTCTAATTGATCTGTCCACATGTGGTGATACAGCTGGTTTTACAATGTATTGGTTGTTGTAATATGTTCCAACCTTATCAATGGTATTTTTTTCGTTTGGTTCTTCTGGGCCTTTGGTTAAGGCAAGACCAATTGCTTGGTAGTCAAAGTCATTTTGATATAATTTTCCACCTGATAGGTCAAGGTCAACTCTTGGTAATTCTTTTTGTTCACCTGACTTAAATCCTGCACCTGCTTTGATTACGAAGTAGTCATTAGCTTTTATAGTCCCTGATAGAGGAATATTGTAAGCATATTCTGGTCTCCACTGTTTAGAAACGTGTAGGTTGATTCCCGCTAGGTCAATGTCTGTATCCGATTTGTTTTGGAGAATCACATAGTCATTTGCATAGTATGATTGTTGCAAACCTCCTCCACCATAGATTTCATAGATGTATAGGCCTTGTGGTAGTTCGATTTTTGGCTCTTCTTTTTCAACTTGAACATAAACATCTCTAGCCATTGTCAAATTGAATGGATACCAGTAAGGATCAATTCTTTCACCTACACTTACTTCTTCTAGTCCACCGCCTTCAACATGTTTTTTTATTGATACAATCTTGTAGCCTTCAGGTATTTTGAATTCAAAATCATAGTCACCCTTGGTTAAACCACCACCATTTGCCCTGTTTGGTGTTAGGAAATAAGGATTCTTTGAATTTTCTCCTGCCAATACTCCTTCAAGTCTAGTATTGTCCCTAGGATTTATTGTAGCAAAGCCAAATCCTTCTGTCAGAGTTTGAAGATTGTCTTTATTTTCAAAGTAATCTCCTTCGTGGAAGTGAACTGCGAACCTGCCATATCTACCTTCCCAGTAGCCCTTTACAGTCATGTCTTCAGTGACTGTGAATGTATCCCCAGGATTTGCATCAGCCTTGTTTGGATAAGCCTTATCAAGTTCCCAGCCCATAAATGAGTAATCACCAAGAACTTCTTCATCTAAACTTGGCAACTTTATTTCTGTTCCTACTGGGACGTTGATTGGATCAGGGAGTTTTGCACCATCAATATTTTTATCAAATTCAAAGTTTACTGTAACTTTTTCTTCTTCTTTTTCCTTTACTTCAACATAGATAGAATCAACCATGGTTAGATTAAATGGTGCTTCTGGTCTAGGTAGTGAAATTGTTGAACCATTTTCTATTTCGATAACGCCGTTTGATCCTGTATCTCTAGCAATTCTTACTATTTCATAGCCTTCTGGAGCTGTTACATTTAGGGTGTAGGTTCCTTTTACAAGACCATTGTTAATACTGATTTTTCCTTTACTAGAAGAATTTTTACCTTCAGTAATTTGGCCTGATTGTTGGTTTTCTACACTAAATCCACCACCTGCAAGTTGGTCATCTTCTAACTTAGTAATCTTATCTCTGTTTTCAAAATTATCGTCTATAAATTGGCCGGTATGGAATGTTAGGCTTACTTTGCCGTAAGCACCTTCCCAAATACCCATAATAGTAGTATCTTCGTCTACTGTGATGGTATCTCCTGGGTTTAAATTAGGTGTTGCATATTTGTTGTTGCCTTTTGCCCAACCTAGGAATGAGTAGCCATCTTTTACTATAGGACTTACTTCTGGAAGAGTAATCTCGCTACCAACTTTTACTTTTTGAGCTTCTGGAACTGTTACTCCTGCAATGTCTTTGTTAAATGCGAAGTTAACTGTAACTTTTTCCTCTTCTTCCCAAACCGCTGTAAATACAACATCAGATTCTGGGTAATAAGATTGGTCAAAGTTTGTTATAAGTCCAGTTACTGGATTGCCTTCTGCGTCAAATAAAGTTCCCTCTACTTTCCAACCTAGGAATTTATATCCTTCACGATTAACATCTTTTAACTTTATTTCTGTTTTTTTGGTAAAGCCTGGAACAGTTATTTCATTTACACCTTCACCAGTTAGGGTGACGGTATATGATTCCTCTACTGGTTTTTTGCCTATAATCACATCGAAATTAACTTCAGGAGCTATAAAGTGTGAGTCGAATTTTATCTCAATCTCAGCTTTATCTTTTTCTTTTAGCTCAACTTTTGTAATAGCTTGATTTTGTGTATATTTTTCTTCTCTTAGATTAACTTCTTTGATAAATTCATTGCTATCCAAACCTTCAACTCTCAATGTATAGGTGTCATTTTTAAGTTGTAGGAGTGACATTTTGTGAGTTTGAGCCTCTCTTTTTACACCATAAGGGAATCTTCTTTCTTCTGTGTCAGTCCCCTTGATGTAAAGCTTATATTGGATTCCACTAAAGGCTGTGCCATCTTCTCTTTTTACATAAGCTTTAATTTGTCCACCTTCCATTACTTTCCAGCGTACTTTTAGAGTGACATCAGATTTTGGATAATAATCAGTGAAAGGATCTGCTCTTTTAATGTAGTCAATCCTGTTGCCATCCTTATCCTCAAGCTCGCCTTCAACATCAAATCCATCGAAGTGGTAGCCATCTTTGTAGAATTTATAATTGCCTTCAAAATCGATATTATAAGCCTCACCATTTTTAACTATCTTTGTTTTTAAATCTTCATTCACTTGTCCACCATTTGGGTTGATGGTGACAGTTGACTCCTTTGGTGTGACTTCTGGCTTGCTTGTTTCTTCTAGCAAATAATCTAGGGAGCTCTCATTTAGGCTGATATAATCAAAGTCTTTTGCGTTATCATCAGTATCTGTATCATTAATTCTTCTTATGGATCCATTGTTTGACGCTGCTACTGATGGTGAAGCTTCTCTAAATAGAGCTGTTCCCACTCCCACAAGGTCAATAGTATTGGCTGCTGATGGCTTTTGACCATCTCTTGTTAGGGCAATGGCAAAATTTTTCGCACCTATTCCCATATCTTTAGCCTCTATATCTTTTCTTGGCAAGGCTTTTGCTGACTTATTAAAACCTTCTTGGGCCTCTACTACATAGTATTGGCCTGGTTTCAAGTTTCCAGTTAGGGCAATCTTATCTTGCCAGGCTTTTGCTGACCCTCTATGAACATATAGTCCATCAAGTTTCAGATTTTCTGTGCTTATATTTTTAAGAATAATGTAGTTATTTTTAAATGTTGCTCCACTATTTCCACCACCTCCATACACTTCATATATAACAACAGTATCGCTTGCTGCTTCTACAGTCTGTGTATTGGTTAGTGTAAGTGCAAGTATCATTGCAAATAACACTCTTACAAAATTTTTCAGTTTTTTCACAAGCTGAATCCTCCTTTATACTTTCTGATTCTTATAATAACTAGTATTTATCAAATATAAATTCGGAAAATGTAAAATCATCTTTAAGAAGATCGTTTTTTTGTAAAATTTTATTAATATTTAAAGTTTCATTAAGTATTTTGATTTATGGATTCAGCTCATTATTTTATAAGTTTTTTAAAATTTATTAAATTTATCTTAAGACTAAGGCCAAAAATTTACATAATCAGAACTACCAGCTTAGCTGGTAGTTTCCACAGCGCCTAGAAGGCGCGAATACCGGCACGCCCCTATTGGGGCTCCGAGTATTATCTCCACATGCACCACTTTCTCAGCTTCTGCTTAAGCAGTTTATTTATTGCTTCTTTTTACTGACTCTCCCGTAAACGGGTCATAGTATTCCTTGATACTTATTTGATCCGCATAATAGTCTTCTTTTAGTTGATTTTGTATATATTCTTTTATCATTTTCTCATTTCGCCCTACTGTATCTACGTAATAACCTCTACACCAGAAATGTCTGTTTCCATATTTATATTTTAAGTTTGCGTGTCGATCAAATATTATTAGTGAACTTTTTCCTTTTAGATATCCCATTATTTCTGAGATACTATATTTTGGTGGTACTTCTATAAGCATATGGACATGATCTGGGCACAGCTCCGCTTCTATTATGTTTATTCCTTTTCTTTGACATAGTTCTCGTAGTATTTGACCTATGTCTTTTTTTAGTTTCCCATATATTTCTTGTCTTCTAAATTTCGGGGCAAATACTATATGATATTTACATCTCCATTTTGTATGTGATAAACTATTGTTGTCCAATTTATTCTCCTTGTTTTTATTGTGCATGTGGTTATCACAATTATATTACAAGTGAGAATTTTTTGGTCTTGAAGCTAAAGCTTAATCCCTCCACCTGCATAGCAGGTGGTTTTTTGTTTCGCTCACATTCGTTCGCTCAACTCACTTAAGTGAACGCAAAAATAAAAACACCTTAGAAAAATCTAAGATGTTTAAAATCTACTTATATATTGCACGCTCTCCTCCAATTAGTTTTGGTCTGGATTTTAGGGCTGTTACCCTGGCTTTTCCAATGTGTTTTTCTTTTAGCCTTAGTGGAACTTGAACAAATTTTACGTGCATGCCAATTTCTGTATCGCCAATATCAATGCCCGCATCAGCTATAATGTGTTCAACCATAACCGGGTCATTAAACTTCTTATAGGCGTTAACTGCAAGTGAGCCACCTGCATGAAGGGCTGGAACGACTGATACAATCTCAAGCCCTCGTGTCTTAGCAAGTTCTCTTTCAACCACAAGGGCTCTGTTTATATGTTCGCATCCTTGAACTGCCAAGTTAATTTTTCTTTCATTTAAAATTATCAAAAACTCATCTATAACAGCTTCTCCAACTTCAAGTGAAGAATCCTTACCAATAGCACCACCTACAATCTCACTAGTAGATCCACCAAGAACTAATATATCATCCTCGCCAATACCAGAAGCATCGATAACTTCTAAGAGGGCCTTATGTACTTGTTTATAAATTTTATCCAAATTTTCCAATTTATTCACCTCAATATAATCACTATACAACAAAAAATAACTTTATAAATCATAAATAAAAAGTGAAATCTAGGCAAAACGAATCTTTATTTTTTGCCTTTTCACCCTAACTTAGGCATATAAAAAACCGCCACAATTTATAAACTGTAGCGGCTATTATCTTACTTGTACCAATATTTACCTTGACCAGCAAATTTTTGGTAAAGGAAGTATCCTGCTCCTCCCAAAAGTATTATTGGTAGTAATTTTATTACAAGGCCTAGGCCTAAGCCTAGTATTGTTAAAGGTATTAACAAAATGCCAGCAATTATTAAAAATGGTAGTAGTAGAACACCACCAACTAGTCTTAGGACAAAGCCTAGAATAGCAAATAAAATTCTAAAAACAAATGCACATATTAGTCCACCTGCTATTAAAAACAAAATTGTTGTAAGCATTTCATTCTCCTTCGATTGTTTTAAATTTCTTAATAGTATTATACCACATTTTAAAATAATTCAATAGATATTTGAAAATATTTTATAATATTAATCAAGAACTTTAATTTCTATTTTTAATTCGAAATCAGATCCTGGACTTAATTTATATGTTCGCTTACTTTGATTAGAAAAGGCAGTAGAATTATATGTCGGTTCTACGCATATATAATCGCCCTTAAAATCTGTCCAAAATACAAATTCATTTACATTTCTAATCCCTTTAACCACGATGTGATTGTCATTTGATGAAAATTCTTGATAGTCAGATTTGTTATAGATGCTATTTGGCAAATCCTCTTTGTTTATTTGTATATCATTGATTACAAAATCTTTGTGGTCAGAATAAAAATAAGGATGAAAAGCTGGTGCAATAATCTTATCACTTTGACTTTGATTTTCTATTTTTATGCTGGCAAATAGTGACTTATTGGTAACTTCATAGATAAGTGTGAATAAGGTATCTTCATACCCTCCCTCACCTTCTAATGAAAGTTTAATGCTAGATCCACTTGATTCTTCTATTTTCCATTCTCTATCCCTACAAAAACCATGAGCAGGCAAGTTCTCATCAATTGTAGAAACACCAAAATTAGGGGCACACACATGCATGCCCCCTCTAACTTTCAATTCATCGCCAATTTTTACCATTAGCTTTGGGAAAAAAATCGGCTTGTCTCCTAGCTTAAGTGAGTCGATATATCCACCATTGGTGTTTACCCCTGCTATTAAGCTAGAATTAGAAATTGTTTTTTTCATATTATTGTGGATTTACATCAGGAGCTTCTGCTGGGCCTCTCTTGCCTAGTTCATTATCAAGCATATAAACTGAATGCCAGTCATCTCCAACTCTTTCAAGTCTTGTTAACATCTTTGTGAAGTTTTCTTCTTCTTCAACTTGTTCATCGATGTACCATTGGATAAATGAGAATACACGATGATCACTGTCACGTGCTACATCAGCTATGTGGGTGATTCTTCTTGTTACTTCTTTTTCATGTTCTAGGGCAGATTTTATAACATCAGTTACATCGCTATATTCAGATTTTGGTTCACTAATTGCTGCATAATGTGGCTTATATCCTACTGATTGAAGGAATTTTCTCATGCCTTCACCATGTAAAATTTCTTCTTCAACTTGGATGTCAAGCCATGATGTGAATCCATCTAGGTCCAAATCATCTGTATAAGCGCTCATTGCCTTGTAAATATAAGCAGATTCATACTCAAAGTTCATTTGTTCATTTAATAAATCTAATACATTTTCACTCATTTTTATCTCCTTCATTCATTTCTAAAAAATTGTCATACAGAACGTATATTCCATAAAAAGGTAAGTTATTATCCAATAAAATTTTTGCTATTTCGGGTATATTTTCCAAAAGAACCTGTATTGTAAAGGTATTTTTGCCCAAAACAAGAGAGTCCTTGGAAAGCAAACTCTTATCTTTAATTTTGGAATAAACTTCTGTTATCCCATCTCTGTCGAAAGAACATCCTATATCAATAGTTACAGGATAAATCTCGCCAGAATTTTCTCTATATTCTATTTTCTTAATTAAAGATACATTTTTCATGACAAACTTCCTCTTCTTATGTTATTATACAAATACCCATATAAAGAAAAAAAACACAGATTTTATTCATCTGTGTCATTTTTTATATTTTCTTTGTATTCTTGCATCTCCTTGTAGGAAAATACACATCCGCAATAAGATTGCCTGTACAAATCGTATTTTTTTGATAAATCTATGGACATTTTATAGCCATTTCTTTTTTTGAAATCAGCATATAAGTATTTGACTTTATATTTTTCTTCCAAATCTTTGCCTATTTCATTGATCCACTTGGAGTTTTTGTATGGTGAGATAGACAAGGTTGTGCAAAAATAATCGTAGTTATTTTCTTTGGCGTATTTGGCTGTTTCTTCTAGCCTAAGCTTATAGCAATCATAGCAAGCCTTACCCCCTTCTGGAGTGTCTTTTCTGACTTTTGCTATATCAGCAAAGTCTCTCACATCGTTTTCTGGTACTATAAGCTTACCATCTAGACCCATGCGCTTAGCAAGCTTATCCACTTCCCTTGTTCTCTTAAAAAGCTCGCTTGCTGGATATATCATAGGATTATAATAATACATATCTATATCAAAATCCTCCTTTATCCTATACATAACAGTTGTAGAACAAGGGGCACAGCATACTTGCATCAAAAGTTTTGGCTTTATTCCATCTTTTTTATTCTTTTCTATTATCTTTTCCATTTCGAGGTTGTAGTTTATGTTGTTCATAGTTTAAATTATACCATTATTTTTTCCCATAAAAAAAGCACATAACTTGTATGTGCTTGTGATTTTTGTAATATTATCTCTTTGAGAATTGTGAAGATTTTCTTGCCTTCTTTTGACCTGGTTTGTATCTTTCTTTTTTACGTGGGTCACGTGTAAGAAAACCTGCTCTTTTTAGAGCTTGTCTATAGTCAGGGTTTACTTCTAGTAAAGCTCTTGCAATAGCATGTCTGATTGCTCCAGCTTGACCATTGTATCCACCACCATTAACATTAACTTTGATATCATAGCTGTTTTCATTTTCTGTTAGTTTAAGTGGTGATTTTACTATAACTTTTAATGTTTCAAAGTCAAAGTAATTGTCTAAGTCACGTCCGTTTACAACAATATTTCCGCTGCCTGGTCTCATTGTTACTCTAGCAACAGAAGATTTTCTACGTCCGGTTGATTGAATAATTGTATCTGCCATTTAAATCTCCTTACTTTAATTCCAATTTTTCAGGCATTTGAGCTTCGTGATTATGCTCTGGTCCTACTACTACTCTAAGTTTTTTAGCCATTTGGCGACCTAGTTTGTTGTGTGGTAGCATACCAACTACTGCATGTTCAACGATTCTTTCTGGGTGTTTAGCCATCATATCTTGGTATTTTGTGATTTTAAGTCCACCTGTGTAACCTGAATATCTTTTGTATTCTTTTTGGTTTTCTTTGTTACCAGTAAGTCTGATTTTTTCAGCGTTTACTACAATTACGTAATCTCCTGTATCCATATTTGGAGTAAATGTAGCTTTGTGTTTTCCTCTTAAAATTGCTGCAACTTGGCTAGCTAATCTACCTAGCACCATGTCTTCTGCATCTACGACATACCATTTTCTATCAATGTCTAATGCACTTGGTGTGTAAGTTTTTTGATATTTCATCAATATTCCTCCTATAAAATTTTCGCCTATCACATTTGGACACCGCAACTGATAGGTGGCGGCTGTACTCGTCCTGACATTTGTTTTTAAAATCGCTTACAGGAAGCGCGATTTGATCGAAAAGTTTCATAAGAAGAAACTTTATAATCGACTGATATATATTACTATATATCAGGCATTTTGTCAAGCTAGGCTGGCATAAATGAAGGATTTTCTTTATTCTTGCCAAAGATAGCTTTCCTATTTTGTAAAAACAAAAATATGAATACTATGACAAATATTATTGCTGATAGGGCATTGATAGATGGGTTGATTCCTCTTCTTGCCATGCCGTATATGGTCATAGATAAGTTAGATACACCATTTCCTGATGTGAAATAGGATATGGCAAAATCATCTATGGATAGGGTAAAAGATATCAAAGCTCCAGCTAAGATACCATTTTTGATATTTGGTATCAAAACTTTTCTTATGGCATATGACGGTGTCGCTCCAAGATCTAGGGCGGCTTCTATGATATTTTTATCCATAGCTTCTACCGCTGGCAGTACTGTCAAAACAACATAGGGTATACAAAACATAATGTGGGATAAAATCATGGTAATATAACCAAGTTCCATCCTTAGGAAACCATATAGGCCCATAAGAGATATAGCTGTGATGATATCTGGGTTTAAAACTGGTAAGTAGTTGATATTTAATATCATGTTCTTGCGTTTGCCACGTAGTTCTGATATGCCAATAGCTGATAGTGTCCCTATGATTGTAGCAATTATTGTAGCAGCCACTGCTACAATTAGTGTAGTTCTTACAGCTCCTATAATCTCTGGATTAGAAAATAGGTCTACATACCAATCAGTTGTAAAACCAACCCAGCGGCCACGTAGTTTACTGTCGTTAAAAGAAAAGACAATCATCACTACAATTGGTGCGTACAAAAATAAAAATACAAGGATAGTGTAAAAGCGTTCTAGAAATTTTCTCATACTATATCCCCCTCTAAGTCTCTACCAAATCTTCTTTGAACTGCAAGGGCCAAGATTAGAATGAGCATTAGAATTATCGCAGTTGCCGATCCAAATCCCCAATTGCCAGTAAAAGTGAATTGTTGGTCTATGAGGTTTCCTATCATATAAACTTTTTGTCCACCCAAGAGGTTTGATACAACAAAGGTTGATATGGCTGGTATAAATACCATTATAATTCCTGTATAAACTCCTGGAAGTGAAAGTGGAAAAGTTACTTTTTTAAATACTGTCTTTCTATTTGCTCCTAAGTCCAGAGCAGCTTCTATAAGGTTTGGGTCAACTTTTCTAAGGGCATTGTAAATCTGTATAACCATAAAGGGCAAAAATTCATAAATCATGCCCAAAACTACAGCTGTTGGCGTATACATTATTCCAAGCGGGTCCATGCCAAGGCTTGCTAAAAACCTATTTAATACACCATTTCTGCCCAGAAGTGTAATCCAACCATAGGTCCTTAAGAGTAAATTTATCCACATAGGCATTATAAAGACAAAGATTAATGATGAAGCCACATTTTCATCCATTCTAGAAATTATATAGGCAACAGGATATCCTATCAATAAACATCCTAGTGTCGCTAGAAAAGCTATGAGTAAGGTTATTCCAAGCATTTTTAGGTATATAGGCTCAAAAAATCTCTGATAATTTCTAAGGGAAAATGTGAAATTGTCAAAAGCTATAGATTCTGACCCGTTGAAAGAATACATAAGTATCAATATCAGCGGCAATATTATAAAAACTCCCGCCCATACTAGGTAAATATTTAAATATTTTTTCATGATGGCTCCTCAACTAATGGGTTATCATAAGGATCTGCCTCTATTGTAGGCTCTTCCATAACGTGTATAGCATCAGGGTCTATGGCAACTCCTACCTCACTGCCTATTTCTACATTTTCTGGATTGTGGACATTTATAGAAAAATCTTCTCCACTTACTTTGATATTGTAATAAGTTCCCTTAAACATTGTATTTTCAACAATGCCCCTAAGGCTAGCGTCATTTGATAGGTAGAGGTATTCTGGACGAAGCATAACACTTACGTCCTTGCCTGGCATAACCTTATCTACACATGGGAATTCGTGGTTTAAAAATCTTACCTTTGACCTATCGACCATCTTGCCCCTAAAGATGTTTGAATCTCCAAGGAAATTTGCAACAAAGGCATTTACTGGCTCTTCATAAATGTATTGAGGTGTTCCGTATTGCTCAATGATTCCCTTATTCATTACCGCAATCTTATCTGACATAGAAAGAGCTTCTTCCTGGTCGTGGGTTACGTATATAAAAGTAATTCCAACTTCTTTTTGAATATTTTTTAGTTCAACTTGCATCCTTTTTCTTAATTTTAGGTCCAAAGCTCCCAAAGGTTCATCAAATAGTATGATTTCAGGTTCGTTTACCAAGGCACGAGCAATAGCAACTCTTTGTTTTTGCCCACCTGAAAGCCTTGATATATCACGGTTACCATATTTAGCCAAGTCAACTAAGTCTAGGGATTTTTGAACTTTTATTTTGATTTCTTTTTCAGGAACTTTTTTTATCCTAAGGCCAAAGGCAACATTGTCGAATACATTTAGATGAGGAAAAAGGGCGTAGTTTTGGAAAACTGTATTTATATTTCTCTCATTTGGTGGAAGCTTTGATATGTCTTTACCTTCAAAGATTACCTCTCCACTATCTGGCTTTTCAAAACCTCCAATAATCCTTAGAGTAGTTGTCTTGCCGCATCCTGATGGTCCTATTAAAGTTAGGAACTCTCCTCTTTCTACCGATAGATTGATGTCATCTAAGATCTTTTTTCCATCAAACTCTTTGTTAATTCCAACTAAATTTAGTACTTGACTCATTTCCCCTCCTTAATAGCTTGCTAGGACTTCCACCCATTTGTCGTTATAGACTTGCATAAATCCTTCTAGGTCCTTGAACATCTCAAGTTTTGGCAATTTATCAAAATCGGGATATGCAATATCAGAATCAGCAATATAAGATGGTAACTTTTCTCTAACACCTGATACAACTGACGTGAAGCCTTCCATCCACTCAGCATTCTTTGCAGAAACATCTGGGTCTGTAAAATAATTTATAAAAATCTCAGCATTTTTTTTATTTTTTGCTCCCTTTGGAATAGCCATAGAATCTACTTGTAGGTTCATTCCCTCTTCAGGAATCACATACTCAAGGTTTTCATTTTGACTTTGCATTAAAAGCGCATCCCCAGAATACATAACAGTAATCGCCGCATCACCTTGGACAACCAAGTCCCTAGCCTCATCGGTAAGATAAGCGTAAACCAATGGCTTTTGTTTGATTAACTCCTCTTTAGCTTCTTCTATTTCATCCATATTTGTAGTATTTATAGAATAACCAAGTTTTTGTAGGGCAACCGACATAGAAAGCCTTGGCAAATCGTACATTATAATCTCACCCTTATACTTGGGGTCCCATAAATCTGCCCATTTTGTTATAGGTTCTTTGATGATATCCTTGTTATAAACTATGCCAAAATGTGATGAAAAATATGGCACTGTGTATTCATTATTAGGATCAAAATCAAGGCCCTTGTACTTATCCTCTACATATTTAAAATTAGGGACATTAGAAAAATCAATTTTTTCAAGCATGTCATTTTTCTTAAGTTTTTGAACCATATAATCTGACGGAAAAATAACGTCATAGTTATTTGATGATTGGGATAACTTTATAAACATCTCTTCATCAGAAGTAAAAGTTTCATAAACAACATCAATCCCCGTTTCCTTCTCAAACTCAGAAATCAAATCCAAATCAAGATATTCACCAGCATTAAAAACAACAACCTGGTTTTTTTCTCTTGATGAGCAAGATGATAGTAATAATATTAAAGCTAATATTAAAAAGCTCTTTTTCTTCATAATCCCTCCTTTTAAAGTTTAAAATATTTTTTTTATTTTGTTAATTGATTAATTATCTTTTGGTTTATTTATAGTTTAAGGATATGCCGTTGCACCTCGGGGGATAGGAATTAGGGGTAGCGGAGACCCCTTTTTCCTTTCCCCCGATCCCCCTATACCTTATACACCCCCTCCGCTCCTGCGGAGAGCAATGAGCAGTAGAAGTTCGCTCCGCGAATTCTTTTGTTTTGATTGTATTGTGTTACTTACTGCACCATAAAGCTTAGAAATACAAATATATAGGCTTAGGGGTGCGAAAATTGCTTTGTTTTCAAATTGAAGAATTTCGTTAAGAAATCGCACTGTTTGAGCGTAGCGAGTTTGCGATTTTAGAAATTCAAGATTTAGAAAACACCAATTTTTGAAGTCTATAAGATGGTTTCACCCTATCATATAGCAAGAATTTGCACAGCAAATTCTTACACATTCCAGCACCACGCAGTGGCCGTTTCGAGGGGGTAGCGGAAATGGGGGGTTAAGGGGGAAAACCAGTTGGGGAGAATCGGAACTCCCCTGGGTTTTCCCCCTTAGGTCGAAGGAACAACCTTAAACTACAACAAAATAAAAGACATATTAATACAAAAAAGTATTTAATTAAATTTTATAAATATTCCACAATTAACTAAATAGGTCCCTTTAGGTCGAAGCTATGCCCTTAAATAGCGAAAAAACATAAGATAATCAACCATTTAAAACAAAAATTTTAGTCCAAGATATTTAAAAAAATATCTTCTCCAACCCTTTTTGGGCAAAAAAATTCCTTGCACATTATTTTGAACAAGGATTTTATTATCCTACCTATTTACTCATTATTTAAACCCTATAGGTAGGAAGTTTATTATTCGGATTTGGCAATTTGCCCCCTGTGGTTGTGAGTTTTAGCCATATAAATGAGTCTAAAGTATGGATAAATGTGGATTTCTCCACCAGTTCTTACCCCACAGGTGTTCTTAATGTTTTTTATTTTTTTATTTTATTGTCACTGCAATTATAGTTATTATAGTTATAAAAGTCAATTAAAAAATCAAGTTTTTTTATTTTTTCTTAATATTTTTGTAGGTCATTGGAGATACTAATAGTAGCATTGGATATAGTTCCAATCTTCCAAATAGCATAGCAAGGGTCAATGTGAATTTTGATAGATCGCTCATCCTTGCAAATGTGTCCATTGGGCCTAGTTCTCCAATGTATGGTCCTATGTTATTTATTGTGGCCGCCACTGCTGTAAATGCTGTTTCAAAATCACTAGTATCTATTGAAACTATTATCATAAAGATTACAAATAAAATCGTATAGATCAAAAAATATCTATTGGTTGAACTTTCGACATCATCATCTACTTTTTTGCCATCTAGTCTATTTACTGTGATCCTCTTTGGGTTAACAGCTGTTTTTATTTGATTTATCGCAGATTTAAACATCATAACTACTCTTGAGACCTTTAGACCACCAGCTGTTGATCCTGCACATCCACCTATAAACATAAGTAAGGTTAGTAGGTGCCTAGCAAAAAATGGCCAGTTTCCAAAGTCAGCTGATACATACCCTGTGGTTGTAATTATCGATGATACTGTAAAAAACGCATTTGATCCAGAATATAATGGATCATTATAGATTGGTCTTATGCTTATGAATATGAGGACTGTGGCAACAAATATTACTCCTACATATGTCCAAAGTTCTTCTGATTTGAAGCTTTCTCTTACAGATTTTATTATTGCATAATAATATAAATTGAAATTTACTCCAAAGAGCATCATTGCTACTCCAAGGATAATTTCTATAGACCTAGAATCATAAAAGGCTACACTTGTCCCATGGTTTGCAAAACCACCTGTTCCAGCAGCTCCCATGGCGAATATGATACTATCAAATAAGTTCATTCCAGCTAGCAATAGTGCTATTGTAGTTATAAGTGTCAAGGCAAGATATAGTATGTATAAGACTCTTGCTGTTTCTGCTAGCTTTGGAGTAATTTTGCCAAAGGTTGGACCTGGGACTTCTGCTTGCATTAAGTTTGTCGATTCTTTGTTTTGTTTTGGCAAAATCGCAAGGGTGAATACTAAAATTCCCATACCACCTATTAAGTGGGATAAGGATCTCCAAAATATGATTGAGTGAGGAAGTACATCTACATTTGTAGCAACTGATGCCCCACAGGTTGTAAAACCACTAGCCATTTCAAAAAAGGCATCCAAAAATTTGGGATAGTTTGTTGGTGTCAAGTAAAGAGGAATGGCTCCAATAATAGAGTACAAAACCCAGCAAAAAGCTGTGGTAAACATGGCTTCTCTAGTAAATACATGGCCTTTTGTACTTCCCTTTTTTACTAAGAAAGTCCCTAAAAGTCCTGATAAGATAATTGGAAATACGAAATATAATTTGTCATTTGTGCCTTCTTTGTAAATAAAAGCAACTATCAATGGTAAAATCATCAATAAAGCTAGTACCTGCAATAGCCTTCCAATAGCGTTATTTATAATTTTAATATTCATACTTACTCCAATATATCGTCAACTTGAGCCATATTCTTACTTTTTGTAATGATTAGGACCCTATCACCTTTTTCTATGACAGAATTTCCTGTTGCAACTTCAATCGATCCGTCACGATTTCTATGTTCAATTATTGCCACTAGGGTGTCATCTTTTACCTTTACTTCTTTCAAACTATGATTAAATAGCAAAGAGTTCTCGCTTACTTCAAATTCTAGGACTTCTACTTGATCATCTTCTAGCTTGTAGAGGTTGTTTAAGGTTGATATATCCTTAGAATCGACCTTTGACCTAATGACCCTGTTGATATAGTTTGACGCTACAGATTTTGGTGTAAAGGTTGCATCTAGGTCTAAGATTCCGGTTATCTTTAACAAGCTTGTTCTATTTACCTTGGCTATAATTTTTTCAATTCCATATTTTTCAGCTATTAGGGCAATTAAGATATTTTCTTCGTCCATACCTGTGAGGGCTACAACAGCATCGAAGCTCTCAACTCTAGCTTCTTCTAATATATCAGAATCTGAACCATCTGCATTTATTACTATGGCTTCGGCATATTGCTCTTGGAAATTAATCGCCTTTTCTCTATCAATTTCAATTACTGTAACATTAAAATTTCTTTCTAGTAGGAGTCTAGTTAGATGAGAACTCAAGGAGCTTGCACCTATTATAAGCACATCTTTCATTCTAATATTTTCAGGAATTTCCGCCTTATAGAAGGTATCTACATCTTCTTTTGTTCCCATTATATAAACTTTTTGACCTTGCTCGAGTATAAAATTACCCCTAGGTATACTGATTTCCCCGTGGTCATTTACTATGCCAATTAACACATCAAATTGGTTAAGGTATGAATCAGCCTCACTAAGTCTAAGACCAGCTAGCCTAGAATTTTCTCCAATAGTTATCTCTAGCATCATTGACCTATCTTCTAGGAAACTTTGTACATTTCTAGCGTGGGAATATTTGATTGATCTCTGAATTTCTTTTGCAGCAAGATATTCCGGATTGATTACTAGATTAGAACCAGTGAGTTGTACTATATTATCCAAATTGTTGACATACTTAGTATCCCTTAACCTAAGTATTATATCCTTTGCTCCCAAATTTCTTGCTAGGGCCGCAGAGATAATATTAGTATCATCATTTCTTGTTAGGGCTATGAATATGTCACAATTATCAACATTTGCTTCTTTCAACACGTCAATATCTGTTCCATCTCCGACAAGCGCCATGACATCATTTTGTTCAAGTAATTTATTTAAAATATCCTTATCTTGGTCGATTACCAAAATATCGTGATTTTGTAAAGATAATTCTTCTGTAAGATAAGAGCCGACCTTACCAGCTCCCAGGATAATAATATTCATCTATACCTCCTAAGCCTAACTAGTATAGCATTTATATATTTAAATTCAAGTTTAAAACATAGATAATTTACTTCATTATACCACATAGATACTTTACAATAAGACTTATAAGCAAAGAAAAAAGCCAACCTAAAAAAGTCAGCTTTTTACTCTTATATATTTATTCAAATACTTGCTTTTGATAAGTTTCGTCTGTATTTTTCTCCTTGTAATCTAGATAGTTTAATGAAAGTTGGTTTAAGAAAAATACATAAGCGACAACTATATAAACAATGAAAACAAGGCTTAGTATCCCAGCAAAAATACCTGCTCCAATATTAGCTCCACTTGACGCTCCAAACAAAGCTACTATCAATACTATATATATAATAATTGGGGCTAATATCCATTTTAAAAATACCTTTAAGGTCTGCCCAGCCAAATCCTTACCAACAACAAATACTTTTTTAAAAAGATCTCCAAAAGCCTTATTGGGATTATCTGCTATGACAAAATATTGGTAGGCAGTAAAAATATAATAAATCATAGACACTATCAACATAAGTATTATCAGTATTAGCATTGATCCCAATCCAGTGTAGCTTCCAGCCAAAAGATTCATTGTTAATGAACTTGCGAAAACTGTTCCTGTCAAAATCATCGCTATAGTAGGGATTACATTTATCAATAGGCTAAGACCAAAATTTGTTGGCTTTATCACATGATATCCATCTAAGTACTCTGATACAGAACCCATCCTATTAAATAATAAGCCATGTGCTAGGATAATATTTGTAACAATACTAACAATCATTGCTAAAATCGAATAAATCATTGAAGGTTCTGATTCAGTCCCACCCACGGATGCTCCCTTGAACAATTTTCCTAATAAAAAAATAATTAAGGTCATAATAATGTGTATAATCAAAACACTCGATAATTTAAAATCTCTTTTTTGCATTTCTACCTCCTCTTTTCTTTATATATATTTACCCTTTTTTCGGGTATAAATGCAGTGAGGTGAAAATATGATTATAAAATTTGTTAAAGAAGAACATGAAGCTCAAGCTCTTGATGGCGAAAACAAGGCTGGCTACTGCCAATACGAAGAAAAAACAGATGGCACTTGGGCTATCACTCATACAGTTGTTGATGGCAACTACCAAGGTCAAGGTCTAGCAGGAAAGCTACTTGATGAAGTTTGTGAAGCTGCTAGAAAGGAAAATGTAAAAATCGTTCCTATTTGCTCATATGCAGTCAAGAAATTTGATCAAGAGCCAGAAAAATACGGAGATGTGGACGCTAGATAATAAATTAGGAGTGCTGGGCATGGTCAAGCAAGCACTCTTTTTTTTTGCCCTTTTTACAAAGCTTTTTATAATATTTTTTATTTTTCATAATATTTATTACAAAAGTCAAAAATTTGAACTTATTCTCTTAGTATCACAGATGAATTGGCTATTTTTAGACATTTGTTATTTGATACGCTAATGTGATATTATTTACCTTTTATTTATCATTTGATATGATATTTTTATGAAAAGAGGTATTTCTGTGAAAAATGATTTAAGGAAAAAAATAGCAATACTTGCCTTATCTATATATGTTGCCAGCAATAGTGTAGTATCCGGCACCCTTGCTTTTATGCAAAGAGACTTGGGACTTTCTATCACAAATGCTGAAATGATGATAACTCTTGCATCTATTGCATCAATTGTAACTATATTATTAAATGAAAAGATTACCCAAAGAATAGGTATGAAAAAGTGCGTGGATACCGGTCTCTTTTTAGTGGGTTTAAGTGCGATTACACCAGTAATATTTAAGTCGTATCCATCTATTATAATAAGCCGTCTTTTGATGGGTGCTGGTGTTGGCCTATTTAATGGACACAGTGCCAATTATATAAATGTATTTTTTGAAGGAGACGAGGCAGATAAGCTCCACGGCATAAGAATTTCAGCTGAGTTTATAGGACAGATGGCCCTATTGTTTATTGCAGGACTCCTAATCAAAATTCAGTGGCAACTTGCATTTTTAGTTTATAGTTTTGCTTTTTTGATAATGTTCAATTTTAATAGGACAATTCCAGAAGTTGACATAAATGTTGAAAGTACAGATGATAGTAAATTTAGAATAAGTGGCCAATTAATATTTTATGTAGTTTTTATAGCAATTATTATAATGAATAACACAGCAATAAGTGTAAGATTTCCAACAATTGCAACCCTAGCAAAGGGTCTTGATGCTGATGTAAGCCTATATATGTTAATTTTGCCAATCTCTGGTATGGTTTTTGGCTTTATGTTTGGAGCAATCAACAAATTGTTGAGAGAAAAAACTCTATACCTAGGCTTGAGCATTTATGTAATCTTTAACATGGTTATAGCCCTATTTGGTTACAATATGTATATTTACTTAGCCTCTATGTTTTTCCTAGCCTTTTCCCAATCCTTGTGCACCCCATACTTATTTGCAGAAGTTGCAAGATTTGCCAAAGGATCCCAGGCTCGTATAGCAAACAACTTGCTTTTCATAGGTTGTAATGTGGGTGGCTTTTTGGCTCCATTTTTCCTAGAGGGAATAAATAGAGCATTTAATACAACTTCTTTGACCCTAGCTTTTTCAGCCTTTAGTGTGATTTATGCTTTGATGCTTATTTTAAACATTTATGAAGAAAGAAAAATAAGAATGTGATTTGAGAGCGAATTTATCGCTCTTTTTTATTTATAATATTAGCTTTATTTAATCAATGTAAAATGATAAAATAATACAAAAGGAGATTTTATGAGAATAGTTGATATAGTTTGCAAAGACGAATGGATCAAAGATTACGAATTTTTTAATGAATTTAAAGATACAAAATATTTTGATATACTTCTAGATACTTGTGAGAATTTAAATACTGACATTCTTTTCAAAAGCAATGTCCACGGTCAAGACCACATAGAAAGAGTTATTTTCTTTGCCCTAGTCCTTGCCTGGAAATATGATCTTGATAATAAAGATACCGATATAATCCGCTATGCGGCCTGCCTACACGATACAAAAAGAGTTAATGACACTTGGGACGTTGACCATGGCAAACGAGCAGCAAGTGAATCTATTAAATATGCTAATATAAATAAGGACGATACAAATATCCTCCAAGCAGTAATTGCTGCCCACTCCACAGATGATAAATATATGGAGGATATAATCAGAGAATATAAGGTCACAGACTTTGACAGGGCCTTGTTTTTGGCAAAACTATTCAAGGATGCTGATGGCCTAGATAGGGTTAGGATAAAAAGGTTAGATCCAGCCTACCTACGCAATGATTTTTCCAAAGACCTGGTAGATTTCGCCTACATTTTGTATGAAAAGTACTGATTATTTGACAGAAAATTTATTATCTAATAAAATTATTATGTAATAAATTAGGAGAATTGAATGTCTGTAAGTATAAAGAAAATATTTATCACATCTTTAATCCTTTCTCAAATTTTCATTTCAAACACGGCTTTCGCTGATTCTATTATTTTAAATAAAGAAACAAGCCCTGGTGTTAATGTACGCAGCAAAAAGGATACAAATAGTGAAATCTTAGGTGGTATAGAAGATTTTACTATGTATGAAATTAAAGATGAAGATGAAAATTGGTACCAAATTGATTTTGACGGAAAAACTGGCTATGTTGGTAAAACTTGGTTTTATAGGCTTAACCAGACTAATATTATAGATGCCACAAATCTAAAAAGTGAAGCTAATAGCCAATCTTCAAACGCTGCTCCCTACAAGCTCTTGGAGCAAACTAAAGTCACTATCTTAGAATTTGTAAAAGATTCTGAATTTGTGAAAGTTTCTTATGATGAAAATTATAAGGATAACAGGAAGATTAACGTAACTGATATCGAAGATTTATCCAATAATGACTTGCTTTTTAGCCTATCAGATGATAAAGATTCCGGAGTAAAGACAGTCACTTTAAATGATTCAATAAAGGATATACCAGAAGTAGTTACCCTATCCGAGAGTCCACAAACAGTTGAAATTGGTAAGGATGCAGATAAACTAAAAGAACCTGTAACAGGCTATGTCAAACTATCCTCCCTTGCTGTTTCTAAAAAAGATAAGGAAGACTTGGAAGGGTTAAAAAATACATATGAGGATATGAATAAGCATATCAAAGAAACTTTGGAATATGAAGAGTCTATCAGAAATCAAGTTATCCAAACAACTCATTATGAAACAATAACTACTTATGAAACTTCTCAAAGCACTGATACAAATACATCTGTAATCGAAGTACCAGTTACTGGAAATCCAGTTGGTGTAGAACTTTATAAATGGGCTACTCAATTTGTAGGCCGTCCTTATGTCTTAGGTGGAGTATCCCTTACAAATGGTATAGATTGTTCTGGTTTCACCATGCAAATCTATAGACAAATCGGTATAGAATTGCCACACTTTGCCCAAAGCCAACAAAGATATGGAGTAGAAATTCCATTTGGTCAAGAACAAGCTGGGGACTTGGTATTTTTTGGAACAAGCCTAAATAATATCACCCACGTGGCTATGGCTGATGGCAATGGCAATATGATCCATGCATCTAGTCCTAGAGTTGGAATTATAATAAGTCCAATTAGAAATCCAATCTCTATAAAAAGAATAGTACAATAGAAAAAATCCAGACCTCCTTTGACCTGAACCCCAAAATCCGGAATACGGATGGAGGGGTTTTTTGTATGCCAAAATACACAAATGAATTTAAAATAAAATTAGTAATGGAATACTTATCAGGTAAATCAGGTGGGCAAGAGAAAGTAGCTGAAAAATATAATGTTCCCAAAGATACCTTAAGAGAATGGATAAACAAATATAAATCTGGCGGCTTTGACAACTTATCTAAAAAGTTAAAAAACAATAAATTCTCTAGTGAATTTAAGCTGTCTGTAATACAATATAGGCAAATCAACAATACTTCGCTCAGAGAGACTGCACAGCATTTTAATCTTGTTAATGGATCTATGGTATATAGGTGGGAGAAAGCTTACGAAGAACGTGGTCTATCTGGGCTAGAAGACAACAGAGGAAGGCCTAAAAAAGATATGACCAAATCAAATAAGAAACAAAAGAATAATACTCCAATAAACGAAAGTGAAAGAGAAGAATTAATAAGACTAAGAGAAGAAAATAGACTTCTCAAAATGAAGATAATCTACGAAAAAAAGCTACAAGCCTTGCTACTAGAAGAGGAAGCAGAAGCAAGGAAAAGACAAAGATAATCCTCAATCTACAAAAAGAATATCCACAAAGTAAAATAGGTGAATGGCTAAGCATAGCTAAATTACCAAAATCATCATACTATGAGTGGAAGATAAAGTTACTTAATCCAGTAGATAAAGACAAAAAAGTTAAAGATGAAATTAAAACCATAGTAGAAGCGTCAAAAGGTAGATATGGCTACAGAAGAGTAACATTAACATTAAAAAATAAGGGATTTAAAATTAACCATAAAAGAGTTCTAAGAATAATGAGAGAGGAATCCTTGCTATGTACTAAATTCAAAACTAGATCAAGAAAATACTCATCATACAAGGGACAAATAGGCAAAGTAGCAGATAATGTTGTAAAAAGACAATTTACAGCAAGTAAACCAAATGAGTTATGGTTAACAGATGTAACAGAATTTAAAATTAAAGGTCAAGAAAAGAAACTGTACCTATCACCAATATTAGACCTATACAACAGTGAAATAATTAGCTATACACTAAGTAACCACCCAACAATAAACTTAACCAATACAATGCTAGAAAAAGCACTAGAAGAAAATAAAGACATTAAATATTTAACTATACACTCAGACCAAGGATTTCATTACCAACATAGTTCTTGGACTAAAAAACTAGAAAAGATGAATATAACCCAAAGTATGTCAAGAAAAGGCAATTGTCTAGACAATTCTCCAATGGAGAACTTCTTTGGGATATTAAAACAAGAAATGTATTATGGAGAAGATTTTAAAAGTTATGATCATTTGAGAAATGAGATTGAAAAATATATTAAATGGTACAATGAAGATAGGATTAAGACAAAATTAAACGGAATGTCTCCTGTTATGTACAGATTACATTCCGCTTAAAATATTATTAAATTATTCCGTGTTTACGGGTTCAGGTCACTTTGAGAGTCTGGATTTTTTTGTTTAGTTATTTGATGAGAACAAATTTGCTATAGAGTCTACAATTGATCTTAAAAAGTCTAGAATTGAGTCAAGCAGACCGCTTTCTTGGGCTTGGTTTACTGCATCGTCAATTGAATCCTTGTTATTTTCATAAAATTCGTTGGCATTTTTTGCTAGTTCATTGCCAAATTTGATAAGATTTTCTTTTACTTCTTTACTATCAATAGCTGAAGAGCCTTGGTACTTATCAAAGTAGTTGATTAGTATATTTATATTGTTATCGCTTAAGATATTTTCAAGGTTGACATTTTTTAAGGCATCGTTAATATAATTTCCTATTTGTTCACTAGATGCATTTTGGCCAGTTTCTTCCTTATGTTCGGCTAATTTTTGTTTTACTTCTATTATTAGCTTATCCAGCTCTTTTGGATCAAAGTCAGTTTTGTCCTTGTTTTCTTCTGCAATTTCTGTTACAGTTTCAAGCTCTTCTTGAGCAACTTTTGCCCTTTGTGGGTCGATTTCTTGTCCCTTTTCTTCAAGTGCCTTGTAAACCCCTACTAGGGCAGATTCACCAGTAACTGGTGTTGGACTTGCTACAAATATATCTGCATCTGTAATACCTGCTGTAATGGCTGCATTTGTGTATTGGCCATTGGTAATTTGGGTAATATTTGCAGGTGTGCTTATATTTACCTTAATTCCTGAATTAGCTGGCAAATATTTTATATAGACAGAGGAAATCATATTTCCATCTGGAGCTTCATAGCCCAGATATTTTTCTAAATCTTTGCCATTTACAGTTGAAAAATTAGTGTTTGCATCTCCAGCTTTTACTCCAAACACATCATTCATTTGTTCTTGCTTTTTATTATCTAGAGCAACTCCGTATATTACATCATTCTTATCTTTACCAGCTGCAAAGGCTAGGCTTGGTATCACTAGGGCAAAGGCACACAAAAGTGCCATTAATCTCTTTTTCATAACCCCTCCTATAAACTTGTGATTTTAGAAACTATTGGGTCAAGTTCGCTTGGATTCTTATCCTCGATTAGACCCTTATCTATTAGTTCTGCTATTTGTGGGTCTATTGGAAGTTTGGCTACAGTATCTATGCCATGATTTGCTGCAACTTGGTCAATATTGCTCTCGCCAAAAATCTTGTGGACACTGCCACAATCAGGACATTTGAAATATGACATATTTTCAACTATTCCTATGACATCCTTGCCCATCATTTTTGCCATTTTTAGTGATTTTTCAACAACCATCTCAACTAGGCCTTGAGGTGTTGCAACAGCTACTATTCCATCTATTGGCAATGATTGGAAAACTGTAAGTGGCACATCGCTTGTTCCTGGTGGCATGTCGATTAGTAGATAGTCTAACTTACCCCAATCTACATCTGTGTAGAATTGTTTTATGACCCCAGTTACTATTGATGATCTCCACACAACTGGATCTGTCTTGTTTGGCAAGATCATATTTACAGATATGACTTCAATTCCATCACGGCTGATGCCTGGATACATCAAACCTTCCTTGGTTCCCCTAACATTGTCATTGATGCCAAAGGCTTGAGGTATTGATGGTCCTGTCACGTCTGCATCAAAAACTCCAACTTTGTATCCTTCTTTGTTTAATTTATTAGCAAGCATACTAGTTACTGAGGATTTTCCTACCCCACCCTTACCAGACATGATTGCTATAACATGACCAACTGATGATCCTTCGTTTAGATTTACTTTAAATTGGTCAAAATTTCTTTTTGTTTCCATTATTAACTCCTTTGTATTTAAAAAAAGCATCCTATGATGCTCTTTTTATGATTATATCTAATTTTTATTAAATTTCCATAAAGAAGACTTCAAATATTTTTAATCCCTAGAAATCAATCTTCATATCTCCATCTTTTATAAGGTCTTTTTTAGCCATTATTTTATAAATGATAAAAGACAAAAGGCCTGGCAATATAAAGTGTAGGAGAAGTACTTGCAAAAGCAAGATGCTTACTGGTCTAGCCCCTGCCATTGTATTAATTGTGGCAATTTGTCCTACAAGTCCACTAGTTCCCATGCCTGATCCAAGGGGAGAATTTTCCATTTTAAAAACCACTGTGGCAAGTGGGCCAAGGATTGCACCAGCAAGGGTCGGTGGCAACCATATCCAAGGATTTTTGATGGTATTTGGCACTTGAAACATAGAAGTTCCAAGTCCTTGGGCAAGGAGTCCTTCTAGGCCATTGTCCTTATAGGAAATTATTGCAAATCCAATCATTTGTGCTGAACAACCTACTGTTGCAGCTCCACCAGCAAGGCCTGATAAAGATAACATCATACAAATAGCAGCAGACGATATAGGCAAAGTTAGGGCAAGGCCTACAAGGACTGCAACCACCACTCCCATCAAAAATGGCTGAAGCTCTGTTGCCTTCATTATGACATTGCCAAGGCTTGCCATAAATCCTGCTACCCCTGGCCCAATAAAGTCCCCTACTAGGATTCCTACTAGGATAGTGAGTGCCGGTGTAATTATGATGTCAAGTTTAGTTCTTTTTGATACCAATTTACCAAATTCTACTGCAAAGATTGTCGCTACATAAACCCCAACTGGACCGCCAAGTTCATAGGCTCCATTTCCCACAATGGTAACTGCAAATAGGATTAGGCTAGGAGCCTTCAAAGCATAGGCTATAGAAACAGCTATAGCAGCTCCTGTGGACTTAGTAACAAGTGGCCATATACGCTCTGTAAGAAAGTCTATGCCAAAGCTAGTGCCTATAGAATTTAAAATAGTTCCAACTAATAGAGATGCAAAAAGACCAAAGGCCATGGCCCCAAGTGCATCGATAAAGTAGGCCTTGGCTGAAAGGTCGATGTTTTGTTCTTGTAAATATTTTTTCATGCTAATTCCTTTTCTAATGCTTTTCGTTAAGTATAGCACAAAAATATTTAATTGTATATACACTAAGAAATTAATTTAGGTAACCTTTATCTGCCAAAGCTTTTTTTATTCTTTCAAAGTCCTCCTCACTTTTAACTTTTATGGTGTGGTAGTGGATATCTTCTGTCAAATTCTTCAAAGGAATAGAAGTAGTCATATTTTTGACAAAATTTGTAACGCCAGATCTAGAATGTATGTCCAGATCCTTTTTAATCACCCCGTAGACAGGATGGTTTATGAAGACATCAACTACGATTCCGCCATTGTCAACTATTGTATTTAGCTCATCTCTTATATCCTTATCCTCATGGTGAGATTCTAGGATATAGGTCAATGAGCCTTCGTCATCTATTTTGTAACCCCTATTTGTAGATATGATATTTATCCCAAAAGCTTTTAAAACTCCAATATCTTTTACTATAATCTGTCTTGAAACACCAAATCTTTGGGCCAAAGCAGATCCACTTTGGGAATGTTCTTCTTCTTGTAAAATTTTTATTATCTGATTTTGCCTATCACTAATTTTCATTTATTACCTCTTTTCTCTAATATACCTTTAAAGCTTGACATTTTTAAATTATAATGTATTATAAGTAAAAACGAAGAAGAGATGAGTAGCTAGATTTAAATTTTATAGAGAGTCCCTGACGGTGGAAATGGGATAAAGGCTTGTTTAGTGAATAAAAACTCGGAGTACCTTTGGGGATGTCTTGATCTAAAGGCGGGATTGCCCGTTATAGCAATAGAGTATGTATGTACTTGATGAGGTGTATATCGCGAGGTGTACATAAATTTGGGTGGTAACACGGCACAATCGTCCCATGGGATGATATGAGCGCGTGTATTTTTTTACACTTTTTTAGCCCAGAAAGATTAGGAGAGAAAATATGAAAAAAGTAAGAAAGATTATCTTGACCTTGTTAATCATCATTCTAGCCTTTGCTAGTACAAGTTTTGCAAGCTCAAGTGAAAAAAAGGTCCTAAGAGTTGGTATGGAGGTCAACTACGCTCCTTATAACTTCTCAGAAGTAGACGATAGCAATGGAGGGGTTCCTGTAAAAAACTCCTCAGGAGAATATGCCAATGGTTATGATATAGCCATAGCAAAAGAAGTTGCCCAAAGCCTTGATATGGATTTGGAAGTTTATAAAATAGATTGGGATGGTCTAATCCCTGCCCTTACCAGCGGAAAAATAGACGTTATAATAGCTGGTATGAGCCCAACAGAAGAAAGAAGAGAACAAATAGATTTTACCGACTCATATTATGATGCTGTAGTTGGAGTAATCTTAAAGGAAAATTCGAAATATAAAGATGCTAAGTCTATAAATGACTTTGCCGGCGCAAAACTTACTGGCCAATTGGGAACCTATCACTATGACTTGTTAGATCAAATGCAAGATATAAAAAAGGAACAAGCCCTTGATTCATTTCCAACAATGATTGCCGCAACTAAGGCTGGCACCATCGATGGCTATGTTTCTGATAAGCCAGGAGCTGAAAGTGCCATGACTTCCAATAAAGACCTTATATTTGTTCAATTTGGCGAAGGAAACGGCTTTACAGTCGACTCATCACTTACATCACTTTCTATAGGTGTCAAGAAAAATTCTGACCTTACTCCAATGCTTAACCAAGCTTTAGAAAATATTACCAATGACCATAGAGAAGAATTGATGAAGGAAATTGTCCTACTAACTAGCGCAAATGAAAGCAGTGAAGAAAATCCAAGTTTCTTTGAAGAAATGCAACAAATCTGGCAAAAGTACTCTTCTCTATTTCTTAGAGGTATAGTAAACACCCTATTTATTGCCATACTATCAACAATACTAGGTTTTTTGATAGGACTTTTAGTTGCAGTTATTAGAAAAATCGAGATAAATAAAAGCAAAAATAAATTTTCTTATATACTTCATAAGATAATAAACTTTATCTTATCAGCTTATGTAGAAATATTCCGTGGCACACCTATGATGGTCCAATCTGTAATAATATTTTATGGTCTCAAGCAATATTTTGACATTGACCTTTCAACAATGTTTGCAGCAATCCTCATAGTTTCCATAAACACAGGAGCCTACATGTCAGAGGTAGTAAGAGGTGGTATAAATTCAATTGATAACGGCCAATTTGAAGCTTGTAAGGCCCTAGGAATGACCCATTTTCAAACTATGACCAATGTTGTTTTGCCACAGGCGGTGAAAAACATCTTGCCATCCTTGGGCAATGAATTTGTAATCAATATCAAAGATACATCTGTACTAAATGTAATATCTGTAACAGAATTATTCTTTATGTCTAAGTCTGTAGCAGGATCAACCTACCAATACTTCCCAACATATTTGATTACAGCAATAATCTACTTTGTACTAACCTTTGTTATTACAAGGATAATCAATCACTTGGAAAGAAAAATGAACGGAAGAGAATACATCCACGAAGCAACTACAGGAGTAAAAAATGCCAATATTAAAGGTTAAAAATTTGGAAAAAAAGTTTGGAGAAAACTTAGTTCTCAAAGATATAAATTTTGAAGTTAATAAAAACGAAGTCGTTTCAATCATAGGATCTTCCGGTTCTGGTAAGTCCACCTTGCTTAGATGCCTAAACTTACTAGAAAGGCCAACTAGCGGCGAGATTTACTATATGGATAAAAACATCCTAGCTGAACACTTTGATGAAAGACACTACAGGTCTGAAGTAGGTATGGTTTTTCAAAACTTTAATCTTTTTGAAAACAAAAATGTCTTGGAAAATTGTACCCTGGGCCAAGAAAAAGTTTTAAAAAGATCAAAAAAAGATGCCCAAGAATTGGCCATGAAATATTTGACAGATGTTGGCATGGATAGCTTTAAAAATTCTAAGGCAAGCCAACTATCCGGAGGTCAAAAGCAAAGAGTAGCCATAGCCCGTGCCCTTTGCATGAACCCAAAGGTCCTATTGTTTGATGAGCCAACCAGCGCCCTCGACCCAGAGATGGTAGGCGAAGTTCTTGAAGTTATGACCAAGCTTGCCAAAAGCGGGATAACAATGATTGTAGTAACCCACGAGATGGATTTTGCAAGAGATGTTTCTACTAGGGTATTATTTATGGATAAAGGTATAATCTTAGAAGATGGAAAACCAAATGACATTTTCACAAATCCGACCCACGATAGAACTAAAGAATTCTTATCTAGGTTTTTAAATAATTAATACGAGGAGAAACTATGACAGACTTAGTAGAAATATATTCCACAAGCGAAGACTCATTTGCCGTTGGCTATATAATCTATAAGGAAAATAACAGACTATTTACCCATCTTGTAGATGACCAAGGTAAGCTTGATGGCTACCTATTGTTTGATACAAGGATGATTGATGGAATCGAAACAAAGACAGACTACCTTAAAAAGATCGAAAAATATATGGACTTTTGGGGCAATATTTCTATAGGTGATAGCGATAATGAAATTTATAAGTCCAAACCTGACTTCATAGATTTGATTAAATACGCCAAAGACAACCACAAAATAATCACTCTTTCAACAAGCTTCGATTACTTTGATTCTATAACAGGCTTTGTAAAATCCTATGATGATCAAATAGTTCTTGTAGATGCACTTAATCAAACAAATGCCAAAATCTTTGACCAATTTGAAATTCCTATAAAAGACCTTGTAACCTTAGAAATAGAATCCATAGACAATTTTCTCTTAGGATACGCACACAAAAAATCATGAATAACACTTTACTATTAATAATATTAAACTTTGTAGGAAAAATCTTCTCATTTGTTCGTGAGATGATTTTTTCTTTTACTTATGGGACTGGTGATATTACCGATGCTTTCAACACTTCTACCACAGCAGCGACCTTGATATTTTCAGTAATTACCTACGCCCTATCCAAAACATACATACCTACTTACAATGAGGTTATTAAAAATGGCGATGAAAAATCCGGAGACCACTTTACCAATAGACTTCTAGATTTTATGCTTTTTCTAACTACCCTTATGATGATATTAGGTCTTGTATTTGCACCATTTATAGTAAAACTTTTTGCAGCAGGCTACAGTGGTGAAAAACTAAAAATCGCCTCTCTATTTATGAGAGCGGTAATCCTTACCATTTACCCAAATGTCTATGCAGCAATATTTTCTGCATATTTGCAGATTAAGGGAGACTTTCTCACTCCTGCCTTGCCTCTTGTCATCATGAATATATTGCTAGGACTTACCATAATGGTATCCAAGGGCAATGTTGTCATAATGGCAGTGGGTATATTTTTGGCCTATTTCTTACAATATGCAATGTTTCCCCGTGCGACAAAAAAAGCTGGTTTTAAAAGAGAAAAGATTAGCTTTGGCCTTGATCCCAATGTCAAAAAACTAATCATTCTTTCTTTGCCAACAACCTTTACTATGGCAGCTGTCTACATATCAACCATTGTAGACCAATCATTTGCATCAATAGTTGCTCCAAATGGAGGAGTTTCCATAGTAAACTATGCCCTAAAGATTTTAAGGATAGTAAGTTCAACCTTTATTATTCCCTTCCAAATCACAGCATATCCAATCATAGGAAAACTTGTTGCCAATGGAGATATCAAGGGCATGAAGGATTTGACAGGACAAAGCTTGGTAAAGATTATGACCTTATTTATCCCATCAATAATAGGCCTTATGGTTTTATCAGAACCTATAATTACCTTTGTCTACTACAGGGGTGAATTCACCTACCAGGATATGATAGCAACTAGCCAGGTCCTATTTTACTATAGCCTCTACCTTATAGGTCCAGCCCTAGCCGACCTATTATACCTATCATTTTTTAGCCACCAAAACACCAGAGTACCAACAATAATTGCCTTTATTCAGTTGGGAATAAATATAATTTTGGACTTTGTCCTATCCAGAGCCTACGGCTTAGTCGGTCTTGCCCTTGCCACAACATTTAGCCAATTCGCAGCAGTATTAATGGCCCTTATAGCCTACTATAAGCATTTTGGTAAGCTAAATTATCCTTATATCTTAAAAAATATAGGAAAGATTATAATGGCAGGAGGAGTCATGGGAGCATTTGCAAAATTCTTCTTTGCCATAAGACCATCCAACCTCTGGTTACTAGTAACCATTGCCCTTGCCGGACTAATATACGTGGGACTAGTATATATGCTAAAAGTCGACGAATTCGACCAAATATTAGCAGCCTTTAAGAAGAAAAAGAAAAAGCTTGAGTAATTCTCAAGCTTTGTTTTTTATAAATCTTTGATATTCATTTTATCAAGTTCTTTTTTCATATTCTTCTTTTCTCTGATACCCAAATAAATAAAAACTAATATTATAGTCGGAATATTAGCAACTAGAAAGGCAATAAATAGTGCCATATAATTTTCCACTTGACTGAATGAATCAAAAGCTGCAATTCCAGCAACATTCGCCAAGGCAAAGATTAGTGAAATAACTGGAAGGATTAAACCTAAATACTTATTTTCCTTTTTGCAAAGATAAACTTGTAAATAAATTATTGCTGCACATATAAACAATAATAAAATAAGCAATATTATTGTATTGATCATAGATATTTTCATCTTAACTCTCCTTTGTCTTTTTGTATTCGTTAATTAAAATTTTAGCAGTATCAAAATCGATTTTTTCATCCAAGGCTAGTCTTTTAATTGTGAGAATATAAGGATCTTTGCCCTTTTGTTCATTAATTTCTATCTTTTGAATAAGCCTATCAAGTCTAAGTCTTACAGTAGGATAGGTCACATCGTAAATCCTTGCAACTTCTTTTAGTGATCCCGACGCCAAGATAAAAGTTTTTATAAAAGAAATATCCTCATCACTAAGCTCAGCCATCCACTCAGGAAGTATATCCATAAGTTCCTCCTTTAATTATCTTCAATATACTCTTTAATATTATTAAAGTCAATAGTTTGTTTAAGTTTAATTTTATTCAAATAAAAACTCAGCCACTTTTTTAGGTGACTGAGTAAATCAAAAAATTATAGGCAATCCTTATTTTTAATAATCCAATCCTCGAAATTTTCATCTTTTTCTATATTTTCTTGGCCAAATTTTTCAAAAGTTCCGTCTTTTTTTACTAGTAAGAAGTCTGGTACTTGTTCTATTTGGTATTTGTCTACAATTTTTTTATAAGATTTTGAATCTCTATATTTCTTTGTATCAAAGTATCTGATTTTGATGTCATTTTCTTTTGATATTTGTGTTAGTACTTGTGCTAATGCCTTGCAGCCTATGCAATCTTCACGTCCTATGTAGACAAAGGCGTTTAAGGAATTGTCAGCATTTAAAAACTCTTGGTCAGATATCTCATCAAATTGGGAAACATCGTAGGGGCTATTGCTGATTTTTGCCAATTCATCTTCTAGCTCTTGGCTTTTTTGGCTATAGATGCCAAAGGCTACAAAGAGCGCTATTACTATAGTCAAGATTATATTTCTCTTGTTCATATGCCCCTCATCAATTCTACGGTCACTTTAAATGACTTATAAAAGCTATTCATTGGCAAGAATTCTTTGTTAGAGTGGAAGTTGTGGGCACCTGTGAAGTAGTTTGGAGTGAGTATTCCCCTTGTTGATAGGTATGATCCATCTGTTCCACCTCTCATTGGAATGATTTTTGGATCTATCTCTAATTTTTGGTAGATATCTTTAAGATTTTCTATGGCAACCTCGTTATTTTCATCGACACTGTCTAGGATATTTGCGTAAGTATCTTCTATGTCAATTTCAATTTCTGCAGACTTGTATCGCTTTTTCAAGATTTCTATTGCATCAAGTAGGTAGGTTTTGGATTCTTCAAATTTTTCCTTATCGTGGTTTCTTATATTGAAATCTATCCTGCAGTTAAGGACATCTGATTTGATGTCGGTTATCCAGACGTATCCTTCTCTATTTTCGGTATTTTCTGGCATCTTTGCCCTATCTAGCATAGATATAAAATCATGGGCAATCATAATAGGATTGACCAAAACTCCCTTGGCTGACATTGGATGGGCGCTTACTCCCTTTATCTTTATGACTCCACTTGCTGCATTGAAAGTTTCATAAACTAATTCACCAAGGGCACAGCAATCAATTGTATAGGCAAAATCGACAGGAAATTTTTCAAAGTCAATTTTCCTCACTCCCCTAAGGCCAATTTCCTCATCTGGGACAAAGGCTATGTAAATATTGCCGTGGTTAATATCTGGATTTTCTTTTAGATACCACAAGGCTGTGATGACATTGGCTATGGCTGCCTTGTTGTCAGCTCCAAGTACAGATCTTCCATCTGTAACAATTATGTCATCGCCCATATAGGATAAGATTTCCGGGTTTTCTTTGGTGGAAAATACTATATTTTCCTTCTCATTTAAAACAATATCCTTGCCATCATAATTTTTGATTACTTGTGGATTGATCTGATCTGAGAGACCTACATCAACTGTATCGAGATGGCATACCCAGCCAATATTATAGGTAGTATTATTTGCTGGAAGTTTTGCTTGTAAAACTCCAAATTCATTGATGGCGATGTCAACTAGGCCCAAATCTTCTAAGTCTTTTTCTAACTTTTGGACCAATAAAAGTTGTCCCACAGATGATGGGACATTGGGATTTTTTTCATCAGATTGGCTAGGGATAGCCAGGTAAGATAGAAAGTTTTCTTGTAGTTTTTCTTTTATAATAGCTTCATTCATTTCATATTCCTTATAAAATCAGCAAAGATTCTTCTGCTGTATTCATCGTCACTATAGCTAGCTTCTGGGTGCCATTGAACCCCTATCATATATGAGTAGTAGGGATTTTCTATGGCTTCAATAAGCCCGTCTGGGCTTTCTGCTCCGATATCTAGGCCATCGGCTAGCTTTCTTATTCCCTCATGATGGAAGGAATTGACTTCTATTTGATTTTCACCAATAACTTCTCTAAGATAGGAATCATCTCTTATATTCACATTATGGTAAGAAAAAGTTTTATCATCTCCCCTATGGATAATCTCTGTAGAATATTGGCTTTTTATATCATCATATAAAGACCCACCATAGTAGATGTTCATAAGCTGCATGCCCCTACAAATGCCAAGAATCGGTTTATTTTTTTCTATAGCATAGGCAAATATATCAAGACTTTTTTCATCATCTTCCTTAGAATAATCTTCTACCAAATCGGGATTTCCTCCATAAAGTGAAGGATCAAAGTCATTGCCACCAGCAAAGACAACTCCATCAGCCTCATCCACCATTTCTTTTATATCTTCTAAGCTAAATTGGCTGGTATCAACGTCCATCAACATAATATTGTTTGAGCCAAATGGATACTCAACTTTCGATATATTTTGATTGTTGTGGACAATAGCAACTAACTTTTTAGGGAAAAACCTATCTCTTATTACTACAATTGCTAAAACCGCAATTATTAAAACTAGGCCTAATTTAAAAATTCTTAAGGGAGAGCTTTTATTTATTTTTTTCTTGGCTTTTCTTTCCTTCAATTTACTTATCCTCTTAAAATAACTAGTACTTGCTTGCTCCTTTATCGCTTGCAACAACTATTGTATCGCCCTCAAATCTTATGCCATAGGCATTGTCTACTTTTGTAAAAACAGTTCTAGTTCTCTTATCCATAAAGCTTAGAGACATATCTTCGCCATCCTTGTCTATGCCAATTACTGTCGATGGAGTGAAATAATTGGCCTCATGCTTGTCCCAGGATTCCTTTTGGGAATATATCCTATCCTTGTCTGAAGCATATAGACTTATTATCTCCTTTTCCCTGTATAAGTCCTTGGATAAGTATAAGTCAGAAGTCTCATAGCCAACTGATATAAGCTCTGGACTATCTCCTTTTTTGCCAGACTCTATAGATTTTTTGTAAAGTTCGTAGTAATTTTCGCTTGCCTTATAAGTAGTATAGAAAATATTATTAGGGCTTACTATGCCATCTTTGATATCGCCGTGGATATTTTCAATTTGGGTGATAGTAAAATCGCTTAGGTTTAGGAGGCTTATAGTAGTCTTATCTCTATTTTCCTGATCATTATCATAAAACTTATTGATGAAATATAAGTTGCCATCCATAATACCTATAGGTATGATCTCTTGGCCACTGTCAAAGTCAAAAATAGTCTTAATCTCTGTCTTTTCTATGTCAACTAGCTTATATTGGTGAAGCTTGCTATCTCCTATAACAAACATAGATCCCACCCCATAGATATCATAGGCAAGGGAATTTTCTTCGGCATATATTATTTCTTTTGTGTTTCCATTTGGGTTAAATTTTAGCAATTTTTTCACTATAGGATTGTAATAAATTTCTTCCTTATTTACATCCAAGTGCCTTATACTCAGCGAATCATTATTTTTAGAAGCACATCCTGTAAAAAGTAAAACCGCTAAAATCAACCATATTCTAATATTTTTCATACTTTAATTATAACACGGATTTGCCAAAAGTTCGGCTCTTTACTGAAAATCGATTTCAAATTCACCTATGTTATTGTCCTCGTCTATATAATATAGGGTATTTTGTAAATATTTCTGGCCTCTAATGTTTTCATCAAAAACCATATCGCCATCGTAGGCATGATAAATTTTTAGATTTTGTTCATAGTCACTTGGATTTTCTCCAGTGGATTTTGTGTAATACAAAACGTACTTGCCCTTTATATCAACCAAACCATCTGCCTTTGCTGGAATTTCCCATACTTGATCACCGATATGGATGCCTTCTGCATCAGCTTTGAAATATTCATTTACAGTTTCTGGTCCATCTTTGTAGCTAGTAGCATAGATATCGTAGGAGTCGTAATCTTTTTCTACTAATTCTGGTTCAGCTGATAGATCAGATTCTGGCGAAAAAGCATAGAGGTTATTTTTGCCAGATTCATTATTTATAAAATAGACCTTGTCTCTAGTATTTGCTATAGATGTAACATTAGTTGAAAACTGACCTGTATAATCTTTTAGGTCTTTATTTTCTATATCAAAGTATCCTAGTGTATTTTTACTATCTACAACATTGCCATCTTCGTCCAATACAGTTAGATAGTGGTAGCCATAAATCTTATTGCCAATCATCCCAATTGGATGGAATTCTTCATTTTGGGCAAATCTAAATAAAAGATTTAAGTTTTTGCCGACTAGATCGTAAATGCCATATTCATTATTATCAGTTGACCTGCCAACAAAGAGGGTAATGGCGCCAGGAACTTTTTCAAAAAACATAGATCCATTTTCAAATTTTGTATTCCCATCAAGGTCTACCAGCTTATCATTTCTGTCAAATTGAACCAGGTAGAAGTTAGGAATATAAAAGACATTGTCTTTATCAATCTTTACATCCTTATCTATTAAAAGTTCCTGATTTTCTACATTGGCTTCTTTTTTACTTTCATCTTCTTTTTCATCTTCTTGCTTGCTATTATTGCTATCTTCATTGGCTTTGGAAACTTCTTCTATTTCAGTATTTGTACTTTCTTTATCTTCTATATTTTTATCACTTTTTCCATTGCTAGCGCATGATGTTAAAAACAAGACTAGCGCTAGCACGGATAAGATCTTTTTCATAATAAGCCCCATTTATAGCTCTATATCTACTGATTCCAATTGGTTATTACTGGTTAAATAATATAGTTTGCCATCAGCAATTTTTATGCCACGAACTACTTCTTCTAGTACTGTTTCTCCACTTGTAAGGTTTAAAATCTTTAGATTTGTTGATAATCTATCTCCCTCACCTTTGGCATCTACTTGGAAATAGAAAATATTATTTCCTATAATTTCTTGGTGGCCTGTTTCAGCCCACAAAAATGGGAATTTTTGGTCATTGGCATAGATATTGTCATTGTCAGCCCTTAGTATCTTCCAGACTGGCTTGCCATCTACAAATCTTTTTTGGCCAAATAAGTATTGGAGATTGAAATCTTTTTCTACTAACTCCGCCTCTTGGTCTAGGCCCTTTGATAAATCTAGTTTGTATAGGTCATAGTTATAGGCATCTTCTTTGTTATCGCCAGGTTTTGTAAATTGAAGTTCTCCGTCTATTACTACTGCACCACCTGTCATAACGTCTATTGTATCTTCAAAATCGTGAACTTCACCTGTTGCAAGATCTACGTATCCTATGGCATTTTTTTCATTTTCTAAGGTTTCTGTTCCATTGATATCAGACTTAGCATAGTAATTATGGAAGCCATAAATCTTATCTCCAACTAGACCTAGAGGACGAAATTCTTCATCTGAAGGAAATTCATATAGGCTAGTGACATTCTTATCATTCATCCTAACAACGGTTACTTTATCATCTAAATCTTCTACATTACGTTTTGTTCTAATAAAAATATTATTTGAATACTTCACATAATCATAATTATATGAGTCATCGCTTGGGGATACTATTCCATTTTCATCTACGATTTCCCCATCTTCGTTTACACTTCTAAATGTTGAATATGGTAGGAAGAACAAATCATCAGCGGTAACTTCACCTTGTTTTTCTTGATCAACATTTTCTTCTTCCCCAGGCTTATCTTCTTTAGATTCTGTTTCTTCTTTATCTTCTTCGCCTTCTTCTTTATCGTTTATATCTTTGTCAACTTTTTTGCTTTGGTCTGTATCTTCTGATGCATTTTCTTCAGAATTTTTATCCTCAGACTCCTCTTCACTTTCCTCTGGTTTTGATACTTCTATGACTTTCTTTTGATCGTCTTTATTCTCTTCTTCGATTTGATTGTTATCCTCTCCTGCTGGCGCACTGGAATTAGTACACCCCATAAGAGCTAGGGATAGGACTGCTATTGGTATATATTTTTTCATTATCTTCTCCTTAATTTGCTCTTAAAGCCTCGATTGCTGAAAGTTTTGTAGCTCGTCTTGCTGGTAGATATCCTGCTAATACACCAACTAGGGCTGAAAATCCTACTCCAACTATGGCTAGCCAGACTGGAATAATTATTATATTTCCGCTAGTGCCAAACATTGAGTTGGGATCTGCTCCCAGAGTGCTATTTAATAGCTTAGCAACGAGCAATGAAATGACAAGACCAAGTATGCCTCCAAAAAATCCTATAAATCCAGACTCTATAAGAAACATAGTCTCAACATCTCTAACTGAGGCTCCTATTACTTTCATTACCCCAATTTCCTTTTGTCTCTCATAAATACTCATTAACATAGTGTTTATGATACCTATGGCTGATACTATAAAGGCGATAGAACCAATACCTCCAAGAATAAGCATAATTGTCCTTGTTTGGTTTTGAATTTCTTCGTTAGTTTCGGCCATTGAATGAGTTTGATAACCTAGTTGTCTTATTTCTTGTTCGACTGCTTCTACATTTTTGACATCATCTACTATAACTTGTAAATTGTCATAAGTTATTTTGTCACTTGTTTCAGGGATTGGATTTCCTTTTTCGTCAAATGATTGGTTTAAGCTAGGAGACATTATCTTAGCATCTTCTTTTTTTAACATTTTGAAGGTTGCTTCAGATATATAGGATCCCCAGCCAGATAAAAATGAGTTTTTGTTTAGTTTGCCTGCTATTTCTATTGGTACATCTGTATATTCTGGTTTTTGTTCTTCTTTTTCTTCAGATCCATTTTGAGGATTTTCATTGCCAAAATTGACTCCATCGTCCTCTTCTTCAAAGACATAGCCTAAGCGGATGAAGTACTGGTGGGCATTAAAGTCAAAGTCCTCTACTGGCTCCATATAAAAACTACCGCCACCTTCTGCTATTTGTTTGGTTGCTTGGGTATTTTGTCCTAGAAGAATTTTATTATCATCTTTGGCATTTGGTGGATTTCCAAAATCCATCATATCTTTATCAATCATTGAAAACACATTGTCAGGAATGATATTTATAGACCCGTCAATTTCATAATCTTCAGTATCAGACATCTTTATTTGGACATATACATTCTTACTAGGCACCACTGCCTTAACATGGCTTACACTTTTTAAGTCGTTTAGCACCTTATCATTTATAGTAAGATTGCCTTGACCAGATCCGTCCATGACATCTATAGTGGTAAGGCCTTGGAAGGATTCTATCATCTCTTTTTGCGAATTGCTAATGCCTTCAGCAAAGGCAAGCATTAGGATAATAGAGGTTGAGCCTATAACAACTGATAAGATAGTAAGAATAGTCCTAGATTTACGACGCCAAAGATTCCTTAGGGCCATTATAAATCTATCAGATATCTTCATCTTCTATTATTAGCTCCTTCTCTTTTTTATCTTTTGATCTTTTTCTTAGTAAGACAACTACAAGGGCTGCGATTATTGCTAGTCCAACCCACAAGAATGGAGATGATAAGAGGCCTCCGCCTGCGTTTTGGCTAGGATCTTCTCCCATGCCGCCATCAGCTGGTATCATTTCACCAGTTTCTGGGTCTTGGATCATACCACCTTCCATGCCATCCATGCCTCCCATATCCATAGAGGTTACATTGGAATTGAAATTTTGTGTTTGTGTGTGGACATTGCCTGCTGAATCTTCGTAGGTTAGAAGAATCTTGCCTTCAACATCTCCCTCTCTTTCCGGAGTGATATTAAAGGTGAAAGTTTCAGTTGTTCCTGTATTAAAATTACCTATAAATCTTCTGTCATTATCTATTGTAAATCCCTTGCCTATGACATCACACATAAAAGTATTTAGGTTGTCCTTGCCTGTATTATAGATGTTTACAGAAACTTGAGTTTGCTGACCAACTATTAAATCTTCGTGCTTTACATCGCCAATGGTTACATTTGCCCTTTGGACAACAGGGATACCTATAGACTCCTTGGTGGTGTATTGGTTGCCCCAGTAGTCTTCATATTCCAAGGTTAGGCCAATCACATAGTTGCCTGCAGCAGCATTTGGATTTACATTCATGGTGATGTACTTATTGGAAGTATTCCAAGGGTAAAGAGCAGCTAGATAAAAGGAATTTGATTGGTCAACAGGACTAAAGACTGAACCATCGCTTACAAGGGCATTGTTATCTCCGCTTGCTTGGGGTTGGGATTGGAGTTGTGACTCTATAGTTACCTTAAGGTTATAGATGGTGTTTTTGGCGTTGGTATTATACAAGGTAAAGCCAAGGTTAAAGGAATCTCCAGCCTCTACAGTTTGTGGATTCAAGCTATAGTTTGAAATTATAAGCTTCGGTTGGTTTTTCATTTGTACTTGGTTTGTTGTATCATCTCCTGAAGCGTTGCCATTTGAAGAATCATTTCCATTTATTTCATCATAATATGTCGTCATTTTCTAATACCTCATCAATAGTTAAATTCTTATGTATATTTTCTATCTTTCCATCTCTCATAAATAAAGTTCTATCAGCAAATTCTGTCATCTCATCATCATGAGTTACCATAATAAAGGTCTGTTTATTTTTCTTGGTGATGTCCTTTATGAGCTGCATTACTTCAAAACTTGTCTTAGTATCTAGGTTTCCCGTTGGTTCATCTGCAAAGATAATCTTTGGTGTTCCAACAAAAGCACGGGCTATGGACACCCTTTGCTGTTGACCACCAGAAAGCTCATTTGGCTTGTTGTTCATCCTATCTTCTAGACCTACTTGTTTTAAAATCTTGTAGGCTTCTTTTTTCCTCTCTTCTACTCCGATTCCCTTAAAGGTTAAAGGCAGGGATACATTTTCCCATGCCGTTAGGTAGGGCAATAGATTGTAAGATTGGAAAACAAAGCCAATATTTAGATTCCTAAACTTGGTTATGTCAGTTTCCTTTAGCTCATTTAAAATAATATTACCATACTTGATGGAACCCTTGGTCGGATACTCAAGACCAGCCAGCATATTTAAAAGAGTTGACTTGCCAGAACCAGATGTCCCAAGCAAGGCTATAAATTCACCTTTTTCAATGTCTAGGTCTATACCGTCCAGAGCTTTGATGATATTATTTCCAATCTTATAGTATTTTTTTAAAGATCTTACTTCAATTAGCGACATCATTAACTCCAATTTTTGGTTTTTTTCAAAATGTAAAATATATTACAAAATAGTGTCATACTATTAGACACACACTCTGTTTGCATTATTATATCATTTCAAATGATTGTTGACAATTATTTATTTAAATAATATTTATATTCATTTACATCACAGAAAAAGAAACATATATTAAAATAACCTATAAGATTTTTAATCTCATAGGTTAGAAATTCAAATTATTTAATTTATATATGTAATATTATCATCTCTGATATCCCATATTATCTCCTGGTAGGTCCCATCATAGATCTTTAGAATCTTATCCATAGAAAGGCTCATCCCATCCATTTTCTTGAAGTCCTCAAAATCTATCCAAGAAAGCGTCCCTTCTCGATTATCTCTGATAAGCTTACCACTATACTTACTTGTCTCATAAAGAAGACCCACATCCTTATAGTCATCAGAAATCCAAGTTATAAATCCACAAAATGTCAAATCAGAAATGTCTAGACCAGTTTCTTCCTTGGCTTCCCTTATAGCAGAATCATAAAAAGATTCATTTTCTTCTACTTTGCCCCCAGGAAAAGTCAGTCCTTCCCAGCCTTCTTTTTTCACCTTATCCAAGATGACAACTTCATTTGTATTAGGGTTTATAATTTTTATCATATTCATTAGTCTAGTTTTCATATAAATTCCTCTAAATTATTAATCATACATTAGTACTTTATTGGTATTTATAATTTTTACTAGTTATAGGCATAAAAAAACTGGCGACTAGCGCCAGCTTTTTGAATTTATTTCTTGCCTTTGTTTTGAGAAGCAGATTTTGCTTTTTCTTCTCTACGTTTTTTCATAGAATCTTGGATTCCCTCAACTATTGCGTCCATTTCTGGTTCTTTCATACGTTTTAATGAACTTGTGATTTCTAGTTGTTCTGGAAGAACGTCCATAAGTCTCATTTCTTCATCTAGGTATTTTTCCATTTTTTCTGCAGCTTGTGGTGCCCAAGATCCATTTCCTATGATAGAAACTGCTCTGTTTTGTACGTTTAGAGCCTTCATATCTTCTATGAAGTTTTGCATTGGAGGATATACTCCAAGGTTATAGGTTACAGATGCAAGAACTATGTTAGAATATTTGAATGCTTCTGCTATTAGAGTTGATACGTGTGTACTTGATACATCTCTTAGGCTAATATCTGTGATGCCTGCTTCACAAAGTTTGCTTGCTAATGCTTGAGCAGCATATTCTGTGTTGCCATACATTGATGCATATACTATTAGTACACCTTCTTCTTCTGGTTCATATGTTGCCCAGTGGGTGTATTTATCGAGGATATAGCCAAAGTTATCTCTCCATACCAAGCCATGTAGTGGACAGATGTATTTGATGTCAAGTGTTCCAGCTTTTTCAAGAGCTTTTTGTACGAAGGTTCCGTATTTTCCTACGATATTTGTATAATAACGTCTTGCTTCGTCTAGGTAATCACGATCCCAATCAACTTCGTCTGCAAATAGTCTACCGTTGTTTGCTATAAATGATCCGAAGGCATCTGCTGAGAATAATACACCATTTGTTGTATCATAGGTCATTAGAACTTCTGGCCAGTGAACCATTGGTGCTTCCACGAAAGCTAGGGTATGTTTACCAAAGTTCATAGAATCGCCTTCTTTAACTTCGATATATCTATCGTCTACGTGATAACCAAATTGTCTCATAAACATTACTCCTTTTTCAGAAGAAATGATTTTAAGATTTGGATATCTTTCTAACATCAATTCGATTGATGAACAGTGGTCTGGTTCCATGTGGTTGATAATCATATAGTCTAGGTCACGTCCATCAAGAACACGGCTTACATTTATGATATATTCACGAGTGATTGCCCAGTCTACTGCATCTACTAAAACTGTTTTTTCATCCATTAGTAGGTAAGAGTTATATGATACACCTTCAGGAATTGGGAATATATTCTCAAATAGGGCAAGTCTTCTATCATCCCCACCTACATAGTATAAATCTTCTGTTACTTTTCTAACTGTATACATATTTACCTACTTTCTATCTTCTGGGAATTCTACTTTGATAAATTCTTCTTTTGCTTCACCTGATACTGGTGATACCCAGCTGTCTGGCAATTTATCAAATGGTGTTCCAGGTTCGATACCTTGTGTTGGATCGCCAACTTCTGGGTCATATTCATAACCTGAACCTAAGTCAACATAAACATCTTCTTTTGGAGCCATCTTACGTGGTTTGCTTCTTTTTACTTTCTTCATTGGTGGAGCTGGTTTCTTTTCTTCACCATTGTCAAGTTCTGCTATTAGTAGTGGTAATACTTCTTTGAAGTCTCCTACTATACCGTAGTCAGCGTTTGCAAAGATTGGAGCGTTTTTGCTGTTGTTGATTGCAACTATTGTAGATGCATCACGGATTCCTTTTAAGTGTTGGCCAGCTCCAGATACTCCAACTCCGATGTAGAGGTTGTTTTTGAAGTTTTGTCCACTCATACCTACGTATCTATCAAGTGGAACGTATTTTAATGTTTCTGCTACTGGTCTAGAAGATGATATAGCTGCTCCTGCTTGGTAAGCTAAATCTTCTATTAGTTTCATATTTTCTTTTTCGCCAATACCACGGCCAGCTACTACTATTCTTTCAGCTTCTGTTACTGGTGTCCATGGATCGATTCCTACTGTGAAGTCATATCCGTCTTTTTTAAGGGCTGCTACTAGATTTTTAACCGCCTCTTTAGGATCTCCCTCAAAGATTTCGCCCTTTCTAACTCCTGCGATTGGACCTTGTTTAGATTTTCTTCCAACTGCTTGGACTCTGGGAGCACGACCTACTGTGCTTGCTCCAACTACTACTCTCATGATTTCGTTAGTACCTTCATAGATTTGAGTGATTTTTGCGTCTCTGAAGAATCTTTCAACGTCAACACCCTTGATAAATCCTGAACCACCGTAAAGTTGGATAGCTTCAGTTGTTATTTGCATTGCAAGATCTGATGCAACTTGTTTTGCCATAGCAGCTTCAGCAGAATATCTTTCGTGGTGAGTCTTAAGGTCTGCTGCATGATAAATCATAAGTCTAGCGCCGTGTAGATATGTTGCCATATCAGCAAGTTTAAATGTATTTCTTTGTAGGTGAGCTATAGGAATACCAAATTGTTCACGTTCTTTTGCATAAGCTAGAGCTGATTCATAAGCACCTTGTCCAATACCTAGAGCTTGAGATGCTATACCAATTCTACCTCCGTCAAGTGTAGCCATGGCAATCTTAAATCCTTGACCTTCTTTTCCAAGTAAGTTTTCTTTTGGAACTTTAACATTGTCAAAGTGAAGCTCTGCTGTAGATGAAGATCTGATACCTAGTTTGTCATAGTGATCAGAGAAGGTAAATCCTTCAAATTCTTTTTCTACTATGAAAGCTGAAATACCATGTGTTCCAATACCTGGTGTTGTTACTGCAAATACAACATATGTGTCAGCTTTTGGAGCATTTGTTATAAATATTTTTTTACCGTTTAATATGTAATGATCTCCGTCAAGTTCTGCTGTGGTTTCTGTACCGCCTGCATCTGAACCGGCGTTTTCTTCTGTAAGACCAAATCCACCTAGTTTTTCTCCCTTAGCAAGTGGAACTAAGTATTTTTGTTTTTGTTCTTCTGTACCAAAGGCAAATATTGGCCAGCTTCCTAGTGAGGTATGTGCTGAACAAATTACACCAACACCGCCGTCAACTCTTGATAATTCTTCTACTGTTATAGCATAAGAAATTGCATCAAGGCCTTGGCCACCGTATTCTTTTGGATATGGGATTCCCATAAATCCTAGTTCGCCCATTTCTTTTACAATGTCATCAGGAAATTCGTTGTTTTGATCTAGATCAAAGGCAATTGGTTTTACTTTTTCTTCAGCAAAAGCTCTGACTTTTTTACGTAAAGCTTCATGCTCGTCTGTTGTTCTAAATAGCATTGAGACCTCCTTTATTTATCACTACTATTTTACTATAGTATAAACCGTAGAAAACGTTTTGTCAATAGATGTTTGTATTTTATTTTTATCTTGATAATATTACTTAAATTATATTATTAAAGAAAAAAAAGACTGACAAAAATAAATCTATTTTCATCAGTCATTAATCTTATAATTTTTCTATTTCGATTTTAATCTTCTTATCATTTAGGTCTATTTCCTCTGCTGATAAGTCTTTGTTACTTAGACTATCTGCTAGGGTTTCTTTCTTGATTTCATCGGCAAATTTTTCCAATGATTTGCTTAGCTCTTCTTCTGCTCCATAAGAGATATTGATCCTATCAGTCACTTCGAAGCCAGAGTCTTTTCTCAAGTTTTGAATTTTTGAGATAAACTCACGAGCATAACCTTCATCTTTGAGATCTTCTGTGATTTCAGTGTCTAAAACAACAAATACATTGCCGTTCATTTCCACATCAAAACCTTCTTTGGCAGAGATTCTTACATCTAAGTAGTCGCTTGTAACTTGGTATTTGTCACCGTCAAGATCAATCTCAACAGGTCCCTCGTTAGTTTGATTTACAAAGTCCTTGGCATCAACACTTGCCAAATATTTTGCAAAATCATTTACCTTTGATTGGAATATGCGACCTACCACTCTAAAGTCTGGTTTTAGTGAAAAATTCATAAATTCAGAAAGGTCATTTGCAAATTCTACTTCTTTTATATTTAGCTCTTCTTTGATTAGAGGAATTAGGTCAGAAATCCTATCTTGGTAGGAACCATCAACTATAATTTTGGCTAATGGTTGGCGCACTTTGATCGATTCTTTCTCACGGCTTGCACGGCCAAGGTTTACAATTTTTCTTACTAAGTCCATATCAGCCTCTAGGCTCTCATCTATGAGATTATTATTTGCTTCTGGCATGATTTGAGTATGAACTGTCTTTTCATCTGTTAGATTTCTATAAACCTCTTCTGCTATATGAGGTGTTATTGGCGCAATTAGTTTTGCAATAGTTATTAGGGCATCATAAGTTGTTTTATAGACTGCCTTTTTGGAATCTGTAAGTTCACTCATCCAAAATCTCTTTCTATTGCGGCGGATGTACCAATTTGATAAGTCTTCTACTACAAAGTCTGAAATCAAGTGAACAACCTTGTTGTAATCAAATACTTCCATTTGTTCACTGTATTCTTTTATAAGTGTGTTTAGTCTAGAGTATAACCACTTGTCAATTTTTTCTAATTTTACTTCCCCAATATTTTTAAGGTCTTCTATACCGAGATTGTCAGTATTTGCATATAGGCTAAAGAAGTTGTAGACATTTTCGTAGGTTCTAAAGAAGTTGTTTCTTACTTCAACCAAACCAGCTTCATCAAATTTTGTTTGCATCCATGGTGGTGATACATATAGGGAATAGAATCTAACTGCATCTGCCCCGTACTTGTCAAATAGAGCAAATGGATCTAGGGTATTGCCCTTTGACTTAGACATTTTTTGGCCGTTTTTGTCAACTACTAGATCATTTACCAATACATTTTTGTATGGTGCCTTGCCTGTTGTTATAGTTGATATAGCCATAAGTGAGTAGAACCATCCACGAGTTTGGTCTATACCCTCACAGATAAAGTCTGCTGGATAATAATTTTCAAATAGGTCTTTATTTTCAAATGGGTAGTGTAATTGGGCAAATGGCATTGCTCCTGAGTCAAACCAAACGTCAATTACATCTGGCACACGGTGCATAGTTCCATGGCAGTGGTCACACTTGATAGAAACTTCGTCTACATATGGTCTGTGAAGTTCTATATTTTCATCTATATCTTCTATGGCAAGCTCTGCCAGTTCTTTTCTTGATCCTACTGTTCTTGTATGGCCACAATCATCACAGCGCCAGATATTAAGTGGTGTACCCCAATAACGGCTTCTAGATATAGCCCAGTCTTTTACATTTTCTATCCAGTTTCCAAAACGCTTTTCACCTATAGTTGGTGGATACCAATTTACAGACTTGTTGTTTTCAACTAATTTATCTGAAAACTTGCTCATCTCTATATACCAAGATGGTGTTGCATAGTAAACTAGTGGTGTGTGGCATCTCCAGCAGTGTGGATAGTTATGTTCTACAGTTTGTTTTTTAAATACTTTGCCTTCATTTACAAGGTGGTGCCAGATATCTTCATTGGTATCAAAGATGAATTGGCTCTTCCAAGGAGTATCTGTAAACTTACCTTCTTTATCAACAGGTTGAACGAAATCTAGGCCATACTTTCTACCAATTTGATAGTCGTCCTCACCAAAGGCAGGTGCAGAGTGAACTATACCTGTACCATCTTCTGCAGAAACATAGTCTGCAAGTGTTACTATAAAGGCCTTTTCTTCATTGACATCTACATATGGAAGTAGTTGCTCATATTTCATATATTCCATATCAGAACCCTTGAGAGTTTCTACCACTTCGTATTCATGGTCAGTCATCAGACTTTCACACAAGGATTTTGCCATATAATAATAAGCATTGTCAGTTTTATCAAATACTTTTACATAGTCAAGGTCTGGATTTACTGATAGGGCAACGTTAGATGGAAGTGTCCATGGTGTTGTTGTCCACGCTAGGAAATATTCATTTTCTGTGTCTTTTTTCTTAAACTTGACTGTAAGGGTGATGGTTTTATCCATTTGGTAACCTTGAGCTACCTCGTGGCTTGCAAGACCTGTACCACATCTTGGGCAGTATGGCATAACTTTTGCCCCTTCGTAGATGTAGCCATTTTTGAAGGCCTTATCTAATAGATACCATTCTGTTTCTATATAGTCGTTGTCCATGGTTACATAAGGGTGATCCATATCATATAGAAATCCCATGCGATCAGACATATCACGCCACATATCAGAATAGGTCCATACTGATTCTTTACAAAGCTTGTTGAACTTTTCTATACCATAGCCTTCGATGTCGTTTTTGTCGTGGAAACCTAGTTTTTTCTCAACTTCGATTTCTACTGGCAGACCGTGGGTATCCCAGCCTGCTTTTTTTAGGACCTTGTAGCCTTTCATATTCTTGTAACGGCTAGTCATATCTTTTAGTGTTCTTGCTATAACGTGGTGGATACCTGGCTTACCATTTGCTGTTGGTGGTCCATCATAGATTATGTATTCTTCTGCATCCTCACGTGTTTTGAAAGTTTCTTCTAATAGGTCGATTTCTCTCCAATATTCTTCTATACTTGCTTCACGATTTTTTGTATCGCCTGTATTTAGAGATTTGAATTTACTCATTTTTACCTCCTTAATAAAAAAGAACCGTCCATACAGACGGTCCACTTATTGATAGTTTTGCTCTTAACGATTGGCTTTCGTGCAAGGCTAATAATTTCACCTTGCAAACTAAAAGATGATATTCGCTTATCCTTCCCTTAGCGCTTTTCACCAGCCAGCGCCTCTCTATAAGTTATTGATAAGTTACTGTTCTCTATAACGTTGATATTCTACATAGATAATACTAATCTCGCCCTACTTGTCAAGGGCAAAAGCTTTAGATATGTTTTACTACCTTGAATTTATATAAGGAAAATACATCTTGACTATCTACATTTGCCTTATCTAGGGCATCTTCAAACATTTGATAGTCAGACTCATAGTCATTTCTAAACACCATAGTGTCTTCGTTGTTGTATTTGACAACTAGGCCATGGTACATACCAAATTCTTCCATATATTGGATTTGTTGGACCTTAACTACTTCATAAACCATGATGTACAAATCATCTATGCCATAGTTTACCAAATCAATGGCATTGTTAAATATAGTAGCGTTGACAGATTCATAGATCACATCAAGGCCTATATCAGAACGAGTTGGGTAGATAGAACCACTTGTTTCAATCCTATCTTCCTGGCTAACAACAATGATTGCTCCATTGTTGTTTTTCTTAAATTCCTCGTCGTAATCCTTTAAATAGGTCTTGTTTTCCTCGTAGTATTTAATTGAATCTTTTGCTAATTGTACTAGTTTGTCCATATCATTCTTCCAATAATTTTTCTATATCTTTAGCGATATTTTCTGGCTTTTTTTGAGAAGCGTAGCGATTTACTACATTTCCATTTTTATCTACAAGAAATTTGGTAAAGTTCCACTTGATTTTATCTCCGAAAATACCTCCTTGGGCATTTTTTAGGAACTTATAAAGCTCTGCTTCATTTTCTCCATTTACATCAATTTTGGCAAATCTATCAAAAGTTGTTCCAAAGTTTGATGTGCAAAAATTAGCTATCTCTTGGTCAGTTCCTGGAGCTTGTCCACCAAATTGATTGCATGGGAAGTCTAATATTTCAAATCCTCGGTCTTTGTATTTTTCATATAAGTTTTGAAGAGCATCGTATTGAGGAGTAAATCCACATTCTGTTGCAGTATTTACTATCAATAGCACCTTGCCCCTATATTTTTCAAGGGATATATCATTGTCCTCATTATCTTTGACAATTATGTCATAAATCTCTGTCATAGTAACTCCTTAAGTTTACGATGCTATTACTATACGTGATTTTTATAACATTTAAAGATTTTACCAAACTGGGATTGATGAGCCCTTTGTTGTTTCATCAACTATTTTCTTGGTTTCATCTGTGTGATAGTAGTTGTCAATCAAGTCTTTTAGGGTTGGACTGTCCTTTTTATCTTGTGTTGTTGCTATGATGTTTACATAAATATCTTTACCTGGTTCATTGTGGTCTTCTAGGTAAATGGCATCTTCTGTTGGTATGAAACCTGCATCTACTGCCATTCCAGAGTTTACACAAGCTATGTCCACATCGTCAAGAGATCTTGCTGTTTGGGAAGCTGATAGCTCTACTATTTCAAAGTTTCTTGGATTTGATGTGATTTCATTAAGAGTGATGGAATCTCCATCCTCGCCTTCTACTTCTATAAGTCCTGCTGATTGAAGTAAAAATAGTGATCTTGATCCATTAGTTGGGTCATCTGGTATTGCAATTCTTGCCCCATCTTCTAGGTCAGCTAAGTCCTTTATTTTTGATGAGTATATACCAAGTGGAGCAATTGATGTATCTGCGATTGATACTATATCTGATCCACTAACTTCGTTAAAGTCTTGGAGGAACTTTTTGTGTTGGAAGGCATTGATATCAATATCTCCTGATAAAAGTGCCTCATTTGGTTCCCTATATTCGCTAAATGTGACTATTTCTATAGTTTTGCCTGTACCTTCTTTGTATCTTTTTGCTACATCTTCCCAAGCTTCGTTGTTTTCTCCAACTACACCAAGTTTTATAACATCTTTATCTTTTAATGGATCTGTATCGCTTTTAGCTTCTGTTGTTGTTTCTGCTTCTGGTTCTTTTGCACTTTCGTTATTTTTTGCCCCACAAGCACTAAGTCCTAAGATTAGTGCAAGGCCTAGGCCGATTTTACTGATATTTTTCATTATTATTCTCCTTAAAATTTTCTTACCAAGATGCTATCCAAGCACCATTTGTATATGTGTCGTAGTCTTTCTTTGTTTCGTCTGTTTGATAGTATTTTACAAGTTCTTTGTAGGCTTCATTGTCCTTATCTTCTGCCCTTGCTGCTATTACATTTACATATATTTTAGCGTCTGGATTTTCTGGGTCTTCTAGAAATATTGCATCTTCGTTTGGACTTAGTCCAGAGTCTAGGGCATAGTTGTCATTTACTGCAGCCACTTTTACATCATCTAGTGCCCTTGCAGTTTGAGCTGCATCCATTTCTATAAATTCGAGATTTTTTGGATTTTCTGTTACATCATCTATGGTGATAGCTTGGCCAGGATCACCATTTACTTTTATAAGTCCAGCTGCTTGAAGTAAGAATAAGGCTCTTGGTCCATTTGATGGGTCATTTGGTATAGCAACCTTATCTCCATCTTCTAGCTCATCTAGGCTTTTTATTTGATTTGAATAATAACCTAATGGGGCAAGCATGGTGTCAGCTATGGCTACAAGTTTTTCTTCTCCTTGGGCATCGTTATATTCATCTAAAAACTTGTAGTGTTGGAAGCTATTTACATCTATATCCCCACTAGCCAAGGCTTCATTTGGTTGGGTATAGTCAGAAAACTTTACTAGCTCAGCTTTTTTGCCTGTGCCTTCTTCGTATCTTTTGATAACTTCTTCCCATACTTCGTTTTTCTCACCTACAACACCAATTTTGATTGTATCTGCTACTTCTGTTGGAGCTTTTTCTCCAGTGTTTGCTTCTTTGTTCTCTCCATTTGATCCACATGAGCTAAGGCCTAAAACTAGGGCCAATCCTAAAGTTAATTTTCCTAAATTTTTCATATTAAAGTCCTCCTTAATGACTTGTTTTTCTTATTAAATGATTTGCTATAGCCTGGATTAAAAATACGACTATTAGTATCAAAACAACACTTACTATTACTACATCATCTTTGTAGCGTTGGTAGCCGACTGCTATGGCCAAGTCTCCTATACCGCCTCCACCTACAAGTCCAGCCATGGCTGTTAGGCCAAGTAGGGATATTAGAGTTATTGAGCCTGCACGCAAGAGTGATGGTAGGCCTTCTCTAAGATAGACCCTTGTTATTATTTCAAAAGGTGACGCTCCCATGGCTTCTGCCGCTTCAATCTTTCCTGGTTCAACACTTGCTAGGGCTTGTTCTACTTGTCTAGCAAAAAATGGCACACAAGAAAATACTAGAGGAACTATAGCTGCATTGGGGCCTATTCTTGTTTTTACAATCTCTTTTGTAATTGGCGCTATAAGGGCAACCAAGATTACAAAAGGTATGGACCTAAATATATTTGTTAACTTATCCAAAATACTATAAATAACCTTGTTTTCTAAAATCCTTCCGTGGTCTGTGACAACCATTATTATGCCAATTATAAGTCCAAATATTCCAGCAAATATTGCTGAGATAAACAACATATACAAGGTCGTCTTAAAGTCTTCGATTATCCTATCTCTTATGGACCATGAGTACTCAAAAAATCCCATCTTTACCTCCCAATACTTCTGCACTAACTTCTCTTTCTTCTAGGTAATTTCCAAGTTTACTTAGTGAATCCGGATCACCAGAAATACTTACAATTAGATTGCCGACAGGAACCCCTGTGATAAACTCAATATTTCCTGCAAGTATATTTGTTTTAATGCCAAACTTTTGGTAAATATCATTTATAAGTGGTTCTGTTGTAGATTCTCCTACATAGTTTAGCTTAACCAAGAGTTCATTTTCCTTTAAGATTCCTATATTTTGTTTAACTTCTTCTATGGTATCTGAAATATTTGTTGAAGTTTCAACGAATTCTTTGGTTAGCTTATCTCTTGGATTAGCAAATATAGAAAGAGTTGAACCAGATTCTACGATTTTACCATCTTGCATAACTGCACACTTGTTGCAAAGGTCCTTTACCACCTCCATTTGATGGGTGATAATTACAATTGTAAGTCCCAAAGATTCATTAAGCTCCTTAAGTAGTTTTAATATTTGCTTGGTTGTCTTTGGGTCTAGGGCACTTGTAGCCTCATCGCAAAGAAGTATCTCTGGATCTGATGCTAGGGCTCTAGCTATAGCACATCTTTGTTGCTGACCACCAGAAAGTTCCCTAGGGTAATTGCTAGCCTTATCAGCAATACCAACTAATTCTAGTAACTTTCTTGCCTTTGCTTCTTTCTCTTCTTTCGGTATTTTTAGTTTCCTTATAGGAAATATTACATTGTCCAATATGGTGATGTTATTGAGCAAATTAAAATGTTGGAAGATCATTCCGATATTTTTTCTCTTTGCTCTCAAATCCTTGTTGGAAAGGTCTAAAAGATTTTCGCCATTTATCAAAACCTGTCCACTTGTAGGTCTTTGGAGAAGATTTATGGTCCTTACCAAGGTCGATTTACCAGCTCCAGAAAATCCGACAATTCCATATATATCATTTTTTTCCACCCTAAGGTTTACATTATCGACAGCCTTAAATCCGTCAAAGTCAACTGTTATATTTTTTAAATCAATCATCAAAAACTCCATTTAAGAAATCACTGGCAAATTTTACTTGTAGGCCAACTGCATATTTGATACCTTCTGGGTCTAGGTCAAATTCTGGCGTGTGAGCACCTGCACTGATTCCTTTTTCTTTATTTCCAACACCAAATCTAGTATAGACTGAAGGGCAAAGTCTAGAATATCCAAAAAATGATTCTGAACCATAGCTTGTTTCTGCTTCTTTTAAGGCATTTGGATAAATATCTTTTAGAGATTTTCTAACATCTTCTGCTAGGTCTGGATCGTTTATGGTTGGATAGGCTACTATTCTAGTATAGTCTGTAAATTCTATATCGCACTTATGGGCCTTGGCAGTTTGCCTTGTTACTTCTTTTAATACTTCTAGGGCATCTTCTCCAGTCTTATCATCAAAAAATCTCAAGGTCCCTTTTACATTGCATATGTCAGGTATTACATTTGAGGCTGATCCACCGTTTATAGCTCCCAGACCAAATGTTACAGTTTTACTTATGTCAAGCTGGTTGACCCATGCTGTTGTAAGGGCTGTAACTATATTAGCTGTTGCTGTAAGGGGATTTATGCACTTATCGGGGCGAGATCCATGACCACCCTTACCTATAACATTAAATTCTACACCAGCACATCCTGCATGAGATGGGCCCTTGATTACAGAAATCTTTCCAATTTCCATAAATGGCGATTGGTGGTTGCCATAACAAGCATCTAGATTTTTGTCTCTAAGGTGGTCTACCATTGCTTCAATCCCACCGCCTGTCTCCTCGCCTTCTTCAAATATAAAATAAATTTTGCCCTTAAGTTCATCTTTTAAATCAAGAAGGATTTTTGCTGTTGTAAGAAGTGTTGCCATGTGTGAGTCGTGCCCACAAGCGTGGCTTACTCCATCAATTTTTGATACAACTGTCTTTTTGTTTTTTAGATTGTATTGACTTTCTCCTATTGGGAGTGCATCAATATCTGTTCTTATCCCAATTGTTTTGCCTGGCTTTCCAGTATCAAGCAAGGCCGTAAAGCCAGTTGTATTTGCAGCATCTTCTACTATAAGTCCAAGTTTCTCACACTCAGCTTTAAGGCATTTTGCTGTTTGGTATTCCTTATCACTTACTTCTGGGTTTTCGTGTAGGTAAGTTCTCCAGGATATGGTATCAGTAAAATACTGGTCTATTTTTTTCTTTATCACTTCATTGCTGGTCATTTTTTCACCTTTCTAATTCGCATAAAAAAATCGTCCCTAAATCCTAATAATAGAATCTAAGGACGACATTAATCGCGTTACCACCTTAATTTATGCATACTCACGCATACATACTCTCATCAAGTACAAACATACTCTACTTCTATAACGGGAAGTCCCGTGTGAATCTAACTATCGACTCACCCCAATCCAAGGCCATCTTCATCTAAACTTATATCCACCCATCTCACCAATACTGGGCTCTCTGTAGAATATCCATCTAGACTACTCTTCTTATCATTTGGTTTTGTAAAATCTATTTGATGGGATTATAATACCACCAGTAAAAAACTATGTCAAATTTATTTAATAAATTATTTTACATTTTTATCAATATTTTTTCTTTTGTATCATCGAATTTTACAAGCAAAAACGCCCATATTAATGAGCGTTTGCAAATACTATACTATTTTTTGAGGGTCATTGCGTTGATTTGATATTGAGCTGGCCATTCTGGTGTATTTAGATCGAAGCCTTCTACCCTGTTTGTATATCCTGTGTGGTATTGGTTAGAATATAGTGGGATTTCTGGCAAGTAATCATTGTACCATAATTGGAAGTCAACCCATTTATCCAAGTATCCTTCTTTATCTTTTGGATCTGTCTTTCTCAAAGCTTCTGTTACTTCATCAGCCTTTGGATCATTTGTCTTTGTATGGTTGTCAAAACCTTTTGAGTTGTATTGATAGTATGGGTCAAATGGTGGTTCAAAAGATTGGCCCATGTTGAATGCTGTGTATTCAGCATTTTCTTTTGGAGAATAGTAGTAGTCTAGCAAGGTTGCAAAGTTTCCTGCTGTTACGTTGTATTCCATACCTACTTGCTTAGCGTTGTTTGGAACTTGGTTAGAGATTAATGTTGTAATTGGAGATTCATCAGAACCAAATTGGTTTACAACTAGTCTATTACCATTTTCATCATATCTGTAGTAGTCATAGCCATCAGGATCATTTTTAAACGCTTCTTCAGCCTTTGCTATATCCCAAGCTGTCTTACCATCTTCTTCAAATGTATATGGAGTCTTATCTAGCAATGCATTTGCTTCATCAAGGTTTAGTTGATAGTTTGTAAGCTCTGGGTTGCTTTCTAGGTCTGGTCCTTTTTCCTTATACATCCATTGGCTTGCACCATATAGACCATTGGTTACAACTCCGTATCCACCTGCAAATTGTTGAACGAAAGTATTTCTGTCCATTAGGTGAGCTATGGCTTGTCTTACTTCTTTATATTGAGTAGATCCACGATCTGTCAAGAATGTTACGTTACCATAACCGTTTCTGTCAAATGAATTGTACTTGATTTTACCTGCATCAGCGGCAGCTCTGATTTGGTCGATCTTACCACCTTCAGTTTCATCTTGCCATATATCTATATCTCCATTTTCAAGAAGGTCTACAGCTATATTAGCATTTACTATTTGTACTATAACATTTGGAATAGTAGCTTTTTCTCCCTTGAAGTTGCCCTTGTAGTTAGGGTTTAGGGAAAGTTTTACCATGTTATTTGAATAGCTATCAAATACATATGGTCCACATACTACTGATGGTGCCAATCTGTATTCATTAGCAATCTTAAGCATAGCTTGTTCTTTCAATTGTTCAGTAGGGTCTACATCGCCCTCTAATCTACTTTCAAGGTCTGCTATAGCGTCATCGTGAGCTTTTTGTGTTTCTTCGTCGACTTCTGCACCTTCATTATCTTCTTCAAATTGTTTGTTCAAGTTGTCAATTTGAGTTTTGATAGAGTCTTGATATGCTTTTTTATCTTCTTCTGTTACTTCATAGCCTTCTTTTGCAACAAGTTTCTTACCATTTTCACTTATAGCTAAGTTGTCAGTAACTGCATGCATTGGGAATGGTGATTGTTGGGAAAGATATGATTCTTCATAATATGGCAAGAATGATGAATCGATTGTTACAGAGAAAGTATAATCATCAATCTTTTCCAATCCTTCAAACTCATCCACATCACTTTCAGGATCGTGGAAAGCTTCATAGCCTTTTAGGGCATCTTTACCAACTGTTGTAGCCCCAGATACCTTACTATAATTCGCATCAGAGAATAGTAGTGAATAGAATAGATAGTCATCTGCTGTTACAGGTTCGCCATCAGACCATTTTAAGTCTTCGTTTAGCTTATATGTAATAGTCTTTGATCCATCTTCATTTTCTACTTCTTTTGGCTCTTCAGCAAGAACTGTCATATTGTCTTGCCATTGACCAGCATCATCAACTACAGCTGTGTTATAAGCATTTGTTCCTTGAGTACCTAGAAGTTGTCTAACTATAACGTCATAAGCGTTGTTAGCCCAGCCCTCAAAGAAGTCACCATTCATTGGGCTTGTACCGATAACTAGGGTATCATCAGCTGTTACATTGTCGAAATCAGCTAGTTCTTTTTGGTCGTCATCAGACATTCCCTCTTCGTCTTTGTTTTCATCATCACTGTTTTCATCTGTATCTGTAGATTCATCAGTAGATTCAGAATTATCTGTTTCTTCATTAGTAGTTTCTTCGCTACTTTGACTTTCTTCTTTTTTTACATCTTCTTGTTTTTCAGTATTATCTCCACCACCACAAGCTGCAAGGCTAGTTGCTAAACCTAAAGCCATTAGTGAGGAGAATATTCTTTTCATTTTCATTTTGTGTCCTCCTAATATATATTCTATATATTGCTGTTATTCTATTACTTAAAATTCCTTTTGTCAATAGCTTTAATGGTTTTTTATTAACACTAGTGAATTATTATCCATAGTGTTGTTGGTATTGCTATATCATTGCTAATAGATTGCAATTTCTTCCATATTTCTTTAATACTTTATCTAATTATATAACTAAATCAAATTTACTTTCTTAGCTAGTTTCTTAAAAATCCAGCCTAAATTTGCACAAAAAAAAGAGGAGGTAAAAACCTCCCCAATATGGTAAAATAAATTCATTTATAATATACGTTAATATAAGACTTTTGCAATGGTAATTCCTATTTTCTATAAAGATTATAAGGAAATTTGTACCACCTTTCCCTAGGCATATATTTTTCTATTGGCTTTGTTAATTTTTTTTGAAAATATTCCTCAAGCTCATAAAGTCTTTTTTTCCTATCTTCAAAATATGGGTTAGATCCATGCTTTTCCAAAACTCCCTTGGCTCTTTTTTCTATACCAAGGTATTCTGTCTTTATCAGACCATCTAGAAGTTGAATCAATAAATCATAATCATTGTAATCATTATAGGCTAGAAAATCTCTTACAAAATCTTTTTCTTCATCACTTACATTCCAATCTCCCACATAAGCATCTACATTTTTTATCTGAAAACTATGGCTTAGGGCGATTCTTGCTGGAAAAAAGTAGGAATCAGATCTTAAAATCTTATATCCTCTTATGAAATGTGCCGCATTATCAAAAGCTTCTGATTTTCCCAAATCATGTAAGGCTCCACAAGCAAAGGCAATGTCTGGATCCAGTTCTAAGTCCTTTGCCATATTTTTGGCAGTTTGGCCGATAATCCAAGAGTGCAAAACCCAATTACCAGGATTATTATTATATCCTTCTTCAAGATATGATATTATTTTGTCTCTATTTGCTATATTTCCATATCCTTCTTTATACATTTTTTCTAATCTTTCCGTATGTGTAAATTGTATTATCTCCCGTTGATTTTAATCTAAAATCTATAATTCCATCACTTTCAACAAATTCTCCTAAAACAGCATCCTTATTTCGGATTTCATTTTTATAAACTATATTAAAAAATGCCAAATCTTTTGTATCTAGCTTGCACAAGTCACATATATAATCAAAATATACTGCGTTGTTGACGTGAAGATTTTTATCTATGTCCGTATATCTTACCATAATTTCCTTTGATTTATCAAAATCATTCCTATATTCTAAATGATTTTTATCATAAATCATATCATCAACTTTGTAGGCAGCTATTAGGTCTTTGCTCATTTTTATAGGACGCATCCTATCTATATCCACTAGCATAAAGACCCCATAGGCCTTTGCTATCATATTTCCATCTCTTTTGATATAGGCATTACGATAAGCATAAAACTTATTCATACCCAAAACTAAGCTAGTAACTTCTATCTGATCATTTGCTTTAATTTTTTCTTCTAATTCAATATCCCAAGAATATACTATCCACCTAAGTCTAGTCATATCTATGTCTTTTTCTAGGATGTATGAATGGCAAATGAGGACTTCTCCCATCAAACTAACTAGGTTTCTTATTGATAGATTCCCGTATTTATCGCACATTACTTCTGGTATTTTGTATACTTCGCTATAAGCCATAAATCCCTTCTTTCTACATATACTATATTTTAAAGCTTTTGTTATGGCAAATATTGTTCTCAAGACAAACATTAAAAAAGAACCAGCAAATGTGGTTCTTCTCGTACTTATACTTATTATAGACCGCTTATCAACATCTTTGCTATTGAAAAATAAACAATTAATGATAAGGAGTCTACTATAGTAGATATTAGTGGGCTTGCCATTATTGCAGGGTCTCCTCCAAATTTCTCTGCTATGATTGGAAGTAGGGATCCTACAGTCTTAGCCATTACCACTATTCCAACTATGGTAATGCCTACTATTATAGAAACTTGCACGCCTACCTTGTCAAAGAAAAAGCATTTTAAAAATGCTACTATGCCTAGGGCTAGTCCACATATTAGGCCTACTAAAATTTCTTTAAGAACTACCTTAGCCCAATCGCTTGGCTCAATATCATGGGTTGCCATAGCACGGATAATTAGGGTTGATGATTGGCTTCCAGCATTTCCCCCTGAGTCTGTAAGCATTGGTATAAACATATTTAACGCTATCACTGCTTGGAGGACATATTCATAACCTCTTAGTATGGTTGATGTAAATGTAGCAGATATCATCAAAAACATTAGCCAAGGTATCCTATTTTTGGCAAGATCCCAAGGGCTTGTCTTTGAGTAGTCTTCCTCATCTGGTCTGGTACCAGCCATAAGTTGGAAGTCCTCTGTCGCCTCTTGTTCGATGATCCACATGATATCATCTACTGTGATTATACCAACTAACCTAGATGTATTGTCTACTACAGGTAGGGCAGTAAATCCATATTTTTGGAATTTGCGTGCTACATCTTCTTGGTCATCTGTAGTCTGAACTGTGATTACATCCTCATACATTAAGTCTTCAATAATAGTATCTGGTGGACTTGTTACAATTAACCTTAGTGATACATAACCCAAGAGTTGTTTTGTAGGGCTTGTGACATAGCAAGTATATACTGTTACACTATCGTTGCCAACTTTTTTGATATGAGCTAAGGCTTCTCTTACTGTCATATAGGCTTTGATTTCCACAAATTCTGTGGTCATCAAGCTACCAGCTGAATCCTCTGGAAACTTGAGATATTCATTTACTAGCTTTCTAGTTTCTGCATCAGAAGACCTTAGTATTCTTTGAACCAATGCAGCTGGCATTTCTTCTAAGGTATCGATCATATCATCGAAATTTAGTTCTCTTAGTAAGGCCTTAAATTCATTTTCATTTAGGGCTTTTTGTAAATTTTCCTTTTGATCTGAATCCAGTTCAGCAAATACTTCAACTGCGTCATCTTTTTTCAAAAGCCTAAATACGACCAAGGCCTCTTCGGCAGTCAAGCTTTCCAAAAATTCTACTATGTCTACTGGATTTGTTCTTCTTAGAAGCTCGGATAGTTCATTAGATCTTTTCTTTTCTAGAAGATAGGAAAGTTCTCTTATTCTATCTTCTGTTGATTTGTACTTATACATCCTATCCTCCTTCTAGACACCTAGGCCTGGTAAAATCATTTGAGCTATATTAAAGTAAACGATTAGTCCCAGTGAGTCTACAATTGTCGTAATAAGTGGACTTGCCATAATTGCTGGATCTGCTCCCAATTTTTCTGCTATGATTGGTAGCAAGGATCCTATTGCCTTTGCAATTACTACAATCGAAAGAATGGTTAGAGCTACTACAAAAGCAACATTTATAGCAACCTTATCAAAGAAATAGCACTTTAGGAACGCTGCCAAGGCTAAGATTGCTCCACATATCAAACCTACCGATATTTCCTTTAGAACAACTTTTGCCCAATCACTTGGCTCTATGTCATGGGTTGCCATGGCACGGATGACAAGGGTTGATGCTTGGCTTCCGGCATTACCACCAGAACCTGTAAGCATTGGTATAAACATATTTAAAGCTATTACAGTTTGGATTACATCCTCGTATCTTTTTAGGATTGTAGATGTAAAAGCTCCTGATATCATCAAAAACATCAGCCAAGGTATCCTATTTTTTGCCAAATCCCAAGGACTCATCTTTGAGTAATCTTCTTCTTCTGGTGAAGTACCTGCCAAAAGCTGGAAGTCTTCTGTATCCTCTTGTTCTATAATCCACATGATATCATCGACTGTGATTATACCGACAAGTTTATTGGTTAAGTCTACTACTGGCAAAGCAGTAAAACCATACTTTTGGAATTTGTGAGCTACATCTTCCTGGTCTTCTGTGGTTTGAACAGTAATAACGTCCTCATACATCAATTCTTTTATTTTCACATCCAAATCACTTGTGACGATCATCCTTAGTGATACATAGCCCAAAAGTTCCTTTGTAGGACTTGTTACATAGCAAGTGTAGACGGTTACCTTATCTTTTCCAACTTCCTCTATATATGCTAGAGTTTCGCCAACAGTTGTCTCTGGGCTTACTTCTACAAACTCGGTTGTCATTAGGCTTGCCGCAGAATCTTCTGGGAATTGTAAGTACTCGTTTACAAGCTCCCTTGTTTCATCATCTGATGCCTTTAAGATATTATCGACAACTGCCGCTGGCATTTCTTCTAGGGTATCAATCATATCGTCAAAGTTTAAGTCATCTAGAAGTTCCTTAAACTCTGTATCATTAAGGCCTGCCTGTAGTTTTTCCTTATCCTCGCTATCAAGCTCAGCAAATACTTCTCTAGAGTCTTCTTTTTTTAAAAGCCTAAATACTATGAGTGCTTCTTCCGCTGGTAACTCTTCTATAAAATCAACTATATCTATTGGGTTAGTTCTACGAAGGAGGTCTGATAGTTCATTTACTTTCTTTTCATCTAGCAAATTTTTAAGGTCGTTAAGCCTTTTTTCTGTATCGGTATAGGAAAACATATCTACACCTATTTAATTTCTTCTAGAAGCTCATTGAGTGCGTATATAAACTGCTTATCATTTGCTAAGTCTTTTTTGCTTATATCAAAGTCTTCGTCTGCTTCAACCTCAATATCCGGAGTAACACCAACCTTATTAATTTGAGTTCCATTTGGTGTGAAATATTCACTTATAGTGATTTTTGCACCAGCACCATTTTGAAGATTGAAGATTTTTTGAACAACTCCCTTTCCAAAAGATTGGGTGCCGACTACCTTAGCTCTTCCTCGATCTTTTAGAGCTCCAGCAAGGATTTCACTAGCTGATGCTGAGTTTTCATTTTGGATGATGGTTAGTGGTATATCATCAAAGTCAGCGTTGCTCTTTTCAACAGTTTCACTGCCATCTTTTTCCTTTGTAGTTACAATTGTTCCTTCGTCTAGGAAATTATCAGCTATGTTAATTACTACATCCAAAGCGCCACCAGGGTTGTTCCTAACATCTAGGATAAGTCCATCAATATCTTGGCTCTTAAGTCTATTAAAGCTTTCAGAAAAGTCATTCCAAGTCACATCGTCAAATGCCATTATGTGAATATAGCCAATTTTCTTTCCATCGATTTCTACAATATCATCATCAATAGTATCTACATTTACATCAGCCCTATCAACCTCGACATCAAACTCCTTAGAATTTGTAGAATTTTCCTCCACTCTTAAGATAGTCAAATTAACACTAGTACCTGGTTCGCCTTTGATTTCTGCAACAGCTTCTTCTAGCTGATCTGCACCAAAAGCAGTTCCATTGACCTTTGTTATATAATCACCAGGCATAATACCAGCTTCCTTGGCAGGGGAATTATCAAAAACAGAAATAGCTTTTATATATCCTTCCTTGCTAGCTTGGACAGAAACACCAATACCTTGGTATCTACCGTTTAATGTTTCCATAAGCTTTGAAAACTCATCTGGTGAATAATAAGAAGTATAAGGATCACCTAGGTTTGCAAACATCCCTTTTAATGAACCTTCATATATTTGATCATCTGTAAAATCATATAAATAATTTTGTTTTAATAATGCCTTTAGTCCTTGCATATCGGCTATGTGTTCACTATCCCTATTATCTGCAGTAGAAACACCACCCATATTGCCACCTATTGTATAGCCTGTGTATCCGACACCAGCTACAATAAGTAAGGCTAAGATAAATTTGCCAAATTTTTTCATAAAACCTCCAATCTATTACTCAAATAAAGTAGTAATTTTTAAAGAATATAATAATATAACTATACAATTTTTCAGCTATTTTTAAACAGCTACTTATTAATATTAGCTATATAGACACCCACCATGATTACAATTGCTCCAAGAACTTGATAAAGCTCAAATCCCTCATTTAATATCAAAATTCCCGCAAGAATGGAAACTGCTGTAGAAACGCCTATAAAAGAGGATGTTCTATTAACACCAATCCTTGCAATAGCCATATTGGATAAGAAAAAGGCCAAAATAGAACAGCCTATAGCTTGGTATAAAATAGCAATCAAAAAGTTCCTGTCATTAAATGGAAGACTTATGAGAGTTTGGAAACTTCCATTAGACAAAGCCTCTATTATTGCAAGAATGGTAAAAAATAAGCCTCCACAAATAAGCATCATATATGTGACCTCAGACTCTGTGTAAGTTTTAACCTTGCTAACAAAAACGCTATATAAGGCATAGGAGATAACAGCAATAAGCAAAAACAAATATCCGATTACAGAAAAACTTGACGATAATCCAAGAGATAAAACAGTAATCAAGACTCCAATTAGAGTTACAATTATACCAGTAACTTGTCTTTTGCTAGGCTTTTCATTTAAAAGTAAACTTGATGCAATAAGAGAAGCTATAGGAATAGAGGCCAGAAAAATACCACTTTCAGAAGCCGTCGTGTGATCAATACCAATAGTCTCAGCTATGTAATAAATACAAGGAGAAAATAAAGCAACAGGCAGAAGTTCCTTTATAGACTTACCCCTAAAATCAACCTTAATAACTTTAAACAAAACAAATAAAGTCATCACAATAGCCCCAAGCAAAAATCTCCAGCCCAAAAGAGCAAAAGTAGTAGCTGATTGAGTAGCCTTTTTAGTAAAAATATAAGATAAACCGTAGAGAGTTTCGCAGAAAAAAGCCGACAAAATCCCAATAGTTTCATTCTTTTTATTAATATCTGTCATAAGCATCTCCAAAAAAAATCAATTACCTACTAATCATTATAACAAATAAAATAGAAATATAGAAAAGTAAGAAGAGCTAACAATAAACTAATGTTTAGGTTTAAAAGCAAAATCTTAAGAAGCGAAACAGAGTAGATTTATAATAAACACTTAGAAGAGAGTTATGAATATAAAAAAAATAAAAAAAATTTATAAATAGCATTATAATCCAGGCCATGTTAATATTCATAGCATTAGCTAAAAATCCTCTGATAAATTATTCCTTATAAGATCCCTCGGTCGCTACCACTCCCTCGAGGATGACAAGCTTATGGCTAAAAGAATTTTTATCTTATACTCAAATGTCTTATATAATGACCTAAGCTTATTCTTTATAACAAATGTATACATAGTCAAAATATGATTGCAATAAAATAAAGTTTTTTGTATGATTCTGCCTAATCCAGGTAAATATAACTTTTGCAAATACTTAGACAGAAAACTTAGCAAGAAAGTGCAGAAGAGTTCGAAAGAAGCGTGTATAAGTAAAACTCATAACCGTTAGCTGAAATGAAAGCTATTTTTGGATAATATAAAATCATCCCAATGGTGTGCTAGTCTGCTTGACTCACACAAATACGATTACTACGCACAGGTCCTCCCTTAGCCGGACAGGCTTACCTCTTCGCTACGCTCCTGCGGGTGCTCCACACGGGTCCTCTATCAGCCGGACGGGCTTTGTACTTCGTGCAACCATTCCATGGAGGGTCCTCTATCAGCCGGACAGGCTAGTTATAAACTCGAACCCTAGACGCAGTCCACTGAGGGATGGAAAGTCTGAAAGACTTTACATTTTCGTGGTGAACAAAGTGAGCCCGAAAAACTGTTAGGAGCCGAAAGGCTCATAAACGGTACGTCAAACGAAGCCAATATGTAGATAATAAGAAAGGCACCCTACAAAGGGTGCCAAACTTGGTGGGCTTCTCACAAGTTCGACCACTCCGTGGAGGGTCCTCTATCAGCCGGACGGGCTAGTTATGAACTCGAACCCTGGACGCAGTCTGCAGTGCAGTTTCAGATGCTTGCATCTGAAATCTTTGAGGTGAACGTAGTGAGTCCAGAGAACTGTTATGAGCTTGCTCATAACCAGTACCTCAAACGAAGTATAAACGTATATAAAAAGAAAAGCATCATCAATTGATGGTGCTTTTCTGGTGGGCCTCCAGGGACTCGAAACCTGGACGCAGTCCCGGAAGGGTTTTAAATGCTTGCATTTAAAATTTCTGAGACGAATGAAATGAGTCCAGAAAACTGTTAGGAGCCGAAAGGCTCATAACCGGTACGTTAAACGAAGTTATATCTTTATAATAAGAAAGGCACCCTACAAGGGTGCCAAACTTGGTGGGCCTCCAGGGACTCGAACCCTGGACCTACCGGTTATGAGCCGGGCGCTCTAACCGACTGAGCTAGAGGCCCACAAATAAAATGTGGTATTAAATTTACAAATAAATTAATTATGGTGGACCTGAGTAGACTCGAACTACCGACCTCACGCTTATCAGGCGTGCGCTCTAACCACCTGAGCTACAGGTCCATATGGCAGGGGAGACAGGACTTGAACCCGCGACATCCGGTTTTGGAGACCGACGTTCTACCAACTGAACTACTCCCCTAGATGGTAAAAACTAATTATGTAATTTTGGGCGGTTTATCCTTTATATACAAATAATAATAATTAATCAAATAAGAATTAATGTTCGACAACTTTGACAAAATATTTTATGGTCCTCGTCGCTTTGCTCCTGCGGTAATTCCGTGCCTATTGGGCACAGGCCCTCTCAGGACACCGGGCAGGCGTGTTTCGTGCTTCGCACGACCATTCCATGGAGGATGCTCCTTTAGCCGCACGGGCATATTTATGGTGCCCAGAGGCGGAATCGAACCACCGACACGAGGATTTTCAGTCCTCTGCTCTACCGACTGAGCTATCTGGGCATAAATAAAAAAATGGCGGAGAAGGAGGGATTTGAACCCTCGCATCCCTATTGAAAGGATCTACTCCCTTAGCAGGGGAGCCTCTTCAGCCACTTGAGTACTTCTCCATTAAATAAAAATGACCATTTGGCTTATATTGGAATACTTCGTTACAATGGTCTGAAGAAGTCTCCTCGCCATCTATTTTCAAATTTTTGTTTATAAAATAATTGGCGGAGAGGAAGGGATTCGAACCCTTGTGAGCCAAAGACTCTAACGGTTTTCAAGACCGCCCCGTTATGACCGCTTCGGTACCTCTCCATTGATAAATTATTGCTATAAAATTATATTAGATTAGCCTATCTCATAAGAAATAGGCTTATCTTTTTTGGTGACCCATCGGAGATTCGAACTCCGGACACCCTGATTAAAAGTCAGGTGCTCTACCGGCTGAGCTAATGGATCATATGGCTGGGATAGCAGGACTCGAACCTACGCATACCAGAGTCAAAGTCTGGTGCCTTACCGACTTGGCTATATCCCAAAATACAGTATGCAGATTATATATAAAAGGTAGTGTTGGCGCGCCTGGGAGGAATCGAACCCCCGACACACGGATTAGAAGTCCGTTGCTCTATCCAGCTGAGCTACAGGCGCAAATTTTTGTGGAGCGGGTGAAGGGAATCGAACCCTCGCAACCAGCTTGGAAGGCTGGGGCTCTACCACTGAGCTACACCCGCATATCCGGCACAATTTGAAAATTTAGCTTGTGCCTCTTTCGCACTACGTGCGACCATTCCATGGAGGGTGCTCCAAGAGCCGCACAGGCTTGTCTTTGGTGGGGATGAGCGGATTCGAACCACTGAAAGCAAAGCTAACGGATTTACAGTCCGTCCCATTTGGCCAACTCTGGAACATCCCCAAATATATGTATTTATATAATTTATTTTGCACCATAAAAGGTTTATATTGGAGCTGATGATAGGACTTGAACCTACAACCTATTGATTACAAATCAATTGCTCTGCCAATTGAGCTACATCAGCGCATTGGATTACTATTGCAATCCAAATGGCGACCTGGATGAGATTCGAACTCACGACCTCCGCCGTGACAGGGCGGCATTCTAACCAGCTGAACTACCAGGCCATAAATTAATAACGTTTGTAATATATCTTTTTATAATTCCCTAGCCGCACAGGCTAGTTTTATGGTGGAAGTAACAGGGCTCGAACCTGTGACCCCCTGCTTGTAAGGCAGATGCTCTCCCAACTGAGCTATACTTCCAAATCGTATGTATAAAGAGTGTTTCTCATATTACATACTAACTGTCGGCTTGTTGACAAAGTTGCAAGCAACTTTGAAACACCGCGACATCTGACCTTCAATCCATTTACTTTGTAAATGGTGATAGGTCATTATGGTGACCCTACCGAGATTCGAACTCGGGATACCACCGTGAAAGGGTGGTGTCTTAACCGCTTGACCATAGGGCCTTGTGAAACGACTTTATTATTATAACATAAAGTTTATCATAACGCAAATATTTTTTTAATAAAAACATATTGGTTGCGGGAGCTGGATTTGAACCAACGACCTCCGGGTTATGAGCCCGACGAGCTACCAGACTGCTCTATCCCGCGGCATATATTTCCGTGCTTAATGCAAGTCCTCCAAGGACCATACCACTAGTTTAATGGTGCCGAGGACCGGAATCGAACCGGTACGATGTTTGACCATCGCAGGATTTTAAGTCCTGTGCGTCTGCCTGTTCCGCCACCCCGGCAAATACTATGTTTTACTAGGTATCAGTCTTTGAGCAAATACTTAAAAACCAATTTTGGCGCTCAGGGTGGGACTCGAACCCACAACCTACCGGTTAACAGCCGGGTGCTCCACCATTGAGCTACCTAAGCATATTTATACTTGATATTATTTCATCTATTACTAGTCTAGCCTCTATAGGCTAGCTTATATTCTCGGGCTAACGCCCTGCGACCATTTCATGGAGCCCCAATATGACGGGGATAATCTCCTCCATGAGCCGGCCGGGCTTAGTTTGTTTAGCAACTTCCTACTCTACCGGGAGGTCACCCTCCGAGTACCATCGGCGTAGTTGGGCTTAACTTCTGTGTTCGGTATGGATACAGGTGTATCCCCAACGCTATCGTCACTATATATATTTTTGAACCTTTCTAAATAGCTAGTCGAGTTAAAGGACTTAGCTTAAGCTTTTGTTATACTTACGACTTGTCCGTAAGTGTCTTGCCAAGCTACAGCTCTTCGAGCTCTACCGTTGGGACACTCTCGACTAGGACCTATCATACATTTGCTCTGCAAATGTGATTAGGTCCGTAACAATATTTCCAGTCAAGATTTAATGTTTAGTATCCTTTAGCTTAATACATTACTGTACTTACACCTTGGACCTATCTAAGGTATTTTCTTTACCTTCTTTTAGAAATCTTATCTTGAGGGTTGCTTCGTACTTAGATGCTTTCAGTACTTATCAATGCCATACTTAGCTACCCAGCTATGCTTCTGGCGAAACAACTGGTACACCAGTGGTATGTCCATCCCGGTCCTCTCGTACTAGGGACAGCTCCTCGCAAATTTCTTACGCCCACGCTGGATAGGGACCGAACTGTCTCACGACGTTCTGAACCCAGCTCGCGTGCCTCTTTAATGGGCGAACAGCCCAACCCTTGGGACCTACTTCAGCCCCAGGATGAGACGAGCCGACATCGAGGTGCCAAACCTCCCCGTCGATGTGGACTCTTGGGGGAGATAAGCCTGTTATCCCCGGGGTAGCTTTTATCCGTTGAGCGATGGCCCTTCCATGCGGTGCCACCGGATCACTAAGTCCGTATTTCTACTCTGCTTGAGCTGTGTCTCTCGCAGTTAAGCTCGCTTGTGCCTTTGTACTCTGCGAATGGTTTCCGTCCATTCTGAGCGAACCTTTGAACGCCTCCGTTACTTTTTGGGAGGCGACCGCCCCAGTCAAACTGCCAAACTGACAATGTCCATTGCCCAGGTTCATGGGTCAATGTTAGAATTTTGATATTAGAGGGTTGGTATCCCAAGGGTGACTCTGTGTATACTGGCGTACACACTTCTTTGTCTCCCAACTATCCTGTACGTCTAATCTCAAAATCCAATATCAGCCTACAGTAAAGCTCCACGGGGTCTTTCCGTCCTAGCGTGGGTAAGTCGCATCTTCACGACTACTACAATTTCACCGGATCCTTTGTTGAGACAGTGCCCAAATCGTTGCACCTTTCGTGCGGGTCGGAACTTACCCGACAAGGAATTTCGCTACCTTAGGACCGTTATAGTTACGGCCGCCGTTTACTGGGGCTTAAGTTCTAGCCTTCGATTGCTCTAAGCCTTCCCCTTAACCTTCCAGCACCGGGCAGGTGTCAGCTCCTATACGTCATCTTTCGATTTTGCAGAAACTTGTGTTTTTGGTAAACAGTCGCTTGGGCCTGGTTTCTGTGGCCTGATCGCTCAGGCTCCCCTTCTCGCTAACTTACGGGGACATTTTGCCGAGTTCCTTAACAAAGGTTCTTCCGCGCGTCTTGGTATTCTCTACCTCCCTACCTGTGTCGGTTTTGGTACGGGCGCTTTGGTCTTGATAGTGACTTTTCTTGGCAATTTGAAGTCGGCTATTTCTCTACTTATGTTTTCGATGCCTATTACACATTAGCTTTTATGATTAGCGGATTTGCCTACTAATCAGCCTTTGTGCTTAGACTGCCATCCATCGGGCAGCTAGCTTATCCTCTTGCGTCATCACGTCTCTTTAGCGACTTTAAGCGGTACAGGAATCTAAACCTGTTGTCCATCGGCTACGCCTTTCGGCCTGGCCTTAGGTCCCGACTTTCCCTGAGGGGACGAGCCTTGCTCAGGAGTCCTTAGGGTTTCGACGGGAGAGATTCTCACTCTCCTTCTCGCTACTCATGCCAGCATTCTCTCTTGTATTAAGTCCACGCTTGCTTTCGCTTAGGCTTCAGCCCTAATACAATGCTCCTCTACCACTGATAGAGAGTTTAAATCTATACATAAGTAACCACTTTTTTGGTTTTTGAATACGCTTAACCAGGGTCATACTTTTTTGTATGTCTGTTTTCGGTGATAATTGAGTTCTTTTTTACAACTTACCTTTTTTTGTTTGCGTAATTAATTTTGGTTATTGTTTTAGCTGACTCGTTCGTACCTTTGACGCCACTCCGTGGTCGCATGATGCGGCGACGTTAATGGTCCTCTCTTGGCCGGACGAGCCTGCTTGATAACTCGTTTTATCTTGATTGTGTTTTAATATTTCCTAGTTAAGTTTTTTCGCTTACCTTTTTTATGGTTTCCTTTTATGTGAATAGATTTAAATTCTCTATCAATCCGAAGCTTCGGTACTGGATTTTAGCCCCGTTTATTTTCGGCGCAAACCCACTTGACCAGTGAGCTATTACGCATTCTTTGAATGTATGGCTGCTTCTAAGCCAACGTCCTGGTTGTCTTGGTAGGTTCACATCCTTTTCCACTTAATCCAGATTTTGGGACCTTAGCTGTCGGTCTGGGCTGTTTCCCTTTCGACTTAGGAGCTTATCCCTCTAAGTCTGACTCCATGACCTGATTTTTTGGCATTCGGAGTTTGATAGGCTTTGGTACGGTATGCCGCCCTAGGCCATTCAGTGCTCTACCTCCTTAAATCTTTGGTCATAGGCTAGCCCTAAAGCTATTTCGAGGAGAACCAGCTATCTCCGGGTTCGTTTGGTTTTTCGCCCCTATCCACAGTTCATCCGATGCGTTTTAAACCGCACCCGGTTCGAGCCTCCAGTGAATTTTACTTCACCTTCACTCTGACCATGGATAGATCACCCGGTTTCGGGTCTATCATATCTAACTTTCGCCCTGTTAAGACTCGCTTTCGCTTTGACTTCGCATCTTAAATGCTTAATCTTGCTTTATATGATAACTCGCTGGCCCATTCTACAAAAGGTACGAGATCACACTATTGTGCTCTCTCTGCTTGTAGGCACTAGGTTTCAGGTTCTTTTTCACTCCCCTTGCGGGGTTCTTTTCACCTTTCCCTCACGGTACTTGTTCGCTATCGGTCACATGTTAGTATTTAGCCTTAGGGGATGGGCCCCCTGTCTTCACAGCAAATTCCTCGTGTTCACTGCTACTTGCTCCCAAAAATATTTTGGCTTTTGTCTACAAGACTTTCACTTTCTTTGGTTCATTTTCCCAAATGATTCGACTTGCCTTGATATTTCTTATTGGGTTGGGCTGTTTTCTTTTCGCTCGCCGCTACTTGGAAAATCGAGTTTTCTTTCTTTTCCTCCTGCTACTTAGATGTTTCAGTTCGCAGGGTCTTACTTCATTAAGTTATGTATTCGCTTAATGATGACTGTGTCTTCCACAGCCGGGTTTCCCCATTCGGAGTCCTAGGGGTCATGGCTTTTTGTGAGCTTGCCCTAGTTTTCGTTCACTTACGTCCTTCGTCGTCTTCATGTGCCAAGGCATCCACCTGGCGCCCTTTCTTTCTTGACTGGAAATATTGTTTGCTATTTAGTTTTATGCTTAAGCTGAGGGAGTTGCAAATCTATGATTTGCAATCATTTTAGAATTTGTACCTTTGGTGCAAATGATAAAATGACGTTAGTACTTGTTGGTACTGTGTTCTTCAGTTTAAGTGGTTCATATTTTTTCAATTTTGCTTTGGCAAAATTGCTGGTGGAGGTAAAGAGATTCGAACTCTTGACCCCCTGCGTGCAAGGCAGGTGCTCTCCCAGCTGAGCTATACCCCCATATATTTAATATCAATGAATACGTAGTTCTTTTCTCGGTGAGGAGCCAACGTGTCGGCTCCTCGCTCTTAGAAAGGAGGTGATCCAGCCGCACCTTCCGATACGGCTACCTTGTTACGACTTCACCCCAGTTACTGACCCTACCTTCGACTGCTGCGTCCTAAAAGGTTCGCTCACAGGCTTCGGGTATTGCCAACTTCCATGGTGTGACGGGCGGTGTGTACAAGACCCGGGAACGCATTCACCGCAGCATTCTGATCTGCGATTACTAGCAACTCCAACTTCATGCACTCGAGTTGCAGAGTGCAATCCGAACTGGGACAGGCTTTTTGAGGTTCGCTTGACGTCACCGTCTCGCCGCCCTCTGTACCTGCCATTGTAGCACGTGTGTAGCCCAAGTCATATAGGGCATGATGATTTGACGTCATCCCCACCTTCCTCCGGTTTGTCACCGGCAGTATTGCTAGAGTCCCCAACTTAATGATGGTAACTAGCCATAGGGGTTGCGCTCGTTATGGGACTTAACCCAACATCTCACGACACGAGCTGACGACAACCATGCACCACCTGTATTACAGTTATCCGAAGATATAGTGTCTTATCTCTAAAACACGCCGTAATATGTCAAGACTTGGTAAGGTTCTTCGCGTTGCTTCGAATTAAACCACATGCTCCGCTGCTTGTGCGGGTCCCCGTCAATTCCTTTGAGTTTCACACTTGCGTGCGTACTCCCCAGGCGGAGTGTTTATTGCGTTAGCTGCGGCACCCAGATTTACTCCAGACACCTAACACTCATCGTTTACGGCGTGGACTACCAGGGTATCTAATCCTGTTTGCTACCCACGCTTTCGTACCTCAGCGTCAGATAATGGCCAGAAAGTCGCCTTCGCCACCGGTATTCCTCCTAATATCTGCGCATTTCACCGCTACACTAGGAATTCCACTTTCCCTTCCATCTCTCAAGTTAAACAGTTTTAAAAGCTTACTATAGTTGAGCTATAGCCTTTCACTTCTAACTTTTCTAACCGCCTACGTACCCTTTACGCCCAATGATTCCGGACAACGCTCGGTCCTTACGTATTACCGCGGCTGCTGGCACGTAATTAGCCGGACCTTATTCGTATAGTACTGTCATTTTCTTCCTATACAAAAGATTTTTACAACCCGAAGGCCTTCTAAATCACGCGGCGTCGCTGCATCAGGGTTGCCCCCATTGTGCAAAATTCCCCACTGCTGCCTCCCGTAGGAGTCTGGGCCGTGTCTCAGTCCCAATGTGGCCGTACACTCTCTCAAGCCGGCTACTGATCGTTGCCTTGGTGGGCTGTTATCTCACCAACTAGCTAATCAGACGCAAGTCCATCTTACACCGCTAAACACTTTGACTATCTATTCATGCGATAAGATAGTTTCATAGGGTATTATTCTCCGTTTCCAGAGGCTATCCCCTTGTGTAAGGCAGGTTACTCACGCGTTACTCACCCGTTCGCCACTAATCCATTCATTGTCATTCCGAAGAAATCTAATGAGTTTCATCGTTCGACTTGCATGTGTTATGCACGCCGCCAGCGTTAATCCTGAGCCAGGATCAAACTCTCATGAAAAATATGTTTACTACTTATATTGTAGTTTTAAGTTTATTTCATAAGAACTTTTTTGATTCAAGCTCTTTTTCATTTACACTGATTATTAATCAATGCGTGATTTATTTTTTAATCATCCGTTCAAAGAATCAACTTGGATAAGTTGTCAATAACTTATTTAAAGTTTTTTTGATAGGTTGATTATGTTTTGTTTTTACATAATCATTGATATTAAATTTCATTGTAGATGTTTTTTAAAACATCTGGTTCAGCGCGATTCTTATTGAATCGACTTTTATAGTCTACCATTTAATTTTTATCTTGTCAAATCTTTTTGTAAGTTTTTTACAATAAATTTACTTGACCTTTACAAATTAAGTGTATCGACTTTTTATAGTCTATCACCTTTTGCCTACTTTGTCAAGAGTTTTTTTACTTGTTTTTAAAATTCTTGACCAGCCTTTTTGGTGTCGACTTGTACTATTATACACAGGTCATTTTTTTATGTCAAGTCTTTTTTTATTTATTCTGCTTGATAGTTTACTATTGATACCATTTTGCCGTCTTTGTCTTGGATTTTCCTTATCTTTTTGTCAAAATCTATCCTGGTTAACCATATATTTTTTTCACATCCAAGACATTTTAATTTAATATCAGCTCCTGTGCGTTCAATCTTCCATTTATTCTCTCCACATGGATGGCCTTTTTTTAGGCTTACTATGTCTCCTATTTTATATTTCTTCATTTACATCCTTTCCTTTTGCTACTGCTACTACTTGCGTACTAGGATTTAGATTTCTTTGGTATATTTCCTCTATTATAATCTTTCTTTCTTCTCTAGCTAGGGCCCATTGATATCCAGGCATAGCTATACCAGTTGTTTTTGCCACATATGATTTTTCATTCATTTCCATTATGCCAAATAGGCTAACGTCTTTTAATATATATTTAGCCAGATCTTTGTTTGCCTTTAATTTTTCTCCTACATTTTTTACAATCTCTTCTAGTTCTTGGTAAGAAACTTCGTAGGATAGATAAATATTGCATTCAAATTTGATTGACCCACTGTTCAAATTCTGTACATTTGTTATTTGTGAATTTGGTATGGTATGCAAGGATCCATCATAGTCTCTAATCTTGGTGTGGCGCATTCCAAGGGTTTCTACTGTACCTTCAACTCCTGCTGCCTTTATCCAATCTCCTACTCTAAAGGTATCATCTACGATTATTATCGTGCCAGTTACTATATCTTTGACTAGAGTTTGGGCACCAAATGCTATGGCAACCCCACCAATTCCTGCTGTAGCTATGATTGATCGAGTGTTTACCCCAATCATATCTAGGATTATCATTACTATTATAAAGCCAAGTATAAATTTAACTACCGAATAGAGATTCTTACTTAGTGTTTCTATTCTTACTTTCCTGTAGCCATCTTGGTCCATTTTGTCATCAAAGGCCTTCTTTATAATTCTAGATATGGCTTCTAATAACAATTTGCCAAGGACTATTACTATGACTACTAATATAAGATCTTTTATAACGCCTGCTTTAGTTATTTTTTCTATGTTGTTCATATAGACTCCCTTCTTATAGTATATAATATATTATAGACTTAATAATTAGCAAAATAAAAGCAGCTTAAAGCTGCTAAATATTTTCTATTCTTTTTATTATCTCATTGGCCAATCTTTTATGAAAGTCTTCTCTCATATGAAGACCATCTATAAAGTATGCCGGCGGTATTTTTCTTGCATCAATCGTAGGATAAGGCAACTTCGCTAATATTTCCCCATAGGTGTCTATGGTATTGTTGATAAGCTCGTATATAGGGTAGGCTTCTTCCTCTTCTATATAGGGAGGAATTATAATAAGATTTTTATCTGCCTTTGACATTTTTAATATTTCTTTGATATTTGCAAAGGCAATTTCTGCTGATACTCCTTGGTATAGATCATTAGTCCCTGCAAATACTATTAACAAATCGCACTTATTAGCCTTAAATCTTCTAAGCAATTCAGAAGTCATATCCCCGTTTCTGCCTAAGTTTATGGTTTCATAGCCTGCTTCTTTGAGGTAATCTACGTATGATTTTTCTACTAGATATCCTTCAGTGAAGGAATCTCCTAGGCAAATAATTTTCATTTATTGTATTTTTCCAAAGCCAAAGCTGTTCTTGATGGTATATATATTTTGATTCCATCATAGTCAGTTCCAGCTAGCCTTTCTGTCTTGTAGACATAGTCATGGGAAATTCTTCCTAGCCCACCAAATCTTATCTCATCAGTATCCAAAACCGTCCTAAATTCTCCAACATCGTGTATTGGCAAAGCAAATGATTCATAGGAATTTGTAGGATGGAAGTTAAATACGTAAACTACATCCTTATTTCTAAAGGCAATAATCTTTCTGTCATTGTCAAGCCACAATCTAAATGTAGTGTTGCCCAATTGCTTGTACTTTTTGATGTGTTCAATCATAGCCTTGTCAAAATCACCTAGATAATGATATTTAAGATAGTCTGCTTCAAGAATAGACCACTTTCTTGTGGCGTGTGAAAATGAGTAACCATTACCTTCTCTTGGGAAATCAATCCATTCTGGGTGACCAGATTCATTGCCCATAAAGTTAAGATAAGCGTCCGCTCCCATAGAAATGGTAATCCATCTAATCATCTTATGAAGGGCTATGGCTCTGTCAATTTTATAATTTGTGCTATCTTTATCCATTGACCAATACATTTCCTTATCGGCCAAGGTAAATATTGTCGTCTTTGAACCAACCAAAGCCTGGTCGTGACTTTCCACGTAGGATATGCGTTTTTCTTCTGGCCTGTGGGTTGAAAGTTCGTACCACATATTGGATAGATCCCAATTTTCATCTTGCTTTTCTAGGGTTTTCTCCCAAAAATCAGGCATACCCATAGCAAGCCTATAGTCAAAGCCTATGCCAGCCTTGGATATTGCTAGGCACATACCAGGCATACCCGACATGTCTTCAGCTATGGTGATAGCATCAGGCTTTACTTCCCCAGCCAATTCATTGGCCAATTGCAAGTAATTGATAGCTGAAACGTCTGTGTTCATAGAAAAATATTTGCTGTAATTGTCAAAGTTTTCTCCACGACCATGGTTTTTATAAATCATAGATGTGACACCGTCAAACCTAAAACCATCAAAATGGAATTCTTCTAGCCAGTATTTGACATTAGATAACAAAAAGTGAAGTACTCCTGGTTTTGAGTAATCAAATAATTTACTATCCCAATCTGGGTGATTACCTTCAACTCCTGTATGGAAGAACTGGTAGTCAGTTCCATCAAACTCGTTGATGCCCTCTATAGTATTTTTGATAGCATGGGAATGAACCAAATCCATAATCACATTTATCCCCATATTATGGGCTGCGTTAATCAAAGATTTGAGGTCATTGATTGGTCCATACCAAGAACTTGGAGCATAAAAGTTGCTGACTTGATAGCCAAAAGAACCATAATATGGGTGCTCAGCTATAGCCATCAGTTGGACAGTATTGTAACCGTCTTTCTTAATTCTAGGCAAGATGTTTTTTTCAAATTCCTTATAAGTCGAAACTTTTTCTTCCTCGCCAGCCATTCCTATGTGGGCTTCATATATCAACAAGTCATTTTTATTAATTTTGAAATCTTGATCAGTCCACTTAAATTTGGAACGTGGGTTTTGCAATATAGCCGCAAAGTCATTATTTTCATCTCTTTCTACTCTTCTAGCGTAGAGAGGAATCCTATCTTTGATAGCTCCATTGGCATCTACTAAGACCTTTATCCTAGACCCATGTGGGATCGTCCTGATTCCCTTGATGAAGATTTCCCAATCCTCATCATTTATTTTAGTAAGTGGGTGGGCATGCCTATCCCAATTGTTAAAATCACCTATTAGATATAGGCCATCGGCCTTAGGAGCCCATTCCCTGTATATCCAACCATTTTTGACTTTGTGAAATCCATAATAGTGGTGAGCATTGGCAAAGTCTTTTAAAGATTCCTTATCTTGTAAGATTCTTTCTTTTTGCTTTTCGTATTCATTCATTCTCAGATTTATGTCGTTTTCGTAATCTTTTATCCAAGGATCAATTTCTAATATCTCCCACTTTGCCATTGCTACCTCCTGATATTATTCTGCTCTATCTGCTATTACCTTTTGAGTGATTTCTTTTGGTACTTCTTCATATCTATCAAATTCCATTGAGAAAGAGCCACGTGCTGATGTTTGGCTTCTTAGGTCGATAGCATAGCTTAATACCTCTGCTAGTGGAGCTTCTGCCAAGATGATTTGGCTACCATCTTCTTGTGGTTCCATGCCAAGTATTTTACCACGTCTCTTGTTCATATCGCCCATAACATCACCCATGTTGTCTTCTGGAACTTTGATTTCTAGTTTCATAACTGGTTCAAGTAATATTGGGTTCGCTTCTTCTATACCCTTTTTGAAGGCTATCTTTGCAGCAGTTTTGAAAGCTTGTTCGTTAGAATCTACTGGGTGATAAGATCCATCGTACAATGTTGCACGAATTCCAGTTACTTTATAGCCTGCTAGTGGTCCTTCAGCAAGAGATTCTTCTAGTCCTTTTTCTACTGCTGGGAAATAGTTCTTTGGAACCGCTCCACCAAATACTTCTTCGTCAAATACAAATTCTTCTTCAGTTGGTTCAAATCTGATAAATACATCTCCGTATTGGCCAGCACCACCAGATTGTTTCTTGTGTTTGCCTTGTACGTCAGATTTGCCCTTGATAGTTTCTCTATATGGAATCTTGTAGTCTACAACTTCTGTATTTACACCGTAGTTGTCACGTAATTTATCCATGATAACTTCAAGTTGCATATTGCCAAGACCAGATAAGATTTGTTGGTGAGTTTCTATGTTTCTATCATCAACAAATGTTGGGTCTTCTTCGATAAGTTTTTGTAATGCTTCAGAAATCTTATCCTCGTCGTTTTTACTTACTGCTTTGATAGCGTAGAATAAAACTGGTTTTGGATATTTGATTTTTTTGTATTCGATCTTATTGTCAACTGTAGCAAGGCTATCACCTGTTGATAGGTCGTCAAGTTTTGTAAAGGCGCCAATGTCACCTGCTATTACCTTGTCAGCTTTGATTTGTTCCTTACCTTTTAGGTAAAATAGATTAGATACCTTTAATTCCTTGCCCTTTGTCACGTCATAAATCTTGTCATCTTTGGAAACTGATCCAGATAAAACTTTAAATATTGAGACTTTACCTACAAATGGGTCTGCAAGAGTTTTGAAAACTACAGCAGAGAATGGTGCTTCTTCGTTTGCTTCAAAAGCTTGGTAACCTTCTTTTACCCTAAATCCAATATTTGCAGCTTCATCATTGATAGATGGCATATATTTTGTAATTACTTCAAGAAGTTGAGTTAATCCTATTTCTTTTTCACTTGATCCTGCAATAAGTGGAACAACTGTTCCTTCAAGTATAGCTTCAGAAAGTCCATTTCTAAATTCACTTTCTGAGAACTCTTCGCCTTCAAAGAATTTTTCCATCAATGAATCGTCAGTTTCTGCAACTGCTTCTATAATCTCTTCGTAAACAGCGTCAACTTCTGCTAGACGAATCTCTGGTATTTCTACTTCCTTTTTCTCGCCATTTTCGTAAGTGTATGCTTTCTTGTCTAGAACGTCTATGACTCCTTCAAACTTATCGCCTTGGCCTAGCATTAGGGTTAGTGGAATAACTTTCTTGCCAAAGTTAATGTGAAGGTCTGATACTACCTTGTTGAAGTTTGCATTTTCTTTGTCTAATTTGTTTACAAATATTATTGATGGTAGGTTAATTTCTTGGGTATATTTCCAATATTTTTCTGTACCAACTTCGATTCCGCTTTCTCCATCTATAACAAAAAGTGCGGCTTCGCTTGCTCTTAGAGCTTGCAATACTTCACCTTCAAAATCAAAAAATCCAGGAGAATCTATAAAGTTAATCTTAAAATCTTCGTATTCGACTGGAATGATTGAAGTTTGGATAGAAATTCCTCTTTTTTTCTCTTGAGCTTCATAATCTGAAACTGTATTTTTATCTTCAACTCTTCCTTTTTTATCGATTGCACCTGTCTTATATAATAAAGCTTCTGCAAGTGATGTCTTACCACTTGCAGAGTGGCCGACTAAAGCTAAGTTTCTAATTTTAGATGTACTATAATTTTTCATAATTTCTCCTTTGTGAAAACATTTATAAGTAATGTTTGATTTTTAATATATAAGTTAATTATATAGCAATTTGAAATATTTTTCCATATTTTAGAAAATGTTTTCATTTTTTCACATAAAAATAGAGCGCTAGCTAGGGCCCTATTTCTTGAATATTCGCTTTATATAGTCCTTTATGCCAAGAGACTTCCTAAGTTTATCACTTGGAATATACTTATTTATAGCTCGTAGAGTCTTCTTGTTATCAACCGTCGTGAATATAAAATCCCCATTTTGCTTAGTGTGAATGGCAAATCTTGGGATTTTCTTTTTGAAAACCACCTCTGCCGTGATTAGGTCTACTTCCTTCCAAGGAATTTGTATATAGTCATTAGGATTTCTCCTATTGTAATATTCAAAAGCCTTATCCCCAACCATAACCGATCCAGAGCTTGTAAAACCCTGGAGGTGGTTGGCCTTTATGGTAAGATCAACAGTTTTATTTTGAGATTCTACCATAGTCTACATTATATGGAAATATCTTGCTATAATTCCTATGGCAAATAAAGCAAGGATAATTGTAATTGGTGAAACGTCTTTTTTGAGAAGTTTTGATACACCAAGAGTTAGTAATAGTGGCAATAATCCTGGTATAAGCATATCTAAGTTATCCTGTAGGGTTGTTACTTTTTCTGGGCTAAAGGCAGTCGCACCGTAGGTATTATATGTTTCTAGGGCTTGTTTGATTCCTTCTGCTCCAGCTGGAAGTTTTTCCCAATGAATATAGGTTTGAGCATCTTGGGCAACTCTTGTAATTTCTACAGGAATATTGACATTTACCCAACGTTGAACAAGAGCTCCTATGACAAACATACCTAGTATAGATGCCATTAGGGTGACTTTACCAAGTAGACCACCAGAAAGGTCCTTTGTAATTTCATTTCCTGCCTTGTAGCCTGCTTCTTGGGTTTTCCATAGGAAAATGTATCTGATTAAGTTCCAAAATACGAAAAATATTAGTGGACCTAGTATATTTCCAGTTAGGGCAAGAGATGCACCAAGAGCTCCTAAAATAGGTCTAATTGTAAACCAGAATACTGGGTCGCCTACACCTGCAAGTGGTCCCATCATACCAACTTTTACACCGTTTATTGCAGCATCATCAATAGCTGTCCCATTGGCTCTTTCTTCTTCCATAGCTAGGGTCACGCCCATTACTGGTGCAGATACATATGGGTGGGTGTTGTAAAATTCCAAGTGGCGCTTTAGTGCCGCTGCTTGGCTAGCTTTGTCGTTGTATAAGGCTTTGATGGCTGGAATAATGGCATATGCCCAACCACCATTTTGCATTCTCTCAAAGTTCCAAGTACCTTGCAAGAATTGGTGTCTGTTGCAGACTTTCTTTCTGACAGATTCACTTAGTTCAACTCTACCATTTTCACCTGTGATGACTTCAGCTTGTTCTTTTTTAATAGTTTCTTTGTTTTCAGTCATTAGATCCCTCCTTAATAGTCGTTGATTATATCGCCAAGGGGATCGCCAGAGTTTGAAGATGATCCTCCGCTATTTTGAGCAAGGCCTTTAAGTTTCATATAGATTAGGGCAAGAGATACAGCTATGACACCAAGTCCTATCAATGTGATTTGTGGGATTGCTGCAAGGACAAAACCAAGGGCAAAAAATGGCCAGGTTTCTTTGGTACTCATCATATTTAATACCATGGCATAACCAACAGCCGCAACCATGCCACCACCTATTTGCATACCTTCTTTAAGCCAAACAGGCATAGAGTTTAGGGCATCTGTTACAACCTTAGCAGGGATAAAGCAAAGGATTACTGCAGGGATTGCAATACGAAGTCCTTGCATGGCTATACCTGCCCATTGAAGTCTTTCTATTTTTGCAAAGTTTGCATCTTCTGCTGCGCTATCCATGGCATGAACCATTGGAATAGCAAGGGTTCTTGCAAACATTGTTAAAAACAATCCAGCTACTGAAAGTGGGATTGCAAGGGTTATTGATGTTGATATAGCTTCTGTAGCATTGGCATCTCCTCCGTTTAAGGCCAAAGCCATTATGATTGCTGATGCAACTGAAGCTAGGGCTGCATCTGGAGCTATAGCCGCTCCTACATTTGACCAGCCTAAGGCTAGCATTTGTAGCGAACCACCTAGCATGACGCCTTCTTTGAGGTGACCTGTCACAAGACCTATGAGGGTACAAGCAACTACTGGTTGGTGAAATTGAAATTGGTCTAGGACCCCTTCACAACCTGCTAGGAAAGCTACCACAAAGATTAAAATAATATTAATTGCAGACATTTTTCTCTCCTAATTCATTTTTAGTTCAGATTTTGCTTTTTTGAGCATATTATCTAAGTTGTCAGATTTGTCAGACGGAACTTTTCTCACATCGAAACTTATGCCTAGGTCTTTTAGCTTTTCTATGGTTTTTACATCATCTTTGTTCATAGCTACTGCTGTGTTTAAGTTGACTTTACCTTCTGAATAAGCCATAGATCCTATGTTTACTTTGTCAAGCTTGCCACCTAGTTCCATAAGTTCTAGAACATCTTGTGGTTTTTCAAACAAAAGCATAGCACGAGTTGCCCCAAATCTTGGGTCATCTATGATTTCTTTCATCTTCCAAACTGGAACTACGTGAGCCTTAACTCCTGGTGGCTCCGCCTCCATTACCATCGACTTACGAAGTGCATCCTTGCTTACTGCATCTGAAACAACTATTATACGGTCTGGCTTGGTAGCCTTGGTCCAGCTAGTTGCAACTTGTCCGTGCAAGAGCCTTGTGTCTATACGGGCTAGGGCAATATCAATCTTGCCATCGCCGATAACAGTTCCTGGAGGAATTGATCCATCTGCCTTTGTCTTGGCATCTACTTCCTCCTGACCCTTGTCAACTTCTTTGGCTTCTGCCTTTGCTTGTGTTTCGTTTAGATCTTCCGGTTTGATCTTTACTCCCTCTCTTGCAGAAGCAATTATTGCCTTTGCAATGCTGTGAGAAGATTCATTTGTAAATCTTTCTGATAGGGCTTCTATGACCATTGGAAGATTCATTCCAGCAACAATGGCCCACTTATCTTCGTGGCCATCTAGCAAGTTTGACGTTTGGTTAAATGGAGTGCCTCCCCATAGGTCAACTAGAAATAAAATTTGATCGCTATCAACTTTTTCTATGCAAGCTTCAAGCTCATTTCTCAAGTCATCTGGTCCCATGGATGGCAAAAGAATTGCTGATTCAAACTTTTCTTGGTCGCCAAAAATCATTTGTGCAGATTCTTTGATGCCCTCGGCAAAGTGTCCGTGACTTGCAAGTATTATTCCTACCATCTTCTCTCCTTTCCTTAAAATAAATTTTATATAAATTCATAAATTATATAACTTTATTATAGCACAGTTTTAATTAATTGTATCAGCTGGATAATAAATATTCGCATCAAATCTAGCACGAGTTAGGACATCCATGTAATTTTGTGTTAGTTTTAATAGCTCGCCTACTCTATCTAGGTCCTTTGTTCTCATAATCTCTTCGATTTCTACAAATTCATAATATAGTCTGGATTTATTTTCAAGGTTATAGTCGAAGCTTTCCACACCACTTGCATGGGTTTTTGTAAGATTAAACTTATCAAAACTATTTAAGGCATCTGGGATTTCTATTGTTCCCTCACTTGCTTGAATGGTGTTGATGATAGGAGCAGCAGAATCCTTTGATCCAATACATGAAACCTTGTAGTCCTCATAATCAAGGATAACTATGCCAGAGGTATCTATGTCTTTTTCTATATTTGCAAAGTACTTAACATCCTTTGGAAGGCCAAAAGTATCGACAGCAAAGGCAACATTATATAAGTTTAGGTCAATCAAGGCTCCACCGGAGTTCTCTAATCTAAAGACCGGCTCAATGATTCCTTCTTTGAACTTATCATATCTTGATGAATATTGGGAATAGTTAAAGGAAACAATCTTTATCTCTCCCAAGTCCCCTATAAGTTTTTTAACTTCATTTGCATTAGGGATAAATCTGTGGCTAATGGCTTCTACGACCATGACCCCCGCTTTTTTAGCCTTTGCTATAATTTTATCTGTTTCGTAAGCATTGGATGTGAAGGGTTTTTCACTGATTATATTTTTGCCATAATCTATGGCCTTATCCATAGCTTCGTAGTGTAGGTTATTTGGCAAAGCTACATAAACTGTGTCTATCTCATCATCGGCCAAGAGATCATCTATGCCTATATAGTATTTTCCTATATTAAATTCTTCTACTAAATCTTTTAACTTTTGCTCATTGCGAGCTGCTATGGCCACCGGCTCTATATTTTCTACATCTTCTAAAACTGGCAAAACTTCATTGACAATTTTGCCAGAACCTAGTATTCCTAATTTCATTATTACCTCATTTCTCGATTTGTTTTTAGCTGTGAATTTTTAAAATCCTTTTCCAGTAGTGACCTTTTTTCCAAAAGTTTTATAAAATACCTTGATGATACAAGGCTTATTATATAAATCAAAATGGAAACTCCCAGGGTTGGCCAAAAGGCTTGTTGGGTAAATTTTGAGTCTGGGACAAAATTTATGACCACAAAATAGGAAGTCCATATTTGAAAGAAGCTATTTAAAGGCACTGTTAGATAGATATCTCTATAGGACTTATAAGACTTTATAAAGATAAAGCTTAGAATATCTGCCAAAAATGCACTAGCCCAAATAGCTATGACTCCAAAGATTGAAAATTTGAGTAAGAAAAATCCAAATACAAAGGAGACTAGGGAGATAATTCCCATTCTCTTTGTCCTAAGGATTAAGGCTGTAAAGATAAAGCTATAAGCTGGTGCCATGGCCAAAAGCCTGCCTCCAGGTATGGGTAGGACCCTGCCTACAAAGTATAAGATAGTACCTAGAATAACCATAAGGGCTACAGATATGGCCATAAGAGTTAACTCTTTGGTTTTAATTTTTTTCATCTTCCCTCCTTAATTGGTCTTAATAAGAATTTTACCCAATATCAGTAAAACTTTCTTGGAGTATAGTTAAACAAACGGAGGAAATATGACTTACACATTAAAAGATAAAAAAACTTACGAAAAAATGGGCGTGGAAGTATTTTTGTACGTCCACGATAAAACTAAAGCCCAAGTTGTTTATGTAAAAACATCTGACAAAAACAAGACCTTTGGCATAGGATTTAAGACCCCACCGACAAATTCCAAGGGTATGGCCCATATTATGGAACATTCTGTATTAAATGGTTCCAAGAAATACACAACTAGCGAACCTTTTATGGATATGGCTAGCTCATCATTGCAAACTTTCCTAAACGCAATGACCTATCCAGACAAAACTGTCTACCCAGTTTCTAGTGAAAATGACAAGGACTTTTTTAACCTTACAGATGTTTACCTAGATGCTGTTTTTAATCCAGCTGTAGTAAACAAAAAAGAAATCCTTGACCAAGAGGGCTGGCACTATGAGATGGATGGAGATGAGATCACTGGTATATCTGGCGTTGTATATAACGAGATGAAGGGTGCGCTTACAGATCCTGATGAGCTTGTATATAACGATATAATCTCACATTTATATAAAAATAGCCCTTACCAATACGAATCTGGTGGAGATCCAGCAGAAATATATAAACTTTCTTATGATGAATTTGTAGATTTTTATAAAATCCACTACCACCCATCAAATGCCTACATTTATTTTTATGGAGACTTGGACATAGATTTTTACCTAGACCATTTGGATAAGGAATATTTGTCAAACTATGACTACAAGGATTTTGATTATGATATCAAAGTTCCTGATAATTACTTTGATAGCGTGATTGAATCTACTTATCCAGCAAGCAATGCTAGTGAAAATTCTGATTACTTGGCCTATGGATTTCTAACAAAGGCAAATCCAGACACAAAATACACTTTGACCCTTGCAATTTTGGTAAGTGCCCTCTTCCACATGGATTCATCTATTATCAAAAAACAAATCAACGAGGAAATTGACCCAGAGTCATTTTATGCAAGAGTCGGCTATGGAGTAAGAAGCTCATTAGTGCTACTAGCTCAAAAGACAGATGGTAAAAAACTTGATAGATTTGTAGAGATCATAGAAGAAGGTTTAAAAGAAGCAAGCCTTGGCCTTAACAAAGAAAGTCTAAAATCAGCATTTTCAATCTTTCAATATGGACAAAGAGACCAATTAAATTCAGTAAGCAGAGGATTAAACTACTTTTTGATGTGGTCTTTTAACAAGTCAATCTTTGAAAGTTTTGAAATTGTCAACTACTTAAACGAACTAGGAGAGCTTGTAGAAACTGATTATTATGAAAACTTCATCAAAGAAAACTTTATAGATAATCCAACAAGACTAATCTACATTGCAAAACCAAGTAGCACTTATAACAAGCAAAAGCAAGAAGACCTAGAATCTTATATTGATAATCTAAATAAAAATATTAGCCAGGAAGAATTACAAATAATCAAAAAAGACCTAGAAAAACTAGAAATCCACCAAAATACAACTGACACCGAGGAACAAAAGGCAAGTATTCCAGTTTTAAATATTGACGATGTCCCTACAAAAGTTGACCAAACACCAAGGGATTTGATAGATGATAAGTTTATCTACCACGATATGGATACAGCTGGCCTCATCTACACTTCCCTATACTTTAATATCGACCACTTAGATTTAAGAGAATTACAATACCTATCTCTAATAAACGACTTTATGGGATCTGTCGATACAAGTAATATGGCCTACACACAAATTGATGATGTCTTGTTCCAACACTTGGCAAGTCCAAACTTTTCAAATTCATTTATAAATGTTAATGAATGTGACCTTGCAAGGCTAGAAAAAGTTTCCTTTATTAGTACATCCAAGTCTTTTGCAAAAGCTTTGGAACTTATGAAAGAATTCATGTTAAATTCTAAATTTGACAACCAAAAGAGAATTCTTGAAATACTTAGGATGAAAAAGGCATATTTTGCATCAGGAATGTACGATCAAGGCCACATACTTGCCATAAACAGAGCAAATGCCCACATTGATATGGCTACTATGTTAAGAGATGAGCTATCTGGCATAGGTTCTTACCTATTCTTGGAAGAAGTAATTGACCAAGCAAAAAATAATTTTGATGACTTTCACGATAAGATTATGGAAATTTATGCTAAATTATTTTCAAATGATTTTGAAATAAATATAACTTGTTCAAAAGATGAATTCAGCAAAGTTAAAGAAATAATAAATACAAGTTTTGCAGACCTTGAGGATAAAAAAGATAAGGTTGAAATTGAATTTTCTCCAAAATCTTACAAAGAAGCTATCATGTCAGATGCCAATGTCAATTATGTAGGTCAAAGTGCTGATATCAAAAAATACGGTCATAACTTTGAAGGTAAGTTAGTTTTAGCAAGTTCTATACTATCAAACCCATACCTATATGAGCTAATCCGTGCCAAGGCAGGCGCATACGGTGGTGGTCTTACTATAAATAAGGCAGGACTTTTGTCAGCATATTCCTATAGAGACCCACACATATTAAAAACCTTGGAAACTTATAGACAAATTCCATCCCTAACAGAAAACATAGCACTTAGCCATAGAGACTTTGAAAACCAACAAATCTCTTCAATGGGTACATTTTTAAGACCGAAATCACCACAAGCTTTGGCCGACGAGGATTATGCTAGATACAAAAAAGAAAATCCTGTAGACCATGAAAAAATCCTTGCTGATATCAAATACGCAAAGCTTGATGAAATCAAAGAATATAAGAAGCTCTTCAAAGCTGCTATTGACGAAGAGAATATATGTGTCTTTGGCAATAGAGAAAGTATATTAGAAGTAAAAGATAAATTTGATAAGATTATAGATTTGAATAATTAATTTTAAAATAATTAACTTTTATTTAAATATATCAAGCTTTAAGGTATAATTATGGTAAGTTTCTAAGGAGAGTGTATGAGTGATAACAAGAACAATTTTAAAATAAATGACATACTATCTGACATCGATTTTGATGAGATTGGAAATACAATAAAAGATTCTGTAAATGCAACTATTAGAAGCTTTACAAAATCAAAGAATAATAATGAAAACCTGCCGCAAACAAAAAATAAAGAAGTTTGTGCCCAAAAGCCTCCAGAACTTAATAAAGCTAAAAGCTGGCAAGCCGTATCCATTGTGACAGCTATTGGATTTATAATGCTAACAATTGTTGCCCTTGATGGCTTTATTGATTGGAGAGGTTTCGGATACTTCTTATTTTTAGTTCTTTCGCTTCTGGGTACTTTTGCAGTCCCTTATCTATCTTGGAGAGTCTCCAAGGAATACTTCAGACTAACCAATAACTACGTAAGATTTCTAAGGGAGCTTGGCAACAACACAGTTATTTCTATTAGAGATTTGGCAAGTTCAGTTACCCAAAGCGAAGAAAAAACTGTCTCTGACCTTATCAAAATGATGAAAAGAGGCTACTTTTATCAAGCCCGTATAGTAGAAGACGACTCCCTATTTATCCTAGATATTCCTACCTTTAGGCTTTACAAAGAAAAGAGTAAGGAGCTTCCTCAAGCTAGGACAAGTAATAAAGAAGAAGACGATGAAGTCTTGGTAGAAGATCTATCCTTTGAAAGAGCAAAGGAAATCATAAACCAGGGTAAGAATTCTATTGATAGGATAAAACTAAGTCAAGCTAGGATTAACGATGCTAATTTCAGAATCAATGTAGATAAACTTATCAAAAATTCAGTGGATATATTAAATATAGTAGAAAAGTATCCAGACAAGTCCTATGCCCTAAACAAGTTTTCTGACTACTACTTGCCTACAGCTGCAAAACTTGTCGAAACTTACAATGATTTTGAGATGATGCGCACAAATGATAAGAAAATTGTAAATTCAATGAAACAAATCAACGAGTCAATAATGACAATAGCAGAAGCCTTTGACAAAATAAAAGTGGAACTATTAGCTGATAGAGCCATGGATGTAAAGACTGATATAGACACAATAAACTTACTTCTAAATCAAGAAGGCTATGCAGAAGATGATTGGGAGAGCTAATTAATTTAACTTGGGAAAATTATGAAAAAACGCAGATATAGTATTAGACTTGTTGAGGAGTCTAAAGAAGAAGACAATAAAATAGAAGAAAAACTCTTTAGACTTCCTGCAAAGGAAATCAATAGAGCTAATGGAATGCTAGCCCTTGGCATTATCTTTTCTGTTGTTAGTTTCGTGATTATTCTATTAATGTTTATAGCTTGGATATTTGGTGACCTATCATCTTGGCTTATGATTTTTATAATTTCTCTTTTTATTTCTATAGTTTTTATGCTTACAGGATATAGAGGAAAATTGGAATACGAAAGACTTGAGAAAAACTATAGGAGATATATTAGAGAGCTTAATGGGAATAAAGTCATTTCCATAAATGATTTGGCAAACTCAGTAGACCAAGACATTGAAGAAACATATAGCGACTTAAGACATATGATAAAAGAAGACTATTTCCCTGAGGCTAGAATAGTTGAAAATAATTCTATTTTTATCCTAGATATTCCAACCTATAGCTTGTACAAAGAACGAAAAAACGAGATTTTATCTGAAGCTTCGGATATCAGGCAAATTTCAAATGAACAAAACTTAGAAGAAATTAACCTAGTGCGTTCTAAGGAAATAATTGATTCTGCAAAAAAAGATTTAGTTGCCATAAACTTGGTTAAAAATAAAATTGAAAATAAAAACTTTATCGACCACATAGAAGATTTGGAAAATTCAAGCAAAGATATCCTTAAAGTAATTGAAAACCATCCTGAAAGTTCTCATGGATTAAATAAATTTTCTGAATATTATTTACCAACAAGCGTAAAACTTATAAATGCATATTACGAGTTTGAGCAAATAACATCAAAGAACTCAAAAATAATAAAATCAATGGAACAAATAGATGAAACAATAGTTGATCTGACTAACGCTTTTGAAAGATTACAATTAGATTTTCTAAGCGATAGCACTATGGAAATTAAGGCCGATATCGACACAATAAACCTACTTTTAAATCAAGAAGGACTTAAATACAATGATTGGAGGAGTAAATGAGTGATATAAAACTAACCCTTGATGGCGATAATGAAAATGACAATAAGCTTGAAAGCATAACCAATGAAGGACCAGATCTAGTAGAAAACAATATTAAGTTTTCACCTGAAGAAGAAAAAATGATTGATGATTTCTCCAAGAAAATTGACTTGGATAATACAAATATCATCCTTCAATACGGATCTGGAGCACAAAAGAAGATTTCAAACTTCTCCGAAAAAACTCTAGATACTGTAAGAAACAAGGACTTGGGAGAAATCGGAGACTTGCTCGATTCTGTTGTAATGGATATCAAATCAATGGATAGAGAAGAAACTAGTGGGCCACTAGGATTTTTGAAAAAACAAGTCAATAAGATTGAGGACATGAAATACCGCTACCAATCAGCAGAAAAAAACATTGACGAAGTAGCAAAAACTTTAGAAAACCATCAAATAACTTTGATGAAAGATATTTCTATGCTAGATCAAATGTATGATCTAAACGAAGAATACTACAAAGAAATCACCATGTACATCGAAGCTGGGAATAGAAAACTAAAGGAAACTTACGCTAGTGAAATTCCAGCCCTTGAATCCAAGGCCAATGAATCAAACTTGCCTTTGGATGCACAGAAAGTAAACGACCTCAAGGCTCAAGCCAATAGATTCGAGAAAAAACTTCACGACCTTGATTTGACCCGTATGGTTTCTATACAAATGGCTCCTCAAATCAGGATGGTTCAATCATCAAATTCGATTATGGCAGAAAAAATCCAAACCACAATTGTAAATACCATCCCACTTTGGAAAAACCAAATGGTCTTGGCCCTTGGCATGAACCACACCAACCAAGCCATCAGAAGCCAACAAAGGGTAACTGACCTTACAAACGAATTATTAAGAAAAAATGCTGATACTCTAAAACAAAATACTATAGAAACAGCAAAGGCAACTGAACGTGGTATAATTGACCTTGATACGATTAAGCACACCAACGATCAATTGATTTCAACTATAGAAGAATTTAGAAATATACAAATTGAGGGTAAGAAAAACAGAAGCCTTGCCCAAGCTGAGATAGCAAGACTAGAAGAAGAACTAAAGAGAAATTTAAAACGAGGAAATAGTAATTAGGAGGAAATATGGTAGATATAGGAGATTTTAAATTTGATACACAAATGCTAATAGCAGGAGAAAACCTAGACGAAGATGAGATTTTTGACCACATCACAGCAAATTTTGAGGGTGATAGCCTTCTTGCTGTAGGTGATGAGGAACTAATCAAAATCCATTTTCACACCAATAGACCTTGGGAAATCCTAGAATATGCAGCAAGCCTTGGCGAAATCCACGACATAGTTGTAGAAAATATGCTAAGACAAGCAGAAGGACTTCAAGGCTAATATTTAAAGTAAAAAACGAATAATATTAAATTGAAAAAGCACAATTTACTACTCCAGAAATCAAGTAATTCCTTGCAATCTGGATACTTACTTTTTTGCCTTTCATTTTAACTATAGTTTGACTAGGGTATTACCCTAGTTTTTTTATTGAAATTTCACCATTTATTAATATAATAATAAGAAGAGATAATATAAGGATAAAAGAGAGTATATTATGAAAATAAATAAATTTTTCGGAGCCCTAGCCTTTAGCTTATGCTTGGCTACAGTAAATAATGTTAGTGCTCAAGAATTAGATGAAAATATAATAATCAGTGAAATTGATAATAAGCTGGAAGCTTTGCCAAACTTTGATAAGGCTTCTGCTAAGGAAATCAAAGAATATGAGGCAAACAAGAACCTTATTAATTTCGGCCAAGATTATGAAGATAGGCTTAAATTAGCAGAAAATATTGAATTATTAAAAAAGGCTAATGATTCTTCTAATGAGAAATTAATCGAAGAATCCACCCATATCTTAAATGCTGATGATATGGAAAGGATTAAAACACAAAGCGACAAGCTTTCTGAAATCATAAGTCTATATAATATAAAAGAAAAGTTATCATTGACCGATAGCGAAAAAGAAGATATAGACAAGCAATTGATGGCTTACCTTGATAAGGGCCAACTATTTGAATCCAATGCAAAAGATTTGGATTTGTTCCAAAAAGCTATTCTTAATTCAAAGTCTTATGAACTTGCTGATGAGAAAACAAAGGATAAATATAAGGAAGTAATTTACGATGTCAAAGACAAAGATCTTGACCAAGAATCTTCCTACAAGATTTTACAAGATTTCTTGCAAGCAGATGATAAGCTAAGCTTCGATGAACACTTGATTTTGACTGAAGAAATTACCCAAAATCAAAAATTCAATTCTTCAAATGATACAAGTATAACACAAGTAAATGAGAACGAAGTTATTGAAACTACAAGCATTGATAGCGATAATATGGAGTCTGAAAATTCCGAAAGTGAATCTGCCTTTTTAACAAATGAAAAGACAAAAAATAAGTACAGCGAACTTACAGATGACCAAAAAAAAGAATTGGACCTAATTGATACAGACAAGGATGGACAAATTTCTGAAAGCGAACTTGAAAGTTCAGAAAACTTTACTCCAAATCTAGACAAATCTTCATGGCTATATCCATTTACAGAAAAAGCTCTAAACGAGGCTAGCCAAGATGGTGAAAGTTCTAGTCAAACCAGTAGTTCTAGCAGTGATGAAACAAGCTCTGAAGAAATAGAAACGCCAAAAACTGTTACAATTGATAACAAGTCTACAAAATCACCACAACTTGCTACTGAGGCAAATAAGGATGATAAGGAAGAGAAAAAAGAAGAGTTCAAAGAATCTGAAGCTCAGCCAGAAAAGACAAATACAAATGCTGGATCAGTTGTAAAAACAGGAATCAAAGGTCTAGGAACTGTTGCAGTAATTCTCGTAGTTGCAATTATTGCTTACTACTTTATGAAGAAAAATTCAAAAGATATGAGAAAATAAAAATGAAAGAGGATTGAATCAATCACAATCTTGATTGACAATCCTCTTTTTCTTTGCCTAAAAATTCCCATTTTCTATTTCTATTATTGTGTCTATAGTGTCCTTGTATGAGCTAGATTTTATATCTGGTTTTGTTTTTTCTTCTGCATTAATTGTCCCATCTGGAGCATAGCCTAGGGTGTTGGTGTAGGTAAATACTAGACCAGAGTTTGGCATAACATCGTTTATCACTCCAAGTGTTAGCCCATCTCCTCCACTTTCTTCGCCTATGAGGGTTGCCGCATCTGAGAATTTCATAAAACTTGCCATACCCTCTGCCGCAGAAAATACTGCCTTATCTACTAGCAAATATATATTACCATCAAATCCATAGTCTTTTTCACTTTCGTCTGGACTGATGCTTATGGTATCTCTTATATAATAATCAAAATCTTTGATATCATTGGCATGGTCCAATTTTATTGCAGATATATCCACGTTTTTTATGGATTCTACATTTAAAGTATCGTCAGCCAATATCAGCTTTGCCCTTGGAGAATCTTTAAAAAACAAATGATTTGTTACAGATTTTTGGCTAGGTAAAATCTTTGGCAATAAGAATTTTTGCCAATATTCTGCATTACCGCCATAGTTTTGGCGGATATCAATAACTAGAGCCTTGTAAAGATGTTTATCTTTTAAGAATTTATCCAAAACAGCTTCATCTTCTTTGACACTTTGAGGATCGACCATTTGTTTTATTTTTAGTATGGCTATCCCCTCGTTTGTTGTATCCAAGGTCATATTGGCAGATTTGTCTTGATTTAATATAGACCCAGAAACTCTATTACTTATGCTTGTTTCACTAGCTGTCTGCTCACCCTTTAGTCCATATCTATTTCTGACAACTTGCTTGTTTAGCTTCAAAAACTCGTAATAAATTGATGGGCTGTTCCAGTTTTTGGCATAATATTTGACAGTCTTATCTACATAATTTTGATCGGCAATTCTAGCATGGTGATTGTTTAGCTCACCCATAATGCCAGTCATTTCATCTATGAATTCCTGGTCATTTTTGGCCTCTTTGATTCTCTTTAGGTATTTATCATAGTCTCCGATAAAGTCTATATTTTTCTCTCTTTTTAGGGCCTCAAAGAAAGGATAATTTTCTTTTAGTTCCTTAAAAACATAGTTAAAATCATCGACCATTTCTTTGTTTGTCATCGGCTTTGGATTCTTACTAGGCTCTAGGTCCAACTTTGGTGGATTTTCCAAATTCTTATACCAAATGAGGTAAGAATCAACATCAAACTTGTCTATGTCATCAGGTTTGAAGTTATCAGAAGAAGTTTTTACCTTGTTAGTAGAAACCCCTTTTCTACTAGCTTCTAATTGCTCATATCTTCTTTTGACACAGCCTGTAGCCACAAGCATAAAAACAAGGATTAGACAAAAAATTTTAAAGTGTTTTTTCATCAAATCCTCCATTTATCACATAATCTCTCTTAAACAAGTCGTAGATTGCGGCTATATTGGCCAAGGGATTGACCAAGGAATATATTACTATGCAAAGAGCCAGAAAGCTCAGCTTGTTTTTTTCTATCCTATATACAGCTGTAAGGCTTGTAATTTTCGTTCTGTGATTATAAATGCCATAAATCACGCCAGCTATACCAAAGATAATTTCAAAAATTTCCCTAAAGTATATGCCAAAAGCCAAGACGCCAAGACCTGTCAAAATCCATAAAATCGTAGAGATTTTTTTCATGCTATTATATTTTTTTAATGAATTATCGCCATCGCGTTTTTTTCTTCTCATAAATCATATTTCCAAATTAGGATAAACTTTCATAAATTTATCACTAACTTCTCCTGCTTGATAGTGCAAATATCCTGTCATAGCAATCATTGCAGCATTGTCTGTACAAAGTTCTATATGTGGGTAATAAAATTTAATGTCATTTTCTCTGCATGCTTCTTCTAGTCTTCCTCTAAGTCTAGAGTTTGCAGCCACTCCCCCACTTAAGGCAAGTTTGTCGTATCCACTTTCTTTTATAAGCCTCATTGATTTGTCTACCAAAACATCAACTACTGCATCTTGAAAACTTGCTGCAATATCTGCCTTATTAAAATCTATATTTTTTTGCTCCATTTGGTGGATGTAGTTGATTACAGCTGTCTTTAGGCCAGAAAAAGAAAAATCATAGGAATCCTTTTCTAACATAACCCTTGGGAAATCAACCGACTTTGGATTGCCCTCTTTGGCAAGCTTATCAATTTTTGGTCCACCAGGATAGCCTAAACCCATCTTTCTTGCAACCTTGTCATAGGATTCACCAGCTGCATCATCACGGGTTTTGCCGATAACTTCATAGTCTGTGTAAGATTTGACCTTGACCAGATATGTATGGCCACCACTTACAACCAAGGTTACAAAGGGTGGTTCCAAGTCCTTGTGGGCAAGGTAGTTGGCACAAATATGGCCCTCCATGTGGTTGGCCCCAATCATTGGCTTATTTGCTGCAAGGGATAGGGCCTTTCCAGCAGATATTCCTACTAACAAAGATCCCATAAGTCCAGGTCCTTTGGTGACAGAGACTAAATCAATATCGCTATAGCTAAGTTTAGCATCTGTAAGAGCCTTTTCTATAAGGGGATTTATAGCTTCAAGGTGCTTTCTACTTGCTATTTCTGGCACCACTCCCCCAAATAGAGTGTGGATATCTATTTGAGATGATATTAAATTTACTATAAGATCTCTCTCGTTTTTTAAAATTGCAACACAGCTGTCGTCACAACTTGTTTCAATTCCAATAGTATAAAAATCGCTCATTGTATTTCCTTCATCATATTGTAGGCATCTTCGCCGAGTTTTTGATAATAATTTTTCCTAAGTCCCATGACCTTGAAATCAAACTTTTGGTAAAGCTTTATTGCAGCTTGGTTTTTTGTAGAAACTTCCAGCCAAATTTTTTTGACTGATTCATCCTTTGACCAAGCCACCAAGTGGTCCAAAAGTTTTGAGCCTATGCCAAGATTTTGATATGCTTTGTCAACAGCAATGGTAAAAATTTCAACCTCGTCTAGGACCTGGCTTGCTATGTAAAATCCAAGAATCTTTCCATCTTCTTCGTATACAAAGTGTTCTAAGAATGTGTTTGTTTCAAGGTCTTTGATGAGGTTTTTCTTAGACCATGGTTCAAAAAATGCCTTGTTTTCAATTTCGTAGACTCTGTCGATATCATTAGTTTGCATTTTCCTAATCATAAGCTTATGCCTTGTTCTTTTTTTCGTATTCTCTTTCAGCTTGAGATTTTCTTAGGTAATTTGGCCTTATTTCAAAAAGCTTGTAGTCTTCGTTTATATTTATAAGTCCAAGTCTTATTAGGGACTTGCCTATGCAATTGTTGAAGTTTATTGGAAGCGTTGTGGCATTTTTAAATCTATCACAATATTTGCCACTAATCTCCCCAATTAGTTCTACTTCTTCTCCTAAAGCATCGACAAGTTCTACAAAATTTTCTATCTCGTATAGGTTCTCTTTGATAATCTCCTTGTCATCTTTGTCATAAACTGCAGCATAGACTCTATTTCCCCTAGCATCTAGCATAGGAGCTTTTAAAGACTTGCTTGATGAGTTGTTAGCTAGGGCAAGGAGGGTAGATACAGGGATAAGTTTTTTGCCATTAACTTGGGCTAGGGTTTTGGCAACAGTCATGCCAATCCTAAGGCCTGTAAAAGATCCTGGGCCTTGTGAAATCACAAAGGCGTCTATATCATCTATAGTCATTCCAAGTAGGTCCAATAAACTTTCAATCATAGGCACCAAGGACTCGCTGTGAGTTTTTTGTTGGTTTACGTTAAAATCACCAATGATTTCATTATCACTTGCAATAGTCACAGTAGAAATCATAGTTGAAGTATCAATTGCCAAGATATTCATTTATTTCACGCCCCCTTATAGAATCATTTGTTATGCTAACTTCTCTCTTATCACCATCAAGCTTCTTGATTTCTATATTTATCATCTCATCCGGCAAGAAGTCGCCAGCGTTTTCCGCCCATTCTATGATAGTAATGGCATCTTGTGGATAAAAATAAGTTTCATAATCAATATCCAAAAGCTCATCTGGATCATCCAAACGATACAAATCCAAGTGGTAAATCAAAATATCACCCTCATAGATATTAACAAGGGCAAAGGTTGGAGATGATGAATCGTAGATGGCAAAATTTTCACAAAGAAAACCAGTTAAGGTCGTTTTGCCAGCACCCATATCGCCTATTAAATTTATAAAATCATTTTTCTTAAGAGATGAAGCAAATTTTTTAGCAAAATCTCTCATCTCATCCAAATTATTTATTATCATAAAACCTCTTTATCCATCTATTATACTATTAATGAGTAGATTTATAAACAAAAAAGGCCCCTAGCTTTATGAACTAACCCCTTAAAGTTGCTTAGTCCAACTTCAAGGGGTCATATTACTAGGGATCTAATTTAGTATGATTTGATTATCGGTGATATTCTCTTATATATTAGCTCAGTTACAATGGCTTCCACTGTTCCTTTTATTATATTAAATGGTGCTATAGAAAATACCATAAGTGTGAAATAGTTATTTACTAGGCCATTGCCTCCAACCATGCCAGCAAAAGCTTCAAGGTCCATATGCATTACTTTTCCATAAACTGGGAAAACTACAAAGGCATTAGATAGGGTTGCAAGTGCTGTCATTGCAAGTACACCAAAGGCTAAAGCTATGATAGAAGTTTTTTTAGTCTTCTTGTTTTTATAGATATATGCTGATACCAATACATAAGTTGAGCCAACGATGAAGTTTGATAGTTCTCCAACTCCGCCAGTCATAGTTTTTGATAGGTTAAGTACGTTTTTGATAAGTTGGATCAAAACTCCATACCAAGGACCCATGGCAAAGCCACCTATAAGGGCTGGCACATCAGCTAGGTCAAGTTTCATAAAAGGTGGTGCTATTGGAATTGGCATTTGCACAAACATCAAAACATAGGCAAGTGCTGCCAAAATGCCCACTTTTACTAAACGGTCTAAAGAAAATGATTTGCTAGAACTTCTACTTTGATTCATAAATACCTCCTAATTTGGGGCATAAAAATAACCCCGATTTCTCAGGGTAATATCCAAATTACTAGATTAAGTCTTTAGACTCAAAAAAATAATAAAGTATTATAAAGTATACTTCTCTCATCCAGACTATACTGTCGGTTTTGGAATTGCACCAAATCAACCATAAAGGCTCGCAGACTATAACTGCCGGTTTAGGAATTTCACCTTACCCCGAATCACGCCCATAAACTTATAAGCGCTAATTTATTAAGTTCTTAACATTATTATATCACAAGGAAAATGTTTTGCAAGTTTCATTTAACAAAGCCTTATGGCTCGCACTTATCTAACACCCACCTGTAACCTTTTCGATTAACAGTTTCTATAGGATTGAGATTTGCCTTATCAAATTCGAGCCTTATCTTTCTGATATGTTCTCTAACAGATCTTTCTGTCGTTTTAAGGCCCTTTTCTTCCATAAGATTTACTATTTCTTCTTTGGATAAGGTCCTACCCATATTTGAAATTAGACATGCACAGATAGCTATTTCAAACTTAGTCAAATCAAGGATATCATTGCCAATCCTAAATATACCATTGTCTTCTTCCATAGTACAAAATCCTAGATTGATAATGCTCGTGTCATTAATTTCTTGGACTTTTCTAAAGACACTATCGATAAATTCTTCCCTAGTATTTGAATGGATAACAAATTCTTTATCGTCAATTTTCTGCTCATAGGGATTGTTGCTACGTCTATCAGTTAGGTATATTACTGGTATATTGGTGGTTTGTTTTATATAGTGAATAACTTGTAAACATTTGTTGTGGCTCATATCAACCAAGATAAGATCGTAGTCCGTTAGGTCCCTGTCGACCAAATCTTCTAATTTATCAAACTTATCAACAAGTACTTGATTCTTGTCGTAATGAGAATTCAAAATTTGTGATACACCGTTTTCATATTCAACAGATGCTATTTTCATACATACTCCTTTTTCTTATATAATATTATAGGTTTTTAAGGAGATTTTGTAAAGATATCTTTATATAAATTTATTGTGCTAGCCAATATCATTTAAATATCCTTGTATATCCCTACACAAAAAAAGACCTGCCTAAGCAAGTCTAATAATTTTTATAGATAATATTTATTTATCATTTTTAGGTCATCATCTAGTTCGTATACTAGTGGTTGGCCTGTTGGGATTTCTAGGTCCATGATGTCTTCATCTGAGATTGACTCGATATGCTTTGCCAAGGCTCTTAGAGAGTTTCCGTGAGCTGCTACTAGGATTGTTTCATCTTTTAGTAGTTGTGGAGCTATGTGGTCAAAGAAATATGGTAGAGCTCTATCTAGTGTTACTTTTAGGTTTTCAGCTGTTGGAATTACATCTTTTGGAAGATTTTTGAACTGTCTCATATTTAATTGTTTTTCTTGGTCTTCTTCAGATAGTTCTGGTGGTAGTGTATCGTAAGATCTTCTCCAAATGTGAACTTGTTCATCACCGTATTTTTCAGCTGTTTCTGCTTTGTTTAGTCCTTGAAGGGCACCATAGTGACGTTCGTTTAGTCTCCATGATTTTTCTACTGGCACAAATAATTGTTCACTGTATTCTAGGACATAGTTACAAGTTTTGATGGCTCTTTTAAGTATAGATGTGTGAGCGTGGTCAAATACTATGCCTGCTTCTTTGATTTTTTTACCAGCTTCTATAGCTTCTTTTGTTCCTTGTTCTGATAGATCAACGTCTACCCAACCTGTAAATTTGTTTGCAAGGTTCCATTCACTTTGGCCATGTCTTACCATTACTAATTTTTTTGTCATCATCTTCTCCTTAGTTTTTCCTTATCTTCAAGTTCTTTTTGCTTAGCTTTTCTACCATCATCAAGTCCCTTGTCTACTTCATCAAGCCATCCTAGGGCCTTGCCAGTTCCATTTATGACGCATTTGGCCGTATCTTCTGCTATTATGACATCAACTTGGAACTTTTCGCTTAGCCTATCCTTAAGTCCAAGAGTATAGGCTCCTCCTCCAGTTAGTATTATGTGTTTTTCGTAAATATCACTTGCTAACTCAGGAGGTGTTAGCTCTAGTACACTTTTTACCCCATCTACGATCAAATCCACAGAAGCCTTTAGGGCTGCATGAATTTCGCCAAGAGTTATAATAATTTTGTTTGGTAGTCCATCGTTAATTTGTCTGCCAGATACTTCTATAGTTTGATTATCTTCAAGGCTATTTGCCTTTATCTTAATCTCTTCTGCCTTGTTATCTCCAATTAATAGGCCATATCTTTTTCTGATGAAATCTTTTATGGCATCATCAAAGGTGATTCCTGCTACTGGTATAGACTTACTTACTATGATTTCTCCAGCAGATATTACTGCTATGTCAGTAGTTCCTCCACCAATATCTATTACCAAGTCTCCACTGGCTTCTGTTATGTCGACTCCAGCCCCAATGGCTGCAGCAAGTGGTTCTTCTATGAGGTATGTCCTGTGAGCTCCGGAATTTTCGCTTGCTTGAAGGACTGCTCTTCTTTCCACTTGGGTTGACCTTGATGGCACGCAGATTAGGACATCTGGTTTTATGAGGGCCTTGCTAATGGTCTTATCTAGAAAATATTTTAGCATTTTCTCAGTTGATGGAAAGTCTGCTATGACCCCATCTTTCATAGGCTTTATTGCTTTTATATTGCCAGGAGTTCTGCCTACTAATTTTTTAGCTTCTTCTCCTACTGCAAGTATCTCATCTGTTAGTACATCAATGGCAATAACTGACGGTTCTTCTAGGACTATGCCCTTGTTGTTCAGATAAACCAATACTTCTGAGCTACCCAGGTCTATAGCCACACTTCTTCTAAATCTTGCCATTATCTCTCCTAGTAATTTTTAAGTTTTTCTACTTTATCCAATTTTTCCCATGTGAAATCTTCATTATCTCTGCCAAAGTGACCATAAGATGATGTTTGTTTGTAAATTGGTCTTTGTAGGTCTAGGTAATCAATTATAGCTTGCGGTCTAAAGTCAAAGTTTTCTTTTACTATTTCAAGTAGTTTTTCATCATCGTATTTGCCTGTGCCAAAGCTATCTACATATATTGATAGTGGGTGAGCAACACCTATAGCATAGGAAATGCCTATTTCAAGCTTATCTGCAAGACCTGCTGCGACCATATTTTTTGCAGCATATCTAGCCATATAGGCAGCTGATCTGTCTACCTTTGTTGGGTCTTTTCCAGAGAATGCTCCACCACCAGATTTAGAATATCCACCATATGCATCTACGATAATCTTTCTACCTGTAAGACCACTGTCTCCTTTTGGTCCACCTATGACAAATTTTCCTGTTGGATTTACATAAATTTTGGTATTTTCATCGATTAAACTCTCATCAATTACTTTTTTGATGACTTCATTTATGATATCTTCACGGATTTTTTCAAGGCTAACATCTTCTGTATGTTGGGCTGATATTACAATGTTATCAATTCTTACCAACTTGTCATCATCATATTCTACAGTTACTTGGCTCTTGCCATCTGGTCTTAGGTAAGCTAGAGTCCCATCTTTTCTAACTTCTGCTAGTCTATGGGCAAGCTTATGAGCGTAGTCTATAGAAACTGGCAAATATGATTCAGTTTCATTGTCTGCATAGCCAAAGATAATTCCTTGGTCTCCTGCTCCAATTTTGTCGTATTTTTCACTTGTAGAATTAAATTCTTGTGCTTGGTTTACACCTTGGGCTATGTCGGCTGATTGTTCTATCAATGATGTTAGTACAGCAACATTTGAATAATCAAAACCAATTTTTGGATCGTCATAGCCAATTTCTTTTATAGTATCTCTTGCTATTTGCTCAATAGGAGCATAAGCTTTAGTTGAAATTTCTCCTACAACTAAAACTAAACCGGTTGAAGTTACTGTTTCTACAGCAACTCTTGAATTTTTATCTTGTTTTAAACATTCATCTAAGATTGCATCAGAAATCCTATCGCAGACCTTGTCTGGATGGCCTTCTGTGACTGATTCGCTTGTTATTAATTTTCTCATTATTTCTCCTCCAAGATTACTACTGCCCTGGCCTCTATTCCTAAACCTTCACCAGTAAATCCTAGTCCTTCACTTGTGGAGGCTTTGATAGACACATTTTCTATGTCAGTTTTTAGGTGAGTAGCTATTACTTTTCTAATTTCTTCTCTTTTGGGACTGATTTTTGGTAATTCACATATTACTATAGTATCTATATTACCGATTTTATAACCTTTATCATCCATTAATTTGACTACATTATCTAGTAAAATCAAAGACGATATATACTTATATTTAGGATCAGTATCTGGGAACAATTTACCAATGTCAGTTTCTGCCAAAGCGCCCAAGATTGCATCCATTATAGCATGTGTCAGAACATCCGCATCAGAGTGTCCCAAAAGTCCCAATTCATGGTCAAATTCCACTCCACCAAGGATTAATTTTCTATCCTCGACTAGTCTGTGGACGTCATATCCTATTCCTATTCTCATTATATCCTCATATCCTTTTTTCTGCTAAATAGGCTTCTGCAAATAGTATATCTTCTCTTGTTGTGATTTTGATGTTGGAATATTCCCCGCTTACAATTTTTACAGGAATATCTCTGTGAAAGAATTCAAATAGCTGACTATCATCCGTAATCTTAAATTCACTTTTCACATATTTTTCATACATAGAAAATAGAATCTTTTTGTCAAAAGCTTGGGGAGTTTGAATGTTATAAACATAGTCTCTATTTGGCGTAAAATCAACAACCATATCCTCATCTACTATTTTTATAGTATCCTTTGTCTTTGTTGCACTTATTACAGCCTTGTAGGATTTCAAATCTTCAAGAACCCTATAAAAAAGTTCTCTACTTGCAAAAGGCCTTACCCCATCATGGGTTAAGACCAGTTCACATTTGCTATTTAAGGCTTTAAGCCCTTCAAAGGTTGAAAGCTCCCTTGTATTAGAGCCATAAACATACTTTATTTCTCTATCATAGCCTTTTATAATTTTCTTTATTTCATCCTCATCATCTTTTCTTATGACAAGAATTATTTCATCAAAAATATCTATTTTTGTAAGTGTATCAAGGGTTAATTCAATGATTTTTTTGCCTCTTATATTCAAAAAAGGTTTGTTAATCTGGCTATTCATTCGCCTGCCAGAACCTGCAGCTGTTATGACAGCTGAGATAAACTTATTATCTAACATTTAATCCTCTTCGCTTCTAACAAAAATCATACGACCTGCAGATGTCTGCAAAACACTTGTTACAGTTGCTCGAATTGTTTGATCAAGGTACTTATCCCCATCTTCAACTACGACCATAGTACCATCTTCTAGGTAACCAACACCTTGGTTTCTACCCTTGCCAAGTTTGATTACTTCTATTTCCATAGATTCTCCTGGAATCACTATTGGTTTTAGGGCATTTGATAGGTTATTTATGTTTAACACTGGGATTCCTTGAACATCAGCCACCTTATTTAAGTTGTAGTCATTTGTAAAAACTTTGCCGTTCATATCAAGAGCTAGTTTTAACAACTTGCTATCCACTTCTTTTATATCTGGATAGTCAGTATCGACAATGACGAGGTTAGTTTTGTTGTTGTTTTTGATATTATTCACTATATCTAGACCCCTGCGTCCGCGCTCTCTTTTTAAATCGTCAGGACTGTCGGCTATATGTTGTAGTTCTTCTAGGACAAACTCTGATATTATTAGATCTCCCTCTATAAAGTCCGTTTCCAATATATCAACTATTCTTCCATCTATTATTACTGATGTATCTAGAATCTTGGGGCTTGCAAGATTTTTATTCTTATCATGCCTTAAAGAAGACTTGCTTTCCTTATTATCTCTTATGCCTTTGAAAAGATTATAAAAATCGTCAGAATTTTTTGTAGAAACTCTCCATCCCAAGTAACCTAAACCGATATATAATAAAATAGATAATAGCACAAAAATTGAATTGCCTCCATATGGTAATTGTAGGCTGGTTAGAGGTCTTGATATTAGAGTTGCAACAAAAATTCCTATTATTGCTCCTATAGTTCCAACTATCAACTTGCTTGCCGGTATTTCGCTAATTTGCCCTTCGATATGGGAAAAGTTTTCTATAAACTTACCTGCAAGCGACTTTGAAATTAAATAAAAAATTATTCCACCTATTAGACCCGCTAGGAAATTTGCGATAATAAAGATAATGCCGCTTGTTTCCATCCACAAACTTGCGGCATTTACTACATTTAGTATCACAATACCAAGCACGGCTCCAATTAGTGTCATAACTAATTGAAATATTCGCTTCATCCATGCTCCTTATGAAATTTTTTATAGACCGATTGATTCATCGATCATTTCTTCTGCTTTTTCTTTTTCTAGAGAACCTGCCATTACTAGTTCGCTGGCCATTATTCTTCTTGCTCTGTTTAGTAACTTCTTTTCTGTAGTAGATAGGCCTTTTTCCTTATCCAAAATCGCAAGGTTTCTAACCATTTCTGCAATTTTATAGATATCACCAGTCTTTATAACTTCTTGATTTTCTCTATATCTGACATTCCAATTGTCAGGCATAGGTGTTGGGTCATCATCCAAAATCCTAAGAACTTCATCACCAGATTCCTTGTCAATAACATCTCTGACATTCATTTTGTCTATATTTGAAATCGGAATTGAAATATCCATGGAACCAATTGGCATTTTTAGGATAAAGTATTCCTTTTCTTCTCCCAAAAACTCTTTCTTCTCAATAGAATCTATTACCCCAGCACCGTGGTTAGGGTATACGATTTTATCGCCTATTTTAAACATTTTTACCTCCTAGGTTCTCATTTATATTATATCAAATCCTGAGAAACTAGTAAAACATAAATGTTATATGCTATAAAATACAAATATTCTATTGATTATCTCTAATGCCTGTTCTCATCCTAACTTTTTCTTTCAATGCATCTATTTTGGCAAAAGTACTTGTGCCACCATATTCACCATCTAGGGACCAAGAAACTTTTTGGTCTGTCTTAACTTCAAAATGTGAACCTTGGCGGAAGATTAACATATCGTTTTCTTCTCTATTGGTAAGACCTGATACGATTTTATTTACGTCTGCCAAGGATTGAGGACGGCGAACCATTGTCAGCTCAAAAATCCCATCAGATAAGGATACGTTATCGCCAGTTATCCCTTCAAATCCACCCACAGACACAGAGTTTGTCACCATAAAGTGGATGAAATCACCCTTTATATTTTCATCGTCTACCAACACATCCATTTTATAACTTGTAATGTTAGATAGAGGTAAAGCCTTCTTTAAACCTTCAATGATATAGGCGCTTCTGCCAAAAATATTCTTAGCATCTTGGTCAGTATCGAAAGAAACGTCTGATATTGAACCAAAGGCAGCAACATAGACAAAAAACTTGTCATCGATTTGGCCAATATCGATTCTTTTTTGATAGCCACGACTGGCTAGTTTTACAGCTCTTTCTACATCTGTTGGGATTTTTAAGGACTTTGAAAAGTCATTTGTAGATCCAGTAGGAATATAGGAAATAAGCGGGTCAATTTTTGCCTTTGACACCGCTGCTATAGCTTCATCAAGAGTTCCATCTCCACCAGCCACAATGATTTCTTCAAAATTTTCTCCATATTTGCCAATTATCTTACTAGCATCTCTTGGAGCTTGGGTTGCATATATACTTGTTAGATATTCTTTTTCACTTAGATAGTCTATAATCCAAGGCAAGTGTTCATTTATAATCCTCTGACCACTGTTTGGATTGTAGATAAATAGGGCAGTTTTCATAAGCCCTCCTTATATAGTTTATTTAAGTAAAATATACACTTTATTGGTATTTTGTAAATAAAAAAAGAGGTGTATAAAACACCCCAAATTTATGCTACTGAAAGTTTTTTGTCGTGTATATAGTAAGTGCCAGCAGCTAAGAGCAAAGTTACTATTAAATTATACGCTATAGGTGCTATAGTTATTTGGTAGCCCCTGTTATAGACTTTCGCATTTACAATATTGGACAAATTGTCATCTATATAGAGGGAATTTTCGTAAACCATAGCTGAATTTGCTTGAATTGCTACAAATATATAGCCAATGATAAGAGATACTGCCATAAATACCAAGACTACTTTTAGCTTAGATTGCCTTCCAAATATTCTAGAAGATCCTGCTGTTATAGCAAATAGTACCTGCATAATATTTGTAACTAGCATTATGACCATGTATAAAGCTATTAATGCAATGTTTGCTCCTCCTATTTCAGATAGAGCACGCTCAAAAACCTCGAAAGCATCCGACAGATAAATAGTTGAACCACTAGCTAGATTTACAAAAGTCAAAAAGTAAACAAAAGCAAACAGACTTGCTATTAGGGTCATAAGTATATAGTTAATAAATCTTGCGCCTAATATAGAGCCTGTCTCTATCGGTATGGCTGAATAAAATGATGCATACTTGCCATAAAACCTCTCATAGTCATTAATAGCTACAGATACTAGCGCCACAAACGGACCTATTACAACAAATGCCATAGTAAGGCCCATGCCAATCATTACCAAGGGGTTTTCACCGAATGCTTTCAAAAGGCTAGCAAAAACTATTGCAAGGACAAGGGGCAAGATCAGCCATAAAATAGTAGACTTGATATCTTCCTTAAAAATTCTTCCTAATAATTTTCCCATTATAAGACCTCCGTAAAGTATTCTTCCACACCCATGTTGTGGTTAATTCTAATGTCATCTACTGTTTCATTTAAAACTAGCTTTCCATTATCTAAAAATAAAGCCCTGTCCAAAACTTTCTCAACCTCACTTACTAGGTGGGTTGATATAATCATAAGTCCCTCATAGTCAAAGTTGTTGATAATTGTATTTAGTACAATTTTTCTAGACTTTGGATCTATGCCGCTCATAGGTTCATCAAGGATATAGATTTTTGCTTTTCTGGACAAAGTAAGGGCAATCTGAATCTTTTCTTTCATCCCCTTAGAACATTCCTTAATCTTTAATTCCTTTGAAATTTCGAAACTGTTTAAAAGCTTATAAAATCTATTAAGATCAAAGTCCTCATAAAAAATACTATAAACACTGCAAACTTCTTCTATTTTTAAATTCTCATCCAAAGGTAAGTGGTCTGGCTGATAGGCAACCATGTCATTTGTAATGCTTCCAGGCCTATTACCACAAATACTTACAACTCCTTGGTAATTTCTCTCAAGACCCGCTAATATTCTAATAAGAGTAGTTTTTCCTGAACCATTTTCTCCCAAAAGTCCAACAATCTGACCTTGATCTAGGCTTAAGTTTACATTATCAAGAACTGCCCTTCCACTATAAACCATTGTCAAATCCTTAATATCAATCATAATTTTTCTCCCAATAATTCCTTAAATCATCTATCGCTTCTTCTTTTCCTAGATTTAAATTCTTTGCACCTTCAATAAATTCATCGGCTATTTTTTTAAAGGAGTCATCCTCCAGGTCTGAAATCAAAGATGCATTATCAGTAACAAACCTACCAGCTGTCCTCCTAGTTTCTGTAAGCCCTTCTCTTTCAAGCTCAGATAGAGCCTTTTGAACAGTGTTTGGATTTACCTCATAAAAACTTGCAAGACTCCTCACCGAATCAATCTTCTCACCAGCTGGCCACTGGCCTGTGGAAATCTTTAACTTAAATTCTTCCAGAAGTTGCAAATAAATTGGCCTTTGATTATCAAATTCCATAGCTACCTCCAACTTGTATTATTGTATTACTATCTTAGTACAATAATATTATATCATGGATTTGAAAATATGCAATAGAAAATCGAAGATATTTTAAAATATCTTGGACTAAAATCATGTAATTTTTAAATGTGTGCTTATCTTGTGGGTTTTCGTTATTTAAGGTTAAACCTTCGACCTAAGGGGGTAGGGTCGAGGGGTAACGGAGACCCCTACGTCCCTTCCCCCTTACACCCCCAAACCCTTTTTACCCCTACCGCCACTGCGTGGGGCAATGATTAGTAGAAGTTTGCTTCGCAAATTCTTTTGTTTTGACTGATTACCTAATATTAACTGCACCACTAAGCCTACAAGTACAACAAACATAGGATTAGCGGTGGAAAAATTGATTTGTTTTCAAAATGCAGAATTTCGTTAGAAAATCGCACTGTTTGAGCGTAGCGAGTTTGCGATTTTAGAAATTCAAGATTTAGAAAACACCAATTTTTGTAGTTTATAAAGTAATTTCACCCTATCAAATCGTAAGAATTTGCATAGCAAATTCTTACTAATTCGCTCCACGCAGTGGCAGAGGGGTGAAATGGGTCGGGGGTCCGGGGAAGGGCAAAAGGGGCCTCTGCCGCCCATACCGCCCTGCTCCCCGGTGTCGAAGTATAAACCCAAAATTATTGATTAATATAAGGCATTATTACTTTAGAATAAAAAATAATAATTTTTCTAAATGAAATTTTTATAGGAAAAGACCACCATTTTTACTTGGTGGTCTTTTCCTATATTTTTGCTATTCTTTGGTCATCATAAAGTTTGTTTAAGCTCTTATAACTTATTACATAAACTATAAGTAGTATAGCCATATCTGCTAATAATACTGAATAGTTTAATGCAATGTTATAGAATATAAAGTTATTAAATCCTGCTTCTTTAGCTGCTGTCATGCTGTAGAAGAAGATTTGTCCGCTTATTACGTTAAATACTCCACTTGCTAGAAATGCAATTATTATTGATGGTATATAGCTTGTTAGCTTTCTCTCATCTCCAAATTTGATTCCAGCTAGACCTATCATTGATGCTGATAGAATATAATCTAGTATGGCTTGGGCTGGGTGGATTACATATCCACCTATTAACATATTTAAAAGTCCAAATAATACTCCTTCAACCATACCGGCTTTGACTCCCCATCTAATGGCAAATATTACTAGTGGCAATTTACGTGCTAGTGTTACTGATCCGCCATATGGCATTCTAAAAAGGACAATTTTGTCTAATAAGAATGCTAGGGCAAGCATTATCCCACCTTCAACAACCATTCTGGTTGACCAATTTGTGTTTTTTTGCATAAAAAAACCTCCTTATAATTCCTACTAAAGGCTAGCCAATAAGCTAACAATTAAACCAGAATTACAAAGAGTTTACTTCACTTTCCAACGCAAGCATTATCTTGATCTGGTTTAAGGGTAAAATCTCAGCCATTTGGCACCCCTAGTGTGTAATTATTATAATAGACTTTTAAGCATTTGTAAAATCTAAGTAAAATAATTCTATATTTCTTTTAAAAGTTCAACTTCAACATATCCCTCATTTCCATCGTAATCTACCCAAACAAAACCATCTTCAGCTTCCCTTAAAACTTCTACAATAGAAGATTTATCTAGTTTGTCATACTTAGACCATTTTTCTGGAAATTCGTACATATATGTGTCTTCTTCAACTTCATAAAGGCCATTTATTTGAAGCTGATCATTTTCCTTAGTCTGTTTTTTATTTTCTCTTATCTCTATATCTTTTGCCTGGTAGGACTCAGATGACTTTGAACAAGAGGATAATATTATGATAGCGCATATTAAAAAAAACTTTTTAATAATAAATCACCCCTAAAAGTTCGATACCAAGTCTTTTGTATTCATCTACTTGGCCTAAAAGTTCATTTTTGTGGGATTTTTTGTCTACAAGTAGGATTTTGTAGTCCTCAAATTTTGCCAAATCGATACTTATAGGATCATTTGCTGATTTTTCTTCAAATATTACATTTCTATAATCTTTTAATTTTTCTGCCATCTCGCTTTCAAAGTCGGCAAAATTTTCTCTAGGACTTCTTGCATCTATGACTTTTGCATCAAGAATATTTGCAAGATCATTTGCTATATCTAATTGATTTTTTGATACCTTCAAAGGAGTAATGCCTATGATATTTTCAAGGGATATATTGTCGATTTTTCTTTTTACCTTTGCTAGTTCTCCAGACTTTTCTCTTGATAAATCTGCCAAAACTTCAATATCAAGCTCCCTTATGTCATTTGCATCGTTTATCCTATCTGATAGGATTTCTTTGATTATTGTAATGACAAGGCCTATGAGTCCACCAACTATAAAGGCAATAATGGTGAATATCAAAGCACGAGTATTAGAAGCTTTCTTTACAAGAACATTTTGCAAATACTCTATATTTTCCATATTCAAATAGTCTTTGGCAAATTTTCTAAATTCCTCTGTGATTAGATTTAGGCTATCCTTTGCTCTTGCTTCATTTGAATCCTTGTAGGTAAAGGCAATGACCCCACCTTGTGGATTTACAGTGTATTCCAAATTGTTTTCAATTTCCGAAGCTTTCATATCTGGAGAAATTTCAGAAGCCACTTTTTCGTATAGATCATTTGATTCTAAGAACTGGCCATAGATATTGGATAGCTTCTCATTTAAGATCAGCTTGTTGTAGGTAATTGGTTCGTCCGTATTGCTAGTTACAATAAGAACTGAATTTGCCTCATAGTAACCACCTTTTACTACTGTAAAGAAAAAGCTAAGGCCTGCAAGGACTATAGCAGGAATAAGTAATAGCAAGATATTTCTTTTTACTGCCTCTATAATTTGTTTGCTAGTTAATTTTTGCATATTATCTCCTATTTTAATGAATATATTGCATTTAAATTCGTAAAGAAAAAGTCATAGGCCGGAGCCTTTGCCATCAAAAAGATAGCATAGGGTATCAAAAATACCAAGACTGCAAGTATTATTAAAAACCTGCCAAGTCTATCTATAACTTTTATATGATCTAGGACAAGGGGAATGTATATTATCTGTAAAACTGTAAAAAACGTTGAAAATCTAAAGGCTATAGCAGTCGATGACCTAAAGATCAAAAGCACCAAGAGGCTAAACCACATGGCCTTGATAGATGTTTCTTCTATGGTGTTTTTGCCAAAAGACTTTTTATCAAAATACATAAGTGTTGTCACAAAAAGAGCCAGAGCAAATATAATCCTAGGATCATATAGGCTCATGGACTGGGCAAATTTACCAGTAAATGTATAGTTATTAATTTTTGTAGCCATCCTAGCAAGTCCAATGCTTGATAGAAGAGTTGCTAGAAGTCTAAAAACTAAGGTTGAAAATACACTTACCAGCATAGCAAATATTGCACTTACTATCTTAAAAGGTCTCCCCATTTCAAAGGCCATAAAAAACAAGAATGGCAAAAGTATAATTGCCGCCCTGTGAAAGGAAAATGAAAATAGGAAAAACAAAAGACTTTTTATGTACTTTCTTTCAGCAAAAAAGTTAATACTTAAAAGCCCTAGTCCTACAGCCGATGCTGTTCTTGCTGTTTGCATATCAAATTGGATGAAAATCGGCAAGAAAATAATGGCCGACAAAAATGGATCTTTGGATTTTTTTATGGATAGGTAGGCTACAGGGAAAATGGATAGAGCATTCATTATAGCTATCACCCACTGGCGTGAAAGGCCTAGGATATTGATAATATAGGAAAAAAACCTAAAGCCAAATTCCACTGCATACGAAAAGTTAAAGACCTTGGAAAGGTCAGTTCCTATGTCTTTTACAAACCATAAGTAATTGTAGTAATCTGCATCCCCAGATCCTCTTATGGCCGCAAAAACAAACATAATAAAGAACATAAGCCCTGCAAAGATTCTTTTTTTCTTTTCATCTTTAAACTTTATTAAGCTGTTAATTATAAATAAGCAAAACTCACTTATTGTAAATAAAGCAAATCCCATAATAATCCTCATAAATTCTTAAGCTTATTATAACAGATTATAAATGCAAAATAAAATATTTGATGGGCAAGAATTACTCCTGTATTATTTAGAAATTTTTATTATTTAACACAAATTTTACAAAACTTTTATGCAAATAATACAATACTAGCTTAGTATATAAGGCGAGGAAACAGTTTAATGCTGACACTATTAATTTTCATCGCAAATGCGTACTCTTCCTTAAATAAAATTTATGTCAACTGTTTACCTTTTTGTACAAAACTAATTACCCTCAAACTTTTGTACTAATCTCTCACAAAAATATATCAAAGAAAGTGAGAACAAGGCAGTCAACTATACAATGCGTTGACTGTTTGTTATTTTCCCCACAAAAAAAGCACCCCATGGTGCCTTTTTTATTATCTAAGAGAAACTTTGCCAAAACCAGCATCTATATTTACATTTAAATCTTCCTTATTGGCATCTGTTGAAACTTCATAGCCATTTTCAATTTGCATCTTGTTTTTATATTTTTCTGAAAGATTTAAATCGCTAGCTTCAACCCTTGCTTTAATCTCGCCTTCAAATCCTTCGCTGTCTATGACAATATTACCAGAAGATGAGTCTAATGATATGGACTCAGCATCTTTAACGTGGTAGATTCTAATATTGCCTGATGTAGTATCAGCAGTAAATGTCTTTGAATTTAGTCCATCGATTCTAACATTGCCGCTTACTGCATCTACGTTTGCTTCTTCGCCACTGATATTTGATAGGTAAACAGAACCGTTGACATTGTCTATATTTAAAGTGCCGTTGGTATTTTTAATATCAATTTTTCCATTTACATTGTTTATATCAAGCTTTCCACAAGAATTTATTACAGTAATTCTAGCATTAACAGAATCTATGGTTGAATTTGTAAAATCAACATCTTCTACTTCTATAGAACCATTTACAAGGTCAATAGCTAGGCTATCATATATATTCTTTCCTAAAGATAGGTGGATGACTGGAGTTGCATCGTAGTTTCTGTGTTCGTCATTGATGCTGATATTTAGTGAATCTCCAAGTACTTCTACATCCAAGAAATCTACCAAATTAGATTTTTTTGACCAAATATCTTGGCTTAGGGTTATGGCAGAATCGATAGATCTTTCTATATAGATTTTTCCACTAGGAATATCAATATTGATGTTATTGATATCATCGTCAATTCTCATCTCATCGTGAGTATTCATTTGACCTCTGATATTAAATTGGTTGATATCTATATTATCTAGGTCAAAATTGCCCAAGTTTTCAAAGGTTTCTGTTGTCTTCTTGATGACAGCTTCCATTGACTGGGTGAATTTGGAAACGAAGTCATTGTCATTTCTACTTTTCTTGCTACCGATTGCTTCTAGTAGATTGTTAGCTTCTTCAACAGTAATCTTGCCTTCTTTTAGCATCTCTAATATAATTTGTTTTTCATCATTCATCTTTTAATTCCTCCAATAATTCGCGAGCTTGGTCTGCTGTAATCTCGCCATTATCAAGCATATTTAGTATATCTATACGGCTAGCTTTTTTGTCAACTTTGCCGCCCAATTTTGCCACTAACTTATCTATTCTATTTCTAACTGTAGGATATGAAATACCAATTTCTTCTCCCACATCTTTAATACTTCCTCTTTTTTGTAAAAATAATTCAATGAATTCTTTATCTTCTTTATCAAGTCTAGAGAAATTATCCATTTCAAATTCGCCGCTTACTTCTGTATAACAATTATTGCATCTATATGATGTGATGATCATCTCATCACCACAGTTTGGACATTTATTTATCATAGATAGCCTCCTTTTGATATAAGTATACTACGTTTTTAATATTTGTAAAGTCGAAATTAATATTTTTAATAAAATTAATAATATTTTTAATTATTCGCATTAAGCTTTTGCAGATTTTAAGTATAAGAATTTAAAACAAAAAAATACCAGGCTATATTTGCCTGGCTTAAATATAATCTTTTGCCCAATATGAACTGAGTGTTCTGACTATCCAAAGGATTGTGTTTATCATTACTACCGCTAAAATCAGCATGCCCAAAAGTACATAGGATGCGTAAACAAATTCGCCCATTCGAACTTCATTGCCGATTATGCTATAGATTATATAAAGTAAAAAGAAAAATCCTATCCATTTGCCACTTGTCTTTAGATTTCCTTTAAAGTCTGGATAAATCATGGCTTTTTTGCTATAGCGGTTTAAGAAGTAGTCGCGTTTTTTCCTTATCTCATCTCGCTTTTCCTTTGTAGCATTGTCAATTAGAGCCGAATAATAGTGTTCCATATCGCTTGGCCTAGTAGCGTATTTTTTAAGATTTGCTGCTTCTTCATCGGAAAACTCATTAGCTAAGATTTGATAAGTGATAGCTGCCTTTGATTGGTAGGTCTTGCGTTCATCTCTTAGTTTTTTTAGCTTTTCTATATCTTTTTGTCCATTGATTAAATTTTCGGTGTCTATTTCATATTTTCTCTTATATTTTAAATATCTAGTGAAAATTAGGACAAATGTCAAAATAATTAGCATTTGCCCAATTATAACTAATAAATCTCCTCCACCTATGAGGCTAACAATGGTCATTACAATGGCTGGTATAAGTATGGTTATAAGGGCTATTAGAACAAATAATAAAATTGATCTCATAATTTAAGTACCTTTTCGTAGGAATCTACTAATTTTCTTCCTGTGTTCTCTATAGACTTTGCCTTGGCAATTTCATAAGCAAAGTCTACTAATGATGGCAAAGCTCCACTTAGTATGCCCGTGATTTTTTCCCTAAAGTCTTTTAAATCCTTGCCCTTGTAGATATTTTTTCCATCAACATAGTCTTTTTCAAATATTTCTATATCGCGAATTAATATATCTGCCTTTGTGGCAAGAGCTTCCAAAAGGACAATCCCCTCTGTCTCCTCGTGGGTCAAAAATACATATAAATCTGATCCGCTATAGGCGATTCTTAATTCATCGCTAGATATGTATCCTGGGAAGTGGAGATTCTCTGGAGCATTGTCTATAAGTTTTTTAATCTCTGCAGGCATTACCGAAGGATTTAGCTTGCCAAACCAGACAAATTCGTATTCTGGCATTAGCTCTGCAAGTTTTATGAAATCATCTATGCCCTTTCTTTTGATAGGTAGGCCTACTGAAATGATTGATTTCTTATTTGGATCCAAATTATAAGTCTTATAAAAATTTTCTCTGTCATTCTCTTTTTTTTGCCAGAAATCTAGGTCTATGCCATTTGATACAACTTCAATGTCTCTTTTTAAACCATAAGTTTCAAGAATTCCCTTGGAATATTCGCTTGGAGTAAGGATTAAGTCTCCCTTGTTGTAGCAATGAGTTAGCCAAGATTTAAAAAGTGGGGCTATTTGATTTGACAAAATAAAGGAATTTTTGAAATCTTCCTTGGTAGAATGAGCGTGGTAGATGACTTTTTTGCCAGCTCTTTTTGCCTTAGAAGCAAAGGCAGCGGATTTGGGAAAGACTGTGTTTATGTGAACTATATCAAAATCTTCCTTCTCATCTAGGGTGAAGTCACATCCGACCTTTGTCAAAGCCTTGATTTGGTGGTCTATGGCCTTGCCGACTCCAGATTCCTTTACTGTTTCATAATCTTTTGTATATAAAAGGACTTTCATAATCGTACTCATTTACTGCTTTTTCGTATAAGGCTTCACATTTGCTACCAAAACTTTGGACAGAAAAATTATCCAGGGCATAGGCTCTGGCATTTTCCCTAAGTTTATTTTTCAAATCTTCGTCACCCAAAACTTGGTATATATAAGCCTTAAATTGGTCATAATCATCGTAGCAAAAGCCATTGAATCCATTTTCTATGACCCCTTCTAGGGAGCCATCGATTCTACAAATGGCTACTGTACCATTTGATAGAGCCTCGTAGTAGGTAAGTCCTTGGGTTTCTGATGTAGATGCTGTTGTAAAAATATCAGCAGCCTGGTAATATTTGTTAACCTCGCTTGGATCTACCATACCTATGAAATTTGCTCTGTTTTTAAAGTTTTTGCTATAATCTATCAGTTTATTAAGGTGAGGTCCTCCGCCAACTATGAGAAATTCTATGCTTGGATCATCGAGTTTGTCATAGTATTGGATGATCTCTTCTATGTTTTTTTCTTCAGCAAGCCTTCCTAAGTATAAAAGGATTTTTTTATCCTTATCTATTTTTAGTTCATCTCTCAATTTTTCTTTGTCATATAAGTCTGGTATATGAACACCTGTGGGTATTACTGCTATTTTTTCTTCCCCTATATTATAAGACTCCAATATTGCTGCTGTTTTTGCAGTTGGAGCTATAAAATAATCGCACATATCAGAAAGAGCCTTTGAAAATTTAGCCACAATCTTAACACCAGCTTTTTTGTTAGTTGTAAAATAATGGGTGTAGTCTTCATAGACTGTATGATAGGTATGGATTAGGGGGATATTTAGCATCTTTGATAGGGTCTTTGCCATCATAAAGGTCGAAAATTCACACTGGCTATGGATAATATCTGGCTCCCATTTCTTTATAGACCTTAGATAGGTATTGGCCAAAATATTTGTAATCCTAGCTTCAGGATAAATTTTCTTGGCAGAAAGAGAACCTATATAATATACATCGTTAGTCTTATAGGACATAAGAGTATTTGATAGGGTTAGGACCCTTACCTCGTGTCCCTGGCTTTCTAGATATTCTTTTAAATTTAAGACTGATCTTACTACCCCGTTTACTACAGGATAGTACCAATCGCTTGTTATTAATATTTTCATAGTATCCTCAATATTACTATATGTTCTATTATTTCTTTTACAATTTGGAAAAATCCTCATCTTTCATTATCCACAAAAATTAGTATAATTTATGAGAAATGAGGTGAAATATGGGTCCTTTAATAGTATCAGACATAATTCTTTTAGTATTTACAATATATATAGGAATTTTTTTAAGAAATTTCTACTCACCATATCCTGAGATGAAAGTAGGCTTTCATATTTGGGAAGTTTGCTATGACAAAAACACTTGGGAATACGGCAATAAGTTTGCTGGCCTTACTTCCATAGTTCTTGGCCTTATTCTATTTGCTATTATTTTTCCCCTACTAATTTACTTAGAGCTTAAGAGGTCATATCTAGTAGGAATTATATCATTGTTTGCTATTATCTATTTTATCCTCTTATACTTTATAGTAAAAATAAGACTTAGAAAAAAATTCAATCTCAAAGATGACTAAAGCGGCCAAAAGGTCGCTTTATTTTCTTATTTTAAAGGTTTCTTGGCCATATTTTTTCACTATAAATGGAAATGTTACAGTCAAAATACCCATAATAACTATTAGACCTATAAAAGCCACCTTCATATCTCCATCAAATTTACCAATAATTGAAGGTATGATCAAAATATTGACATAGCCTATGAGGGAATTTACAAACTTATATAAGCCTCCTTTGGCAGATGCATCGTGGTTAAAGGGTTGGAAAACATAATAATTAAATAGGTTAAAGGCTGGGAAAAACAAGTAGGCAAATACTACATAACTTCCAGCTAGAAGCCCTGTTTTTACGTCAATGTTTTGGTATAAAAAGTAATAAGTAATAAGGCTTACAAGTCCTGAAAAAAGTCCTGCAAGATGTATCTTTAACAAGGTCTTATATCTTAACTTATACATTTCAAATATTGCTTTGGAGTCCCTATAAAATCCATATTGAATCAAAGACCTGTCACAGTTTAGGAAAAAAGCCCTAGCACTTTCAGTATCATTAAAAATAATCATAGCAATGATAGGTAAGGATAATAAAAAGATTCCTTCTATAAGATTTGCAAAGCGTGTAAAAATAAATTTTACACCAACGAGCAAAGCTATAATAATGGCAAATATTATTAATGCCTTTTTAAATACTGGCTTTACAAGAAGCCTACTATGCCTTTGAAAAAAAAGATTATTTAATAGTTCATAGCCCCTTCCCTTAGCTACTTGATCCTTTTCTATATCAGAATCTTTGAGGGCAAGGCTATCATTGGCAATCTTATCATAATCTAAATCAATATTTGCGCTATCTCTTTTTGCCACTTCCAAAAGCCTATCGTAACCATCAAAGCTAAACAAATATCTGCTAGATAAAATAAAGGCAATGAAGCTAATTGCAAATATAGCTACAAGAATGATAATAGAAATATCTTCCACTTGCATCAATAAGGCAAAAAGTATGACTTCCAAGATCATAATGAAGGCAAATCTCTCAGAGAGCCTTTTTTCTTTTTTAGAAAACTTATAAACACTGTAAGTATTGGAACTTATTCTTATAAATGCTAGACTTAAGCTTATTAGAAAAGCCTTTTTAAAGTCCAAGAGTATCCAAAATATTATAGTTCTCCCCAAAGAAATCCTCAAAGGATCAAAGACTCCAAGTATTAGTCCAGACTCTTTGGCCTCCATCCTGTATTGCTTATTTAGTTGGTGGATTTTAAACTTGCCGCCTTCAATAAAATTGGACACGAGAGCTGGTGTTAGATAAAAGCTCAAAAAAGCCAGATTTACTGCTCCATAATCCATCATGTCTTCAAATTCCTGAACTTTATATATACCAAGCTTATGTAAAGCACAAATTATAGATCCACTTATGACAATTGATATGACAAAGGATAGCAAGCATTTGATAATTTGACCCAACAAAGAAAATATAGGGCCTAGTGTGTATACAAATTTTTTAAATCCAAATAGCCTATACTTATCCCCCGTATGTTTTCCAATTATAGGAAGCCTATGGAAGAAGTGTATTAGGCGGTTGATGGATTCTGCATGGGAAATATTTTCTATAATCCTATATTTTTTGTAATATTCCATCGGCTAATCCTCTCTTTGCAGCAAGTTTATTACTTCCTCTTCAAAATCAGGATTGTTTTTGATTTCCCTGTCAACCTCACTAATTTTCCCCTTGTGGAGAAGGAGGATCTCATCTGCCATGTTTTTGGCGAGATCTAGAATGTGGGTTGAGAAAATTATTATGTGGTCATTTTTGATTGATTTTATCAAATCCTTCATCTCTTTTTGAACCACTACATCAAGGGAATTGAGTGGCTCGTCCATCAAAATCACCTTTGGCTTTGTGATAAGAAACATCATCATTTGAAGCTTATTTCTCATACCTGTCGAATATCCCTGGATAAGCCTATCCTTGTCATCTTCATCAAATTTAACTTGATCAAAGTAAATATCTGGATTTAAGTTTCCTTTTATTCTTTCCTTATTTACATCTATGAAAAAATTTATAAATTCTCTACCTGTAAGAAAGCGTGGGAGTTCTGGCTCAGCCAGCATGAAAAATACATCTTTTATGTCAAGAGGGCTTTTGCTAGATTTATCAATGAGATAAATATCTCCAGAATTTTTTTCTAGTTCCTTGGCTATTAGGGAAAATAGAGTGGTCTTTCCTGCTCCATTTCTACCTAAGAGACCGTAGATTATCCCCTGGTCTAAAGTTATACTTAGTTTATCTAAAACTAGTTTTTCGTCAAAACTTTTAGATAAATTGTCTATTAATAATTGCATCAATCCCTCCAATAACTTATCATTTCACTAACTAGTGTATCAAAGTTTTATACTTATTGCCAAGGTCATTGATAGCCATTATATTTATATTAATTATGGATTATACATTTCTGATAGTTGTGATTTCACTTGGTTTATCTATAATTACATCTGGATTTTGATCTTCTAAATCTTTCCTAGCTCTAAAGCCCCAGGAGCATCCTACAGTGAAAATACTGGCATTTTTCCCGCACTTCATATCTACTTCGCTGTCTCCAAAGTATAGGATATCAGAAAAATTCACCCCAAATCTTTCTGCAATTATCATAATTCCTTCTGGCGATGGCTTTCTCTTATAATCCTCCCTATAACCTAGTATATAATCGAAGTAATCATTGCCAAATACGTCTTTAAGGACCTTATTTGATGTGGAATCAGGTTTGTTGGAAAAGGCAGCCAATATCTCTCCACGGCTTTTGATTTCATCAAGAGCTTCTCTTATACCATCAAAGGGCTTGGTAAGGTATGATGGGTTGTTGTCATAGGCAAGATTATAAGCGTCATAAATTTCTTCTTTTAAAATATCATCTCCAGAAAAATCAACATAGTCCAAGGCAGAATCAACTAGGACTTTTGGCCCATTTCCCACAAATTCTCTAACCTTATCTTTTGGCACGGCGTCTAGGCCGTATTTTTTGAAAGTTGTATTCAAGTGATAATCTATAGCATCAATTGTATTTAGTAACGTTCCATCTATATCAAATATATACATAAAATCTCCTTTGTTTTCCTATTTGCTAATTTACCCTATTGTATTATATATTTCTCATTAATGGAAATACTAGCTAAGAATACCCTTTGTTTGATAAATAATATTCATTGTATATGCAATGGGGTAAAATATTAATAACTTAAAGAAAAGAGGGTATTATGACAGACAAAAGAAACCTATCCATGCTTAGTGACTTTTATGAATTTACTATGGCCAACGGATATTTTAATAACGGAATGAAGGATACTATTGCAGTATTCGATGCTTTTTATAGGTCAAATCCAGATGAAGGAGGTTATTCTATCTTTGCTGGATTAAATGACATCATAGATTTTATAGAAAATCTACACTTTTCAAAAGAAGACATAGAATACCTAAGGTCTTCTGGCAATTTTACCGATGATTTCCTTGATTATCTTGCTGATTTCAAATTTACAGGAGATGTGTGGGCCTTTCCAGAAGGGTCAGTTATGTTTCCAAATGAGCCAATCATCACAGTAAAAGCACCTATAATTGAATGTTCAATCCTTGAGACTTATCTATTATTATCAATGAACTTCAACTCCCTAGTTGCAACTAAGTCTAGCAGAATAGTTCGCGCTGCAGGAGATAGACTTGTTATGGAATTTGGAGCAAGACGTGCCCAAGGAGCCGATGCTTCCATAACTGGGGCAAGGGCAGCATACATCGCTGGTGTTCCAGTATCATCCAATACTTTATCAGCCCAAAAATATGGTTTCAAACCATCTGGCACCATGGCTCACTCCTGGATCCAAGCCTTTGACAATGAATACGAGGCTTTCAAAACCTATGCCGAAGCTTATCCAGACAATTGTATCCTTTTAATAGATACCTATGATACCATAAACAGCGGACTTCCAAATGCTATGAGAGTATTTAAGGAAGTTTTGGAGCCAAAGGGCCTTAGCGGAGGAGTGAGAATTGACTCAGGAGACCTTGCCTACCTTTCAAAAGAAGTGAGGAAAATCCTTGATGAAAACGGATTTACAGACACAAAAATTGTAGCAAGCAACTCCCTAGATGAGTTTAAAATTAATTCCCTAACAGCCCAAGAGGCTAGGATTGATTCCTTTGGTATAGGTGAAAGACTAATCACAAGTAAGTCTGATCCTGTATTTGGTGGCGTTTATAAGCTTGTTGGAATTTATAAAGATGATGAGCTAGTGTCAAAAATAAAGGTTTCAGAAAATGTCGAAAAAATCACAACACCAGGCTTCAAAAAAGTTTATAGACTCTATAGCAAGAAAAATAGGAAGGCAGAAGCCGACTACATCACCCTTAGAGAAGAAGAAGTAAACGACAATGAGCCTCTTGTAATCTTTGATCCACTCTTTACATGGAAGATGAAAAAAATGGAAAATTACCAGGCTCGCTTGATGCAAGAAAAGATTTTTGAAGATGGAAAGCTAATCTATGACCAACCTTCACTAGATGAAATTCAAAGCTATTGTAAAAGCGAAATTGATAGCTTGTGGGATGAGGTTAAAAGATTTGACCAACCTCACAACTACTATGTCGACCTTTCCCATGACTTGTGGAATCTAAAACAAAATCTAATACTTGAGGCAAAAAAAGGCCTATAAGATGAGTGAAAAAAGATATATTAATTTTATAAATTCAGATAGCAAACAAGATTTTAATAAAAATTGGAAGTTTTACCTAGGTGACCAACCTGGTGCGAATTTGCCAAACTTTGATGATAGTGATTTTACAAATATCAACCTTCCCCACGATTACTCTATAGACCAAGACTTTAGCCCATATTTTGAGGCAGAATCTGCCTATAAGCCCGGAGGAGTTGGCAATTATAGGAAAAGTTTCGTCATAGATGATATCAATCTTGAAGAAAAGCAAGTTTTTATCTACTTTGACGGTGTTTATCAAAACTCCACAACTTATATAAATGGGGAAAAATTGGGCTTTAATCCCTACGGCTACAATCCCTTTGCCTATGATCTTAGCCCATATTTGAAAAAGGATGAAGAAAATCTCCTAGCCATAAGATGTGACCACCAAGTCCCATCTTCCCGCTGGTATTCTGGCTCTGGCATCTACAGGTCTGTCGATATTTTGGTAAAAAACAGGCTAAACTTAGGTATTTATGGACCAAAGATTGACTATGAAATAGCGGACAAACTTGGCAAAATAAATGTAAAATCTGAAGTTTGCAACAATTACAAAGATCCAAAAACATTTAAACTTAAACATTCCTTATACTTTAAAAATAAGTTAATTAAAGATATTACAAACGAAGAAATCACCATAGATGCTAATTCTAAAGAAGATATAGATTTAAATTTCCAAGTAGAAAATATTTCTTTGTGGGATTTGGATAAGCCAAATTTATACCAACTTAGATCAGAAATTTTACTAGAGGATGAATCTATTGATGAATATGTGACTGATATTGGCTTTAGGGTTTTAGAAAAAAATCCACAAACAGGCATATCCTTAAATGGCAAAAATATAAAAATTAAGGGTGTTTGCCTCCACCACGACAACGGTGCCCTTGGGGCTTGTGATTATAGGTCAGCCCTAGAGTACAAGGTCGATATCTTAAAGGATATGGGCGCCAACACCATCAGACTTTCCCACAATCCAGCAAGCAGGACTCTGATTAATGTTTGCAACAAAAAGGGCATGCTTGTGGTAAGCGAGATATTTGACGGTTGGATTTTGGACAAAAACAACAATTACAATGATTTTTCAACCTATTTTGAAAAAGAAATCGGCCAAAGCCAGCTTTTAGGGGCTAATCCTTCTATGACTTTCGCAGAATTTTCCCTAAAGGAAGTCCTCAAAAGAGACTACAATTCCCCAGCTATCTTTATGATATCAATAGGCAACGAAATAATGGAGGGAACTGATTGGTCAAGTTTATCCAGATATCCAGATGTTTGCGATAAGCTCATAAAATGGGCCAGAGAGGTTGATCCCAAGAGATGGCTCACCATTGGAGATAATATCATAAGATATGACTATGTCGACGAACTAATCGAAGTCGATGATAAGGTTAATAAAGCTTATGGCATGATTGGCCTTAATTATACAGAAGGCGGACGCTATGATAAAATCCACAAAGATTACCCAGATTGGGTACTTTGGGCAAGTGAAACAGCTTCAAATATCAATTCCAGGTCTGTCTATGACAGGTTTGAATTAGATTATCTACCTAAGGATAGAAAGCTATCTTCATATGACACATCAAAAGTTGCCTGGGGTAGCCATGCATCTGATGCTTGGTATGATATCATAACTCGTGACTATGTTGCTGGAGAAGCTGTGTGGACAGGCTTTGACTATCTTGGAGAACCTACTCCCTTTAACGGTGTAGACAGAGGCCCAGTTGATAATTGGCCAAGCCCAAGATCTTCCTACTTTGGCATCCTGGATTTAGCAGGGTTTCCAAAAGATGCCTACTATCTTTATAGGAGCTTGTGGAATGATAAGGATATCACCTGCCATCTTTTGCCAAGTTGGAATAAAGATGAAGTCATAGTAAATGATGGCAAAGTAAAGGTCATCTGCTATACAAATGCTAGTGCAGTTGAACTAGTCCATAAAGATCAAAATGGCAAGATCAAATCTTATGGCAAAGAATACTTTGTAAGTCAAATTACAAAGGCAGGCCATAAATATAAAATCAATAATGCTAGAAAACGCGGCTTTTCTCTATACGCCCAATGGGAGATCTCCTTTGAAGAAGGAAGCATCCAAGCAATAGCCTATGATGAAAAAGGCCGAGTAATAACCCAAACTATTGGTAGAAGCACTATAAGCACAAGTGGTAAGCCTTTTAAAATCATGGCAAGGGCAAATAAAGATACCATATGTAAAGACTCTTATGACCTAGCTTATGTCACAATAGATATAGTTGATGAAAATGATAATCTCATTACAAATGCGGAGAATTTGATCAATGTAGAAGTTTCAGAAAATGGAATTCTTCTAGGCCTTGACAATGGCTTTCAAGAAGATATGGGTTCTTTTAAAGTATGTCAGAAAAAAGCCTATGCTGGCAAACTTCTTGCAATTATTGGTGGAAGGGCTGGACTTGACCCAATAGAAGTAAAAATTACAAGCCCTGGTTTAGAAGAAGCAAGCCTTAAAATTGACCTTAAAGAAAATCCAAACACTTTTAATATCAGAGAAGAAGTATATCAGGATCCGAAGACTCCAGCTTTCATAGGAGAAAAGGGCTTAAGCATTTTAAATTATTCCACAACAACTTTGCCAAATATATATCCAAAGCTTCCACAAAAGTTGGAATTAGTAGATAAAAAGGGCAAGCTTAGTGGAAATTATATAGATATTTCTTGGGATGACATAGATAGTGACGACCTTAAAGAAGAAGGCCAAATCTTAGTCAAAGGCTATGGGAATGTTGGAGATGAAAGGCTAGAAGTAAGTGCCTTTGTAAGAGTTGAAGGTGAAAAGCAGATAATAAATGCTGATATAGCAAATCTTGCCTTGATCAAAGAAGTAGATGATAAACAAATCACCCTAGGCTTTGCCACCCAGCAAGTTTTTGGTAAACTAGTCATTAGTAAGGTAAAAAATCCTGACATAAAAATTTATGTATCAGAATCGAAGGCTTACGATAAGGGAAATCTAATTAATTACCAAATGACTAAAAACAAGGGCGAGTACACTTATGAATTTGACCCTGTTAAGGCCACTTATATAACAATTGTCTTTGAAGATAAGGCTTGTAATCTAGAAAATCTATGTCTTTACAAGGTAAAAAAACTTACAAGAATTTATAATTCAACAGAATTTGAGTCCTTGGAAGTAAATAATTATAAGCTTTCAGATGATGAACTTAAGGCTAGCGAATACATCTGTGATGGAAAAATCGAAGTGGTTTCCATAAATCCAAAAGAAAATGCAGCAATTACAACAATCAGAAGAAAGAAAAAATGGATAATATTATTGCAGGCTGAAGATTCATCAAAAATAAGAAAATTTACAATAAAAAGGGACTAATGAGCAAAACCCCTCTATCCGCATTGCGGATTTTGGGGTTCAAGTCATAATAGTCCCTTTTTTATTCCCTTGCTATCTCTTTTGCAAGTACATAGCCACCTATAAGGCCTGCCTCGTTGCCTAGTTCTGGGAATACTATATATTCTTTACTATCTGGCAAAACAAGGTAGTCGCCCTTTATCTTGTCAAATTCTTCCCTAATCTTATCAATCATACCTTCCTTGTTACAAACTCCTCCACCAATTATTATGATATGAGGACGAAGAATTGCTGTGTAGGTATAAAGTGCTTTTGCTATATATTTTGCAGTAATAGCAAAGGCCGAATCTGAGATGTCGAGATTTTCTCCTTTTTCTCCTGCTCTTTTTTCTATAGCAGGTCCTGAACAAAGGCCCTCAAAGCAATTTTTGTGATAATCGCAAACTCCCTCAAAGTCATCACCATCTTCTTTTGGAAGTTCAAAGTGTCCCATTTCTGGGTGAGAGTATCCTTCTAAAAGTTTGCCATTTTGTATGTAGGATCCACCTATGCCTGTTCCTATGGTTAGATATAGTGAGCTTGTCTTATCTTTTGCTGCTCCCAATTCATATTCGCCAATGCCACTTGCTCCAACATCTGTTGTAAGTCCCATTGGTAGGTCTAAATTTTTCTTAAGCTCACCAAGTAAGTCAAAGTTTCTCCAAAGCCTTTTTGGTGTAGCTAAGATAGACCCATAAGTTTTGCTATTTTTGTCAACATCAACTGGTCCAAAAGCGCCAATGCCAATGGACTTTATATCAGAGTCCTTAAAGAATTCTACAATCTCTTTTACATTGTCATATGGGTCAGCCGTCTTTATCCTATCTTCTGTGAGGAGATTGCCCCCATCGTCAAAAATACCACACCTTATTTTTGTTCCACCTAGTTCTATTGAACCGTACATATACTGCTCCTTTCATAAAAAGCACAAATATTGATTTTAAAATTTCCTATAGTTTCATTATATCATTACTTGTAGGGGAAATATTACTTTTATACATAAGAACTAATAAATTTTAAAATCGTTAATGTATAGCTTGCTTGCTCCATATAAGGCAAGCCTTAGAGTCTTGATTTTTTCATAAGATCTTAGGTCAAAAATTCGCCTATCCCCAATGGAGTCGATATTAAATCTTTCTCCATTTATGAATATATATCCAAGGGTGAAACGTGAACCTTTTCTAATATCTTCTCTGACCACAAGAAAGTTAATATCAAGGCCATTGGGATTTTCTACTTCTAGAAAATATTCATTACCTATATCAGTACAAGTTATAAATATGTCATCCTCTATATTTTTTGAGAAAGATTCTTGGATTTTTCCCTTGGTTTCCTTTAATCTTTCTATGATCTTATCATCAATTTTTCCGCTCTTGTTGGCAGGAATGTTTAATAGCAAAACTCCCCCACGGCCGACAGATTTAAGGTATATTTCAAAAAGCTCTTCTACAGATTTTATCCTCTCATCCTTGTGGGAAAACCAACGGTCGGTAACTGATGTGTCGCATTCACTTATAGAAAAAACATAGTCTTCATTATGACCCACAGCTGACCTAAAGGCAGCATCATAGTCTATTTCAAAAGTATCTTTATTAAGCCTTGGTGCATTTTCACTTGGGGCATAGCCTAGTTCGTTACCAGCCCAGTGGATGCCACCCATAGGTCCCACTCCAAAAAATAAGATATGAGGATTATTTTTCCTTATCTCTGCCATAAAACTCTCAAAATCATATTCTTGGTCTGGGTAATTCTCATCTTTGGCATTGTCAAACCACCATTCCACAAAGTGACCCTTGTTGCCGTATATAGGATTATTAACAATCTCTTTGATTTGTTTTAAGTAAAAATTGTTATAAGCTTCTCCGCTACCATAAGTAGGCTCGTGGACATCCCATGGGGAAAGATATATGCCCATATTCATGTCAAACTTGCTGCAAGCCTTTGAAAGCTCGGCTAGAAAGTCCTTGCCATAACTAGTATTAGTTATCTTATTAGAGGTCTCTTTTGTATCCCACATACAAAAACCATCGTGGTGTTTGGCTGTAAAAATTAGTCTCCTAAAACCCAAATCCTTCAAAGTCTTTACATAGGATTCGTAGTCAAAATCGATCATGGTAAAATCATCTAGACTTTCCTTGCCATTGCCCCATTCCACTTCTGTATAAGTATTCATGCCAAAATGTAAGAAGGCTCCACACTCTTCTTCCAAGTAATTAACTTGGGAGACACTTGGGAGTGGACCATGGTATTTTGGAATTATTCCATCAAAAGTTTCTTCAAAGTTAAAGTATGGATCAGAGTTCAAATCCGTTGTTTTTTCTAAGTTCATAAAACCATTCTCCAGATTTCTTAATCTTTCGTTCTCCAGTTTTAAGGTCTAGTTCAACAAGTCCATAGCGATTTTTGTATGCATTTAGCCAGCTCCAGCAATCTATGAAGGTCCATACCTGGTAACCCTTGCAGTTTGCTCCTTCTTCTATAGCCTTAGAAAGCCAATATAGGTGTTCTTTGAAAAACTCTATGCGGTAATCATCTTGGATTTGCCCGTCTTTTCTAAAACGTTCCTCATCTTCAACACCCATGCCATTTTCTGTAACTAGCCATTCAATATTGCCGTAATTGTCTCGGATATTTATTGCAATGTCGTATAGAGCCCTTGGATAGATTTCCCAACCTCGATATGGGTTCATCCTCTTACCTGGCATATCATAGCCCATATAGTATTTGCCTTGGGAAAACATAGCATCTTCTTTGTAGACATATGGATTTTCCCTAACCCTAAGTGGTTGGTAGTAGTTTACTCCAAGGAAATCTATAGTGTTTTCTTTGATGATTTGTAAATCGTCATCTGTGTATTCTGGCAACAAATTCTCATTTGCTATTATTTCTACTAATTCTTTTGGATAATAGCCTTTGACAGATGGATCCAAAAATGAGCAAGTATTAAATAGCTCGCTAATTTCAGCAGCCTTCAGATCTCCAGCATTATCACTCCTTGGATATGATGGTGTAAGATTTAATATTATTCCTATTTTTTTCTTGCCATTCATTTGCCTATATGCTTTTATAGCTGAGGCACTGGCAAGCTGAGTATAAAAAGCACATTGGACGGCCTTTTGTGGATTTACTTCTGCCGGATAGTGGCAACCATTCATATATTGGCATTCTACATGGACTATAGGTTCATTGAAGGTAAACCAACCGTCAACTAAATCGTCAAAAAGTTCAAAGCATTTTTTCGCATAGGAAACATAGGCCTCTACAGTCTTTTTATTGGTCCATCCACCAATATCCATCAGATACATAGGCATATCAAAATGGAATAGGTTAATATATAAAGTAATATTTTTCTCTTTGATTTTTGAGAAATAATCTCTGTAAAATTCGACTGCCTTTGGGTTTACTTCGCCATCCATAGCTGGTATTAACCTTGTCCAGCTAATGGATGTTCTAAACACTGAATGGCCAGTTTTTTCTAATAAGTCTACATCTTTTTCATAATTATGGTAAATATCCGTCGTATCTTCGGGTCCTATAAGATTGTGAAATTTATATGGATCTTTTTTGTACCAAAAATCCCAAGTGTTTTCACTTTTGCCATCAAGACTTGCCGCTCCCTCAGATTGAGCAGCGCTTGTGGCAGATCCATATAGGAAACCCTGTGGAAATTTAATCATCTTCACTCCTTTGTTTAAGACTCCTGCCTTCTTTTATTGTCTTCATTAAATTAGCATAGGCTCCGTAGAGGTTGTTGTCATTAAAAAATGATACAGGTCTGATGTCGTATGCTTTGCTTGCAAAAATTCCACTTCCAAGCTTTTTCTTTAGCTCATTAATAAAGCGTTCATCAGAAGAAATTCCACCACCTAGATATATGATTTCTGGGTCAATGGTATAGGCAATGTTATAAATTCCCATGGCTAGGTAATCGAACATCAAGTCAACCTCAGAAAAATATGGTTCTTCTTTTTTAAAGTACTTGTCAAAAATCTGATAAGTTGTATCATTGATTCCATATTTTTCTATCATCTTTCGCCTTACATTTGGTAGGGTTGCTAGCATTGAGAAGTTTTCATAATTACCGTCTTCATTTTTTAATAGCATGTAGCCAAATTCGCCACTCTCTAGCTTGGCTCCCCTGACTATCTCGCCCTTATTTACAACAGCTCCCCCAATTCCTGAACCAATTATAAGAAAAGCTATGTAATCTTTTTTGTGATTTCCGTAATAAACTTCGGCGAAGGCTGCACAGTTTGCATCATTTTCTATGGCTACAGGCAAAGAAAATTTCTTTTCTAGATGGTAGGCAAAATTATATTCTGTAATGAATTCTACAGCTGATTGGCCTAGTATTTTTCCTGTGAGGGGATCGACTGTCCCCGGGGAAGATAAGCCTATGCCCTCAATTTTATATTTCTTTTGGTAAGATATGATTGTATCTTCAAAAAACTTCACAAATTCATCCATTGTCTTTACTTGAGCCTTTGAAGATTTTTCTATAATCTTATCATTTTCTATTAAAGCGTACTTGGTGGATGAGCCACCTATATCAAATACTAAATACATTTTTTCCCTTTGTGTTATAATAATCTAATAAGGAGTTATTATGTCAAACAGTTCATATGATTTTATAATGGATATAATCAGCAAAAATAATATAAAACTTTCTAGAAGTGAGCAAGCCATACTAAAAAGATTAAAAAGTTTAGAGTCGGACATTTCAAATCTTTCAATAAATGAATTTGCCAAAACTTTTTATGTTTCTACGGCCACAGCCACTAGATTTTCCCAAAAACTTGGCTTCAACGGCTACCTTGAGTTCCGCTATGCCCTAAAATCTCTAGGAGATAATAGGCCCTACAAGGCCTTGGGCATATATGAAGATATGATTTCTGGTATAGAATCAGTTGATTCTAAACTTCGTGATTTTATCAGAAATTTGGACCAATTTCATAAAATTGCAATAATTGGCATAGGCACATCTGGCCTTGCCGCCAATGAATTTGTCTACAAATTAAATGAAATGAATATAATAAATTCTGACTATGCCAAGGAACCCTACGCCATTGATTTATTGACCAATAGCTTAAATAAGGAAGACTTACTAATAGCTCTTTCCCTTAGTGGAGAAAACACCAACCTTCTAGAAGGGGTAGATAATGCCCTAGAAAAAGGGGCAAAAATCCTATCCCTCACCAGAAGTCCTAAGTCTACCTTGGCTCAAAAATCAGACTTTGTTTTCCTAACTCCATCATATTCGACCTATGAGTTTAACATTTCAAAAATGGCACCCCTTATTGTCTCTATAGATATAATTTGTGAGATCTACCAAGCTACTAGGCCTTGATCATTTCAAGGCCGATGTATCTTAAAACAGCCTCACAGAACATAGAATTTGACCATGAGAACCAATCTCTTGTGTACTGGCTCGGGTCATCCTTATGAAAACCTTCATGCATCAAATACTTATTATCATGTGTTGTTTCAAAATAGTGGAGGATTTCTTCTTGTTCGCTTTTTTCTGTTGATGTCATCATTTGCATAGCTAGGGCTATATGCCAGATATAATCCTTTGGAGTATGGTCACTTCCTATGCCCTTAGCAGCGCTTCCTTCATAATAAAGGTGGTTTTTATTTGACAAGATCGCCTTTCTAGTGTTTTTGTAAAGGTCATCGTCCTTATCCATATAATCTAGGTAAGCAAGGGATAATAGGCTTGGAACATTGGCATCGTCCATAAAGTTACTATTGCCTAGACCATCAACTTCATAAGTTAGAATCTCACCAAAATCATCATCAGTAATCTTTCCATATTCATCTATGCCCTTGTCAATCTCATCAGCAAGTTTTTTCATCTTATTAGCAAGGTCATTATCTTTGCCAGCATCAACTAAGCAATCTGCAAGTCTTCTTAGACTTACAACTGTAAAGGCATTGGCAGGAACCAAGTATTGGTACATACAAGAATCGTCACTTGGCCTAAAACCTGACCAGCTCATGCCTGTGTAAGCTACTGGAGAGCCTCTTTTGCCAGTTCTCAAGGTTTCAGTTACAGCTTCTGGATTTGGCCTTACAAATTCATATGGTGAATTTTCGTGATTTTGTTCAAGTTCTATTTGATCAACAACATTTGATAGAATCCTAATAAATTCATCATCAAATATAGATGAATCTTTTGTCTTTTCATAGTACAAGTGAGCAGTTTGCATGATATAAGCTAGGCTATCAAGCTCATACTTTCTTTCCCAAACCCAGTCAGATTCAAAGTCAGTTATATCATCGTGGGTCCAAGCCCTACCATTTGCCTCTTTATTGAAGGCATTGGCATAGTAGTCCTTGTCAACAGAAAAGAACTGTCTTTGGATGACTTTTTTGATCAAATCATTTGCCTCATCTGAATCTATATAAAATAAGGGTCTAATCTGTCCAGCAGAGTCCCTTAGCCACATAGCTTCTATATCGCCTGTGATTACAAAGACATCTCCCCTATCAGTTGCTTCCATGGTAGTTGTAAAAGTGTTTTTAATAGCTTTTTCAAATATCTTTTTTATTTCATCTGTAACTTGATTGGAATTATTTACTTTTTCTATCAAGCTTTCTACTATCTTTTCCATAAAACTCCTTTCAAAAATCAAGTTTTGTGGTTCTAATCTCAAATGGACTTAGTTTGCCCTTATTAATCTTGCGATCATCTGGCTTTTGTCCTAGTATATCGTAATTTTCTCCGTCAAGCCTTGGTAAATCCTTATCGTAAGCACTTGGATTGTAAGTTCTAAAAATAGGGTCTCCCTCATAGTTTCTATAAAGGATAGAATATAAGTTTTCTCCAAGGTCTATATCTGGAACTCTTGGACTAAAGGCAGTCGGGTCGGTGTTTTTATCTATTTGAACCTTAAAAAATGGTACTCTCTCTTTCAAAGCTTTTTGTATAGAAAGAGATGGGTTTTGGTCAAATATATCAAGATATAGGTTAAATTCCATATCAGCCAAGTCACCCAAAAGTTGGGCATCTGGTGTTGGGAAATATCCCCAGTCTCCAAGCTCTCCAGTAGACCTAAATAGAGTTAGGTATAGACCCTCATCTTTTATTTGCTCGTATTCTGCTATGCCAATAGTGGATACCGTAAAGCCTTTGTCAGATTGATCTTTTACTTGAATATACCTGTTCAAATTTTGTGAATAATCTGGGTTTTCCCACGTTTTTGGATGGTAAGCAGATCTTTTGACGGTTTCAAAGATACTTTCTGGATAAATAAAATCTGACTCTAATGTGTGGCCAAATAACAACCTCATCCTATGGTCCTTGGCCATATTTTTAAGCTTGATTTTGATATCCATTGTTGATTTTTCATCATAAATGATAATTTCTTTGTAAATTTCTATCTTTACATAATCTTTTGACCTTTTTGCCTGCCTAAATGGTAGACCTACTAGGGTAACTTGCTCTTCAAACAAGGTCTGGTCTGCGGATTGTGGTATAGAAATTTCCTCTGTAAGCTTTATGATGTACTTGTCATTTTCCCTTAAGACAACTTTTTCTATGAGCTTGCCACCCAAAACCCTTAGATTATCGTAAGACTTTTTATAGATATACTCATTTCCTATATCTCCACTATCTTCAACCATCAAAACATTGGTATAAGATTCATTTGTCCTCTTATCCTTGATGTCCAAAGAAGCATTGTCATTTATTTTTATTTGGTAGAAGTCATTTTCAATCAAATCCTTTTCATAAGAGATGATTTCGTACTTGCTTTTTCCTTCCACTAATCTAAATATTTTCTTTTCATATGGCCTAAGTTTAGCCATAAACTTTACATTAACTTGCCTTGAAAAATAAGGCTTGCGGAAGACATCTTCTGGCAGTTCATATCCAAAGTTTGTGCCAATATCTGTGATTTGAGCAGGTATTTCATTGCCATCATCATCGACTAAAGTTAGATCTGGCAAATCAATTTCTTTAAGTTTTTTGATAACTTCTGGGAAATTCGCACCAAAAAATTCCTTCATATAGTCTAGGTCAATGGATACAATCCTAGTTCTTTCATATGGTAGCGTATTTATTAAACAGAAGCTCACATCATCTGAGTCATTGTAGGTGTTTTTTGCTATAAATTCTCCTAGCTTTTGGTCAAGGTAATCAAGAGCCTCAGCCGCATCTTTGAACCTTCTCCTGTTGCCATCGTGGACGGAATCTATAGAGCATCCACAAATGCTGTCGTGTGGGTGGTTGGAAATAAGTCTTTCGTAGATGTAGTCAATTCTATCATGAGGATAATCTTCTCTCTTGCCAAAGATGGTAAGAATGGGTTGAGTAACTTCTTCAAGTCTCATCTCTAAGTTTTTGTTCATATGTTTGAGATAGTACCTAGATGAAGAGGTTCCTTGCAGGGTGTACCATCCATCTGTAGTCTGACTACGAAGCTCACCAGTAATCTTGGCAAGTTTTTTTCTATCTACTTCTTTATTTACTGCCTCATAGTACAAGTCTAGGTTTGAGTGGACAAAGTCGTAATCATCATACATGGTGTTAAGCTTTTCTATTATCTCTCCAATGTTTTTTTGTACTGGTGAGTGGTCGCAACCATTCATTAATAGAAGTTGGTTTGTCGAAGCGTATTTTTCCATGTCAGCTATTTTTTGGTCCATGTATTTTCTAAGCTTATCTTCCTTGCTAGGTATATCTACTCCATTGCAATACCAATTAGCAAAAAGTATTCCCAATACTTCTGACCCATCATTTGATTGCCAAATAAGTTCAGAATTTTTGGATGTGTAATCTTCTATAACCGCATTGTCAAAACCTGTTGCCTTGACCCCACGGCCAAAGTAAGAGACATCAATGCCAGCCTTATTTAAAATCTGCGGAGCTTGGCCAATGTTGCCAAAGGTATCTGGGAAATATCCAATGCTAGCTGGTTTTCCCCAGCCACTAGATTTTTTGATGCCTAGGCTTAAGTCCTTGACATTTGATTCTCCACTGGTCAAAAATGCATCTTGTAAGATATACCAAGGACCAATTATTATCCTTCCAGATTTTATTAATTCTTTTAATATTTCCTTATTTTCTGGTCTAACTTTGAGGTAATCTTCTATGGGCAAATACTGGCCATCAAATTGGAAATACTTGAAACGAGGATCTTCACAAGCTTCAATAAGTCCATCAACTAGGTCGACCAGACGCATAGTATGATTTTCTAAAGGCAAATACCATTCCCTATCCCAATGGGTGTGGGATATGATGTGGACTGTTTTTTTCATATTATTCCTCTATCAATTTGTGGTAAATTTCATCAAGTGATTTTGATGTTATAACCTGCCTATCTATAAGCTCATCTTGGGTAAATTCTTTATAGATTTTTATAGTATAGGATTTGCTCGTATCATAAAGTTCCTTTGCTTTTTTATCTTCTCCATTTATAGCTTCCTTTACGGCTAATAATAGATATTTTAAGCTTTCAAAGAAAGGAATTACTTCATCATATAATTTTTGATTAGAATAATTTTGCTCATAGAAATCTATTGCAGTAACTTTCTCATCTATAAGTCTTATGACTTCATCATTATCAGCCTTATCAAAAGCTTCATTGATTTTAGCTTCTTCTAGGTATTTTTTATTCTCTTCCCTCTTATAAATATCAGATCCATAGAAAGAGTCAGATATGATGAAAAGTTCTTTTGCAACACTCTTATCCAGATAGTCAAGTCCTCTTTTGAAGGCTTCTATTGGTTCATAGTTTTCTGGGTCTTTGTAAAGCTCTGCTGCTTGGTAGATGGAAAGTTTTGATAATTCAGCTTGATTCATTGGGTTTAGTACAATAAAGTCGTAGTTGAAATCTTTGCTATCAAAGAATTCAAAAACTTCCATAAATATTTCACCACGTTTGTAGTCATTAACTGGCCAATTAAACCAAATATGTGGTTTTTTGTCCAAAAGTTTTATAAAGGCTTCATTTGCATCATGTCTTAAAGGAGTGACAACATCATATCCTGTCCACATAATGTTTAAATTATCAATATTTCTAAACATATCATAGTATTCTTTGCCTTTTTCATCTATCCAAGCTTGGTTATACCATGGGTTAACAAATATCAAGTCCTTGTTATCATATTTAGAAATATGTTCTATTAGATCTTTAACAAGTCTTAAGTGATATTTCCTATCTTCATAGGCTTGATTGCGATCAACATCGTCCATACAAAGGCCAAAGCTATTTACTCCAACTTCATGCAATTGATCATATTTTTTGAATATTTTTTCAATTTCTTGATCATAGTCAGCCCATTTTATTAAGTTTTGTCCTGGATGGATAGCCCAGACAAATTCTATATTTTTTTCTGTTGCGGTTTCTTGTAATTTTTTTAATTCATCAAGTTTTTCTGCTGTATATGGCTCTCTCCATTTAACATTGTGGTAAGGGTCATCTTTTGGCGCATAAAAGAACTGGTCCATACCTACTTCTGATAGAAATTCTATAAGGGATTTTCTTTCTTCAAAAGTCCAAGGTATACTGTAAAATCCTTCTATAATACCTGTTTTGATTTTTGTCATTTTTACTCCTTTAGAAACTACTTTTCTTATTTTCTAAATATATTTATAAATATTGTAAGTTCTTACAAAAGTCCTTAGAAAACTAGAGACTTATACACAAAAGTGCATAAGTCCCTTTTTTTATCTACTATTTTTCCCAAGCATCAAGTTGATTTTGAACTTCAGTTATTGCTTTTTCGATTCCTGCTGTTTTTAGTTGATCTAAAAATTCATTGTAGTAAGATTCGTCGAAAGCACCTGTTTTAAGGTTTATAAAGTATTTTGATGTTGTAGCTTCAATATTTTCAAGTTCACCTTGGATAGGTGTTTTGTCAATATTAAATCCAAGTGTTGGAGAAGCAACAAGTTTTGATTCAAATTCTTTTACTTCTTCATCAAATTCTGGATCGCCAAGTCCTACGCCACCAGCCATTGGTGTTCTGTTATACATTGATAGGTATTGGAATGCAGCTACATCGTATACTTCTGTAGACTCGCCAAGTCTTTTAACTTTGCCATCTTCAAGTTCATAGTCTTCGCCTTCAACACCGTATGATAGTAAGTCTTGAAGTTTCTTGTCTGTGAACATTCTGTTGATAAAGTCTAAAGCTTCTTCTTTATTTTCAGTTTGGCTGTTTACAGATACTAATTTACCTGTTGCTTTGCCATTGTCGATTACTATTGAATCACCAATTATTGAAGATAATTTTTCTTCACCTGGTTGTGACCATACTGCTTGAGATCCTGGTTCACCTTCAGCTTGGCCTACAAGGTTTGATTCATAGCTTCCGTCAGCTTCACCTGGTTGTAGTTGTGGAGCATCTGGATTTATTAGACCTTCGTCATAAAGTTTTTTCATTTGGTCAATTTCAGCTTTGAAATCTTCGGATTCATAGATGCTATAAGCTACTAATTTTCCATCTTCTTCTTTAACACCTATACCAGAAGCAACTTCAAATACTGGGTTTTCTCTAGCGAATAGGTAGTCAGAAGCTACTATATATGGATATGGAGCATCTGGTTCATTTTCCTTAACTTCTTTTAAGTATGGTTCAATATCTGTTGTTGTTTTTAAATCTTCATATGGTACATCATATTTTTCAACATATTCTTTGTTCCATACGAATTGGTTAGCTGCTACAACTCCTGGATAAGCTGATGGCAAACCATAAAGTGGTCCATTTATTCTTGAACCTTCTAGCATTCTATCGTCGATTAGTTCTGCAGCATCTTTTAGTTCATTGTCTAGGTAGTCATTTAAGTCTAGTAGAGCGTTTTGATCTGCTAGAGTCTTGTATGGACCTGCCCAGTTAGCTGTGAATGCTAAGTCCCAATCTTCACCAGAGTTAACTGCTAGTTGAAGTTTTTGTTGGTAATCACCCCAGTCATAGAAAACTGTGTCTATGTGATAACCTGCATCTTGACTATCTAAGTATTCGTTTATAGCAGCTACAACTTCAGCATGTCTTGTTGGTTCTCCACCTATATTGAAATAGGTAAGTGTTGGAACTTCGCCATCTGTTTCTGCAGTTTCTTTTTCGTCAGCTGCTTCTTCTGGTTTTTCTTCGTCAGCTTTTTCTTCTTCTGCTGGAGCAGTTTCAGTTGTTTCTGCCGCATTGTCTTTTTCTTCTTCAGCAGGTTTAGAAGCATCATTGCCACATGCTGTGATACCTAGTGCTAATGCTAAAATTAGTGCACTTTTCTTAAATTTGTTGTTCATATTTCCCCCTAAAATTTTTTATAAAAACTTTTTAATTAATAAAAAGTATTTACCTACTTGTCTTCCCAGCTGTCTAGTTGTTTTTGAACTTCTTCTACAAGTTTTTCAATACCAGCTGTGTGAAGTTTTTCTACAAATTCTTCGTAATAAGCATCGTCAAATGCGCCTGTTTTGATATTACGTAGATATTGTTCTATGATTTGATATACATTTTCGTATTCTTTTTCGCTTCCAGCCTTATCAAAGTTAAATCCAAGTATTGGTGATGGCTTAACCCTTTCTAGATAAGTTTCTAGTAAAGCTTCTCTTTCAGCTTTATCTTCTTTTTCTGCTTTAACACTTGGTGTCATCATTTGTGATGCAAGGAAGGTAAAGCCTGGAACATCATATCCTGTATCTTCTATTGGTTCTATTGCCTCGTCTACTAGCTTGTAGTTAACGCCTTCGATACCATTTACTAGGTATCTCATCAGTACCTTATCGCTATACATTCTGTTGATAAAGTCCATTGCAAGTTCTGGATATTCACTTTGAGAGTTTATAGCCAGAAGTGAGCCTGTTGCTTTTTCGTTTGTTACATATACCATGTCACCGGCATATGATGAAACTACTGGAACTCCAAAGTTCTTAGTCCAAATATCGTCAGATTTTACTCCACCTTCACCTTTTCTTACTAGCCATGTTGGGCCATTGGCCAATTGACCAGCATCTATTTGTGGAGCTGATGGATCGATGTAGCCAGCGTCCATGTATTTTTTCATGGTGTAGGCTAGGTCTTTGTAGCCATCATCTTCCCAAACTGAGTAAGCAACAAGCTTCCCATCTTCTTCTCTAACTCCTACTCCAGGAGCTGCAGTAGATGTTGGAATTCTTGTCTGGAAGATAAAGTCATTTGCTATACCAAATGGATATTCTACTTCTGCTTCATTTTCTTTAACTTCTTTTAGGTATGGTTCTAAATCCTTTTCTTCTTTGATATCTTCTATTGGAATATCGTATTTTTCTACAAGGTCCTTATTCCATATGAAAAAGTCTGCTGGTGTGATATTATCAGCTGTTGCTGGCGCTCCGTAAAGTCTGCCATCTACTGAGGCTCCCTTTAGGACATCATCACTTACTAAATCAAGCATAGCTTGACCTTTTTCTTTAGCAAGGTCTGTGATATCTAAGAATGCTCCCTTATCAACCATTTCCTTGTATGGACCTGCCCAGCTTGCTGTAAATGCTAGGTCCCAATCGTCACCAGCATTTGATGCTAGTTGAAGTTTTTGTTGGTAATCGCCCCAATCAAAGTATTGGAAGGCTATGTGATAGCCAGCATCTTGGCTGTCAAGGTATTCGTTTAAGGCAGCTGCTACATCATCTGTTGCAGGTTGTGGTGTACCGACATTGTAGTAAATAAGTGTTGGCACATCACCTTTTGCCAAATCTTTGTCTTCTGAATCTTTGTTATCCTCGCTAGCTTCTTTATTTTCTTCGCCAGCTTCTTCTACTTTTGTATCGTCTGTAGAAGAATTCTTTTCATCTGCATTTTGACAAGATGTTACTAATAGCAAGGAAGCTAATAGTATAGAAATTTTACTTTGAATTTTCATATTACCTCTTTTTGTAAAGCTTATTCCTTAACAGCACCAAGGGTTAGCCCTGATATAAAATATCTTTGGAAGAAAGGATAGGCTATAAGTATTGGTGCTGTTGTGATAACTACTATTGCCATCTTTAGAGATTCTTGAGGAAGAGTCTTTTTTATCTCTCCTGCAAGAGATCCTATGGCATCTTGCCTTATTGATAGGAAGTTGGTTGAGTTTTGGATTCTCATAAGCATGTATTGAACAGGCATCTTATCTTCGCTATCTATATAAAGCATGGCTTGGTACCAGTCATTCCAGTAACCCAAGGTTACAAAGAGTCCAACTGTCGCAAGTATTGGCAAGGATAGGGGCAGGATAATCTTAAAGAATATCTGCATTTCACTTGCCCCGTCTATGGTAGCAGCCTCTATTAGAGCTTTCGGTATAGACGTTTGGAAGTAGGTTCTCATCAAAATAATATTATATGGTCCAACTAGTAGTGGTAAGATTAGGGCCCACATACTATCTTTTAGACCTAGAAACTGTGTCATTATCAAATAGCTTGCTACAAGACCACCAGAAAATAGCATTGGTATTGTAGAAACTTTTGTGAAAAATCCTTTGTACTCATAATCATCACGGCTTAGGGCATATGCATACATGGTTGTAAGAACAAGGGCTATTACTACGCCGACAACTGTTATTATAACTGAGTTTTTGTAAGCAGTTGCTATTTGTCCGCCACCTTTAAATACATATTGGTAAGCTTCTGTAGAAAATTTTTCTGGTATTAGTTGGTAACCATTTCTTCTGATAGTGTCTTCATCAGTAAATGAAATCATAACCACAAAGAGGAATGGCAATATAGCAGAAATTGTCAAAAGTACTAGGATTATGTTTAAAAATACATTTGATCCCTTACTAATCTTTAGAGGATCAAAATTGTTTTTCTTTACTTCTTTCATCAATCACCTCCCTAGAATAAGGACCTTTGTGGGTCGTATCTTTTTACAATCTTATTTGAGAATAAGATCAAGATAGTACCTACAACAGATTGCAACAATGAAACTGCTGATGATAGTCCAATATCCCCTGATTCAAGTAAGGCTCTAAATACATATGTGTCAATAACGTTTGTTACATTGTACAAAGGACCTGAGTTTCTTGGCACTTGGAAGAATAGACCAAAGTCTGCTCTAAATATATTTGCCAAGGATGTGATAAATATGATTGTTACAACAGGCCTTAGTAGTGGTATGGTGATTGATTTTGTCATCTGCCACTTAGTAGCCCCATCCATGGCCGCAGCTTCGTAATAGGTCTTATCTATACCGGATAAGGCCGATAGATAAACTACAGTGTTATATCCTAGACCCTTCCATGAGTTGATCAAAACTAAAAATACTGGCCAAAATTTAGTATTTGTATACCAGTTCACACCATTTCCGCCAAGAGATGTAATCAGTTTGTTTAAAAGACCCTTATCTGGTGATAGGAATGCAAATACTGCATAACTTATAACAACCCAGCTTAGAAAGTGTGGTAAAAACATTGAAGTTTGATAAAACTTCGCTAATTTCTTGCTAAAAATTTCATGTAAGGCTATGGCTGTAAACATTGCAAGAACTATATTTACAACAATAAAAATAAAGTTATAGCCAATAGTATTTCTAATAATTATCCAAGCATCATTACTTCTAAAAAAGAACTTAAAGTTATCTAAACCTGACCATTCACTCATGTAGAGATTGTAGAAAAAGTTCTTTGAGAAGATTTTATATCTCTTAAATGGAATAATAAGTCCAAACATTGGCAGGTAAGCAAAAATTACAAACCAAATAAAAGCTGGCAAGGAAAAAACTAATAAGGGTAGATTTGTCTTAAATCTTTCTTTAAAAGGTTTTTTCTTAGCCTTTTTCTTATTCTCAATGCCAGGTTGGTTGGATATGGCTACATTTTCCATTTGATTATTAACTGGTTCTTTTTCCATATCTTCCTCCTTAAATCTTCTTTATGGCATATTCATTAACTGTATTGATTAGGGCAGCAAATATTATTATAAATATAAGCATCCAAACACTATTTACTATGTATAGATTCTCAAATACTTCCCAAACTACAAAAATCAGAATAGTAAAAATAAAATATTTGTAGCTTAGTATCAGTGAATTTTTCACACTAGTGATTATCCCAACATATTCGCGGTGAGATGTTTGTAATATGGTATAAAAAATTATCCCCCTATAAAAATACAAAAGAATAATTCTCAAAATCCCAAAAACCGCACTAGTCTGTCCAATAATACTCAAAGATCCATTTCCATAGTAGTAAAGGGCAAATAATAGGGTGTAAAGTCCGTATTTTGAAAGCCAGTCCTTGTTAAATACTTCCTTGAAATAAGGTGGGTAGACTTTCTTATCATTTACAAATGCTGCTGTAAAAGATATTGCTTGTCTTTCTAGGGCAAAGCCTAAAAGTCCAACTAAAGGTATGAAAATCATAATATATGAGCTTATCGAACCTTCTACCAAAAGATCTATAGCAAAGATTGGCAAAAGTATCAGTTCGCTATAAAAAAAGCTAACCATCGCATAGATTATGACTTCGCCTATTCTATATAGCCCCCTAGTAAATGACTCCATTAATTTATTCTCATCTGTGTTTTGCTATCAAATAAGTGAATATCATCAAAGTTTACAAATAGCTTTATCATATCGCCAGTTTCAATGCCCTTGCATTTGCCTTGGACTTTGATAGCTACTTTATTGTCGCCTTCTTCTTCAATAGATATGCTGCTTTCCTTATCTTCTGCGTAGATGATTGTTTCATCTCCAAGCATTTCTATGTTGATAACTTTCGCTTCGATATAGTTATCTGGATTGTCAAGATTATTTAAAGAAAATGCTTCTGGTCTGATGCCTATAATTAATTCATGGTCAGAATTCTCGTAAGTCTTTAGAATATCTTTGGTGTGTTCAGACATTTCTATGGTGTTTCTACCAAGTCTCAATTGACCATCTTCAAGCTTTCCACTAAAGAAGTTCATTGGTGGAGCACCGATAAAGTTTGCAACAAATACATTTGATGGATGATCGTAAATTTCTTCTGGTGTTCCTACTTGTTGGATATAACCATCTTTCATAACTACGATACGACTAGCCATGGACATGGCTTCTGTTTGGTCGTGAGTTACATAGATAGTTGTAGTGTCCAATTGGTCGTGGATACGGGCAATTTCAGTTCTCATTTGTCCACGAAGTTTGGCATCTAGGTTACTTAGTGGTTCGTCCATCAAGAATATTTCTGCTTCACGAACTATAGCACGTCCTAGGGCAACCCTCTGTCTTTGACCACCAGATAGGGCTGCTGGTTTTCTATCTAGGTATTCTTCTAGTTGGAGCATCTTTGCTGCTCTTTTTACCTTTTCATCTATGTCTTTTTTATCCTTTTTTTGGAGTTTTAGGCCAAAAGCCATATTTTCATAAACACTCATGTGAGGATATAAGGCATAGTTTTGAAATACCATGGCTATGTTTCTATCTTTTGGGCTAACATCATTCATTAGCTTGCCATCTATGTATAGTTCCCCATCAGATATTTCTTCAAGGCCAGCAATCATACGAAGTGTTGTGGACTTACCGCAACCTGACGGCCCAACGAATACTATAAATTCTCTATCGGCAATATCTAGATTAAAATCAAAAACAGCTTGGACACCATTTGGATAGATTTTATCTACATTTTTTAAATTTAATGTTGCCAATTTTCCCTCCTTAACAATTTATATGAAATCTTTTAAAAGTATATTAAATATTTCTATCCTCTTCTAACACTCTAATTTTAATACATATTGGGAAATATAGCAACGTTTTCATATATTTAGATAAAAATTTTCACAAAATTTATATAAAAATCCGCCAAATATGTAAACATTTTCATTATTACTAAAAAATAAACTCCTATTAAGAGCCTTAATAAGAGTTTATTTATTGTTAACTACATTTGATTCGACAATAGTCAAATCTCCAGCAAATTCATATGTTGAAACTAAGTTTGTCAATATGAAAAAGTCTCCCTTTTTGATTTGGTATTTTTCCCCATCGACATTTAATTCGCCTGCTCCATCGATTACTGCTTCTATGAGATAATCGCTGTCGCGGTTAAGGCTTTTATTGCCCTTTATTTCATATTTTCTCACTTGGAAAAATTCATTATCGGTAAGTTTTGTAAGTCTTAGGTCGCCATCCACACTTGTTTCAGTTTTGTTGTCAATATCATTAAGCTTGATAGCTTCTATAGATTTTTCTATGTGAAGGTCTCTTAAATTGCCATCCTTATCTTTTCTATCGTAGTCGTAGAGTCTATAAGTTATGTCACTTGATTGTTGGATTTCTAGTATTAGACATCCCTTTTTGATAGCGTGAACTGTTCCTGCTGGTACAAAGAAAAAGTCTCCATTTTTTGCTGGAACTTCCTTTAAAACGTCCTTCCATTTTCTTTCATTAATAAGCTTTACTGCTTCGTCTTTGTCCTTAGCATTTAGTCCATATATTATGGAAGATTCATTGTCATTTAATATATACCAGCATTCGGTTTTTCCAAGAGAGTTTTCAAGTCTTTTACCCATCTGATCATCAGGGTGAACTTGAATGGATAAATCTTCTTTGGCGTCGATAATTTTTACCAAAAGTGGGAAAGTTTCCTCCTTAGGATTGCCAAAAAGTTCTCTATTGTTCTTATATACTTCTATGAGATCTTCTCCAGCTAATTCTCCATTTATGATTAGTGATGGGAATTCTTCCATGGCTGATACGGCCCAGTATTCTCCAACGCTATCTGATTCTATATCATAGGCAAATTCTTCTTTTAGGCGTTCTCCACCCCAAATCTTATCTACAAACTTTCCTTCTAACATTAATACTTTTTGCATTTTTTCTCCTTATAATCTTTCGAGTATATCCAGAGTATCTTTTATCTGTCCATCTTCTGGATTATCTATATCTTCATATGGGGAACCCATAACTACAATGATGTATTCTTTGCCATTTTTGACGCTAAGAGTTGCCCAACATTGGCCAGCTTTATCTGTCGTACCAGATTTGCCACCGATTATTTCAAAGCCTTCTTCTTGGTATTGGTCAAGTTTTTCAAATACCGTACTTTGCATATATACCCCATAAGGGTGATCTGCTGTTGAAGAAGAGTTATAATCTTTTCTTGTAAAAATCGCCCTGTAGTCTTCGTTTTGGAGGGCATATTTTAATAGCATGGCCATATCCTTGGCTGATGAATAATGTCCCAGCTCATCCATCCCATCTGGATTTTGAAAGTGGGTGTTTGCTAATTCCAGTTCCTTTGCCTTGTCATTCATTAACTCTACAAAGCTTATTATTGATCCAGAAATATTTATGGCTATGGAATTGGCTGCCTCGCCTCCTGATGGGAGCATGGCTCCGTAGAGTAGGTCCCTATAAGTAGTTTGTTCTGCTCCATAAAAACCTGCCATTGATGCATTTTCTGCTACTAGCTTTTGGTAAGTTTCTGTATCTACTGGTGCTATGGCATTTAGGTCGTTTATTTTTTCTAGACCCAGCAAAACAGTCATCATTTTTGTAAGAGAAGCCATAGGAAGCTTCTCATTTTCATTTTCTGCCAAAACTTCCCTATCATCAGTCAAATTGTATACATATATAGCCTTGGAATTGTAGGTATGAACTTCCCTGCTATTATTCCTAAGTATTATAAATAAGGCAATTATCACTAGTGGCAAGGCTAGTATGGCTATGGATTTCTTTTTCATTTTATACCTTCTATTAATATTATCGTTAATAAAAGTATACAGTATCAAAAATTTTTTTAAAGTATTACTAGTCGTCAAGATATATATAAATTTTTATATTATACCAGCTTCCCTTTTTTTCCTTTTCTTTAACCTTGCCATACAAAAGCTTGCCCGCATCCATGAGTCTTGCAAACACTGGATTATCAGCCTTTGGTATGTAGCCAATCTTAGATCCATCATCTACTTCTACCTTGATGGCTCTTGGATCATATTCATTAGACGCTTCCCTATAAAAAGAAACTCTAGTCCCAATTTCTATTTTTTCGGCAAGTTCATCCATATTTTCAATATGACTAGTACCTGCTATGTGGGTTTCAAAAAGAAATATTTGCCTATTAAAAGGCTTTGGAATTACTAAGCCGCCACCTCCATGAAGTCCGTCTACGACCTTCCCCTTATCTACTTTTTCAATCTTTGACATTTTCAATAATTTCCTTTAATCTATCTTCTAAATACTTATTGGATGTTTTGTAGCTTTCTATCAAATCATCAAGTTCTTTCTTATGATTTTGGGTCTCTTGCGGACTATCTAGCAAGTCCTTATAATTATATGGGTATGAATTTTTGATATCTGCAATAGAAGTCTTTATTTTTTCAATTTTTTCCTTAAGGCGTCCTATCTCGGATTTATAGTTTAGCCTATCATCCTCTGCATTGTAATCATCTGCAAGGACTATTAGCTCGTAGTAAAGGTCTATTATCTCACTCCAGCCATTTTTATAAGCATCCACAACTTTGTAGAAAATTTCAAGTAGCTTAGGATCTATGGATGGATTTAGGTCTGGGTGGAGCTTTTTCACTAGTTCTTTGTACTTTTTCTTAAAATATATGAATTCTTGACCAGTGATTTTATCATTGCTAAACCTATCTGCTGCCCAATTAATTTCTTCTAGCTTGACATTTAATTCTTCTATATATTTTTGAAATTCTTTTTCTATATCCCTATCAAGGCGGTTAAGAAATTCTCTACTAATAGTCTCTTTCCTGTTAAGCTTTGCCTGAAGGACTTCTATTTTTCGGCGAAGTTTCTGATAGCTTAGAGATAATTTTAGAATTTTATATTCTTTTGATCCAAACTCTCTGATATATTTAGCTCTGATATTTTCACATTCTATATATATCAAGTTATCTTCTTCAAGTATTAGCCTTTCTAACTCTTCCCTAAGCCTTTTTACTTCATTTCTATTTTCTAATGAATTTGGAAATTTAATTATACTAGCCATAGATCCCTCCTTTACTTATTAATATAAGATTACCCAAATTTTAAAAATAGGCAATTTTATCTATATTGACAGTGACATTAGGCTAAAGTATATTTTTTTCATCTATAGTAGTAATTACAAACAATCTATTTTTGCAATTATAACAAAAGCAATTATTAAGGAAACTAGCAAATAATTATGCATACAAATTCAAATAAAAAGACGATTTTATATTTTTTTATAATCCTACTTATCTTTTTATTCACCTTAAATGGGAATAAAATATTTACGATTAAATATGATGATTTAGAAGCCAAAAACTCCCAAATACTAAAATCAGAAAATATTAACAAGTATACTTTAGACGACAAAAAAGAAGCTAATTACAGTGTTGTGTATGCCTATAGATTAAATGATAATAAAGAATATGTATTTATTTATAGTAAATCGTCAATATTTAATCTATACCATTTAGATGATAAATTCATTTCTAATGAAGATGAAATAAATACCTTGGCAAGCAACTCTAAATATCACAATCTATTAAAGATTGATAGATATAAAGATAAAGCTATTATATCTCTGACTCCTAAGAAAAATGAAGATTTTATTTCAAATATTATTTATGCACTACTATCACTAGCTTTAATTATTTTAATAAACTACGAAATACAGATAAACCGATCTAAAATAAAATCCTAAATACGATATTAGTCTATAAAAATTAAGTCAAAAAAAGCAAGTCTCAAAATCATGTAAGACTTGCTTTGTTTTTTACTTTTATTTTCCTATATATTCACTAGCATTTTTTGCAGCATTTCTACCAAATACTACTATATCTGTGATTGCGTTGCCACCAAGTCTATTTGCTCCGTGAACTCCTCCTGTGACTTCACCTGCTGCATATAGGCCTGGGATTGGGTTGCCATCTTTGTCTATTACTTCAGATTTTGTATTTACTTCAACCCCGCCCATGGTGTGGTGGATGCCTGGTGCGATTTGTACTGCGTAATATGGAGCCTTGGATAGGTCACTTGTTACTGTATCCATGCCCTCACGACCGAAATCTGGGTCTTGGTTATTTTTTACAATTTCATTCCAGCCTTCTATAGTTTTTGCTATAGTTTCTTCATCACAACCTATTAGTTCAGCCAAGGCTTTCATGTCACTTGCTTCTTCCAAGTAGCCTTTTTCTGCGTATTTTTGTATAGTTGCTGATTGGTCATACATGCCTTGGTCAACTATTAGCCATGCGTTTTTGCCATCTTGGTCTAGGATAGCAGCTGATACATTATCTCTTGTTTCTAGTTCGTTGTAGAATCTTTCTCCCTTGCTATTTACAAGGATTGCTCCTTCTCCACGTAAGCCCTCAGAGATTAGTGAGCCGTTTTTTTGGTAAACTGTTGGGTGGATTTGGATTTGGTCCATATCAATGAAATTTGCACCTATTTCTTCCAAAAATCCTATAGCATCACCTTCTATTGATTTGGCATTGGTTGATACATAGCCTTCTAGATCAGGATTGTAGTGGGTGATCAAATCCATGTTGCCACCAAAACCACCACTTGCTATTACTACCGCATCGGCATTTACTGTGATAGAACCATCTTTTGTTTCTGCTTTTACTCCCTTTGCCTTGCCATCTTCCATGATGACTTCATTTACCTTGGCATCATATACTATCTCTATACCAAGTTCATTGGCTTTTTGGGTCAATTTGTCTACCAAATATGAACCAACTGGTATAGATTTGCCCTCGTCATTTAGTGGAGCATGGGTTCTCATCTCACTTTGTCCACCTGTAAATTTCAATTGTTTGAAGATAACTCCGTTTTCTTCAAGCCAGTCAATGGCATCAGAAGATTCGCTTGCCAATATATTTACTAGGTCAGGGTTATTTAAGTTTTTGCCACCTTCCATAGTATCTTTTACGAAAAGATCTACTGTATCTGGCACATTTTCTTCTTTTTGTAGGCGGGTTTCTGCGGCATTCATACCTGCTGATGCATAGGCAGTGTTACCACCTGTGATGCCTGCTTTTTCAACAACCATAACATCTACACCCTTTTGAGCAAGCTCAATTGCTGTAGAAAGTCCAGCACCACCAGCTCCTACTACTACAACGCTTGTGTCATAAGAATCTTTTTTCTCATCTTCAAGATCTTCTTTGGCAAGTTTATCAGCATCAATTCCTGCCGTTTGCAAAGCTTCGTCTATGGCTGATAAAAATGCCGCTGAGGAAATAGTTGCTCCAGATACCCTATCTACGTCTATGCTATTATAGGTGATTACTCTTTCCCTCATCTTTTCAAGAGCTTGGGATCCTACTGCCTTTGTTTCGTTTTCTGTAGTTTTTATGTCAGTTATTACTCCATTTTCAATATCAACAGCCACCTCTATGTCTGATCCATAGCCAGTAGCCTTGCCATTATATGTACCTTGTATGTCTGAATAATCAGCTGTTTCTGTTTTATCTTCTGATGTTTCTTCAGTATTTTCTTTTGAAGCTTCGCTTTGTGTCTCTTCGCTTACTTGGCTATCGTTTTTTGTTTCAGTTTGTGTTTGATTGCCACAAGATGCCAAGCTTAAAGTTAGGGCCAAGGCCATAGCTAAACTTTTAAATTTGTTCATTTATCCTCCTTATATTGATAATCCTATAACAAATAATATTAAAAAAACAGCTACCTTTGGCTTAAAGGTCAAAGATAGCTAATCTTTTACTAATTATTTTGCGTTTGCGATTGCTTCGTCAACTGCTGCTTTGAATGCTTCAGATGTTACTGTAGCTCCAGATACGTTGTCAACGCCTTCTGTACCGTTAGCTTCAACAACTGCTTTTTCTAGTTCTGGAATAGCATCTGCACCAACGCCTTCTGATTCTGTGTGGTCTGTATCGATTGATTCGATTTTTCCATCTTCACCAAAGTGAACTGTTACTTTGATGTCTCCACCGTAACCTGCAGCTGTTGCTTCACCTACTTTTGGTGCTGCTTCTTCTGCTGGAACTGTTTCTTCAGTTGTTTCTTCTGTCTTGTCTGCTTCATCAGCAGGTTTTGCTTCATTTGCATTGTTTCCACAAGCTGCAAATGTGAATGCCATAGCTGCTACTAGGGCAAACTTGTTTAAATTTTTCATTTTCCTCTCCTATATGTATACATTTAAAATGTATTTATTTTTGCTTTAACTATTAAGTTAATATCACGGTGATTATACTACCAAGTTAATTATTTGCAAGCTTTTCAAGTCTTTAGCCTTATAATTGTTACAATTTTTAACTAGTTGATAGTTTTTTCGATCAATCTTATATTCAAGTTTTATTGGATAGGAAGTCATAAAAGAATATCACTAAAATAAGGATTGCTAAAATCCACAGATTTTATCCATTAATAAAATAAGTCTCCTATTACATCCTTTATATTTGCCATTTGCAATACCTTTATACCAGCAAAGTCTTTAGAATCAAGGGAGTTTCTTGCTACATAGCATTTCTTGTAGCCAAGTCTTTCAAGCTCTCTTACTCTTTGTTTGATTTGGGGAACTTTTTTAAGCTCTCCAGTAAGACCTACTTCAGCTATGAAGACCGTCTTGTCGTCAACTGGTTTTTTTAGCAGAGAAGATGCAATAGAAATCATTATGGCAAGATTTACTGATGGCTCAGAGAGCTTTAATCCACCTGTTGTCTTTATTATGACGTTGTAATCAAAGAGATTTAGCCCTGCGCGCTCTTGGAGTATGGAAATCAGCGTATTAAGGTCATCCTTTCTTAGGGAATCTCCTATCCTTTGGGGATATGGCAAAAATGACTTGGAAACTAAGGATTCTATTTCTACTTCTAGAAGTCTAGAACCTTCCTTAGTGACAGATATAGCTGACCCTTCGATTTCATTTTCTCTTTGGGTTATGAAGTACTCGCTTGGATTTGTTATTTCTACTAGTCCATCTTCTGTCATTGAAAATAGACCAATCTCTCCCGTTCTACCAAATCTATTTTTAGTCGATGTGAGAACCCTTAGGTCTTCATCGCTTTCTCCATCTAGAACTAAGACTGTATCAACCAAGTGCTCTAGGGTACGAAGTCCTGCCATTTCTCCAGCCTTGGTCATGTGTCCTATCATTATGACAGCTCTTTTTTTCTCCTCGTCTTTAGCGATTTCTACAGCCTTATTTGCTACTTCTATAGTTTGGGTAGGACTGCCTGCCTTGTTGTCAAATTCAGCCAAGGTAAAGGTTTGGATAGAGTCTAGGAAAATTATATCTGCATCAATTTTCTTAATTTCGTTTAGGGCACTATCCATAGAATTGGTCGAAAGTACCCAGACATTTTCTGGCAAATGTTCCATAATCCTATCAGCACGTGATTTGATTTGACTCTCGGATTCCTCGCCAGAAACATAGAGAACCTTCAACCCCCTGTCGGCATAGGACTTGGAAAGTTGGAGCAAGAGGGTCGACTTACCAGCTCCTGGACGAGCTGTAAGTATTGAAACACTATCTGGGACAAGGCCACCGCCCACAGCCCTGTCAAATTCTTCAAAATCAGACTTGATTCTAGAATTGGAATCAACCTTGATAGCCTTTAACTTTTTGGAAGTTTTATCATCTATAAGGCTTGCTGAGCTTTCCTTATTTTCCCTGACCGTGACTTCAGTCAAAGTCCCCCACTTGCCACAAGATGGGCATTGGCCAGCCCAGTGGGCCTCTGTATGACCACAGTTGGAGCACTCGTAGGCTTTCTTAATTTTCGCCATAATTACCCTTGATGAAACTATTTACAGAAAATTCGTAGATTGCCTTTTGTGGATCTTCCTTGTATAGATTTTCGTATATATCTCTTGGAGTCATTTGTTTTTCCATAAGCTCTTTTAATGGTTCTATAAATTTTCTGTCTTCTTTGATTTCTCCTATAATATCTAGGACCCACTCATAGATTTTTTTGTCCTTATAAGTGGTATTTATCCCTTCTTTTGTGGCCATTTCCTTTAAGCTTTGGGCCGTGTCATAGTCCATATCAGCAAATTCTTGGTAAAGGTAAGATAGAATATCCTTGTCATAGAAAATGTTTTTGACAAGGGCAAGTCCTGCAAAATTATATGGATATGGGACATTGTCAGGCATACGAATTTCTAGGTATTTTTTTGCCCTAACATCTGGAAATACAATTGATAGGGCATGGTAGATCATCTTATCTGACATATCATCATCAAAAATTTCAGAAAAAGGCGTCGTTCCTGTATAGATATCAGCTCCATCCCTATTTATAAAGATGCTAGGAGTTTCCAATATTTTCTTTGCATAGGTCTCATAAGATAGGTCCTTATCAAAGGAGAAAGGATATATCCCTGTCCTATCCTTGTCGCAATTTTCCCAGATTGTTTGGCGGAGATTTCTTTTATGGTAAACTTCCCCCTCAAAAATATAGGAATTGTCAAAAACACTGTATAAAAATACAGAAAGTGCATTTGCCACAAAGTATTTCTTTCTGAAATCCGCTTCATTTTCATAGTCTATGGCAATTTGCAAGCTTGTTGACCCCTTCATCATATTGTGGGCCATAGATCCACCGTAGTCTGCAAAATACTTGTACATATAGTCATAGCGTTTTTTAGGAATAATTGGAATTTCATCAATCTTTGACTTTGGATGATAGCCAACTTCCGCCAATAAAAGTCCCCTTTCTTCAAAAAGAGGAACAATTTCCGCCATAATTTTCCTATAATTATCAAATAGGTCATCAATTGATTTGCTAGAATCAAAAGCCACTTCAAATTGGCTAGCAGGTTCTATAGAAATGCTAAGGCCATCGCCACTTAAGCCCATGATGTGACCATTTTCATATATGCCCTCATAGCCCATTGCTACCATCTCTTCCATTATAGAGGCTATATTAGCGTCATAAGAAGTACTTTCCAAACTTCCTTTATCAACAACAAAGTGTTCAATCTCAAATCCCACTTTGAACTCATCTTCATTTTTTTCACCTGAACGAATATATTCAGCTAATTTTTTAATTTTATCTTCGTAGTTCATAACTACCTCACTTACTATATAATATATGTATACTATACGATAAAAAAGAAATATTTAAGGATGGCAAATAAACAATGGACAAAAAATACGCCTATTATAAAACAAAACTTGGGATAATAAAGATATCCTACCAAGAAAAAGTCGAATCAATAGAATTAGTAGATAAGATAGGATTTAACAATGAGAGGTCAAATCTAAGCGATAAGATTTTTTATCAAATTGATATGTATCTTAAAAGAGAAATTAAAGAATTCGATATATATGGCGATCTTGAAATCACAGGCACCGATTTTCAAAAAAGCGTCTGGCAAGAGCTAATAAATATCCCCTATGGAGAAACTAGAACCTACAAAGAAATCGCCCAGAAAATCAATAATCCCAAAGCCCTACGAGCAGTAGGAACTGCCATAGGCAAAAATCCATTTTTCATTATAATCCCCTGCCACAGGGTAATCAGGTCCGATGGCAAAATGGGAGGCTTCGCCTATGGTCTTGATGTCAAGGAAAAATTGTTGGACTTAGAAAAGTCTTACTAAATGTTTTTTTATTAACTAAAGACATTACAAGCTGCTACTTGTTTTTTTAATATAATTTTTTGATGATAATATAAAAATATCCACTCACAAGAATGGATATTTTTCTTTTCTAGTTTATTCTCTTTGTAGTCTCACCGTCAAAGAAGTGTAGGGCTTCTGGGTCTAGGGTGAAGTTGTGAGTTTCGCCTATGTTGTATTCGAAGTAGCCTGGTTGGCTTATTACTAGGTTTTGGCCAGCGCTTGTTTTGCCGTAGATTAGTTGTTCCTTGCCTAGCATTTCTATGACATCTACCTTGATTGTTGCAAGGTTATAGTCTCTTTTTTCTGCTATGAATCTTTCTGATCTGATGCCTAGGTAGACTTTTTTGCCTTCGTAGTTCTTTATTGCGGCTAGGTCTTTTTCAGCAGGTTTTATTACCACTTCTCCCTTATCGCTTACAAAGTTGGCATTTTCTATCTTTCCTTCTATGATATTCATGGTTGGAGAGCCGATAAAGCCTGCTACAAAGAGATTTTCTGGTCTTTCGTAGAATTCTGTTGGCGCTCCTACTTGTTGGATGACTCCCTTATCTAGGAGGACTATCTTTGTCGCCATTGTCATAGCTTCTGTTTGGTCGTGGGTTACATATATACTTGTGGTGTCTAGTTGGTTATGGAGTCTTACTATTTCCACACGCATGGACTCACGAAGTTTCGCATCTAGGTTTGATAGTGGTTCGTCCATCAGGAATACTGCTGGGTTTCTCACTATGGCTCGGCCTAGGGCTACCCTTTGTCTTTGACCACCGGATATGTCTGATGGCCTGTTGTAGAGGTAGTCTTCAAGTTGCAAGACATGGGCAGCGTTTTTTACACGTTTGTCTATGATTTCTTTGCTTTCGTTTTTCATATTTAGGGAAAAAGCCATATTATCATATACTGTCATATGTGGATATAGGGCATATGATTGGAATACCATGGCTATGTCCCTGTCTTTTGGTTCTACTTTATTCATTATCTTATCGTCAAAATAAAGTGTACCTTCTGTTATTGAGTTTAGCCCTGCTATCATTCGGATAAGGGTTGATTTACCACATCCTGATGGACCAAGGATTACACAAAAGTCCTTGTCATCTATGTCAAGGTCTATGTTTCTAAGGGTCCAGTTTTCTCGACCCTCGTATTTTTTACCAATATTTTCTAATTTTACTCTCATTTTCTTCTCCTATCCCTTAACTGCACCTGATGATAGTCCTGATACTAGCTCATCTTGTAGCATAAGGAATAACAACATTACTGGAACTGCTGAAAGGAAACCACCTGCTGCGAAGGCTGGTTGGTTCATATTTCTCATATCGTTGATTAGTGTAAATAAGCCTGTTGCCAATGTGTAGTCCATAGGATTTGTCAAGAGGATTTTTGGCATCATATAGTCCAAAAATGGTCCTATGAAACATTGGAGTGCTATGATTGCTAGCATCGGACGGGCTAGGGGCATTATTATAAGCTTATAAACTTGGAAGTTGCTACAGCCGTCAATTCTTGCTGCCTCGTCAAGTTCTGGGGATATGCTATCTAGGTAACCTTTTAGGATAAAGGTGTTGGTTGCTATAGCTCCACCAGAATAGATTAATATAAGCATGGCCGAACGGGAGAATACTGGTATTATCCCAGATACTATGGAGTGAATTGCATAGTAGGCTGTGATTCCAGCAAAGGCTGGGATGATTTGCACTAGCATGATTGTTATAAGGCTTGCTTTTTTTCCCTTAAATCTGAAACGTGAGTAGGCAAAGCCTGTAAATGACACGAAAATCAGAGTCAATATCGTAGTTATTGCGGCAATCTTTAATGTGTTTAGGACCCATCTTACAAAGTGAGTTTCTTCAAACAAATACTTAAAATTGTCAAAGCCAAAGACAAATTGGCCGCTCATGGAAATATATTGGCCTTGGTTGTTGTTAAAGGAACTAATGACCATGATTAGTAGTGGTATCAAGATTACTGCTGCCCACACCAAAAGAAGTATATAGACTAAGCCAAGAGCGATCTTTCCTCCAGTTGATAGGGGTTGGAGATCTGATAAGTATAGGTTATTTTCTTTATTATTCTTTCTCTTAAACATATTAATACTCCTTGAAGGCAGATGACCTTCTGTAGCCTAGGTAGCTTATGATTATTAGTATTATTGATATAAATACTGTAATTGCAGCTCCTATAGCTTGGTACTGACTTTCCATGGTTAACTTATAAATATATGATATTAGGATATCAGAACTTCCCGCCAAGTTTCCATAAATTTCTGGGTTAAATGGTCCACCTTGGTTGTAGAGGTAGATTATGGAGAAGTTGTTAAAGTTAAATGTGTATTGGTTGATAAGCATTGGTGCAATTTGGAAAAGCACTAGTGGAATAGTGATCTTAAATGTTTGTTTCAAACCATTTGCCCCATCTATGCTCGCTGCTTCGTATAGGTCCTTTGGAATAGCCTGGAGTACTCCTGTTGTTAGTAGGAAAATATAGGAATGTCCCAACCAACCTTGGATTAGTATGAGGGCTAGTCTAGTTTGGATAGTGTTATTTTTGATATCCAAACTTCTTCCTAGGATATTTGAGAAGAAATCTGCCAAAATTCCGCCACGGCTTGTCATTATTGAGAAGAACATGATGGTGATAAAGGCTGGTATTGCCCATGGCAATAGGTAAACTGTCCTAAAGAATTTCTTAGCGCGTACTCTCTCGTTATTTACAAGAAGGGCAAATACAAAGCCTAGAACTATGGCAAGGGTTGATGCTGCCAAGGTCCAAATCACTGTCCAACCAAATATAGACCAGAAGGCCTGGCCGGCTATACCCTCTCCACGAGCTATAGTTACGTAGTTGTGGACACCTATCCATTGGAACTTGTTTTGGTTTTGTGGATCCATATTTGTAAATGAAATCAAAACCGCAGTTATAATTGGTACCATTACTATAAAGATTATTACTAGCAAAGGTAGGATTGTGATAATGTATGGGAATCCATCAGTGCGCATAAATTTGCGTGTTTCAAACCAGTTGTTTGGTCTGATGCCTAGCATTTCAGCCTTTTCAGTTTTTCTAGCATCTTTAAAGGCAGATACATAGATGAAAATTGAAATTAGGACAAAGACAACAGCCAAAATACCTTCAATCATAAATAGTATGGACCTATCAAGCCTACGTCCGCCTTGGGCAAGGCTAATAAGACCAGATATACCCTCGCCTTGGTAGTTGCCATAACCTAGAGCATATGGGATAGCTATTAGGTAAATGAACAAGGTCCCTAGGAAAAATAGGAGGGCTTTTTGCCACTGGCCATTTAATAATTGTCCAAGACCAGGTATAGGAAGACCTACTATAGACCTCCACGCTGATGTCTTTTCTGTTTCGACAGGAGTCCTACGTCTTACTTCTGCTATGTCCGAATCAAGGATTTTCATTGAGTCCTTGAAGTCTTGTTTTATCTTATAATTTATTGCTTTGATTTCTTCTTCTAAAGATTTTTTTGGGTTTATAAATTCAGCTGCCAGAGAAGAGTCCTCAAAGCGTTTTTTGTATTTTTCTTTTTCGCTTTTATAAGCTTTCTTTGAGATGAGCCCCTTGTCAAAGGATTCTTTGAGATTAGCCAAATCTTTGTCGTATTTTTCCTTAAGAAGGCCTTTTTCTTTTTCAACTTGAGCTTGGGCCTTTTTTACCTCATCATCACTTAAGTCTTTTAGCCTTGTACTTTTAGCTTCTAGCTGGTTTTTTAGGGCCAAATCGTGTTTTATAATCTCTGGAATTTCTTTGATATATAAATTTGCTTCCTTGTATTTTAGCTCTGCTTCATATGATAGGTCCTTGTTTTCTTCATAAAAAGCAACCATCTTGTTTGCTATGTGATGTTTCTTATTAAGATCTGCAAATTTCTTGTCGGTTTGATGAGTTTTCGCCCACTCATCTGCTTCTTTGCTAGCTAAATCTAAGAGCTCTTTTTCTTTTTGTTCATATTGGCTAAGTTTTTTGATGTATGGGTGGGAGTTTTTATCGGGATTTTTGCCAGCAATTTTATCTATGATATACTGGTTTTTCCTTGGATAAAGGTTGCCACGTTCATCAGCCAATTCTTTTTGGTATGCCATAAGCTAGTCGGTCCTTTCTTTTTTTACTATCACTATAAATAAAATTATATTTAAGATAATGACTAAATAATAAGTTATAGAGTTTAACCTAAATTGAAATAATGTGTGCATAAGTGATATAAATGTCGAAAAACAAAAAAATATCTTATATATCTGATTTATGCGAATCTTGTCGATAGTAAAAAATGTGTATAGGGATATTATCATTGGATTTATTATAGCAAGTATCATATTAAATAATATTAAATTTATATACTGGCTATAGGATAAGTCTTTGTAGACTTTGCTAAAGTCTTCATAAAAATTGATATCCTTGGCATAAAAAAGCGCCTCAAGTGACGCTATTACTATTATTGCCAGCGATACTGCCATAATTTTCTTTAAGAAGATTTCATCTTCCTTTTTTCTTCTTGCTTTCATAAATGTAAGAAAAAGGCCAATTGCTTGGCCCCTTTTTCCTATCTTTAATTGAAGTTTGCCATCATTGATTCAAATGATGATTTTAGTTGGTTGTAAGCTTCTTCTTCGTTTGCAGGTTTTGTTGAGTTCCATGAAAGAACAGCGTTTTTGTATGTGTCCCAAACATCTCCCCATTCTCTAAATAGAGGTCTTGCTGGTGAGTTGTTGTAAGATTCGATTGTAGCTGAGATTATCTCTTTGTCTGAATCTGGAAGGTCGCTATCTTCATATGTTTTTGCTTCAACATTTTCTAGGATCTTGCCTGTAGCTTTGAATAGGTCTACTGCATATTCTGGGTTAACTATTTGTTTGATCATTTCTTCAGCTATAGCTGTTTTTGCTTCGTCGCCTTCGATACGAGCATTCATTGATAGTCCCCATCCACCTTGCCAGTGAGCAAGTGGTTTGCCTGCTAGGGTAATGTGACCTATTGGGCTGATTTTTAGGTTGCCTTCGCCAGCTTGTTCGCTAATTGTAGCTGCATCCCATGGACCACCTATACGAACAACGCCACCGTTGCCAGTTGTAAATGTTTCGTCGATGTATGCCCAACCAGCATCTGGGTCAAATAGTGGTGTGTTAGCTTCACTGTGTTTTTTCCAATATTCATATAGGCCCTTGAATGTTGCTTGTTTTTCTTCTTCAAGTTCTGAGAAGTCTTTGGTCATATCTGTAAATAATGCACCATCTTCACCCTTGCCAAGAAGTTCGATATTTGATGAGTTTGTTGCAGCTACACCATACCAAGCGTCAAATAGTGGGAATAGAACTGTTGATTCGTCAGCCACATCGTTGATTTCTATTGGATCGTCTGGATTAATTCCTTTTTCTTCAGCGTTTGCTGTGTTTACATAGGTGATTAGAGATTCGATATTGTATGGGAATGCAAAGTATTCTCCATCGATATTGAAGTTTCCGCCAATACCTTCATCAAAGTTATCCCATCCACCGATTTCTTCTTGTAGTTTTTGAGAATCAACTGCTGCTAGGATATCATTGCCTACAAGACCATAAAGTCTATCAGCTGGTATAGCAAAAAGATCAGCAACATCTTCGTTTGTAGCATCTGTAGAATCTATGATGTCAAGGTGGTCAAAAGCACCAATTGTCTTAAATTCTATCTCTGCATTTGGATATCTTTCCTTAACTCTTTCAGCTGCTTTTTCATAGTGTGGAAGCCAAGCTTCTTCTACTTGTACAGAAAGTTTGCCAGCAATATCTTCATTAACTTCTGCTGTTTCTGTTACTTCTGTATTTTCTCCTGCTTCTTTACTATCAGCTGGTGCGTCAGCTTTTTTGCCGCCACCGCAAGCTGTCAAAACAAAGGCAAGGCTTAGTGCCATAAAGCCTTTAATAGCATTTTTCATACAATTCCTCCTTAAAATGAAAACGTTATTGTACTGATATTATAAATAATATTGGGAAAATAGTCAATATCATATTTTAGTTTTGTTAATAAATTTTCATTTAAAAACCGTCATTTAGACGGTTTTCCTAATTAAGAACTATTCTATTGTTTGGGTCGCCATGTTTTCTTCTAGATCTTCTGCTGGCTTTTTTTCAATATTTTCAAAGTGAAGTTCTTCATCTTTTACACTAAGCTTTATTACAGCATCCCTATCTAGCTTGCCATCTAGGATATCTTCTGCAAGTCTATCTTCTATCATCTTTGTGATGTGGCGTTCTAGTGGTCTTGCTCCGTATTCGTCGTTGAAGCCTTCTTTGGCAAGAAGTTTTACTACCTCATCGTCATATTCTATGTCTATGTCGATGTTGTTTAGTCTCTCGCGAGTCTTATCTAGCATTAGACTTGTGATTTCTCCTATGTTTTCCTCGCTAAGTGGGTTAAACATTATCACCTCATCTAGCCTATTTAGAAACTCTGGAGCAAAGGCTTCTTTTACTTCGCCTTCTATGATTTCTTTGGTCCTGTCCTTATTTTTTTCTTCAACATTGCCAGTTTCAAAACCTATAGTTTGCTTTTGGTTAAGGCTTGATACGCCGACATTACTTGTCATAATAATGATAGTGTTTTTGAAGTCTACTGTGCGGCCTTGACCATCTGTAAGCCTACCATCATCTAGGATTTGTAGGAGTAGGTTGAAAATATCCGGATGAGCTTTTTCAATTTCATCAAAGAGTATTACAGAATAAGGGTGGTTTCTAACTTGCTCTGTTAGTTGTCCACCTTCTTCATAACCTACATATCCTGGAGGAGAACCCACTAGGCGGGATACGGCAAATTTTTCCATATATTCACTCATATCCATGCGGATTAGATGGTCTTCTGACCCAAAGATATTGGCTGCCAAAGTCTTTGCTAAGTAGGTTTTCCCAACACCTGTTGGCCCTACAAATATAAATGAACCTATTGGCTTTGATGGGTCCTTTAGCCCAACTCTAGCTCTTTTTATAGCATGGGCTACTGATTTTATGGCTTCATCTTGGCCTATGACAGTTCCTTTCATAGCTGTATCCAGATTTGCATATTTTTCTTTTTCATCTTCTGTAAGCTTTGTTACTGGAACCTTGGACCAGGATGCAACTATGCTTGCTATATCATCGTAGCCTATAAATTTGTTTGGCTTTTCCTTATTTTTCTTTTCTCTTTCTGCCTCTAGGTCAAATTTGGCTTGGTTTATGATATCTCTTAGTTCTGCGGCTTTTTCAAAGTCTTGGTCTCTGACTGCTTGTTCCTTTTGACCTATGAGTTCATCAATCCTATCTTCTGGCTTTTTGTCGGTTTCTTCTTCTTGGTAGGTTGTTATCCTAACCTTACTCATAGCCTCATCTATGACATCTATGGCCTTATCTGGCAGGTACCTATCGTTGATATACCTATCTGTTAGCTCAACTGCCGCATCTATGGCTTCATCGGTGATTTCCACACCGTGGTGGTCTTCATACTTATCCTTGATACCACGAATAATCTTTCTGCTATCTTCCAAGGATGGCTCGTCAACTTGGATTGGTTGCATACGGCGGGTTAGGGCTGAGTCTTTTTCTACGTATTTTCTGTATTCTTCTATAGTAGTTGCTCCAATTATTTGGATATCGCCCTTGGCAAGGATTGGTTTTAGAATATTTGCTGCATCCATTGATCCTTCTGCCGCACCTGCTCCAAGTACCATGTGGAATTCATCTATGAATAATATAACATCATCGTGATGTTCTAGCTCGTCAAAGAGTTTTTTGAGCCTATCTTCAAAGTCCCCACGGTATTTGGTTCCCGCTATCATTGATGCCATATCTAGGGATAAAACTTTCTTATTTGCCATGATTCTTGGCACTAGACCTGTTACTATCCTTTGGGCCAAACCTTCTGATATAGCTGTTTTACCCACTCCAGGCTCACCTATCAAGATAGGGTTGTTTTTTGTCCTACGCATTAGGATTTGGATAAGTCTTTCGATTTCCTTATCTCTTCCTATTACTGGATCGATTTTGCTTTTTTCTGCTTCCTTGTTGAGGTTTACAGCATATTTGGTCACATTTTCTGACAAGTCTTCGCTTTGTCCATCGTCCTTATTTTCTTCTTTTAATAAGGCCTTCAAATTGTTTTTTACTTGTTCTTTTTCTACTCCTGATAGCAAAAACATTATATTTGTAAGGCTATCGTCATCTGCAAGTATTGCAAATAGGACATTTTCTTCGCCAGCAGATACTGAACCATACCTTGTGGCATTGAGCCTTGCTAGTTCAAAGATTTGTCTGACTTTTTTGCTGTATTCTGTTGCAGGTCTGATTGCTTGACCCTTGCCAATGTTATTTATCACAACTTGGCGAAGCAGGTCGTAGTTTGCTCCTGCTTTTTCTAGGGCCTTTGTAGCAACAGAGCCTGTCTTCATAAGGGCAAGGAGCAAGTGTTCGCTACCTATATAATCGTGGTTTAAGGAGTAGCTTTCGCGCCTTGCTTGTTGGGTTAATTTGTTTAATCTGTTAGCTTCCATTGCCTCTCCTTCATATATGAGTTTAGAAACTCTATCCTTTGTGGGTCTTTCTTCCCCTTATATCTATCCTTAGTTAGGTTAAATATCAGATAATCTATCTCATTGTTGGTCAAATCTGTATTAAAACCTAAGTTGTTATATTTCTTTAGCCTATAAAGCTCTCTTGCAATAGTATTAAGCGATATGAGCTTGCCACTATTTAAGTTATTTAAAGAAATATTTATCTCTTCTATAATATCGTCATCAGAAATCTTATTTAATATTTGATAATCTCTTCTAAATCTTCTTTCATTTCTGACTAGACTATCAATATTTTCTCCCATTGTTTCAATGTATTGGTCCATATCTGGCCTGTAGTTGCCAAAGTTTTTGACCAAATATATATCATTGACATAAGAATCGTAATATTTTGGTATATATCTTGTGGCATACATGGCTTGGGTCATCATGGCTTGCTTGAATCCAAAATATGATTCTTCTGGATCAACTAGGCCAAATAGGAACATCTTAAGCCTTGCCTCGACCCCTGACCCAGCATTTCTAGCATCGCTTGTCAGGTAGCCATATTCTGGAGAAAAGGCAAATTCTATCTTTTCGTCCAATTCTTTTTCTACTGCCAAGGCTATCTTGTAAGCTTTTTTGATATTCATCTCAAAGTTTCTCACATTGATCCCTATATGGTCCCTGTCATTTATTGTTAATATATAATCATCTTTGAAAACTAGGGCAATTTGGGCAAGTTTACTATCGCAATCTTCTGACAATACCATATCATTTATAAGCTTATTTTTAGTATCATCGTCTATTTCTGCTAATAAAATCACTTCGCCAGGGTAGATTTCCTTTATCATATCCACTATCCTAAGGCTGTCGTCATAGGTAATAGTTGTTGGAAAATCAAAGCCCTTTATATTTCTTCTGATAGATATATTTGAGTTTAAAATGATATCTTTTGCGTATTCTATCAACTTTTCACCTTCATATTCAAGTCATCTATGCGTTCTTTTAAATCCGCTGCTTGTTCGTAATCTTCGGTCTCTACTGATTGTTTAAGTTTTTCTTGCAAAGTTTTGATTTCAAGAGCTACTTCCTTAAACTCCCTTTCTGCCTTTGGCATCTTGCCAGTGTAGGTATCAAAGTTGTTATAAGTTTTCAAAATCTTGTTGGTAAGTTTATCAGAAAGCTTGTAGCACTCGCTGCAGCCAAAGATTCCAGCCTTTATATTTGATTCTAAGTTACCACATTTTGGGCAAGTGTTTTGGTTTAAGCCTTCCATAAAATTAAAGGCATGGTTGTTCAAATTGTATTTATATTCATAATAATTATCTATAATATCATCCAGGCCAGGCACAAATTGTTGGAGTAAGGACTCTAAATTTGCACTGTTAAGGTTGATTTTGTGAAATTTACCATCAGAAACATCTTCTCCTGTAAATTCTGTATAGTGTTTTATACAGTCCTCACAAAGGTAGAAATTGTGTTCATAGCCATTTACTATAGCCTTAACACTGAGGCTGGCGTCTTTTCCGCATCTTTCACATTTCATAATTAACTCCTTGCTAGTACACTCAAAAGGATGTTTTTTATTATATCCGACCTAAGGTAATTTCTACTTTTTGCATCTATCATAGAAAGTGCCTTGTCACTTGTGGCATATTTTGCCATCAAAAATTCATCCCTGGTAAAGTACTTTTTCTTATATAAGTCCATGAACAAAATATCCGCGCTTGCTTCTGTCATTTGTTCATTTAAATTTTTTATCAAATAAGATATATAATCATCTTCTTCAACTATGGTAATGATCTTTATAAATCCATTGCCACCACGTTTGCTTTCTATTAGATACCCGTTATGAGGGGTAAATCTAGTAGATAAAACGTAATTTATTTGACTAGGTGCACAATCAAATTGCATGGCCAAATCATTTCTCCCAATCTCAAGCATACCGTCAGTTGATTCTTCCAGTAATGCCTTCAAAAATTTTTCTATATCAGATGTAAGACCTGCCATATATTCACCATCTTTCTTAAGTGTCTTATTCTACGTATTTAAAGGTCAATAAAAAAGTCTGACCTTTTGACTATCTCTGACCTTTCCTCTTTAAAAAATAGAATCAATAGATTCTTATTCTTATTTTACAATTCTCCATTAAATTTTCAAGCTAAAATTTTGCAAAAAAATAAAGGCTCCAGGGTTTCTCCTGGAGTCTTTAGCTTATATTATTTGTCTTCTTTTTTATTTGTGTAAGCTAATGTGCTTGCTGAACTAGCTAATAGTAGAGCAAGGCTAGAAATTCCCATAATACCTGTTTTTGGGTTCTTTGTACTAGCTTCTTTGTTTGTTACTGCAGCCTTTGTTTGTTTTTGTTGGCCTTGTTTAGTTGTTTTTGCTTTTTCAGTAACTTCTTTTTCGATTTCTTTGATAGCTTCTTGTTGGTCTTTGTCAAATTTGTAGTTTGGAAGCATAGCTAAAAGCTCTTCGCTTACTGCAAATGGCTTGCTGTGATCTCCATTTTCAATATAAGCTTTTACTTCGTCTCTAAATTTAGACATAATGTTATATACTTGATCTGCAAGGTCTATTGATATGTCTGTTGCTTTTTGGCCAGCTAGCTCTGGGTTTTCGCTTAGAAGTTTTAACATTTGTGCATCAACATCTTTTTGTTGGTCGATTATAGATTGTTGTACTTTTTCTATATAAGCTTGCATACCTGAATCTAGGTCTAGGTCATAATTTGACATACCAAGAGTGTTTAGTTCGTTGAATAAGCCGTTAAAGTTGTCATCGCCAACTTTTGTTACTTCTGGTTTATATTTTTCGTGAACATCGTTGATCATTGCAGCATAGTATGGAACGTAGATTGTGTATGATGCATCTGCGATTCCTAACCATTGTAGTGTTGCAAGTTCTTTTGGCATATTTTTACGTTGTTCTAGAACGTGAACTTCCATTTGGTTTTTGTTGCCGATTGGATAAATATTTTTATCTTTTGTAGAGTCGTATTGTGTTCCGATTCCTCTTTGTTTTAGGATGTTTAAAACTTCAAGAGTTGTAAGCTTTCTGTTGGCATCTCTAAACATATCTACGTTGCCAGATTCATTTGTGATATCTTCAACTTTTAGATCTTTTGTAAGTTCTGGATCTATATAGTTTAGTCCTTGCCAATATCTTGTTGCGCTTCCTTTTGCAACTTCTGCTGCATAAGTTCTTGTGATGTCGATATTGCCATTTTCATCTTTTACCAAGAAACCGTTTTTCTCAGCTAAGTTCATAAGGTCTTTTGAGTAGATAACATTTTCTGTATCGTTAAGGTCAACACCTCTCATTACGAACATATTTGGTTGTACAACTACTTTATCTTTTGGCATTTTGATAGCTATATATTGGTGGCCAGATAAGATATCCATGTGCCAAACTTCATTTCCATCACCGATCATTAGGGAGTTGTTTTCGCCAGCTCCGTGTTCATCTATGATTTTTGCTATATTTTCTATACCTTCTCTAGCAGTTTTAGATTGACCTAAGGTTACACTTTGTAGAGAAACTTCTGTAAATCCACCTTCTACTAGTGGGTCAGCTTCTTTTGCTTTTTCGTTATAATATGTGGAAACTGTTGCTGTCATTCCAACACCGTGTTCGTTGACACCAACTTCTCCATAAGCTTGACCAACTACATTGCCGTCTTGGTCAACTGGTTCTGGAGTCGCTTCATTTGAGTCTCTTATATAGGTATATTTGTAAGTTTCTTCTGGCATTTCCATTTCAAAACCATCGGCATCCTTGTACATTGTGCCTTTATCGTATTTCTTTTCTTCGGAAATACCAAAGATTTTGGTTTGATTGTCTGATAAGTCTTCACTTCTACCATAGTATGTACTACCGTTTTCAGACTCTTCACTTCCTACATATAGACCTGTACAAGCAAATACTGGTGTGGTCATTGAGAATACCAACATTGATGCTAGACCAATATTCATTATTTTATGAAACTTTTTCATTTTTCCTCCCTCAAAACTACTAATGATTTCGTTTTCATAGTTCTAATAAAAGTATAACAGTTGGAGAATTTTTGTCAACACATTATGAAATATTTATTCCAAAATTTTCGCATAAATGTATAATTAGCATTTTTTATTTATAAACATAAAAAGACTTCCAGGATAATCCCGAAAGTGAGCTAGACCACAAAATTAAGGTTAATTCAAAAAAAAAAAAAATGAATTAACATCTTACATAGATTTATATTTATGGCTGATTTGTTTTTTATATTATAAGACGTATAATGATATCGACTAAAAGAATAAAGTTCGACAATGTGAACGCACAAAAAGACTTCCAGGTTAAGCCTGGAAGTCTTAATACTATTACCTAGTTTGCATCAGAAAAGTCTGATTGATATTGTGGTGCAAAAGCTTCAAGTTCTGCTTTAATGTCTGCATCAGGGTTTGATAGGATTTGTTCAAGTGTTGATCCTATGTCGTTATATGCTTGTTGGCTACCTGGTGCAAGTGGTCTAGAGTATAGGTTTTTGGTTGCGTCAGCTAGAATTTTTGCTATAGCTGAGTCGCTATCTTTGTACTTGCTATCTTCAACAGCGCTTGTTCTTGCTGGCATATATCCAGTATCAAGAGCAAATTGGATTTGGCTTTCTTTTGATACTAAGAATTTCAAAAATTCAAATGCAGCTTTCTTTTGTTCGTCACTTGCATTTTCAAACATGTAGATATTTGTACCTTGTTGTACGCTTGATTCTGCTGGATAAGGTGCCGCTGCGTATTCAAATTTGCCTTCTACTCCATCTTTTACATAAACTTCACCAGCGTTTGAACCGATGTAAGCTCCTACTTGTTCATTAGCAAATGGGCCAGACATGTATTGGTCTGTTCCAGCTATTCTAAAGTATCCTTCCTTGATACCTTTTTGGTAGTAGTCCACAGCTTCTACTGATTTGTCGCCCGCTAGATCAAGATCTTGATCCATTTCTAGGCCATTGTTGTGCATATATGTTGCATAGTAGTTAGGAAGTGAGTCGAAACCAACTCCTGGTATGTCTTTTTCTTCCTTAATCTTTTTAGAAACTTCTTCTAGTTCTTCAAAAGTTGTTGGTACTTCAAGTCCTAGTTCGTCAAATAAAGTTTTGTTGTACCAGAAAACTTCTGTGGACTTGTTAAATGGAAGACCCATAATCTTGCCATCTGTCTCGATTTCTTCACGAACACCTGGAAGGATATCTTCGTAATCTTCTATGCCATTTTCACCCTTTACCATATCTGTAAGGTCTGCTACAAGGTCTGCGCTTTGGAATTGTAACATCCAGTCAGGATATGCTTGGGTAATGGTTGGCAAGTCTTGTGGTGATTGCATGGTTGCTACTAAGATTTGGTTTAGATCTCCGTAGTTACCTTGGTTTTGTAGGTTAACTTTGATATTTGGATTTTCTTCTTCAAATTGTTTTACCAATTTTTCCAAAGCTTCACCTTGGCCACCACCCATTGCATGCCAGAATACTATTTCTGTAGCCTCGCCTGATGCACTATCATCTGTCGCATCTTCTTCTTTGGCTTCTTCAGTATCTGCTGCTTGGTCAGCATTTTCTTCTTCTGTGCTTTCTGTACCTTCTGCACTTTCTTCTGTTTGTGTATTGGTCTCTGGAGCTTCTTTAGCTTCTTGGCCATTGTTTCCACAAGCAGTTAGAACAAATAGTGAGAGCATTAAGCTCATTAGTAATGAAGTAACTTTCTTTTTCATAAAATCTCCTTTTTTTCTTATCATTACACTTTTTTTATACCCATTAATTAAAATAATGCTAGCCTTTTAAACCACCATAGGCAACTCCCTCCAATATTTGCTTTCTAAATATGAAATATAGGATCAATATAGGAAGTATTGTTATAGTAGATGCAGCCATTTGCAAGTGAATATAAGATCCTGCCTCGGTTGCAAAGGCTGATAGACCATTACTTATCATCCTCATATTCTTTGTATTTGTTACAAGTATTGGCCACAAGAAAGAATTCCAACCTGCTATGAAATTTAGTAGGCCAATGGTAAATAAAGTTGATTTGGAAAGAGGAATCATAACTCTTCTTATAAATTCAAAATCACTTGCCCCGTCAACTTTTGCTGCATTGTAATAGTCCATTGGTATAGACCTTAAAAACTGTCTTAGATATATTATATAGAAGACACTTGCCAAGAAAGGCAAGATCAAGGCCCAATAGCTATCCAAGAGGGAAAGCTTGGCAATGGTTCTAAAGTTGGTAAAAACTATAATTTCAAAGGGAATCATAAGTAGGGATAGGAGAATATTTTCTATCCAATTTTTGTGTTTAAAGTTCAAAAAATTAATCGCAAAGGCTGCAAGCGTAGTAGTAGTAAGTGTTCCCAAAGTATTTATGAGGGTTACAAAGACTGTATTTAGGAAATATCTGCCAAAAGGAGCTACTTTCATAGCTTCTTTGAAGTTTTCTAATTGTGGACTTGCTGGCATTAGCTTTGGAGGTATGGCCGTCACTTCCTGGAAAGTCATCAAGGCTGATGAAATCATATAAAAGAAAGGAAAGAGTGTGACAATAGCCATTATTATAATAAAAATATATGAAATTACTTTTAATAACTTATTCATAAGCCACCTATTTTGTTAACCTTTCTATGATCTTTCTTTGTGCAAAAGTTAAAACCAAGAGCATCAAGAACAAAAGAACTGCTGCTGCCATGGCGTGTCCATAGCGATATTCTACATAAAACTTATTGTAAATATAAAAAACTGCTGTAACAAGCCTGTTGCCAACACCTGCCTTGCCATTAAATAGGGCAAAGACTCCAGCGTATATCTTGAATGCTTGGATAAAGCTTGTCAAAAATAAGAAAGTTATGATTTCCTTAAGCTCTGGCAAGGTAATCCTAAAAAACTGCTCGCTCTTAGTAGCACCAAAGGTCTCAGCAACCCTATAATAGTTCTTATCAATCCCACGAAGGCCTGCCAAAATTACAATTATGTTAAAGGCAAGAGCATTCCATACTCCAAATATGATTAGGGCTGGCATATTGTAGTCTCTGTTGTTTAGGAAATCATAAGGTCCTACGCCAAAAAATCCTAAAAAGTAATTTAAAAATCCATACTGGCCATTTAGTAGATATCTAAAAACAATACCTATTGCGATGACACTTGTAAGATAGGGGATAAAAAATATAGTTTCGAAAAACTTCGATCCCTTTACTTTTTCATAAAGTATTAAAGCAATGACCATTGAAATTATAAGCGAAATCGGCACCACGGTTACTGCGTAGATAAAGGTGTTTTTCATAGCTAGCTTAAATTGTGGGTCCCTTAAAACTATGGGATAGTTTGAAAGGCCTACAAATTTGGGATCTAGGATACTATTGGACTCAAGGGACATAAAAAAGGTCCTAAAAAGTGGATAAATAGTAAAAATCCCAATAAAAATTATGGATGGCAGTAGGTAGAGCCAAGCTCTAGGCGAATTTTCCGCCTTGTAAGATCCTTTCCCTTTCATTAGTAAACTCTCTTTCCATCTTCTTCAAATAGGTAGACTGACGAATAATCTATGGCAATTTTTATAATATCATCCTTTTCGATTTTTAGCTTAGAATCGGCTATCATCCTTGATGGAATGCCGTTTAAATTAAAGTGCAAGATCATATATCTACCTATCATTTCTATGTTATCGACTTTTACATTTATGCCATTGTCATCGAATTTGAAATGCTCTGGTCTGATACCTATGGTATAAGTTTCCTTCTTAAGTTCTTCCTTGAATCTCCCATGATCAAAGTCACTTATATCTAAGGAGAAATCTTTTGATATTAGCTTGCCATTTTGATATTCCATATCGTAGGTGTTTATAATTGGGTTCCCTATAAATTTGGCCACAAAAAGATTAGCTGGTTCCAAGTATAAGTTTTGTGGGATATCGTATTGTTGGATGACTCCCTCATCTATTAAGGCTATATAATCAGAAATTGATAGGGCCTCTTCCTGGTCGTGAGTTACAAATATTGTTGTGACTCCAACATCTTTTACTATATTACGGATCTCTTCACGAATAGATAGCCTTAGTCTAGCATCTAGGTTTGATAGAGGTTCGTCCATCAAAAGAGTCTTTGGATTTTGGACTAGGGCACGAGCAATGGCAACCCTCTGCTGTTGGCCACCAGAAAGTTGGGCAGGCTTTTTGTCCTTGTACTCCTTGATATAGGTAAGGTCCATGTACTTTTCTGCAACCTTGTTTGCTTCTTTTTGGCTAATCTTATTATCTCCAACTGTTAGAGGAAAAGTGATATTTTCCAGTACTGTCATGTGGGGATATAAGGCGTAGTTTTGGAAAACCATGCCAATATTCCTATCCTTTGGGTGTTTGTTTATTATAGACTGGCCGTCAAATAAAATATCTCCGCCAGTTGGGTCTAGGATTCCTGCAATAATATTTAAAATAGTAGATTTGCCACAACCCGAGGGGCCAAGCAGTGTTACAAGGGCTCCATCGGGTATTTCTAGGTCAATATCCTTTAGGGCTTCAAATCCATTTTCGTAAACTTTCTTCAAATCTTGAATCTCTATCATAATTTCCTCTGCTAATTTCCTTTATTTTTCTTTACTATATTCTATTTTATCAAACAAAGTAAAATGCTTGCAATAACTGGTCAAATATACCAATCCTGTTAAGATATACTTACCCTATATTAAGCTTAAAACCAAAAGGGGCTGTTGCAAAATAGATAAATCGTTCCTATATCATTCGAGCACCCTCCCAGAAAGTTTGGCCTCCCTAAGCCGGCGGGCTAAATCTCAAACTTTCTGGGAGTGCACTCCAATGATGGAACGATAGATATCTATCAATTTGCAACAGTCCCTTTACAAATTATTCTTTAGTTGTCACTATTTAAAAAGTCAATAGCGTATTGGGCATATGTTCCTGCACCGTTTGCTAGGGCAGATTCATCGATATTGAATCTTTCGTTGTGGTGAGGGTAGTCTGTGCCTAGGTCAGGATTTCTAGATCCTACAAAGCCAAAGCAACCTGGTTTGTTTTCAAGATAGTAGGAGAAGTCTTCCCCGCCAGTTGTCTTTTGCATATTTTTAAGTATGTCTTTGCCAGCGAATTTTTCTATTGCATTTGTAGCTATAGTTGAAGAAGCTTCATCATTGATTGTTGGCCCTAGTATATATTGGTAGTCAAGTTCGTATGTTGCTCCATAAGCATCACATACGCCCCCTATAACCCTTCTCATATCCTCTTCTATTCTAGCGCCGATTTCTCTTGAGAAATATCTATTGGTTCCTTCCATAGTAGCTTCGCCTGCTATGATATTAAATCTATTACCACTGTGGAAAGATCCAACAGTTACTGTCACTGAGTCAAGTGGAGAGTAGTTTCTTGCAACTAATTGTTGTAGGTTTTGAACAACTGCAGCTCCTACCACTACCGCATCTACTGTCTCATTTGGCAAGGAACCGTGGCCAGATTTTCCCTTTATAGTAATGGTAAATCTATCTGCAGCTGCCATCCTGTCTCCCGCTTCTACAGAAATCTTGCCTGTCTCTAATCCTGACCAAATGTGAGATCCATAGATGTTGTCTGTTTCTTCATACCAATTTCCTTGTCTAATCATATATTTGGCACCAAGACCAACTTCCTCAGCTGGTTGAAATATCAAATATACCTTGCCACAAAGCTCGTCTTTAACTTCGTTTAGTATCTTTGCTGCACCAAGAAGCATTGCCATATGAGAATCGTGACCACAAGCGTGCATCTTGCCTTCGTTCTGGGATTTGTACTCGACGTCATTTTTCTCGCCAACATTTAGGGCATCAATGTCTGCTCTTAAGGCAACAGTTTTGCCTGGCTTGCCACCTTGGATTATGCCAATTACCCCAGTTTTTGGTTCTTCTTCTGGTATTTGGTAAGGAATTCCCATTTTATCAAGTTCTTCTGCTATTCTCTTGGTAGTTTCAAACTCTTCAAAAGAAAGCTCAGGGTGCATATGGAAATATCTTCTCATTTCTATAATGTAATCTTCATTTTTACTAACTAATTCTTTTACGTTCATTCTATCTCCTTATAATATATCTTATATAGCAGGGCTAAGCATAGGTGCTAGGATTCCTGCTAATACAACAGAACCAATGGATACTGTAACAAATCCTGCTACTAACATTTTAGGCAAAATTTGCGATAATATCAACTCTCTATCTTCTTCGTTATCACTAACTCCCTTTGCAACTTCCTGGGAAACTACATAGGTTCCTGGAAAGCCAAAAAGAGCTGATAATCCAATGCCAAAGGCCATCCAAGGTCTGATTTTTAGGATTTTGCCGACAATTATGGACATGATGCCTATGCCTATAGTTCCTATGATCAAACAAACAGCTATAGGGACTAATATTTCAAAGACATCTTGTGGGCTAGCACCAGCAAGGCCACCGTAGATAACTGACATAAGGGCGCCCATCAAAAATCCAAATGAATTTCCTTTGTTAAGTGGCTCTCTTTCCAAAAATCCAATTTCAGCAAAGATAATACCAAACAAAAGTGCCATTACATTTTTGTCCACCCTTATTAGCGCATTTAAAATAAATACTCCCGTGTCAATTCCCTTAAGGGAATCTGAAAGAATAGTCGCAACAAAGGCTATCAATATGGTTTTTGCCAAATAATAATTTGCTGTTGCGTATTTTTCTGGCAGATGAAAAAATGACTTTTTACTATTTTCTTCCACAGCCTTATCTTCATCAAAGACCTCGCCTTCCCTTTTTAGTTCTAATATAGAATTAGCTTCCTTTCTAAGGCAAAAAGAGCAAAGTGGATAGCCGATAAAGCCTTGGACAACAACCAATATAGTTGCCATCAATTTCAAATCACTTCTGCCAATAGCTTCAGCTGACTCCGACATTTGTAGGCCAGCTATAACCCCACCTGATATAGGAGGAGCTGCAACTATAGCAGTTTCCCTACCCACTATAGGGCTTCCAATAGAAAAAAGCAAAATAACAATGCCGACTATCCCTCCAAAGGAAATCAAGACTGTCTTCCATTGACTTGCCAGTTGTTTGGTATTTAGCATAGATCCCATATGTACCAAAAGGCTTGTAATAGCTAGGGCCCCTGTGTCGTATAATAAAGAATCTTTAAAGAGTGTCTCTGGGATTCCTAGCCAAAATCCGGCCAAAAATATAACTGAGCATACAAAAAGAGATGGAACTATACTTTTTGTAGCTGCAGCTACTATATCACCAATCGTATAAACTATAAAAATAAATAATAATGCCAATAGAGCTTGCATATAATACTCCTTTCGTGCTTTTAATGGGTAAAGCGAAATAATATAAGGGTATTATATAGCTATGAATTTCTTTTGTCAATAATTATCAATTCTTTTGTATAAATTTTACTTTCTTAAAACAAATAAAAACCTACCACCAGGGTAGGTCGTGTATTTAGTCTCTATTTCTATTGCCAAAAAGTAGGAACAATCTTAGAAATTGTAGGGCTGTTGTAAGTGTTGCAGCGACATAGGTGTAGGCTGCAGCCTTTAGCATAGCCTTGGCATGGGCGTTTTCTTCACCGATTAGCATGCCAGATTCTTCTAGGACTTGTAGGGCCCTAGCACTCGCATTAAATTCCACTGGAAGTGTCACTATTTGAAAAACAAGAGTTAATGCAAATAGTACTAATCCTATGTTTAGTAGATTTTGTTTTGACAAAATCATTCCCAAAAAAATAACTGGAAAGCTTAGTTTGGATCCAAAGTTAACTGCTGGGACCAACCAGGACTTTATTTGCAAAGGCATATAGCCTTCCTTGTATTGGATGACGTGGCCCAATTCGTGAGCGGCAACAGCAACTGATGCTATAGAAGTATCTTTCATAGATTCTGGGGATAGTGCAACTTCCTTGGTCGCAGGGTTAAAATAATCCCCCATGGCATTATTTATTTGTTTGATTTTTATATCATTATAACCACGAGTATCTATGATGTAATCCGCAGCTTGTCTGCCTGTTATTTGTTTTTTCGTTTCTATCTTCGAATACTTGGCAAAAGCTTTTTGTACATTTGCCTGAGCTAGCATACTTATAACTATGCCAATAAGTACTAAAATATATGTTCTATCAAATCCATAATAATAAGGCATAAAGCACCTCCTTAACTTTATTATAAATTATACCCTTTATTTTTAATAATTTAAATATAGATTTAATCTTTCTAATATTTTACACCAATTTTACAAATTAATTTAGTTTTATTATGAAATATAGGGTATCTATTAGGCAAATATACTTAGGAGGAAAATTATGAGCGCAGGATGGATTATTTTAATAATTGTTATATTACTAGCTCTTATTGTAGTTGGTATTTATAATTCACTAGTTAAACAAAATGAAATGGTAGCAAATGCCATGAGCCAGATAGCAGCCCAACTTCAATCTAGGTGGGATGCCCTAAATAATCTTATAGATGCAACAAAAGATTATGCAAAATACGAGAGTGAAACTTTGGATAAAGTTACAAAAAATAGGACAGGAGTGAATAAAGATTCTAATCCGGCTGATGTAGCTCGCGAAGAATCAGAATTCAAAAATGCCCTTACAAAGGTTTACGCTGTAGCGGAAAATTATCCAGAATTAAAAGCAAGTGAAGTTTATAGGTCTACTATGGATTCCATAAACAAATACGAAGACAATGTACGCCATTCTCGTATGATTTATAACGACACAGTTACAAAATTCAACAGATATATCAAAAGCTTCCCACAAAATATTTTTGCAGGAATGTTTGGCTATAGCGAAAAAACATATTTTGAAAATGAGGCCGAAACTAACCAAGTTCCACGTTGGAATAAATAATTAGTCCCTTTAGGAGGCTAATAATGAAAAAACTTAGAAAAAACCTAGCAAGGATTTTTATCCTTGCTCTAATATTATTCTTTCCTCATATTGCCCATGCTAATGAGCTTCACAGTATCGATATCAATGTTGAAATCGATCAAAATGGTATAGGCCATGTGAAAGAAACTTGGCATACTAATGAGGAAAATGAAGAAGCAACAGAAAAATACAAGGTAATATCTGATTTAGAAGATATAAAAATCAGAAACTTCAAAGTAGAAAGTGACGACGGATCATGGCAAGAAGTAAGTCCTTGGAATATCGACGCTAGCTTTGACGATAAGGCCTACAAGTATGGCATAGTAGAAGATGGAGATAGAGTTGAACTTTGCTGGGGTATCACAAACTTTGGCGAAAATACCTACCATCTTTCCTACGATATCGATCCCCTTGTAGTAGGCCTTAACGACTACGATATGGTCTATTTTAGATTTATAAAAGAAAACTTAGACCCCCTACCAGATAAGATTTCCATTACTATCAAAGGACCAAATAGCTTTGATGATGAAGTTTTGATGTGGGGCTTTGGTTTTGAGGGCGATGTCCACAATGTAGATGGTGAAATCCTTGCAAAAAGTGATGGAGATGTCCAGTATGGCCAAGTTATGCTCCGCTTCCCAAAGGGAACTTTTGATACTTCCTACCATATAGACAAAGATTTTGATTTTTATGCAGATATGGCCCAAGAAGGATCTGATTATGGAAGCGCAGATGATGCTGGTGATTATGATGAGGATTATGAATATGGCGAATCTACACCCTTTAATCCTTTCCTATTTTTCTTAAGTGGAGCCTTATCTCTAATAGGGCCTTTTATTGGATTTATATTTTTTGCCTTAGCTATTAAATCCTTAAAGGGATCTAGTGATTACAAGATAATCAATAAAAAGCTTCTAAAAAAAGCAAATAAGTTCAAAGACCAATACTACAGGGATATCCCTTACGACGGACCTATAGAAGATACTTATCTCATAAGCCAAAACGCCAATGGTCTAAATATAAACTTTGAAAATTACATGACTGCATTTTTATTAAAGTGGGTTTATGGGGATGCTATAAGCTTTGGTGAAGAGGAAGAAAAAGTCTTATTTTTTGATACAAAATCCTCATATATTACCATAAATCATGAACCTACAAATATGAGCAAAGTGGAAAGTAAATTCTTTGATGTCCTACAAAGAAGTGAAGAATACACAGATGACGGGAAGATCAAACAAAAACACATAGAGAAGTTTATCAAGAAAAACGAAAGTTTTATGGAAGATTATTTCGAAAGTTTTAGCGAAAACTCCCTAGACCAACTGGTAGACCGTGGATATTTAATAAATAATAAGAAAAAGAAAGCTTTATCAAGCAAGTTCAACAACAAAATTACTATCACAGATAGTGGTATCGACCTATACGAAAACTTTATTAAATTTAAGAACTACCTAGAGGACTATTCTCTAATCGAAGAAAGAGATATAAACGAAGTCAAACTTTGGGATGGCTTTATGATTTATGCAGCTATTTATGGCATAAGCAAGAAAGTTTACAGTAATTTTACCGAAGTTTATCCAGAGTATGAGAATATGAGTGCCTTTGACTTTTACATGATATCAAATATTACTTCATACTCATCTGGAATTAGTTCAGCTGCATCAAGCAACCTCTCAAGCTTTGAGTCAAGCGGCTTTGGCGGATCATCATCCTTTGGTGGTGGTGGCGGAAGCTTTGGCGGAGGATCTGGAGGTTCTGGCGGAGGTAGTAGGTAAAAATAAACACAGAAAAAGAGCTAGATGTCTAGCTCTTTTTCATTTAGAAAAGAATAAGTTAGTCCTAGTTTTCTAAGGGAAAACTATAAGGAATTAATAATGAAAAACCTAGCTATTTAATAGCTAACTATATTATAGCACAGATAAAAAAATATGCAAACATTTTCTTAAGATTATTTTTCAATTAACTCCTCTTTGCAAAATCAAATTTCAATATAGGCTTTAAATTTGCTTTTCAAGTTCTTTAGCGTTTTCACTGGTGCCTATTAAAACTAGGATGTCATTTTCTTCGATTTCTAGGCTAGGATCAAAGTCTATTATCATTGCCCCATCTCTTTCGAAGGCCACAACATTCATCTGATACTCTTTTCTAAAGTCTAAGTCTATCAAGTTTTTGCCTAACCATGACTTGTGAGCTTTGACTTCTATAATAGAAAACTCATCTGAAAACTCAATTACTTCTAATAAGTTAGGTCCTACAAGAGACCTTGCAAGTCTTTCAGCTGTATCTGCTTCCGGAAAAACAATATAGTCTGCCCCGATTTTTTCTAAAATCCTGGCATGAGATTCACTTGAAGCCTTTGCTATGACTTGGTTAATCCCGCTATCCTTACAAATTAGTGTAGCCTCTATAGAAGCTTCTAGGTCTGAACCAGTTGCAATTATTGCTGCATCGTAATTATTGATACCAAGAGATTTAAGGGCTACTTCTTCTGTAATATCTGCTTGAACAGAGCTTGATACCAAGCTTGCTATTTTTTCTACTGTTTTATAGTTCGAATCAACCGCAGTAACATAGGCCCCCTTTTGAGCTAGTCTTGTAGCTACTGCATAGCCAAATCTGCCAAGGCCTAAAACAATTATATTTCTTTGCATAAATTCCTCCTAACCTATGCTTATAAATCCTTCTGGATATCTTATCATTCTTACATCTGACTTTAGGCCAAATGATAGGGCCATAGTCATTGGACCAATTCTTCCTAAGTACATACAAAGGGTAATCAAAATCTTTGATGCTGCAGAAAGCTTATCTGTGATGCCAAGAGTCGCCCCTACTGTACCCAAAGCTGAAGCTGTTTCATACAAGATGTCTATAAAGGCAAAGTCTTCTATAGCCGCTATTACAAAGCTTACAAATATAACTATAGATAGGGAAATCACAAATATAGACAAGGCTTTTTTTATGGTATCATCGCTTATCCTTATCTTGAAAACGATAGGTTCCTTTTCATTTTTTATTACAGAAATGACCGCAAGAATCAATACTACAAAGGTAGTTGTCTTGATACCACCAGCTGTAGATCCAGGCGATCCTCCGATAAACATAAGACTTATCAATAATATGGCTGTAGAGTCGTTAATCTTTGATAAATCTGCTGAGTAAAATCCTGCTGTCCTTGCAGATACAGATTGGAAAAACGAAATCAAAACTCCATCTCCTATAGTCTCATTGTTCAAAACTCCACCCTTTAATGATTCAAGTATAAAAAATCCCAAGGCCCCCACCAATATTAGCCCTGCATTTGTCAATAATACTAATTTAGAATGGGTTGAAATGCTTTTAAAATGTCTCTTATAATAAATTTCACTTGTCACCATAAAGCCCAAGCCACCAATTATAACTAAGGACATGATAGTTATATTGACTAGATAATCGCCCCTAAGTGGATATATGGAGTCACCCAAGATATCAAAACCTGCATTGCAAAAAGCAGATATGGAGTGAAATACCGAAAACCAAATCCCCTTTCCAAGGCCATAAGTCGGCACAAATCTTATAGCAAGAAATAAAGCTCCAAGACTTTCTACTGCTAGGGTAAAACCTAGTACATATCTAAAGAGTCGGATTACTCCTTCCATACTTTCTATATTTAGTTGTTCCTTTAGTATAAGTCTTGTTTTAATTCCAATCTTTTTTCTCAAAATCAAGGGAATGATAGAAGCAAGTGTCATTATACCAAGACCACCGATTTGTATCAGGATTATTAATACAACTTGGCCTAGACTATTCCAATGTTCAGCTGTATTTACCGGACTTAGGCCAGTAACACAAGATGCACTAGCTGCTATAAAAATTGCGTCTATTGGATTTGTTGGATTGCCTGACCTTGTTACAAAAGGAGTCGACAAGATCAAAGCACCTATGCTAATTAGAATAAAAAATCCTAGAGTTAGTATCAAAGGTGGACTCTCACTTAACCTATCTAAGAATTTCTCATTATATTTATTTTTCATTTACACGCCTTCCTTGAACAATAAAAGCCCACAAAATAAGTTTTGAGGGCTTAAGTCTAATGAAATTTTACGCCTCGTTTATCCAAAGTCAATAGATATTGATAAATATTTTTTTAAATCTTTAAGCATTGAAATTTAAAGCTTATTTGTAGGTAAAAATCACTTTGTTCTTCGAAAAAACATCAGCCAATTCGCTTTTCTTTTCCTTTTTGTACCTTTGGATGTCTATAGTCATTTTCCCCTTTATTTTTATAGGATATTGGAGATAGTCACCATCATCCATCACCTTGATTGGATTTATCTTATCAAAGTCAATCTCACGCACTAACATATAGGTGTTACCGATGACATTTATGCCATTTTTTGTAATGCCTCTGGCCCATCTAGAAGTAAATATATAAAATAATATACAGATCGCCATAATTATTGAATTTCTAAGATCTGACTTCATCAAACGAGATACTATCATAAAGAGTGTACCTACAAATATGAGTATTGCCATATCCATTTTATTAATTCCAGGCCTTATTATAACTTTTTTGCCTATATATAAATTTACAAAGCCAAGGGCTATCAAAATTCCCATAATTATGTATACCATAAATTCCTCCTAATCATCAAAGCTTTCTACCATTATATAATAAATTGCTCTAAGAGGGTATAAAAATAATGAAATAAGTTCTTTCAAAGGAGATAAAATGAGAAAGTTTAAAAGAATTTTTAGCTCTATCTTACTAATTATACTTATACCAACATCCGTTCTCGCAGATAGCTTTAAGTACATAAATTTAGATGTAAATATAGATAAAAACGGCAAAGCTTCTGTAAGTGAAGAGTGGAAAATTGACGAAAGAGACAATGATTATAGTGAAAGATACAAGAGAATAGAAAATCTTAAGGGCATAAAAATCGAAAATTTTAAGGCAAGCCTCAATGGCCAAGAATTTAGCGAAAAAGAGCCTTGGAATGTAGATGAGAACTTTGATCAAAAGACCTTCTACTATGGCAGAAACGATTCTGATGACGCTGTTGAACTTTGTTGGGGTATCTCAGAACGCGGTGAGAATAATACATATAAAATCTCTTATGATATAAATCCAATAATCATAGGCCTTAATGATAGCGATATGCTGTTTTTCAAATTTGTAGGCTCAGACTTTGACCCCAAGCCTGAAAAGGTAAATGTCAAGATCAATTCCTATGATCCCATAGATAAAGATGTAAAGATGTGGGGTTTTGGCTTTGAGGGAGATATTAAGAATGATAATGGCTCTATCACAGCAAATTCCACTGGTGACGTTGACAATGTAAATATTATGTTAAAATTTCCTAAGGGAACATTTGCCACAAGCTACACAGAAGATAAGTCCTTCAAAGACTATGCCAACCAAGCTGTCGAAGGAAGCGACTGGGAAGATAATGAAGGTGCAGTTCAAAAAGATGATTTCGGTCCAAAAGAATTCCTACTTGTCCTCCTAGGTATAGGGATAATGATTGGGATAGTAGTTGCAATAGTTAGTAAAATCGCAAAAAACAGTCCGACTTACATAGCCAATCTAAAAGAGCTTCCAAAAAAGAAAGCTCTTAAAGACTATAGATATAGTGATATACCATATGATGGCAACTTGGAAGACTTGTATTTGATTGCTGTTAATGCCTATCCATTTAGTCAAAATGTCGATACTTTTATTAATGCTTTCTTCCTAAAGTGGATAAATGACGGTGCAATTTCTTATTTTGAACGAGACAATGGAGCAATCTTAAAAGAAACAATCAAAAAAGATAAAACTGGCGAAATAATTATAAGACACAGGCCAGAAAATATGGGTCAAACAGAGCACAAAGTATTTACTGTATTAGAAAATATAGGAAAAGAAAATTCCAAAGGAAAGATTACAGAAAAGTCTCTCAAGAAGTATTTGAAAGAAAATAACAAAGAGCTTGATAAATTGTCAAAAGAATTAGCCGAAAATTCTAAAAAAGCCTTGGAAAAAGCAGGCTACCTAGAAATAATAAGAGGAAATAAACATGACCAAACAATTTTAAGTCAAAAAGGCAAAGACCTATACAAAAATTATATCGGATTTAATAACTATCTAGAAAACTACAATGACATAGAAAATATTAAGGATACAAAGACTTTGGATAAGTTCTTAATCTATGCAGCTATATTTGGAATAACAAAAAAAGTTTATAAGAGCTTTAATAAAGCATACTCAGACTACAGCTTTAACAATTTATACACCTACACCTATTTGAACAACATCCACACATTTTCATCCTATGCTTCTGGAAATGGAGAGAGCTTTAGTTCAGCAGGAAGTGGTGGATCAACTTCCTTTGGCGGAGGTGCTGGAGATTTTGGTGGAGGAGGTGGTGGCGGCCGCTAATCTTCCACTTTCTGAAATTTTTATGATAACTTGCATTATACACGCTAAAAAATATTATAATAAGTAAGGCTTTTAAAAGAAAAGGATAATATATGAAAAAGTTATATTTTAAGGAAAAATTCTTCAAAATTACAGACCACTATCCCATCTTGGATGAAAACGGCCGCGAAGCTTACTATCTAGACCAAGACTTTACATTTTTGGGTTATGAGTCCAAGGTCTCTGACCTAAATGCAAAGACTATTTTAAAGATTAGTAGACAGCTTCTCACTTTCCTACCAAGGTATACTGTAAGTATGGGCGATGGAAGAAGTATGATTGTCCAGAAAAAATTCGAGTTTTTCAGACACCGTGTAGACGTAAGTCTAGATGATGATGCTCTTTACCTTGAAGGAGATATTTTTCATTTGAATTTTACTGTTACAAACAAAAACGGCCAAATGGTCGGAGCTGTTAACAAGAAGTTTTTTGCCCTAACTGACACTTACGAACTCATAGTATATGACGAAGCTTACATCGAAGAGCTAATAGGCCTTGTAATTTGCTTAAATAATATGATCGATTTAGAAGAAGCTGCAAATTCTGGCAGCTAAGGAGGAAAAATGAGTAAAGAAATTATTAAATACATCGAAGATTTGTGCAAGACCCCATCCCCTACAGGATATACAAAAAGAGCAGAGAAATACCTCATAGACGAATTTACAAAAATGGGCTATGAGCCATATCAAACAAATAAGGGTAATGTTATAGTTCCTATAAATCCAGGAGAGGAAAACGGCCTACTCCTATCAGCCCACGTAGATACCCTAGGACTTATGGTAAGGTCTATCAAGTCTAACGGTAGACTTAGAGTTACAACCCTAGGTGGTTTCCCACTTTCTTATGTAGAGCAAGAAAATGTCACAATTATTACTCGTGATGGCAAGGAATTTACTGGCGTTATGAGACTAAACAATCCAGCAGTTCATGGATCAAGCGACCCAAGAGAGGCCAAACGTGATGATGAACACATGGAAGTAGTTATAGATGAGATCACAAATTCTGCCGAAGAAACAGAAGCCCTAGGTATTTCCGCAGGAGATTTTATAGCCCTTGACCCAAGATTTAGGGTAGATAATGGCTTTATAAAATCTCGCCACCTAGATGATAAGGCAAGTGCAGGTGTTTTGATGGCCCTAGCCAAAGATATTAAGGAAGAAAATATCACTATAAACCGCCCACTTTACCTAGCCTTTACAATCTATGAAGAAGTAGGCCATGGTGCAGCTAGTGGTCATCCAAAAGGTATCTCAGATATGATTGCAGTTGATATGGGTGTTGTATACGATGACCTTAAGACAGATGAAACCAAGGTATCAATTTGTGCCAAAGATTCATCAGGCCCTTACAATTTTGATTTAACCAACGAACTAATTGCAACTGCAAAAGAAATGGACATAGACTATGCCATAGACATCTACCCATTCTACGGATCTGATGCATCAGCAGCAGTAGCAAGTGCCAACGACTTCCGCCATGCCCTAGTAGGTGCTGGAGTTGCAGCAAGTCACGGTTATGAGAGAACTCACGAAAATGGTCTAGATGGACTATTTAAGCTCTTAAAGACATATATCAGCAAATAAAAATTTTATCAATCATTGCTATTTACCTGGATGATTGGTATATTTATCATAGCAGAAAGGGAGTAGCCCAATTATTTAATCGTCAGAACGAATTTATTTCCGGTTAAATAAACCCTAGAAAGGTGGCAAGACTTTTGGCAAATCCGCCAAAAGTCTTTTTTATTACCATTTTGCAAATATTTTTATAGGAGGAATTATGGACTACCAAGGTTCTAAAAAGGATTTATTAGAAAAAATTGGCGTCGATCCAAAAACTGGACTAAGCTCTAGCGATGCAAAAACTCGTCTAGAAAAATACGGTCCAAACAGTATTGAATCATCAAACAAAAAATCTATGCTTCAAAAAATCCTAGACCAAATCATAGATCCCATGGTAATTTTACTTATAGTTGCATCAATCATCTCTGCTTTTACAGGAGATAAGGTTGAAGCAATCATTATCATTGCAATTGTCGTTGTCAATGCTATTATGAGTATTTACCAAGAAGGTCAGGCTGAAGATAGTGTGGCAGCCCTTCAAAAGATGTCAAGCCCCGAGGCAACCGTCCTTCGTGATGGCAAACGTGGCAAGGTCAAGGCAGAAGAGCTTGTACCTGGAGATATTGTAATCCTTGAAACAGGGGATATAATACCTGCCGATATCAGACTGCTTGATTCAAGAAACTTAAAAATCGACGAATCATCTCTTACAGGTGAATCAGTCGCAGTAGAAAAGGATGCTAACGAAGAATACAACGAGGAAGTTGGTATAGGAGACCGCAAAAACTCTGCCTACTCATCTTCCATAGTAACATATGGTCACGGCGAAGGTGTAGTAACAAGCACCGGAAGTGAATCAGAAATAGGAAAGATTGCCACAAGCCTTGATTCAGTTGAGGAAAAGCAAACTCCACTACAAAAGCAACTAAATGAACTTTCCAAAAAACTTGCTATTCTTGTAATAATTGTTTGTGCCCTAGTATTTGTTGTTGGCTACTTTAGAAGCAATATGACATGGCTAGAAAACTTCATGGTTGCCGTATCTCTTGCAGTTGCAGCTATACCAGAAGGACTTACAGCAGTTGTAACAATTGTATTGTCAATTGGTATGAACCGCATGGTTGAGAAAAAAGCCATAGTAAAAAACCTTGTTTCTGTAGAAACACTTGGTTCTACAACAGCTATTTGTTCTGATAAAACTGGAACTCTAACCCAAAACGAGATGACCATCACTAAGGTCTTCACAGACTTTAAGGAATTTGATGTAGATGGATCTGGTTATGTCCCAGAGGGGGATATTTCCCACCAAGGTCAAGTAATAGATAGCCACGATCAAATCAAACTATTAATGACAATAGCATCCCTATCAAACGATGCAAATCTAATAGAAAGATCTGGAACTTACGAGATCACGGGTGACCCAACAGAAGGCGCTATGCTTACCCTTTCAGAAAAATGGGGCATAGTTCAAGAAGACTTAAACGAAGCTCACCCAAGAATTGATGAAATACCATTTGACTCTGAAAGAAAGATGATGACAACCTTCCACAATATAGAAGATAGCTTCTATGCCATGACCAAGGGTGCACCAGATATCATCATCAAAAACTCTAGCAAGATCATGATTGATGGCAAGTTAGAAGACTTTACAGAAGATAAGAAAAAAGAGGTTCTAGAAGAAAACACCAAACTTGCTAAACAAGCTCTTCGTGTGATGGCCTATGCCTTCAAACCATACGAAACTTTGGAAGGCGAAGAGCTTACTACAGAAAATATCGAACGTGAGATGGTTTTTGTAGGTCTTACAGGTATGATTGACCCACCAAGACCAGAAGCAAAGGCAGCTGTAGAAGAATGTCACAGATCTGGCATCGATGTAATAATGATTACAGGCGATTACTTTGAAACAGCCCTTGCAATAGCAAAAGACCTTGGCATAGCTGAACGCGAAGATCAAGCCATGCAAGGTAGCGAACTAAATAACAAATCTGAAGAAGAAATCAGAGAAATTGTAAAAACCAAACGTATCTTTGCAAGGGTATCACCACAAAACAAGGTACAACTAGTAAATGCCCTCCAAGCAAATGGCAACATTGTAGCCATGACAGGAGACGGAGTAAACGATGCACCAGCTATCAAAAATGCTGACATTGGTATTTCAATGGGTATCACAGGAACTGACGTTGCAAAAGATACCGCGGACATGATCCTAGTTGACGATAACTTTGCAACTATAGTAAACGCAGTTGAAGAAGGAAGAGTAATATTTTCAAACATCAAAAAGTTTGTATCATTCCTTCTATCATGTAATATCGCCGAAGTTCTCATAGTATTCCTATCAATCCTATTTGGACTTCCAAGCCCACTTACACCTATCCAACTACTATGGCTAAACCTTGTAACAGACGCATTTCCAGCCCTAGCCCTAGGTGTAGAACCAGCAGAAGCAGACATTATGGAACGCCCTCCACGTGATCCTCACCAAGGTATCTTATCTGGTGAAACAGGACGTGGTGTAATCTTCCAATCAATAGCAATAACAATTGCAGTCCTTGCTTCATATGTCATAGGACTTAAATACATCTTCCCAGGAAATATCGAAAGAGCCCACACAATGGTATTTGCAACACTTATCACAAGTGAGCTACTAAGAGCATTTTCTGTAAGAAGTGAAAAATACACCCTAAGAGAACTAGGATGGTTCTCAAACAAGAACCTAGTAAAAGCAAACCTATTATCCTTTGCCCTACTACTTCTTGTAATGTATGTCCCTGTACTAAGAAACCTATTTGAACTAGAATTCATAAGCTGGCAATGGTGGATAATCTTATTACTATCACTACTACCACTATTAATAGGTGAGATTAGAAAAAGAACTAGAAGATAAGAAAAAAAGGAGCTTTTGAAAATATTCAAAGCTCCTTTTTTACTTTAAATCATCTTTATAAGTCAGAAAAGCAAAAACTAATTCCAAAATGCCAAAAACTACAAGAAGGACTGGCCAGAAACTTATTTTTCCTTCATATGAAATAATTCCTTGACATAAAAATAATATTCCTAGCAATACATTTATGATAGCTTGTAATGTTTTCTTTTTCATAGCAATCACCCAATTAGGGTAGTCATAAATATTTCTTCAAATTTTTCTGTGTCAATATCTGTCACAAAATTTACATTTTTACATGCCGTGGATATTGCTCTCATGTCAGCCACGGTCATACCACGGGTAAATTCTCCTTTTGTTTCTACGTCCATGTGGACCATTTGACTTTTAAAGATTTCCGGATTGGTATGATACATTACTGCTAGGGTGTCGTGCATGTAGGTTGTATAATTTTCTTCAGCTCCAGTTTTTGCTATGCGTCGATCCATTATATCTGCTAGGATTTTATTTATCTTCTTATCTGACTTTTTAAACTTTTCGTGCATGTCAATATTGTAGTAAGTCTTTGTTGTCACATTGAGGCCAACAATATTGACCCTAATTCCAGATTCAAAAACTATTTTTGCCGCCTCAGGGTCGGCGTAAATATTAAATTCTGCAACTGGTGTGGTGTTGCCTGTGCCTACGACCCCACCCATGATTGTGATCTCTGATATTTTCTCCTTTAGTTCTGGGTGGGCTAGGATAAGAGCCCCTATATTTGTAAGAGGGCCTACTGCTATAATTAAGACCTGGTCATTGTTTCTCAATACTTCTGCCATGGCATCTATGGCTGGCTTATCTGATATGTCAGCTAAGTCATTATCATCAAACAAATATCCTGAAAGTCCATCCACCCCATGGAATTCTTCTGCTAGGATTTGTGGCCCAAATAAAGGCTGAGCAAGTCCTCTATGTATTGGAATGTTCCAATCCATGGCCTTTACTAGGCCTCGAAGATTTCTAGTAGTATTTGCAAGCTTTACATTGCCAGCAACAGATGAGACCATCTTTACATCAAAAATCTCACTCTCGTGCAAAAAGCTAAGGGCAAAGGCATCGTCTATGCCTGGGTCTGTATCAAAAATTGTAATTATTTTCTTCATCCTAAGTCCACCTTATTTTCTTTTGCATATGCTTCAACTTCTTTTAGTCTTGGAATAGAAGCAGCTGCTCCTTTTTTGCTACAAGCAAGACCTGCTCCAAGGCTTGCTAGCTTTAGTGACTTTTCAAGATCTTCGTCTTTTGAGATATTTGCAAGAAAATATCCTAGGAAAGTATCTCCAGCTCCTGTTGTATCAATAGCATTTGTCTTAAAGCTATCAAATTCAATCTTAGTATCTTTGGAAGAATACATACCTCCATCTTTTCCAAGGGTTAGAAGAAGCTTTAGATCCTGATATCTATCCCTAAAATAGTCTATTATTTTATCTGGATCCTCACAGCCACTTATCTCATAGGCTTCCGTTTCGTTTAGGATTAAGGTATCAATTTTGCTAAAATCAATTGTCTTTAGTGATTCATCTACTGGTGATGGATTTAAAACTATTTTCATCTTCCTTTTGCTAGCTTCATCTACTATGTATGGTAAGTTAGATATCTCATTTTGCAAAAGTAGGTAATCGCCTTCTTCAAATTCGGCCAAGACTTGGTCAATATAGGGCTTATCAATCTTTTTATTAGCACCTGCTTCTACGATTATTGAGTTATTGGCATCTTTATCTACTTGGATTATAGCATGACCAGAATTTCCAGAAACTTTTTAACTAAAAAATTAATCTCATTTTTAGCTAAGTAATCTAGTAGAATATCTCCATCATCCTCTCCTACAAATCCTGCATGAATTACATCAGCGCCAGCTCTCTTAAGAGCTATGGATTGGTTGAGCCCCTTGCCACCGAGCCCTTCATTATAAGATATGGCAGATATAGTCTCACCTTCATTTACTATGTGATCTAGTGAATAAACTTTATCAATATTTAGCGATCCAAAGTTTAAAATTTGTGTCATATGTCCTCCTTACAAGGCAAAAACCACACCCAGAATTGCAGAAATTGCAATAATTACAAGCGGGTGAATTTTCTTAAATTTTATCAAGGCAAATAGAAATACAGCAAACAAGACTATAGGAATAGGTCTTAATAAGTCGATGATATTTCCACTGGTCCTAAACAAATCTACATCAAAAAGTGTTATGACCATTACAGAGCTCATAGCTCCAAGGATAAGGCCAGCTGTGGCAGGTCTTATTGTGGTAAACATATTTTCTATAGTTTGTGAGTTTTTAAACTTTGCCATCATCCTAGATATGATAAGAACTATTATAATAGGTGCAGTGATAAGCGATGTGGTCGCTAGTATTGCACCAGGGAATCCATAGGACTTAAATCCAGCAAAGGTTGCAATATTTATTCCTATAGCTCCTGGAGTTGACTCAGAGACAGCTATCATATCAAGCAAGTCTGCTTCAGTAAACCAGCCATAATTTTTTGCCATATCTTGCAAAAATGGAATAGTAGCCATACCTCCACCTACAGCAAATAGTCCAGTCTTGAAAAATTCCCAAATCAACCTAAGCATTTTTTCCTCCTCTATTTCCAAGCAAAATCCCAAAAACACCAATAGCTATGACAATTACAACAGGCGAAATTGATAAAAATGCAACTGCAGCAAAAGTCAATAAAAATATTACGAACTTTAAAGGTGTATTGGCATTTGACTTTATCATCTTAAGTACTGAATAAAATACAAGAGCCGAAACTCCAACTCTAATTCCAGCAAAGGCGTGCTGAATAAAAGAAAGATGGGAAAAGTTCTTCAAAAAGTTGGCAATAATCAAAATTATTATTATAGAAGGCGTGATAAATCCAAGGCTTGCAACAATCCCTCCCAAGTCTCCAGCCTGGGAATAACCACAGAAAGTAGCAGTATTTACTGCAATAATTCCTGGTGTAGACTGGCCTATGGCATAGTAGTCCAAAATCTCATCACGAGTCGCCCACTTTTTATTATCGACAACTTCACGCTCTAAAAGCGGCAGCATAGCATAACCCCCACCAAAAGTAAATAATCCTATCTTGGCAAAAGTTATATATAAATCCCCTAATATATTCAAAACAAACTCCTTACAATAATCTAGTAATAGTATATCACAGCTGGGATATAAAATTTCCTTATTTAATCATCAATTGTATAGTGATAATATAAATCATAAAAACAGGAGATAAAATGATAATACTTGATGAAAATCTTAAGCTAGATGATAAAGATACGCTGACACATTTAAGATATCCTTTTAGCCTGGATAGGGACTATAAGGCTATTAAGATCAATTTAGACTATGATCCAAGCGACGTTCCAAAAGAATACGGCAAGCAAAGTCTTAAAGAATGTGTCGATAAATATATGCCAGAAGAAGATTACAGCCAAGAAGATCGAGATGATATCCTAAATAGTAAGATAGCAAATCTGATTACTACTTCGCTTTTGTACGAAGGGAAATTTGTAGGAGCCTACCACAACAAGACCAACCACCAAGAAATTATAGTTTCAAAGGACAAATCTTCTCCTGGTTACAAGAAATTTGATATAAAGAAAGGCAACTACGAATTTATTCTAAGTATGCACAGCTCAAATTCAAAAATTAATGCACATTTTGCACTGGAGGCCATAGATGACTAAGCTAACTTATAGACCAATAGAACTTCACACCCACACTATAAATTCTGATGCCAAGTTTACACCAAGAGAACTACTTGAAGCAGGCAAGGACTTTGGCTATGATGCAATTTTTGTAACAGACCACAATACAAATGCAGCTCTTGAACAGATTTATGAGGCAAAGCTTGATAAGGAAATCTTACCAGCATTTAGAGGAAGCGAGTGGACAACTTTCTATGGCCATATGGTAATCCTTGGCAACGAGGAGATGGGAGATTATACAAAGGCAACCATTGACAATATTTCAGAATGCATAGATGAGATTAGGGCAGATGATAGTAATATAGTAATCGGCATAGCCCACCCTTATGATATAGGCAATCCTTTCTGTACAGGATGCCATTGGGAGTTTGAAGTCGATGACTGGTCCAAATTTAATTATCTAGAGCTAGCCAATAGTGGCAACCCTCAAGATAGTATTGCCAATGAAAAAGCCTACCAAAAATGGATTGAATTAATCGGCAAAGGCTACAGGCTCGCCGCCCTAGCTGGTCGTGATTGGCACAGCCCTTCTTCCAAAGACAAGAACTTTGCTATCAATATGCTAGGATTTGATGGTAATCTTTGTGAGGAAAATGCCCTTGCTGCCATAAGAAAACTTAACACCTACATTACTTATGGCCCTATAATGGATCTAGAGCTTGAAAATATAAACCTAGGCGATGAAATCAATGAAAACGACCAGGTCAAAGGCTCTGTGAAACTTACTAAGCCTAACTTTCAAAACTACGACAACTTCAAAATCGACCCACAAAGATTTGTAATCTACAACAATGAAGAAATAATATTTGAAAGCCATATATCTTACCAAGAATCAATTAATTTTGATATCAAGGCAAAATCTGGGTATATTAGATTTGAAGTGATAGGAGATTTGAAAGAAAAAAATGACTACCATTTAGTGGTAACTTCTCCTATTTTTGTAAGATAATATATGTGACACCAGCTAGTGTCACTTTTTTATTAGGAGGATAAATGAAATTACTTTTTGACTGCGATGGCACAATACTTGATTCCATGCACATATGGAGCGAGCCAATCAATGGAATTTTTGAAAAATACGGCTTTAGTTTCGAAGGTCTTGATAAGGAAGAAAAGGGCAAAATCGAAGCTCTTCCAATGGGCGGAATGATTGATTATATTGCAGAAAATATAGCCACAGATATGAGCAGAGCTGAAGTTAGCAAGTATTTTGAAGATGTAATCGAAGATGGCTACAAAAATCACCTAATGCCAAAAGAGGGAGCCTTGGAAATTTTAACAAAGCTTAAAGAAAGTGGCTATGAGATGGCCATAGCTTCATCCACTGATTCAATCTATCTTAAACTTGCCTTTGAAAGACTAGGAATTAGCGATTATTTCAGTTTTCTTAACACACCAGATTTAACAGACCTAAACAAGGCAGAAGATGCTTACTGGCAACACGCTATAGACAAATTTGCTGTCCCAGCAGAAGAAATCATCCTCTTTGATGATGCCCTCTATGCCATAAATGCAGCAAAAAAACTTGGTATCAAGACATGTGGCCTAAAAGATTTCCCATACAATAAGAGAGAATGGGAATATATCATAGAAAGCGCAGACCAAGTCCTAGATACAATAGCTGATATAGATATTGAAGAATTGGAAGGTTAATTATGTTTTCATATAATGATTTAATTTGGAATACCCACGGATATACCAACTACAGATTTAGCCTACTTGTATTTTATGTTTTACAAATAATAGTATGGTGGAGGCTTTTTGAAAAAGCTGGAGAAGAGGGCTGGAAATCTATTATACCAATCTACAATGTTTGGATAGCCTTTAATATTGCCAATCCTGGCAGTTCAAATAATATACTATGGTTTATAGGATCCTTTATTCCTCATATCCAAGTTTTAGTCTTTATCTTTATGGGCTATAAATTCGCATCAAAGTTTACAGACAATATTATAATAAGAATTTTATACATGGTATTCCCATTTTTTACAGGCTTCCTACTAGCATTTTCAGACCAATTCCAATACTCACCACATGACCAATAAATAACAAAAAGACCCCGCAGGGTCTTTTTTTATACCATATTTTCTGGATTTACGTATTTATCAAATTCTGCTTCGCTTGCAAAGCCTAGTTCTCTGTTGGCTTCTCTAAGGGTTAGTTTATTTTCATAGGCGTATTTGGCTATTTGGCTGGCCTTGTCATAGCCTATGTGTGGAGAAAGGCTTGTTACTAGCATTAGTGAATTTTCTAGATTGTTTTCTATTTCTTCTTTGTTTGCCACAAGTCCTACTAGTAGGTGTTCTCTAAAACAAGCTAAGGACTTACTCATTAGGCTTATAGTTTGGTCCATATTGTAGATTATTAGTGGCATATAAGCGTTTAATTGAAGTTGTCCTTGGCTATTGGCCATGCTTATTGCAAGATCATTGGCCATTATTTGTATGCTTACCATGGTAAGTGACTCAACTTGGGTTGGGTTTACCTTGCCTGGCATAATTGATGAGCCTGGCTCATTGGCTGGTATTATCAGCTCTCCTATGCCGCATCTTGGTCCGCATGATAAGAATCTTATGTCGTTTGCAATCTTGTACATATCGCTTGCAAGAGCTTTTATACTTCCATGGACATTTACTAGGGCTGACTTGCTTGCTAGTTGGTAGAACTTGTTTGTATCGCTTTCAAATTCTAGGTCCAATTGTTTTGTTAGCTCACTTGCTACTTCACTGCCAAAATCTTTTGATGCATTGATTCCAGTTCCTACGGCAGTTCCACCTATAGCAAGCTTTCTTAGAGCTTGGCTTGCATTGTGTATGGATTCCCAATCTCTTTCTACCATAGTTCTCCATCCAGAAATTTCTTGGGAAAGTTTTAGTGGTGTGGCATCTTGCAAGTGGGTTCTACCTGTCTTGATGATGTCGTTTTTTTCTTCCAAATCTTTTAATACTTCAATTATTTGTCGGATTTCTGGCAAGAGCTTTTCTTTGATTTTTAATATGGTTGAGATATGCATAGCTGTTGGAAAGACATCATTTGATGATTGGCTCATATTTACATCATCGTTTGGGTGAATGACATCTTCTCCTGCTTTTTTGTTAGCTATGTGGGCTATGACTTCGTTGACGTTCATATTTGTCTGTGTGCCAGATCCTGTTTGCCATACTGTTAGCGGGAATTGATCATCGTAGTATCCCAACAAGATTTTATTGCAGGCAAAGACTATGAGTTCTCTTTTTTCTTCACTTAGCTTTCCTTGCCTGTTGTTTACTATTGCTGCAGCTTTTTTTATATTAACTAGGGCATAAATTACTGATTTTGGCATAAGCTCAGCATCTTGTGGGAAATTTTCAAAAGATCTTTGACTTTGTGCTCCCCATAATTTGTCTGCTGGAACTTTAACCTCACCTATACTATCCTTTTCTATTCTATATTCCATTTTTATTCCTTTTTAAGGGCATCTTCGTCCAAGATACCTGGTTTTATCATTTCTTTGAAATCTAATATTTTTTCAAGTTCTTCTTTGCTAAGTAGTTCATCAGAAAGAACCAATTCTCTAATTGATTTGCCAGTTTCTAGGGCCTTGTGGGCTATATCACTTGCCTTCGCATAGCCTATATGAGGAGCAAGGGCTGTAACAAGTCCGATTGATTTTTCTACTTGTTCTGATAGTTCGCTTCTATCAGCTGTGATGTGGTCTATACAGTTAACTCTTAGAGTATATATGGCATTTTTGAGTGTCTTTAGTGACTCAAAAAGATTGTAGAAAATAATTGGTTCAAAGGCGTTTAGTTCAAGTTGTCCTGCCTCAACAGCCATAGTTACAGTCATATCATTGCCTATGACATTGAAAGCAACTTGGTTTACAACCTCTGGGATTACAGGGTTTACCTTACCTGGCATGATTGATGAACCAGCTTGAGTTGGTTTTAATTTTATATCACCAATACCTACTTGTGGACCAGAGCTCATAAGTCTTAGGTCGTTAGATATTTTTGATAAGTTTGCTGCAAAGGTTTTTAGAATTCCTGAAACATACAAAAATCCATCCAAGTTTTGAGTTCCATCTATCAAGTCTTCATTTTGTTTCAATTTCAAATCAGTTACTTCGCTTAGTACTCCAACTATTTCCTCAACATAGGTTGGATCTGCATTTAAACCTGTACCAATAGCTGTACCACCGAGATTTACATGGCTTAGGCTATCAACAGCAAGGTCAAATCTTTCCAAATCACGGGTTATTACCCTAGCATAGGCCCTAAATTCTTGGCCAAGGCTTATTGGAATCGCATCTTGAAGTTGAGTACGGCCCATTTTGTAAACGTCCTTAAATTCTTCAGCCTTTTTCTCAATAGATCTGATTAATAATATTGTTTCATCAATTAGTTCTTTAAAATATCTGATAAGAGCTATCTTACCACTAGTTGGTATAACGTCATTGGTAGATTGGCCCAAGTTTACATGGTCGTTTGGGTGAACATTTTCATATGTACCTAGGCCGCCACCCATAGCAGTGTTTGCAACATTAGCAATTACTTCATTGGCGTTCATATTAAAACTTGTACCAGCTCCGCCTTGGATTGGATCAACTATAAAATTATCCCTATGCTGGCCAGCCAAAATTTGGTTACAAGCTGCAACAATTGCATTTTGTTGAGTTCTTGTCAAAAGGCCAATTTTCTCATTTTCAATAGCACAGGCTTTTTTAACCTCAACTATTGCATTTATCATCTCACTATCCATTGATAAAGATGTAATATTAAAATTATTTCTTGCTCTTAGAGAATTCGCCCCATACAAGGCATCAAAAGGCACTTCAATTTCGCCTATAGAATCGCGTTCTTTTCTATAATCTGTCATCACTATCCCTCCTAGTACCATTATAGTTAATACTAATGATACTTACAAGTTATTATAAAAACGTTTTACATTTTATTTAAAATATAGGGAAGACTCTAGCAAATTAAGATTCACTTTTCTCTTCCCAAGCCCCAGATCTAAATCTCCTAGTAAATAAAAATCTCCTGGTACTTTCATCTAGGATAAATACCAGCCAAATGAATTTCAAATCAAGACCAAGTTTTGTTACAAAGAGGTATGCTAAGGGGATTACTAGTAAATATGTTGTGGATATGCCAACTATTACTGGATATCTTACATCTTTTACTACATTTAAGGAATTTATTAAAATTTCATTTGCTACTCGCATCGGATCGTGGAATATTTGTAAAAATAGTAAGACTGTTACTATACTTATTATTTGTGGATTATCAGTAAAAATCCTCACTAGATTCTTGCCAAAAATAGCCACAAGCAAGTTGACTGCTCCTGCTATTAGGCTTATTTTCTTGGCATTTAAAACTCCAAAATTTTTGATACCCTCGTAATCCTTATTCCTATACAAGTCTCCGATGATGAGATTGCCAGTAACTCCTGCAGCTACCCCAATTGAAAATATGAATGAAGTTATAGTCGTAGTATAAATCATGGAAGATACAGCTATGGTTCCAAGGCTTGCAATAATAGCAGTTATGATTGTCTGGCTAAAGTTATAGGAGATTTGCTCCATGGCTGATGGTATGCCTAGGGAAAGAATTTCTTTTTTTAGGCTGATATTTTTAATCTTGCCACCAGCAAATAAGATTGGGATTCTTCTTTTTATAGTAAAAAATGTTATTAGCATAGAAATAAGTCTAGTAAAGAGCGTTGCGATGGCTATATAGCTGATGCCTCCAAGCTTTGCTAAAACTATTATGGTATTGGCAATTATTACAAGTATTGTATTGGCTACTGATATCCTTACAGCAATTTTTACAAAGCCAAAGGCCCTAAGGGTCGCCAGCATCAGGCTTGTCATTGCAGTAAAGACTATGGATATAGAAACGATCTTTATATAAGCCGAAGCTTCCTCCACAAGTTCGCTTGGAGTTTGCATAAGGATTAGCAAATCTCTATTAAAGGCAAAAACTGCAATTATTATTAGCCCTGCTATAAATAAGTTTAGTACAATCGATTCTTTAAAAATTGATTTGACATATTTTATCCTGGATTCATCAGCATTTTGGATGATTAGTATGCTTGCACCTAGGACCACGACATTTGTTACCATGGCAAATATAGTCAATAATCGGTCAGAAATCCCTATTGTCGCAACCATTTGGTCATTAAAAAGTGAAAATAAAAACACATTGAAATTACCAATTAGGGTCAGGAAAATCTGCTCAATTATTAGGGGTATAAAGATATCATTATATTTTTTTGTGAATAATTTGCCTTCTCTATTCATCAATTTGTATATTTCTTATCTTTATAGAAAATGGATCTTTGGATATTTCTATGACTGTAGCTCCCTTGTCCAAATCTCCATAGGCTTGGTAGCCAGAGGTATTTGCGTAGGCAAGGTGGATGTCAAAAAGAGTGCTATCAAAGTTATTCTCGTGGTCATGACCTACAATCATCCCCCAGGTTTCACCATTTAGGACCATATTAGCAAAAAATCCCGTGTTGATTTTCGGAGCTGATATGGCTTCGTTTGTCTCTCTTTGTTCTCCAGAAATGATGTTATTCATGCTCTCCCAATATTCTGGCAGTGGCATATGTTGGAAAATTATATTGCGTTTGATCCCATCATTTTTCTTGTATTTTGCTGAAGTCTTTCTAAACCAATCTACTTGGTCTGGCAAAAGCCACTCGTATGTTCCTATGCCAGATCTGTCATCTTCTCCTGAATCTATCATATATAAATATGCAAGGTCTTCGTCCTTATCCCTTAGGGGAATGACGTAATTTTCCCTATCATTAACTATAAAGACATCTTCTTTATCTGCCTTGTTTCTTATGATCTTATCGTAGATTGCTCTAAGGTCTCTTCTACTAGTTCCCTCCTCGCTGTCGTGATTGCCAAAGGTTATAGCAAAAGGAATGTCATATTTGTCAAAATATTTCATTACATTTTCAAATACCTTGTCAGGTTCTTTTACCCCGTGTGAAAATATGACGTCCCCTGTGTGAACTATGAGGTCCGGCTCTTCATCTTTTATAATTTTATCGATTAGATTAAAAGTTTTGATATCCTCATGGCATGCTGGCAAATTGCCAAAGTGTGTGTCTGTAAATTGTACAATTTTAAATGTGTTGTTTTTAAATTCCATGTCTTTCCTTTCTCTGGACTTAGCCAAGCTTATATTTTGCCTGTCTTCTGATTAGAATTCCTACAAATAGGCCCTTTAATATCGAAGTGATAGTCATAGCAGTCCATACTCCAGCAACTCCAAGTACTGGCATAAGCAAGATAGATAAAGGTATCCTCACTGTATCAAAAAACATGGCTATTCTTGCTGGGATTTTGGTTTCTCCAAGACCATTGAAGGCACCTGTTAGACCAATTTCCGTTGCCATAAATATTTGCGATAGGGATAGGATGGCTAAGTATCTGGTTCCAAGTTCTATTGTTTCCCTATCATTTGGTATAAATATCTTAAATAAAGGATATCTAAAGGCAAAAAGAACTATTGTCGATATTGACCCTATTATTACTAAAATATGAAAAGATTTCTTTATACTTTCTCTTACCCTATCAAAAAGTCCAGCCCCATAATTTTGCCCAACCATGGCTGCAATACCGACTTGGAGACCTTCTGTTGTATTCCAAGTGATTGCCTCTAGCTGGCTACCAACTGTGTAGGCTGCCACAGCTGCTTCACCAAACCTTGCCATAAACTTGTTCAATATAATACTTATAAAGGCCATGTATGCGCTCATCAAGGCTGCGGGTAAGCCCATCTTAAAGATACTTTTGATCCATCGTCTCTGGTAATCTATCCTGGTTAAGGCGCTTTTTAGAAGTTCATTTTTTCTAAAAATTACTCCTATAAAAATAAGGCTGACGAACACTTGAGCAAGAAGGGTTGCAATAGCAGCTCCCTTTGCTTCAAGTCTTGGTATAGGTCCAAGTCCAAAGATAAATATTGGATCCATTATAATATTTGCCACAAGGCCTACTGTATTTATCTTAAAAGGCGTAAGACTATTGCCTAAAGATTGGAAGCTTTGGGAAAAAACTGGATTTATAAAGAAAAATACCATACCAAAACTTATAATGTGCAAATAATCTCTAGCATAAGAACTCGCCTTAGCAGTTAATCCATAGAAATTTACATAAGCATTGGAAAATAATAGCATCAATATAGAATAAACTAGGGCTACAATTATAGTTAAAATATAACCATTATTTAAAACTCTTATTGTTTCTTTCTTAGCTCCTCTTCCAAAGGCTTGGGATACGTAAACCCCTGTACCAATTTTTGGAATAAGGGTAATAGCATTGGCAATCCAAAATAAAAATCCAGCTATACCAACTCCCGCTATTGCATCTTTTCCAAGCCTTCCAAGGAAAAATATATCCACAAAGTTATATGTAATCTGTATAAAAGCCGTCAAAGCCAAAGGAATTGACAGTTTGAAAAGGGATGAAGTGATATCACCCTTGGTTAAATCAACATTTTGATCCATAAATCCTCCTATGATGATAATACTTTACAACTTATATTTAAAATTATCATTTATAAAAGAAAAAAGTAGGCAAAATACCTACTTTTGTTAATATTATTTACCTATGTGCTAGAAGAAAATATGAGCAAATACCACTATTATTGGCAGGGTTATGATGGTCCTTTCCAAAAATAGGATAAACAAATCTAGGAGGGAGACTGGCAAGTTAGAGCCTAGTATCACAGCTCCAGTTTCTGACATATATATTAGCTGGGACACTGAAACTGCTGCTATGATAAATCTTGTCATAGGGTTTGCTATTTCTGCTGCAAGTATAGATGGTACAACCATATCTGCAAAGCCAACTACCATTGTCGTACTTGCTACTTCAGCTTCTGGAATTTGGAGAAGTTTGAGTAATGGCAAGAATGGCTTGCCCATAATTTGGAAAAATGGTGTTGCCTCTGAAACTATGAGAGCAATAGTACCTGCTGCCATTATTATTGGCACAACACCTAGCCATAGGCCAAGTACTGTCTTTGTTGCACTTACAAAATAATTTTTTACACTTGTATTTGATTCAGCCTTTTTTACTGCAAGTTGTAAGGCCCATTCTTTTTTGCTAAAACCGTCAGGTATATTTTCTGCTTGAGCTTTGACTTCTTTGGTCTTGTACTTATCTTCTTTGCCAGCTAGAGGGTGTATCCTTGGCACTATCAAAGCCGCAATAATACCAGCTACCCCAACTGTAAGATAGAATTTGCCAAAATAGTCTGTTAGACCAACATTTTCCAATACAACCAAGCAAAATGTGATTGATACTGCTGAAAAAGTTGTTGATATAACAGCTGCCTCTCTAGCTGTATAATATCCCTCTTCGTACTGCTTATTGGTTAGGGTAACTCCAATAGTGCCATCCCCAATCCAGCTAGCCAAGCAATCTATGGCAGATCTACCCGGTAGATTAAATACAGGTCTCATCACAGAGGTCAAGTAAACCCCTATGTATTCCAACAGACCGAACTCTGTCAAAAAAGGTAAGACAAATCCAGCTACTAAAAATATTGTAAATAGGCCACCTATCAATTCATATAAGATAAGTCCGCCAGTATCCGGACTATAAATTATCTCTGGGCCTACTTTAAGGGCTGTCATAAGACCAAGGGCTAGGCCAATAAATCTTACTACAAGCCAAAAATTAGATATATCTGCTGCATTTTTTAAAACTTCATTATTTTCTATAAAACTTGGTTTAGAAATCTTATATATAAGAGCAAGTATGCAAGAAATGAATATGCATATCAAAACTAAAATATATATAGGAATGATAGAATCGATACCACTATTAACAGCCTTAGAAAGCACTGACGCCATAACAGTTGATGATCCATCTTTTTCAAAAGGAGTCATTAGGAGTAGCACTCCTATAATAGAAGGAATTATAAACTTCAAAATCCTCTTTAATGTCAACTTTTCCTTTTTGATCCCTTTACCATTAGGATTATCCACGTAAATTACCGCCTTTCAAATTTCGCTTTATATATTTATTCCCAATTTGCAAACAATTTAATAATTTGCAAACTTATCTTAAAGAGGAAAAATATAAGGTCTTCAAATTCGTTAAATTTTGGACCTGCTATTGTAAGTTTACTCGAATTGGCTAAAAATGCTCCTATTTTTATAAATTTTTTATGTATATATTCTAAAATCAACAAGATTTTCATAAAAAAAGTCTTGACATATTATAATAGAGAAGATATACTATAAGTGTAATGTAAGCGCTTACAAGTATATAAGAAGGTGATTCTATGGATATTTATGATATTGCAAAAAAATCTGGATATTCTATTGCTACTGTTTCTAGAGTCTTAAACGATTCTAATAAGGTTAGTGATAAGGCTAAAGCAAAGATTTTAAAGGTCATAGAAGAAAATGACTACAGCCCAAATAGGGTTGCAAGATCTCTTGCCAAAAAACAAACGTCTCTTGTTGGAATTATGGTTCCAGATATAAGAAAATACTTTGAATCTCAATCAGCTTACCAGCTTGAACAAAGACTCAATGCCAATGGTTATATTACTCTTCTTGGGGATAGTACAGATAATTTGGATGAAAAAAAAGCCTATCTTAATCTACTAAAGGAGAATAAGGTTGATGCTATAGTATGTGTTGGCTCTACCTATGAGCAAGAAGATTTTTATGAGGAAATATTAAAGCTATCAAAAGATATTCCCTTTGCCATGTTAAATGCTAATCCGCTTAATAAAAGCAAAGACATAAGTTATGTATATATTGATGAAATTGACGCCATGAGACAAGCTATGGACCATCTTCATAAAAGAGGCTACAAGCAACCAATCTTTGTTTCCTACCATGGAAATAAATATATTACCAGATCTTATATAGCAAAAAAAGCAGGATTTATAGAAGCTCTTGACGAGTTTTACCAAAGTACTGACTTTATGGAAGTTAAAATCAATGATATAGATAAGGATATGAGAAAATTGTATGATTTCCTAAAATCCAACCCAAGGATAGATTCCATATGCTTTGAACTTGATCTTTTGGCCATTCCAGCATTTAAGTACCTAGTAAATTGTGGAGTTAATATACCAGAAGATATAGCAATCATAGGATTTGATAACATTGATGCAACCAACTATCCAAGCAAAAAAATAACTTCAATAGATCAAAATATAGCTTTGCAAGCTGATATAGCAACTAAGAGCCTTTTTAGATTGATAAACAATGAAAAGTTAGAGAATAATGACAACATGATAAAGGCAAAATTAATTGTAAAAGAGACAAGTTAGCTTAAATTAACAGCTCAAGCACCAAGTTCTATATTACAAATAGAGAAAATACTTTATCTAGCCACGATTATTATAAATTTGTGGCTGAATAGAGTAAAATGGCTACATATTTTTTTAAAGCAAAATGTAAGCCCTTACATAATATAAGAAAAACTTCAAGGAGGGTATATGAAAAGTAGAGACGTTTCAAATGTGCGTGCTTTTAGCATGCGAGATAAGATTGGATACATGTTTGGTGATTTTGGTAACGATTTTACCTTTATCCTTTCAGTAATGTTTTTGACAAAGTTCTATACAGATGTTATGGGTGTAAACCCCGCCTTAGTAGGAACTATGATGATGTTATCAAGATTCTTAGATGCTTTTACCGATATCGGTATGGGCCAAATACTAGATAGGTCACTTGCAGGTCCAAAGGGAAAATACAAACCTTGGATCAAAAGAATAGCAATCCCCGTTGCCTTTGTTTCTCTCTTAATGTATGCCAACTGGTTTGCTGATAAATCAATGGGCTTTAAGATTTTCTGGATGTATATGACTTACATACTTTGGGGTTCAATCTTCTATACCATGATTAATATCCCTTATGGATCTATGGCTTCAGTAATATCTGACGATCCTATCCACAGATCTGAGCTATCTACTTTTAGGACCATTGGAGCTACCTTAGCTGGTCTAGTTATAGGTGTAGTAGGTCCTATGATTATAATGGTGAAAAATGACCTAGGACAAACAGTAATGGACGGTTCAAAGATGAGCCTATTTGCCTTGGTTTGTTCAGTTCTTGCTGTTATTTGCTACATGGTTTGCTACGTAAACGTTGAAGAACGAGTTGTAACAGAGCTTAAAGGTGAAAGTGTTAGCCTAGGACAAACCTTAAAAGGTATGTTTACATCAAAGTCCCTTATAGGAATAATCCTTGCAGCCCTAATGCTGTTATTAGGTCAACTATCTATGAGCCAAATGGCTGGCTATATCTTCCCAAATTATTTTGGAGATGCTAAGGGACAATCAATAGCTGCTGCTTTGCAGGTAATTGTGATTTTGGCTATGGCTCCTTTTGTAAAAAAAGGCGTTTTAAAATACGGTAAGAAAGAAATGTCAATAGTTGGTGGTTTAGTCGGTGGCATAGCTCTGATCGTAGGCTATTTATTAAAAACAACTAATCTTACATTGTTTTTAATAATAATAGCTTTGGCAAATGTTGGTGTTGGTATATTTAACCTTTCTATCTGGGCAATGATAACAGATGTTATTGATGATATAGAGGTTAGAACAAATAAAAGAGATGAAGGAACAATCTACGGCTCATACTCTTTTGCAAGAAAATTAGGCCAAGCTTTATCAGCTGGCATCATTGGATTTGTGATGAATTCTATAGGATATTCACAAGCTACAGCCTTTGATCCAGATGTATTAAGCGGAATATATAGCATATCTACATTGCTTCCAGGCCTAGCAATGATTGCCCTAGTGCTTGTATTAAAATTTATCTATCCATTAGATAGAAAGACAGTTGAAACAAATGCTCTCGAGCTAAAACGTAGACGTGATAATAGTAAGTAAGTATTAATTTATAAAGGAGAAAAAAATGTTATATCCAATTCAAACAAAATCTAGAATAGTATCAAGCCTTGACGGCATGTGGGAATTTGTACTCGGTGATAGTCATCTTAATGAAAGTTTAGCAGAAAAAAGATTAGAAGAATCTCGTCCTATGCCAGTTCCATCTTCATATAATGACATATATGAAGACAAAGAACTTCGCGATCATTTTGGATGGGTTTACTACCAAAGACACTTTGACATCCCAGCAAAGCTTACAGAAGATAGACTTGTATTAAGATTTGATGCTGTAACCCACTTTGCAAAGGTATATATCAACGGAAAAGAAGTATGTGAACACAAGGGTGGTTTCCTTCCTTTTGAAGTTGATATCACAGATAAGGTAAAAGATTGTAATAACCTACTTACAGTTGCTGTTAGTAACGTGGTAAATTATGAAACCCTGCCTATAGGCGGTCTTGGTGGAGGTGGCATGCTCGATGCTCTTTCTATGGGATCCGAGAAAGCAGACTTGGCCGAAGATTTTGTCCAAACGAAAAACTCACCAAACTTTGATTTCTTTAACTATGCAGGCATCACCAGACACGTTAGACTATATACAAGTCCAAAAGCATACATCTTTGATATAACAATGACAAATGATGAAGTTAGCGAAAATGAAGCAGTATTAGGATATAAGCTTGATGTTTGTGGTAAGGCCGATGCAAAAATTTATGTTTACGACGAAGATGGAAACTGTGTAGCCCAAAGCGAAGGTTTAGAAGGACAGCTAAGTATCAAAGATGTTAAACTTTGGTGGCCACTAAATGCTTACCTATACGATATCGTAGCAGTATATGGTGAAGATGAATACCACCTACCATATGGAATCAGAACTGTTAGAGTTGATGGCAATAAGTTCTTGATTAATGAAAAGCCATTCTATTTCAAGGGCTACGGCAAACATGAAGACACCTTCCCTAACGGCCATGGCATAAATGAAGTAATGAATTACAAGGACTTATCACTAATGGCTTGGCAAGGTGCCAACTCATATAGAACAAGCCACTACCCATATTCAGAAGAAATGATGAGACTTTCAGATAGACTTGGCTTTGTAGTTATAGATGAAACTCCTGCTGTAGGAATAAATGGCATGTTCGGCGGAGGTGCAAACTTTGGCGGACAGCCGCTTCCAACATTTGGACACGAAAAGTCAATTGGAACATTAGTGTTTGACCACCACAAAGAAGTGATACACGAATGGATAGCTCGTGACAAGAACTATGCATCAGTTGTGATGTGGTCAGTAGCTAACGAAGCAGATACTTCTAGCGAGGGTGCTTATGAATACTTCAAACCACTATTTGACCTAACACGTGAACTCGACCTACAAAAACGTCCAGTAACTTTAGTCTCAGTACTCATGGATGGTGGTCCAAGAGCAGATGTATCTTCAAAACTTTCTGATGTAATTTGTATAAACAGATACTATGGATGGTATTTTGGAGGTCCTGACCTTGTAGGCCCTATGAAATCTTTCAGAGAAGAGCTTGATATTTGGGCAGAAATAGGCAAACCAGTCATAATCACAGAGTACGGTGCAGATACAGTAGCTGGAATGCATGATACAGCAGATAACCCAGTAATGTATACAGAAGAATACCAAGTAGCCTATTACAAAGCAAACAACCAAGTGATAGACGAATATGACTGTGTAGTCGGTGAACACCCATGGAACTTTGCTGATTTTGCAACAGATCAGAACCTACTTAGGGTTCAAGGAAACAAAAAAGGCATCTTTACAAGAGATAGAAAACCAAAGCTTGCAGCACACTACTTTAAGGAAAGATGGAACTCAATACCTCACTTCAATTGGGAGAAAAGAAAATAAGTAGTTCTAAGCCTAGCTTAGCCAGCTTGGGCTTTTAAATACATCTTAAAATAAGAAAGGAATAAAAATGGACTTAAAACTTCAAAATTTTGATCAATACAAGGAAAAAATCGACCACGCACCAAGCTATGATATCAAAAAGCTACGTGATGATTCAATCAAAGACCCAAAATGGTTGGCCTTTGGTTCAGGAAATATCTTCCGTGGATTCATTGCAAGGGTTGGTCAAGATATGATTGAATCCGGCAAATTTGACAGAGGAATTTCTGTTGTTGAAACATTTGATACAGAAATCATCGAAAAAATCTATAAACCATATGATAACCTAGCCCTCTCAGTAACCCTCCACAAAGATGGAAACTTTGATACAAATTTAATAGCTAACCTTGCTGAAGCCCTAACTCTTGCTGACAAAGATAGAATCAAGGAAATAGCCCTAAATAAAAACTTGGAACTTATGAGCTTTACAATCACTGAAAAAGGTTACAATCTTTATGCATCAAATGGCGAGCTTATGGATGTAGTAAAGGCTGATATGGAAGGCGATCCAAAAGATGCAAAGCACCTAATGAGTATAGTTACAAATCTTCTTTACGAAAGATACAAGGATAGTAAAGCTCCACTAACCCTCCTTAGCCTTGATAATGCAAGCCACAATGGTGACTTGGTCAAAAAATCTGTCATGATGATAGGACAAGCTTGGAAGGATAATGGCAAAGTAGATGATGGATTTATAGATTATCTTAATAATGATATCTCATTCCCACTTTCAATGATTGATAAAATCACACCAAGACCAGCTGATGTAGTTAAAGATTATATTGAAGAGCTTGGATTTACTAATATGGACACAGTTATAACAGGCAAAAACACCTACATCGCCCCATTTGTAAACTCTGAAGAAGCAGAATATTTAGTAATTGAAGATAATTTCAAAAATGGCCGTCCTCCATTTGAAGAAGGTGGAGTTTACATGGCTGACCGTGACACAGTCAACAATGTTGAGACTATGAAAGTTACAACTTGCCTTAACCCACTCCATACAACCCTTGCAACTTATGGCTGTATCTTAGATTACCAATCAATAGCTGAAGAAATGAAAGATGAAGAGTTGGTAAAGCTCATCAAAAAAATAGGTTATGAAGAAGGACTTCCTGTTGTAATTAACCCAGGCATCATCAACCCACAAGACTTCATAGATGAGGTAATAAATATAAGACTTCCAAACCCATATATGCCAGATACTCCACAAAGAATAGCTACAGATACAAGCCAAAAAATGTCTGTAAGATTTGGCCAAACTATCAAAGGCTACATGAATGATGAGGGCAAAAATGCTGCAAGCTTAACATATATACCACTTGCCATAGCTGGTTGGCTCAGATACCTCATGGCAATTGATGATAAGAACAATGAATTTGAACTATCTCCAGATCCATTAATGGATGAACTAAAAGAGATATTTTCATCAATGAAACTTGGAGAAATAGAAGAAATATCAGCTATCAAAAAGCTTTTATCAAATGAAAAAATATTTGGTGTAAACCTCATAGAAGCTGGTCTTGATGACAAAATCATCAAATTCTTTAGAGAATTATCTGCTGGTCCAGGCGCTGTAAGAGCAACCCTAGAAAAATACCTATCATAAGAAGAAATACAGAAAGGAATTATGCTTATGAAAATGACTTTTAGACACTATGGTAACGACGACCCAATTAGCCTAGAATACATCGGCCAAATCCCTGGTGTTGATGGCGTAATGGCTATGATGAACGAATTTGAAGCTGGTGAAGTTTGGGATAAGGAGATCTTCCAAAAGTATGTTGATGATTGCCATGCAGCAGGACTAAAGTGCGAAGTAATCGAATCAATCAACATTCATGAAGACATAAAAATGGGTCTAGCAAGCCGTGACAAATACATCGAAAACTACAAACAATCCCTAAGAAATGTAGCAGAATGTGGAGTTAAAGTTGTCATTTATAACTTCATGCCAGTATTTGACTGGGTCAAAACAGAACTGAAACACCAACTTCCTGATGGAACAAATACCCTTGCCTTCGACCAAAAAATGGTAGAAGGCCTTACACCACGTGATATGGTAGATGGGATTCTTGAAGGTGCTGGAGACTTTGAACTTCCTGGATGGGAGCCAGAAAGACTAGAACTATTAGAAGAAGTTTTAAAACAATACGAGTCAATCGATGAAGATAAACTACGCGAAAACTACAAGTATTTCCTAGAAGCAATATTGCCAACTTGTGAAGAAGTAGGTATCAAAATGGCTGTTCACCCAGATGATCCAGCTTGGCCAATCTTTGATATTCCAAGAATCACATCAACTGTAGAAGATCTAGAAAAAATAGTAAACTTAGTAGATAGCCCAGCAAACACCCTTTGTGTATGTACAGGTTCTCTAGGTAGTCGCAAGGAAAATGATGTAGCATCTATCCTCTACGATTTTGCAAAAAGAGGCAAAATCGGAGCAGTTCACGCTAGAAACATCAAATTTACAGGAGATAAAAAATTCTACGAAGCAGCTCATAAGAGCGACTGCGGTTCATTAGATATGTATGAAATAATGAAATCCCTATCCGATGCGGGCTTTGATGGATACATCAGACCAGACCATGGACGTATGATCTGGGGCGAAGAAGGAAGAGCTGGATATGGCTTATACGACAGAGCCCTAGGGGTAACTTACCTAAACGGCCTATGGGAAGCTATAGAAAAAGATAAAGAAAGATACGGCGCAAAAGAAAAAAATGAATAATGTAAAGATAGCCTGGTTTATCCCAGGCTTCTTGCCAAATATAGAGGATAAAATATGAAATTTAAAAAACATTTTTTAGCTGTATGCATGCTTCTTGTCCTTGTCCTTACAGGATGTGGAGCAAACAATAGTCAAGCAGATAGCAATAAGACAATAATAAGAGTGGGTCACAACCAATCTCAAAAGCACCCTACTCATATTGGTCTATTAGCATTTGAAAAATACATAGAAGAAAACCTGGGCGACAAATACGATGTGCAAGTTTTCCCATCAGAACTTTTGGGCTCACAAACCGACATGGTTCAACTCACACAAACTGGCGCAATCAATATTTGTGTAGCAAGTAATGCCATACTTGAAACATTTGATGACGTTTACGAGATATTTAATCTACCATACTTATTTGCATCAGCCGAATCCTACCACCATGTAATGGACGATCCCGAAATTACTAATCCAATTTTTACATCGACAAAGGATGCAGGTTTCCAAGCTGTTACTTGGTTAGATGCCGGAAGTAGGTCTTTTTATACAAAAGATCGTCCAATAAAATCAGCTGATGACCTCAAAGGGCTAAAAATCAGAGTCCAACAATCTCCTACAAATGTAAAAATGATGAGTTTATTAGGAGGTTCAGCTTCTCCTATGGGATTTGGAGAGGTTTATACAGCCCTTCAAGCGGGAATTATAGACGGAGCTGAGAATAACGAAATGTCTCTAACTGACAATGGTCACGGCGATATTTGTAAATACTACTCATACGATATGCACCAAATGGTTCCAGATATAGTAATTGCAAACTACGAATGGCTAAATGATTTGCCAGAAGATGAAAGAGCTATATTTGAAGAAGGATTTAAAATATTAAGTGAAGAGCAAAGAAAAGAATGGGTCAGCGCAGTTGAAAATGCCAAAGAAAAGGCAGCCAATGACCAAGGAGTAGAGTTCATCTACCCAGATCAAAGTGAATTTGTAGAAAAAGTTGCCCCACTAACAAAAGAGGTCTTACAAAGAAATACTAAACTTCAACCTTATTATGATAAAATTCAAGAATATAACAAAGAATTCCCAGCACAAAAGGAGGCCAAACAATGAGAAAAGTTTTAGATAAAACAATGAAATTTTTATCAGCTGCAACTCTGTTTGTCATGCTAATCTTAGTTGTTTGGCAAGTCTTTACAAGATATATTTTGAAAAATCCATCAACTTGGTCTGAAGAACTAGTTGGTTATCTATTTGCCTGGTCCACCCTATTTGGTGCAAGTCTCATAGTTAGCGAGCGTGGTCATATGAATATTCCAGTATTTGTTGACACAAAGAGTCCAAACGTCCAAAAGAAAGCTGCAATATTTTCTGAAGTAATAATCTTCTTATTCTCTCTTGCAGTATTAACTTATGGAGGGATCAGAATCACCCGCCTTGCCCTAAATCAAATGACATCATCTCTAGGATTAGCAATAGGTCTATTCTATATTCCACTTCCTCTTACTGGAATTATAAATATGATATATTCAATATGCAATATCCGCATGATAACAAACGGAGAAGTTGAATTTATCAAAGCCGAGTCTGCTAGCGAATCCTCAACTCGTGAAGCAAACAAGGCAAGTGAAGTTGCAAAATATGAAAGTCCTACAGATAATGTAGCTAATCCAGAAAATACCACTAATAATTCTATTTCAAATAGCGAAACTGATGATAATAAAGTGATTATTGAAAGCTATAAAGGAGAGTAAAAATGGGTGGACAAGCATTAGCAGTAATATTAATAGTTTTAGCAGCCCTTTTGATCCTAGGCGTTCCAATCGCCTTTTCAATAGGACTAGCAAGTATAGTAACAATCCTAGCTACTGTGCCACTAAAGGTTGCAGTGCTAACAGCAGCTCAAAGAACTTTTGTTGGAATGAGCTCCTTTACCCTTACAGCCATTCCGTTTTTTATCCTAGCTGGTAACCTCATGAATGAGGGCGGTATAGCAAAAAGGCTAGTAGATTTCGTAATGGCAATCCTTGGAAAACTTCCAGGTGCCTTACTAGTTACAAATATTGGCGCCAATGCCCTATTTGGAGCAATTTCTGGATCAGCATCTGCTGCTGCAGCAGCTGTTGGTTCTATGGTAAAGCAAGGCGAAGAGGAAATGGGTTATGACAAGGCCCTATCAGCTGCAGCAAATGGAGCAAGCGCTCCAGCTGGTTTACTAATCCCACCGAGCAACGCCCTAATAACATACTCCCTAGTTTCAGGCGGTACTTCAATAGCAGCCTTATTCTTAGCAGGATATTTACCAGGATTTTTATGGGCCTTGGGATGTACCATAGCAGCAATTATTATCGCCCACAAAAAAGGCTATACAGGAGTTGAGGGTAAGTTCTCTTGGTCAAATCTTGGACTAGCTACCCTACGTGCTCTTCCAGCCCTTGGACTTATCTTTGTAGTAATAGGTGGTATCGTAGCTGGTGTATTCACTGCTACAGAAGGTTCAGCTATATCTGTAATTTACGCTCTAATCTTAGGTTTGATTTACAAAAACCTTAACTTTAATAAGATTATAGATATATTAATAGAATCTGCAAAAATGAGCGCTATTGTAGTATTTTTGATTGGTGTAAGTAATATTCTTTCCTGGGTAATGGCCTTTACAGGTATCCCACAAATGATAGGTAATGCTCTATTATCAGTAACTAGTTCACCAGTAGTCTTATTATTAATTATGAATGTAATCTTATTGATTTCTGGAACATTTATGGATGTTACACCAGCTATCCTAATATTTACACCATTATTTTTGCCAATTGTAGAGTCCTTTGGTATGAGCCCTGTACAATTTGGTATCATCATTGTTTACAACCTATGTATTGGCAACATCACACCACCTGTTGGTAACACACTTTTCGTTGCCATTAAAGTCGGAGATACAAACTTACAAAAGGTTATACCTTATATGCTAAGATTCTATGCTTTCATATTAATCGGTTTAATTCTTGTAACCTATGTCCCTGCCATTTCCCTACACCTACCACAAAGCGCAGGACTATTATAAAGGAGCTATAACATGAAACAATTTTTGACAGATGATTTTTTATTAAACACTGAATACGCCAAGACCCTATATCACAATTACGCCAAAAGTATGCCAATTTTTGACTGGCACTGCCATCTTGAAGCTGAGGAAATTTATAAAAACGAAAAAATCGAATCAATTACAAAGGCTTGGCTTGGCGGAGACCACTACAAGTGGAGAGTTATGAGGGCCGTTGGTGTAGACGAAGAACTTATAACAGGAGATGCAGATGACTTTGATAAATTCAAAGCTTATGCTGCTACTATGCCATACCTAATAGGCAATCCTATCTACCACTGGACTCACTTGGAACTTAAAAACTACTTTGGCATAGATTATTGCCTAGAAAAAGATACTGCCGAAGAAATTTATAAGCTTGCCAATGAAAAATTAGCCACAGATGATTTTAGACCTCGAGGCCTTATCAAAATGAGCAATGTTGCTGCAGTATGTACAACAAATGATCCAATTGATGACCTCCGCTACCACGATTTGCTTGAAGAAGATGAATCTTTTGAAACTATAGTAAAACCAGCCTTTAGACCAGATAAGGCCATTGCCATAGAAAAGGAAGACTATGGTGCCTACATCAAAAAGCTTTCAGAAGTATCTGGAGTGGATATCAAGTGCTTTAAAACTTTGAAAGATGCCCTCTACAAGAGAATGGAATTCTTCAAAGAAAAGGGTTGTGGCGCAAGCGATCAAGCCTTTAAATACGTCCCATTTGAAAAAGCAAGCGATGAGGAAATTGACAAAATTATCAAGAAAAAGCTTGCTGGTCAAATACTTTCTATCAAAGAAGAAGATGCCTACAAAACTAGTCTTATGATTTGGCTAGGAAAAATTTATAAGGACTTTGACTGGGCTATGGAACTTCACCTAGGAGTTATCCGCGATAATTCTACTAAACTTGAAGAAAAACTAGGCCACGATGTTGGTGGAGATGCTACAAATGACCAATACTATGCAGAAAATCTAGCCAATCTCCTAAATGAGATTGAAAAGATAAATGGCTTGCCAAGAACTATTATTTTCCCACTAAATGAAGCTGAATTCTACCCTGTATCAACAATAGCAGGTTCATTTAACAGAGGAAATGCCGAAGGTGTCCTAACTGCTCAACTTGGACCAAGTTGGTGGCATCTTGACCACAAAGAAGGAATGCTTGAACAAATGAAAATAATGTCAGCAACTAGTGCCTTTGCAAAATCAATCGGTATGATTACAGACTCTAGATCCTTCCTATCCTATCCTAGACATGAATACTACAGAAGATTATTGTGTAGGTTCGTAGGTCAAATCGTTGCTGACGGCGAATATCCATGGGATGAACAATTCCTTGGACAAATGATAGAAGATATCTGCTTTAATAACGCCAAAAATATTATCAAATTATAGGAGGCTATTTTGTTAAAATATCAAGTACTAAACAGAGTTCACGAATTAGGAATTGTTCCTGTAATTAGGGGCAATTCCAAAGATGAAGCCTTAGGATATTGCAAGGCCCTCATCGATGGTGGCATTGATATTCTAGAAGTAACATTTACAATACCAAACGCCCTTGATGTATTCAAAGAACTTAAGGACCAACTGCCAGACACAGCAACTCTTGGAGCTGGTACTGTGATGGATGCCACAACAGCAAGACTAGCTATATTAAATGGTGCAAAATTTATAGTATCTCCAGGTTTTAGTGAAGAAGTTGCTAAAATGTGTAATCTTTACCAAGTACCTTATATGCCTGGATGCATGACATTTACAGAAATGACAAAAGCCCTAGAATACGGAGTTGACCTAATCAAACTATTCCCTGGCTCTCTACCAGGACCTAGTTATGTAAAAGCTATTCACGGCCCACTACCACAGGCAAATATTATGCCAACAGGTGGAGTTAGCCTAGATAATATTGAAGATTGGTTTGCTGCTGGAGTATTTGCCGTAGGCGCTGGATCAAATCTTGTTAAAGGTAGCCACGATGAAATAGTTGAACAATCCAAAAAATATCTAGCAAAAATAGCAGAATGTAGGAAATAGATGAAAAAAATTGTAACATTTGGGGAAGCTCTAATGAGACTATCCCCACCAAATTACCAAAGATTTTTACAAGCAAGAAATTTTGACATAAACTACGGGGGTGCAGAAGCAAATGTTGCTCTAGCTCTAGCAAATCTCGGATATGACTCATATTATGTCACAAAAGTTCCAGATAATGCCCTAGGTCATGCGGCAATAAATTCTATACGCCAATTTGGAGTAAACACCAATTACGTAGTCTATGGTGGAGACAAACTAGGCCTATATTTCCTAGAAACAGGTTCATCAGTCAGAGCAAGTAATGTTATCTATGACAGGAAAAATTCTGCTATTTCATCAGCCAAATCCGAAGAATTTGACTGGGATGAGATTTTTACAGGCAAGGATATGTTCTTAGTAACAGGAATCACACCTGCCATAAGTGATAAACTTGCCCAAATCACAGAAGAAGCCCTCAAAAAAGCCAAAGAAAAAAATCTTGAAATTGTAATAGATGTAAACTACAGAGCAAAAATGTGGGATTTGAAAAAAGCAAATCAAGTAATGACAAAACTATTGCCATATGCCGATATTGTGATAGGATTTACCCCAGATATCCTACTAGAAATCGACCAAAACTTAGACCCAGACGAACATGTAAATCTGCTAAAGAGAATGGTAGAAACATATGATTTAAAAATTGCAGCATCTACCTTTAGAACAAGCCACTCAGCAAACCATAACAGTCTAAAAGCCAAACTTTACGATGGCAAAAAACTCTACACTAGCAAAGAATATGAATTTGACATAGTAGATAGAGTTGGTGGCGGAGACTCCTTTACCACAGGACTTATTAGCGGAATAATGGACGAAAAACCTATCCAAGAGGCTCTAGAATTTGCTACAGCTACAAGCGTATGGAAACACACAATTCCTGGAGATGCAAATATAGTAATTAAAGAAGAAATAGAAAATCTTGCAAAGGGTGGATCAACTTTGGTGCAAAGATAGTTTGGTCAATATGCCAAAATATTTTTTTAATCTTATTTAAACAGTATAGTGACTTAAAATATCTATATATTAGGAGATAAGAATGAATGCTGATTTTAAGATTGGTGAAAAAGTTTTAGAAACAGATAGATTAATATTGAGAGCTTTTGAGGAAGATGACTTGGATGATTTTTATGAGTATTCCTCAATTCCAGGTGTTGGAGAGATGGCTGGTTGGAAGCACCATGAGAATAAGGAAGAATCCGAAGTTATTCTTGATTATATAATCAAGGGCGAAGAAACTTTTGCTATATGTGATAAGAAAACTAATAAAGTAATTGGCAATCTTGCAGTTAAACCACTTGAACTAGAGGATAATTCGACAAACTTCAATAATTATAAAGGCAGAAATATCGGTGCAGTTTTAAACAAACATTACTGGAATCAAGGACTTATGACTGAAGCAATTAATGAATTGGTTGAATATTTATTTAATGACCTTAAATTTGATTTTTTAATGGCAGGATTTTTCGATCACAATTATGCTTCTAAGAGACTTCAAGAAAAGTGCGGCTTCAGACACTATAAGAAGAAAATCTTTAAAACAAGGATGGGTACCAAAGAACCCGGCATACTTAATATATTGATAAACCCAGAAAGTAACCTAGATATAGATTCTATAGACTAGAAAAAGAGACTATTGCTAAGTGCCATTAAAAAGTAATAGTCCCTTTTTTATAACCAATTTTATTTAGAGTTAACTTGTTTATTAAAAGTCTACCTTTTCTCCGTAATAAGCTGCCTTATATATTTTCTTGATATCTTCAGCTGATGTTTCTCTTGGATTTGTTAGGGTACAAGCATCGGCAAAGGCGTTTTTGCTCATTTGATCTAATACTTCTTCAAAGTCTTTTTCTTCAATGACGGTGTTTTTTCCATCTTTGATATTTGCAGATATGCCTACTGATGCATTTAATTTTCTGATTTCTTCAGCTATATCATCAATACCAAGTAGTTTTTCTAGTTCGTCGTATTTGTCAGTTGATTTTCTATTGTAATCAATTATATAAGGTAGCATAATAGCATTGGCTTCTCCGTGGGTTAGGTGGAAGATGCCGCCTATTTTGTGGGCCATGGAGTGCACTATACCAAGGGATGCGTTTGAAAATGCCATTCCTGCAAGGGTTGAAGCATCGTGCATCTTTTCTCTTGCTTCTAGGTCGTCTCCATTATCATAAGCTTTCTTTAGGTTTTCAAATACAAGTTCTATTGCCTTTAGGGCATGAGGTGATGTGTAGTCATCTGCACTTGTTGAAACATAGGCTTCAACTGCATGGGTCATAACATCCATACCTGTTTGAGCTGTGATAAGTGGTGGCATTTTGGATGGGATTTCAGGGTCAACTATAGCCACATCTGGAACAAAGTCTGCGTGAACTAGTGGGTATTTGATCTTATTTTCTGTATCTGTGATTACAGAAAATGCTGTTATTTCTGATGCTGTACCAGATGTTGAAGCAATACAAGCCATCTTTGCCTTATTTCTTAGTGGTGGATTTTCGAAATTAGCTAGTTTATTAAAGTCATAACCAGGATGTTCATAATAAACCCACATTACCTTAGCAGCATCCATAGCAGAACCACCGCCTAGGGCAATAATCCAATCTGGTCCAAATTCTACCATCTTTGCTCCGCCGTCTTTGCAAGTTTGGATAGAAGGATCTGGTTCAACTCCATCGATTATTTGAACTTCCATGCCACCTTCTTCAAGGATTTCTTTGGCCTTGTCCAAAAATCCAAACCTTTTCATAGAAGATCCGCCAGTAACTATAGTAGCTTTCTTGCCATCAAGTTCTTTTAGATAATCTAGGGAATTTTCACCGTGAACAATAACTCTTGGTACACTGTAAGCTTTCATTGCCATAATCTTTCTCCTTTTGTTAATTTATTATTTATCATTATTTTATGCTAAGATACCTTCTTTGTCAATCAATAGACCATTTTTGGACAAAAAAGAGCAAGCCATAATTGGCTCACTCATTGCACTCATTGATATTACATAGTACCATCAATATATTTTGCTCTTAGTTTTAGGGCAGATGGGCATACTGCTATACCACCTTCTCCTGTTTCTCTAAGTCCGTGTGGTAGGCTATCTCCTACTCTCTTCATAGCTTCTACTGCTTCGTCAAATGTTACATACATAGTAACGCCAGCCATAGCCATGTCGGCACTTGCTAGGGCGTTCATTACTCCGTTTGCATTTCTAAGGTTACATGGGAATTCTACCATACCACCGATTGGGTCACATACTAGGCCCATGATATTTAGTAGGGCACAGGTTGCAGCTTTTCCTTGAGTTTCTATATCATATCCACGAAGATACACTGCTGCAGCTGCTGCCATTGCTGCTGCAGATCCTGTTTCTGCTTGGCATCCACCTTCAGCTCCTGCAAAGGTTGCATTGTCAAATATTACTTGGCCAATTTGGGTTGCTACTAGCATAGCTTCCATTAGCTTTCTATCGTCATAACCGTATTTGTGATACATGGTCATAAGGGTTGCTGGAAGGATTCCAGATGCACCTGCTGTTGGTGCTGCTACTATCCTACCCATAGCTGCGTTTACTTCGCTTGTTGATAGGGCCATAGCCATAGCCTTTGCTGCAGTTTCTCCAAGTATTGATTCTCCTCCCAAAAAGTAATCATTCATTGTCTTTGCATTGCCACCTGTCATACCTGTTACTGATGTTACAGCTACATCAAGGGCTGCATGGGAAGATTCTTTCATTATATCAAGTGTTCTTTGTAGTCTGTCAAATATTTCTTCTTCAGTTTTTTTGGTATTTTCTATTTCATCCTTTATGGATAGTTCCCACAAAGTTAAGTTTTCTTCTTGGCATCTTTCTTTTAATATTTCAAATTTTGTAAGCATAATTTTTCCTATTGTAAATATTTAATGAAGGTAAAGTCTTTACCTTTTCTAATTAATTCCAATACATCTTCTCTAAGTGGCTCATCTAGTTCGCAAACAAGCATCACATTGTCCCCTTCTTTTATGGTTTTCATTAGGTGAATATTGTAACCATGGTCAAAGAGAATGTTTGAAACAAAGGCAATTATGCCCTTTTGTTCTCCATATGACATAAATAGGGTTGGTTTGTTTGCATAGTATTCGATCTTGTTGCCATAAATCTTTGTGATAACTATTGCTCCACCACCGATTGAGGATCCTTCTATATCGATTGGTCCCCTTTCGTCAGGGTATTTGAAGATGATTCTTACTGTATTTGGGTGTACATCCCCAAGGTCTGTTTCTATGAAGTTATAAGCTATGCCTTGTTCCTTTGCATATTCAAAAGCGTTGATGATTCTATCATCTTCTGGTCCATAGCCTAAAACTCCACCAACCAAGGCTCTATTTGTTCCATGTCCCTTGTAGGTTGCTGCGAAAGAACCGTGCAAATAGAAATCAACTTCATTGAAACCTGGTTCAACGATTTTTCTAGCTACATTTGCTATTTTACAAGCTCCTGCAGTATGCGAAGAGCTTGGCCCAACCATAACTGGGCCTATGATATCGAAAATTGACGCATTAACTGTCATATAATCTCCTTTTATGTTTTGATAAAGAAAGGTAGCAAACATAATTGTGCTACCTTCTTTTAATTTGCAAAGGCTAATTTATTCTATCTTGGATTTTCAACAACTGGTGCTGGTGTCCAATCTTTATTGCCTAAGATTACTCTATTATAAAATTTATCTACTGCTACTGCTAATGCAACGTCGCCTGAAATGTTAGCTGCTGTACCAAATGAGTCTTGTGTTAGGTATAGAGAAATCAACAAACTTGCCATTGCTGATTCTGGTGAAATACCTACTATTGGTAAGAATGGTAATGCACTCATTACAGCTCCACCTGGTGCTCCTGGTGCTGCTACCATAGCTACACCCAAAGTTGCGATTAATGAAAGCATCAATCCAAATGAGTGTGGAAGGTTGTACATGTAAAGAATTGTAAATACACAACCTGTGATTGTAATCATAGAGCCTGGCATGTGAACTGTAGCTCCTAGAGGTACAACGAAGTCTGCGATTTCACGGCTAACACCGTTGTTTGCTGCACATTGTAAGTTTACTGGAATTGTTGCAGCAGATGATTGTGTACCAACGGCTGTCATATATCCTTTTACTTCGTTTTTAAGCATAGCAAATGGGTTTTTGCCTGCATAAGATCCTGAAATTACAAACATTACTGTTACATAAAGTAGGTGTAGGATTACTATGCATAGGAATATTCTCCAGAATATGCTTAGTACTGCAAAAACTGATCCAGAATATGCCATATCTGCGAAGTTACCTAGAATGAAGAATGGAAGAACTGGTACAATTGCAACTTCAAGAACTCTTACAATGATTAAGTTGAATTCAGCAACTGCATTATAAAGTACTTCACCCTTTTTATTCTTACGTAACCAAGAAATAGCAATACCCATCATAAATGCAAATATTAGGGCACTAGTTACATCAAAGAATGGTGTTATTGGAACTGTGAAATATGCTTCAAGTCCACTTCCCTCTGAAGCTGTAATAGCATCTACTTGAGCTGAAGTAATGAATTTTGGAAATATATTGCTAGCCATGATGTATGATAAGCTTCCAGCTACTAATGTAGAACAATATGCTATTAATACTGTTATACCCAATAATTTACCTGCACCTTCACCAAGATCTGCGATACCCTTGGTAACGAAAGCTAAAATCATTAATGGAATAATGAATGATAAGAATGATCCGAAGATCTTAGAAAATGTTACAAACAATCTAGTAAATCCAGCTGGCATATATGAGCCAATTAGGATACCAAGGATGATTGCAACGATTAGTTTTGGAACAAGTCCAATGTTTTTTAAACGTCCCATAAAATTCTCCTATATATATTATTATGTAAACCTTTGCAACTAAATTATAACCTATTTTTGACAAAATTAAAACAGTAAAACATAAATTTTTCCAAATTTATATTTTATTGTTCCTTTCCGCCAACAAATCTTAGAATTTATCTAGTCTTCAGTTATAATCCAGAAATATATTATATAGTATAAAAACGTTTTTTGCAAGACTATTTATTAAATTTTTACAAAAATTTAACTATTTATTTCTAATCATATAAAAATTAAAGAAGAAAAGCCTATCCTTGATGGCTTCTCTATTAATTTGAGAAGTTGGATAGGCTTTTTCATTTATTTGATTTTTAAGTTACAAATATTATTTACATTTACAATTTTTTTGGTATCTTTCTTCTACTACATCCCAGTTTACAACTTTCCACCATTCTTCTAGGTATTTAGGTCTTGCATTTTGGTAATCTAGATAGTATGCGTGTTCCCAAACATCATTGCCTAGAAGTGGAGTTTTGCCGCAAAGGATTGGGTTATCTTGGTTTTTTGTAGAGATAACTTCAAGTCCACCTTCACTTACAACAAGCCATGCCCAACCTGAACCAAATTGTCCCTTGCCTGCTTCTTCAAATTCTTTTTTGAATGCATCAAATGATCCAAATTTTTCTTCAATAGCTGCTTTCAAATCTCCAACAGGTTCACTTGATCCACCTGGGGTCATTGTATCCCAAAATAGGTTGTGGTTTAATACTCCACCAAGATTATTAATAAGTTTTTGTTTTTTATCAGCATCATCTGTTATATTTTCTATATCTTTTAATAGGCATTTTGGACAAGATTTTTCTTCATAGCCTGTGCCTTCCAAAAGTTTGTTTGCTGTATCAACATAAGCTTGATGGTGCTTGTCGTGGTGGAAGGTCATAGTTTCTTTTGATATAACTGGCTCTAGCGCATCATATTCGTAAGGTAATTTCTTAAGTTCTAACATTATATAAAACCTCCTAATGGTTTAATTTTTAATTTACACTTAATATATACCCACAATTGATAATGAAAATCATTATTTATTATTTACTAAGCCAGTTGCTTCATAAACTACAACAGGTTCGTTTTCTGGGTCATAGGCCGTCATTTTGTAGGTCACAAATCCATCAACACCATCACGTCTGACTTTCTTTTCAGTGATTTCTACCTTTATATCATAAAGAGTATCTGCATACACCGGCTTTATCCACTGGCCACCGTCTAGCCATGCGCCAGCAACAAGTCCATCCATATCTATGCCTGTTTTTACCCATTGACCCCAAAAAGCCATATTTGCAAAAGATCCTGGAGCAATGATTTGACCAAATCTGGATTTTTCCGCAGCATCTCTGTCTATATGAATAGGCCTAGGATCGTATTTCTTGCCATATTCTATGATTTCTTCTTCTGTAAATGATATAGATTCGATTTCTTTATCAAAAACCATACCTACTTTATAATCTTCAAAATACATATTTTCACCTCTTAGGAAATTTTATACCCAATTTGCAAATAAATGTCCATATGTTTTCACAAACTAAAAGCACCCATAAAAGGTGCTAAAGTTAAATATATTGACTTAATACTATAGTCATTATTATAGGGCCGAGAATGACAGTTGCTACAAGGCAAAATACAAACGAATTTTGAGAGAGCCAAAAGGACCTATAAGCAATTGCTTCTAAAAATAATAAAATGGCTAATATTATGTAAGCTTTACCCACATTTTTTCCTAATTTTACAGGGTCATCTATTTTTTCAATATTGATTCCATTTAATAAGTGGAGCATTTTTGTATTATAGAACTTTATTCCAAGTATCAAATAAGTAAGACCCAATATCACTGTCATAACTACCATATCAAACCTCCTTATGATTAACTATAATTTACCTGATTTTAAGATTTTAACAAATTATTATTTTATCTCCCAGGCCACAGTAACTTCTTGTTTTAATCTCCAAAAGTCGTGGGTTTCCATAGTATTTTTCTTTGAATAAAATGGATCGTTAATGTAGAACTTGCCATCTTTGTAGGAGTCAATAACCATATAGTGCCCAGCATTTATAAAGTAACCATTGCCAACTCTTACTATGATTGGGTTCTTCTTTAGGGCTTGGATGAAGGCTTTTTCATTTACTGGAACTGGATAAGATTTTAGTCCATAATTTTCCGGACCTTCGATTAGATATTGCCAATCTGTTCCATTCCATGCTGTGTAAGGTCTGGCATCTATTGCTGTAGTTGTTGGATAGATGTCGTTTCTATTCAACTTCCTATTTAAAACCATGGCCATAACTGTTGGACCACAAGCGTATCCTCCAAAATTACCTGAGGCATAGGATTTATATCTCCACCTAGGATCGTTTTGGGTAAAGTATGGGGTTTTGCGATTTAAATATTGACTAAAGCCTGGTCTAAATTCTCCTCTAGTTCCAGCTTGAGCTGGATATCGGTTGACTTCACCAATATATCTTGCCACGCCATTTCCATCAGTTCTATATCTCTTGTGGTTGAAGACCTTTTCTACATTTCTTTGTTTTTCTAGAGTCAATTCATGGAAAATATATGTCTTTCCATTTATAACTTGAAGACCTTCAGCTGGTTTGCCATCTGAGAAATAATATCTATCTCCAACCCAGCCAGTTGGGAAATTGCCATTTGATCTGGAAGCTTCGCCATATTTGTTGAAATACCACCATTGCTTGTCGATTTTCTTGTATTGACGGTTATAAATTTTCCCATCATTATCAAAGCCATAGGTCATGCCGCCAATCTTTTTAAGACCCTTGGAATATGTTCCATCGGAATTAAAATATCCTAGCTTGCCATTGTAGTAATCCCAACCTACATAATGAGCCACTCCATTGTCTGCAGTATGGATTTTGTCAAAACCTTCATTGATTATTTGGTTTCTAAGCATAAGGCCATCGATTTTGTCAAAGTAAAACCTGTTGGTGCCCAAATCTTGTAGACCCCTTAGTAATTGTCCTTTTTCATCAAAATAATATGACTTTTCTCCTAAGCCAGCCCAGCCTTTTTTGGCATTTTCGGTAAGTTTAACTGTAGCATCTTGCCCAGCATAGTATTTGCCACCATCAGCTATAAATGGTTGATCGACAGTTAATTTGTATTCTTTGTCAAAAAAGTATTGCTTACCTGAAATTTTTTGTAGGCCTTGGTAGGCTATTCCGTCTTTGCCAGCAAAGTATACGTGGCCTCCTATATTGGCCCAGGTATTCTTTGCCTTTTCTTCCTTACCATCTGATACCTGATATATGGTGCCATTTTTCAGCTTGTAAGTACTTTGACTTTCTTCTTTTTCTTCGGCTATCTCATTATTTTCTTGTTCTTTATCCGGTTTTGGATCTGGGCTTTGGTAATCCTCTTTAAATAAAGGCAGAAGCTCATCTAGATTTATGTCATTATAATATACAAGCGGAGCATTTTCAGATGAATCTTTCGAGAATGTACTTATTTGGTCTTTGCTATCTAGGCCTTCTTCCAATCTAGGATCAGAAACTTTATTAGTAATCTCTTCATTTGCCGATTTTTCTGCATCATTATCTGTGATTTCTATATTTTCATTTATATAATTATTATCTTTAGGAGATGTGTCAGCTGCATTTGCTACATTTGTATTCAAAAATGTAGATAAGGATATCACTGCACATAAAGTAAGAATTTTTTTACTAGCCATTATTAGCTCCTTTACAATAATCTCCTTCAATTATATAATGTATGATTTTAATTATCAATAAAAAATGCACATATAAATGTGCATCTCTTAGCTACTTTTTGAAGATTCAACAGCCTTTTTAATATTTTCTTTTAGTTTGGCTACTTGTTCTTCTGGAATAAGTGCGCCTTCTATTGGATCTCCTATAATATTACCATTTTTGTCTACAACTATAGTTGTTGGATAGGCAAATATGTTTTCTAGGTAGTCTTTCATGTCGCCCTCATAGTCAACTGCAAGTGTCTTGTAGGTTGGCTTTTTGTCAGCTATGATTCTATCAAAAGCTTCTTTGGTAGATTCGTCATAATTTACATCTGTACACATTGATAGGAATTCTACCCCATCTTCCTTGTTTAGCTCATCTGCAAGGTCGTTTAGCTCGTCCATTTCGTCTATACATGCTGAGCATCCTGTAAACCACAAGTTTATTACTGTAGCATCATTTTTTGCAATATCTTCGTTGGTAAAATCCTTGCCATCTTGGTCTTTTGATGTGAAGTTTGGTAATTTTGTGATTTTTTCGCCATTTGTTTCTGGCTCGTCTATAGGAAGATTTTCCTTTACTACATTTGCACCTTCAGGCATAGATTCCATAGCCTCAGCTGGCGCAGTTTCTTCTTTAGTTGCTGGCTTTTCAACTTCTTGCTTACCACAAGCTGTAAGCATTAGACCTGCTAATAAAATAGCATTGAATTTTTTAATTTTCATCATTTTCTCTCCTTTTTATCATTGAGGTTGATATGGCCTTAGTAGGGCAAGCTTTGACACAGTCATTGCATCTGATACATTCGCTATGGCAGGAATTTTTCCTAATGTCAACGTCCATCTTGCAAACTCTAGCACATTTGCCACAGTCTATGCATTTTGATTTGCTAACTTCCATTTGGTAAAAACTATACTTATTAAAGAAAGCATAAAATGCACCCAGTGGACAAATCCACTTACAAAAAGGTCTATAAAATATAGTCGATAGGATTATGGTCACTATCAAAATTCCTAGTTTCCAATTAAATAAGGCTCCCATGCCAAGTCTTAATGAAGGATTTTTAAGTGCTAGGGGAAATGCACCTTCTAGAATCCCTTGTGGACAGATGTATTTGCAAAAATATGGAGGAATTACTTCATACACATCTCTTAAGACTAGGCCTAGGGCTATGATTAGGGAAAAGAGAATCCCATATTTGATATAGCGGAGGGGCCATAGCTTCTTAGTGGACAATTTTGGACTTGGGATTTTGTGGATCAAATCTTGGAAGAAACCAAAAGGGCAAAGAAAACCACATATGAGTCTGCCAAACATTACTCCAAAAAACGCCATTATGCCAAAAACATAGTAGGAAAATCTATATTTCTTGCTGCCCATAACAGCCTGGAGGGAACCAATAGGACAGGCTCCAGCAGCGCCTGGGCATGAATAACAATTTAATCCAGGGAGGCAGATTTTCTTCGTTGGCCCAGTATAGATTCTTCCTTTAAAAAAGTTTGGTATATGTATGTTATAAACTAGTGTCGCTAGAGCTTGTATAATATGTCTGGGATTTTTCTTATCCAATTCCTATACACTCCAAACATAGTTTTACTGCCTTGTGAAAAACAGTATCTACTTCGCCACGACTTGCCCCATATACCATAAAGACTAGAGAAGTGACAAATATTAAATTTCTTATTATTTTTTTGTCAATTTTTTTCATATCATTACCTCTACAACAATATTAGCAAATAGATTGTTAATTCCTTGTTAAGATTATTTGAAAGTGATTAAAAACTTACTTCCCTTTGGTTTATTGTCCAAAACTTCAATTTTTGCTCCCAATGAATCTGCTATTTGCTTTGATAAGGAGAGGCCAATTCCAAAGCCTTCACCATTTCTTGATTTGTCAGCCTGATAGAATAAATCAAATATTTTCTTTTTCTGCTCATCAGTCATACCAATGCCAGAATCTCCTATCTCTATTTTTAGTTTTCCATTATCAACTTTTGTTTCTATATTTATAAATCCATCTTGAGTATTATATTTAATCGAATTCTCAATGATATTAAATAGCAATCTTTGCAAGAGCGCATCATCTGACTTGATGCATAGATCCGCATCATTATCAAAATCCACTTTGATACCCTTATCTGCAATTTTATCTTCTAGGTCAAATAGTATTTCTTCTATCAATGAATTTATACAGACCTTACTTATGTGAGGCTCTTGATTTTTGGAAAACATAAGGACAGAATTTATAAGATTTGTTAGCTTTTCTAGGGACTTATCCATTTTCTCAACAAAGACCCATGTTTCATCATCCATCTCTTTTCTCTTGAAAACATCAACCTGGGCTTTCATAACTGCAACAGGTGTGCGAAGTTCATGGGCTACATTTGCCGAAAAGTCCTTTTGTTTTTTGTAGTCCTTGTAGACCCTATCCATGAGATTATTAAAGCTTTCTGACAAATCGACTATCTCACTTGACCCATCTTCTATCAATAGTTTTTCAGAAAAAGTTTCTGGCCTATCGATATCAACCTTTGCGATGTTTTTTTGAAGTTCCTTTAAAGGATCCAAAATTTTTGTAATGATAAAGGCAAAAATCAAAGACCCGGTCAATATCACAATTCCTGTTACTATAAAGGTGTATATTTTAAAATCTGCTGACGATTGTAAGTGGGCGTTGTTTACTGTTACAACAATAGAATTCTTGTAATTAGGCATCCATTCTTCAATCTGCTTAAGCATTAGCTCTGTCATCTCTATTTGCTTTTGATTAATCAAGTAATTTGTAATGGTAATCATGGCTATAAAAATGATTACAACTGCAAAAATCAACTTAAAGACAATGGATTGATAAAATTTCTCAGTTTTCATAAATTCTATAACCCTTGCCAATTATATTTTCTATTTTGTTCTCTCCGCTAGCTTCTTTGATTTTCTTTCTAAGGGAGGACATATGGACTCTTACAGAGTTTGAGAAGCTATCAGCATTTGAATCCCAAACGTGATCTATGAGCTCCTCGCTTGATACATATTTTTCCTTGTTCAAGAATAAATATTCTAATATTCCAGTTTCTTTTTGAGTAAGATTTAGTTTCCTGTCTCCTACAAAAGCTTCACGGGTGGTAGTATCAAAAGTCATACCACCAGCTTCCAAAATTGGATTTTCTGTAACAGATTTTCTTCTCAAAAGCGCCCTCATTCTGGCATCAAGTTCCTTTAGATCAAAAGGCTTTACCATATAATCATTGGCCCCAAAATCAAGACCCCTTACTCTATCATCTATATCAGAGCGAGCTGTGAGCATTATGATATTTACTTCTTTGTTAAAGTCACGGATTTCCTCAAGAACCTCAAAGCCGTCCTTTTTTGGCAAATTGATATCCAATACAATCACATCATAAGTCTCAACATAGGCCATATCAATGGCTTCTTCTCCATCTGTCGCCTTATCAACAGCATAACCATACATGGTCAAGCCTTCTGCCAGTAATTCTATTAAATCTAAATCATCTTCTACAACTAATACTCGCATACTTACCTCCATTTTACAGATATTATATAATATCTTTTGTTAAATTTACATAAAAAAAGACTAGCTCTCGCTAGTTTCAGGCTTCGCAAAATAAAATCCTACCATCAGTATAGCCACTAATAGGTAATCAAAAATATCTATATTGGCCAATTCTGTTAAATCTAAAATTAAAAGAAGGACAAATACAATTGCAAGTACAAAAGAAGTCAATTTATAGTCCATTTTAAAATAATCTAGGCTTATTTTATTTGGTGTTCTAGTTACTTGCCATCCTATTTTTATATTATCTTTTCTAAATAACTTTTTAATAGACATCTTTGGCTCCTAAGCTTTAAATCTCAACATATCCACGAAATCCTCTTGATGAATAGTAGGACTCAGCTCCATTGTGGAAGGTGAAGACCCTGCCATATCTCTTTTCACAAAATAAAGCTCCGCCCCTTTCCCTCAATTCACCTTCAGTTAAAATCCAAGACGATGATTTTAAATCAAATTCAAATAATTCTTGAAGAGTATAGTACTGGTCTTCATTTAGAACTTTGATTCCTATCTTTTCTGCTTCTTCCATGACCGATGAATTTGGAGCATTTTTCTTTCTCTTTATTCTAGCTTCCTTGTCATAGCAAAGGCTCCTGCGTCCCTTGGGAGATTCCTTGGCACAATCTAGGAAAACTGGTCCAGAAAATATTGGTAAGTCAACAAAATTGACCTCACCACCAGTTTCTTCCATTAGACACAAAGTTTCTAATAACTTCTTGTCCTTTAATAATTTTTCTTCCACTTCATCCCAATTTGAATTTGGGTGGAGATCTAAAGTCTTATCAAATCTTTCTTTTAGTATTGATATTAAATTTTCTTTCATAATTATCCTCTGAAATGCCTTTAAGTTAAGAATTTCTAATACAAGTACTTTACTTTCCTTGCTTCTCAGGTAGGTACTTCCAGTATTTTTTTGGCATATTACTTGCCATCAGCTTGTGGTTTTTTCTTTCCTCTATTCCTATGGCCTTATAAAATCCCTGCCAGGCGTCTTTAAATATTTCTTCTTCTTTACTATCTACCCCATTCATTTCTAGTATCTCTACTATTTCCCAAGATTCTTTCTCACAAAGACTTGCCTTCTTACGATTCTTATCATATATTATAAATTTCTCATTTGGCATTCTCGATAAAAAATGTGGAGTCAAGTGTTCTAGGATATCGTTTTCCGGCTCTATTTCTCCTAGTAAATAATTATCTTGGATTTCCCTAAATCTCACTAGGCCCTTATAGGTATGGAGTTCGTGGTTGAAATTTCTTAGTTTTTGTCTAAATCTTACAGCGGCTTTTTTGGATGATCCCAGGTAGATTCTGCCATATAACAGGCAGGATTTGACTGTGATAGCTATGGTTTCCTCTTTCGTGTCATCTTTTGACTTAAAGACCTTGTAAACATCGGTTAGGAATTCATCTCCTATATTATCTTTTATAGACCTGATGACTCTTTGAGCTTCTATTAGATTTGTTTCTACAAATTCACTTTGAAGAAAGTTTACTTGGTCACTTTCCTTTGATATCTCACACTTGCCAATTTCCTTATATTTTTCAAATATTACAGTCATTAAGCCGTCAAAGGTCCCATCGTAATTGTAAATCATGGAAGCTGCCTATCAAACATTGATAATTGCTGGTAATTTGAATTATCTGGTGCACTCATCATATCCCTAAGGGTCTTTTTATTTTTAAAACGTAGACCTCTATAGACTCCATTTACTAAGATAAAATGCTGGGCACGTTTGGTTGAAATTTTCATCTGCCTTAGGTTATCATAGGATATTCTGTGGAATTTGCGAGCAGCAATTATCCTATTAGCATAGGTTCTACCAAAACCAGGAACTTTCATCAACTGGTCATAATTTGCCGTATTTATCTCTATGGGGAATCTTTCTATATTGTTTATAGCCCAATTAGTTTTGGGATCTATTCTTAAATCCAAGTTCGAATCTACATCAGATAATATATCATCAGCGGAGAACTTATATCCACGCATGAGAAAGTCAGCTTGGTAGAGCCTATGTTCTCGCAAGAGTGGAGCCTTATCAATTCCTTGGGTCCATTTTGATTTGACCACCGGTACAAAACCCGAATAATAGACTCTCTTTAAAGCATAATTATTGTATAAATTCTCACTAGCTTTGATGATTTCATAATCACTTTCCCTATTTGCTCCTATTATCATTTGAGTAGTCTGTCCTGCAGGAAGAAACTTAGGTGTGTGATGAAATTTCATCCTATCTGCTCCATAAACCATTAGTTCATTTTTTACATCAGCCATTGGGCGGGTAATGTCTGCTATTTTCTTTTCTGGTGCAAGTTCAGATAGGGCTTTTTGAGTTGGGAGCTCTATATTTATAGACATCCTATCGACAAGTAGACCCATTCTTCTAATCAAATCATAGCTTGCCCCAGGAATTGCCTTCATGTGAATGTAGCCATTGAAATTGTAGGTATTTCTCAGCAAATCAGCAACTCTTATCAAGAGTTCCATTGTATGGTCTGGATTTCTGATTATGCCAGATGAGAGAAACAAACCTTCTATATAATTCCTACGGTAGAAGTTCATTGTAAGATTTGCCACTTCTTCTGGGCTAAAAGTAGCTCTTCTAGTTTCATTGTCCCTACGATTTATGCAATATTCGCAATTGTATATACAGGAATTTGTCATAAGAATTTTGAGCAAGGAAATACATCTACCATCTTCAGACCACGAATGGCATATGCCACCCATTGACCCATTACCTAGACCTTTATTATGATTTTTCCTATTAGATCCGCTAGATGAGCAAGACACATCATACTTGGCTGCATCAGCTAGAATCTCAAGTTTCTCTCTCAAATCCATAAAATATTTTCCCCTAATCTTATATAATTTCAAAGATCTTTTCTAGTAAATTAACTATACTTTACCAGTCATTAATTGTCTAGCGATTATCTGTAATTATCATTTAATTTCACTTGCACAAATAAGTTGTTAATTATTTTTGCAATCGGGTATAAAAAGTAGAAATAAAAGGAGGTTTTATGAATAAAAAGAAATTACAAAAGACCTTGTTAGCCCTACTAGCAATCCTTACTTTTGCTGCTTGTTCAAAAGATTCAGAGAAATCTGCCGATACTTCTACAGAAATTGTAAGTGAGAATAATGATGAAAATTCAAATGAAACAAATAAAGAAACTAATACAAATGATGATGAAGAAAAAGAAGATACAGCCGATGGCGTCAATATGATTGATGATGGGACTTACACTTCTAGTCTCGAACCAGGTAGGAATGGAGAAAGAGAAGCTGACGGGTCTTGGGCCAATGTTTATGACATAGCTATAGATAGTAATAAACTAATTGTTAAGGGAAGCTTGGACTTTTTCCCAGATGATGATACCAGCAGCGAGGCAAAGCCTTTAGAAAATCAGGTTAATGTCTTTAAAATAGACGATGCCACTCAGTTTACAACACAAAGTAATGCAAGTTCCGAGACAAATACTCATTCCCAAGAAGAATTCTTAAATATGTACGATGAAACTAAGGACCAACAACTTGCTTTATTTGTACAAGTTGCCAATGGAACTGTGATGGAAGTTCACATGGGATTGAAATAAAACAATTACAGAAAAAGGAGAAAATAATGAAAAAGAAAATATTAATGACTGCAGTTCTAGCAATTGCCCTAGCTAGTTGTGGCAATGTAACAGAAGCAGAACCTACAAGCGAAGACAATCAAACAAGTGTAGAAACAGAAGAAAAAGCCCCTGAAGTGGCAGAAAACGAAGCTATGGCAGATAGTGAAAAACCAGAAGAAAATATAGAAGAAGATACCAATGATGAAGCTAGTGATGATTCAAAAGAAGAATCAGATCCAAGCGATGAGATGATTATAGAAGAACGTGATGGAAGATATTTCTCTACACTAATGGCTTCAAAAAACGGTGAACGTAGCGAAGACTTCAACGCTGGATTTGTATCAAATCTAACAATAGAAGATGATGTTCTCACCGTAGATGGGACTATAGATTATTTAGTAGATCTAGAAAATACAGAAGATGACGAAAAATATGACAAAGGGTCTTTCCACTTTAACTTAAGCCCTGATGTTAAACTTCAATCAGCAGGCGGAGACCAAGAACCTACCGTATATACAAAAGAAGAATTCTTGAAATTCTATGAAGATGTCAAAGACTCAGGCCTTGCCCTATTTATCGATGTAAAAGATGGACTAGTGACTCTAGTATCAATATCTTCATAAGATATATTCTCTTTAAATATTTTCTTATCTGTAAACAGAGGGTAAAATATATAACAAGGAGAATATTATGAAAATTAGTAATAAAATTTTATTAACTGCAATCTTAGCAGTAAGCCTAGCATCTTGCACAAACTCTGATTCCGGAGAAAACCTAAGTGAAGATGTGGTAGCTAGCATGGAAGATGAATCAACAGATAAGCCAAAAGATGAGCTAATCGAAGACGTATCTGAGGATGCCAATACCGAAGTTAGTGAAAACGAAGATAAAGCAGAAACTGACAAAAAAGTCGAAGAATCAAAAGCAGAAGAAAAGACAGTAATAAATGTCAAAAATCAAAATAAGGAAGAAAACAAAGAAGATTCTGACAAAGAAAATGCTGATGATTCACAAGAGACAAGCGAAAGTGAAGAAGATATGGACTACCAAGACCAAGACGGAGTTTATTTTTCAAGCCTAGTTGCATCAAAGGGCGGAGAACGTGATAGCGACATGGGTCTTGCTACAATTTCTAGTATCAAAATCGAAGAAGATACACTAATAGTAGAAGGCACCATGGACTACAGAGAAGATCCAAATTCTGAAGAAAGTCCAAAAGAGCTTGAAAAAAAGACATACAAATTTAAATTTAACTCTGACAGTAAGTTCCAAGCAATTGGTGGCCTAGCCGAACCAGAAATATTTACTCCAGCAGAATTCATAGAATACTATCAAGGTATAACAGATTCTGGTCTAGGACTAAATATCGAAGTAAAAGATGGAATAGCAAGCACAGTTTCCTTTGCTTCATAAGTTAAAAATCCAAGGATTTATTCCTTGGATTTTTTTATTTCTATTATAAAAGCATTATCATAATGTATTTGCCAGCCGTGCAAATCACAAATTCTCTTGACATTAGAAAGGCCCATGCCACGAAGTTTGTCACCAGTTCTACTTTCCTCTCCTGTATATAGAGGATTGAAGATTTTGCTAGCCTTATCTTTACTAATGCCCTTACCAGAGTCTTTAAAAATAAGCTTATCTTGCTTGTAATCTATATATATTTTGACATCACTTTCATTGTGATCAATAGAATTTTGCAATATATTTTGTAAGAGTCTTTTGAATAGTTTTTCATCAACAGGGATAATTTCCTGGTCTGTCTCAGCAAATAAAATTTCAATTTCTCCGCCATTGTCCAAAAAATACATGTAGTTATCGCCGACATACCTTCTTATAATCTCTAGTATATCTTTGGATTCTTTGTCAATGTTTCTGCTACCAAGACTAGCAAATTCCAATAATTCATCTACCCTATCATTTAAAATATTAGCATTTTTCTCTATAGATTCTAAATATACTTCCTTCTTATCATTGTCTATAATTTCATCGTTAAGGGCCTTGGAATAAGAAATTATCACAGAAAGCGGGGTCTTTACATCATGGGCTATGCCCCTGAAAAGCATGTCCTTTTCCTCTTCTTCCTTGCTATATATTTCGCTCATCTCTTTGTTGATGCGCCTTGAAAGCCATCTGACTATAGCATAAATAATGCTAAGGTAGATAAGGACTATAAGAATGGCTATCGATATAATTTCAGTTTTTAGTGGAACTTTTTCATGGTTTATATCAACTTGCCAGATGTATTTGACAGCCTCATTATCATATTCTAAAAAAAGCTTGTTGCCATCTTTTGTATTATAGACCATCCTGGTCTCTGATCCAGAATTTACTGCAAGCATATCAAGGAGTTCATTTTCTGAGTACTTGTCCTTGAAATCTTTGTTATAGGATCTTATAACATGGCCATCCTTTAGGACAAAGCCCGAACCACCATAAGCGTCGATTGCCTGCCAATCTATAGCTGTGTCATCTACAGTTTCTCTAGTTGGGAAATACTTTGAAACGTAATTTTCAACATTATTTTGGTTAAAAACTATGCCAAGGCTTAGCAGAAAAATAAGACTTACAATTATGAAAACTATTATAAAAATCACTGTATTTTTTAAGATATTTTTCCTAGTATTCATCAATCTTTCCTCATCATGTATCCAAGTCCTCGTATGGTTATGATTCTAGTTGGATTTTTGGGATTATCCTCAATCTTATCTCTTAAGTTTGAAATATGTACCATGATTGTATTATCATCGTTTATAAAGTCTCCACTCCACAAGTACTCATAAATCTCACCCTTGGTAAAAACCTTGCCTGGAGTTGTCATAAACATGGTAAGAAGTTCATATTCCTTGGCCCTAAGCCTTAGAATTTTATCATTTTTATAAACTTGCCTGTTAGCCTTATCCCAGCTAAGATTTCCCACCCTTATAATCTCTTCAGTATTGGCTCTTTTTTGCCTACGCAAAAGAGCTATAGAACGTGCAAGTAATTCTCCTGGATCAAAGGGCTTGGCTAGGTAGTCATCAGCTCCTAAGTATAGGCCCTCGATTTTTTCTTTGACTGTTGATTTGGCTGATAAAAATATAATTGGAAAATCTCTATCTTGGCCGATTTTCTTTAGGACTTCAATCCCATCCATTTCTGGCATCATGATGTCTAAAATTATGAGATCCACAGAATTTTTATCCAAAAGTTCAAGAGCCTCAACACCATTTCCAGCTTCCATTACTTCAAAGCCAGAATTAGTCAGATATAGCCTTACAATATCTCTTATTTCCTTGTTGTCATCTACTACCATTACTAGTTCATTCACAAAATTCGTCCTCTTTCCATCATCAAGTCAAGGTTGTTCTTCTCATCAAAACTCAAATTTTCTCGCCATTGCTTGTAGTATTTATCCAAAGTCCTAGCCTTTAGTTCTCCCTCTGTATAGAAAGTCTTTTCCAATTTATAAAAGACCCTATCTTCAAATTTAATCTCATCAACACCAGTTTGATCTGCCATGTACTTGTCTTGAACTAATTGGGCCGTACCTTCTATAAATTGCTTGTAGTTTATGTGAAAGATCAAATCTTCAAATAGTGAAGGGAAGTTCTTTTTGATATAGGCCTCTTTTTCAGCCTTTGCTTTTTTGTAGTTATCAGCATCTCCTGAATCATAAAGATCCAAAAGTCCCATACATTCTGCTTCCCACAGTTTTTTAAATTCTGGGTCCTTGTCCATTTTTTCAATAGCTCCCATAAATTCATTGTAGTCTTCCTCTACTTCACTTTGGCCATCACTTACATCATGGACCATATCTAGCCCATGTTGCATCTGATAGCAATGGAAGCTCTCGTGAACAAAGACTGACTTGTAGTTTTCTTCTTGATTAGTGGTTCCACCCATTCCCCCATAAATATTTTTGAATTTATCAAAGGAAATAGCTTTAATAAGTGGCTTGCCATCTAGCTTTAGCGCCTCAATTCCTAATACTGGGTCATCTGGTTGTTTTTCTATTATCTTGCCATTTTGATACCTAAATTCCTTATTAAAATTATACCAAATATCCTTGGTATATGAAGACATCTCAAAGCCTTTCCAAAGTTTTGTGGTATCATAGGTCTCTACTTCATCAATAAGTGCAAGGCTTACTGGATCAATTGTAGTTATTCTCATAGAAAAACTCGCAAGCAAAAGTCCAAGACCTGTAATAAAATAAATGATTTTACTTTTCACGACCTAGCCTCCATCTTTTTACAAGATACAAAATACCAAGCAAAAGCCACAAATAGATTAGGCTATGAACAAGGGACCTATAGTTTGTGAAGTTGCCGAAAAATAAATCACGCTCTATCTCTCCAAAAACACTTATAGGCGGAAAGATATTTAAAATATGAGTCATAACTTGGCCAAAGATTCCACCTGTCATCTCTACTATTAGCCTAAAAATTTCTCTCATAGCGCCAACAATTACAAAAAACACCCCAAAAAGTGCAGCAGGAGCTGGTGGCAAAATCAAGTTGAAAACTGACATTAATAGGCTACTTGTAAGAATTCCTATTAGATAAACTATGATAGCTAAGATAAAACCAAGAAAGGAAATGTGACCTGAACCCGTAAACACGGAATAATTTAATAATATTTTAAGCGGAATGTAATCTGTACATAACAGGAGACATTCCGTTTAATTTTGTCTTAATCCTATCTTCATTGTACCATTTAATATATTTTTCAATCTCATTTCTCAAATGATCATAACTTTTAAAATCTTCTCCATAATACATTTCTTGTTTTAATATCCCAAAGAAGTTCTCCATTGGAGAATTGTCTAGACAATTGCCTTTTCTTGACATACTTTGGGTTATATTCATCTTTTCTAGTTTTTTAGTCCAAGAACTATGTTGGTAATGAAATCCTTGGTCTGAGTGTATAGTTAAATATTTAATGTCTTTATTTTCTTCTAGTGCTTTTTCTAGCATTGTATTGGTTAAGTTTATTGTTGGGTGGTTACTTAGTGTATAGCTAATTATTTCACTGTTGTATAGGTCTAATATTGGTGATAGGTACAGTTTCTTTTCTTGACCTTTAATTTTAAATTCTGTTACATCTGTTAACCATAACTCATTTGGTTTACTTGCTGTAAATTGTCTTTTTACAACATTATCTGCTACTTTGCCTATTTGTCCCTTGTATGATGAGTATTTTCTTGATCTAGTTTTGAATTTAGTACATAGCAAGGATTCCTCTCTCATTATTCTTAGAACTCTTTTATGGTTAATTTTAAATCCCTTATTTTTTAATGTTAATGTTACTCTTCTGTAGCCATATCTACCTTTTGACGCTTCTACTATGGTTTTAATTTCATCTTTAACTTTTTTGTCTTTATCTACTGGATTAAGTAACTTTATCTTCCACTCATAGTATGATGATTTTGGTAATTTAGCTATGCTTAGCCATTCACCTATTTTACTTTGTGGATATTCTTTTTGTAGATTGAGGATTATCTTTGTCTTTTCCTTGCTTCTGCTTCCTCTTCTAGTAGCAAGGCTTGTAGCTTTTTTTCGTAGATTATCTTCATTTTGAGAAGTCTATTTTCTTCTCTTAGTCTTATTAATTCTTCTCTTTCACTTTCGTTTATTGGAGTATTATTCTTTTGTTTCTTATTTGATTTGGTCATATCTTTTTTAGGCCTTCCTCTGTTGTCTTCTAGCCCAGATAGACCACGTTCTTCGTAAGCTTTCTCCCACCTATATACCATAGATCCATTAACAAGATTAAAATGCTGTGCAGTCTCTCTGAGCGAAGTATTGTTGATTTGCCTATATTGTATTACAGACAGCTTAAATTCACTAGAGAATTTATTGTTTTTTAACTTTTTAGATAAGTTGTCAAAGCCGCCAGATTTATATTTGTTTATCCATTCTCTTAAGGTATCTTTGGGAACATTATATTTTTCAGCTACTTTCTCTTGCCCACCTGATTTACCTGATAAGTATTCCATTACTAATTTTATTTTAAATTCATTTGTGTATTTTGGCATACAAAAAACCCCTCCATCCGTATTCCGGATTTTGGGGTTCAGGTCAATGCTTGGACGATTTATAATAACATTTATAACCATACCAACTAGCAAGATCAAACCCATGGCAATACTAATTATCACATCGGCTCTTATAATTTCAGAAACTTGCTTATCCAAGGATTTGCCGTGGACTTTCAAAATATCAACCAAACCACTATATAAGTGTTTCCTAAAAGAACCCATAGAAAGTGTAATAGCAGCAAGAGCAGCAAGCATATTGGTTAAGGTCCAAGCAGTAGCATATTGACTATATTCTGAATTACTATTAACACCAGGTGCCGAAAGACTAATACTTGATGAAACAAAGGCTGTAATAAGTATTCCTATTATGGCAAAGATAACAAATGATGACTTAGACAGATTTTCCCTTATATGTAGTTTAACGAGGGTCATAATTTACCTCCCTTCCAAAATCTATAAAAATATCAGCCAAGGACTTTTCTTTAAAATCATCTCTAGTAAAATATTTAAAACTATCAGGACCCATAATTATAACTCCCCTATCACATATACGTTCCACATCCCAAAGTAGGTGGGAGTTTAGAACTATTGCCTTATCAGAAGACTTGAGCGATTTTATCAAATCTTGCATAGCCATTTGCCCAAAAAAATCTAAACCACTTGATGGTTCATCAAGGAGAATGATATCAGGATTGCCAATAAGGCTTTGAGCTACAGCAAGTCGTTGGATCATGCCCTTGGAATACTTAGAAAGCTTAGTTTTATTAGCAGAATCAAGGCCTACTTTTCTCATCAAATCTTCTAAATCATCACTAGCTCCATGAGCATTTTTAATAAGCTCCAAAAGCTCCATAGCAGTCAAAATTTCTGGAAAACTAGGAGTTTCTGGAGAATATCCAATTTTAAATTCATTGTAGTCAATATTTCCAGAATAATCCCTATCAAGACCCAAAATCATACGGATAAGACTAGTCTTGCCAATCCCATTAGGTCCAATCAGCGCAAAAATCTCTCCTTTGTTAATATCTAAATTAAAACCATTATAAATAATATGATCATCAAAATTCTTATGTAAATCACTTACTTTTAGCATATTGCTTACCTCCTAATGATAGAATAAATCATTATGCTAAGAATAAACTTAAAGAACCTTAAATTGAGCTTAAATATAAAAAGCCTCTTAAAAGTTCTACTAATAATGCTTTTAAGAGGCTGTAATTATGATTATTATTTTTTATCTCCCACAAGAAACGAAAAAGCAAAGTCATATCCTGCTCTCATTGCCACATTCATTGACTTCACATGGGAAAATTGAGTGGAGTATATTACTGTTATTTCTGGGTTTTCTTCTCTTGCTATGTTTACAAGATTATTTACTAAATGTGAAGTCACATTTTTATATCTAGGAGGCTTGTCAAATTTTTCTACTCCTATTTCCCACAAGTATTTTGAGTTCTGGTTAGCTCCTGCTATTGCTATGAGTTCTTCATTATCATAATATGCTAGGGCAAGTCTATCTTTCCATATTCCATTATCAAAGCTAAAGGCGTGCTTAGTTACGCCCTTAAATTTCGAAAAGTCTTCTTCTTTTATCCTAGTAAATTCATATGGGCTGTCTATTTTCTTAAAAGTCCTACTAGGTCCCATAAGAGGACCCATGTTTTTTAGGGTCATATTGTGGTTATTAAGGATATTTTGTAATTTTATAAGATTCGGCGTTTCCATAAACCATTCTGCAGGATAATCACTATACTCTTTTTCTAGTTCTTCTAATAAATTTTTATCAGAGGAGCGAACTAATAAGGATTTGCCCACACAATTTATGGCAAGCGCATGGCGATTGTAGGATAAGAAACTATTATCGTAGTCATTTAATATAAAATGATTTTTCCCATCTAGTAAGTTTTTATTGCCAAAGTCATTTTCTAATTGTTTTGCTATATTTTGATCCATAGGCTAATTCCTCACATAAAAAATGGCTGGGATAGTAGGACTCGAACCTACGCTCTCCAGAGTCAGAATCTGGTGCCTTACCAACTTGGCTATATCCCAACAAGTATTATAATTATATCACTTATTTCTCAAGTAATAAAGCCTTTTAAAGATTCAGTTACTCTAACTTTTTAAAAATATCCATCATGCTTTCATTCTAGCTTTGTAAAAGCTTTTGATCAGTAGTTTTTCATGGATCATCCTCGCTTTTTATAAATTATTATAAAATTTAAAGTTTTCTTATTTTTTACCTTATCATGGGTAATTTTAACTCTTAATTTAATAAAAATCTTTTAATATATGATAATGAAAATCATTATTGACTATATGTCAAATTAATGTTATTATTATTTAGTAAATAGATAAAAAATAACTGCTATAAGAGGAGAGTTTATATGAAAAATAAAAATAGATTAGTTATTGCCAGTGTTCTATCACTTGGATTAGTTTTTAGCGCTTGTGGAAATGATCAAGCTAAAGAAGATAAGGCTTCCGAGGATACTAGTCAACAAGTAGAAGAATCTAAAGATAATTCTGCTGAAAATGATGACGCAAACAAAACAGATGATGAGTCTACAAAAACTGATGATAATAAAGCAGAAGAAAAAGAAGAAAGTGAAGAATCAGATGATGATGTAAGTTTGTCTGATTGGGATGGCAAATGGAATAGTATGTACGAATATTTAGAGGATGATGATATCCAACCAGCTTACGCAACTCTAGCTGAAAAAGATGGTGTTGAAGAAAGCAAGGCAAAGGATGATTATCTAGAAAAAAGAAAGACTGATTTTGCAGGTCTAGTTGTTGACGGCGATAAGATAACATTCTTGGATAATTTTCCAGATAAAGATGGAAAAACTATAGGTGAAGGAACTTACGAATTCTCTAAAACAGAAAATCAAATGGTAGGCGAACACAAAATAACTTGGAATATATTCGAAGCTACAAATGATGATGCCCCATATAAATATATGATCTTGATGGCTATAAATCCTGACGAAGATCTTGTACATTTCCACTTTAGATATGGTGATGATTTAGATGAAATACTAAATAAAGAAGGATGGTTCCCAACAGTAGTATCTCCAGAAACTACTAATGAACAATTGATAGAAGAAATTACAGAATAATTTAATTTTCACTTTCAAAATTTATGTTTTATCTCTACTAAGTAAGGTGTATGCTTGGAGCAAGCCTATAGGATTTCTCCAAGCTCTTACTTTTACTTATAATTGTATTCTTTTTTGATCAAGCTTAAATCCAAACATCCTACTAAATTAACATCCACTTCTACTAACCCTCTAAGTCAAATCTAACTTATTATCTAAATTAAAATTATATAGAAGACTTTAAAAGTAAAAAAAGGTAAAATTATTATAATGGACTATTTTTGTTAGGTCTTAATCTTCAACAGAGTAATTAAGTGAGCATTAATTAGTTACTAAAAAATTTAATAAATTAAGATAAAAATAATAAATGATAATGGAGGGTATATGTCAATTAATTATTTTATCGAATTATTGGGTGGTCTTGCCCTGTTTTTATATGGGATGGCTATGATGAGTAAGGGCCTAGAGCTTGCAGCTGGGGATAAGCTTCGTGTTATAATAGAAAAAATGACTTCTAATTTTTTCAAGGCTATCTTGGTCGGTATCATAGTTACTGGTATTATCCAATCTTCATCCGCAACCACAGTTATGGTTGTTGGCTTTGTAAACGCAGGACTGATGAATATCTACCAAGCTGTTGGGATAATAATGGGGGCAAATATTGGTACAACCATTACAGGACAGCTTGTTGCTTTAAATATTTCTGCCATAGCTCCTATAATTGCATTTATTGGCTTCGTATTGAATACTTTTGCTAAAAAAGAAAGGAAGACTTTTTTAGGACAAGCTATAATGGGACTTGGTTTTCTATTTATGGGTATGGAATTTATGAGCACGGCCATGGAGCCACTAAGGGATTATCCAGGTTTTGTCACACTTATGACCAAATTTCAAAATCCTTTCCTAGGAGTATTGGCTGGTACTATTATTACTGCTCTTATTCAATCGTCATCAGCATCTCTTGGTATCTTACAGGCTGTTGCTAACCAAGGTGTAATACCACTAAAATCATCTATGTACATAGTCTTTGGCTTTAATATAGGAACTTGTATTACATCAGTCCTATCTGCTCTTGGGTCATCCAAAAATGCAAAGAGAACAGCTTTAGCCCACGTGCTTTTTAATATCATAGGTACAATCATGTTCATTATTGTGGCTATGTTTATACCAATAGATGAAATTGTTCTAAGGCATTCAAGGGACTTGCCAGCTGCACAAATAGCAAATCTGCACACCTTGTTCAACTTTGCTACAACCATAATTCTAATTCCTTTTTCAAGAAAACTTGCAGACTTATCTGTAAGTCTTATTCCTGGCAAGGACAAGGAACAAGAAGAGATGAGCTTGCAATATATCAACAAGAATATAACAAAAGACGTAAATGCTACATTTACAGATGTTAGGGCTGAAATAAACAGACTATTGGCCATAGTAGATCTTAATTACGAAGATTCAATGGATATCCTGGTAGAATTTGACGAAGATAAATACCACGATATTTTCCACAGAGAAAAAATTATAAACCACTTAAATAAAGAAATATCTGCTTTTATAATAGATGCTCTATCCATGTCTATGGATGAAGATACATCAGCAAATTTCGTTTCTTATTTGAGAATATCAAGAAATCTAGAAAGAGTTGGCGATCATGCCAAAAATGTTGCAGATGTTGCAAAACTTAAAGCTGAACAAAAATTAGACTTCACAAACATAGCTTATGAAGATTTATACGCACTAAATGAATACACGATAAAAATGCTAAAGGCATTGAGAGAAGACTTACCAAAAGATGAAAGAGTAAAAATAGTAAGTGAATACTACAAAATTGTAGAAAGAGATGTAGAAAAATGTAGATATGAACATATGCTAAGAATGAGAGAAAGACAATGCGATCCAGAAAGCGGCTTAGTATACGAAAAAACTTTGACAGCTTTGGAAAGAATATCTTCCTACCTATCAAAAACAGCTAAAATATCCATATAAGAAATCGGCAGGAAATCTGTCGATTTTTTTGTGCAAACTTTAGCTAAAGTCCAATTATTTATTCGCAAATTTTGCAATTTTTTGTTTATCTTTTATATAATCGGGTAATTAAAAAATATATTTATACAGTAAAGCAAATTACAATTATTTGTTAATCAATAAATATTATTACAAAAATATTTGTGATTTATACATTTAGAAAAGATAGGGAAAGGAAAATTTATGAAATACAAAATAAGTTTAGCATTTGTTATTAGCTTGGCCCTACTTACATCATGTAATGGCGGGACCAATCAAAATGATAATAAGGCTGAGCTATCCCAAAGTGAAACAAAGGAAGATACTAGAGAAAAACCAGTCGAAACAGCCGAAGATAATGAAACAGAAAGTAAGGAAACTAAGGAAGAAGAGAAAGAATTAGAAACCAAGGAAGAAGAAAAGTTAAGCAAAGAAGAATTATTTAGCAAATTAAATGAACTTCCTAGTCTAGAATCCTATAAGATTGAAACTACCGCAGAAAAAATAGCAAAAGCAAATTCTGATAATCCAGAAGTAATAAGTTCCACTGATGCAAAGCTTGAATATATCAAAGAGCCACACATCTACCATGCCCTATATGAGATTCACGATCCTGCTGTAGGCGAAATGGAAACTGAAACATATCAAAATGGCAAAGTTGCTGTCACAAGGCAAGATGCTAGCGGGTGGATGAAAACCGAAATACCAGAAAACGAAGCAAATGACGAGAACAATATAATAGTAAACGAACTTGATGATTACTACACAGTAAGCGAAACTGATGAATACTATATTATAGAGATAGAAACCACTCCAGACAACCTTGAAGAAATTAAAGATCTTATAATGGGCGATGAATTCGAGCAAATATTTGATGGTGAACTAACAACTATAAGAATTAACCACAAATTTGACAAAGAAACCCTTTATCCAATCAGCTATGCTTTGGAAGCCGAGTCAATAAATGAAAATGGCGACTTAACCCTATATAAAAATAGCGATGTCTATAAAGAGGTAAATTCAGTAAAAGAAGTCCCTATACCTGATGAGGTAAAAGCTTTATTAGAAGAATAATATAGAAAAGGAAATTTTAAATGAAAGTTAAAAATGGAAAATTTTTAATATTAGCACTTGTTCTGTCGATTTTAACAGCTTGTAGTGGAAACAGTACCCAAACAAAAGAAACTAGTGAAGTTACAGCAAATGAAACAGAAAATATAGAGACTAAAGAAGAAAACAAGGAAGATGAGATAAGTGAGGAAGAATCTAAAGCTGATAATCCACAAGTAGATAATGAAGAAGAATCATAGGGCCTAAGCAAAGAAGAACTTTTTAATAAATTATCAGAGGAAGCTAGCTTGGATTCTTACAAGATTGACACAGCCACCCAACAAATAGCTAAGGCTAATTCTGACAATCCAGAAGAAGTAAATGGCACCGAAGGTTATGTAGAATTCAATAAAAAAGCTAATATCTACCACTCCCTATATACTATATCTGACCCTAGTGTAGGCCAAATGGAAATGGAATCCTATCTAGTTGATAATCTAATGGTTTATAGAAAAGATGACAGTGGATGGGTTAAAACTCCGATGACAGAGGACGGAGAAGATGTTTATAATGTTTCAGACACCGATAAAAATAGTAATAGGGTTTTTAAAGAACTTGAAGAATATTATGAGTTAAGTGAAAATTCTGATGATTATACCCTAGAATTAGAATCCAATCCTGAAAACATTAATGAAATGAAAGATATTATCTTGGGAGACACATCAGGTCAAGTATTTGTTGGCGAACTAACATCCATCAAGTCTTGGCATAAATTCCACAAGGATACTTTATATCCTATTTCTTATGATTTTGAGATAGAATTCACCGACGAAAACGGAGACGTTAGGTTATATAAGCACACTGCTGAATACAAAGAAATAAACGAAATATATGAAATTAATGTACCTGATGAAGTAAAAGCTTTATTAGAAGAATAATATAGAAAAGGAGATTAAAATGAAAGTTAAAAATGGAAAATATCTAATACTAACCCTTGCCCTGTCCATACTAACAGCTTGTAATGGTAATACCGAAGAAAGTACTCCTCCAAAAGAAACAAGTGAAGTTACGGCAAATGATACAGAAAATACAGCCACAAGCGACACAAGCATGGAAGATGAAAAAAGTGATGAAGAATCAAAGACTGACGATCAGCCAGTAGATGAAAAAGAAGAATCAGAAGAAATAAAAGAAGATGATGTCGATAAAGAAGACAAGATGGAAGAAGATCAAGAGGATAGTGAAGACTCAACTGAAAAAGAAGCCTTACTCGACCAAATAAAAACAGAAAATGACAAAGTAAGAAAAGTCCTCATGAAGACTAAGATTCAAAAGATAGACCCAGAAAATACTACTACCCAAACTTTTGATGCAGATGCCCTATATGGTGACGATTTGCAAGCTATAAAGGCTGATACAATTTCAGAATCAAGCGACGGATACTATCAAGAATTTACTTTTGATGAAAATGACAATACCAAAGCTACTATTTTAGAAAGACAAGCTGGCGAAGAAGAAACCACAGTGACAGAAGCAACAGTTGACAACTTTGACCTCCATCCAGACTACCATAGACTAATACAATCTGTCATGGACTTAAAAGATGAACTAGAAGTAAGTGAAGATAATCAAAGCATAAAGCTTAGTCTCAAAGAAGATGCAAAAGATGTTCTAAAACATATAGAAAGCGAATATAATATACAACTTACGCTAGTAGAAGAAGATGAAATAGAAAAATCAATGGAAATAGAATTTGATAAAGAAAGCAAATTGCTAAAGAGCATTAACCTTGAGCTAGATCCTCAAATAGACGAACTAAAGGACCACAAAATCACGATAGAATCCTTATTTACCGACCATGATTTTAATGGCAATTAAAATACCCAAAAGTCTATATACTCTCCAGTAAAGGTGGACCAAGAAAACTTGGTCCACTTTTTTTATTAATCTATCCTTTATAGCAAAACTAGCTAAAATAAATATTATCTAGTTACTATAAAGATAATATATCCCTTTGTAATCCAATTATTATATGATTTAATTTTAATGTGTTTCATATACATACACTAAAATGTGTATTTAATTAATAATTAATATCTGATAATATAAAACCATAAATAACGAGGAGGAATAAAATATGAAAAACACAAAAATTAAAATCCTAGGAATGGCACTATCAGCATCATTCGTACTATCATCTGTAGCACCAACGTTATCATCTGCTAATGCATTAAATACACCAGCCACTACTAACTATATAGAAATAGACCCAAATGCAGTAAGTCCAGAAACTATTACATCAATAATCAAAAAAGCAGAAGCATTAAAAAATATTATTAACCACATACCTGGTGGACAAGCTTATGCAAAGGCTATCGATATCATAATCAACGTTTTAAAGAAAGTTGATCCTGCAAAAGCAGCTAAAAAAGTAGAACTGGCTTCTGAAGCAATAGAAACTATCAAATTCTCTATTGAAGATATCCAAGGCAAAACAAAGAAAGCTCACGTTGATATAGGTCTTGAAATAACAAAAGAAGTATTAGTTCTAGCTGATCCTTTTGCAAGCAACCAAAAATTAGATAAGGCTATCGAAAACCTTAAAAATGCCAAAGAGCTAGCAAAAAATTCAGCTGATATAACTGACGAAGATGTAGCAACTATTTATGTTAAAAAAGATTTAAACAAAGCTATAGAAGAAGCTAAAAAATTAAAAAGAAGCAAAGAGACTACAAAAGAGCAAAAAGAAGAAATAAACCAAGCCATTAGAAAAGCAGTTCATACAAAAAACAAAGCTAAAGTTACAGTAGCAGAAATAAAGGCTGCAACAGCTGAATTACAAGAATTCTTAGATAACTTTGTAATAGGAGAAGAAGACGTAAGTCCTGAAGAAAACGACATTGCTGAAGTAAATGAAAGTCCAGACGAAGAAGAAATAACAGAGGAAGATACAGAAACTGAAGAAGAAGTAACTGAAAATCCAGAAGATGAAGAATTAATAGACCCAGAATTTAGTAATGTTACTTTAGATGAGATTGAATCTGTAGAAAATAATTAAAGCTTTAATCATTTCCTACTATAAAATAATAACCTGTAATAGCCTCCATTAAAATTGAAAAATTACTGATAATATAAAAAGACAAAGTCCCTTTATAAGAGCTTTGTCTTTTTTTAAATAAAAGTAAAAAAATTTCTCTATTCTTAATATCATATAATCTTCACAAACTTCATTCTTTATTCATAAAAGTTCACCTTTATTAGTAACATGTTTAAAAAGTAGCTAAGCAAAGTACATGTAAGGCCATTTTTTTGCCTCCATAATGTGAAAATAAGTCCAACTTCCACTAAGCTTACGTAGAGCTTTAATATGAGAATTGTGGTATTAACACAATATTTTTGTACTAAAAAGGTGATGTTTCAGAAGAGGTAAATCTATTATGTGCATTAGCTTTATTCATAAAATATTATAATCTTTCTAATTATTATATTATTTTAGTAATACAGGAAATTAAATCAAATTAAAGGCCAATATTCTTTTATAAATTAGACATTATTCTATTATAAGATTATCATCATTACAATAATGAAAACAATCGTATGGAATTATATTTTATGGTACAGTAATTTTAAACAACATTAAACTTTGGAGGAAATAAATGATTAGAGGAATTATTTTTGATTTTGATGGCGTCATAGTAGATACAGAAATTGTATCATATAGGATATATAAAAAGATATTATCTGATTTTGGTCATGACTTTACTAAATACGATTATGCCTATAATTTTTCCGGAAAAACCGAAGAGAAAAATGTAAATAATTTAATTGATCAATATAAACTACCTCTTTCCTTTGACGAGTGTTTTGACTTAGTTATAAGTACTGAAAAATCAATGTTAGCAAAAGGAGTTGACCTAAAAGCTGGTGTAAACGAATTATTAACTTACCTAAATGATAATAATATAAAAATGGTCGTTGCTTCATCAAGTACTAGAGAAAGAGCAATAAATATACTAGAAAAACACGACATTAAACACTACTTTGAAGGCTTTGTCTTTGCAGAAGACATAAGTAAGAGCAAGCCAAACCCAGAAATTTTTACTAAAGCAAATGAATTATTAGGATTCGATAAGGAAGAATGTTTAGTCATAGAAGATAGCGAAAACGGTATCTTAGCAGGATACAGTGCTGGTATTCCTGTAATATGCGTGCCAGATATGAAAATGCCTAAAGATGAATATTTAAATAAGACTAAACATGTTGTGAATTCTTTAGAAGACATCATAAAAATCATAGATGAAATAAATTCTTAAATTGAAACACGCTATAAGTAATTATATTTGCAGCAATTTTAAATATCAATAAAGGCAAAGTTCATATTATTGGACTTTGTCTTTTTTAATAAAATGCTAAAAACATTCAGCTCGAGGGGATGATGTAAATATCTTTAATAAGCGAATTAGCTTGCCTAACAAGAGGGTTTTCGTGACAAGTGTATATTTGTACTAAAAAAGACTCAGTCAAAAGACTAAGTCTTAATTATTTAGCAACTTCCTACTATACCGGGCTTAAATATGCCTTGATTTGGACCCTATATGTAGCGGGCGGCTAGTTATTTAAGGCTAAAACTGAGTGCAGTTAAAAACCCATTGATTTTGGGCTTTTAACCCGAAAAATTAGTGCGGCAGCACGGCGAGGTTCGATAGAACCGATTTTCGTAGAGCACGTAAGAGTTTGCGTAAGCAAACGTGTTTAAGCGGATCGGTCCTAAAGGAGGCGGACGGCCTTCACCTTTGGTGAACCACTCCGTGGTGGGTCCTCCCCTGGCCGGAAGGGCCTGCTTTCGAGTACCATCGGCGTTATGAGGCTTTCGGCTTCGCCGACCATTCCATGGAGGGTGCTTTATGAGCCGCACGGGCTAATTTTCTGTGTTCGGTATACATAAACACCCGTTGATTTCGGGTCCAGGAGTTCGGACACAATCGTTTATGCCGAAAACTGAGTGCAGATAAAAGTCCATTGTGGTAAGGATACAGTAAATAGTACAATTTAAAATCGAATATCTGATACAATAAATAATAAGAAATCAAAGGGGGATTTTAAATTGGCTAGACACTACGAAGAAGACTTCAAGAAACAGATGGTAGAAATCTTTAACCAAGGTAACTACACATATAAAAAATTGGGAGAAGAATACGACATAGCACCATCAACAATAAGAGATTGGGTTAATAGATACAACAACTCAAATTCCTTCGACATTGATGATAATAGAACAGAAGAAGAAAAGGAATTAATCAAACTAAGAAAAAAAGTAAAACAGCTTGAAATGGAAAATGATATTTTAAAGCAAGCTGCACTACTACTAGGCAAAAAGTAAAGCTCATAATCTCAAATAGGGATAAATACAGTACTAGTGCAATGTGTAAGTTTTTAGGTATACCAAGAAGTTTAATATACTATCATCTAAACAAAAAAGAATCAAAATATAACCTAAAAACCGAAGAGCTTTTAGAAGAAAAAATCAAAGAAATATTCAGGAAAAGTAAAAATGCATATGGATCAAGAAAAATCAAAGTAGAGTTGGAAAAACAAGATATCATAGTATCACGAAGAAAAATATGCAGAATAATGAAAAAACATGCCTTAGTATCAAGCTATACAGTAAAACAATACAAGGTAGAAAAAACCACATGTAACAATAAAAAGATTAATAACAAGATAGATAGACAATTTGACAATAGGCCATCTTTACAAGCATGTGTAAGTGACTTAACTTACGTAAGAGTAGGAAATAGTTGGAACTACATCTGTGCAATAATAGATTTACACAATCGAGAAATAATAGGATATGCAGCAGGAAAAAATAAGAGCGCAGATTTAGTAAAAGAAGCAATATATTCAATCAAGTACCCATTAAATAAAATAAAAATATTTCACACAGATAGAGGACGAGAATTTGACAACAAAAGCATAGATAAAATTCTAGACATATTTGGCATAGAAAGATCCTTAAGTGGAAAGGGAAGTCCATATGATAATGCAGTAGCTGAAGCATTTAATAAGGTGATGAAAACAGAATTTGTTTATCAGAAAGAATTTAAAAACTTAAAACAACTAAAATTAGAACTATCAGAATATGTTTATTGGTACAACAACCTAAGAATCCATGGATCCTTAGGTTACTTGTCACCAGTTAAATATAGAAACCAAATCTTAGCTAGTAACTAGTTAAAATTATAATGGTGCGATCGATTTTAGATTGTACAAATAGGTGTTGACAATCCATTGATTTTGGGCTCTTAACCCGAAAAACTAGTGCGGAAGCACGGTGAGGTTCAATAGAACCGATTTTCGTAGAGCACGGCAGAGTTTGCGAAGCAAACGGGTTTTCGTGACAAGTAAATATTTGTACTAAAAAAGACTCAGCCAAAAGACTAAGTCTCTCACTTCGCTCGACCATTCCATGGAGGGTCCTCCACTAGCCGGACGGGCTTTCTTTTATTCAGCAACTTCCTACTCTACCGGGCTTAAATATGCCTTGATTTGGCATATTTGCCCCGGAAAGTAGCGCGGATAAGCCTTCGTAGAAGGCGACTTTCCGTGACAGGTGTATAAACTAAAAAGACTTAGTATAAAAACTAAGCCTTAATTATTTGGCGATTTCCTACTCTACCGGGAGGTCGCCCTCCGAGTACCATCGGCGTTATGAGGCTTAACTTCTGTGTTCGGTATGGGTACAGGTGTATCCCTCATGCAATCATCACCATATTTAATTTATGAACCATGTTCGTAAATTCCTTATTGTTTGAACCTTTAAATAGCGTTCAGTAAAACTTACCTTCATACAGATTGATTATTCATACGATTGGTTCGTAAGTGTCTACCAAGCTTAAGACCTACGGTCTTAACCATTGGGACACTCTGAACGAGGACCTACCATCAATTTGTCCTCAATAAGCCGGACGGGCTAACTACAAATTGGGTTAGGTCTCTCAAACAATATTTCCAGTCAAGATTTAAAGTTTAGTATCCTTTAGCTTAATACATTACTGTACTTACACCTTGGACCTATCTAAGGTATTTTCTTTACCTTCTTTTAGAAATCTTATCTTGAGGGTTGCTTCGTACTTAGATGCTTTCAGTACTTATCAATGCCATACTTAGCTACCCAGCTATGCTTCTGGCGAAACAACTGGTACACCAGTGGTATGTCCATCCCGGTCCTCTCGTACTAGGGACAGCTCCTCGCAAATTTCTTACGCCCACGCTGGATAGGGACCGAACTGTCTCACGACGTTCTGAACCCAGCTCGCGTGCCTCTTTAATGGGCGAACAGCCCAACCCTTGGGACCTACTTCAGCCCCAGGATGAGACGAGCCGACATCGAGGTGCCAAACCTCCCCGTCGATGTGGACTCTTGGGGGAGATAAGCCTGTTATCCCCGGGGTAGCTTTTATCCGTTGAGCGATGGCCCTTCCATGCGGTGCCACCGGATCACTAAGTCCGTATTTCTACTCTGCTTGAGCTGTGTCTCTCGCAGTTAAGCTCGCTTGTGCCTTTGTACTCTGCGAATGGTTTCCGTCCATTCTGAGCGAACCTTTGAACGCCTCCGTTACTTTTTGGGAGGCGACCGCCCCAGTCAAACTGCCAAACTGACAATGTCCATTGCCCAGGTTCATGGGTCAATGTTAGAATTTTGATATTAGAGGGTTGGTATCCCAAGGGTGACTCTGTGTATACTGGCGTACACACTTCTTTGTCTCCCAACTATCCTGTACGTCTAATCTCAAAATCCAATATCAGCCTACAGTAAAGCTCCACGGGGTCTTTCCGTCCTAGCGTGGGTAAGTCGCATCTTCACGACTACTACAATTTCACCGGATCCTTTGTTGAGACAGTGCCCAAATCGTTGCACCTTTCGTGCGGGTCGGAACTTACCCGACAAGGAATTTCGCTACCTTAGGACCGTTATAGTTACGGCCGCCGTTTACTGGGGCTTAAGTTCTAGCCTTCGATTGCTCTAAGCCTTCCCCTTAACCTTCCAGCACCGGGCAGGTGTCAGCTCCTATACGTCATCTTTCGATTTTGCAGAAACTTGTGTTTTTGGTAAACAGTCGCTTGGGCCTGGTTTCTGTGGCCTGATCGCTCAGGCTCCCCTTCTCGCTAACTTACGGGGACATTTTGCCGAGTTCCTTAACAAAGGTTCTTCCGCGCGTCTTGGTATTCTCTACCTCCCTACCTGTGTCGGTTTTGGTACGGGCGCTTTGGTCTTGATAGTGACTTTTCTTGGCAATTTGAAGTCGGCTATTTCTCTACTTATGTTTTCGATGCCTATTACACATTAGCTTTTATGATTAGCGGATTTGCCTACTAATCAGCCTTTGTGCTTAGACTGCCATCCATCGGGCAGCTAGCTTATCCTCTTGCGTCATCACGTCTCTTTAGCGACTTTAAGCGGTACAGGAATCTAAACCTGTTGTCCATCGGCTACGCCTTTCGGCCTGGCCTTAGGTCCCGACTTTCCCTGAGGGGACGAGCCTTGCTCAGGAGTCCTTAGGGTTTCGACGGGAGAGATTCTCACTCTCCTTCTCGCTACTCATGCCAGCATTCTCTCTTGTATTAAGTCCACGCTTGCTTTCGCTTAGGCTTCACCCCTAATACAATGCTCCTCTACCACTGATAGAGAGTTTAAATCTATACATAAGTAACCACTTTTTTGGTTTTTGAATACGCTTAACCAGGGTCATACTTTTTTTGTATGTCTGTTTTCGGTGATATCGTAGTTATCTTATCTTTTTTTCAAATCTTTTGATTTGTTTTTGTTCTGCCGATCTTACCTTTATCTTTGTGTTTGATATTTGCGTAAATTTTTGATAACTCGTTTTATCTTGATTGTGTGTTTTAATATTTCCTAGTTAAGTTTTTTCTTTTACCTTTTTTATGGTTTCCTTTTATGTGAATAGATTTAAATTCTCTATCAATCCGAAGCTTCGGTACTGGATTTTAGCCCCGTTTATTTTCGGCGCAAACCCACTTGACCAGTGAGCTATTACGCATTCTTTGAATGTATGGCTGCTTCTAAGCCAACGTCCTGGTTGTCTTGGTAGGTTCACATCCTTTTCCACTTAATCCAGATTTTGGGACCTTAGCTGTCGGTCTGGGCTGTTTCCCTTTCGACTTAGGAGCTTATCCCTCTAAGTCTGACTCCATGACCTGATTTTTTGGCATTCGGAGTTTGATAGGCTTTGGTACGGTATGCCGCCCTAGGCCATTCAGTGCTCTACCTCCTTAAATCTTTGGTCATAGGCTAGCCCTAAAGCTATTTCGAGGAGAACCAGCTATCTCCGGGTTCGTTTGGTTTTTCGCCCCTATCCACAGTTCATCCGATGCGTTTTAAACCGCACCCGGTTCGAGCCTCCAGTGAATTTTACTTCACCTTCACTCTGACCATGGATAGATCACCCGGTTTCGGGTCTATCATATCTAACTTTCGCCCTGTTAAGACTCGCTTTCGCTTTGACTTCGCATCTTAAATGCTTAATCTTGCTTTATATGATAACTCGCTGGCCCATTCTACAAAAGGTACGAGATCACACTATTGTGCTCTCTCTGCTTGTAGGCACTAGGTTTCAGGTTCTTTTTCACTCCCCTTGCGGGGTTCTTTTCACCTTTCCCTCACGGTACTTGTTCGCTATCGGTCACATGTTAGTATTTAGCCTTAGGGGATGGGCCCCCTGTCTTCACAGCAAATTCCTCGTGTTCACTGCTACTTGCTCCCAAAAATATTTTGGCTTTTGTCTACAAGACTTTCACTTTCTTTGGTTCATTTTCCCAAATGATTTGACTTGCATTTATATTTCTTACTGGGTTGGGCTGTTTTCTTTTCGCTCGCCGCTACTTGGAAAATCGAGTTTTCTTTCTTTTCCTCCTGCTACTTAGATGTTTCAGTTCGCAGGGTCTTACTTCATTAAGCTATGTATTTACTTAATGATGACTGTGTCTTCCACAGCCGGGTTTCCCCATTCGGAGTCCTAGGGGTCATGGCTTTTTGTGAGCTTGCCCTAGTTTTCGTTCACTTACGTCCTTCTTCGTCTTCATGTGCCAAGGCATCCACCTGGCGCCCTTTCTTTCTTGACTGGAAATATTGTTTGCTATTTAGTTTTTTACTTAACTTTCTCGGACTTCGTCCTGCGACCATTTCATGGAGAGTCCTCCATCAGCCGGACAGGCTAGTCTGTTAAGTGGTTCATTATTGTTAAATTTCATTAAACTCAATTAAAATGAGTAACATTGTTTTTTCTAAAAGTTAGAGAATAACGTATCATTCTCTTTTCAGCGACGACGTGTCGTCGCTGAAATCCTTAGAAAGGAGGTGATCCAGCCGCACCTTCCGATACGGCTACCTTGTTACGACTTCACCCCAGTTACTGACCCTACCTTCGACTGCTGCGTCCTAAAAGGTTCGCTCACAGGCTTCGGGTATTGCCAACTTCCATGGTGTGACGGGCGGTGTGTACAAGACCCGGGAACGCATTCACCGCAGCATTCTGATCTGCGATTACTAGCAACTCCAACTTCATGCACTCGAGTTGCAGAGTGCAATCCGAACTGGGACAGGCTTTTTGAGGTTCGCTTGACGTCACCGTCTCGCCGCCCTCTGTACCTGCCATTGTAGCACGTGTGTAGCCCAAGTCATATAGGGCATGATGATTTGACGTCATCCCCACCTTCCTCCGGTTTGTCACCGGCAGTATTGCTAGAGTCCCCAACTTAATGATGGTAACTAGCCATAGGGGTTGCGCTCGTTATGGGACTTAACCCAACATCTCACGACACGAGCTGACGACAACCATGCACCACCTGTATTACAGTTATCCGAAGATATAGTGTCTTATCTCTAAAACACGCCGTAATATGTCAAGACTTGGTAAGGTTCTTCGCGTTGCTTCGAATTAAACCACATGCTCCGCTGCTTGTGCGGGTCCCCGTCAATTCCTTTGAGTTTCACACTTGCGTGCGTACTCCCCAGGCGGAGTGTTTATTGCGTTAGCTGCGGCACCCAGATTTACTCCAGACACCTAACACTCATCGTTTACGGCGTGGACTACCAGGGTATCTAATCCTGTTTGCTACCCACGCTTTCGTACCTCAGCGTCAGATAATGGCCAGAAAGTCGCCTTCGCCACCGGTATTCCTCCTAATATCTGCGCATTTCACCGCTACACTAGGAATTCCACTTTCCCTTCCATCTCTCAAGTTAAACAGTTTTAAAAGCTTACTATAGTTGAGCTATAGCCTTTCACTTCTAACTTTTCTAACCGCCTACGTACCCTTTACGCCCAATGATTCCGGACAACGCTCGGTCCTTACGTATTACCGCGGCTGCTGGCACGTAATTAGCCGGACCTTATTCGTATAGTACTGTCATTTTCTTCCTATACAAAAGATTTTTACAACCCGAAGGCCTTCTAAATCACGCGGCGTCGCTGCATCAGGGTTGCCCCCATTGTGCAAAATTCCCCACTGCTGCCTCCCGTAGGAGTCTGGGCCGTGTCTCAGTCCCAATGTGGCCGTACACTCTCTCAAGCCGGCTACTGATCGTTGCCTTGGTGGGCTGTTATCTCACCAACTAGCTAATCAGACGCAAGTCCATCTTACACCGCTAAAACACTTTGATTACTTCCTCATGCGAGATTGTAATGTCATAGGGTATTATTCTCCGTTTCCAGAGGCTATCCCCTTGTGTAAGGCAGGTTACTCACGCGTTACTCACCCGTTCGCCACTAATTCACTTAAGTTCATTCCGAAGAAATCATCTAAGCTTCATCGTTCGACTTGCATGTGTTATGCACGCCGCCAGCGTTAATCCTGAGCCAGGATCAAACTCTCATGAAAAATTAATTATATGAGAGCTTTTGATTCAAGCTCTTTCATTTACACTGATCTAAAATCAATGCGTGATTTAAATTTGTCCGTTTATTATATAAACGTTCATTGTTTCTCGGCCGTTCCGTCCTGCGACCACTCCGTGGGTCTCATAATGTGGAGACACGAAATGTCCTCTTCTGGCCGGACTGGCCAATTTTAGGTTACTCAAATTAATTGATTAAGTTTAATTACTATTTAAATGTAGATAGTTTATTTTGACTATCTGGTTCATTGTCGTTTGTTAACGACAAGATATATAATACCACCTTTTAAAAATAATGTCAAATATTTTTTGATATTTTTTAATTTTTTCGGTAGAATTTGCTATTTCTACTGAAGTGGCATTGTATATATTATACAACATACAAAATAACATGTCAAATGCTTTTTTTATTTGCTGTAGTTAATATGGTACTACGTGTTTTCAAAAATGTCAAACTATTTTTTATTTCTTTATTAACAGTAATTTAAAAAGCCCAGCTATTACTGATGTGTACCCATAAAACTGGACACAATATTTAATTAACTAATTGTAGTGGATGCTAACCTATACTTTGTAGGTGGCATCCATTTTGTTTTGGATTGAATTCTCTCGTTATTGTAATAATCAATATATTCCTCTATTGCTCTCGAAAATTCTTCAAAAGAGCTATAGCTCTTTTCATAACCATAATAAATTTCATTTTTTAATCTTCCAAAGAATGTCTCCATAATGGAGTTATCATAGCAATTTCCCTTCCTTGACATTGATTGTCTTATGTCATGTTTTTTAAGCTCATTCACATAGTATTTATGTTGGTATTGCCATCCTTGATCTGAATGTAGTATCAGATTATTTAGTTTCGGAAATTTGTTAAATGCTTTTTCTAACATATTAGATATTTGTTTTAAATTAGGGCGTAAGGATAAGTCATAAGATATTATCTCATTTGTATACATATCAAGTATTGGAGAGATGTAGCATTTACCCCAAGAAAATTTAAATTCTGATACATCAGTGGCCCATTTTTGTAGAGGTCTATCTGCCTTAAAATCTCTATTTATTATATTATCAGCTACTTTACCTACCTTCCCCTTATATGAGTGGTATTTTTCTTTAGACCTTTTTCCGAATAGCTTTAACTCATGCATTATCCTTTGCACTCTTTTATGATTTATGACATAACCTTGATTTACCAACTCCATATATACTCTTCTTACTCCATATCTGCCTTTGTGTAAGTTAAATATTTGGGTTATTTTATCTGCGATATGACTATTCTTATTTTTTATCTTATCAACTTTATTTATTTCAAAATAGTATGTTGACCTTGGCATATCAATAGCTATTAAAAGATATTTTAGTTTGTATCCTTTTTCTTTGAGTTCTTTGACAATCGCTGCTTTTTCGCCTTGAGTTGCGCAGCGTAACGTTCTTCTCTCAAGGCGATCTCTTTTTTTATTATTTCATTTTCTGCCTTTATATATTCATTCTCTGCTCTAAGTCTTATTAGTTCTTCTCTTTCAGATTCATTAAGTTCTTTTACTTTATGGTTATTTTTACTTTTCATACTTGTATTTTTAGATTTACGGCCTTTCTTTTTATTAACAAGACCATTATATCCATAATTTTTATACTTGTTAACCCATGAATAGAGTTGTCCATCATTAATTCCGTATTCAATTGCTACAGACTTTATTGAATTTCCAGCTAATACCTTAGATACCATTTCTAACTTCTCATCAGGTGTCCAATTGATATTATTTCCATGTTTTAAAATTTCTGGTCCATGAAGTTCTTCTAACTTAAACCATATTCTAATTGAATCATGAAAGTTTTTTTCGGTGGTCCCTTCAGGTGTATCAGGCCATTTACCTTCCCTATACAACTGTACACATTCTTTTTTGAATTCATAACTATATTTCATAAAAAACACCCTCCTTACTGGTTTGTCCAGTAAAGAGGGTACATATCATACTTTTAGCCAGACTTTTATACAAATACTATAAAAAGATTATTTTAAACAGTCAATAACTTCTCCACTCATATCTTTCATATCTAAATTATAAATAGTGTCTATAGTTGGTGCAATGTTTACTATTTTTTCTTTCTCTATAATTTTCCCTTTTTTGAATGCCGGCCCAGCGAATATCCCAATGGCAAGATTCTTTTCTTTTGTCGGCAAGAATCCATGATTGCCTCTAGCACTTACTGTATAGTCTCTGCTAGTGATAAATTCTCTTGCATCAGCTTCAAAAGCATAGCCTTCTTTTGCTTCTATCCATAGTTTAGCCTTATCGCTTGATTTGAGTTCCTTTATTTCCTCGGCGTCAAATATTTGTTCTATGCCAGAAATATTTACGCTTTCTATTTTTTCTTTTATCTGTTCTACAAGATTTGGATCATCTTCTTTTGTATAAAGAGCTGTTGATCCTCCACATGTTAAGAAATATGCTTGCCAATCTTCTTTTACAGTTCCATCTTCATTTACATTCACTAAATTCATATCAGCTAGCATCTTATTTAGTCTAATAGGGTATGCTGTGTCTATTTGAGAGTGGTCGCTCATAAGCATAATATTTATTTCATCAAGATTTTTAACTTTTGCAATTTTTTCAAACATACGACTAAGTCTATCATCTAATTCCTTAATTGCATCTTTTACTGCAAAATGACTTGCACCATAAACGTGTTTTTGGTGATCGACATCTATAAGATGAAGAAAAGTAATATCTGGTTGATATTTTTCAAATGTATAGGCTACTGCTTTAGCCATCCATTCATCAGCTATCTTTTGACTATCATTTATATTGCGCTCTCCGATTTCTTTGTATAGCTCTTCGATAAATTCTGGACTTCCTTTTCTTTTTACATGTTCAAAAAATTCTTCGTCTTCATAAGTCCATACTTCAGGAACATTGTATTCAATTGGTAAGAAGCCTGAAACCGGCCAGCTAAAGGCTGATATAGTATATGACTTTTCGTGGGCTTTCTTAAATATTGTATCTCCAGATACATAGTCTTGATCCCAGTACCAGTCCATATTAAGTCTTTCCGGTTGAACTAAGAGGTTGTTATCTACACCGTGCTCTGATGGGTATCTACCAGTTACGATCGTGGAATGAATAGCATATGTTAAAGTTGGATATACTGATTCAAGCCTTCTTATCCATGTGCCTCTTTCTCTCATACTCTTTAGAAAAGGAAGATCTTTGTAAATATCCTCATCATAGTAGCCAAGCGCATCTAAAGATATTACAAAAAGTGGTGTTTTATTCATATTAATCTCCTATTTAATACCGCTATAAGTAAAAGCTTTTATAATTTCTTTTTGAGCAAATAGATAAATAATTACTATCGGTAGTATCAATATAACATTACCGGCCATAACTGTATTCCAGTGTATTCCATCAAGGGTCGATTTAAGCATTGATACACCAAGCGGCAAAGTTCTTATGTCATCATTGCTTGTCATTACAAGTGGCCAGAAGTAATCATTCCACTCAGAGATAAATGTGAATAGTGCAATTGTGATCACTGTTCCTTTAGCTTGAGGTAGCATGATTTTATAAATAATCTTCCAAGTAGGAGTATTGTCCAACACTGCAGCCTCAATTATCTCATCAGGAACTTGCATAAACCTTTGACGAAGCAAGAATATTCCAAATGCTGAGCTTGCCCATGGTAAAATAAGTGACCAGTAGCTATTGATCAAATTTACCTTAGAAAACATAAGATACACTGGCAAAAATATTAGCTGAGCTGGAATCATCATTGTTACAAGTATAAGTGAAAACAAAATCTTTTTACCCTTAAAGTCCATTTTAGCAAAAGCATAGCTCGCTGGAATGATTGTCAATAATTGTAGGGCAACTACAGATAAAGTAACAATTACAGAGTTCTTTGTGTAGTGTAAAAAAGGTCCAGATTGCCAAGCGTCAGCATAATTTTGTGGAACCCAAGTTTCAGGAAGAAAAGTTGGAGGCAATCTTAAAGCTTCAGCAAGAGGCTTAAATGATGTGAATACCATCCACAAAAACGGACCTAAGAAAACAATTGAAACCAATATTAAAGCAATGATTCTAAATATTTTTCTTAAAATACTTTCTTCTCTCATACATTCTCCTTAGTTGTAGTAAACTTTTTTAGCCATCAGCTTAAAGTAAATCAAGGTAAGTATTGCTATCACTACAAAGAGAATGACTCCAGCAGCTGATGAAAGTCCCATATTAAAAAACTTAAATCCTGTTTCATAAATATAGTAGACTATAGTATTTGAAGCATTCATTGGCCCACCTTGGGTCATAATACTGATAGTTTCAAAAACTTTGAAACTGGCTATGATACTTGTAATTCCCACAAAAAACACAGTAGGAGAAAGCATTGGCAAGGTGATTTTAAATAGCTTTCTGTGCCAAGGAGTATTATCTAAAGCTGCTGCTTCATAGATATCGTCAGGTATAGCTTGCAAGCCTGACAAAAATATTAATGAATAATACCCAACTCCCTTCCAAATACTTACTGCTGCTAGGGAATATATAACTACATCCGGATTAGTGAGAAAACTAACAGGACCTAGGCCAATCTTAGCTAACAAATAATTAAATAAACCATAATCATAGTCCATTAGCCATAGCCAAAGCATAGAGATTGATACTAAGGATATAATATGTGGAGCAAAAATCACACTTTGCATAAAGGAATGAATTTTGGTGTTTTTATTTAAAGCCAAGGCTATAAGTAATCCAAATACAAGAAATCCAACTACAGTTAATACCGTATATAGGAATGTATTTCCCATAGTCTGAGCAAATCTAGGATCCCCCAAAAGAAACTTAAAATTGTTCACACCTACAAAATTCATATCTGCTGATATGAAATTCCAATCGTGAAAGGATAGGAAAATCATATAAAATATTGGTATAAAAGAAAACAGAATGAAAACGACCATAGCAGGGGCAATCATTAAATAAGGGGTGACTTTGCTCTTACTTTGAGATATAGATTTGCTTATCTTTTCTTTGGGCTTGATTGCTATTGACAAGTTCTTCTCCCCTTTCTGGCTCACTTGTTATACCTTCGTCTGTACTTCTACCAATTACATCTTTAATAAGATTTTGATTGATATCAAAATATTTTATATTATCATTTTTTACTTCTATAATAATCTGATCTTTGTGGACAACATTTTTGTCATAAGATTTTATTTGAAAATCTCCCAAATTATTTTTTATATTATAGATAGTTTCTGATCCTAATGCTTCTACATTTGTAACATCTGCCACAAAACAAAGAGAATCTGTATAATGAGGTTTTTCTACTATTTTTACATCTTCTGGCCTAAATCCAATATATTTTATATTGTCGTCATTTGCTTCATAGTATTTATTGGTATTTCCATCAAGTTTGATAATATTCATTGGAGGTGAGCCAATAAATTTAGCTGTAAATACATTGGATGGATGATTGTAAACATCATAAGGCTTAGCATCCTGCATAACTTCGCCATTATTCATTACAATAATTTGTGTACCCATACTCATAGCTTCAACTTGGTCATGAGTCACATAGATAAATGTTGTGCCTAGCTTGTCATGAATTCTCTTAATCTCTGACCTCATCTGTACTCTAAGCTTGGCATCTAAGTTGGATAGTGGCTCATCTAGAATAAAAATATCTGGTTTTTTTACCATTGCGCGAGCTAGGGCTACTCTTTGCCTTTGTCCACCAGAGAGATTGGAAGGGCGTCTATCCATATATTCATCCAAAGATACTATTTGGCTTATTTCTCTAATAAGCCTATCCCTTTCATCCTTTGCGACCTTGTTATTTATAAGTCCAAACTCTATATTCTCACGAACTGTCATTGTTGGGTATAGGGCGTAGTTTTGAAATACCATAGCTACTTTCCTGTCACCAGGTGCTACTTTATTTACTAACCTATCCCCTATATAGATTTTTCCATCGGATATATCTTCAAGTCCTGCTATCATCCTTAATGTTGTAGATTTACCACAACCAGAAGGACCTACAAAAACAGCAAAAGCTCCATCAGGGATGCATAATGAAACATCCTTGACAGAATAATTCTCGTTGCCGTCATATTTTTTATATATGTTTTCTAATTTTACACTTGCCATCTTATATCCTAACTAAAAAGATAAGATTGATTGTGCTTGCTTTTGAAGATTATCATAAATTTGGTCTACATCTGCACCTTGAGTTGTAGTATTAGTTACACCTTCATAAAGCATTTTTTCCATTTCTGGCCAACCTTTTGCAATTGGTCTAGCCTCCGCATATTCAAGTTGATCAAAGGCAACCTTATATTGTGGTATTTCCTCGTGAAGTTTTTTGATTTTATCGCTTTCGATTGAAGAATATCTAGTTGGTAGGTAGCCTGTATATTCTGAAGCAAATACGTTTTGTTCTGTTGCAGTCATAAATTTAAGGAATTCCCAAGTAGCATCTTGTTTTTCTTTATCAAGACCGCTTATCATTACTATGTTGCATCCACCGGTTGGCACTGCGTAATGTTTGTTGCCTGGCACAAATGAAACATCCAAGTCAAAGCCGTTTTCTTTAGCAAGTGGCATAAGTTCAGTTAAGTTAGCTGTTGATGTAAAATAGAAAGCTGAGTTTTGGTTTACAAAGTCTTGCCTGCATGTTTCACCAGCTTGTTCACCTAGAGCTATTTTAATTAGATCTTCGTCTGCTAACTCTTGTAAAAATCTAGCTGGAGCTTTTGTTCCTTCTTGGTCAAAGCCAATTTTTCCATCTTTAGCATAAAATCCATCAGATGAATACACCCAAGCCTCTAAGAACCAAGGGTCTAGTTGATAAGTTAATGCATATTTGCTCTTATCCTTATCTCTTAATTTTTCTGCATATTCCTTAAACTCTTTCCAATCTCTTGGTCCTTCTGGATCAAGTCCAGCTTCTTTAAGCATGCTTATATTTTTATACATAATTGGAGTTGACCTATAAAAAGGCAATCCATAAAGATTATCATCTATATATGCTTCATGCATAAGACCTTCATTAAAGTCATCTATATCTACTTGGTCATCTACAAACGGTGATAGATTTTCAATCATGCCACCTTTTGCCATTGTATACATATTTGCAATCTCTACTTCAAAGATTTCTGGAGCATTATTAGCAGCTTTTGCAGCTTGAGTTTTACTTGCTAACTCATCATATGAACCTTGATACTCTGCATCTACTACGATTTTATCTTGAGATTCGTTAAATTGTTTTACAAGCTCTTCTTTAGATTCACCAATCTTATCCTTCCATGCATACCAATAGGTTAAATGGATCTTGCCATCATCAGTATTAGCTTCTGTCTTTGTATCATCTGCCTTATCTGCTGGAGCCTCAGCTGTTTGACTATCTTTTGTAGTTTCTGTTTGTGCTGTTTGATTTGTTGTGGAAGTTTCAGTATTATTTGATCCACAAGCTGTGATCCCTAATAGCATTGACACTGATAATGCCAAGCCAAAGATTTTTTTTGTATTGAACATATGTCCTCCTAAATGTTTAATGCTATTCCATTTTATTGAGCTTGTATAATAAATAATTAATCTTTCTGTAATACTTAAGTAAAATAATACTAAAATTTTCTTAGTTATGTTTTACATAGCAAATGTTATCCCTAAAATTATTTTTGGAAATTAGCCGATCTATAAATTTAACTAAAGTTTACATAAACTTAATATTGTTTCTTATATAAAGTCAATCATTTAAGAGTTTGCCCACTACATCTGGAAAATCCGTTATAAGACCACTTATTTCCAAATCTAGATACTCACTATAATCATAGTCCGGAATCCCAAACCAAATATTTAGTCCAATATTGTTTTCCGCACACTTTTCTGCAACTTCCTTAGTTACTGTAAAATTTAGTGGGTGGTAGTATTCCATACCCAAATTTTTCACATAGTTCCACGCCTCATATAGCCTTGATGATTCTAGGACTCCACATTTTATATTTTGGTCAAGCTTTTTAAAGTTCACTAATGAGTTGTGGTTAAAGGAAGAAATAATAACCTTCTCGGCCATATCATATTCCTTTATAACTTTATAAACCTTCTCCTCGATGCCTGGATAATCTATAATAGATGTCTTAAGTTCAATATTTGTGATAATGTCATAATCTTTGGCAAAGTCAAAATATTCGCTTAGGGTCAATATCCTTTGAGTCTGGAAATCTGGATAGCCCTTTGATGCATTTAGTTTCTTTAGCTGAGCCAAAGTTTTCTCACCAACCAAACCTGATCCATCAGTAGTCCTTTCCAAGATCTCATCATGGATAATAACTATTTCTCCATCTTTTGATAGATGAACATCAAATTCAATACCATCCGCTCCTGCTTCGATAGCTTTTTTGAAAGCAAGCATAGTATTTTCCGGGTACTTCCCTTTAAATCCTCTATGGGCAAAATTTATCATATTTTCCTCCTAAAATTTTAATGAAATACTAGTACACAAACATTATAATTAATCTATGTAAATTTTAAATTAAATGGACAAAACTTTTATACTATCATATAATTTAGTGTAATAATATATTAAAGGATTTATAATGACTAATAATATTACGAAAAAAGATGGTTTTACAAGTAAATTAGGATTTACCCTTGCTTCTATTGGTTCTGCTGTGGGCATGGGTAATATTTGGCGATTTCCTGTTATGGTTTCGCTCTGGGGTGGTATGAGCTTTTTGCTTCCTTACTTCCTTTTTGTAATCCTCATAGCTTCTACCGGTGTTATTGAAGAGTTTTCTTTCGGTAGGCTTACAGGTTCTGGACCTGTCCATGCCTTTGGCTTTGCGACAGGCCAAAGAGGAAAGGAAAGTCTTGGCAAAAAATTAGGAATAATTCCAGTCCTAGGTTCCCTTGCCCTTGCTATTGGTTATACTGCTGTCATGGGTTGGATTTTTAGATATAATTACTTGGCCATAAATGGTACATTGACAAATTTTGCTGACGATAATTATATGATTGGCATGACTTTTAACAAAACTGCCCTTGCTTTTGGCAATAACTTTTGGATAATTGCAGCTGGAATATCTTCTATGATTATTATGTCTTTTGGTATTGCCAAGGGAATCGAAAGAGCAAATAAAATTTTGATGCCAGTTTTATTTATTTTGCTTCTTGGACTTGCCATATATATTGCCCAAAATCCTGCTGCTTCAAATGGATATCAATATATTTTCAACTTGAACACAGAGATGCTAGCAGACCCCAAACTTTGGGTTTTTGCCTTTGGCCAGGCATTCTTCTCCCTTTCTATAGCCGGAAATGGGTCAGTAATCTACGGTTCTTACCTATCCAAGGATGAAGATATCCCTTCTTCTGCAAGAAATATTGCTTTTTTTGACACTTTGGCAGCACTTTTGGCAGCTTTTGTAATCATTCCAGCTATGGCTATCGGATCGGCCGACCTCAATGAGGGCGGTCCAGGCCTTATGTTTATTTACTTGGTTGGTGTCTTTAATAAGCTTCCAACAGGTAGGATTTTGATGGTTATTTTTTATCTTGCAGTTCTTTTTGCAGGTTTTCGTCAATAATCAACCTATACGAAGCTCCTTTAGCCTATGTCCAGGAAAGATTTAATCTTAACAGAAAAAAAGCTTCCTTTATCATAAACTCACTTGGTATCATATCCGCTATTTTTATCCAGGGTATTATTGGTTCTTGGATGGATTTTGTGTCCATAGTAATCGCCCCACTTGGTGCCCTTCTTGCAGGAATCATGTTCTTTTGGATTTTGGATAAGGATATGGCGATCGGTGAGATTAACAAGGGCCGCAAAAAGCCAATTTCATCTTACTTTTATCCTATTGGCAAGTACCTATATTGCCTACTAAGCCTCCTTGCCCTAGTTTTGGGTATAACTTTTGGGGGTATTGGTTGAAATAGTAAGCACATTAAAAGAGACCCACTAGTAAATCTAGCTAGGTCTCTTATCTACTGATTGGATAATTTTTTTACATAACTCACTTATTGAGCAACTTATTTTAATAGTTTTTTTACCTCATCAGCCATAATGTCTAATCCTTTATCAATTTCATCGAAACTAAGTTTAGCAAATCCAATTAAGTATTCATTGTCAAATCCTTTATTATCCTGAGTATAAGTATTGATAGGTTTAATTTTAACTCCCCTATCTTTAAGATTATTTATAAGCTCATTTTCGTCTATAGGTGGTGTTTTCAAAACAAAGGAAATTCCTGGATTTGTAGAAATTATTTTTATGTACTTTGAGTCCTTTAGCTTATCTGTTATATAATCGTATTTTTTCGAATAACTCACTCTCATTCTATTAACTTGTTTTTCAAAATAACCCCTATCAATAAAATAAGAAACTGCTTCTTGAACAAAATTAGATACCGAACACCTTAAAATATTTAGTTTATCAAAGTGGTTATTTACAAGATGCATAGGTAAAACCATATAGCTTATTCTAACCGCAGGGCTGATTGTTCTTGAAAAATTTCCAAAATATATGACCTTATCATTAATATCCATACTCATCAAAGGATAAATTTTATCTAACTTATATTTAAATTCAGCATCATAATCATTTTCTATAATATATCTATCATCTCTTTCACTTGCCCAATTCAGCAAAGAGACTCTAGTATTGTAATCCATAAAATAAGTTAGAGGGAATTGTCTTGCTGGTGTTACCACAGGCAAGCTAATATCTGGGTCAATTTTATCAACTATAACCCCCTTTTCTGAAATCTCCATTGGCAAATTGTTTATATTTTTAAAAATAGAATTTGGTGTATATTGGTAACTCGGATTTTCAAAACCAAAAATTTTATCAGGGAAAATTAGCTTCAATATCATAAATAACTCATAAGACCCAGGTGCAACAATGATTTGCTCTTCGCTGACATTAATATTTCTAGCGACTTTAATATAATTTTTTATGGAAGTCCTAAGGTTAATACTACCTTTAGGATCATCTTGGCTTATAACATCCATTTTCCCAGAAACAATTGTGTTCTTGAATGATTTTCCTAAATTAGTGTAATCAAAATATTTATCACCCACTCCACTGAATGAAAAGTCATACTTAATTGAATTGCAAGCTGTAACCATATTCTCCATAGGATTTTGTTTTTCTATACGATTATTTAAAGGGTCTATTTTACTTACAAAATAACCATTCCTATATTGAGAATAGATAAGGCCTTCTATCTCCAATAATTCATAAGCATAAATTACGGAATTTTTTGATATACCTGCACTTGAGGATAAGCTTCTTATAGATGGAAGTTTTTGTCCTTCCTTGAAAGTACCATCTAAAATCTTATCTTTAAAATCAGTATAAACTTTTTCATAAATAAAATTTTTACTCATTTTCTGTATCCCTTTTTAAAATTCATTTTGTCACTTTTATTATTACTATACCTGTTTTAGAATAAGGGCAGGAGGTAATTATGGACTTCGAAAAGATAAACAGCTCTCTTAAATCCGGAGTGATTATGGATGTTGTAAATGTAGAACAAGCTAAAATAGCTGAAAATGCAGGTGCTGTAGCGGTTATGGCTCTTGAAAGAGTACCAGCTGATATAAGAGCGGCCGGTGGTGTTTCAAGAATGAGTGATCCTGAAATGATTCTTAAAATAAAAGAGTCAGTGAGCATACCTGTTATGGCAAAAGTAAGGATTGGACACTTTGTAGAAGCTCAAATACTAGAGGCTCTTGAAATCGATTACATAGATGAGTCAGAAGTATTAACACCAGCCGATGATTTTAATCACATTGATAAAAAGGTTTTCAAAACTCCTTTTGTATGTGGTGCAAGAAACTTATCTGAAGCACTAAGAAGAATTAAAGAAGGTGCTGCTATGATAAGAACAAAAGGTGAAGCTGGTACAGGTGATGTGGTTCAAGCTGTAAGACATTTAAGAACTATTACTACACAAATGGCTGAAGTTGCTGCTTTAAGAGACGATCAGTTATACACAAAAGCTAAAGAACTTGAAGTTGACTATGAACTTTTAAAATATGTTAAAGAGAATAAGAAACTTCCAGTACTTAACTTCTCAGCAGGTGGGGTTGCAACTCCAGCAGATGCAGCTTTAATGAGACAGCTTGGAGCTGAAGGTGTTTTTGTTGGTAGTGGTATCTTTAAATCTGGTGATCCAGAAAAAAGAGCTAAAGCAATAGTAAAAGCAGTAGCAAACTATGATGATCCAAAAGTTTTATTAGAAGTATCTAAAAACCTAGGTGAAGCCATGGTTGGAATTAACAAAGACGAAATCGAACAAATAATGGAATTAAGATAAAAGGAGATTAAATTATGACTAAAGAATACAAATTAAACGTACCTACACCAAAATCTTTCTCATTTGTAAAAAGAGATATTCAAAATGTTACTATCGAACAACGTGAAGAAGCATTAAAAAGAACCCACTACAACGAATTTGCTTTCCCAGCTGGTATGCTTACAGTAGATATGTTATCAGACTCTGGTACTACAGCAATGAATGATAGACAATGGGCTGCAATGTTCATGGGTGATGAATCCTACGGAAGAAATAATGGTTACTATGTACTTCTAGAAGCATTTAGAGATTGTTTCGAAAGAGGAGATGACCAAAAAAGGCCAGTAGATATGATTTTATCTGGTGAAAAAGATATTGATAAATTAATGGACGAACTTTACCTTTGCGAATACGAAGGTGGTTTATTCAACGGTGGAGCTGCTCAATTAGAAAGACCAAATACTTTCATAATGCCACAAGGCCGTGCCGCTGAATCAGTATTATTTGAAATCGTTAAAAAAATCTTAGCAGATAGATATCCTGATAAACAATTTGTAATTCCTTCTAATGGTCACTTTGATACAACAGAAGGTAATATCAAACAAATGGGATCTATTCCAAGAAACCTTTATAACAAAGACTTACTATTAGAAGTTCCTGAAGGTGGAGAATACGAAGTAAACCCATTCAAAGGTGACATGGACATCGACAAACTTAGAGAACTAATTGAAAAAGTAGGTCCAGAAAATGTACCACTTATTTATACAACAATTACAAACAATACAGTTTGTGGACAAGCTGTTTCAATGAAATCTATCAAAGCAACAGCTGAAGTTGCAAAAGAATATGACATTCCTTTCATGTTTGATGCTGCTAGATGGGCAGAAAACTGCTACTTCATCAAAGAAAACGAAGAAGGATACAAAGATAAATCAATCCCAGAAATAGCTAAAGAAATGTTCTCATACTGTGACGGATTTACTGCATCTCTTAAAAAAGATGGTCACGCAAACATGGGTGGTGTGTTAGCATTTAGAGATAAAGGTACTTTCTGGAGAAAATTCTCTGACTTTGATGAAAATGGCAATGTAACAAATGATGTTGGAATTAAAATTAAAGTAAAACAAATTTCATCATACGGTAACGATTCATATGGTGGAATGAGTGGTCACGATATAATGGCATTAACAGTAGGTCTATATCAATGCTGTGATTTCAACTACCTTGAAGAAAGAGTTGGTCAATGTAACTACCTAGCAAAAGGCTTCTACGATGCAGGAGTTAAAGGTGTTGTACTTCCAGCTGGTGGACACGGTGTTTACATCAACATGGACGAATTCTTTGACGGCAAAAGAGGACATGATACATTTGCCGGAGAAGGTTTCAGCTTAGAGCTTATCAGAAGATACGGTATAAGAGTATCAGAACTAGGTGACTATTCAATGGAATATGATCTAAAAACTCCAGAACAACAAGAAGAATTAGTAAACGTTGTAAGATTTGCAATCAACCGTAGCATGTACTCAAAAGAACACTTAGACTATGTAATTGCTGCTGTAAAAGCACTTTATGAAGATAGAGAATCTATTCCAAACATGAGGATTACAGCTGGTCATGAACTACCAATGAGACACTTCCACGCATTCCTTGAACCATATCCAAACGAAGAAAAATAATAAGTAAATGGCTAATAACTCCCAGTTTAACTGGGAGATATTAGTATATATAAATGAGGTGTTTTAATATGACTGACAATACAGTAAAACAAAGAGATGGATTCACCAGTAAGTGGGGCTTCATACTAGCTTGTATAGGTTCAGCAGTAGGAATGGGAAACCTTTGGAGATTCCCAGTAATGGTATCCTTATTTGGCGGTATGACTTTCTTAATCCCATATTTTATATTTGTTATCCTTATTGGATCTACAGGGGTAATCGAAGAATTCTCATTAGGAAGACTAGCTCAAGCAGGACCTGTTGGAGCTTTTGGTTATTGTACAGGTACAAAAGGAAATAAAGAAACTGGAAGAAAATTAGGTATCATTCCAGTTTTAGGTTCTATGGCACTTGCTATAGGATACACTTGTGTTATGGGTTGGATTTTTAAATATACATGGCTTGCCATAAATGGCACACTATCAGGCTTTGGTGGAGACATGGGTACTATCGCTGGAACATTTGAATCCACTGCCACATCTTTCGGTAATAACATTTGGCTTATAATTGCTGGAATCGTTTCCCTAATTATAATGTCTATGGGAGTTGCTGACGGTATTGAAAAAGCTAATAAATTCTTAATGCCATTACTATTTATATTATTAGTAGGACTTGGTGTATACATAGCTTTTCAACCAAACGCAAGCAATGGTTTTAAATATATATTTACGGTAAATCCAGATATGCTTAAAGATCCAAAGCTTTGGATCTTTGCCTTTGGTCAAGCATTTTTCTCACTTTCTATAGCTGGTAATGGTTCAGTTATCTATGGTTCTTATCTACCAAAATCAGAAGACCTTCCAAGTTCAGCTAGAAACGTTGCTATATTTGATACAATCTCAGCACTAGTTGCAGCTTTAGTAATCATACCAGCTATGGCAGTTGGTGGCGCAGAACTAAGTGAGGGTGGTCCTGGACTTATGTTTATATATCTTGTAAACGTATTCAATCAAATGGCTGGTGGTAGGATAATTATGATGGTATTCTACATAGCTGTGCTATTTGCCGGTGTATCATCTATCATTAACCTTTATGAAGCTCCTGTAGCTTATTTACAAGAAGAATTCAACTTTGAAAGACCAAAAGCAGCTGCTACTATAAATATTATAGGTATCATAGTAGCCATATTTATTCAAGGTATAGTTGGCGAATGGATGGATGCTGTTAGTATCTACGTAGCTCCACTAGGTGCTCTTCTAGCAGGTGTAATGTTCTTCTGGGTGCTTGATGAAAAAACAGCTCTTGCTGAAGTTAACCTCGGACGTAAAAAACCAATCGGTAATTGGTTTATACCATTAGGTAAATACTTATACTGTGCTATGGCAATAATTGCTCTAATAGCAGGAGCTATACTTGGCGGTATTGGTTGAGTAAATTTAATAAAATTTACTAAAAAACAGTTTAATTTACAGATAAATGAAGTCCTAATAATCTTAAAAGAGGCATTGCTGATATATTTCAGTAATGCCTCTCTTATTTCTTACATTATCGCTTTTCTTAAATCTTCTAGAGCTTGTCTTGCTACATCCATTGCTTTTTGCATTGCGTCTTTGTTTGTCATGTCAACGCCTGCTTTTTTAAGGACATCTATTGGATATTCGCTTTCTCCTGCTTTTAGGTAGTTTAGGTAAGCTTGTCTGTCTTCATCTGTTCCTTTTAGGATTTTTTGGCTTAGTGCTACTGCTGACATAAATCCTGTTGCGTATTGGAATACGTAGTAGAACATGTAGAAGTGTGGTATTCTTGACCATTCTGCTGAGATGAACTCATCAACTTCAATATCATCTCCAAAGTAATCGCGGTTTAGGTCGCCGTATACTTGGTTTAGTTTTGCTGCTGGAATTGGTTCTCCATTTGCTACTAGTTTGTTTACTTCGTGTTCAAATTCTGCAAACATTGTTTGTCTAAATACTGTTGATTTGAATTGGTTTACAAAGTAATTTAATAGGTAGGCAGTTTCTGCTTCACTTTGTGAGTTTTTGAGCATGTAGTCAAGTAGTAACAACTCATTTGTGGTTGATGCAATTTCTGCTAGGAAAATTGAGTATGAACCATAAATAAATGGTTGGGTTTTTCTTGTGTAGTATGAGTGCATTGAGTGGCCAAGTTCGTGAGCTATGGTAAATACATCGTTTATTGTGTTTGTGTGGTTTAGTAGAATGTATGGTTGGGTGTCATATGAACCTGATGAGTAGGCTCCAGATCTCTTACCTTCGTTTGGCATAACGTCAAACCATCTTTGTTCAAAGCCTTTTCTTGCAACTTCAACGTATTCTTCGCCTAGTGGTTTGATTGCTTCAAGTACTATGTCACGAGCTTCGTCAAATTCTATCTTTCTATCGTAATCTTTTACTAGTGGCACGTAGATGTCGTGGAATCCAAGATCATCTACTCCTAAAAATTCCTTACGAAGTGTAGTGTAGTCTCTGTGGATATCCATATTGTCGTGAACTACTTCAATAAGGTTGTCATATATTGCTTCATCAAGGTTATTTGCAGATAGGCTCATTTGGCGAGCAGAGTCGTATTTTCTAAGTTTTGATTCGATATTATGGCTTGTAATTTCTCCATCTAATAAAGAAGCTGCTGTGTTTTCAAATTGTTTGTAAACTTTATAATATGTTTCATAAACTTTGCGTCTGAAATTACGGTCCTGATCTTCTTCTAATGTTGTGAAGTTCGCATCAGAAAGTTCGATTTCTTCGCCGTCTTTTTCTACTGATGGGAATTTTATATCAGCATTTGAGAAAATCATATAAGTTGATACAGGATTTTCTGCTAATTTTGAAAAGCTTGCTATAACTTTTTCTTCATTTTCACCTAATACGTGGTCTTTGCTTCTAAACAAGTCTTCAAAGTAGTGGTCATAGATTTTTAATTCTTCTTTTTCACCAAGCATTTTCTTGATGTCTTCATAGTCAGCAGCTAAGATTTCTGGTGTGATAAATGATAATTTTTCAGATATTTCAGACCCTGCTATAGATGATGTTTGGCTCATTTCTTGGTAAGTGCTATTAGCTGTATCTTCATCTGATCTTAAGTGACCGTAAACTGCTGCCTTGTAAAATTTTCTCATTAACTTTTCATAATCTTTTAGGAAAGCTAAAAGTGTGTCAGCATTTTCTGTGATTTTGCCCTTATAGTCTGTAAGTTTATCAGCAAGTTCTCTTGCTTCTTTGACTTCGCTGTAGTAATCTTCATCACTTTTATAGATTAAAGAAGTGTCCCACTTTAATCTTTCATCAATTTCATTTCTTTTCATAAATTCTCCTTTTAAAGCCATTTATTTTTCTAAATCAATTCTAGATCCTTGGTCTATTGGATCATTTGTTGTCCTTGCTAATAATATCCTATTTTCCATTTTTATATCAGGTATATAACCTATGTCCATATCCTTGCCATCTACTCTGCCTACTACCGGTCTAGTTTTGATGCCATAGACATCAAGTAAGCTTGGCAGATGATTATTCTCCTTATCTATCCTTGCCTTGATTGCTTGGTCAATAGTTCCTGGAAGTTCTGCTTCTGGCGCTTCTACTATCTCTCCCAATCTTTCAACTGTCGGATTTATATTATCGATCGAATTTCTAAATACCAAATAGTCAATCAGACCCATAAATTTGTTAAATAGATAATAGGCACTGTAGGTATCTCCATTTGACTGGCCAACTAGACTTACCAATAGCATTTGTCCTGATTCTGAATCTATCACATCATAGGCTACAGTCGAACTAAGACCGACAAAGCCTGCTATAGGTCCGAATTCCCTTTCGACAAATTCGTCATTTCTATTGTAGGATAGATAAGTGGAATATCCTCCAGGAATTTGCACCGATTGCATTAAGGAAATGCCTATTTGTGTATTGCCAATTTTGGTATCGACGACATTTCCAAGGTTTTTTGACGGGTCCAAAGACATACCGCTGTTGCCCTTGCCATAGTATTCTTCAAAGTCTATCTTATCGCTAGTATCCTCGCTTTGGCTAGGATTCTTGTCATCATCACTTGCCGCAACATATGTGATTTTGGGCATAGTTACATCATCAGAGTTTTGTTCTTGCTTGTTAAATTTCGCCTCAAAGTCAGACCTGGATTCAAAGTCACAAGCTGATAAGGCAAATACAAGAGATATGATAACTAGTATTCTTTTCATATGTCACCCTAATAAACTGATTTTAAGCCAATTCTAATCAAAAGCACAATCAAAACAACTAGAGCTGCTAGTGATATTACCCTCACACCAGATGAAAGCTCTCTGTTTACTACTGGGAATATGCCAGATAGTATAAGGCCTGCAAAAAGTCCTCCAAAGTGGCCAAGTATACCTACATTTGGACTTATAAATGAATAAATCACATTTATGGCTATAACTGATAAAAAGCTTGCACCAAAACTTGATAAAACTGCATCGTTTTTGTAATTTAGCATAATCCCTAGGGCTAGGCCAAACATTCCGTAAAGGGAAGTAGACGCGCCAGCAGAAACTGTTCCAGCTGAGCCAAAAGCAAAACTAACTAAGTTGCCAACTATACCAGAAATAAGGTAGATAATTAAGAAATTCTTGCTACCATAAAGCATTTCAAAAGTTGGACCAAGTTGATACAAAAAGTACATATTAAATAAAATATGCATCAATCCTATATGGATGAAAGAAGCTGTAAAGAGTCTCCACCACTGGCCAGCTGCTATATATGGCTTAAATATAGCACCAAAACGCACCAAATTGGCTGTGTTTTCGGTACCACCACTTAGGGCCATTACAACAAAAACTAGAATATTTATAATGATAAGAGCTCTTGTCACTTTACTTTCTCCAAGTTTTTTAAAATAATTCATAAAAATACTATACTACTTAACAAGCCTTACTAAAGGGCAAAAGGCCTTATAATTTTGTAGCCAATACCTTATCTCTTAAAGATTCGTCTACATCCTTAGCCAAGGCTCTGATCCCCTCTCTTATTTGTTTGTTGTCAAAATCATCTGAGAGTTTATACTTAAAAATCATATCAAAGTTTTCTCTCTGGCCAATCTCCTTACCATCAGCATCTTCCAAAAATATAACCTTAAGGTTTGGATTGTAAGATTTGGCTACTTTACTAACATTGATGGAAGAAACACCATCAAATTGGTCTACGTTTTCACCAAGTATCAATAGGTCGTAATTATTAATCATTGATACAAAGTCTATTTTTTCCATAACTATATCCATAGACTTAGAAATCTTGGCCCTAAAAAATGTATAAAGAGCCCAAGCTACTCCACCACCAGATCCAAGTGATGGAAAGTCTACAGAATCAATCCCAAGGGTTTGTTCGATTACTGCCTTGAAATTTTTGCATCCCTTGTATAGAAAGGCAATGTCTTCTATACTTGCTCCCTTTCTATAAATTCTGCTTTCCAAAAATGAGTTGTCACCAAACAGGGTCGTATCAGAACTTGTAGCTATGGTTATATCCTTTTGATAGATCCTATGGTCAATATTTGAAATATCTACTCTGTGGACTCTTTCCATATTGCTTGCAATGGGGTTGAGTTCATTTTCATCCTCATCATAAAACCTAACTCCAAGAGCATACAGCATACCCATGCCCAAATCATTGGTTGCAGTATCCCCTATGCCTATTAGTAGTGAATCTGCTCCTTGGTTGAGCCCATCAACTATCATCTCTCCAAAACCAAGAGAAGAGGAGTTCATAACATCAAGTTCTTCTTTGTATAATAAACGAAGGCCAGAAGATTCTGCCATTTCCATAACAGCATAATCATCCTTAACTACATAGCGAGCTGTAATAACTTCGTTTTTTGGGTTATGTACATTTACATACTTATATGTTCCATCTATTAGGGCTTTCATAGCCTCTACTGTTCCTCTGCCACCATCTAGAAAGGGCATAACTTGAGCATCTTTGCCAAGTTCTTTTTGAAATATCTTTCCTATTTCTATTGAATTTTCATAATCTTTGATTGAATCAATTGCTAGTAAAGTTTTCATATTTTTCTATTATTCTCCCTAGTTAATATATTACCCGAAAAGAAAGTTCTTAATAAAATAGATGAAAACTTTACAAATTCAAGCTTTTTTATTATAATGAATCTGAAGGTTAAGAACTTTCGCTGTTTAACTCATGAAATCTTATATAGATTTCGCCCATCAAAGACCATTGCGAGCACGTAATGGTTTTTTTGTTTGGCAAAATTATATTTATCCCTAGTAAATTTCGCCAATCAAATATAATGATCCACACCAGATGATTAGGTCATTTGGGCCTGCTATTTCTTTCGCATAATTATAGGCTTTTTTATTATCTTCTATGGCTATAACCTTTGGAAACTTCTCTTTTACGATTTCTCTTAATTCACGAATTTCAAAGGCCCTCGGGCTATCTATACTTGTTATAATAAGTTCATCGGCAACCTCTGCTAACCTGTCTATTATGTATGCATATTCCTTATCCTTAAGGACTGAAAAACCCACTATTAACCTTTGATAGGTGAAAGTTTCAAGCGAGGTGATAAGAGAATCTATGGCATCCCTATTGTGACTACCATCTACTAAAACTCTAGGATTTTGGCTAATTAAGCTTAGTCTACCAGGGTTTTTCGCCTTGAAAATTCCTTCTTTTATAGTTTTTTGATCTAATTTGAAATCATCTTTAAAATAATCCAAAACCATAAGGCTAAGGCTAGCATTATAAAGCTGGTGAATGCCTAATAAAGAAAGCTTTACATCCTTGTAATTTCTAAAGTCAAAAGCATTAATTTTATCATCACTTTCCTTAATGACTACTTCGTCTTTAGAAAAAGTGAAAAGTTTGCTAGAGCACTCATCGGCCTTTGCTTTTATAACCCTGTACACAGAATCTTCTTGGGGATAGAGGAAGACTGGAGAGCTCTCCTTTATTATGCCTGCTTTTTGATAGGCAATTTCTTCTATCCTATCTCCCAAAATTTCCATATGATCTTTGGATATGCTTGTTATGACAGATGCTAGTGGATTTTTGACAATATTTGTAGCATCTAAAAGTCCACCAAGACCTGTTTCTACTATGGCAACATCTACATTTTTCTCATAAAAATACAAGTACATCATTGCTGTCAATATCTCAAAATATGTAAGATAATAGCCTTTTTTGTCCAAATCATCTATGTGAGCTTTTAATTTATTGATCAAATATAGAAAGTCGCTATCTGAAATAGCTTTGCCATTAATGGCTATATTTTCATTAATTTCTTTGATATATGGTGATGTGAAAGTCCCAACCTTGTATGACTGAGAGAGTACTTGACTAATCATCTTTGTCGTAGATCCCTTGCCATTGGTCCCTGCTATATGAATCACCTTGATTTTATCTTGCGGGTTGTCAAAGCTATCTAGTAAGAGCCTTATCTTCTCTAGACTATGAACGCCCTTGGAATTTCTCCTATTTAGGACAAATTCTTTTGCTTGATTTATATCTTTCAAAACTTCTCCTGTCTATGTTTTTTTAATATACGATACTAATTTTTTAATAATATGTACGGACTGATATCCAAGTAAATATCTATGCTAGAATACAAACTTTATTGGATGTTTTTAGCTTTATTATCCCTATATTAATTTTAACATAAAATAAAGCAAACAAAAAAGCTTAAGACGGGAAACTTAAGCTTTTACTCTATGTGAAAATATATACGGGATTATCTTTTAATTTATTGATGCGTATTCGATTGTGTATTCTACTGGGTATTCTGCTCCATCTTTTGTTACGCCTGTAACTTTAACTTGAAGTTTTGTACCTGGTTGGAAGTTCATTCCTTTACCGAATGTTATAGATTTTACCCAACCTTTTAGACTTTGGTCGATGTGTGCATCATTTCTTACTTCGCCTGTTTGAAGGTCTGTTACGCTAACTTTAGCATTAGTTATGTCAAAGTTTTCGCCAAACATTAGTGATAGGCTAGATTCTTCTGAGTGGAATTCGCTTATTGCAGTTTGTCCTGGATAAGCATATACTAAATCTTCGTTTTCGCCATCGTATTCGTTGTTGTTAACATACATTGCAGAGTATTCATCAGTTAATCCAAATCCTACTTCTGTTCCTGCTGGATTTAGTACCCATCTTCTGTGTCCAACTTCAGCTTGGTTTCTTTCGCCAATGTCATCTCTTATGTATCCTAGTACTGAGTCTAGTAGTCCATAGTTTGATGCAAGGTTTGAGTTTGCTGCGCCTTGGAAACCTAGTTGGTAGATGTTTGAATCAAGTCCACTTACTTGTTCTGGGTTATGGCTTATTTCATCATTTAATCTGTTTACTAGTGATGCAGCTTGTGCAGCTTGTGCTTGGTTTTGACCTATTACTAGTTCGTTTTTGATACCTGATGCAAATCTTGCTGTGTTTGCAATGTGAAGGGCATCTTCTTGTGCTTGTTGAGAAAGTGCACCAAGAGTTATGTTGTTAAGGTCAAGATTTGTCCATTCGCTAAATATTTCATCACTTTCTTGGTCGATTAAGTTAAGTCCAAATACTTCAAATGTGTCGTTTGCTTTTGTTTGGTAGTTTTTCCAGTATGATCTGATTTCTTCTATAGTTGGGCTAGCAATTGTTAGTCCAGAAGCGTTGTTTTCTTTTGTTTCATTTACTACTGGTGCTTCTTCTTTGATTTCTACTGGAGTTTCTTCTATTTCTTCTTCGTTTTCTACTTCTTCGATGATTTCGCTATCTTCGTTTACTGTAACTTCTTCTTCGATTTCTGCTGGTGCAGATATTACAGCTTCTTCTTTGATTTCTTGTGGAGCTTCTTCTTTTTCTTCTTTAGCTTCAAATTCTTGTTTTTCTTCTGCTAGATAAGCTACTGCCTTATCATCTTCTATTTTTTCTTCTACGTATTCGTAATCTTCTTCGTCTGCTCCTACGAAAACTTCGTAAGCGTCATCGTAGTTTGCTGTTTTTTCTTCTTTTATAGGTTCAGCTTCAACAGCTTCTTCTTTAACTGTGCTAACTTCTAGGTTCGCTACTACTTCTTCTTCAGTAGTTTCTTTTTTAGCTTCTTTTATTTCTTGAGCTTTTTCTTCTTCTTTAAGTTCTAAAGTTTGTGGAATTAGATAAGATTTCTTATCTTCTTTATTTTCTTCTTCAACAGCAACGTTGTTTGCCTTTGGTGTTTTGATATTTGCAAGGGCAACTTCGTTTTCTGTTTCTGCTTGTGCTAGGTTAATATTTTCTGTTGTATTTGCTTCTTTTGATCCACATGCTGTTGATGTAAGTATTGCTAGTATTAATGCTAATGCTTTTAATTGCTTTTTCATATCTATCTCCCGTTATATTTTCCCGATTTTTATTGTGTCTTTATTATAGGTCCAAGCCTTGAGCATGATTTTTTTCAAATTCTATTCCCGAGCTTTTCGCTTGCCTTTATCTTGATTACATTATAGATGGGGATTAGGACCTGGATTTTTTTCAAATTCCACTTTTATTATTGGGAGATTAGCATATAAAAAAAGAGCTCTTACAAATTGATATATCATCATTTGTAAGAGCTCTTGCTAGGTTATATATGTGCCTTATGTTTATATATGAAATTTTTTATATTCCCTTCTTTATCGACTTTTATTTTTCTATCTATGAAGTTTGCTATTTTGTAACATTCTTCCATTCTTTCGTCTTTGCCCCAAAGTTCGTAGATTTTGGATAAATTGTAATAATTTACCATTAGCCTTTCCATATTTTCCAAGGACAAATTTTGACCTATTAGCCATTTGGTTAGGTCTATGGATTTTAGGTAGCATTTTTCGGAAAGCTCGAAGTTTCTATCTTTTATAAAGTATAAGTTAGCCAAGTTGTTGTAGATTATGGCTGTTTTTTTGCGTTTACTGTAAGGATCCTTTATGGCTTTTATTAATTCTATAGCTTTAATATATTCTTCTTCAACCTCTATTAGACCAAGGTCTGTATCAGTCATATAGCAAGCCAGGTTATTATAGATTATCAGCAATTTTTCTATGATCTCGTCATCCTGGTATCTTTCTATCAGGCTTTTATAAATCTCTATAGCTTTTTTGTAATACTCCTTGGACTTTTCCCTTTCATTGTTAGCATGGTATAAATCAGCCAAATTTGTATAACATACTCCTAGGCTTTCCCAATAGGTCTTATCTTTATTTTCGATTATATTAAGGGTCTTAATGGCCTTTTCATAGTAGTAGATAGCCTTTTCTTTATTGGTATCCACAAATAAAAATCCAAGATTATTGTAAGATGTGGCAAGGTCTATGATCTCTTCCCTGCTTGAGTTTAGCCCAAGCACTTCTTCTTTGATTTCTATAGATTTTAAATAGTAAGAATAGGCCTCATCTTCTTTCCAATTGGAGTAAAGATTCCCTATGTTACCATAGGTTGTAGCAAGGTTTTTTTTGACAGAAATAATTGCCTTTATTTTCAGTATAGATTCAAATATGCCCTCTGCCACAAGGTAGAATTCTTCGGCCTTCTCTCTATCATTTACCATCTCATCAGCAAAAAGATCGGCTACATTGTTGTAGGCCCTGGCCAAGGCTTCTTTATTTTCCAAGCTTGGTTCCATATTTTCTATCCATTTTATGGCATCAATGGCTCTAAAATACCATTTTTCAGCCCTTTTCATATTGTTTTCTCTAAAGTATAGGCTAGCCATATTGATATATCCAACGGCAACTGTCTTTTTCATGCTGACATTTTCGTACTTTTTCAGTAGATTATTTATTATTCTAATAGACTCCTTGTAGTATTTCTTAGCCTCAAGCCTATCCACCCAATCAACTTCTGAGTATAGGTTGGCAATGTTACTATATGCAAGGGCAAGATTTTCCAGATTTACCGTGGTCTTTCTTTTATCTACCAGTTTTTCGAATAAATCAATAGATTTTTCGTAGTTTGTTTTTGCCTCATCCCTAAAACCGTGTCTTAGATAAATTTTTGCCATATTTGCATAGACATTAGCTAGATTTTCCATATTAGCATCTGAATTATCTACCAAGACTTCATTGAGTCCTACTGCTTTTTTCATATAATCAAGGCTAATTGGATCCTTATCAACCACGCTAATCTTCATTGCCAAGAAACTTAGTTGGTCAGCGTATAGCCTCATTATATCGTAGTCTTTGAGATTATATTCCAATAACTTTTCCAAGTGAGCCAAGAGGATTTTGCCATTATTAGTTGACGCTTTTATTGATCCTATAGTTCCATCTTCATTGTCCGAGTAAACAAAATATGCCAAGAGAACTTTTTGGATATTCAAATCGAATTTAAAGGCAGCCTTAAATAGATCGCTAACCCATTTCTCATCACTTTGACTTGTGTTGTGGGTTTTTATTATGGATACTAATGTTGATTCTATGGTTTGTGGAGCGATTCTTTCTGCATTGGCCCCTATACTTAGCAAAAGATCTACGGCTGCCTTTTTGTTGTGGGCAAAATAAGCTAGGTAATATTGTTCTTCTAGCTTTATAGGATCTTCTGGGCGTAGGTCCATGAGGGCATTTGCTATATCATTAGAAAAAGTAATTTTATCAGTATAGGTCATATCATCTAGTATAGCCTGTCTGATTATTTTGTGGGTAAAGTCTACTCTCAAGTACTTATCTTCTAGGAAAAAGGCTCTCAAATACTTTTTCAAACTTGCAAAATCTAGGGAATTATATGCTTTGCCCTTAAGCTTGTATATATTTTTTAGGTCCATTCCCCTTAGACCCCTCCTAGATATAGCCAGGTAATTTAATGTATTCTTTATATCATCAGTATTGGTATCTAAGGTTTTTGTCGCATAGGAAATAAGCTTTAAAATCATATCCTTAAGGCCATTTGGCATCTTTTGGATCAAATCTTTTTGGTAGGCGCTTATCTTCTCATAACCATCTCCAGATTTTATGATTTCTTGATAATCTTTTCTATCCATCATAAGCAGCCTTTGGACCAAAAGTGATATATATAAGGGTGATTTGGACCCATCTTTTTTTATAATCGCTCTTTTTATCTCATCTGGTAACTGCTTATTATTAGCCCTTAAAGAGGTGTTGATTACCTCTAGCTTATCTTTATCTGTAAGATCACCCAGCTTGTAATTTGGAAATTCATTTAAGAAAATATATTCATCATTTTCCTTGCCATCATCCATGTAAGATATTATAAATTTTATCTTGCTATCATTGATGAAGTTTATTGGTTTTATAATTTTTGCTACATCCTCTGGTCTATCGAGCTGGTCAATGGCATCAATTAGGATGATAAGCTCGTCTTTGCCCTTTAAGAAGTACTCCCTTAAAGCTAGTTGATATTTCTTTTCTCCGACTGATAAGCTTTGCTCAAATTTGGCTTGTTTGTTATGGGTGTTGATTTCTATATATGCTGATTCACCATTCTCTTTTTCCAAAGACTCCATGATATAAGCTGTAATTGTCCTCATAATTCCAATGGCGCTTGTAGTCTTTGGTGTCAACGATGAAAATAAGATTATAGAATCTTTGTCCATACGTCTATATAATTTTGCCATTAGGGTAGATTTGCCATTGCCACTTTTACCCTTTATGCTTATGACATTGTTGTTATTGATCTCTTTTATAACTTCTTCTTCAACAGATTTTCTAGCAGAAGATAATAGATCTTTTTCATCTGCTTGCTTGATATGGTAGGCTATTTCCCTTTGATTTTTACTTAATTTTTCTTCTTGGACTTGGTTTTCAAAAAGAATTTTTTTCATATCATCTTTTACAATTTGGACAAATTTGTGAGCACCAACAAGCTTATCATCTTCAATTCTAAGCTCGTATTCGTGGATGTGGGATGGATCTAAAAGCCCTCTGATTTCAGCTTTAAGGGCTTCAACCCTTTCTTTTTCATAAGGGTCTGGTTTATTGATAGTCCCCTTGGCATCTCCAACTATAGTCCTAAAGTAGGCGTAGGCGTTTTGAGCATAGTCTGGATTTTTCAAAAAACCATAGTCTATTTCTAGGTTGGTGATAGATTTATCTATCGTTTCATCTTGATCATAGATGCCATATTGGATTTCTGTCTCTTTTACAAGATTAGCCGGTGGAATCCACCCATACCTATCCCCCAATAGGACTATAAAGTAGGGCCTATAGTTGTCAATCTCATCTAAGCAAACGTCAAGAATCTTCTTATTCTTATCTTTTTCATCAATACCTGTATCAATTCCCCATCTCAAATCTTGGAACTTGATTCCTTCTATTCTCTTTTTGTATGCTAGGTCGTTTAAGTCAGGGCTAATTTTTGTCTGAATTAAATCTCTTTCCATATGCATATCTCTGAATGTACTTGATACAAATACTTTCTTCATTATCTCACCTGTCCTTTTTAACCCTTATAAGTCCTTGCTTCTAAGCCATCTGCTGTACTTTCTCGATGTCAGCTAGCCTATCTCTAAAGTCGCTTACGCTAAGAAATCTGTGAACAGATAGGCATTTTACAAGCAAATCAACCAGCTTGTCAGTGATTTCCTCTTTTAAATATATGTACTTCTCATCCTTTGCAAAGGTATCCCTTAAGTTTTCTTCCAAATATTTGCTATTTTCATTTTCCAGATTTTCTGGAAACCTATCCATAAGAAGGGTAAACAAAGTTACTCCCAGCATATAGAGGTCAATCTCTTCACTGATAAATATCTCTTTTCTCTTTTCAATATTTGATATGTACCTAAGCTCTGGAGGTATGAAAGATCTCTCTTTGGGTATGTAAAACTCTCTTATATTATCTATATGATCTAAAAAAACGGCTGCTTCAAAGTCAAAGAGCTTAACCTTATCTCTCTTACAATCGTATAAAATATTGGCAGGCCTTATGTCCATGTAGATAATGTCTTTTTGGTGGAGTAGAGCTACTATATCAGCTGTTTGCCTTAAGATACTTATAATCCTAGGAAAGTCTAGCCTAGATACCATATCAAGGACTTTAAAGTCCTCGATCTCGTAAAAGGTCAATATGTATCCCTTTCCTACTTCAATTTTGCATGGCCTTGCTATTTTATCATTTAAATCCATAACTTCTAAGTGCTTATGGTAGGACTCTACAAATTTCTTGCGACTCCTATCAAGTGATCTTAGGCCCTCATCAGTCCTTGTATGATAGCGGATTATTTCTGGATTCTCATCATCTCTCATACCCACAACATCTTCCCTAAGACTGGGGAAGAATTCTTTCATGAGCATATTTTGTTCACCAGTTTTTCCTACATAGGCTTGGTAGATGAGACAGGTGTCAGTTTTCCCAATAAGTCTGCCTGTTTTTACCCTGTATTTACCTTTTTCACCCCCTATATCAAAGGAATGGCCACTCATAGGCGACCTTTTGGGTCCACCAATCACTTTTATTTGATTAATAAAGGCATCTTGGGTTTTGAAATTTTTCATCAATTATCTCCAATATTTATCAAATATTTGGCCCAAAGATCTCTGAAAGCTTCTAGAGGCTCATCATAGACTACAAGTTTTAATAGGGTTTCCTCGTAAGGATTGGAAATGTTGTACTCATAGAGTCTGGCATTTCTTAGCTTATAGTCCATAAATATTAGATAATCTCTTTTCCTCCTGGCTGGAGTGGAAAGTTTGTCAAACCAAATATCGCTATTTTCCAAAACATAGGATATAAAGTAGAGAGTTATAAGCCTAGACCTTGTAATCTGGCTAATCTTTCCTTTTTCTATGATAGCGTTCAAATTTTCATGCCTAATCTTTGTTTCCTTCAATAGATTGTCCAAGGCTTGGATTTGATCATCTGGCAATTTGCTATCTTCTCTTAGGATCAAGGCATCTTCGTTGTACAGGTATGTTAATAAGGAAGATAGTCTTTTTTCTGAAATATATATAGAATCATTCTCGATTTTTGTTATTGCCGGGATAGTATTCACGTAGGCAAAATCGCTGTATTCTTCCCCAGTACCTAGGATTGGAACATCGTATTTATCTTCGTAAAAGGTACTCCTTAGGGTTATTTCCTTTTCCCCACCTTCTGGATTTGCTGGCAGTGTATAATTTGTAAAAGGATAGTAAGTTTTTTCCTCGCCAGTTTCTTTTGACCTAAAGACAAAGGGATCTTCTCTTTTGAGAACAATATCCTCATCACTTTTGTAAAAAATATCTACCTTGCCCATAGAAAAATATTCAGCATTTCTAGTAGTTCCGTCGTCATTGCCGTATTTCACATTGGAAAAGGCAGCAATTTCAGCAGACAAGCTTTCATCGATTTTATTAAAAGTAGATATAAATTCTGTTAATATAGTCCTGTTTTTATTCTCGCTTACCAAGTCTTTGTGGTAGGCGATTATGTTGTGTATTAGGGTATCATCAGTATCTGTGATATTTTTATAATCATTAAGATAGTCATCCAGAGAATTTTGTAATATGCTGGTATTTAGGTTAGTATCCTTTTTCTCAAAGCTAATCTTTTTGTCAGCTTCTTCCTGGTAAAGATAATCAGCACGCATATAAAAATTGATTGGATTATCTGGAAAGTGTTTGAGGGCTATATATATGAGGGCTTCCTTGTTATCCCAAATATTTAGGCCAGTTTCTTCCAAAACCTTCATCAAGAATCCTTCTAGCTCCTCAAGGCTCATACCTAGGCCAAAGGCGTAGATAAACATCTTATCTCGGCTTATGACATTGGCCTTTAGGTCCTTTCTTATTTGTGTTTTCTTCCAAATTTTCCTATCTTCTTCTTTGTAATCCAAAGATCCATATACTTCGTTTTTTGAATCTTCTGGCGCTAGGCCCTTTTCCCTAAAAAGTTCAATAACCAATGTGTCCAACTTCTCTAGATCTTCATTTTTCTCCTTAGCTTCGATGGAGTCAAATATATGAGTTGAAACTTCGCCAATATCACCATCTATGTCCAATCTATCTTTGTATTTTAACAAGAGAAAATTTATTATGTACTTATAAAAAGGGATTTTTTTCCTAAGCGATATGGTATTATTAGCCCCAATTGCAATGGACTCAATATCTAAATATTCTCCAGAACTGATGTTTTTTTGCCACTCAAATTCATTACTTTCAATAATTGTTGTTTCCCCAGAAAAAATTCTAGCTTCCATCTCTACTCCCCGTAACTATATGTATTCATAAGTCTTATCAAATTCATCCCTGTCGATTAGATTAAAATTGACCGAAATAATCTTATCTCCCGCTTTTTCCACACCGTATATCAAGACCAAATCATCTTCCTTGGCTGTAAGAAAGGTCCCCCGTAGATTTGCCTTGTAAAAAGAATCTGTTAAATTTGGATTTACTATAAGTTTTTTCGTATCCAGCAAGTATTTTATATTCTCATCCTCAATATCCCCATAAGTCCAGCTTAAGACCTCCTGAGGATACTGGATAAAGTCATCCCCACCTATATGTATGTGATTGGATAAAAATCTATCCCTGGTATTAGGATAGGGCATATTGGAACTATCAATCTTAATATAGTCTCCAGCACGAGCAAGCTCACCCACTCGGGCAGCCTCTATAGAAAAAACCTCATAATAGTAATCGTGCTTTTTTAATTTACCAGATGCGATAAGCTCATCTTCCAAAGGATTACCTCTTCCCAACTCAAAAGCCTTAACGCACACATTATATTTTTTAACTTTTTTCATCTTCGCCTCATAATAATAGTAATTTACTATACTTTATACCTACACTTTACCTTAAACTTTAATAAAGTACTGCAAGTAAATATATAAATTTATATAAAAAAGAAGTAGACCGCTAAAACGGAATACTCCTTTAGTAAATCGTCATTATTCTATTTCATTTGCAGCATTTGTTCCTGCTATTCTACCAAATACGTGTATATCTAATAGAGCATTTCCACCTAGACGGTTTCCTCCGTGTATACCACCTGTAATCTCTCCAGCAGCATACAAACCAGGTATAGGATTTCCATCTTCATCTAATACGTGGGCTTCTGTATCAATACTTACACCACCCATAGTATGGTGAACTGTTGGAATTCTCGGAGATGCATAAAATGGTCCTTGATCTAATTTTTGACCAAAAACAGTTCTTCCAAATTCTTCGTCTTCCCCTTTTTCTACCATAGTATTAAATTTATCGTGAGTATCTTTTAGATTCTGTGGGTCAACTCCAATTTTTTCGGCTAGTTCTTCTATAGTATCTGCTTTAAATACCCTATTATGCTCGATTAATTTATCGACATCCATTGCAAAATATGTTATGCCTTCATCGTTTATTGCACCAGAGTTTTGAGATGTGATTAGGTAAACTTCGCCATCAGCTTGAGCAAATTCTGCTGCTGTCATTTCGTCTCTTCTCTTATCTTCTGCTATAAATCTCTTACCGTCATTATTTATTAAGTAATATGATTCAACTCCTGGCCCTCTAACTGAACCTTCCAATCCTCCTGTTATTGGATCCCCTAATGGGTGGATTTGTATTTCAGTCATATCACGAAGGGCTGCCCCAGCTTCTTCAGCCATTGATAAACCATCACCTGTTATGTTTGGTGAATTTGTTGTAAGTATTGTATCTGGAATTGATGAATCGTATTTATTTACCAGCTCCTTGTTTGCCCCAAAACCACCTGTTGTTAGTATTACTGATTTTGCTTTTATTTCGACAGGAGCATCTTCATTTTTTCCTCTTATACCAACGGCTTTTCCGTCTTCCATTAAGATTTCCTCAGCCTTAGTATTCATGTAGAATTTAACGCCTAGTTCATCTGCTTTCTTCTTATTAGCAACTATATAATCTGTACCTGTTGCATTAACTGGTGTGTGACTCCTAGACCAAAGTGCTCCAGTAGCAGCAGTTACTTCTTCTTTCCACTCTACTCCATTTTCAGATAGCCAATTTAGAGTATCCAAACCATTATCTACCATCTCTTCTATTAAAGATAAGTCCGCTACGTAATCTCCACCGTCATATGTCTGTAATATGTGGAGCGCGTTTGAATCAAATAGATAATCTTTAGAAGGGTCATTCTCATAGTCTTCAATTTCTTTTGCAAGTTGATCCATCAATTCTTGATGTCTGTCATTCTTAGATTCTTTTTTAGTAAGCTCTTTAATTTTTTCCATTGAGCTTTCTGATGCTTTTGCTAAGTTTTTTTGTCTAGCTTCATCTGGTATGTTGTATGGACCACCAGCTCTTACAGTATTGCCACCAAGTCCTGGAGCTTTCTCCACAAGAATAACTGATTTTCCTTCGCTTGCGGCTGATACTGCTGCGGACAAACCAGCACCACCTCCTCCAACTACAACAACGTCAGCTTCGTCGTTTATTGGATCAGTATTTCTTTTAACTTCTTTAGCTTCTAGAGCTTTTACATCTCCTCCTGCTTGTTTTACGGCATCTTTTACGGCCAATAATAAGGCATTAGATGTAACTGTCGCTCCACTTACTTTATCTACTCCTAATGATTGATTTTCTACAATCTTTTCTGGCATATATTCAATAGGAACTGTACCAATTCCTGAAGATTCACTATTTTCTACTACTTCTATGTTTGTTATTTCGTCTTCATCAAAGTCAACTTTTACTTTGACTATGCCTTTGTATCCTTCTGCTTCGGATTCATATGTACCTGGTTTGTAAGAAGTATTTGAAACTTTGCTTGTTTCTTCTTTTTGCTCTTTGTTTGAGTTTTCATCATTCTCACCATTTTCTTTTACGTCATTGTCTTGACTTTCAACCTTTTCATCTTTGTTATTGTTCTGGTCATCACATGATGAAAATATACCAAGTGACAAACACATCGCCAATAACAGCGGAAGTTTATTTTTCTTCATTGAATTCCTCCTATATGTATTTTATTTTATATTATCTATTTTAACATAATTTCAAATAATGATAAAATTATTGTTCATCATATATCAATATCTTTTATTTTACTTTTTGAAAAATAGGGTAAATATTAACTGTTGAAAGTTAACTAACAATATATTTTTGGTTTGACTTTTATTTTATAATGATTATAATAATTAGTGTAAAGAATACAAAAAAGGAGATTTAAAATGGCATTTATTGGTAAAACACTTCCAGAATTTAATTTAGACGCTTACGATCCAAAAAAGGACGAATTTATAACAGTTTCAAACGAAGATTTAAAAGGAAAATGGACAGTACTACTATTCTATCCAGCTGACTTTACTTTCGTTTGCCCAACAGAGCTAGAAGACCTTCAAGATAATTACGCTGCTTTACAAGAACTTGGAGCTGATGTTTACGGTGTTTCTGTAGATACTCACTTTGTTCACAAGGCTTGGCATGATAACAGCGAGAGAATTAGCAAACTTGAATATCCACTAATTTCTGACTCTAACAAAGAGTTGACAAGAGAACTTGATATCCTTGATGATTCAGGAAAGGCTCTAAGAGCTACATTTGTAATCGACCCAGAAAACGTGATCCAAACAGTAGAAATCAACGCTGATGGCATCGGACGTAAGGCTGATGTTAATATCAACAAAGTTAAGGCTGGTAAATATATCGCTGCTCACCCAGGTGAAGCTTGCCCAGCTAAATGGGAAGAAGAAGGCGACGATATCCTAACACCAGGTCTTGACCTTGTAGGTAAACTATAAGATTTGAGGATTTAAAAGTAAATGTTAGATCAAAATTTAAAGAACCAGTTAGCCCAATATCTTGACATGCTCAAAACAGAAGTCACTATTGGGCTTTCTGTTACTAATGACGAAAAAAGTGATAAAGTACGTGGATTTGTAGAAGATGTTGCAAGTCTTTCTGACAAAATCACTGTCGTAGAAAAGGACCTTGCCTATACTCCAGCTTTTGAACTAAAAGGGGTATTTGACCACGGACAAATCATCTTTGCAGGTGTGCCACTTGGCCACGAGTTTGCATCCTTTGCCCTAGCTATCCTTCAAGTTGGAGGAATCGCGCCAAAGATTGATGAAGGTACAAAAAAGAGAATTCAAGCAATAGAAGATTTGCAAAACCTTGAAACTATAGTATCCCTATCATGTCACAACTGCCCAGAAGTTGTTCAATCCTTTAACATAATGGCAGTTCTAAATCCAAAAATCAACCACACTATGATTGAAGGATCTATGTTCCAAGAAATCGCCGAAGATCGCGATGTCCTTGCAGTTCCTGCAATCTTTAAGGATGGAGAATTCCTTGAAGGTGGCAAGCAAACTATGGACAGCCTCCTTGAATTAATCGGAAGCAAGAAATCTTCTGATGACTTTGCCGATAAGCCTGCCTTTGATGTCCTAATCATTGGTGGCGGTCCAGCTGCTGCAACTGCGGCAGTCTATGCAGCAAGAAAAGGTGTGAAAACAGGCCTTGTAGCAAGTGAGTTTGGTGGACAAGTTGTAGAAACTCTTGGAATAGAAAATATCCCAGGCTTCAAATACACTGAAGGCCCAGACTTTATGGCAAATATGAAGGAGCAAGTGACTGCTCTTGGTGTAGATGTCATGACAGGAGCTCTTGCAAGTGATATCAAAGAAGCAGAAAATTCATCAAATAAACTTATAGAAGTAGAACTAGATAATGGTGCAAAACTAGAATCAAGAACTGTCGTAATCGCAACAGGGGCTAGATGGAGACTATTAGGAATCCCTGGCGAGACAGAATTTAGAAACAAGGGTGTAGCATATTGTACCCACTGTGACGGCCCACTCTTTAAGGGCAAACCTGTAGCAGTAATCGGTGGAGGAAACTCAGGCATTGAAGCAGCTATAGACCTAGCAGCCATGGTTGACCATGTGACAGTCCTAGAATTCTTGCCAGAGCTAAAGGCTGATCAAGTACTCCAAGATAAGCTATATAGCCTAGATAATGTTACAGTAATCAAAAACGCCCAAACAACAGGCCTTTACGGTGACTCTAGGCTTGAAAGGCTAGAATACACAGACCGTGAAAGCGGAGAAGAACACAGCCTAGAAGTAGAAGGATGCTTCATCCAAGTAGGCCTTGTGCCAAACACAGAATGGCTAAAAGAATCTGATGTAGAGCTTACAGACCGTGGCGAAATCCTGGTTGATGGCGAAGGAAAAACCAGCCTAGAAGGAGTCTATGCCGCAGGAGATGCAACAAATACAGTATTCAAACAAATAGTAATAGCAGCAGGATCTGGCGCAACAGCAGCCCTTGGAGCCTTTAATTACTTGATGAGAAACTAAAATATTGCAAAGCAAAAACGCCCACGCGGGCGTTTTTTACTGCATTAATTCTATTTATCCTAATCTAAATTTGAATCTTTTTCTATTGGCTATTATTATTTCATGATTCTAAATCCCTAATCAAATCTTCCATATTATCATAGCCTTTAACATTTGGATCATTGGCAATTCTTCTACCTTCCTCTATGGCAGCAATAGTTTCTACATTAGGTATGTCTCTTCTCACTTCAAACGGTATTCCTTGCTCTCTGATGGATGCTTTGACAAACATAGTAAGGGCCGTGGTCATATTTAATCCTAAGTCTTCGAACAATTCCTCAGCTTCTTTTTTAGTTTGTTTATCTAATCTAAAATTCACATTTGTTGTTTCCATAGCATGCTCCTTTTTTACATTGTACTTACAACGTAAGGTTTTGTGAATAAATACATGGATATGATGTTACAAACTGATCAGATAAAAATCTAATGAATTTTATAGACTATTAAAGTTTAGAATAGTTCGCTATGACTTCCCACTCTTAGCAGATAGAATCCTAATTCACTTTCTGAATATATTAACAAACAGTCTCCTGTCCTTCCATCAAAATGTAAATCCATCACTTTTATTTTTGATCTTTCTCCAATAGCTCTTCTTATATTTTGAATTTCAGATTTTGGAAATGTTATTTCGTGTGAATAAAAATAATTTGGTAATTCTTTATCATCTTCAAAAGATTTAATAACATACTCCCATGGTGTGAGATTTGAAAAAGGAAGAGGCTTTTTAAGGACTCTTTTCCATTTTTTATTATTTTGAATTTTCTTGATATCTTTTTTAAACTGTTTTGAATAACCTATTATCAATTTATTCCCTCTTATTCATCAAATAACTTTTTAATATCTTCAAAACTAACAGATTCTACTTTCTCCTTATTTTTTAAGGTGTCAATCATCTCATAAATAGCCGCCATAGTAGTTTCATTTGGCATACCATAATAATCTGGAAGACCTTGATTTGCAACTGTTGTTAGATTCATTCTTATAAATTCGGAGATAGATAATCCATGTTTTGATAATTCTTTTTCAGCCTTAGTTTTTGTAAGTTGATCTATTCTAGCTGATACTCTTGCTTCTTTTATACCTTCCATAAATTTCCTCCTAGTATTCCTTTTTATTATTGTACCCCAATTGGTGTACATTTGCTACACGAAAAAAAGCTGGCTTAAATTGCCAGCTTTTATGCTTATTTTTCTTCTGCTGCTGCGTTTTGTCCTGCTATTCTACCAAATACTACTGTGTCGGTTATAGCGTTGCCGCCTACCCTGTTGGCTCCGTGGATGCCGCCTGTGATTTCACCTGCTGCGTATAGGCCAGGGATTTGATTGCCGTCTTTGTCTATTACGTGTGCTTCTGTGTCAATTTTTAGTCCGCCCATGGTATGATGAAGGGCTGGTGTTCTTGGTACTGCTACAAATGGTCCTTTTTCAAATGGATATGCAAATAGGGTTCTGCCAAACTCATCTTCTTCGGCTTTTTCTTCATAGCATTTGTTGTATGCATCTATAGAAGCCTTTAGATTTTCATATGGTACGTCTATTTTTTCTGCCAATTCTTCCAATGTTTCTCCACGTACCCATCCGAACTTGCCTTCCTCGAGTACTTTTTTGAAGTCTTCTTTTTCTAGGGTTTTCTCATTGTCAAAGTCGAACTCATCTGATGAGTGTATCAACCAATATTCCCCGTCTGTTTGTTCAAATATTGCCTTTGAAATGACATCACGTCTGCCATCTTCTCTTACAAATCTATTACCTTCTTTGTTGACAAACAAGGTCTTTTCTGCTGCAAGATCCAAGAGCCCTGTGATTGGTCCTCTACCTGGTATACCAAGGTATAGGAATTGCATTTGGTCCATATCTACAAGGTCTGCGCCAACTTCTTCACCCATGATGATTCCATCACCTGTTATAGAGTCTAGGTTGGTTGAAATAGTGTTTTCGTCTAGATTTGGCCATTTTTCATTGTTTTTGTATTTTACTACCATGTCGGTATTTTTTGCAAAACCACCAGTTGTCAAAATAACTGCTTGTTTAGCGTGTAGGGTTAGTGGTGAACCATCGTAGTTTTTGGCTTCTACTCCTACTATTCTGCCGTCTTCTTCGATGAGCTTTTCACCTGTGGTTTCAGTTAATATTTGAGCATTGTTGTTTTCTTTTAATGTATCAACATAACCTTCTATAAATCCAACACCGTTAGGTTTTACAGCCTGGTGAGCTCTTGGGTATAGGCCACCAGCCACTTGGTAGATTTCATCTTCAAATTCTATGCCTAGAGATTCTAACCATTTGAATCCATCGTAGGCATTGTCAGCCAATACTCTTACTAAGTCTGGATTTGCAACATTGTCTCCAGCTTCCATGGTTTGTTCATAGTAGTTGTCGTTTGAGTCTTCTATGCCTTGTTCGGCTTGTTTTTCTGGATCTGGAGCATTGATTGCACCACCAGCAAGTATGGTATTACCACCAACAAAGCCATTTTTCTCAATAACTACAACTGATGATCCAGCTTTGCTCGCCTCAACTGCTGCAGCAAGTCCTGCTCCACCGCCGCCAACAACCACTATATCAGCTTCGATTTCGCTTGGATATTCACGTTTTTCCTTGTATTCTTCCTTAAAATCATCAGCAACTCCAGCTTCTTCCAAAGCCTTGCCAACTGCAAGCATCATTCCTTTTGATGATGCTGTCGCACCAGTTACAGCCTCAACATTGGTTGATTGGCCTTCGATTATTCTTCCAGTTATTTTTTCAAGGGCAACTTTGCCAACTCCACTAGTTTCATTGTCTTCTAGGATATTAATATCAAGGATTTCTCCTTCTTCTCCCATTTCTACAGAAACTTTGACATCTCCACCATATCCTGGAGCAATTCCCTCATATGTACCACCAGTTGCTGGGCTATGTCCGCCTTCATCAATAGGCTTTTCTGCCATTTCATCTTCTGGCGCTTCTTTGCCCTCATCCTTCTTTTCTTCTTCGGTATTTACTTCTTCTGCTTCCTGCTTACTCTTATTGTCAGTCTCTGCAGGATCATTGTTACACGACGTTAGCATTGTAAATGATAATGCAAGAGCCATCAAATACGATAAGGTTTTCTTACTCTTCATATTCTTACCTCCTTATTTACCTGTATTTTAACATATTTAAGCCGAAAAATAAATACAATTAATATATAATTTACATTAGAAAAACGTTTTATAAATCTAGCGATAGTCTTTATCATTTCAAAAAATTGTAGTATAGTAAACAAGTAAAAACAAACAAGGAGTTACAATGAAGAATTATTTAGATTTAACAGGCGATGTGGCCATAGTAACAGGTGCATCATCAGGCCTAGGTGTTCAATTTGCAAAAGCTTTGGCTAGCCAAGGAGCAAAATTGGCCCTATTTGCTAGACGTGAAGAAAAATTAAAAGAAGTGGCAAAAAATATCGAAAACGAATTTGATGTTGAAGTTAAATACTATGTGACAGATGTTACAGATTCCAAAAAAGTAAGCGAAAATGTTGGAAAAGTAATAGAAGATTTCGGCAAAATCGACATCCTAGTCAACAACGCAGGCCTTGGCCTATCAGCGCCAACCACAGAAACAAGTGACGAAGATTGGCAAAAAATGATGAATATCAACGTAAATTCACTATTTTATATGGCACGTGAAGTAGCAAAAAATATGAAAGAAAACGGATACGGTAGAATCATCAACCTTGGATCAATCCACTCAAGTGTAGCCCTTGCCAATGGCGCACTAACGATGTATACAACCACAAAAGGTGCAGTAGAAAATATGACCAAAGCCCTAGCAGTAGAATGGGCAAAAGATGGTATCACAGTAAATGCCATAGGACCAGCATACTTTGCAAGTGAAATGACTGGCCACCTACTAGAAGATGAAGCCTTCAACCAATTTATAGCAATGAGCGACCCAATGGGCAGAACTGGCAATCCAGGCGAACTAGACACAGCCCTACTAATGTTCGCAAGCCACCACTCCTCATACACAACTGGCCAATTACTAACAGTTGACGGCGGTTGGATAGCAATTTAATACACAAAAATAAGAGGCAACTATATTGAACTGAAACCCTCAATCTCTTTCCGGATTTTAGCTTTCACCTCAAATAGTTGACCTCTTTTTTAATTTTTAGCAGCTGCAAGTACCACCGCTGCCACATCCACAAGCTTCATCGCCAAAATCATCTATGCCATCAAGGTCTGAATCTGGGAATAATAGCTCGTAAAATTCACTTTCACTAGGATATCTGCGAGTGATAACCACCTCATTATTTACCATAACAATAGGAAGCACTTCTTCCCCACCATCATCCAAGAATCTTTTTACAATCTTATTATCACCAAATTGCTCAGGATTTTCTTCCAAATTATATCGTCTAATATCCGCGCCAATCTTAGTAAAATGATCTACTAGACCAGATACCCTATCAAGTTCATCCTTATCAAGCCCATTAATAGGCCCTTCGTATATATACATAATTCTCATTATTTCCTCCATTGAGATTAATTATCATTATTATTTATAATACCTTTAAGAATCCAAGTTCACTAGGGACTTGATAAGAAATATTTAAATTTGACAAAAATAAAAAGCCACCCTATAATTATTACAAGAAATAAAAACGTTGAAGAGAAAAGTAGGTTTTTGAAAACTTTCCAGAGAGACTATGGTTGGTGGGAATAGTTAAGTGGCAGAAAACTGAAAATGGCCTCTGAGTTGTTTGTCCGAATATTTTAAGACAATCCGTGTGCGCACGTTACAGCGATAGGGTATACATTTGTACCTGATGAGTTATTAATTGTGAAATTGATATGAAATTAAGGTGGTAACACGAGAGACCTCGTCCTTTTTAAGGACGGGGTCTTTTTTAATTTTGCCATAGCGTTTTATTTCTGAAAATAAAAAAAGGAGCTAATTATGAGCAAAAGATTTTTAACAGTAGGATCGTTACTAAGAGATGAGGAATTACTAAAATACAAAGAAGAAATAAAGAAACGAGATGATATCACCTATCCATTTTACGATGACCTAGAAGGCTACAAAGAAGCTGAAGATGCCGCAGTAGCAAGAGTAGTGAAGAGTCAAAAAGACCACGACCTTTGCCAAATCACAGACGGCGAATACTCCAAATCCCTCTGGCACCTTGACTTTGTCTGGGGCCTACATGGGGTAGAAAGATACATCGCAGATGCTGGCTACTACTTTAGGGACAAAGGCAACGAAGGAGTATACGAAACTAGAAAAGACATAGGAATTAGAATCGTAGACAAGCTAAATGGCAAAAATCACCCATTCATAGACCACTTCAAAAGATTAAAAGAATTAGCAGGAGAATCCGAAATCAAACAATGCATCCCATCCCCATCCCATGTTTATGGCGAACAAGCCCTATTTGGCGGACTATCTGGCGGCTACTACGATGGCAAGGTATATGAATTTGAAAAAGACCTCAAAGCATCATACAAGGACTTTATCAAAGAATACAAAGAAGCAGGAGGAGAAATCATCCAATTTGACGACTGCTTGTGGGAAATATTCTCAGAAGATAACAAAAACGCCCCAATATCAGAAAAGACAAGACCAACAGAAGAATTGGCAGAAAAATTTATAGCCATCAACAACGAAGTCATAGCCTACGCCCACGACCTTGGTCTAAAAGTCTACGCCCACAACTGCCGAGGTAACTATGAATCTAGGTCAGCAAGCGACGGAACCTACGAATCCATCGCCCACCTATTTTTAGAAAAACAAAACTACGATAGATTCTACCTAGAATGGGACGACGACAGAGCAGGATCCATCGAGGCCCTAAAAGTCCTAAAAGATAAAGATAACGAAATAGTCCTAGGCCTCCTATCCAGCAAAACAAACACCCTAGATGAAGAAAAAAGAACCCTAGACCTCCTAGAAAAAGCAAGCAAAATCATAGACAAAGATAGACTTTACCTCTCCCACCAATGCGGCTTTGCCTCATGCGATGAAGGAAATGAACTAAGCATAGATGAGCAATGGGCTAAGATTGACCAAGGGCAGAGGATTGCAGAGGAGTTTTGGGGAGAATAGGTGTGAAAAAATCAGCTATTAGCATAACTAATAGCTGATTCTCCATGAAAATTTATATCTACCCTTTGATGGACAAAAAAGAGATATAACTATATATCAATAAAAAGTACAATTTAAATAAAAATTTTAATTACCAAGAGCTTCTTCATATATTTGAATTTTATGTTTAAATGAATCTTCTCCACCTTCCATATGGTTTATTATTTCTTTTTTTATGGTGATTTCACCAGGATATCCCTGAATCTTAACCCAACCATGTTCTCCATCAGAATCCATTACTAATACACAATCTGACATGGCATTGGTAACAATTGTTGCACTATGAGTTGCTATTATAACTTGTCTATCGTTTTTAGTCTTTCTTAACTGTTGAACTAGATTTTTATAAATATATCTGCTATCTAAATTATCCTCTGGTTGATCAATGACAATCGGTCTAAAGTCATTATTAAATTTCCCATATCCAAGTATAAAATCTAGCATTGCAACAACTTTTTGACCTAGGGATAGAGTTTTTATATCCTTATACCTCTCCGGGAGATTTTTTTTATCTTCTCTGCTATTAACATTAAACAATATAGTATATTCTTCAAGTTCTCTAAAACAGTTTTTAAAATAATTAATCCGTATATTTACATATTTATCACTAGTTGCATAATTTATCAAATCAGATACTAATGATTTCGCAATATTCTCATCAATAATAGTTTTACCTGCATCTATTGTTTCAATACTACTTTCTTCTGTAAAATCTAAAAATTCTTTAGAACTTATCCAAGAAGAATCTTTATTGATTGATGCTTTTAAAAATTCAATTACCCCTTTTTTATCTATTACAGAAAGTATAAAACCCTTCAAATTTTTTCTTTTAATATTATATCTATTAACAATACTTGAAAATTTACTATTATAAATTTGTTCTATGGGATACTTAAGCATTAAATCATTTTGTATATACTCTATTTTTAGAGTACCTTTTTGCGTTTCGTTAAAAGGTTCAATTACTTTTTTTACATCTTCTTTTCTATTTTCTAAAATATTTTCTATATCTCTTAGAAATTTAGATAAACCTGATTTATCTCTAATTTTTATTTTATTTTCAAATAGTTCTAACTCTTTATTTTTAAACATCAAATCATAAATAAAGCTGTTAATTTCATCTCCACTTGCATATCTAACAAGATCATTAACAGAATATCTATTATCATAAAGTTTTGATAGGACTTTCGTTTTATTACGTACTCTTTCGATATTACTAATATCCATATCTTTAACATTAGTACAATTTATTTTATATACGTCCAAATATTTTCTAAGCATAAAAGTTTTTATTTTCTTTTTATTTAAAGAATATCTTCTTTCATATCGGTAAGGTTTCTCTTCTTCAAAGTAACTTAGAATATTATCATTTTCATCTTTGTATGGACATCTAAACTCAACAATATACTCATCTTCATAACACTGAAATAACAGATAAATATTCCCATGACTACAAATAAAATCTAAAAGACTCTCATCATGAATAATTTGTGTCATTACAAAGTCTATTGTTTCAAGAACTGTGCTTTTTCCAGTCCCTCTTCCCCCTATAAAACAATTCAATGAATCAGAGAATTTAACTGTAAAGTCGCTATTTCTCTTTTTGTTAGATAGAAACCCAGATTCCTCAAAAATTACATAAAGACCCTCTATAAAAATTTTATTTTTATTAGGAGCTTCATAGTTTACAGATATATCAAAATCTATTAAAGCTTCTTTTAGCATTCGAAAGCTGATATCACTTCCTTTTATCCAAAAAAAATTATTTCCCAAAGTGTCTATGGAGTGTGAATCATTATCAATTAAAAATTTCACATCTTTCCTATAATTTTTCATGAATTTTTTTGCATTTTTGATTTGATATTTACTTTTTAATCCAACAATTCTAGCGTTGTCACTAGAAAATAGTTTCTTTTTATAAGCTCCACTTAAAAATTTTTCTTTATTTATATCAGATGAATAAATATGTGCAATATAAGTTATCGCGCCTAAACTCGAGAAAAAATCCATAACTTCTAAACTAGTAACAAATACTCCATCTTTTTCAGATATCAATTTTTCATCTAGCCAATCAATAACTTTGTCTTCTTTCTTTTTATCTCCATCTAAAATAGCAACTACATGCAATTTATCAGCACAGGATATTTCTATGCCACCAAATATATTTAGATTAACATTATATTTGTTCTTACGTTTTTGTAGATGGTTTACACATATTTTTAATTTATCTATCCCATTAAATGTATTATGATCCGTGACAACAGCTATCTCATATTGATTTATTAGTAATTCATGAGCTAACAATAAAAAAGCATATATTTCTTTTTTGCTTTTAAAAATATCAAAATCTTCACCAAACTTTACATCTCTTTTCCCGTTTACTAGGGGAGCAATATTCCTTTCATAAATTATATCTTCTAATTCTTTTTCACTAATTGTTTTATATCCATCTGTACCTAGATTATCCATTAATTTATAATCATGAGAAGCTGGTGTGTGAATATGAAATATTGACTTCCTAGGATATCCAAAGTTATTTCTAGTATTTTTTATATGTTTATAAGCATCTATTATTTCTACATATGATCTATCGTCTTTAGGCATACTTCTCCTTTTAATCCTCATTCACTGAAATAATACACTTCTAAAAATATATACATGATGTATACTACATATGGTATATTTCTATATAATTTGTGTTTATTATACTATATATAGTGGTTTAAGTAAAAATGTACAATGGAGAATATACTATAAAATATATAATGAGCATAACTAATCTTATAATTATTGAATTCATAAATTTAATAAGTGTTATGCGTGCTGACACCCAACTATAACAGAGTAATAGTATTTCAAAAAAGCGATAGTATTGTTATATAGTAGTATTAATCATGTTTTTAATCCTTAACTTTATTTTATGTATATTTCTTCATTTTTTTAGTAAAACTTGATACAATATTAATAACAACTAATTTTCACTATTTTAGATTTGAGGTTTTTATGGATCAGCCGTTGATTGATTTTAATTTTTATCCTATTAGGATTACTCTAAAGAGTCTTCTTAGGGATAAGTCTACTAAAAAGAATATTATATGGGCCACCAATACATACGAGCACTTGGGGGAAAGTTTTGATGATAGGGCCGAAATTAGGGAAGCTACTTTTACTCATGGATTTGCTCTTCATCCTAGAACTAGTAAGAGTTCAGAAATACAGCTTGACCGAACTAGGAAAAAAGCTGAAGTATACACCCCGTCTTGGGTGGTCAATTTTATGAATAATTATTGCGATGAGGTCTGGTTTGGTAGAAAAGATGTCTTCAATGTCCAAAATGGTGAATCTTGGCAGCCTGTTAGAGAAAAAATAATCTTCCCTGAGGGCAAGAGCTGGCAAGATTATGTAGACTCTAGGAGGCTTGAGATTACTTGTGGAGAAGGTCCCTACTTGGTTTCCAGGTATGATGCCACAACAAGTGAAATTATCAGGCATACCATAGATAGAATTGGATTCCTTGATAGGAAGCTTAGGATAGTAGACGAAAATACCACCACCAAGGAAGAGTGGATATTGTGGGCGACTAGGGCTCTTATGGCATCCTATGGTTATGAATACCAGGGCGACAGCTTGCTTATAGCAAGAATCAATGTCCTACTGACCTTTGTAGAATATTTTGAAAGACGTTGGGATGAGGATGTGGATAAGAAAACTCTTCAAAAGCTTGCCAATATCATCTCTTGGAACCTCTGGCAGATGGATGGATTGTCAGACACTGTGCCATTTGGTGCACCGCGTGGTGAAAATAGTCAGATGGGTTTTTCAGATCTGGGAGAAATAGAAGAATCAGAAAAAGTAGAGCCAGTGGCCTGTAGAATATTTGATTGGAAGGCAAACAAGTCCCAGACCTTTGCATCACTAAAGGAGAATATATGAAAGAATTTGATTTTGTTGTAGGGAATCCACCGTACCATAAAGAATCTGTAGGGAATAATGAAAGTGATACACCGTTATATCATTATTTTTTTGATTCATCTTTTAAAATAGCTAAAAAGGTTGAGCTAATAACTCCTGCAAGATTTTTGTTTAACGCTGGATATACTCCTAAAAAATGGAATGAGCAGATGTTGAATGACTCTCATGTTAAAGTACTTTTTTATGAAGCTAACAGTGCAAAGATGTTTCCAAATGCGGATATAAAAGGTGGAATAGCCATAACATATAGAGATTCCGAACAAGTTTTTGATCCTATAGTGGTTTTTACTTCCTTTCCTGAGTTAAATTCAATTAAGAAAAAGGTAGATAAATTGAAAGAGGATAGTTTAAGCGATGTTGTATCAAATCGTGGGCTATACAAGTATTCTAAGCAAGCATATTTAAAAGAACCTGATGAATTAAAAAAAACCGCTGATGCTCGTATCGCACCGAGTTCATTTGATAGAATGCCTAAACTTTTTACTGATAAAAAACCAGACGACAATAACGATTATGTAAGAATATATGGATTGCAAAAAGGAAAAAGAGTTTATAAGTGGTTTAGGAAAGATTATCTTAAAGATGTTCAAAACCTCTATAAATACAAAGTTATGATACCCAAAGCCAATGGCTCTGGAGCCATTGGCGAGGGTATCAGCACCCCACTCGTGGGTACCCCACTCGTGGGTTTCACAGAAACATTTATTTCAATCGGCGAAACCGATTCAAAATCCGAAGCCGAAGCTACTCTAAAATATGTAAAAACAAAGTTTGCTAGAGTTATGCTCGGTATTTTAAAAGTAACACAAAATAACGCAAAACCAACTTGGAAATACGTCCCAATCCAAGACTTCACAAAAAATTCTGACATTGACTGGTCCAAGTCTATAGCTGAGATTGACCAGCAACTTTACAAAAAATATGGCCTATCAGATGAAGAGATAGCCTTTATCGAAGAAAAAGTACAGGAGATGGAATAATGACTGAAGCTAAGATTTCTACCACCAAGGAAGTTACCCCTGTATGCTATGCCTATACTACACCAGAACTTAGAAAGCACGATGGATGGACCAAGATTGGTTTTACTGAAAGAGATGCAGAGGAAAGAATCAAGGAGCAGGTGTTCACATCTGACCTTGAATATAAGCTAGAATGGGCCAATAATGCTGTTTATGAGGGTTCCAATGATACTTTTAGAGATTCAGATTTCCATAAGTATTTGGTCAATCTAGGTTTCCAACGAAAAGAGGGCAAGGAGTGGTTTGAGATAGACCCAGACCTTGCTGAACTCAAATTCTTTAAGTTTAGAAAAACTCGTGGCCAAGTGGAATCTGATGACAAGCCAGCTCCTTACCAACTTAGAAACGAGCAAGCTGAGGCTATTGCTATGACTATGGAATATTTCAAAAGTCATGACAAGGGCGAATTCCTATGGAATGCCAAGCCTCGTTTCGGAAAAACTCTGGCAACCTATGACCTATGTATGAAGATGGACTTTGAAAATATCCTTATAGTTACCAATAGGCCAGCCATTGCTGATTCATGGTATGGGGACTATGTGAAGTTTGTAGGACCAGGGTCCGGCTATATTTTTGTTAGCCATGTTGATACTATCAAGGATGAAAAATATGTCTACAGCAGGAAAAAATACGTAGATATTTTGCCAACTGTTGAAAATTACAAGGGATGTATAGAATTTGTCAGCCTCCAAGACTTAAAGGGTTCAATACATTTTGGTGGAATCCATGACAAACTAGATGAAATTAAGAAAACTCACTGGGATATTCTAATAATAGATGAGGCCCACGAAGGTGTGGATACCTACAAGACAGATACAGCCTTTAATCAAATCGAAAGAAAAAATACTCTCCACTTGTCTGGTACACCTTTTAAAGCCTTAGCAAATGAGAAGTTTCCTAATGATGCCATCTACAATTGGACTTATGCCGATGAACAAAACGCTAAGAGGTCTTGGATAAGCTATGACCTTGAAGAAAATCCTTACGCAACACTTCCTCAACTAAACTTATTTACCTATCAAATGTCAGATGTTATTAGAGATAGGGTCGAGGATGGGATTGAGCTTGATGATGAAGTTGCTGAATATGCCTTTGATTTGAATGAGTTTTTCTCAACTGATGAGAGGGGTGCCTTTGTCTACAATAATGATGTGGACAAGTTTTTGGACGCCTTGACTCAAAACGAGAAGTTCCCTTTCTCTACTCCAGATCTTAGAGATGAGATTAAACACTCTTTTTGGATTTTAAATAGAGTGGATTCAGCCAAGGCTCTAAAGAGAAAACTTGAAGTCAATCCAGTCTTTAAAGATTATAAGATTATTCTGGCTGCTGGAGATGGCAAAACAGACGATGAGGTTATTAGCGAAGATTCGCTAAATAGAGTCAAGGATGCCATCAGAGATTATGAAAAAACTATTACCCTATCTGTAGGCCAATTAACTACTGGGGTCACCATACCTGAATGGACAGCAGTCCTTATGTTAGCTAATATGAAATCACCTGCCCTTTATATGCAAGCTGCCTTTAGGTGTCAAAATCCATGCCTTTTCTCTAATAGTGGTAGGCATTTTAGAAAGAAAAATGCCTATGTATTCGACTTTGATCCTGCGAGGACTCTTGATATTTTTGAAAAATTCGCCAATGACCTCTCACCATATACTTCAGCTGGTAGTGGAGATTTAGAGACTAGGAAAAAACATATAAGAGAACTTTTAAATTTCTTCCCTGTCTACGGTGAAGATGAAGACGGGAAAATGATTCTATTGGATGCTGAAAAAGTCCTTACCATTCCTAGAAGGATCAAGTCAGTAGAAGTTGTAAACCGCGGTTTTATGTCTAACTTCCTCTTTAACAATATAGCCAATATATTTAGAGCTCCAAGCCAGGTTAGGGGTATTCTGGAAAAGCTAAATCCTGCTAAGGAAGCAAAGGCAATTCAGATCGATGATGATACGGCCGATGAACTTGATATTAATGATGAAGGAAATATAGAAATAGACAAAGAAAAAATTATTGGCAAGGCAAAGAATGTTTTCGGTCCAAAAATCTATAATGATATAAAGGATGATTTAGACGAATTGGATAATGAAATAATAGTAAATAAGGACAAATCTGGCCTTGATGACTTAGTTGATAAAATAACTAAACCTATAATTGATCCATTGCTTGATAATGCCAAAGATGTGTATGGCACTAACTTGAAAAGGTCCGTTGAAAATAATATAGAAAGGTCTATAAAAAATACAGCTAAATCAATAATCAAAAAAAGTTATAGCGATTTTGAAATAGAAAGAAACAAAATAGAAGCACAAAAATCAAAAGACCTTGAACAATCTAAGTCCTCAGCAGAATCTAGTCAAATAGAATCTAAGTATGAGGATATGCTAAAAGAGAAGAAGAAAGAGCTAGCAAGAAAATTCAAAGAAGACTTAGATGATTATGAAATAGTTGAAAAATCTATTATAGTTGCAACTGAAGCTATCGAAACAGACATAAAAGAGAAAGAAAAAAGAACTATTGAGGATGATGTCAGAGATAGACTCAGAGGATTTGCAAGAACTATTCCATCATTTTTGATGGCTTATGGTGATTATGATACAAATTTGGATAATTTTGATAAAATAATCCCAAATGAGGTCTTCTTGGAAGTAACATCTATTACCCTTGATGAGTTTAGGAGCTTGCGTGATGGCTTTGACTATGTTGATGAAGAAACTGGGGAAACAAGGCACTATGATGGTGGATTATTTGATGAATTAGTCTTCAATGATTCTGTAATAGAATTTTTGAATAAGAAAAAAGAATTAGAAAATTATTTTGATCCTGATGTCAAAAGAGATATTTTTGACTATATACCAGCCCAAAAAACCAACCAAATATTTACACCAAGAAAAGTTGTAAAGCAAATGCTAGATTTACTTGAAAAGGAAAATCCAGGATGCTTTGACAATCCTGATTTCACATTCATGGATCCATATATGAAGTCTGGACTCTATGTGGCAGAAATAGTTAAAAGATTATACAGAAGCGATAAAATAAAAAGTCTATACCCTGATTCTAAGGAGAGACTAAATCATATTTTTGCTAAACAAGTCTATGGACTTGCTCCTACAGAAATCATCTATAGGATTGCAAGTAATTATATCTTAGGATTCAGCAAAGATATAGAAATAGAAAAACACAATCTAAGGCTACTTGATTCCTTAGCAAGTATTCAAGCTGATAGATTTGAAGATGATCTAGTAAGAATTTTCCCTGAATTGGTAGACTAATACATTTGGCTGGACTCATATATTTGTATAAAAATACTTAATAAAAAGGAATGTAAGTTTGTCAAAAATCTACATTCCTTTTCCATATAGAGTTTATAAATATAAATTCTAGTTTATTCCTATGTTTCAAAATTTTTATATGTGATTTAAAATAAATATCATCACGGAATGAATATTTCGCATATTTGCTCGTTTTTAGACATAGGCATCCGTATTTCCTTAATATTTTTTTGCATTAATTCTAAACCATAGTAAATACCTGATAGCTCAATTGCAGAATCTATATTATTTTCTTCTAATTCTTCTTCTAAATATTCTTTATGTTGCTGATATAATTCTCCTTTAAATTCATCACTATTTGTAAAAGTATTCAATTTTTCCTTATAAGAATCTAAACTCTTATATTTTTCCCTGACTCTATACTTCCCTAGTTCTTTAAAAACATCTTCAATCGGTAATTGGGATATACCATCTAAATCGTAGTCTTCAAATATACTTCTAAATACATTTACATCCCTTATTCCTGATTGATTTAATAAAAATCTATATAAATAATCCTTTTTATTTTGTTCTAAATTTAGGAATTTATCAATATCAACATCACCAAATGATATAATATAAGGGCTAGATGATGCTTTAAAGTCTTCCTTATTTTCGAATATTGGCGTTTCTATACTAAATATTTTTGATCCAAAACTATAATCTAGATTTCTAATCTCGCCATATTTACAATAAAGCTTCTCATTTATATTGTAGATATTGAGCAAATAAAGCGCAGCCATCGATTCAATCAAAGCTTTTATATTTCCTCTATTAAGATTCTTGTACCTATTATGCTTTAAATCTTGATATGTGGTTTTCCATAAAGTTTTATGTTTTTTATGAGCATCTTTCAATGGAAATAATATCGAATATTCATCAGATAAATCGAAGTGTAGAGATATAATATTTACTTGTTTGTTATCAAAATTCCATTTATTGTGTAAATGTTTTAAGCAATTTGAATCAAAAGATAGCTGGTAGTCTTTTTTCTTTGGTTTGCCTCCATTTTTTAGATACAATTCTTTAGAAATAGCTTCAATCTCTACTCCACATCTAACTATTAAGTCTGCTATGTACGGTGAGTAAACGTATAGTTGATTAGGAGTCAATTCATCTGGATCATTATTATATGAACTTACTTTATCACTTATGTAGATATAATGAGATAAGTCAATTAATTCGCTTTCTAATTTCATATACATTTGCCAATATAAACTCGAATTATTCACAACTTCTCCTTTTCTATAATATGTACATTATATTATTACAAATATACTAAAAATAAACAAATAGATAAACTAATTTATTTTTTATCAGAAAATAATTTTTATAGCCTTGAAAATCTTAATATAAAACTTCTTTCTCCAAACCCGTATCAGTCCAGGAAAGTTTATAAGCATTTTTACTAGGGTTGGATTTGATAACTTTCATTTCATAATCATCCCAAACGATGGCTACCTGATTTTCTATTGCTATTGCATCTGCTGCTTGTCCTGAATAGAAGTCATCAAAACCTGTTCTTTCAGGCTCATCATAATGAGGACAATGTAAATAAGGTATGATTCCCAAACCTTTTACCCACTTATGTTTTGGGTTTTCAATATCTTCTATAAACTCACTATCGCTATGGCCTGCTATAAACCAACATATGGATCCTGCACTCAAGCCAGCAAGCACCTTGCCACTTTTATAAGCTCTCATTAGGGCTTTATCAACAGAATATTTTCTCCAAATTTTCATCATATAATCAGTGCTTCCACCACCTACATAGATGATGTCTGCATTTTCAATCTTTTGACTGACCTCTTTCCTGTTTACCTCTACATTAGCCAAATAAAGTGTATCAGTTTCACATCCTAAGCTCTCATATAAATTATTAATTGTCTCTATATAAGGCTTAGCATCTTTGCTTGCTGTAGGAATAAACAAGAAGTTTGGTTTTTCTTTTTTTGATGACTTAACAATAAATTTATCTATTTCATATGTTTCATTTTGGGAAACTTCCCCGCCACCGATAGCTATAATCATAAATTCCCTCCGAAGTTTCAAATTTGTCAGTATAGATCTAATCTATCGTTAGTATCTAATCTTGTCATTATTATAACAAAAAAGGCTATTTCCAGCCAAAAAAAAGGCCTGTTAGGTGATTTTCCATTATTATATATAATAGATTTGTTAGATTAGGGAACATTCTCACATATTCCGTGCGAATAAGTGTTAGAATAATTATTCTCACGGATTTATCAAATATTTTTTTATAAGAAAAAGCTCTAAATCCAGCACTTTTAAAATATTCTCGCAGATTTAATATTGTTAAATTTATGATAAGTCTGTTTTGCTTGAAATCTTATAATAAAAATACTATTTCTAGACAAAAAAATAAGCCTATTGCTAGACCAATTAGTTATTTTAATCAGATTAATTTTCTCTAAGCGACTTTATTTCTCTTTCCACCCAATCCGAATCCTTAAATACTGTCTTAGCTTCCATCAAGTCCATGGATAGCTATTTGACCAAGCTTTTATGTATTGACATTGGATTTTTGACCTTAGATCTAAAGTTAGTTGATCCAGCCTTACTGGATTTATACAAAATTTGCTCGTTGGGAAAACATAGATTAAGCGCTCCTAAAAAACCTCCCAAACACTCAAAATAAGGTGACCCCACAAAGTTGGACCTAATACCAGAGTCAGAATTAAACTAGCTCTGGTATTTCTTTGTCCTATCCTACCCCCTAGGGGTAGGAAATTTTTATGCTGCATTCTTCTTTCTATATTCTACTGGTGATAAGTATCCTAATTTTTCTTTTATTCTTTCTTCATTGTAGTATTTGATGTATATACATATAGATTGTTTTAGGTGCCCATAGGATTTATAAGCTTGATAAGACCATTCTTCTGTTAAGTACAACTTAAATAGATTTTTTAAAACATCATAACCGAGTGTTCGATATTCATTAACCCAAACTCTTATTAATTTTATATCAGGGATGTTAAATATATTGGCTAAAAATTCATAACTTTCCTTACCTTCTAAGTATCTTCCAACTAATTTACATTTAAATTTTGTACTATATTTTGCCATAAAAAAACTGACCTCCTTAAATTGGTTGGTCCAACTTTAAGGGGTCAGTTCAATTTAAACAGTATGGTTTTGCCAATACTGAAATATTTATTTTATTTTGCCTCTATTGCATTTTTTGTTTCGCCCGTAGTCAAAACTTCATTTATATTATCATATGAAATTTCAATCATATTTTTCAAAGCTTCATCTGTATTTGAACCTACATGAGGCGTAACTAAAACTTTAGGATATAAATCTACCAATCTTCTTACTGATTGATCTTCCATTTCATCACCAGATGAAAACTCCTTGAAGAATGTATTAGCTTCATTTGGAAATACATCTGTGCCAAATCCTGCTAATTTACCAGATTTTATAGCATCATAAATATCCTCGTTATTTTGCAATTCACCACGTGCTGTATTTATTAGTATTGCTCCATCCTTCATTTTTGAAATGAAATTTTTATTTATTAATTCATCATTTTCTCCTTTAAAATATGGAATGTGCAAACTTACTATATCTGATTCTTTCAATAATTCATCTAATTCAACATATTTTAAAATTTCTTTTGCATTTTCATTTGGATAAGGATCATTACCTAAAATTTCAGCTCCTAATCCTTTGAATAATTTAGCTTCTGTCAAGCCAATTTTACCCGTACCAATTATACCAACTTTACAATTTCTAATTTCTTTGCTAAACATTTGAGCATCAACTTTGAAATTATAATTTTTTGTTTTATTTGTTGTGTATGCTGTATTTCTCAATAACATCATTGCTAATGTTAAAGATAATTCTGCTACTGAATTTGGTGAATAAGCTGGTACTCTAGCAACCATTAAATTCATTTCTTTACATGCTTCTAAGTCTATATGATTAAAACCTACCGTTCTTGTGAAAACATATTTTATGCCATAAGACTTTATTTTTTCAAGATTTTGTCTATCCGCTACACAATTTCCTCTGAGTAAAACAACATCTTGACCTTCTGCTGTTTCTATATTATCATGTGTAAGCAATTCTTCTACTAGTTTTAATTCATAATTATATTTATTTAACTTATGAAAAAATTCAACTTCATTTGGTCTTACACCATATGCTACGATTTTTAATGTCATATTATTTTCCTTTCTTAAGCAAATGCTCCTGTTTTACCAATCAATTCTATTATAACAATCCAAATCGGTGCCATCAACACTGCTACCATTGTGGACATAAGTGACGCATTTGATGCAAGTAAAGCTTCTCTATCAAAATTAATAGCATAAGCTACCGCTACAGTAGCTGGTGGTGTTGCCATCATTATAACTACAGTTCCCAAGCCTACTAAGTTTATAGGAAATCCTACTAAACTTAAAGCATATAAAATTGCAATATTTATAGATGGAACTAATAATAATTTAACAAATGTATAATACCATGTTTTTTTATCAGAAAATGCTTCTTTAAAGCTTACTGCACCTAATGTTGAACCTATTGACAACCAAGCTAGTGGTGAGGCTAATCTTCCTAGATAACTAAATACTTCGAATAGTTGTGGGAATGTATGGTCAATTCTCAAAAATGCCACCGATTTTTTTATAGTTTCTCCATTTTCTTCTACACTAACAGTCACTTGTGGTAAATAAGTTTGGAATATCCATACTAACAAACCTAAAAATGTAGCCACTACTATTGGATTTAAAAACATTTTTTTAAGATTTTCTTTTTTCATGCTTAAACCACTCATTTTTATGTATCCATATGAATATAGAAAAATTCTATATCCTATATTAAAAATAGATGCATATAATGTTCCTTGTGGTCCATAAATTGCTGTTACTATTGGAATACCAAAAAAAGTTGTCGAACCTAAAATTGATAAAACTCTTAATGTTGTTTTCTCATCTCCCTCGTACCTCGCGTAAATTGGTAGAGTCAAAAGAATTAAAATAGGATACATTGCTATTCCCCACACTAATAGTCCCATTCCATTTCTTAATGTTTCCTGATCTATATCACTCATAAATGAGTTATAAGCTAAGGCTGGTAATGATAGTGATAATACTATACCTGTTAGTACTTTTCCTGTCTTATCATCAAAAATACCTCTTTTTCTACAAAAATAACCAATTAAAATAATTGCCAAACTCGAAAAAATTGCTGTATTGATTTTTTGTGTTTGTAATGTTGTCATGAACACTTCAAAAAAATTCATGAATACCTCCTAAATATTAATATATGTAACATCTAGTATACATTATTGTGATTTTCTTTACAATAAACAAGTTATATAAAAAATTATTTTTATATTTTTCTATAAAGCCCTGGTATTTCTTTCCCAAAAACTCTGTTATCTCATAGGTAATAGTTATGTTAGCTATATCTTGGTCAAATCTTTCTTTTTTTCTTACCGGATAAGTCTTGTGGGAATCTTTGGTAGATAGCTTTTTTGTATATATTTTTCCTTGCTAGGCCTATTAGTTATTTTTATCAGATTAATTTTCTCTAAGCGACTTTATTTCTCTTTCCAACCAATCCGAATCCTTAAATACTGTCTTAGCTTCCATCAAGTCTATGGATAGCTATTTGACCAAGCTTTTATGTATTGACATTGGATTTTTTACCTTAGATCTAAAGTTGGTTGATCCAGCCTTACTGGATTTATACAAAGTTTGCTCGTTGGGAAAACATAGATTAAGCGCTCCTAAAAAACCTACCAAACACTCAAAAATGGCCAGGAGATTTTATTGCCAGCCCTTTTTAATCGAAAGTTAAGAAATTTTATTTTTGTATAATCTCAATCTTGTATCCATCTGGATCTGTTACGAAAAAGTACTTATCTGAATTATCGGTTAAGCCTCTGAGCTCTGAAACTTCATATCCTTTTTTGCTTAACTCTTCCCTAAAAGATTTGATATCTGGGTGAGATATTGCTATATGTCCGTAGCCATCTCCTAGGTCATAGGCTTCTTCTTGGTCATAATTGTAGGTTAATTCCAATTCATAGTCGGGAGATTGAGGAAGTTTTAGGTATACAAGGTCGAATTTTTTCTCTGGAAATTCCTTCCTTCTACTTTCAACAAAGCCCAACTCTTCTGTATAAAACTTATAAGACTTATCAAGGTCCTTAACTCTAATCATTGTGTGTAAAAATTTCATATATCCTCCTAATCTATTTATAACCAAAAGCTATTTTATTATTCTCTTAGCTTATCCTATAGGCACTTTAACGACAGATATATTAAGTATTTTAAAAAAGATAAATCTGGCAATTATCAAATAAAGAAACCCTATCTAAGCCCATACTTGTATATGTACAACAGTGGAATATGAAGCTGTCAAATCTCAAAACAACCAACACTAGAACCAATTCTAAAATCCTTAGATAGAGCAATAAAAATAACAAACAAAAGCAAATAAGAAAGAATAAAAGGGAAATTAGTATATTTATCAGCAGTAGAATACAAAAAGAAGAATGCAGCACAAAAATTTCCCATCCCTAAGGGTGAGAATGAACAAGGAAATAGCAGAGTAAGCTTTAGTACTAACTCTGCTATTAGGTCCAACTTTATGGGGTCATCTTATTGCTAGGCTTATCAGTTCTATCTATCAGATTAATTTTCCATAAGCGAATTTATTTCTCTCTCCATCCAATTAGAGTCTTTAAATACTGCCCTGCCTACTCCTACTAGATCACATACATTTCTCTTTAGGATATCTTCGATATCCTTGCCAGCCTTGACCCCACCTGTTAGTATTACTGGTATGTCAACCTCATCATAGATAGGTTTTGATAGATAGTCGAAGAATCCTGGGTAGTCATCATCGGAAAAGTATAGGCACATGCCACCCGATATATCAAGGACATCTACACCTCTCTTTTCAAAGGCTTTTGCTGCATAGACTGCATCTTTTTGTGATAGGCCAGCTTCTTTACCATCTCCTACTCCTAGTCTTAGAAATATTGGATAGTCTTCTCCTACTTTTTCTCTGACTTTTTTGATGATTTCTAGGTGGATTTTGATTCGTCCTTTGATGTCCCCGCCATATTCGTCTTCTCTTTTGTTAGTAAGTGGGGATAGGAATTGGTTTAATAGGTATCCATGGGCGGAGTGGATTTCTACTCCGTCAAAGCCTGCTTCTTTGACCCTAAGTGCTGCATCAGCAAACTTATCTTCTATGTCCTTAATCTCATCTATTGTAAGTTCTCTTGGAAGTTCTACCTGCTTTTGGGATGGGTTTTTGATTTCTGATGGACCGACTGGACTTTGACCTATTAGATCTTTCCTTGCTGAAGAGCCTGCATGGTTAATTTGCACTACTGCTAGTGAGCCATTGCCTTTAATGACTTTGGCAAGCTTTTTTAGGCCCTCTATGGATGTATCATCTGCTATGGATACTTGCCTCTCGCTTGCTTGGCCAAGGGAATCTATGAAGTTGTGCTCTACTATCACTAGAGAAAATAGCCCGTGGGATGTTTTCTCCTCGTAGTAGTCGAGTATTTCTTTTGAGATGTGACCATTTTCATCAGCCTTGGAACTTGCCATTGGTGGCATGATAATCCTATTTTTAAAGTTTATATTTTTCGCTTTTAATTCTTCAAACATTTTCATATATACCTCTAATTTTACCTGTCAGTGTAGTCTACATTTGGGAAAGCTTCTATCTTGTAGGTTGGGAAGTGATTTTTTACATCGCTTACTACTTCTTCTAGAACTTCTAGCCTATCTTCTGCATCTAGGCTTATTATTACATCAAATCTGATTTCCTTGTCGCTTTCATCTACATATAGGCCATGAATGCCGTTGATGTGCTGGTGGGAAAATACTATTTCTTTTATTTGGTCTTTGATGCTTGTAATGTGGCGGTTTTGGGCGTTGATTGGATAGACGCCTACAGCTGTGAGCATTATTTGGTGCTTATAGTAAACCTCAAGTTGTATGTCTCTGATGATTTCGTCTAGTTCTTCTGCCGTATGAGTTTCTGGAACTCCTATGTCAATTGAGCCATTCCAATCATTGGGACCGTAATTGTTGAGTACAAGAGCGCTTGCTCCCTCTACACCTGGGAAATTTTCTACTGTTTTGATTACTTCTTGGGCAAGCTCTGGGTCTATTTTCTCTCCTAAAAGTTGCGATATGGTTTTGCTTAACATATCTATGGCAGATTTTATAATGATAATAGATATGATAGCTCCCAAGTATGCTTCTAGGGAAATATCAAACAAGACAAAAATTCCTGCAGCTAGGAGAATTGACAGTGATACTATAGAGTCAAGTTTGGCATCCTCGCCCGAGTTTATGAGAGAGTCAGACTTGACCTGATCACCTACCTTTAGGAAATAGTGGGCTATGGCAAGTTTTACTATGACAGATAGGCTAACTATGATAATACTCATGATGCTATATGATGGTTCTATGGGGTTAAATATTTTCTTTACTGCCTCCACCAGGGATGTTATACCTACATACAAGATGATTACTGATATCACCATAGCGGATAGGTATTCTATCCTACCATAGCCATGAGCTGAACCCGTAAACACGGAATAATTTAATAATATTTTAAGCGGAATGTAATCTATATTCAATAGGTGACATTCCGTTTAATTTTGTCTTTATCCTGTCTTCGTTGTACCATTTTATATATTTATCTATTTCTTTTCTTAATTGTTCATAATTCTTAAATTCTACACCATAGTACATTTCTTGTTTGAGTATACCAAAGAAGTTCTCCATTGGTGAATTGTCTAGACAATTCCCTTTTCTTGACATGCTTTGCTTTATGTTTAGCTTCTTAAGCTTGTTAGACCACGAACTATGTTGGTAATGAAATCCCTGATCTGAGTGTATTACTAGATCTTTTGTATCTTTAAATTTATTAATTGCTTTATTTAACATTCTGTTTGTTAGTTTAATTGTTGGATGATTACTTAGTGTATAGCTAATTATCTCGCTGTTATATACATCAAGGATTGGTGATAGGTAAAGTCTTTGCTCATGTCCTTTGATTCTAAATTCTGTTACATCTGTTAACCATAGCTGGTTAGGTTTTTTAGCTTTAAAGTTACGGTTTACTATATTAGGAGCTACTTTACCTACTTGTCCTTTGTATGATGAGTATTTTCTTGATCTAGTTTTAAATTTAGTACATAAGAGTCCTTCTTGTCTCATTATTCTTAATACTCTTTTATGATTTACTATTAAACCTTTATTTCTTAAGACTTTACATACTCTTCTGTATCCGTATCTACCTTTACTTGCTTTAACTATCGACTTGATATCTTCTCTGACTTTCTTATCTTTATCTACTGGATTTTCTAATTTAATCTTCCATTCATAGTATGAAGATTTAGGGATTTTAGCTACTTTTATCCATTCACTTGCTTTAGTTTCAGGGTATTCTTTAAGAAGATTAAGTATTATCTTTGTTTTTTCCTTGCTTCTGCTTCCTCTTCCAGTAGCAAGGCTTGAAACTTTTTTTCGAATAGTATTTGCATTTTTAGATATTTGTTTTCTTCTCTAAGCCTGATTAATTCTTCTCTTTCAGATTCAGCGATTGGTTTATCATTCTTTGATTTCTTATCTGCTTTAGGCATATCTTTCTTAGGCCTTCCTCTGTTATCTTCTAGCCCAGATAAACCACGTTCTCGATATGCTTTCTCCCATCCATATACCATGGACCCATTTACAAGATTGAAGTGCTTGGCGGTTTCTCTAAGCGAAGTATTATTGATTTGCCTATATTGTATTACAGATAACTTGAATTCACTAGTATATTTATTGTTATTTTGTTTTTTATTTAAGTTATCAAAACCTCCTGAATTGTATTTGTTAATCCAATTTTTCATTGTTGCATTAGGAATCTTATATTTTTTAGCAATCATTTTTTGACCACCATACTCTCCTGATAAGTATTCTGATACTAGCTTAATTTTAAATTCTTTTGTATATTTTGGCATGAAAAAACCCCTCCATCCGTATTCCGGATTTTGGGGTGCAGCTCACCAAAGGGGTGCTTGTTGTCAGCTTCTTTTCCAGCAAGTTTTGTTCCTACAATGGTTATGACAGAACTTCCTGCATCAGACAAGTTGTTTACTGCATCTACTAGTATAGCTATGGAATTTGATTTCATACCTATAAATACTTTAAATATTGCAAGGACTGCATTGCCAATAATACCAAAAATACTGGTTTTAATAATTTTGTTTTCTCGTTCTTTTTCTAATTCATCTAATTTCTTAAAATCTTCAAATCTTTTCAATTTAACTACTTTCTATATATCTTATAATTCTTACTCATTAACAAATCTATCTATTTTTGCAAATAATACTATTCCTAACTTATCTCATCTTCTAAGTATCTTTGTCTAAGATTAATAACTTTTCGTTCAATCTCACTTATAGTTTCTTTAAAGAAATCATCTGACTTTCCTGTAGGATCTTCCAAGCCCCAATCTTCTTTGTATTTACTTTTTATATGTGGGCAGCTTACATTGCAGCCCATAGTGATTACTATGTCGACCTCTGGGATATCGTCAATAAGTTTTGAGTATTGGTCTTTCGCCATATCTATATCATAAATATCTTTCATCAGCCTAAGGGCATCTGGGTTTAGATTGTCATTTTCTATATTGCCAGCTGAATAACTTTCAAATACATCGCCAGCATATTTTTTGCTCAAAGCCTCGGCTATCTGGCTTCTACAGCTATTATGAACACAAATATAAGCCACTTTTACTTTTTCCATACAATCCCCCGTTTTTTGCTTTAAGAATATTATACTGTTTTGCTGTGATTAAAATAATGCACAAAAAATAAGCCTATCGCTAGGCTTATAAGTTTTACTTCTCGTAGTTTATGTTGAGGGCTTCTAAGGTGTCGCCGTGGAGTTTTTCTTTTAGGTTTTTGTCTTCGTCTACGAAAAATGAGTAAAGGAGGTCTACCATTACTGATAAAGGGAATTGGGGGCTTATAACGTTGCCGTAGTTTAGGTGTTTGAGTGATGGGACTAGGACTATTTCGTCGCAGTAGTCTTTTACTTTGTCCCTATTTTGTGAAGTTATTAGGACCGTTTTGGCCTTTTTCTTGTGGGCTTCTTTTAGAAAATGTAGAACTTCTTCTGTCTCGCCACTTATGCTAAGGCCAATGATTAGACTATTGGCTGTGTGAAATACTGCTCGCATTTTCATCTGGTCTGTGTCTGTGATGGAGTCAATGTTTACCCCTATCCTCATGAACCTAAGTTCCATCTCGTTTGCTGCAAGGCCTGATGATCCCTTGCCGCACACGAAGACTTTTTCGCTACTATTAAAATAGTCTATGACTCTTTTGATCTGATTTTCGTCTATCAAGGAATAGCTTTTGTTTAGGAGTTCTTGGTAGGTTGTTAGAACTTTGCTTACGTTTTGGGTGATGACTTCTTGTTTTACTACAAAATTTTGCTTATACTCGTAGATAAATTCCCTATAGCCTCTAAATCCACACTTTTGGGCAAATCTTGATAGGGAGGCTTCGGATACAAAGAGTTTTTCTGCCAATTTTTTGGCAGCAAAGTCTCCCTTTTTGTTATTGTGGATGAAAAAATCAGCTATATTTTTTTCTACTGGGGTGAAGTTTTCATAATTTGATTCTATATTTTCAATAACTGATTTTGTACGGTAGTCTATGGCAGGCCTCCTTACTTGTTTTCTTTTTTGTAGTTATAAAAGGCACCGAGCATGCCTGCTGAGTTTTGATGTTGGGCAAATTTGAGGGTGATTTGCTCATAGATTGGCTCTGCTAGATTTTCTCTAAGTTTGCCATCTATTATGTCATATAGGTAGTCTTCCTGGGCCATAATACCGCCCCCTAGGATTACTGTATCTGGGTTTAGGACATAGGAGATGTTAGCTATACCTATGGCTAGAGCTTGGCACATTTCATCTATTGCCTTGATGCATATAGGATCGGACTTCTTGGCTAGTTCAAAGATTTTTTTACCATCCCAATCTTCAACACTCTCATTTTTTTCTCTAGCTACATTTTCTACTAGACTTTTAGCAGAGCCTAGGGATTGGAGAGTGCCATTTTCTATTTTCATATAGCCTACTTCTAGGGCAGAGCCTGATACTCCTTGGTAGACCTCACCATTTATTACAGCACAGCCACCAATGCCAGTTCCTATGGTTAGGATGAGAGCAATCTTGCTATCCTTGCCTGCTCCTGATGTGTATTCGGCAAGGCCTGCACATTTGACGTCGTTTTCTACTGAAGAGTTAAGGCCAAATTTTTCCTTGATTGGTTTTTTGAAGTTGATGCCTGTGTAGTCAGGTATGAGCTTTGATGCATAGCGGATAGACCCATTTTCCCTGTCGACCATGCCGGCTGTGGATATGACTACACCCTCTATATCTTGATTTTCTGTGTAGTTTTCTATGATTTTTAGGACCTTTTTTAGAATCTCTGGTCCACCTTTTTGGGCCTGGGTTGGTATTTCGTGGTTTTCAATTATGGTCCCGTCTTCGCTTATTAGACCGTATTTAATGAAAGTTCCACCTATGTCTATGCTTATGTATTTTTTCAAGTCTCTCTCCTTGTTTTTATAATTGACAAAAAGGCAGATAAATCTGCCCCCTGTCAAATTTTTATTTTAAATATGGCCTTTTTAATCTTCTCTGGCCCGCAAGCTTCTAGGCCTGTCATATGTCCATCGTCTGGATAGCATATGAGAAAATCACCCTCTTCTAATACTAAAGAAGTCTTGCTTTCTCCTTCTATAGGCAAGAAGTCGTCTTCCTTCACATAAGCTCCTGGCTTCATATTTTCTATGAAGTTTAGGTCGATTCTTTCTCTTCCTTTTAGGATTATGTGCAAGTCTAGGTAGTCCTTGTGGGCTTCCCAGAATCTATTCTCTGGATTTGTAGTTTCATATTCTACTATATTTACAAATAGTTTATCATCTTTTATGTCGTGGCGTCCAGGCTCATATGATTTTAAATCATTGGCCTTGGCGTAGGCAAAGCATTCTTTGATTTTTTCTTCTAGAAAATTATATTCGTCCAAGTTTGTAATATTTCCAAATATCATATTACACTTCCTTATATACTGTTGAATTTGCTGGTGGAGTGAATTTCACCTTTTTAACCTTGTTGTAGATGACAGATCCTATAAGGCCTACGACCAATGATACTGCTATTGATATCATTGAGTATGACCAGAATGATACTTTGGCTGGGTCAACAAAGTATTTGATATATACCATCACACATGAAGCTACTATGAAAGCAAGGCTTGCACCAAATTTGTTGGCAACTTTTGTAAAGGCTCCTAGGATAAATATTCCAACCAAGATTCCTAAAACTAGTCCCATAAATCCGTTGAACCATTCGTAAGCTGATTTGACTCCACCATGAGCTAGTAGAATTGATACTACTATGGCAAATATACCTACCACTAGTGAAACTCTTTGGCCTATCTTGGTTTGTTTTTCAAAGGTCATGTCTTTTTTGTTAAAAGTTGATTGGATGTCTAGGGCCCAGCTTGATGCAACTGAGTTTAGTCCTGTTGATAGGGTTGATTGGCTGGCTGCATATATGGCTGCTAGTAGGATACCTGTAACTCCTACTGGAAGTTCGTAAGCTATCCAAGATGCAAAGATTTGGTCTTGTTGGGCACTTGGTGGTAGAGGATTGCCTTGGCTTTGGTAAAAGACATATAGTCCTGTTCCTATTAGGTAAAACACAGTAGCTATGAACAAGGATAAGCATCCATTTGTTATCATCATTTTTCTAAGTTGTTTGGAGTCATTTGTTGTTGTAAATCTTTGTACTATATCTTGGCTTGATACATAAGATCCTATGGTATTGATACCAGCTCCTACTATTAGTAAAAACACGCTATCTTTTAGGATATTTGGATCAAAGATTGGTTGGTCAACTGCCAAAAACTTGTTGTTGGTAAATAATTCGTAGTTGATTGCACCAAGGCCACCATCTATATTGCTTACAAGATAGATTAGTCCAAAAGTTACACCTATTAGAAGAACCGAGCCTTGGATGAAGTCTGTCCATAGAACTGATTTTAGTCCACCTGTATATGAATATATTATAGCTATAACGCCCATGATTATAATCAATAGGTCTACACTGATGCCCATAAGTTCTGATAGAACCATACAAGGTAGATACATGATAATAGACATTCTACCGATTTGATAGATTATAAACATTATCGCCCCTAGAACTCTGAGGCCCTTGGATTGGTATCTGATTTCTAGGTATTGGTAAGCTGTATCTATGTCTAGTTTGCTGTAGATAGGTAGGAAATATTTTATAGTAAATGGTATAGCTATAAGCATTCCTAGCTGAGCAAACCACATTATCCAAGTGCCAGCATAAGAGTTACCTGCAAGTGATAGGAATGATATTGGGCTTAGTAGGGTAGCAAAGATAGAAACTGATGTTACCCACCATGGGATTGATCCATCACCTCTGAAGTATTCCTTGCCCTTCATTTCCTTTTTGGAAAAGTGAAGACCAGCAAAGAGAACTGCTCCAAGATATGCTATAAGTATGATTAAGTCAATAGTTGTAAAACCCTGCATATGATATCTCCTTATACAATGTATTTCTCACGAGCTTTATTAATCATGGCAGCTGCTTCTTTGACTATAGCTTGGTCTGATTCTATAAGTCCGGCTAAAGGTTTTCTTACAGAGCCCAGTTCTAGGCCTTCATTTTCTTTAAGTATAGCTTTTATAACTGCATACATATTGCCATGGCCTGATACCATCTTGTAGATGATAGCGTTGATGTCATATTGCATCTTGCGTGCTTCTTCTAAGTTGCCATTTATTAGGTGTTCGTTCATCTTTAGGAATAAATCAGGCATAGCTCCATATGTTCCACCGATTGCACCTTCTGCACCGATTAAGCGACCTGATATAAATTGTTCATCTGGACCGTTGAAGATAATATAGTCTTCGCCGGCATCTTGTTTGAACATTTGTATGTCTTGAACTGGCATAGATGAGTTTTTCACACCTATTACATTAGGATTCTTTCTCATTTCTGCAAATAGGCTTGGTGTAAGTGCAACACCTGCTAGTTGTGGGATGTTGTAGATTACAAAATCTGTGTTTGGAGCAGCTGATGAAATGTCGTTCCAATATTCTGCTATAGCATATTCTGGAAGTCTAAAATATATTGGAGGTATAGCTGCTATGGCATCTACTCCAAGACTTTCTGCATGAGCTGCAAGTTCCATAGAATCTTTTGTGTTGTTGCAAGCTACGTGAGCTATAACTGTTAATTTGCCCTTAGCTTCTTCCATGACATTTTCTAAAACGATTTTCTTATCTTCAACACTTTGGTAGATACATTCTCCAGAAGAACCGTTAACATATACTCCCTTAACACCTTTTTCGATAAAGTATTTGGTAAGATTTCTCACTCTTTCTGGGCTGATGTTGCCTTCTTCATCATAGCAAGCATAAAATGCTGGAATTACTCCCTTGTATTTGTCTAAATTTCTCATATTGTCCTCTCCTATATAATTATTCTGCTAATTTATCAACGAAATTTTTTGTAATAACTTGTGGTCTAGTTATTATTGAGCCAACAACTACACTATAAGCACCTAGGTCTATAACCCTCTTTGCCTTTTCTGGTGTATTGATATTGCCCTCAGCAATGACTCTTGCGTTTACATTTTTGATGATCTCTCTAAGAATAGCAAAATCATCTTCCTCGATCTTATCTCCCCTAGATTGGTCTGTATATCCAACCAAGGTTGTGCCAACAAAATCAAAACCAAGTTCATCTGCATGGATAGCTTCTTCGACAGTAGAACAATCAGCCATCAGCAATTGGTCCGGATATTTGTCTCTGATTTCCTTATAAAAATCATCAAGGCTAAGTTCATTTGGTCTAAGGTCTCCTGTAGCGTCTAGGGCTATGATATCTACATTTGTTGGTATAAGTTCCTCAACTTCAGCCATAGTTGGTGTTATGTATACTTTCGAATCGTCATAGTCTCTTTTAACTATGCCTATAATTGGAAGATCCACTTCTTTTTGGATTTCTCTAATATCTTCGCTAGTATTCGCTCTGATGCCACTTGCCCCACCTACTTTGGCAGCCCTTGCCATCCTTCCCATAATAAATGAAGAATGCAAAGGTTCATCAGCCAAGGCTTGGCAAGAAACAATGAGCTTACCCTTCAAAGATTCAATTTTTTTACTATCGCTCATTCCTTCCTCCTCATTTAAGGCAATTATATACCGTCTTGAATATAATTTCAATTTACTTGCCACATTCAGAAATTACTTTCAATAAAAGGCAAAACAAGATAACATTTTCCCGTTTTCCCTAAGTTTTTAGTGAAAGTGAATTCAGGAAAACAGGAAAATGATATGACCTTATTTTGCTACAAACAAAAAAAGCTGATAAGGCAGAATTAATTGCCTAACAGCTTTATTGTATTAATTTTCACACACAAACAAAAAATGGTTGCTTGCTGATAATAAATTTTCATTTTTTGAGTGGCTTTGGTGCCAAGATAAGTATGTGGAGAAGCTTTCTTCTGACATTTGGTTTATTTTATCTGCTAAAATTTCAGAAAATCCATCGCTTGCTATTCTTTCTATTATTTTTAAGTTCTCTTTTTCTAGCATTTTTGTGCATTCATCTAAGGTGAAATATATGAATGGAGTGTTTTTAACCCTCAATTTTCCTTGGTCAAAAAGATTTGTTGACATGAAATTTGGATTATATTTAGTTTCTGTCATTGGGATCATATCGTGATTTATAAATGCTATTAAGATATGACCACCTTCCTTACAAACTCTTTTGGCCTCTTTTAGGGTAAATTGTCTATCTTTTTCATTTGATAGGTGATACATTGGACCAAAAAGTAATACTAAGTCAAAGTAATTACTAGCTAGATCACCCATATCCATGGATGACTTTTTGTAAGCTTTGATATTTTTTATATTTCTTTGAGAAATCTTTTCATCTAATTTTGAAAAATTAGCACTAGATGGCTCATATGATACAACTTCATCGACTTTTTCTGCTAGATAAATGCTGTATACACCTGTTGCCGCCCCAACGTCTAGAACTTTTGTTTTGCTACTTATAAGTTTATCAATTTCATTGATTGTTGTTATTTTTTCTACTGATCCAGCCTTACTTTCCAGTCTTTTTTCTTCGTCAAAAATTTTGTATAGTTCATCATTTCTTTTAAAATCATCGGTAATTTTTAAAATATCATTTATGTCCATTTCCTATTCCCCATCCAAAACTGTATCCGAAAATACTATCAGAGTATCTAAGCCCGTTGAGTTATATAGGGATAGGAAGCCGTATTCTACTTGATAAACTTCTCTATTTTCCTTATATCTCCTGTCTGGGCTGCCGTCTTTGTTGGTATGCTCATAGGTTTTGCCAAGTACTGTGGCATCTTTTGCTGGGGTTTGGTCTTCTAGGAAGATCATTTTGCCTAGGTTGATGTCTATGTCTTTGAAGTTTAAGGCATTTACCTTGCTACCCTCTTTTATTACTATAGAATCTGGCAAGAAAATAAATTTGCTAGTTGTGGCATCTAGAGTAAAGGTCTCTGCATTTGTTTCTATCTCGTCGTTGCCCTTGTAGTAGATTATTGGCATGCGAGATAGGATTTTCATATCTGCGCCAGTTTCTTCCTTTAGTTCTTCTGCTTCTGTGACTAGCCAGACCTCATCTGATTCCATAATTCCTTCTAGGAGTTTGTTGGTTTGGCTTAGTTCTTTTGCTGCCTCATCGGTGAAGTCGTAGTCTATTTTTATGGTGTCATTATTTTTGCTATATAGGCCAAAGACTAGTCCTAGGGCTGATATGATCAAAAATAATGGGTTTACTATTGCAAGCCCTATTCCTGCTAGAACTAATATCCCAGCAATAATCTTGTTGGTCTTGTTCTGCTTTTTGGCTGCTACTAGCTCTCCCATATCTCCTGATCTGATATTGCCTATATCATTAGTAAAATTCTTGGAATTATTGCTTACATCCTCTCTTTTCTTGCTAGTTGTGGCTTTTTGGGCCTTGGTATTATTAAAAGGGTTTTTGAATTCCTTTTGGTAGGAAACCCCCGTGCCTGGTATATAGGCTGTTCCACGTATGTTGCCCTTGGCAGTTCTTGTAAGCCTAAAGCCCTTGCCACCCCAAGAAAATCCTGGCCCTGATTTGCTCATATTTACTCTAAAACCCTTGCCTAGGTTTATACTTTTTCTATATCTAAATCCCATATCATTCTCCTTTGTAATATTATACCAAAGAAAAGATTTTTTATTAACATTAAATATAATTAACTTGACTTTTAAAATAATCAAGTATAATATTCTTACAAGTTAACATTATTTAAACTCATTTTAAGAAAGGAGTTTTTATGAATAAATTAAATACAATCAGAACATCCATTCCTGCTTTTATGAAAGCTCTATTTAACAAAAATACACCTGCCAGCGCAAAAATCGCCGTACTAGCAGCAATACTATACGCAGTAATGCCAGCAGATTTGGTAGCTGACGTTGTTCCATTCCTAGGCTGGTTTGACGATGCAATTGTAATGGCTATTTTGTTTACAATTGCAGGCAAAATGATTCCAGATACTGTTATGGATGAGAAAAAAGACGAAATAGAAGATATTAATTACCAAGAAATGGATTAAAAATTTCCAGGCTTTGCCTGGATTTTTTTTGTACTAAAAAACCCAAGCATCTATTAAAATCATTTTCCAAACAAGGGCTAGATAAGTCGTCTTGACTATTTCTTACTTTGCGATTTATCCTAGCATCAACTGGTATTGTTGACTCCTGTTTTTATAATAATCTTAAAAGCTTGGGTTTAGTTATATTCTTCAAAGCAAATTTCTTTAATTACTCATATCGCCATATCAAAACTGAAGTGTGTACATTGGACTTCTCCACTTTCTTTTATTCTCTAAGTTTCAACCGAGGCTTATTAGCAATTTTTGCTACATATTTTATCTTAAAGAAGATTTTCTTTTGCGTATTCAATTATATCGTCAGATTCATACATTGCCTTACCATCTATAACAAGACATGGTACCTGGACCTTTCCTCCGACTTCTTCTAACTTTTTCTTATTTTCATCTCCGCAAGTCGCATCTTCTATGTTATATGATGGGAATTTTTCAATGTCATTTTCTCTAAAGAAATTTAACACCTTCAAGCAATATGGACAATCTGGCTTAAAATATAGCTCAAACTGTGAGTCTTCACTTTTCATTGGACTGCCCTCCTATTCCATCAGTTTATATTAAAGATATATCTTTGTATTAATATTATACCCAGCAAATGATTTCCTAAACACTTTTTTAAAAAATATTTTTAATTAAAGTCAACAGGTGCCATCAAAACTTTGCCTGTTCCTCTGTACACATTCACTAAGCCTTCTCCACTTACTGCAGATCCTACCAGTGAACTTGTTGAGCGCTCTACTGTAAATTTCAATGAGCCAGACCAAGCTATGGCAAAGGACCCATCTATTTTTAGTTCATCATCAACTAGGTCGATTTCGATTAGTTCATTCCTAGCTACTGGTGACTCAAGAGCAACTACGCCATCTCCTTTGAGGCTTAGGTTGAATAATCCTTCTCCGCCGGCTACAGCAGATGAAAATGAGCTTCTTGTTGCTATTTTGTGTTGGAGACTCGCTTCACTAGCCAAATAATATCCATCTTCTAGAACTATTGATCCATTCCAAGCTCCAACATCTATAAGAATTATATATTTATAAGTAGGTTCTAGGACTATCATGCCTGTTCCATGGTATTCTGGTTTTACAGCAGTTTCCTTGGTAACTGTACTTCTTAAACTTTTGCCTATAAAATCACCAACTCCTTTGATGCCAGAACTAGCGTTTACATCGCCTATCATCCATTGCATAGCACCCGCTTGTACAGTAACTGGGCTTTGTTTTAGGTCACATACTAGTTGTTTTAATCTAACACCCATTTGTGAAGCAAAGTATTCTCTTTGGGCAGTTTCCTTGGTAACTGATAGGTCTCTCTTGTACTCAGCAACTCTAAAGGCACCCATCTGGTAAGTTACGTCAATATCATCATTGTTTAGAAAATTTTCAATCTTATACATAAGTTCTCCTTATACTTTTGGACTTATTATATCAAATTATTATTCTAAATCTATCTATTAATGATAATATTATTTTAAATATTGATTGTTAAATCATATTCCAATTATTTGCCTTTAAGATTTGCAAGTTTTCCTCGTTAGTTGTGCAAATCTTGCCCTTATAAGGAATTTCATAGCTTATCTTTTTACCTAGGTGTAGTAAATTTATAATGGTTTTGTTAGATTTTTCTTCTATTTCAAAGTCTTCTATTTCATTTGCTGGCAAGAGGGTAAAATTTCCCTTACTTGAATTGCTTATTTCTTTTTCATATATGCCTTTTGGGCTGAAGTATAGGATAAATGTTCTTGCCGAATCCATAGTATACAGCAGATTGCTAGCTAGAAGTTTAGCAATCCCAGTCTTTGTATCATTATGTTTCATTGCTACCAGGAAATTTTTATTATCGTTAAAGTTTTCTTCAACCTTTGCTTTTATTTCGTTTGTATCGTTAAATAATAATCCCATTGTATTCTCCTATTTAAAAATAAATACTTCTTTGATGTCTTTGTCTAGGACCTTGCAGATTTTGTAGGCTGTTTCAAGTGTTGGGCTTATGGTGTTGTTTTCATAGGCCATGATCGATCTTCTCTTTAGGCCAACAGCGATTGCTAGCTTATGCTGAGATAGGCCCTTTTCCTTTCTAAATTCTGCGATTCTATTTTCTATTTGAACTTCCACGTGATCATCCTTTCATAGAAAATGTTACATTTTTAGTACTAAATATGTTACATTTTTAGTACCAAATGTTGTTTTAAATGTCAAAAATATTTTTCAATACAAAAAATCCTATGATCTAAATCATAGGATTTGCTCTTTTATAATAATATTGCAAAAAGCAAGATTGGGCCTACTACTATTAGTAGGGCTGGGAAGAGTACTTTTATAGCGGCAAGGAACATTGCTAGTTTGTCGTATTTTTCTAGATTGTCGTCTTCTAGCAAGGATTCCTTTTGATAGATTTCATCGCTGGATTTGCCAGAAAATCTATCTATTGGTTTTCTCATAAAACACTCATCTCTTCTAATTCTGATTCTTGTTTTGCTTTTTCTGCCTTATTTTTCTCGTAAGCTTTTTGTTTTTCTTCTTCGCTTACTTCCATCAAGTGGCAAGCTACATAGTGACCATTGTCGTAATCTTTGAGCTCAGGCTCATAGGTCTTACAGATGTCCATAGCGTACTCACATCTGGTGTGGAAACGGCATCCCTTTGGTGGGTGAACTGCTGATGGGATGTCCCCTTCTATTACAGCTAGTTCTTGGCCTTGGTCCACGTCAGTTCTTGGTATGGCTTGTAGCAAGGCTTGTGTATATGGATGTAGTGGTTTATCAAAGATTTGCTCTGTAGTTGCTAATTCTACTAGTACTCCAAGGTACATTACCCCTATTCTATCAGAGATGTATTTTACTACTGATAGGTCGTGGGTGATGAATAGATAAGTTAGGTTGTTTTGATCTTTTAGGTCTTGGAGTAGGTTTATAATTTGTGATTGGATTGATACGTCTAGGGCACTTACTGCCTCGTCACAAACTATAAAGCTTGGTTTTAAGGCAAGGGCTCTGGCTATACCAATTCTTTGTCTTTGTCCACCTGAGAATTGGTGAGGGTATCTGTGGAGGAAGTATGGTGCTAGTCCACATTTTTCCATGGTTTCTTGGATGTATTCGTTGTATCCAGCTTCTTTTCTGGATTTGAATAGTTCGTGTCCTAGTACGCCTTCACCGATGATATTTCCTACAGTTATCTTTGTATCCAAGGATCCGTATGGGTCTTGGAAGATCATTTGTAGGTCTTTTCTCATCCTTCTCATTTCTTCTGAGTTTAGTTCTGATAAGTCTATACCACTGTCTTTGAGACTTTCTAACTCTTCGAATCCTTCTTTTGAGCTTAGGGTCTGTCTATATTCGTCGACTATGTTTATTTTTTCGCCAACTTTTTTTGAAAGTTCTGCTCTTTTTGTGGTTAGTTCTTTGTATTTGTTGTCAGCTTCCAAAGCTTTGTGGTAGGAGTCCCAATCACGAGATCTCATTTTGAGCTTGTCTTCGAAGTCTTCTATGTCTTCTAGGACTACTGCTCTTTCTTTTAATGCTTTGTAGTAGTCTTCTAGGAGGCTTGATACCTTAGATAGGTCATCACTTGCTAGTAATCCACCAGCAATTCTTACCATATTGGTATATTTTTCTTCGATTTCGTGACGTTTTAGCATAGCACGTTCGTTTATTTCTGCACGTGCTTCGTCAGTACTTGCGCCTTCTAGTTCAGTGTATATAGCATCCAATTCCTCTCTTGCTTTAGCATAGTTTGGGTATTGGCCTGGTATATTTTTGATCATTTTGCCCATATATTCTGGAGCAATATCTTCTATTGTTTTGCCGTAATATAGGGTGGTTCCTTCAGTTTGTTCGTAGATTTGTAAAAGAGTTCTACCAAATGTAGATTTACCACAACCAGATTCCCCTACTAGGCCTAGGGTTTCACCTTCGTAGATATCTATTGTGATAGATTCGTTGGCATGAACATAGTCTCTTGGTCCCTTATCAAATATAGATTTCTTTTTTAAAGGGAAATATTTTTTAAGGTTTCTTATTTTAAATAAGACCTTCTTATCGTTAGTTGTTTCCATCTTCCCTTTCCTTTCTATTTGGATAATGACATCTGATTCTTTGGTTCTCGTTTACAGCTACAAGTTCAGGCATTTGATTGATACATTTTTCTGTTGCAAACTTACATCTATCGGCAAATTTACATCCCTTTGGTAGGTTTAGTGGGTGTGGCACTGAACCTGGTATAATGTCCAATCTCTCATTCTTATCACTTGTTATAGATGGTATAGAGTTTAGTAGGGCTACTGTATATGGGTGGTTGTAGTCTGTAATATCTCTTTTGAAGATAAATTCTACTGGAGATTGTTCAACTATTTGTCCAGAATACATAACCGCTACTTCATCTGCCATTTGATTGATAACCCCAAGGTCGTGAGTGATAAATAGGATAGATGTATTAAGTCTATGCTTTAGGTCATTCATTAGTCTTAGGATTTGAGCTTGAATTGTTACGTCTAGAGCTGTTGTAGGCTCGTCGGCTATTAGTAGTTTTGGTTCACAGGCTAGTGCCATAGCAATCATAACCCTTTGGTTCATACCACCTGATAGTTCAAATGGATATTGTTTGGCAACAATATGTGGGTTAGGAATCTTAACAGATGCAAGAAGCTCCTCACATCTTTTCGCTGCTTCAGCCTTACTCATATGTCTGTGAAGAATCAAAACTTCTGAGATTTGCTTTTCAACAGTAAATACTGGGTTTAGTGAGCTCATCGGCTCTTGGAAGATCATGGAGATTTCGTTTCCCCTGATTTCTTCCATTTGCTTTGTGCTATATTTTGTTAAATCTTCACCTTTGTATAGGATTTCTCCCTCATAAATCTTTTGGTTAGGTTCAAATAACCTTAAAATAGACATGGCTGTTTGGCTTTTTCCAGAACCAGATTCACCTACAAGGCCAAGGGTTTTCCCTTCATCAATAGTAAATGAAACGCCATTTACAGCCTTGATTAATCCTTTTCTTGTGGAGAAATATGTGTGAAGCTTATTTATTTCTAGTAATCTCATCTTTACCTCTATCTCTCATTTGCTCTTGGGTCTATAGCATCACGCATAGCATCACCTATTAGGTTTACAGAGAAAGATGCTAAGAATACTGCTAGTACTGGGAATATCCATCTCCACCAGTAGATGTTTAGTACATCAGAGCTTTGTGCTGCTGTCAACATATTACCCCATGATGGAGTAGGTTCTTGTACACCAAAACCTAAGAATGATAAACCAGATTCTGTTAGTAAGTTACCAGCATATCCTAGTGTTGCGTTTACTATAACGATTGAAAGGATATTTGGTAAAATATGTTTCATCATAATTGACCAGTTCTTAACACCAAGGGCACGAGCTGCAGTAATGTAATCACGTTCACGTTCTGCAAGGATTTGTCCACGTACTAGACGGGCAAGTCCTGTCCAACCTAACAAACCTAGAAGAACCATTACCATGGTGATTCTTTGAGTTTGGCTAGCTCCTGGTGGCAATAGCGCTGATAGGGAGATAAGCATTGGATAAAATGGGAATGATGCAATAATTTCTGACATTCTCATCAAGATATTATCCACACGTCCTCCGGCAAAACCTGAAATCATACCTATAAGTACACCAAGAACTACTTGAAGTACTGTGGAGATTAGGGCGATTATCATAGTCATACGACCACCGTGGATTAGTCTTGTGAAGATATCACGACCTTGGTCATCAGAACCAAATCTAAATCCATTAAGTCCCCAAGTTTTGATCTTGCCTTCCTTGTCAACTGCGTATTGGTTAAAGTAGGATGCGTATATTTGATCAAATTCACCATCTGGTGCATTTAATTCACCGTAGTTATCTAAACCCCAAGTATAGATCTTGCCGTTTTCATCAAGGGCAGTAAAGGTAGAATCTCCACCTTGGATATCTACTATTGGAGCTTCAAATTCTGGAACATTATTGCCAGAAATACCAGCTCTAGACGGTCCCCAAACATATAGTTTTCCTTTGTCATCAAGGGCTGCAGCTGAGCTAGATGTTAGGGCAACTTTTTTGACAAATACTGAGCCATCAGTCAATTCTTTTGGCATAGCTGTTTGGTTTTCTGCACCCATTACACCTATAAGTTGAACTGTTCCATCTGTCTTTGCAACAATCATATTGATTGGTGAAGTATCAAAGTCTTCGACTTGGCCTTGAACTGTTGATGGAATCATGTTCAAACGGCTGGCCATAGTTGAACCCCAAACTACAAGATTTTTCTTTTTGGTAACTATTACTGAATATTGAACACCAGCACCAATTTTTTCTATACCTTCTTCTTTGATTTGGGCTTCTTGCATTGGTGGAATCTTTGTTTGATCAAAGGAGTTGTTACCCCAACCATAAAGTTCACCATCTTCTGTAGCTATAAGGATATGTCTATCCCCAGCTGCCACATCTTTGATTTCTTTACCAGCAAGGCCTTCTTTTACTTTATCAGGTATGGATGTAATATTGTCTTCGTTGTTTGATCCCCAAACATAAACATTGTTTTCGTTTGTAAGACCAACAGCAAAGGTATTACCCATTGATATTTTCTTTGTACCTTCTTTTTCCATTTCACCAGGGAAATTCATATATGCCCCACCTGGAGCAACGTTAGTAAGGTTACCTTGTGAATAATATTGGTTAAAAGGTAGGACCCTAGAGCCTATAAATACAATTAGTATTATAGCTACAAACATTATAAGTCCAATAACACCAAGTGGGTTTCTAAAGTAGTTTCTTAACGCTACTTGACCTGGTGAAAGGATTGCTTCTTCCTTTAGGTCCTTATTTTCTGTGGAAGGATCTCCACTTGTACCTATATTTGAATTTGGTCCGTTGAGATTTTCTCTCATCTCTGGATCTAGTCTATTGTCTTCTACTTTTTTAGTTTCATTTTCATCTAAACCATCTGCAAATGTAAAGCCTCTAAGGAAATATGACTTTAAAAACTTCTTATATGATTTTAATGATTTGTTAAATGTCTTGTTCATATTACCCCTCTTAAGCGTCTAGTTTAACCCTTGGATCAACTAGCGCATAGGCTATATCCATTATCAAGTTTCCTAAAAGTGTAAGTACTGCATAAAACATTGATAGGGCTAATATAATATTGTAATCTTGGGCCATAACTGCAGAAATAAGTTCGTTACCAATACCCCTATATGAGAAGATTCTCTCAGTAATAGCAGAACCAGAGAACATACCTAATACTGCCCATGTTAGGGCTGTAACAACTGGAATAAGCGCGTTTCTAAAGGCATGTGAATAGATAACAGTCTTTTCTTTAAGACCCTTAGATCTTGCCGTTCTAATATAATCTTCGTTTAAGGCATCAAGCATTGAGTTTCTAACATATCTAGAAAGTCCTGCAAGAGAACCTATAGTAAGTGTAAGTGTTGGTAAGAACAAATATCTCACCCATTCACCAAATTCGTTGGTCCTTGGCATACCGTTGGCTGGGAACCATTTAAGTTTAAATGCAAAAATATAAATTGCAATAAGACCTATAAAAAATACTGGAATTGACAAACCAACCAGTGTTAAAGTCTGGAAGGTCCTATCAAAGACCCCTCCCCTATGGGTGGCCGACCTTATACCAATCAGTACCGATAGAACAAATGAAATAATGGTAGAACCGATATTTAGAAATATTGTATTCTTTAGTGGTTCTTTTAAATATTCTTTTACATCACGTCTAACTCTAATGGACTCACCAAGGTCACCTTTAAGAGTTCTGCCTAACCATCTAACATATTGCTCTGGATAGGACTTATTTAGTCCATAACGTTCAGAAAGTGTCTCATAAAGCTGTTCCTCTTGTGCCTTAGTCATACGGGTTCCTTGTGGCATCATGGCCTTTATCGGATCCCCAGGCATAGCTTTAGAGAAAGTAAATAGCAATATAGATATGATTATTGCAACAGGTATCATGTTTAAAATTCTCTTTACTATATAACGGAGCATAATTTCCCTTCCTATTTTGTTATATAATTGATTTTTTTATACTTACTAAATCCTTATCAATTGAATAATTTCTATGTATTTATTTAGTAAAAATCAAATAGGTTAAAAACCCCAAAATAACATTTTTTATAAGTAATATATTAATATATTGACCCGACTTTGTCAAATATTATTAATATAATAACAAGAAATAATTATCATTTTTATGTATAATTATTTACTTATTCATGTCTTGATTTCCTATATATTTATGCAAATAAACTAATAAACCCATCAAATTATACATTTTCATTAACTAAAAAAGCTCACCTAGGTGAGCCCTTTTAGTTTTAAGAGATTTTCGATAACTATTTAGCTATTGTAATTGCGTTAACTTGATCTGCAAATTGCCATGTTGGCGTATTGATATCAAATCCTTCAACTCTGTTTGTGTAACCTGTGTGGAATAGGTTAGAGTATAGAGGAATTTCTGGTAGGTAGTCATTGTACCAAAGTTGGAATTTCATCCATTCTTCTAGGAATGCTTCCTTATCATCTGGAGCGATTCTACGAAGTTTTTCTGTGATTTCATCAACTGCTGGATCGTTTGTTCTTGTCTTGTTATCGCTACCTTTTGAGTTGTATTGATACCATGGGTCAAATATTGGTGCAAAGTTTGTACCCATGTTAAATGCTGTATATTCTGCATCTTCTGTTGGAGATGTGTAATATTGCAATAATGTTGCAAAGTTACCAGCTGTTACGTTATATTCCATACCAACTTGTTTAGCGTTGTTTGGAAGTTGGTTAGAAATTAGTGTTGTAATTGGAGATTCATCAGAACCGTATTGGTTAACAACTAGTCTCTTACCATTTTCATCGTATCTAAAATAATCAAAATTATCAGCATTTGAAGCGAATTCTTCGTCAGCTTTTGCCTTATCCCATGGAGTTTTTCCATCAGCTTCAAATGTAAATGGTGTTTTGTCAAGTAATTCGTTAGCTGTATCAAGGTTTAATTGATAGTTAATCATATTAGGATCACTTTCTAGGTCAGCTCCTTTTTCCTTGTACATCCATTGGCTTTGGCCGTACATACCGTTTGTTACTACACCGTAACCACCAGCATATGATTGTACGAATGAGTTTCTGTCCATTAAGTGAGCGATAGCTTGACGAACTTCTTTATATTTTGTGTTTCCTCTATCTGTTAAGAATGTAAGGTTACCATAACCAGATCTTTCAAATTCGTTGAATTTGATCTTGCCAGCGTCAGCTGCAGCTCTCATTTGGTCAATCTTACCACCATCTGCTTCTGATTCCCAAATATCTATGTCTCCATTTTCAAGTAGGTCAACTGCTATATTTGAGTTTACTGTTTGTACTATGATGTGTGGAACTGTTGCCTTGTCACCCTTAGCATTTCCTGCATAGTTAGGGTTTAGAGATAGTTTAACCATGTTGTTTTTGAATTCATCAAACATATATGGTCCAGTTGTAACTGTTGGGTTAACCCTATAATCATTGTAGATATTAAGCATTGCTTGTTCGATTAGTTGCAAGCTTGGGTCAACATCGCCATTCATCTTATCTTCTAGGATTTTTACTTCTTCTTCATGAGCTGCTTTTTCTTCTTCGTAAGCTGCCTTGTCATCTTCAGAAGCATCTGCTCCTGGTTCTTCTACGTTTTCTTCAAAATCTGCATTTAGATTGTCGATTTGTTTTTGAAGGTCGTCTTTATATTTTTGGATTTCTTCTTCACTTGGTTCATATCCATCTTTTGCAACAAGTTTTGTACCATCTTCGTTAAGAACAAGATTTTCACTTACTGCGTGTAGTGGGAATGGACTTGCTGAAGCTAGAGCTGCTTCTTCGAAATATGGTAAGAATGAGCTATCAACTGTAAATTCGAATGTGTAGTCATCGATTTTCTTTTGACCTTCAAAGAAGTCAACATCATTACCTTCTGCATCCTTACCTGTGTGGTAAGCTTCGTAGCCTTTTAGTGAGTCAGAGCCGATTGTTGTAGAACCTGTTACTGGTATAAATGATGGGTGAGTAAATATTAGAGATCCATATAGGTAATCATCTGATTTAACTGGCTCGCCATCAGACCATTTTAGGTCCTCTTTGATTTTGTATTGGTAAGTTTTTGAACCATCTTCATTTTCGGTAACTTTTGGTTCACCATCAAGAACGGCTGGGTTATTTACCCATTGACCATTTTCGTCTTGAACTACTGTTGAATATCCACTGTTTCCTTCGATACCTAGTAATTTTCTTACAGTAACGTCGTTAGCGTTGTTTGTCCAACCACCGTAGAAGTCACCGTTCAAATCAGCAAGACCAAGTACTAGGGTGTCATCAGAAGTTTGAGCTTCAAAGTTTTCTACTTCTTCGCTAGCTTCTGCGTCTTCCTCAGTATTTTCGCCTTGATCATCTGTTGTTTCTTCTGCATTATCTTTGTTAGCATCATCTGTTGTTTCTTCTGCTGAAGTATCTTCAGTTGTTGCTTGCTCAGCATTATCTTTTTCAGTATTAGCTGAATCAGTGTTTCCTCCACAAGCTGCTAGAGTTGTTGCCAAGCCTAGTGCCATTAGGGAAGAAAATACTTTTTTAATTTTCACGAGTATACCCTCCATTAATAATATGTTAAGTAAATTTTAATCCATAAATCATTTTTTGTCAATAGGAAAAAGCTGTTATTATTTATCTTGACGTATATTTATACATTAAAACGGTTGGTTTTACAAGCTTTGAAATCACGGCTCAAATAATTATGAAGAAAACTTTATTGTAATATTGTAGTGAATGCAGGTGTTCTGGCACTTAACTAAAGTACTTGTTATATTTATCACTTTTACTAGATACGTTTTCTTTATACATTTTTATCTTATATATGCGAAAAATAATTTTTGTTTTTTTGTGCAAATTTCAGCTAAAAGTTTGTTATTATAATCACTTACATGAAAAATGTACTATAAATTATCTTATTATGATTAAGCTCTATTTACTAATTAGGTTTTTCTTTTTTAAAAATATAATAAAAAACTATAAGGGGTGATATTATAAAAATCACTGGCAAGATCAATTTTGAAAATGCGAAGTAATCAATCTCATCTAATTTGTCCCCCATATTTTTTACAGCTTGGGGAAAGGCTATCACTGAAATAGCTAGAAAAACTGTAAGTATCATAAATGGCATTTGCCTTGGATCTTTGTTTAAGGCTCCCTCCATTAATCCAAAGTAATATAATAAATAGAAAATAAGTCCAATAGCTGCATATAAAAAATCCCAAAAAATATTTGATATAAGGGGCTTATTATATTCGCCATCATTTTTGAAGTATGCCATATCAACTCCAAATATTTCAGATAATTTAACAAGATTGTCCATGGAAGGCTCGGAAAGTCCTTTTTCCCACTTTGAGACAGCTTGCCTTGATATATTTAATTCCTTTGCCAAGTATTCTTGAGTAAGATTTAATTCTTTTCTTTTGTCTTTAATTTTTTCTCCAATCATAAGACCTCCTATTTCTATTGTAGGGAAATCTTTGATAAAAAGCTAGCAACTATAGGGCAACTTGGGTGTTTTTCCCCAGTATTTGCTGATTTTTTGTTTTAATTTGTAGGTTTTTTATTTATGCTGCCACAAAAAAAGACCTCCTCAAGTTAGTTTTGCTTCTAACTTTTGGAGGTCAGTTTACATTTCCTAAATTACTATTAAATAATGAGGAAAAATATTTTTATTTTACTAGGTGTTATTCTCCTAGACTTATGGCGTTGATTTGGTCGTTTAGGTGCCATACTGGACTCATGATATCAAATCCCTTTACTCTGTTTGAGTATCCTGTGTGGTAGATATTTGAGTATAGTGGAATTTCTGGTAGGTAGTCATTGTACCAAATTTGGAATTCTACCCACTTGTCTAGGAAGCCTTCTACATCAGATGGATCTGTTTTTCTCAAATCTTCAGTGATTTTGTCAGCTTCTGGGTCATTTGTTCTTGTCTTGTTAAAAGGACCTTCTTGTGAGTAGTATAGCCATGGGTCAAATGGTACACCGAAGTCTGATCCCATGTTGAATGCTGTGTAGTCTGGGTCTTCTTTTGGATAGTTGTATAGCTCTATTAATGTTGAGAAGGAACCAGATGTTACATTGTATTCCATACCAGCTTGGGCTGCATTTATTGGTAGTTGGTTGGAAATAAGGGTTGTGATTGGTGATTGGTCTGAGCCATATTGGTTTACTACCAATCTCTTACCATTTTCATCGTATCTGTAGTAGTCAAATCCTTCTAGGTCTCCCTTGAAGTTTTCTTCTAGTTTTGCCTTATCCCAAGGTGTTTTGCCATCTTTTTCATATTTGTATGGAGTTTGGTCTAGTAGTTCATTAGCCTTGTCTATATTTAATGTGTAGTTGATCATTTCGCCTTCTACATCAGCTCCACGTTCCTTATACATCCATTGGCTTTGACCGTACATACCATTGGTTACAACACCATAGCCACCTGCATATGATGCAACGAATTCGTTTCTATCCATTAGGTAAGCTATAGCTTGGCGGACTTCCTTGTATTGAGTTGGTCCCCTATCTGTTAGGAAGGTGATGTTACCATAACCATTTCTTTCAAAAGATCCTATTTGGATTTTGCCTTCATCAGCAGCCTTTCTCATTTGGTCGATTTTTCCACCGGTGTTTTCATCTTCCCAAACGTCTATATCTCCATTTTCTAGTAGGTCTACTGCTATGTTATCGTTTATTACTTGGAGGATGATATTTGGAATTGTAGCCTTATCTCCTCTGAAGTTGCCAGGATAATTTTCATTTAGGCTAAGTTTTGTCATATTGTTTTTAAATGATTCGAACTTATATGGTCCTGGCGTAACTTCTGGCTTAAATCTATATTCTTCTGTTTCAAAGATAGCTGCCTTGTCTATTAGTAGGCGAGTTGGGTCTATGTCACCTTCCTTGCTGGCTTCAAGTTCTGCTATTTTTTCGTCACGATCTTTGAGGTCTTGGTCGTATTCTTCCTTTTCCTCGCTACCATCTTCTGGCACTTCTGGGTAATATTCTTCAAATTCTTCCTTTAGTTTTCCAATTCTTGTATCTACTGATTGGATAAACTCTTCTTTATCTTGATCTGTCACTTCATAGCCATCTTTTACTTTTAAGCTCTTACCATTTTCAGCTACTTGAAGATTTGGAGCTATGTAGTGAAGTGGTCTAGCTCCCTCATTTGATAGGGATTGAACGTCAAAGTATGGTAGTTCTTTTGCATCTATAGTCACGCTAAAGCTATAATCATCTATTTTTTCTAGACCTTCTAGTTCATTTGAATCATTATTGTGGAAGGCCTCATAACCTACTAGTCCATCGTCACCTATTTGTAGAGAACCAGTCATGGAAATGTAGTTGTAATCAGATTGTAAAAGTGTCAAAAATAAGAAATCATCAGCTGTAAGTGGCTCTCCATCTGACCATTTTACATCATCTTTTAGCTTAAATGTTACTGTCATTGAACCATCGTCATTGTTTACACTTGTTGGTTCTTCAGCTAAAACTGCCTTGTTCCATTGCCATTGTCCGTTTTCATCTTGGACATAGGTTGTGAAACCATTGTTGCCCTCTATACCTAGAAGTCTACGAGTTTTAACGTCGTTGGCGTCATTACCAAATCCTTGGATGAAATCACCATTCATTGATCCAACACCAACTACTAGGGTGTCGTTTGATGTTTGGCTTTCAAAGTTATCCAAATCTTCTTTGGCATCTTGGTCAAGCTCATTTTCTTCTTGGCTATCAGTTGATTCATCTGTACTTTCCTTGCTTGTTTGTACATCTTCGCTTGGGTTAAGAGAATCTGTATCTGATCCTCCACAGGAAGCAAGGGTTAGAGAAAGGCCTAGGGCCATTACAGATGAAAATACTTTTTTTATTTTCATTATTATTTCTCCCTTAAATTGTTTTTCTACGACTTATAGTATACGATAAATATAAATATTATCAATTTTTGTAAATTTATGAATATAAATGAATATTTATTTTCAATCTTTTACACATTTACAATTCGACAAAAAAACACACCCTAAGAATTACTCCTAGAGTGTATTGATATGATTATATTATTTCTTATTAAGATAGGTGTTTGCAGAGCTTCCACCTACAAGTCTAAAGTATTTTACAGGAAGTCCTCTAGAATCGCCCATGTAGCCCTTACGAGGTGTTACTGCTACACCATTTTTACTGTAGGACATATGTATGATTGTATCATCTGTTGGGTTTAGGATAAATCCAGTGTGGCCTGCTGCTCCTGCAGATCCACCTGGCGTACCTGCAACGAAGATGTCACCATACCTGATGTCAGATTCTTTTACTTCATACATTACCTTGCCCTTTGCTCCCATTTGGAATAGGGTTTCGGTATTGCCTACCCATGCGTTCTTATCTAGGAATCCACCGTATATTAGTGACCTATATACTGCTGATGAGCAGTCTGCTTGGCTGGCTGTATTTCTGCCTGCACCCATATTGTAGGTTAGCTTGTTAGCTCTGGCATTGAACATCCATTCTATAACTTTATCAACAGATTTTTCACCTGGGATGTTGTTATCTTCTTTTGTAGCTATACCATTTTCATCGACATTGTATACTACACCTTGTTGTGTAATTGTCTTGTTAGCGGTTAGGCCATTTGATGTGAAATAGTAGTATTTGTCATCTATCTTCCATACGCCTTCTTTTACATATCCATTTTCGTTAGTGTGGTATTTTTGACCATTGTATGTTACCCATGAATTCTTAGGATTTTTTACTAGGCCGTTCTTGTCGATATTATAGTATTTTCCACCAGCAATTATAGATGTATTTTGGAATAGAACACCTTGGTCATCAAATACGTATGTATTTTTGCCTTCGCTAAATAGACCCTTTATAATAGAGCCGTTTTTATTTGTTCTATATGTCTTACCACCAAGGTTGAACCAATAATTCTTTCTATTAGTTGCTATACCATTTCCATCTACTGTGTAGAATCTTGATTCTGTTAGAACTTTTTTATTTGTTTTTAAAACTCCGTCGTTGTCAAAGTAATATGTTTTGTCGGCAATCTTAGCTATACCTTTTAATAATTTTCCATTATTATCGTTATAGTATTTTTTCTTGTTGATTGTTACCCATTTATTTTTTGGTGCAACCATCTCGCCTTCGCTTCCAATATCATAATGAGATTCATTTGTTACTAGAAGTCTGTTTAATTGTAAGATACCATCGTTGTTAAAATAGTATTTTTTGTTTTTGATTTCTTTGATACCTCTTACAATATGACCAGTTTCATCTGAATAGTATAGGTTTGCGCCCATTACTGTCCAGTATGCCTTTGGATTTGTAGCATTACCCTTGCTGTCGATATTGTAGAATCTATCATTAACTATAACTTGTGCATTTGTAACTAACTTATTGTTTTCGTAATATTTTGTTGTATTCTTTTCCTCAACTATAACACCTGTTGCCTTTGGAGCATAGTAAACTTTTTGATCAATATTTGTTTCTTCTGTGACAGTTTGATCTTCAGTATTTTGATTGTCAGTAGTTTTATTATCAAGGGATTGACTATTTTCGCTTGTTTTAGCATCAACATCGTCAATCATTGTTAAAATTTCGTCAAGATTTGTATCGTCATAGTAAACTAGGTCATTTCTTTGTTCTTGATCTTCTGATTCTTCGTTGATTTCATCAGTTAATTCTTCTTGCCTAGTTTCAGCTTCTTCGTTTTCTTCGTTATCGATACTTGTATTTTCTTCTTTTTCTTCTAATTCTAGCTCTGGCTCTTTATTTTCTGAGATAGCTTCTTCATTCTCATCAAGACTTTGGCTACTTAGCATGATATCTTCATTGCTATCTTCATAGCTATCTACTTGATCTTGGCTGATTGGTTGTACTTGATCATTTAAGCTAGCATCAGAACTTTCCTCAGTGCTTAGTTCAACATTCAGATCGTATCCTTCATCAGCATATGCATTTTCAGAAAGAGTTACAGCTTGAGATACAAATAATGTTGAGGCAAGCAATAATGTTTTATTAATTTTCTTCATATTTTATTACCTCACTTTTATTACAATATAATTACAATAAGTCTATTTTTTTAGTTTACAGACCTATTATAAACCATTTAAAATCTAATTGCAACAAAAAAGTTACAAATATTTGCGTAATTTATATTTTTTACCCAAAAAAATTAAAAAATAATTACAAATATGTATTTAACTACAAAAAAATAAAGAAACGTGATAGAATTATAATAACTTAAGGAGGCCATATGACTTACAAAAAAATACTAGCAAGCCTTGCACTAATAGCTGTTTTAAGTGCTTGTAACAATAAAGAAGCAAAAAATGTCCAAAATGTAGCAAATGATGAAGAAATATCTCAAGCTCTTGAGGATAATAATACAGAATCTACAGCAGAAGATAAAAAAGGTGAAGAAAAACCTATCACAGAAAAAGAAGCTGACACAATCGACTATGATAAGTGGAGAGATATGATAGTCGAGTTTGGTGAATTTGACCAAGATTTTGCCGATGAGCTATCTGATGAAGAAATTGATACAGTAGTAGGAAAAGCAAAAGAACTAGCAGAAGAAACTGGCTACTGGGATCAAAAGGACTTTGTATTCCAAGAATTAGCAATTGAAAATCCATACCAATCTAGCAAATTCCCTCTAGATTCAATATCAGCTAAATACAACCAAGAAGCTGCCGAAGAAGGAGAGCTTACAGATAGGTTCAACTACGAGAGAACTTTGATGGGAACCTGGGGCTATCCAGCAGATAAGGTTTGGGCAACAGATGATTATTACATCCAAGAAGCTCTAAAGATTGCCTATATGGAAAATGAAAAATTATACTTTGACGATTATATAAAAAGAGCTGCAGATATCCTATTTTTGAATAAACTTTCACCAGAAGAAGAAAGCGATGAAAGTACCGAGGCAGAAAATACTGAAGATTCATCCGACACTTCAAAAGAAGAAGACGAAAAACCTAAAAAACCAACTATGAGAAGATTTGGCTCAAGCCAAACTGACTACGATGCCATCAAAGCAGCAATGGTACAATACTATGAATTTTCTCCATCTGTAGTAAATCAAATGACAAATGAAGATATAGACAAGGCCTACACCCGTGCCATGGATAGGCTAGAAGAAACAGGATTTGGCGATATAGGACTAATATTTGACGAACTAGGCAAGATGTACCCAGGTGCATCAACCATGTATCCAGGTGAATAAAAATTAGGGGCTAAAAGCCCCTTTTATAATTTCTAATATTCTAAAATAGTCTTGTTTTGCATTGAATATTCTAATTCGCCACTAAAATTCAACTTCAAAACTCATAGATTGTACTTTCTATAAAAATCTTCAAAAACTTCACTGGTAGGTACAGTTTTCCCATTTTCTATATCTCTATAACCTTTTGCTAATTCTTCAAGTAAGTCTTCCTCACTCATATCCTCTACAATAGGTAAGTTAGGTCTAGTAAGCTTTACTTCCATAGGAATCCCATTCTTCTCAACTATTTGCCTGTAGTACATATTGATAGCAGTAGAAACAGGTATGCCTAGCTTTGCCAAAATTTCCTCAGCTTGTTTCTTAATTTCCGGTTCAATTCTTACATTAATAGTATCAGTTTTGCTCATAAACTCATCTCCTTATAAGGATAATACTATCTGTAATGCAATTTGCAATACATTTTTATAGGATGTATAATAGTATATATTTATCCTATTTGTGGTATAATAAATGTAAGGAGATTAAAAATGAAGATAGATACAAAAACAATGGTTTCTATAACAGAAGCAAATCAAAATTTTTCCAAAGTAGCAAGATTAGTTGATGAAAAAGGCTCTGCAGTTATTTTTAAAAATAATGAACCTAAATATATAATGGTTCCTTATGAAGAAGACGAAGAAGAATATATATCTGAAGATGAATTAAAGAAAATTTCAGATAAATTTTTAGAAAAAAATAAAAAAGCCTATAAAAAGTTGGCTGAATAATTAGATTTTTTAAAGAAGATATAATATTTCTAGGCGAGCAACTCACTAACAAAATAGCGGAGATAAGTCTATAAGAGTTCTATTATTTTTTATCTGTAAATTCTCCTTACAAAACATTCGAGCTAATAATCATATCAATAATACAAAAGCATGAGACTAGGAAAACTTATTAGACTCATGCTTTTTATAATATTTGATGTAAGTATCGTAAGAACTTTTAATATTTATATCAAACATATCCTTTAATTCTGTGGCAAAGTAGTCTGTGTCGTCTGCCTCAAAGAATATTTTATCATATTTGTCAAAAAGGAAAGTTAATAAGGCACTGAGGAAGGCTCTTCTGCTTTTTGAATCGGATTTGCTATTAGCTAGGTAGGCAATTTCATTTTCTTCTACAAAGGCACAAATTGTTATGACCCCATCTTCTCTCATATAGATTGCTTCCTTGGGAAGAGTACTTACAAAGTCATCAAAACTTGCAGTTAGTGGACTAATATCATAGTGAACTAGAGCGTAATAATCATAAAGAATTTGGCAACATTTCTTGTATTCCAAACTCCCATATTGACATTGGCAAATATCAACCTTTTTAAGAGGATATTTAAGATTCTCCTTTGTAACTTCGACTTCATAGCACTTTCTCTTTAATATAAAATCATTTTTTTCCAATAGATCAATCAAATTATCATTATCAGAATCCACTCCTATTTGTAGGGGCTTTTTGTATTTATCCAGCAAATGATCAAAATCATTGATAGTGGATATCTCTGAATTTTCTATATTTAAATATGTATGTTTATTGTGAAATTTATTAGTATAAGTTTTCATATTAGATCCCACTTCTATAGTACTTTAAAAAAACTGATAGATCCAAAAACACTACTATCAGTTCTTAACTTAGAATCTCAATGATAAGCAAGTCAAAGATCCATCTATTTTCTTAAATTCATCAGTATTAACAACTTTAACAGGATATCCTAGAGATTTGATGTGTTCAAGTGTTTTTGGGAATCCATCTGGTACTAGGACTGTGCCGTTGATATATAGGCTGTTGATGGCATATAGTTCTTCTTTTGGAACTACAAAACGGTTGAAGTCTTTGAAAGCTTCTTCTTCATTCATCTTTTCGCTTACAAGCATATTGTTATTTTCTAGATAAATAGCAAAGTCTTTCAAGTGTAGGCCTTCTGTTACAGGAACTGTAGAAGTAGTATAACCATACTTTTCAACAATTTGGCTAAATTGCTTAGCACCCTCAGCATTGGTTCTATCAGATTGGCCGATGTAAATATGTTTATCAACAACCATAACATCTCCACCTTCCATTGTGCCTGGAGCTTCGATGTAGAATATTTGATCATCTGAATAATATTTCTTGATAGCTGGCTCTATCTCAAATTTTTCACCATTTCTGCTTTCTCTAGGAGAATTGGTAATAATAGCACATTCCTTCAAAACTACAGCAGGGTCTTCAACAAAGCAAGAATCAGGATATTCTTCCAAAGCTTCCAAAACAAGAGCCTTGACACCCAAACTTTCAATAGTCTTTACGTATTCAGCATGTTGGTTGATAGCATCCTCATAAATAGGCTTATCCTCACTAAACATACCAGTACTAATACCCTCTATCATAGACTTACTTGGTTTTCTTACAATTATATTTTTAAATTCTAGCATGGTATCCTCCGTATTTAAAATTATATCTGAGGTTAAATAATATTATACCCAATACTAGAATATTAACTTTTAAAGTTTATACTTTCAAAAAAAGATAATGCCATCGCTAGCATTATCTTTTCAACTAATCAATAACTTTAACTCCAAGATTTTTTAGGGTTTCATCAACCCATGGTCTGTCGTAAGTTCCATCAGTTTTCATAGTTTCAAGGATTTTTTCTTCCTTTTTGTTTATTTCCTTTACTTTTTTTATTACTTCAGTTACATCTTCTGGTTTAATTACAACTATACCGTCACTATCTCCTACTAAGATATCCCCTGGTCTTATTGCTTGGCCCCCTAGAGATATTTCTGTCCCTATTTCTCCAGGACCATTTTTGTATGGGCCGTTTGGGGAGATTCCTGTTGCATAGATTGCCATATCATCCCATTTTTCTAGCTCATCACTATCTCTAACGCAACCATCTGTTACCATTGCAGTAACTCCCCTAAGCTTACAGTAGTTTGCCATTAGTTCACCAAAAATCGCTCTATTTGTTGTTCCTAGGGAGTCTATTACTATTACATCTCCTGGATTTGCTAGATCCATGGCTTTGTGTAAGAATAGATTATCTCCTTGTGCAACTCTTACTGTGAATGCCGGACCTATTAATCTAGTTTTATTTAATGGTCTAATGCTTTGATCCAAAGATGATGTTCTTCCCATTGCATCATCAAGATTTGCTACTGGGAAATCTTTTAATTGGTCTATTAATTCTCTTTCTGGTCTTTCAAATTTTAGATTAATTATATTATTAAAACTCATTTTCGCTCTCTTCTATTTATTTTCTATCAGCACTTCTTCTAAATATAAATGCTATTGTATAAAATACGAGCATTATTCCTAATCCTATCCCTAATAGTTTGATTGCTCCATTTTCCCCCATAGCAAGTGCTGGACCTAGTGTTATCATTCCTACCCAGATTGGCATAAAGAAAAATAAGAACATTCCTGATGAGTCACCTGATGCTGATTGACCTTTTGAGTCTACGCATCTTAAAAGTGTCATTCCTGTTGCAGCATTTCCTGTACATTGGCCAAACATATTTACCATTTTTTCAAACCACTCATCTTTACAAAAAAATTTACAACCAAAAATATAAAGTGGTGTTAGAATTGCAAACATCACTACACAATAGATTATAATTGGTACTATGTATGACACCATAGCGGCTGAATTTATTGTTCCTACTGCTGCTACAATTAGATATTCTAGGGCAAATCCTGATATATTTGTAACTGTTGTCTTATCTACATATTGGTCAGCTCCTGTTTTTACCATTAATGGCCAAATTATGATGGCGCCAATAATGCCAAGAACTATATCATTCACTTTGCTAAATCCTTCAGTGATGTATGTTGCTCCTAATTCTCTAATAGCATATCCGAGCATTATACAAAGTGCTATAAAAGCCATTTGTAGAGCAATTGGGTTGATTCCTGCTGTTGAAGTTTTTACTCTACCAATTGGAACTTGCTTTTCAACTGGTTTTACACCACCAAAATAATCGGCTGGTAATTTTTCTGGTTTATCAACGTATTCAGTATAACCTTTTCTTATACCCCAGTTTACTATTGGCATTCCTATTGATAGGGCTGATACAAGACCAATTGTAGATGTTATCATGGCAATACCCATAAAGTCGGGATATCCACCTTCTATGAATAATTGAGCTGCTGATCCTGCTGCACCGTGACCTGCAAAAAATGAATAGATTGAAACCAATCCCCAGTTTGGTGGTAAACCTTTCCATATTTTAGAAAGTAACAGTCCAACTAATACTCCGAAAAACAATTGAGCTCCATATGTAGCTGCACCCACAAAGGTATAATCAGCATAAGATCTTGCTCTTTTGACATTTAAATCAGCACCAAACACTAAACAGGTAAGTATAATTATTATTAAAAAAGATGGATATTTCGATACTCCTTCAGATATAGGTACCACATTTAATATTTGTGGACCCATAATTAGCAAAAGTAAACCACCAATTACTGAAGATGGTATAAAAACTTTTTGTAATATTGTAACTTTTTCTCTTATGAACCATCCTAATAGCAAAAACAAGCTCAAGTACATAAAGTCTAATATTAATTTCATTGATTTCTCCTAATTTTCTTTAGTTTGTAATTTGTGGTAGCCAAATTTTTCTCTTGCTTCTTTTAAGCTAGAGCCATTTTTTATAGCTGCTTCGATTTGAGATTCTTTTTCGTGGATACTGTTAGCAATTTCTAGTACTTCTTCACACTTTTCAAAAGGAATTACTATAACACCAGAAGCATCACCTAGAATTATGTCACCATTCTTAACTCTAATATCAGATATTTGGATATCTTCATTTACAGCTCTTACTTCAACTCTATCTTTTCCGGTTCTCATATAATAACCTTTAGAATATATAGGATAATCAAGTTCTCTTATAGTAGGAACATCTCTACAAACCCCGTCTATAACCGTTGCTTCTATATTATGTTCTTTAGCATAGAATGACATAATGTCTCCCCAAACTGTACAGTCGGTTCTACCGTCATTGTCAATTACAACAACTTCTCCTTCTTTTACATCATCAATAAAATCTCCAACAGTGCCTTTAACTAATCCACAAGGCATATATGCTACTGTAAACGCTTTTCCGCATATCTTATGTTTATGGTCAATAGGTTTAATACCATGCAATGCGCATTCTATTCCTATCTTATCCATTGCATCAGAAACTGTAGCAGTATCTAATTTTCTAAACTCCTCTACAAAATCTAACATCAAATACCTCCAATTCAAAAATATTGTGTATACATATTGTATACAATCAGTATACCAAAGGTGCTATTTATTGTCAAATAAAAAACTAATGATATAAATATCATTAGTTTAAATAAAATTATAATATTTTTACATTAATGAAGCTTCAATTGCACTCTTCTTAACACTATCTAAATGAATTTTCAACGCTTCTATGGCTAAATCCTTATCTTTTCTACTAATTGCTTCTATTATTTTCATATGCTCATTTATAGTTTTTTCCGATCTATTAGGATCTTTGGAAGCAATAGTTCTATATACGCTAACTTGTTTATTAAGTTTAATTAATATTTCCGATAGAGTTTCATTATTAGCCTTGTTAATAAAATAATTATGGAAATCTTCATCTAATTTTCTTGCTATTTCCCATGAAAAATTTTTTTCTAAATTAATATACTTTTCTTTTAAGTTTAATAAAATATATTCATCTAAAGAATCGAAAGATTTCTCTAAAGCTAATACTTCTAATGACGACCTAACGTCGTAAATGTTTTCTATATCTTTTGTAGTAATTTGTCTTACAAACGTACCCTTACCAGGATAACTTATTACAAAACCATCATTTTCTAGATCTTTTAGTGCTTCTCTAACTGGAGTCCTGGATACATGTAATCTTTCAGCAAAAACAGTTTCGACAATGGGATCTCCACTTTTTAACTTTCCATTTGATATTAGTTCTTCAATATATAAATATACTTTATCTTTTAATCTCATTATAACTCCCACAAGACTCTTTTATAATTATATTTATCTTAATACTCTTATTCATTCTACCTCAAATCACGATTATCAGCAGTTCATATATATAATACAAACTAAAAATATTATAAATCCAAATATATTATCGTAGAATAAAAACCTATATTTGATAACTAATATTTCTCTTTATAAAATACATATTCAAATCGTCATCATTAATGCAAGTATCTCCAGCTTTTACAATTTCACCCTTGTAGTAAATTCCTTTGCCATCGGGAATAAATCCATTTTTGATGTACATTCTTTGTGCTTTACCATAGTCTGGATTAAGTCCAACGCCGATACCCACTTGTGAACCATTTGCTTTTTTGATTATAGCATCCAAAAGTTCCTGACCTATGCCTTTATTTTGATATTTTTCGAAGACGTTAAAGTCTTTGATTTCAGGGATTTTGGCATTCTTAAATGGACCTGAACTTGGATTTTTTACTAGAGTGATATATCCTTTAACTTGGTCATCATTTTCATACACTAAAACTATACGATCCCCCTTGTTTTGTTCTTGTAAATATGTATTTAAAATGTCAGTTCTCTCATCCCAACCTTGGTCGGCAAAATTCTTGTTTATTTGCCCTATGTGGTCTACTGTCATTTTTACTATCATAAGCTCCCCCTTTATTACTATTATATTAGTTTAATGTTTCACATGAAACAAAAAAGCCACGATTTTTATCGCGACTTTGGAAGTTTTACATTTTCCCATATACTTTCATTCTCCCCTCATCCATATGTATTAATTCATCAAATCTTGATAGATTCTCTTCTGATAGATCGTGGGTGATTTCAATTATTATCTTATCTTGTAAGTTTAATAGATAATCTTTTATTATATTGCTTGTTTTGTGGTCAATACTAGCAAAGGGCTCATCTAAAAGTATTATTGGTCTATCGGCTACTAGCATACGTACTATGCCTACAATTTGCTTTTCTCCTCCACTTAGCTTATTTATATCCTCATAATTTATGATTTTGTTTCTCATTTTTTCGTTTAGGACCATCAAGAAATTGTTTACTAATTTCGTATCGGTCTCCATACTTTTGAAAATACTAATGTTGTTTATAAAATCTGTTCTAAATAGATATTCATATTGTTTGAGAGAGAATATGTATTCGTCCAAATCGTCTATAGGATTCCCATCTATATAAATTTCCCCAGTTTCTGCTTCTAGGCTTCCATCAATGAGTTTTAATAGGCTAGATTTGCCAGATCCGCTATGTCCAAGAATAGCATATCTTTTATTTTTCTCAAATACATAGTTTACCTTATCTAAGGAAAAATTATCAAATGTGATAGATAAATTCTCTAAGCTTAGCTTATCGACTTTCTTATCTTCCCATTTGTCTTTTTCTTCTATTAGGTCTCCATTAATGAAATCCATAGTTTCATCAACTAATTCTTGGGTAGAATTTATAAGATTTATGCAACTTAGAATATCATTAATAGGATCTAGGAAACTAGTAGTGTATCCAAAAGCTGCTATTCCAACTCCAACAGTGATTTTCCCTTGAGCCAGAAGTATAGCTACTATAACAAAGGTATTAAATTCTACTAGAAATATACCAAAAGCTCCTGCTAAATCTGAAATAGTTTTAAACTTACCAAACTTATATCTTTTGTCCTCACTATCAGTAAGATATGACCTATGCTCGTTATTAATATTCTTAAAAGTCACTCTATTGATTCGTGATTTACCAGATAATAAGTCAAGAACCTTATCAAAGTATCTCTTTATGCTAGCTATTTGCTCTCCCCTTAAAAATGACAATCTCTTTTTGAAGATTTTAGGGATAAATACAATTAAGACAGAAGATAATAGGACAACTATACTTATCCTATAATCTACAAAAACAAGCAAGGTTGTTAAAAATACTATAATATTTAGTATAGATTTATAGAGATCTATGTAGGCACTTAGATAATCCTCGTCTATTGCTTCCACATTCTCAGTAAAAATCACTAAGTAGTCAGCAACTTTTCTTTTGTTAAATTCGTGGATGTCTAAAGAAGAAATATGCTTAAACAAATCATCTTTAATCTTTACAAAAAACAACTTAGAAACTTTCCACTCGTATAACCTAGATATGTATTGGAAGAATAAATTTAGAAGAATCAATAATACATAAATGCCAATAAGTTTAAAAACAAGACTTAAACCTTCTTCTAAAATATAATCAAATAAATATTTGTTAACCAATGGAAATATTGCCACAGTAATTGAGTACAATAAAGTAAATATGATTTGTATTATAATTGGAATTTTCAATTTTCGTATATATTTTTTCATTATTTATTCTCCGATAATAATTATTTAACTTTATTTTAATCGGTAAATAAAAAACATGCAAACAATTATAATTGCATTCATATTTTTTATACTATATGTCTTTCATAATTTTAATTTGTAATTCTAGATATACATACAGGTGTTTATCTGATACAAGCATAATTTACTAGTTGACAATACATTCCTACTACTTTTTAACAATTTCCTCTTAAAAAAGATAATCTCTTTTTAAATATTTTAACTATAGATACTTATAAAGATGGCAAAAAAATCATAGATATCAGAGACTTAAAAAAGCTTAAAAAAAGCAAAGTCCCTATAAGCATAAAGACCAGCACTAAAGTGCGTAATCTTCTCAGATACTGCGACCGCTACTCAGATGGTAAAGCTATCAGTATATACCGAGGACATCAGCCTTATGATGATACAGAGCTACGCACCGTAAAAGGCTGGAGGAAGATATATAGAAAGCCTATATCTGACGATTATATCTTTTATATGCGTGCAAACAGACAAGGCGGAGAGTGGTGTGATTACTGCTTTTATGAGGATACTGTAGAGCTATCAGAAGACGAAAAAGAGCTTATAAGAGCAGAAAGACGAGAGGAAAGAAGACTACGAGAAGCTCGTAAAAGGCGAGAAGAGTATCAGTGCAAAAGGGCAGAGGGCTACTGGAAAACAGCTTGGCAATGGCTTTCTGAGGATCAAAGAAAAGTCGAAGATGACTCTTATCCTGAGGAAAGATATAACTTGCTCTATGATGAAGCTGCAAACAGCTTTGAGCAAGCAAAAAAGCCTTTCTATTACTATAGTGAGTATGACACGGTAGAGGTAAGCGAAGAAGAGTATGAAGAGCTTAAAAACCAATATATATCAAGGTTTGGCGGCTGGGAAAAGATAGACCTAGAGCACACAGAATACAATGGAAAAAAATTGTATTAATTAGACGGGGGATTCTGTCTTTTTTGTTAAAGAGTAAAAATCCCGCTTGGAAAGGTAAAAAAACAGAAGTCAAATATTCATATATTAAAATTATTCACATATAAATTTGACATTAGAAAGACATATGCTATAATGTTCATATAAACATATGCTCATATGAACGGAGGTGATAATGATAACTATCAAAGATGAAGAAATTTTATTTGATTTAGCTGATCTTTTTAAGGTTTTTGGTGATTCGACTAGGATTAGAATCATGAATGTGCTTTTTAGTGGACCTACTTCTGTAGGCGAAATTGCAGAAGTCTTGGATATGAGCCAGTCAGCTATAAGCCACCAGCTAAAGAGCTTGAAGGATAACAATTTGGTCAGTTCCAAGAGAAGTGGCAAGTCAATATACTACGAACTTGCCGATGACCACGTCAAGACAATTTTTATGACAGGATTAGAACATATTAATGAATAGGAGAATATAATGAAAGTTAAATATAAAGTAGAAAGTGATAACCTATGTCCAAATTGTGCAGCGAAGATTGAAGAGGCTGTTAAGAAAATTGATGGAGTGAATGATGCCAACCTATCATTCCTAACTTTGAAGCTAAAGATGGAATTAGCTGATGATGCTAATGAAGATGCCATTTTTGATGAGGCAAATAAACTAGCTGATAAACTTGAGCCAGGGACTGTCTTAGTGAGGTAGGATATGTTTGAGTCTATGACAGATGCTCACAAAAAGGAGCTGAGTAAACTTATAGCTATAGGTATTTTTACTGCTATATTAGCAGTATTAAGTAATACTATAGGTGAAAATATATGGATTGTGGGTGGGTTTTTATTAGCCTACTTGCTATCCGCATGGCATGTTTTGATAAAAGGGTTTAAGGGAATCATCCGTGGCCAGGCCATGGGTGAGGACTTCCTTTTGTCTATAGCATCAATTGCAGCCTTCATCCTAGGCCAATATATAGAAGCAATTGCTGTAATACTTTTTTATAATTTTGGTGATTTATTTGAAAATATAGCAAGCCATAAGTCCCGCCAAAACATAGAAGGACTCCTAGACTTAGTGCCTGATGTGGCCAATAAGGTAAACCCAGATGGTTCTACTACAGAAATCGACCTAGATGATGTAGAAGTAGGAGATATCCTCCTGGTTCGTGATGGTGAGAAAATTGGTGTGGATGGTGTCGTTATAGAAGGTCATGGCCTCCTTGATACATCCTCTGTCACTGGAGAATCCATGCCAGTAGAAGCCGAAGTAGGGTCTGAGGTTATATCTTCATCGCTTCTTACTGAGGGTATTATCAAAATACGCGCCCAAAAAGAATTTGATGATTCTGTTGCAGCAAAGATTATGGAGATTATAGAAGATTCCGCAGAAAGTAAGTCTGAAAGTGAAAAGATGGTAACAAGATTTGCCAAAATCTATACCCCAATTGTTGTAGCTATTGCGCTTATAGTAGCTATCATCCCTCCCCTATTTTTTGGAGGAGATTGGTATGACTCTATATTCTTGGCAGCTACATTTTTAGTAATATCATGCCCATGTGGCCTAGTATTATCAGTCCCACTAAGCTTTATGTCAGGCCTAGGACTAGCTAGTGAAAATGGAATCCTTATAAAAGGAAGCCAGTATTTTGAAGGACTAAAAAATGCCAAAGTCCTATTATCAGATAAGACCGGAACCCTTACTACAGGGAATTTCAAAGTAAAAGATATAGAATATTTTACTGACCATGATAAGGAAAAAATACTCGATTATATATACAATATCGAGCTAATGAGTACCCATCCTATCGCAAAAGGGATAGTAAAAAGTCTAGACCGTGATGAAAAACATGATTTGTTTGAAGAAGTGACCAATGAAAAGGGCCTTGGTGTAAGAGCTACTAGCAAGGATGGAGACCTAATCAAGATAGGTTCTGCTAGATTTATTGGCTATGATGGAGAAGAAAATGACAGGGCAATCTATGTATCTATAGATGACAAGCTTGCTGCAAAAGTAATAATCGAAGATGAAATCAAAGACCAATCATTTGAAACTATAGAAAATCTTCACAACCATTTTGAAAATATAGCTGTAGTATCAGGCGATGGCAAAAATGCAGTTGAAGAAACAGCCAAAGAACTTGGCCTAGATGACTACTACGCAGAAGTCATGCCAGACCAGAAGCTAGAAATTATGAAAGGCTACCAAGATAAAGGACTTCCTACAGTCTTTGTAGGAGATGGTATCAACGACGCCCCAGTCCTTACCAATGCAGATGTTGGTATATCAATGGGAGAAACAGCATCTGACCTTGCTATAGAATCATCCGATATACTCGTAGTTAACGGAGAGTTTAGCCAGATGAGCAAGCTAATGAAAATCTCAGACCTTACCAATAGGACAGTAAGGCAAAACGTGATTTTCATAATGGCTGTCAAAATAGTAATCCTAATAGCAGGACTACTAGGATATGCAAATATGTGGCTAGCAATATTTGGAGATGTTGGAGTTACAATAATAGCAGTCCTATGGGCAATGAGGATACTAAAAAAGAAAATATAAATACATTCCCTAGGAAAGTCATGAACTTAACTAGGGATTTTTTTATTGCAAAAATAGCTTAAAACGATAAAAAAATAAAGACAAATGCCAGTTTATGCTGGGATTTGTCTTCGGTCTGATCAGACAACTTTGTCTGAAGACAAAATTATGATAAAATATAAAATCGAGGTATAGTTCAGGAGTAGAAATGAATAAAGGGAGAAATATATGAATAAAATATTTGCAATATTATTAGCAACAAGCCTAGTAGGCGGTGCGGGATATGCTAAAAACATGGACAATACGCAAAATGAAACTGAATCAAATATATGTATAAATGAAGATTCTTATTATCACAATCACATGCACAGAGACTGCGAAAACCATATGGCAGACTATTGTGATGAAACATACAAAAGTGAAGGCTACCAAGCTTGCAAAGATTTTATGAACGAAAACTACATGGATATGCAAACATGCAAGCACTCCACCAATAAAAACTCTTATGATACTTGCCATAGAGTAGGAGAAGAGAAAAGAAATAAAAACCATCATCATATGTCAAGGAAATTTTCTAATAGAAATGATGAATGTAAGAAACATATGAGATAATCTAGAACCCACAGTATTAATTGTGGGTTTTTTATTTGGAAAATTAGAGGAAAAAGTAAAACGAAGTGGACTTCCTTGAGCGGAGCAATAGCGAAGTCGAAAGGTCTAGCTTTTTACCTCCGTTCATTACAATTATAACCTATTTTACTCGATTTTAATACACTTGTGACTAAATAGGGTATAATGCAATTAATACAGAAGATAAAAGGACAACTATGCTTATCCTATAATCTACAAAAACTAGTAAAGTTGTTAAATATACTATAATATTAAGGATAGATTTATTTATATAGTGCCTAGATTAGTTAACTTTTGAATAATTATCATAATAATTAGTGTACAAGTCTCTATATATTTCTGAATTTTTCATCGCATCTTTATGAGAAGTAAATATCTCTAATTTACCATCATTTATAAACCATATCTCATCTGCTTGATGTACTGAAGATAGTCTGTGGGAAACTAAAAAAACTATATTATTATCCCTAAGCTTTGTAACCGCTTTATAGATATCCCTTTCTTTTTCCAAGTCTATTGACGCCGTTGGCTCATCCAAAATTATTATATTGCGTTTGTTATAGATAGCTCTTAATATAGCAACTTGCTGACCTTGACCTCCTGATAATTCTACATAATCTTCACTAAGTTCTTTTCCTATCCTTTTTCCCAAATCAAAATTAAGTTGCCAGTTTAATAAATCAAGTAGCCAAGGCATTTTATTATCATAATCTTTTCCTACTTCTGTTCTTATATTTTCAAGACTAGTAAAGTCTTTTATTAGCTTAAAATCTTGGAAAACAGGACTTATATGTGAGTAATTTATTCTATCTGTATCATAGCCATTATAAGAGATGTAACCTTGATTTGGCGTATACATTCCTGCTATAAGTTTTACTAAAGTAGATTTCCCACAACCATTTTCACCTATTATTACTATTAATTTATTTTCATTTACATCAAAATTTATGTCTTCTAAGACATTCTTATGATTATATGCAAATTTTAAGTCCTTTGAAGTTAAATGGATTTCCTTAGTGTTTATGATTTCTAAAGGTGATTCACTAGGGTCTGGGAGAGACAAAAACTCTATAATAGGCTTAGAAAATAGAGAATATCTCCAAAAATCAATCAATGATTCTGAAATATCTTTTATAGCATTTGTTATCTTAAATATTGCCATAATAAGTATTGCAAAATAATCTATATTAAATTTTCCATTATAAAGCTCAACTACACCAGTAATTAAAACAAAAAAGTATATAAGGATATCAGTAAGATCTGATAGTGTATCCCTAATGCCCATTCTATTATAGAAGTCAGTAAATATTTCTATAGTTTTGTCAATATAAATCTTGCTTGATTTAATAATATTAGTTTCCATAGCATTTGCTTTAATATCAATAAATCTATCATCTTCAAGTGGTATATATTGGTAGTACCATATCCAGTTGTTGATAGGTGCAAGCTTATTATAAAATTCTTCATCTTTCTTTGAATATAATAACCTTATGTAAAAGTTTATAAAAACCAATATCAATACTACAAATCCTGTCCAAAAAGATATGCTAGAAATTATAAATGAAGTTACTATGATAATACTGATACCTTGGATAATATTTACCAATGCCTCTATCATATTCTCTAAGGCATACTGATTACGCAAGGAATAATTAGCTCTCTGTTGAAGGTCATAAAAATCCTTTGATTCGGTTACTTTATAAGATATCGACATTGATTTATCGATTAATTCTTCCTCAACTTGATATATAAATTCATTTCCAATCTTTACAGATTGTGTACTAATATAAGCATTTATTAACTTCAACAAGCACAAAAATATAAAAACATAAATAGCTTTATCAAGTGAATCTTTATTAGCTATAAAATTGGTAATAAGTTCTATAAATTTGAAAAATCCATAAGCCTCAATAGAACTTATTACAACATTTAATATCAAAATTCCTATAAATTTCTTATTAGTCTTACTAGCTCTCCTTATGAGCGATAATGAAGTTTTTATACTATCAATCATCTATTGCTCCTTTCATTAGCTCTTCAGATATATCTAGTAAGTGCTTAAAATAAGGAGAATTTTCTTTAAGATAATGATAAGTCCCAGAATTTTCTACCTTTTTATCTCTAATAACTATTATTCTATCTACTACATTAGTTATAGATATCCTATGTGATATTATTATATATCCTCTATCTTCAAATTCAGAAAGAATATTATAGAATTTAATCTCTTTGTCAATGTCTAAGTTAGATGTAGGTTCGTCAAATATTAACATCCTTTTATTAGATAAAAGTGCTCTTAGTGTTACAATTAGTTGCTCTTGTCCACCTGAAGGTATGAAAGCATCATCAAAAAACTCGTTACCTATATGATCTTCAAGTTCAAGGTATCTAAATTTCGACTTATTTTCAATCTTATTTTTATGTATGTAAGATTTTATAAACTCTATATCTCTATTTTGCTTATTATTGAAAAAAAGATTATCCGCTAGGCTACCAGGAAATAATTTAGATGTTTGGAATGTTGACGCGAAATAATTAATCCTATCATCAGCTGATATATTTTTGCCATCAAATAATATTTGCCCGCTAGTTGGCTCAAGCAATCCTATTAATAACTTTATAAATGTTGTTTTACCAGCACCATTTTCTCCAATAATAGCTATTTTCTCATCAGAAGTGAAGCTCACACTTAAATTTTCTAAAGCAAAATCACTAGATCCTGGATACTTGTAAGATACATCAATAAAATCAACCTCAAACTTATTTGTTATATCTAATTCATTGAAAACTTGAAGATTTTTATTTAAAACTTGATCATACCTTTCAAAAAGATTAGAGTTTTTCTTAATAGATGAATAGCTCTCTAATACTTTCATAATAGACTCACTAAATAGGTAATACATATTTAATATAATTACGAAATCACTAACTAAAATATTTTTATGTCTTAATAATAGTATTGCTAGAATAGATATATCATTTAAAATTAGAAGCAAACTAATATATATCTTAACTTTAAGACTTAGTTTTGATTTTCTATCAAAAATATCAAATAAGTCATCAATTACATTCCTATATCTTTTAAGAATCATATCTTTAAGGTGAAAAACCCTAATATCTTTGCTATATTTACTATTAGTAGTAAGTGAGTGGTAGTAATCTTTTCTATTTTCTATATCTCCTAAATCTTCATCTTCAAGTAAATCAAAGCTATTGATCTTATCTTTAATTGGGAAAACTAAAATCGCTATAATTATACTTATAAGAAGAATTAATATAGAGTATCTTCCTATAAAAAAGCCACTAAATACTGTTAATATAAAAAAAGGAACTATCTCAATAAATCCATTTATTGCTTCTTGATATCCTTCTATATCAGAAGAAAAAAAACTTAGCGTCCTTTGGTAGCTACTTACAAATTTTTCGTCTTCAAAAGACCTATACCTATTATTTATAGCTTTCGAATTTATATCAAAAAGGTAGTTCATTCTAGACTCAAAAGAAAGAAAGGAAACCTTACTACTAAGCATATTATAAGCTACTTTACTTATGCACATTATAAGTCCAATAATTATAATAATCCTAATTAGCTGGTTCAAATCAAAACCAGCCTCAATTTGTTTCATTACATATCCCAATACATAAGTATCTAGAAAAAAACTAATAATATTAAAAATCCAAAAAACTACAATATAGAAAAAATTACATCTAAAAAATTTATTAATAAGATTTTTCATTCTATTACCAGCTCATACTTTTCACAATATTCTAAGTCACTAAACTTACCCATATCCGCCATGTACGATAGATTTTTAATACTAGAATAATGAATTTCTAGTATATATTTCTTATTTTCATAATGAACGAGAAAACCAGCTGTATTTTCAATACCATCATCAATAAATTTGATAAACGAAGAATTATTATTTAGCATTTATAATTTATAAGATGGTGAGTTTGGATAATCAAAGAATATTCTACTTATATCAATTGAAAGTTCCCTACAAATAGGGATTAGTGTTGAAACATTGGGATCACACAGATTTTTTTCTATTTTTCTTATAGTTTCTACTGATACTAAAGATATGATTGCTAATTCTTCTCTAGAAATATTTTTCTCTTGACGTTCATATCTTATTCTTTTACCAATATAGGAAAAATCATAGTCATTCATTTTCCACCTCACTTAAACTATAAACTTAGCTTTTGTTTATATTATAGCATATGGTATCAGAATAATGAAAACCTTTTATTGATGGTTATTTTAAATACAGATATAAGAAAGGACTATGTAAAAATTTTATTGTCTATGCTTACAATTTAATCTGTGTACCATTTTGATTTAGAATTATAAAGTCTGATATAATCTGAATTATTTAACTTTTTTTAATCCGTAAATAAAAAACATGCAAACAATAATAATTGCATGCATATTTTTCATAATTTTAATTTGTAATTCTAGATATACATACAGGTGCTTATATGATACAAGTATAATTCGCTAGTTGACAATACACGCCCACTACTTTATAACAAATTCCCCTCATCCATTTGTATTAATTCATCAAATCTCGATAGGTTTTCTTCTGATAAATCATGGGTGATTTCAATTATTATCTTATCTTGTAAGTTCAGAAGATAATCTTTTATTATCTTGCTTGTCTTGTAGTCGATGCTAGCAAATGGCTCATCTAAAAGGATTATTGGTCTATCGGCTACTAGCATACGTATTATGCCTACAATTTGCTTTTCTCCTCCACTTAGCTTATTTATATCCTCATAGTTTATGATTTTGTTTCTCATTTTTTCGTTTAGGACCATCAAGAAATTGTTTACTAATTTCGTATCGGTCTCCATACTTTTGAAAATACTAATGTTGTTTATAAAATCTGTTCTAAATAGATATTCATATTGTTTGAGTGAAAATATGTATTGGTCCAAATCATCTATAGGGTTACCATCTATATAAATTTGTCCAGTATCTTTTTCTAGACTTCCATCAATGAGTTTTAATAGGCTAGATTTTCCAGATCCGCTATGTCCGAGAATAGCATATCTTTTATTTTTCTCAAATACATAGTTTACATTATCTAAGGAAAAATTATCAAATGTGATAGATAAATTCTCTAAGCTTAGCTTATCGACTTTCTTATCTTCCCATTTATCTTTTTCTTCTATTAGGTCTCCATTAATGAAATCCATAGTTTCATCAACTAATTCTTGGGTAGAATTTATAAGATTTATGCAACTTAAAATATCATTAATAGGATCTAGGAAACTAGTAGTGTATCCAAAAGCTGCTATTCCAACTCCAACAGTGATTTTCCCTTGAGCCAGAAGTATGGCTACTATAACAAAGGTATTAAATTCCACTAGAAATATACCAAAAGCTCCTGCTAAATCTGAAATAGTTTTAAACTTACCAAACTTATATCTTTTGTCCTCACTATCAGTAAGATATGACCTGTGCTCATTATTAATGTTCTTAAAAGTTACTTTATTGATTCGTGATTTACCAGATAATAAGTCAAGAACCTTGTCAAAGTATCTCTTTATGCTAGCTATTTGCTCTCCCCTTAAAAATGATAATCTCTTTTTGAATATTTTAGGGATAAATACAATTAAGACAGAAGATAATAGGACAACTATACTTATCCTATAATCCACAAAAACTAGCAAGGTTGTTAAAAACACTATAATATTAAGGATAGATTTATAGAGATCTATGTAGGCACTGAGGTAATCCTCGTCTATTGCTTCCACATTCTCAGTAAAAATCACCAAGTAATCAGCAACTTTTCTTTTATTAAATTCGTGGATATCTAAAGAAGAAATATGCTTAAACAAATCATCTTTAATCTTTACAAAAAATAACTTAGAAACTTTCCACTCATATAGCCTAGATATATATTGAAAGAATAAATTTAGAAGAATCAATAATACATAAATGCCAATAAGTTTAAAAACAAGACTTAAACCTTCTTCTAAAATATAATCAAATAAATATTTGTTAACCAATGGAAATATTGCGACAGTAATTGAGTACAATAAAGTAAATATGATTTGTATTATAATGGGAACTTTTAATTTTCGTATATAATTTTTCATTATTTATTCTCCGGTAAGAATTATTTTTTTAATAAGGACTCTTTGTTAAAAGGGTCCTTATTAATAAAAATAATCTATCCAACTTTCTTTTCTTGATTAACAGATTTTATTTCCAGTGGATTATAATATGGTGTTGATGAGTTTTTTCCTCTACATTGTCCTCTACAAGCGGATATAACCAGTATTTCACCTTTTTTAAGTACTGGAATCGATAGTTTTTGGACACCATTTTCTAATTTTTTATTATCCATAAATTTATCTCATTTCATAATATTTATTGTAACGTGCTAAGGCAACTGATTTGCACATAGCAGAACAACCATAGATATTTCCTGTTTCTGATAAAACAGTTCCTGGACATCTTTCACATAAATTTTCTAATTTACAATCGTTACACTCATTATTTTTTGATTTCTTTTGATTTCTTACATATCTAAAATAATTTGAATTCCAAATATCTTGGATACTATTTTTATATATATCACCAACTTCAAGGTAATATCCATTACAAGGATATACCTTTCCGTTACTTGATATAAATAAGCTATGTCTTAGTGTAGGGCACATATATTCATCAGTATTATTTATAAACCTAAAATTAGCAGCTTTATCAATTTCCTCAATTATATGTATCAATTTATTTTCAGGAATGAAATATTGTAAAGGAGTTTCTTCGCCATTAGATTTAGTAAATATTGATGGTGAAGTAGTAAATGAAAATCCCATATCATCACAATAATTTTTTACTTCCATAAAATCCTCATAATTGTATTTTAGTATAGGAGTTTTTATTTCTATTGGGATTTTGTATTTATTAAGATTATTCACACCATTCAGAGCTGCTTCAAGTGACCCTTTTACTTGAGTAATTCTATCATGCACTTTTGCATTCATAGAAAAAATAGTGAGTGAAAAATCAGTAATATAAAGCTCAGAAAGATCTTTAGCAATCTTTTCAGTAATTAAGGATGCATTGCTCAAAATATTAACTCTAAAACAAAGATCTCTAGCGTACTTTACAATTTCCATAAAATCTTCTCTTTTAAAACATTCTCCACCTGTAAATACAATTTGGTGAACGCCCATTTGTCTAAGATTTAATAATATTTTCTTTATTATATCTATTGGAATTCCATACTCAGTATATGATGGAATATAGCAATGTTTACATCTCCAATTACATAAAGAAGTTATTTCAATAGTGCAGCTAATTGGAATTTCATTTAGAAATGCATCATTAATAACTTTTTCATAATTAGCTTTCATAAATGAGTTCCTCTTCTAATAACTTATTAATGAAATCATACACTAATTTAGTTATACTTATTGAAGTATCATTACAATATTTTGCATCAATACTAAGGATTATATCATTTATATTTTTCTCATCAGATATTCCGATCCATATGTCTACAGCAATACCCTCTATAAAGTACAATTCGTTTTTTCTTTCATCCACTATATAAATATAATTATTCATATATTGCCAAGAAATATATCTCTGAATGTGATACTTTTTCAATATAATACTATTGGTCAGAGAAATCATTTATTATATCCTTTCTCTTTCAGATTGTTTAATTAAATTTTTAGTCATTTGATTCTCATTAGTTTGGCTTTTATTTCTAAAAACTCTTTACTAGTTAGGGTTTCAAATAACATTTTGTTTTTACACAATTATTCGCACTTTATCATTAAATATCTTAGTTTACACTAGTCCATTTCGACTTAACTTAATAAAAAAAATTCTATACGATAACTGACAATTGCCCTGGAACTAGAATATAGAGTCTATTGAAAGACCCTAGTTTAAAACCGTTTTAGGATTTATAATTAATATCTACATAAATTGAATAATATGTAGTTCTAATTTATCTTGTCAAATGCAAGAATAATAGTTAGTATCAATTCCATATGTAAACACAGGTTTAGCAGTATCGCTATCGTCTTTGCTCATTGGGAAAATTATTGAAAATACTAACAATAAACTTAATATTTTTTTCATAATACCATCCTTAATATTAGCTTTTCAATTAATCATGATTAATTTGTCCGTTTAATTAGATATCTTAATATAATTATAAATAATTTCTCCATAATAGAAAACCTGCACTTGTGCAGGTCTAAGCAGGTATTATTCTTGTAAAATTTCATCAATACTTAAAATTAGAACTTTCTTTAAATCATTTTTTAATAATAAATCACACAATTTTAGTGAGGAATCTAAATAAAATCTATAGTCAAGTTCTCCAATTTTATATTTAGATATTCCTATCATATAGTATAGCAATGGGAAGCTATTATAATTACTTATTTTTGATCCTTCTTCTATCCCAACTTTGCACAAAAGTATGGTATTGGTATACTTTTTTTCAATATAGTAGTATCTAGCCAAATTATAACAAATCTTTGGAAATAGTTTTGATTCTGTAGGAGTGACTTCTTTTAAATGATTTAATATTTTAAACGCTTTTTCATTATCTTCTATATCTATATAATATTCAGATAGAGATTGAAGAATTCTTATTTCTAGTTCATTATAATTTGAGCTCTCACTTAATAAATCTTCTGATTTTATAGTCAAGCTCAGTGCATCTTCTAAATATTTTTTATATAAATTTAAATTTTTATCTTTAGATCTTGACAAACAAGCTTGGAAAAACAATAGATACTGGTCTAATTTGATTTTATAGCTAGTAGGTAATGTATCTCTGTAATAAGTAAGTTGACTAATGTATTCAAAAATATTATCTAAATTATTTTGATCAAGTTCTTGGCTTGCTTTCTCTAAAATGTTCTGTAGATCTTGCCAAGATGACCCTTTTTTTGTTTTAAGTAGCAATTCCCACTCTATACCTAAAACTTTAAAGATTGGGACAATTGAATCTAATCTAGGTAAGTTGTAGCCATTCTCAAGCCTCCTGATTGTGTCAATAGAAACATTGGACTTTTCTGCGAGTTCAGCTTGTGAAATCCCCATTTCTTTTCTAATTCTTTTTACTTCACTTCCTATGTAATCATATTCTGCCATTTGATTTTCTCTTTCTACTACTTGTTTGTATTAAAAACCACACCATAGCTTAATTGCTTGGTGTGGTTTCTTAGATATTTTCCATTTTTTCTAGTTCCATGGTGAATTTTTGTAGGATCTTTTTTTCTATTCGACTTACTGTCATCTGGGAGATGTCTAGGGTGTTGGCTATGTCTATTTGGGTTCTGCCCTCGTAGTATCTTAGTTCTAGAATCTCTTTTTCCAAATCGTTTAGCCTTGCTGTTGATTTTTCTATAAGATCTGATAGTTCTATGGAGTCGAAGTTCCTGTCTTCTTCTCCTATCATATCAGCCAAGTCTATGGAGTTTTCTCCTTTTTGGACTTGGTATTTCATATCAAGACTTTGTGGAGCGTAAACTTTGCTTGCTTCCATGGTTTCTAGTATGGTTTCTTCGTCTTCGCCCAAGTAGTCTGCTATGTCTTTTACTGTTGGGGTTCTTTGCAGTTCTTGGGGTAGGACTTTTTTGGCGTTATTTATTTTTTTGTAGAGGTTTTGGATTCTTCTTGGGACTCTGATGACCCAACCCTTGTCTCTAAAGTAGCGTTTGAGCTCACCCATTATTGTCGGTGTTGCAAATGAAGAAAATTCGTAGCCCTTACTTGGGTCAAATCTTTCTACTGCAAAGATTAGTCCAAGGCTTGCTACTTGGTAGAGGTCTTCTTTTTCGATGCCCTTTCCTACGTATTTGTTGGATAGGATATCTACTATATACATATGCTCTTCTATTAGTTCATCGCGAAGTTTTATATCACGAGTTTGGTAATACTCCTCAAATTTCTTCTTGATTTGCTCTTTGTATTCTTGATCAGTTAGATCTTTTTGCTTTGTCATTAGCTTGCCCTTTTTATGATTTTAATTTCTCCGCTTGTGATTTCAACTTCATCTGCAAGTTCTTGTAAAATTAAATCACGCATTTTTAGTGCACGTTCGTCTAGGCTCTTATCCTTGCCTATAACTTTGATTTGAAGGTTTTTATCTTCTGGCAAAAATTCTATTTTTATGTCCTCATCGCTAAGCTTGTAGTTGATTGCCTCGCTTACTACAACTCTAAGGTCTTCAACTTCTTCTATATTAAATCCTAGATCACTTGCAAGGGAAGCGGTAAATAATCTTATGGATTTTAGATAGATTTTGCGAGCTGGGATTGTTATGGTAATTTTATCCATGATTTACTCCATATCAAATAGATCGGATAGATCAGTAATTTTGAATAATTTTTTGATATTTTCTTTTGTATTTATTATTTTTACTGATTTGCCATTTTCTTTTTGTTTATTGTAGATAAGCATAAACATACCAAGGCCTGTTGAGTCTAGGTAGTCTAGGTCTTGTAGGTCAAATACTAGGTCTTTGTTGGCATCTATTTTTTCTTCTATGAATTCTTTGAAGTCTTCTTCTGAATAGACATCTAGGTCACCAACAAGTTTTACTGTCTGAATATCATCTTCAATTTTTATTTCTTTATCAAACATTTTCTTCCCCTATTTAATATCTTCTCTTTGGACATCGTATGCGCCATCGTCGTATTTGGTTACTGATACTATTCTATCTTTATCGTCTTTCATATTTTTGAGGGTGACTCCCATGGTGTTTCTTCCTGTTGTAGAGACATCTTTTGCTCTGATTCTTATTATATCACCTCTTAAGGAAACCATCATTATGTCTTCGTCTATATCTACTGGGATAGTGTCTACTACAAAGCCTGTCTTTTCTGTTACTTTGTGGCATCTGATTCCCTTGCCGCCTCTGTTTTGGTTTTTGAAGTTGTTAAATGATGTCTTCTTGCCAAAGCCATTTTCTGTTACAACTAGTAGGTAGGTTTCCTCACCTCTGATGTTCATTGCTACTACTTCGTCATCTTTGGCTAGTTTTATAGCACGGACTCCACGAGCTTGGCGGCCCATACTTCTCACATCTTCGGTGTTAAATTGGATGGTCATACCGTTTTTAGTTGATATTATTAGTTCTTCTTCTTTTTCTATGTGGCGGGCAGATATTAGCTTATCGCCTTCTTCAAGGCCTATAGCTATGATTCCATTTCTTTGGATAGATGTGAAATTATTTGCATCAGTTTTCTTAATTTTACCATTTTGTGTTTGAAGTACAATCTGATCGTCTTCTTTTAGCTCAGATAGAGGCATAATCTCTGTTATTTTCTCTCCTGAGTTTAGGGATAGAATATTGATTATGGCTTGGCCACGGCTTGTCCTAGATCCTTCTGGGATAGCATAACCCTTTAGGCTATAGACTCTACCAAAAGATGTGAAGAATAGTAAGTCTTCGTGGGTGTTTGTAGTCATGATGCGTTTGATATAGTCATCTTCCTTGGTATTTGCCGCAGAAATTCCCTTGCCTCCCCTGTTTTGTACCTTGTAGGTATCTACTGGTAGGCGTTTGATGTAGCCATCATTTGTTAGGGTGATTAGTATGTCTTCTTCTTCTATAAGCTCTTCTATATCTATATCGCCTTCATCAGCTACAAGCTTGGTGCGACGTTCATCTCCGTATTTTTCCTTAATCTCATTTAATTCTGTTTCGATTAGGTCTATAAGCTTCTCTTCTGAATTTAGGATTGATAGAAGATAGGTAATTGTCTCTTCAAGTTCCTTGTTTTCGGCATTGAGTTTTTCAATTTCTAGTCCTGATAGACGTTTCAATCTCATATCTAGGATAGCTTGAGATTGGAGGTCTGTTAGGCCGAATCTTTCTAAAAATATCGCCTTAATCTCGTTGTCATCATAGGAAGAACGGATGATTTTGATTATCTCATCGATATTATCTATAGCTATTATCAATCCTTCTACTATGTGCTTGCGAGCCTTTGCCTTGTCTAGGTCAAATTGTGTACGTCTGGTTACTACATCTTTTTGGTGGTCGATATAGTATTTGATTAATTCCTTTAAGGTTAGAATTCTTGGTATACCATCAACTAAAGCAAGGTTTATGATACCAAATGTTGTCTCTAGTTGGGTGTATTTATAGAGGTTGTTTAGAACAATATTAGCATTGTAATCGCGTTTGATTTCAATTACAATCCTCATTCCCTTTCTATCTGATTCATCACGGATATCAGATATACCATCTATTCTTTTTTCTTTTACAAGGTCGGCAATCTTTTGTATGAGTTTAGCCTTATTTACTTGGTAAGGGATTTCTGTAACGATAATTCTCTCGCGGTTTTTCTTGAAAGGTTCAATACTAGCTATACCACGAAGTTTAACCTTACCACGACCTGTTTCGTAGGCATCCTTGATTCCTTTTTTGCCAAGGATCTTTGCCCCTGTTGGGAAGTCCGGTCCCTTGATAATTTTGTTTAATTCTTGGATGCTTATCTCAGGGTTTCTCATGTAGGCAATAGAAGCATCTATGGCCTCATTAAGGTTATGTGGAGCCATATTTGTAGCCATACCTACGGCTATACCGTTAGAGCCATTGACCAAAAGATTTGGAAATCTTGATGGTAGGACCACCGGTTCTTTTTCTTCTTCGTCGAAGTTTGGTACAAAGTCTACAGTATTCTTATTGAGATCTCTTAGCATTTCTTTGGCGATTTTTGACATACGGACTTCTGTATAACGCATAGCCGCTGGATCATCACCATCTACAGAACCAAAGTTACCTTGACCTTGGGCTAGGGGATATCTGGTTGAGAAATCTTGGGCAAGACGTACTAGGGCACCATAAAGTGCTGTGTCACCGTGAGGGTGATACTTACCCATTACCTCACCAACTACTCTGGCAGATTTTCTGGTTGGTTTGTTTGGATCAAGACCTAGACCTTCCATACCATAGAGGATTCTTCTGTGTACTGGTTTTAGTCCATCACGTACATCTGGAAGTGCACGAGATACTATTACAGACATAGAATAATCCAGGTAGGCATCCTTCATCTTTTCTTCTAGGTCTACATTTATAATATTGTGTTCATTGTTAATTTCAGTCATCTTGCCTCCTATACGTCAATATTATTTACGTATTTGGCGTTTTCTTCTATGAATTCACGTCTTGGTTCTACCTTTTCTCCCATAAGTAGGCTAAAGGTGTCATCTGTACTTGTTGATTCTTCGTTTTCCAAGACCCTAAGCAATATCCTGTTGTCTGGATTCATGGTTGTTTCCCAAAGTTGCTCAGCATTCATCTCACCAAGACCCTTGTAGCGGTTGATCTTGTAATTTTCGCCTTTGATATCTCCTAAGACCCTATCTCTTTCGGCATCTGAGTATACATAACGTTCAGACCTACCGTGGGTGATTTTGTATAAAGGTGGTTGGGCAACATAAACATGGCCATCATCTATCAACTCTTTCATATACCTATAGAAGAAGGTCAATAGTAGGGTTCTGATATGAGCACCGTCGACGTCGGCATCTGTCATGATGATTATCTTGCCATAGCGAAGTTTTGATATATCAAATTCCTTGCCAACTCCTGTACCAAAGGCTGTTATCATTGCCTTAATCTCTTCTGAATTTAATATGCGGTCTATATTTGCTTTTTCTACATTTAGGATCTTACCACGAAGAGGAAGTATAGCTTGGATGCGATTATCACGTCCACCCTTTGCTGAACCACCAGCTGAGTTACCTTCGACTATAAATATTTCATTTTCGGCAATATCTGTAGATTGGCAGTCAGCCAATTTTCCTGGAAGTGTTGCACTATCAAGTATAGAACGCTTGCGGGTTAGGTCTCTTGCCTTTCTAGCAGCTTCCCTTGCTCTTCTTGATTGAAGAGCCTTGTCAAGGATGGTTTGGGCAACTTTTGGATTTTCTTCTAGGAAGCTTTCTAGCTTGGATGAGAAGAAGCTATCCACAGCCCCACGAACTTCAGAGTTACCAAGTTTTGCCTTGGTTTGACCCTCAAATTGTGGTTCAGATATCTTTACTGATACTATGGCTGTCATACCCTCTCTGACATCTTCACCTTGGAGGTTTTCTTCGTTTTCTTTGATAAACTTATACTTTCTAGCATAGTCATTGACTCCACGAGTTAAGGCAGACCTAAAACCTGATAGGTGGGTACCTCCTTCTGGAGTAAGGATATTATTTGCAAAAGTTAGGATATTTTCAGAATATGAGTCTGTGTATTGGAAGGCAATCTCTATTTCTGTATCTTCTTGACTTCCAATAAAGTGTGGGATTTCTGGCATTATAGAGTCTTTGTTGCGGTTTAAGTAGCCAACAAATTCACTAACTCCACCGTCGTATTTGAATGTTTGGGAAGATTCATCTCTTTGATCTTCAAATATGATTTGTACGCCAGAATTTAGAAAGGCCATTTCGCGGAATCGGCGTTCTAGGGTCTTTTTGTCATATACTGTTGTATCAAAGATTTCTGGGTCAGCCTTAAAGCTTATAGTTGTACCAGTTTCGTTAGTTTCTCCCAAGACTTCCAAATCACTCGTAGCAACTCCACGTTCAAAGGTCATGCGATATAGGTGACCATCTCTTTTGACTTCTGCTATAAGGTATTCTGATAAGGCGTTTACTACAGAAACACCTACACCGTGAAGTCCACCTGAAAAATGATAGGCTGATGAGTCAAACTTACCACCAGCGTGAAGAACTGTAAGAACAGTCTCTAGGGTTGATTTGTGAGTTTGTGGGTGTTCTTTTACTGGTATACCTGATCCGTCATCTTCTACTGTTATAATATTATCTTCTGATACGGTCACTTTTATGTAATCGCAACGGCCGGCAAGAGCCTCGTCTATAGAGTTGTCTACAACTTCATAAACTAGGTGGTGTAGACCTTTTTCACTAGTTGAGCCTATATACATACCAGGTCTTAGTCTAACTGGCTCTAGTCCCTCTAAGACCTTAATATTACCGGCATCGTAATTATTTTCTGTCATAATTTTCCTTTCTAAAATCTCCCTTATCATAAGTTTTGATAGATTTTGCCATTATTTATGTATCTAAGGGAAGACTTATCCACCATATCCAAGCTCTTGGTATTGGTAGCTGTAATAATTGTCTGGTAGCCCTCTAGGTTTTCTAAGAGGAAGTGGGATCTTTTTTCGTCAAGTTCTGAGAAAACATCATCAAATAAAATGACAGATTTATCACCTGTCACTTCCCTTATCAATCTTACTTGGGCTAGTTTTATATTTAGTATTGCTGATCTTTGCTGGCCTTGAGATCCAAAATTTTTGATTAGCTTATCATTTATGGTGATTTCTATCTCGTCTTTGTGGATGCCAGCTTTTGTCGTCTGATACTTTTTGTCTAGGTCATAGGATTTTATAAACTTTTGGTAATAATCTTCTTGGCTAGTGGCCATTATATCAGGCCTATAGTTTATTTTTAAATCCTCTTTGCCTTCTGAGAGCAAATCATGATATTCATTAGCAAATCTTCCTATAAGTTCAGTAATCTTAGCCCTCTTCTTATAGATCCTATAGCCAAAACGGCAAAGATTTTTGTCGAAGGCTCCTACTTGGTCCTCAAAATATGGACTTTTTTGGTTTTTCAAAAGTTTATTTCTCTGAAAAATAAGCTTATCATATTGTTTTTTGATCTGCTTATAGGAAAAATCTACACTTATTATTATATCATCAATTAGGTCTCGCCTTAAATTTGGTCCCTCTTTTATTATAAGCAAATCTTCTGGTGTAAAAAGCACCAAGGAAAAGAGGGCCTTTAAGTCTTTGTTTCTCTCATATTTTACTTCATTTACATAGATATTCTTATTGTTTTGGTCAACATTTATGTAAACGTGCTTAAAATACTTATCTTTTCTAATAATGCCTTCAAGGGACATCCTCTCCTTATCAAAGGAAATAATGTCCTTATCTCTAATCTTCTTAAAGCTTGTAGCATTGGCCAGATAATAAAGGGATTCCAACAAATTTGTCTTGCCCTGGGCATTATCGCCTATAAAGATATTTATATCCTTAGAAAATTCTACATCTGCCTTATCATAATTTCTAAATGAATCTAAGCTTATATTTTTAATCCACATTATAAAATAGTAATTTTGACATCATCAAAGATTAGCCAGTCGCCTTTGTAGAGTTTTTTGCCTGGAGAAAAGCAATCTTCTCCATTTACTATTACTCCCTCATCTTTGATCACTGCCTTGGCAATACCACCAGATGGGAGCAATTGGGTAACTTTTAGCAAATCTTTTAATGTTATCATTTCTGTTTGAAATTCTAATTCTTCCATAGTTTTTTCCTAATTTGCTAGCCTTACTGGAAGAACTAGGTAGGTAAATTCTTCATCTTCGTATTTGCTGTCAACTGGATCTATCAAGCATGGATTTAGGGAAGATTTGAAATTAAGTTTGATCTTGTCGCTGTCAAAGGCTCTGACACCCTCTTGCATATATCTAGCATTGAAGGCTATGTTAAGGTCTGGCCCTTCTTGGTCTATTTCTATAACTTCTTTTACATCTCCTATTTCAGAATTTGATTTGATAATCATGTGGTTTTCGGCAATTTCTATTCTGATAAGATTTGCCCTACCTGGGTCTGACAAAACTTGGGCACGGTCTAGGGCAGATACTAGCTTAGCCTTGTCAACTATAACACTCGTTTCTGATGTTTTATTAATGATATTTCTGTAGTCTATATAGTTTTTATCTATTACTCTGCAATACATAGTAGTGTTTTCAGCTTGGAAAACTAAGTCATTTTCATTTTTATATATTTTGGTAATAGAATCATCAGCTATAATCCTTGACCATTCCATAAGAGATCTCTTTGGTATGATAAATTCGCTATTTTCGTATTCTGATTGGTAGTCCATAGAGTTTTTCTTTAAGGCTACCCTGTAGCCATCAAGAGCCACCATATTTAGACTAGCATCTTTTAGCTCAAATAGAATTCCTGTAAGAGCTAGCTTAGTTTCATCTAAGCTTGTAGCAAATTCTGTTTGTAGAATTGATCTTTTTAATTTATCATTTGATATCTCTAGTGGTGATGTATCTGGAAGTTCTAGGTCTTGTTTTTCAAAATACTCAAAGGCAAGAAGGTTGAAGTTAGAATTTTGACTTCTTATAGAGATTTTGCCATCCTTACTTTCTATCTTTACAATGTCATTAGGAAGTTTTCTAATGATATTAGTAAATAGATTTGCCTTTAAGGCCATCTCGCCTTCTTCCATTACTCTTGCTTCTATAAAGGTCTTGATTGTGATTTCTCCATCAAAAGCAGTCAGTGAGAGTCTATCTTCTTTTGCTTCAAAGTATATTAATTCATGAATTTGTATATTGGTGTTTTTGGATACTGCCCTGTTGGCAATATTGATAGCATTTATCAGCTCATTTTGTTTAACTTCAAATTTCATGGTGTCTCCTCATATAACTATATATATTTAGTAGTATTAGTAGTAGGGCCTGTATATATGTGGAAAAGTCAAGTAAAGCTTTATATCAAGCCATTACTTATACAAAAGATCCTGTGGATAAACCAAGTATAAGTTGGGACTTTATCCACATATCATTTTGAGATTATTTTTATAAATTTTAAATTTACTTATCCACAAGCTTATCCCAAAAGTTATGCACATTTTGCCCTTAGTCAGTCAAAGAATTTCTCAAATCTTCTACTTCTGTTTTAAAATCTTCGTCGCTTTCCATCTGATCTTTTACCTTATCTATGCCATGCATGATGGTAGTATGATCTCTTTCAAAAGCATTTGAAATAGTAACAAGGGATGAATCGGTCAAATCTCTTGATAGGTACATGGCTATATGCCTTGGATTGACTATCTCCTTTTTCCTGCTCTTGCCCTTTAGGTCGGAAACTTTTATAGCATATTTCTCTGCTACCTTTTTTTGTATATCGCCTATATTGATGTGCTTTCTCTTGTGGATGGACCTTGTATTGATCCCCTTTGTCGCATCTTCAAGGTTTATGGTATTTCTCCCATCTCCCTTGGCGTAGGCAATGGCTGTTGATAAAGCACCTTCCAAATCTCTAATGTTTGTATCGATATTTTCAGCTATATAGGTCAATATTTCATTATCTATAAAGGCACCTAATTCATCAGATTTTTTCTGGAGTATGGCAACCCTTGTCTCAAAATCTGGTTTTTGTATATCAACGGTAATACCCCAAGAAAACCTTGAAAGTAACCTATCTTCCAAGTCTTTGATCTCAAGAGGAGGTCTATCTGATGATAGGACTATTTGCTTATCAGCATAGTATAGGTCATTGAAGGTGTGGAATAATTCCGTTTGTGTACCTTCCTTATTAGATAGAAACTGGATGTCGTCTATAAGGAGGATATCTGCTGACCTGTACTTGTCCCTAAATTCTTGGTTTAAATTTTGGTTTTTGGACCTGCTAGTTGGCTGGATACTTGCTATAAGCTCATTTGTAAAGCGTTCACTAGATATATACATGACATATAAGTCGTCGCGTTCTTCAAGGATCTTATGGGCTATGGCCTGCATCAAGTGAGTTTTGCCAAGGCCCGAATCTCCATATATAAATAGAGGGTTGTAGACCTTATTAGGGTGGCCATTTATGATATTTTCAGTAACTGCACTGGCAACAGCTAGGGCGTATTGGTTGGATTTGCCTTGGATGAAGTTTTCAAAGGTGTAGTTCCTATCCAAAAGTGGCTTTGGATACTTGTTTACTCCCTTTATCCTCATCTGCCCATCGTCATCAAAGTTATTGCCCAAGGTCAAGATTCTAGAATATGAATCAGAATCCCTTGCAACAACCACGACCTTATAGTGGCCAGGCTCATCTTTTGTAATCCTATCCAAGCTTTCTTGGAGGGACGGGGTCCATATCTTATCGTAAACGAAAATCATATTGGACTTTGGTATTTCCAAATACAGAGTATTTTCATAGAGATTTAATGGTTTTAAAATATCTATCCATGTGTAATATTGACTCTCATCTGGAATATTCATTTTCATTTCATTTTTTAATTCATCTGTAATGTATTCTAAATTGATCATCATCAAGCCTTTCTTAGTAAAAATCTTTCCACAAGTATAAAGACCTATATTTAAAGGATTAGACCAAATAATAGGACTTATCCACTAATGTGGATTAAATTGTGGATAAGTTGAAAAATTTTAAATAAAGCTCTATTTTATGAGATTAAAATTATAAAAAATCGAGAAAAATAAAAAAAATTAAAACTTTTCCACAAAAATATAACCTATGAAAAGCAAAAACTGGCTTTTCCATATATTTTTACACCTCAAATTATACTATAAAATAGAGATTTGTACAAGTTATCCACATCTTGTTAATAAGTTTTGGGAAAACTCCCCAAGAAAATTATTATTTAAGATTTTTAATTGTTGATATGTGGATAAGTCTGTGTATTTATTTATAGTTTTTATAATTTTATTTTGATTTTGTCCATATAATGGGATTTTGATTTTTTTATACTCACATATATTAATTTTTTTTCATTTGGATAAGTGTTCAAATATTGTTGATAAAAATTCTTCCCAAAATATTTATCCACATTGAAAAAATATAAGAGAATTCTCTAAAATTTGGTATATTTATAAGGAAAATCCAAGAATTTTTATTCATGGCAAATATTCATAGCTAATTTAGGATTAAAAGAGCTAAAAAACCTTGACAGAATAGCTATTTCTACATATAATAATATGAGTCAAAATTTATGAGGAGGTGTAATAATGAAAAGAACCTATCAACCAAATAGAAGAAAAAGAGCTAAAGATCATGGTTTTAGAAAAAGAATGTCAACACCAGGTGGCAGACGCGTTATTAAAGCTAGACGTAAGAAAAACAGAAAAAGACTTTCAGCTTAATTTATAAGCCATAAGTTTTGCTTTTTTACTTAGATTTAAGGACATAGATGGAAAAGCGAATAAGTTTAAGAAAAGATACTGACTTTCAGAGAGTATACAAAAAGAATCAAGCTTTTTTTAATAGAGACTTTACTGTATTGATCAAAAACAATGGCCTCTCCCATCCCCGCTTTGGTTTTCCTATAAGCAAAAAGATTGGTAAGGCCAACCAAAGAAATAAACTTAAGAGAAAACTACGCGATATAGTAAGGAATAATTACAAAAATCTCAATGGAGTTGATATTGTTATCATTCCAAAAAAGCATGTCACAGAATTTGACTACATCAGACTTAAGAAATCTCTAGGTCACGTACTTAGCAAAGCATTTAAAAAGAATAAGATTTTTTATGTTAAATAAAATTTTTATAAAAATCATTATATTTTATCGAAACTACATTTCTCCACAACTTGGCTTTGGAAAGTGCAAATATCATCCAACCTGTTCTAGCTACGCTATTGAGTGTTTTAGAAGGTATGGATTTGTAAAAGCATTTTTGATGTCTGTGTGGAGAATTTTACGATGCAATCCTTTTTCCAAGGGTGGATATGACCCTGTCCCTTAATTTATATTATATGGAGAGATTATGATAAATTTTTTAGCTAGCATTTTGGGCAAGCTAATGAGATGGATATATGATTCGCTATCAGCAACCGGTGTAGAACCAGAAAACATTTCTTATTATGCCATAGCAATCATTATTATGACTCTTTTAGTTTCCCTAATCACAATACCAGTTACAATTTCCAGCCAAAAACAGGCTGAACAAACTCAAAGAATAAAACCTAAGATGGATGAAATCCAAAAGAAATATTCCTATGACCAACAAATCATGCAAAAAAAGATGCAAGAGCTATATAAGGAAGAGGGTGTCAATCCAGGTATTTCATCTTGTCTTATGATGATTTTTCAACTTTTAATCCTCTTTGGATTATTTAGAGTTATGAACGATACAAAAACCTTTGTCTTCCCTGAGGGCATAGAAAATCTTAGAAGAGATTTCTACTGGGTGCCAGATCTAACACTTGCAGACCCACTATGGTTCGGTTTGCCATTACTTACAAGTATATCCCAATTTTTGGTAACCCTATTTTCAATGAAGACTAACCCTCAAATGAGTGAAGGACCAATGAGTGCCATGAATAAATCTTTTTTATTTATGCCACTAATTTTCTTTATGACCTTTATCAGACTACCAGCTGGTCTTCCACTTTACTATACAATGAGTTCTCTTATCAGACTTATTATTATGGTAATAATGCATTACACAGTTAAAAAACCAAAACAATTAAATGAGGTAAAAGATGAAAAAGTCAATAATAAAACAAGCAAAAAATAAAGAAGAAGCTATCAGATTAGCCTTAAATGAAATTGGTAAAGACAGATCAGAAGTTGAAATAGAAGTCATAGAAGAAGGATCTGCTGGATTTTTGGGCCTTGGCAGCAAGGATGCTGTTGTAAAAGTAATATATGATGAGAGTGTAGAAGAAAGCTTATTTGATTTTGAAGAAGAAATCAAAAGAGATAGCTCTAAAGGAAATTCATACAATATTTCTAAAAGATCAGAGTATTACAAAAACGAAGCTTCTGCAAATTACAAAAGTGATGATCAGCCAGAAATCCCTAGCCAAAAGGAAGACTACCAATATGATTCTGCTGCCTTTGAAGATTCTATAAAAAGCATCAGGGGCGAGGAAGAAGACTTAGGAGAATACTCTAGACTTCAAAAAATCAATTCTTACCAAGAGAATTCATCAAAAGAAAAAAAGGAAAATCCAGACTTATCCCAAGTTTTGGACCACAACATTGACTCTATAACTAATGATGGCTACAAGATAGAAAGACGTCCAGAGCCAGTTTTTGAAGAAGAAAAACCACAAGACGAATCTAGTGAAGATTTAGCAGAAGATTCAATAGAAGAATCAAAAGAAGAAAGCAAAGATGAGTCAATAGCAAGAGTATTTACTGCAGGTGCAGATTCTTCTAAGGTGAATATTGCCAAGGAAAAACAACAATCTGACATTGACAAGTACTACAAGGCCAAGGAATTTTTAGAAGAAATCTTAGAGCAAATGCACTTCGAAAATGCTACAGTTTATGGCAACTTAGAAGGATCAATCATCAAACTTGATGCCAAGGTTGATGAAAATGACACAGGCATTGCCATAGGTAGAGGCGGCCAAACTCTAGATGCCATAGAGCTTTTGATTAGAAAATCTATTGATTCAAGGGCAAACAACCTCAGAGTAAATGTAGATATCAATAATTACAAAAAACGTAGAGATGAAAAAATTGTAGAACTTGCAGCAGACACTGCAAGAAAAGTTCAAAGAAGCAAGAAATCTTGGAACTTAAAATACATGAACTCCTACGAAAGAAGACTAGCCCACGAAGAAATTAGCAAACATGAAAATGTAACTAGCCACTCAGAAGGCATAGAACCAAAACGTTATGTAGTTGTTTCTTACCTAGAAGATGAAGAAGAATAATGCTGGACCCAGAGGGGTCCTCTTTTTTTGCCTGTAAAACACTAAAGCAAATCGCCATAAATTTATAAAAAGCCTTACAAACATTGACATTTTAATATTTTCGCTTATAATCTTTATGTTACAAACCACGGGTCAAAGACGTGGATATACGAAAAGGAGAATATATGAGTGAAGCTACTATAGCAGCAATTTCCACTCCAACTGGTACCGGTGGTATATCCATTGTTAGGATGAGTGGAGATAAGAGCAAAGAAATAATTGATAAAATTTTCTCTCCCCTTGCTGGTGGTCCAATAGATAGAAAAAAGGACAACCGCAGGATGAGATATGGAAATATTGTGGACGGCGATGAAGTAATAGATGAGGTTATGGTTTCCTTTATGGCAGGGCCTGCCACCTACACACGCGAAGATATCGTAGAAATCAATTGCCATGGTTCCTTTATTTCTGTCAAAAAGATATTAAACCTGGTTTTGGATTCTGGAGCAGTTTTGGCCGAGCCTGGTGAATTTACTAAACGTGCCTTTTTAAATGGTAGGATAGACCTATCCCAAGCTGAGGCAGTTTTGGATATTATAAATTCAACCAACGACATGAGCCAAGCCCAAGGAATCAACCAACTTCGTGGGTCACTAAAAGACGAGATTGAGAAAATAAGACAAGTCCTACTTGAAGCCCTATCACGTCTGGAATACTCCATAAACTTCACAGAAGATGGTGAAGACCTAGAACCAGATGAGATAATAGCTTATATGGACCAGGCCAAAGCTCTAATTGATAAATTATTAAACACTTCCAATAAGGGAAAAATTATAAAGGATGGTATAAATACAACTATTATTGGCAAGCCAAATGTGGGCAAGTCTTCCCTATTAAATGCCCTCTTAAAAGAAAATCGCGCCATTGTTACAGATATCCCTGGTACTACTCGTGACTTGATCAGTGAATATATCAACCTTGGATCTTTTACCCTGAAGATAAACGATACAGCTGGTATCCGTGATACAGAAGATATTGTAGAAAAAATTGGCGTAGATAAGTCAATAGAGCTTTCCCAAGCTAGTGATCTTATAATAGCTATTTTTGATGCATCAAGAGAATTTGACCATGAAGATGAAAAAATCCTAGACCTTATCAAGGATAAAAACACTATCATAATCTTAAACAAACAAGATTTGGATACTAAATTTGATAAGTCAAAATTTGCTCTGGACCTTCCTATAATAGAAGCTTCCATGACAGAAAATATAGGCATAGATAAGCTGGAAGAAACTATAACAGATATATTTGATACTAGTGAAATCAATCGCGAGTCAGTTTTGATTACAAACACTCGACATGAAAGACTTTTAAATTCTGCAAGAGAAAAATTAGCCTCTTCACTTAAAGATATAAGGATAGGCATACCTCTTGATGCAGTAGAAGTTGACCTAAGAGGATCATATGACGACCTGGGTCTAATAATAGGTCAATCAGTTTCAGATGAGATAATGGATAAAGTATTTAAGGAGTTTTGTGTTGGAAAATAAATATGTACAAAAATCCTATGATGTAGTTGTAATTGGTGCAGGCCATGCAGGTTGTGAAGCAGCTCTAGCCTCTGCTCGCTTGGGTATGTCTACCCTAATCCTTACAACAAGTCTAGAGTCAATAGCAGATATGCCATGCAATCCAAACATTGGTGGAACAGGCAAGGGTCACTTGGTACGTGAAGTTGATGCTTTGGGTGGACAAATGGCTAAGATTATTGATGAGACCTTCATACAATCTAGGATGCTAAACACCAGTAAGGGTCCAGCTGTTCACTCACTTAGAGTTCAAGCTGACAAGAGAAAATATCACGAAGTAATGAAAAAGGTCCTAGAAGATCAAGAAAACATTGACATCTTCGAGCAAGAAGTTGATAAGATAAATTATGAAGATGGCAAAATTGTTTCATGTGAAACAATTCAAGGGGCAATCTTTCCATGCAAGGCTGTCATAGTTTGTACAGGAACTTACCTCAATGGAAAGATTCTAATAGGAGAATTTGAAAAAGTTTCTGGCCCTCATGGTCTTTCTGCAGCAACACATCTATCTGATTGCTTAGAAGAAATGGGATTTTTTCTAAGACGTTTTAAGACAGGAACCCCAGCTAGGGTTGACCGCAAGACTATAGACTTTTCGAAAACAGAAGTTCAAGCAGGTGATGGTGAGATTGTTCCATTTTCTTTTGCTAACGAAGATTTAGATTTTTCTGGAGCAAAACAAGAAAATTGTTATCTAACCTACACAACGCCAGAGACGAAGAAAATCATCATGGATAACATCGACCGCTCCCCTATTTATGGTGGCAAGGTAAAAGGAATTGGACCTCGTTATTGCCCATCCCTTGAAGATAAGATGATTAGATTTGCAGATAGGGATACCCACCAGATTTTCTTAGAACCAGAGTCTTTGTCAACTGATGAAATCTACGTTCAAGGTGCATCTTCATCTATGCCTCAAGAAGTTCAGATGGAATTTTACAAAACTATCATTGGTCTAGAAAACGCCAAGATAATGAGACCAGCCTATGCCATCGAGTACGATATGATTGATACACGCGAGCTTAACCTTACTTTGGAATCAAAGGCTTATTCTGGCTTATATTTTGCTGGCCAAATCAATGGATCTAGTGGCTATGAAGAAGCTGCCAGCCAAGGTCTTATGGCAGGAATAAATGCAGCACTTAAAATCAAGGGCCATGATCCATTTATCCTTGACCGTTCAGATGCCTATATTGGTGTTCTTATAGATGACTTAGTGACTGAGGGAACTAATGAACCTTATCGTATGATGACAAGTAGGTGCGAATATCGTTTAACCTTGCGCCAAGACAATGCTGATCATAGGTTGACTGAAAAAGGCTACAAGATTGGTTTGGTAGACGAAGAACGCTATCAAAAAATGCTTAGCAAATACCAAGCCATTGAGAATGAAAAAGCAAGACTTAAAAAAATAATGATGACGCCAACCAAAGAAACCAATCAAAAGTTAGAAGAACTAGGATCAAACCCACTTGTAACTGGAGTTTCTTTATACGATTTAATAAAAAGACCAGAACTTGATTATAAAACTCTCGCAGTATTTGACCCAGATAGACCTGAGCTTCCAAAATTCCAACAAATTCAAGTTCAAACTGAAATCAAATACGAGGGTTATATTGCCAAACAAATGGCTGATATAGAGAAATTTAAAAAACTTGAAGCAAAGAAATTGCCAGAAGATATCGACTATGAAAAGATTGCAGGACTTAAAAAAGAAGCGGCTATAAAGTTAAATGATATCAAACCAGATTCAGTTGGACAAGCTAGTAGGATTTCTGGAGTTAGCCCTGCAGATATAAATGTACTGCTCATTAGATTAAAGACAGGAGAAGTTAGTGGATAAGGAAAAAATGTATAAAATTTATACTGACTATTTATTGGAAGTAAATTCTCATACCAATTTAACAAGTATTACAGATCCAAAAGAAATTGAGATTAAACACTACCAAGATTCACTTTCTGTATTACCTTATATAAAGGAAGGTTCTAAAGTATTAGACATAGGAGCTGGTGCAGGATTTCCAGGCATACCATTACGTATAGAAAAAGACATAGACCTAACTCTTATAGATAGCGTTAACAAAAAAGTTAACTTCATGAATGAAGTAATTGAAAAGCTTGGTCTTGATAAGGCCATTGCTATTCATACAAGGGCAGAAGATTTTGCTAAGGAAAAACGTGAAACTTACGATGTAGTTGTAAGTCGTGCTGTAGCAAATATGTCCACCTTAACAGAATACTGCCTACCTTTTTTAAAAACAGGCGGTATATTTATAGCATTAAAAGGTCCTAAGGCTGATGAGGAATTAGAACAAGCTAAAAACGCTATAAAGGTCTTGGGCGGCAAGGTTAAAAAGATTGACCGATTTGACCTAGATGGCAACGAGAGAGTAAATATAATCGTCGAAAAAGTTCATCCAACAAAAAAACAATATCCAAGGGGAAAGAATCTCCCTAAAAAGAATCCTTTGTAAAATTCAAAGGATTTTTTGTTGCGTTCACTTAAGTGAGTTGAGCGAACGAATGTGAGCGAAACAAAAAACCACCTGCTATGCAGGTGGAGGGATTAAGCTTTAGCTTCAAGACCAAAAAATTCTCACTTGTAATATAATTGTGATAACCACATGCACAATAAAAACAAGGAGAATAAATTGGACAACAATAGTTTATCACATACAAAATGGAGATGTAAATATCATATAGTATTTGCCCCGAAATTTAGAAGACAAGAAATATATGGGAAACTAAAAAAAGACATAGGTCAAATACTACGAGAACTATGTCAAAGAAAAGGAATAAACATAATAGAAGCGGAGCTGTGCCCAGATCATGTCCATATGCTTATAGAAGTACCACCAAAATATAGTATCTCAGAAATAATGGGATATCTAAAAGGAAAAAGTTCACTAATAATATTTGATCGACACGCAAACTTAAAATATAAATATGGAAACAGACATTTCTGGTGTAGAGGTTATTACGTAGATACAGTAGGGCGAAATGAGAAAATGATAAAAGAATATATACAAAATCAACTAAAAGAAGACTATTATGCGGATCAAATAAGTATCAAGGAATACTATGACCCGTTTACGGGAGAGTCAGTAAAAAGAAGCAATAAATAAACTGCTTAAGCAGAAGCTGAGAAAGTGGTGCATGTGGAGATAATACTCGGAGCCCCAATAGGGGCGTGCCGGTATTCGCGCCTTCTAGGCGCTGTGGAAACTACCAGCTAAGCTGGTAGTTCTGATTTCACATGAAACATTTGGGTATATATGTAAAAAAGATGAAAGGAATATTATGAGTAAAACAAAGGAATTTTTAAAAATTATTGGAAGCCTAGTCTTGCTTATTATTTTAACGGCACTTGTTGGAGTTTTTCTAGGTTTAGCAGGATTTAATCCTAATACTTCCGGTGCAGGGATTATCGTCGTACTACTCTCACAACTTGTATTTGGAGTTTGCACTTATTTGATTATTAAGAAAAAAAATCTATATATAAACGACAGGGGTATTTTAAAAGACTCTTGGAAGATGATAATTATTGGTCTTGGAACAGCTGGTTTTGGAAATATACTTTTAAGCCAGGTAGTAATGGCCCTTGGTGAAGATAATGCCTTGGTAAAAAATTCATATGACATGCTAAACACAGCTTTTGGCACAACCAATACTTTTGAAACAGTAATTCAAATACTAGTATTAGTTATCGTAGCACCTATAGTAGAAGAGTATCTTTTCAGAGGATATGTATTTGCTGAGTGTAAGAAGATGTTTTCTTTACCAGCATCACTTATTTTAAATGGTTTGCTTTTTGGCCTCTTTCATATGAACCTATTGCAAGGTATTAATACATTTTTCCTAGCAATTGTTCTATCACTAATTTATTATCATAGGGCAAATATAAAGGATAATATTATAGTTCATATGAGTAATAATGCAGTGGCTGTTTTGCCAGCCTTTTTTCCAAAAGCACTTACAGTCATATCTGCCATCACTATCATTTCTATAATATTTGGACTTTACTTTTTGGTAAAAATTTGCAGAGAAAAATCAGCCTAAGGGCTGATTTTTTATCTTAGAAAAACTTCTTTGCTTTTTCTATATCTTCTAAAGCTTTATTGTATTCTTCTTTTAGTTCTTCAAATATTTCTGCAACACTTTGTTTTTCATCTACAAGACCAATAGAAGTACCAGCCATCATAGAGCCTGTTTTTCTATCGCCCTCAAAAACTGCACGTTTTAAAGTACCTGTATAAAGTTTGATAAACTCTTCTTCATTTGCCCCACGTTTTTCGTATTCCAAACTTTGTTTGGTCATATCATTGGCGATTTGTCTTACTGGATCTCCTGCCAATGTTCCTGTGATATCTGTTTCGTATTCTTTGGCTTCTATTATAGCTTCCTTATAACCATCGTGAACTTCACACTCATCAGCTACTAAAAATCTTGTTCCCATTTGTACTCCAGCTGCTCCCATAACTTGGGCTGCAAGTACTTGAGCGCCATCAGCGTACCCTCCTGCAGCTACTACTGGAAGTTTGGTAGCCTTGATAGTTGGTATAAGGGAAGCCATAGATGTTGCTTTAGATAAGTGACCTCCTGCTTCAAGACCTTCTAGTATTACACCATCTGCCCCAAGGTCTTCACATTTTTTGGCCATTTTTGAATTACCAATCAAACAGTATACTGTTTTACCCGCTTCTTTTAATATAGGAACATATTTGGCAGGATTTCCACCAGAAATAGTCACAAATTTTACATCAGAATTTTTGATAAATTCTAATTTCTCTTCTCTGTCTGGCTCTATCAATACTAGGTTAACACCAAAGTACTTGTCATCATCTATCAATTCTTTGGCAATTTCATATTCTTTTATAAATTCATCGGTAAAAAGTCCGCCTGTTCCTACTAGGCCTAGACCACCTGCATTTGAAACTGCTGCCGCCAATTTGCCACGCGATATGCGCGCCATCCCACCTTGTATGATAGGATATTTTATATTCAATAATTCTGCTATATTCATATATTTCTCCTTTGATAAGTTTATACCCTATTATATTTTTTCATATCATATCTTTGTGGTATACTATATTAGAAATGGAGTAATTATGGATGCACAAATTTTTTCAATAGGAACAGAAATATTACTAGGAAATATAGTAGATACAAATTCAAAATTCATAGCAGAAAAATTAAGAGAATTAGGAATAAACTTATACAAGATGGAAACCATTGGTGATAATTTTGACAGACTTGTAGAAGCTTTTAAAGCTTGCGATGGCAAAGTAGATTTTGTTATAAGTAGTGGCGGACTAGGACCAACGCCAGATGATTTGACCAAGGAAGCTGTAATCAAAGCCTTGGGATTAGAGTCTGACCTTCATAAAGAATCATATGATGCCTTGGTAGATTATTTTAATGGAAGTAAGAAAAAGGCATATGAGAATATCAAGCAAGCTATGTTTCCAAAAGAAGCAATAGTTTTGAAAAATCCTGCTGGCACAGCTCCCGGAGGAATTTTTACTTCAAAGACAGGTACAAAATATATAATTATGCCAGGTCCACCAAATGAGATGGAGCTCATGTTTACAAATGAAGTAGTGAAATACCTACCCCATGATGCATATATGAAGTCAGTATTTGCTCAAATTGCACTATTGGGTGAATGGGAAATGGCTCGAAAAATAGATCTTGATAGAGAAAAACCTACTATTAGCCCATACATAACAAGCGAGGGACCAGTGTTAAGAATTACTGCCAAAGATAAGAGTGAATCTGAAGTTGATAGGCAGATTAATAAGGGAATAGCAATAGTAGAAGCAAATCTTTCTCCCTATTTGATTACCTGTGAAGATATAAAAAAAGAAGAAGTGCTAATTAATTTGCTAAAAGAAAGAGAAGAATGCATATCAACAGCTGAATCAATTACCGGTGGTCTCATTGCGTCATCAATTATCGATATCCCTGGTGCAAGCGACGTGCTAAAAGAATCTTATATAGTATATTCCAACCAAGCAAAAGAAAAACTATTAAATGTTTCATGTGAAACAATTAAGAAGTATGATGTAGTGAGTGAAGAAGTTTTAGTTCAAATGTTAGATGGCCTGTACCAAATAAGTCAAAGTGAACTTAGCATTGCAACTACAGGCTATGCCCACACAGGAGAGGTATTTTTAGGGGTCTTATATAAAGGAAAGAAATACATAAAACATTTGCAACTTAATGGTGATAGAAACAGAGTAAGACTAAGAACAAAGAATCATGCAATAGATATGGCGATTTTAATTATGAGAGGTGTATATGAAAGTAATATCAGTATTTAATCAGAAGGGGGGAGTTGGAAAGACAACCACTGTTGTAAACCTAGCAGTAGCCCTTGCAAACTTATCTAAAAAAGTCTTGGTAGTAGATATAGATCCTCAAGCTAATACAACTTCCGGATTGGGTCTAGATAAGTACAATATAGATACTTCTTTGTATGACTTATTTTATGCTAATGAAGAAGTTGAAATGGTAGAGGATAATGAAACTTTAGAAGAAGTTGATGTTCTTTCTGATGATGGAACTGAAGAAGAAAATGACCAAGTAAATATAGAAGAAGTAAACAAAGAAACCTATGAAGTAGAAGAAGGTGATTCTAATGAGGAAAAATCTGATAATTTAGAAGAGATAGAAGAACCGGAATCCATTGACATTAATGAATACATAAGTCAGACAAAATCAGGTGTAGATATTATCCCATCTGAAGCAGCTCTTTCTGGTCTAGAAGTAGAATTGGTAGCCCTTGATCCAATAGAGCGAACCCAACAATTAAAGGGATTGCTAAAAGATGTAGAAGGTTATGATTATGTACTAATCGATTGTCCTCCATCCCTAGGTCTTCTTTCAATCAATGCCCTAGTTGCTAGTAATTCAATTGTAATTCCTGTTCAGGCAGAATATTATGCCCTCGAGGGAATATCTGAATTGATGAATACCTTTAATCTTGTAAAAAAACAACTTAATACAGACTTAGAAATAGAAGGTGTCCTACTAACTATGTTTGATAAGAGAACATATCTATCCTATGAAGTTGTTGAAGAAGTTAAATCATATTTTAAAGATAAGGTATTTAAGGTAATGATACCTAGAAACCCAAGACTTGCTGAGGCACCAAGCCACGGTCTATCAACTATTGAATATGACATAAAATCACCTGGTGCTTATGCCTACCAAATCCTAGCTAATGAAATAAATGAAAGTGAGAGTGTAAATGAGTAATAGAAGAGCCTTAGGTAGAGGTCTTAATTCACTGATTCCAGAAAACAACAAGGAATTAAAACCAGTATTTAATTACAACAAAAAACCAGATGAAAATAAACAATCATCAAAAGAAATATCATCAAACGAAATTACTAGAATACCACTTAATAAAATCAAAGCTCGTGAAAACCAACCAAGAAAGTCATTTGATGATGAAAGTCTTAATGATTTAGCTTCTTCTATAAAAGAATACGGCCTACTTAACCCTATTGTAGTAACTAAAAAAGATGACCACTACGAAATCCTTGCCGGTGAACGTAGGTACAGGGCTAGCAAACTTGCTGGTTTAGAAGAGATAGATGCTATTGTTAAAGAATTTGATCAAAAAGATGTTGATGTATTGTCATTAGTCGAAAACATTCAAAGGGAAGATCTTAAGGCACTTGAGGAAGCACAAGCATACCAAAAACTATCCAAGGACCATAAGATGACCCAAGAGCAGATAGCAAAAACCGTAGGTAAATCTAGATCTTATATAGCAAATACTTTAAGGCTATTAAACTTATACGATATAGAAAAAAGAGCCTTAAATGATGGAAAAATATCTCCAAGCCAAGCTAGAACTCTTCTATCAATAGAAGACCCTAATCAAAGAAGCTTAACATTGAATGATTTTATCAATGGTAGCACCAATATAAGAAAAGTTGAAAGAAAGGTTTCGACAAAAACTGAAAAGAAGGAATTAGGCCCAAACATTGATGATATATTGTTTGAAGATTTGAAAGAAAAGTTTATGGAAAAACTTGGTTCAAAGGTCAATGTCAAGAAATCTGGCAAGGCTTACAAGGTTACTATCGATTGTTATTCTATAGAGGATGTAGAAAAGATCTATGACAAACTTACAAAAGCTAATTGACATGGATATTCCGACTCTCATCAAGCAAACAAGAGCCAAAGAAGCTAATCCTGGCGGAGGAGCAATCTTAATATTAATTTCAAATCTCGCCATAAATCTAATGCTTATGATGGATAAAAATGATTGGAGAGAGTATAAAGAATTAGCTGATGTTTCACATGAAACAATTTTAAAATCTTCTGATAAACTTTCTATCTTAATGCAAGATGATGTAGATAATTTTGATTCGCTTATGAAAGCATACAAAGATGGATCTATAAACGATCAAAATTATGTAGATGCATCTAGGCCTTTATTAGATATGATAGATATTAATCGACAGGCTTTGGAAGTCTTAGCATTTTATTTGACATATGGCAAGAAATCTACCCTTACTGATGGACAGATTGCAAATGACTTGTTAAGAACGGCTAGCTTAGCTGGTCTTCCAACCATTAAGATAAATCTAGGTCAATTTAAAGAAGAGGAAGTTATTAAAGAAAAAATCGAAAATCTTTATCAAAAGAATAAGTTAATAATTGAAAGAAGGAATAAATGACACTAGTATATGTTATTTTAGGAATCTTAGCGGTTCTAGTAGTTGTAGAATTTGCTATGATTCAGTCTATGAACAATAAACTTAGACGACAAAAACAAAGATACGACCACCTACTTAGAGGTTCAAGTGAAGATGTAAATTTGGAAGAATTACTATTGACCTTAAATGATCAGATAGAGTCATCCAATAAACAATTGAGATCTGTTGACCAAAGATCTATTGAAGCCAAAGATACAACTATGGGAGCTATATCCAATATGGCCGTTGTCCATTACAATGCCTTTGAGGGTCAGACTTCTGAACTATCTTTTTCCTTATGCTTATTAGACAATTTCCATAACGGAATAATTCTTACCAATCTTTATGGCAATGATGGATCTAATATATATTTAAAAGAAATTACCAACGGACAAACCAAGGTTGATTTATCAAAGCAAGAAGATGAGGCTTTAAAAAGAGCAAAAGGAATGTGAAAAGATTAACTATTATTTGTTTTATCTTTTATTTATAAATCAAGGCTTGTTAATTACTAGCAATTGGGTATAAAATATAATAAGACTTTATAAATAGGAGGAATTATGTCAAATTCATCAATATTAGAAATGGCTACAAAGGCTATTGATGGTAAGAATCTAAAAATCGTTTTTCCAGAAGGTACAGATAAAAGAATCCTGGAAGCAGCTATCAAACACAAGGAAGATGGACTTATCCACCCAATTGTATTAGGAGATAAGGGCCAAATACAAAAAGTTGCCGATGAAAACGGTCTTCATCTAGCAGATCTTGAGATTATAGATCCACAATATGACGAAAACTTTAATTTCCTAGTAGAAAAATTTGTTGAAGCTAGAAAAGGTAAAGCTACAACAATGGATGCTGAGTATATGCTCAAAAAAGATAACAACTACTATGGGGTTATGTTGGTAAAAGCAGGTCTTGCAGATGGTATGGTATCAGGTGCTATAGGTACAACAGGTGATACAATCAGACCAGCCCTACAACTTATCAAGACTAAACCAGGAGTATCAAGAGTATCTGGAATCATGGTTATGATAGGACCAAATGGAGAACAATTAATATTTGCAGATACAGCAGTAAATATTACCCTTGAATCTCAAGAAATGGCAGAAGTTGCAGTAGAATCTGCAGAAACTGCTAGAGGATTTGGCATGGATCCAAGAGTTGCTCTACTATCATTCTCTACAAAGGGATCTGCAAAACATGACCTAGTAGATAAGGTAGTAAAAGCTACTAAAAAAGCTAAGGAACTTGCACCAGATTTACCACTTGATGGAGAATTACAATTTGATGCTGCAATAGATCCAACTACTGCAAAAAATAAAGCACCAAAATCAGATGTAGCTGGTACAGCAAATGTATTTGTATTCCCAGACCTACAAGCAGGTAATATTGGTTACAAGATTGCCCAAAGACTTGGTGGTTACAAAGCTCTAGGCCCAATACTTCAAGGATTAAATGCACCAGTAAACGACCTATCTCGTGGATGTTCCGCTCAAGACGTTTACGAAATTGCAATAATCACAGCAAGCCAAGCAGTAAATAAATAAATTTATTAAACTTTGGATAGACGATACTATTAAGGAGACAATCAATTTGATTGCCTCTTTTTTTAAAAACAAAAGGAGCAATATATATTTTTTGAAAACATAAAGGAAAATACCAAGGCAGTTTTGCCTATAGTAATTTTGGTATACATATTAAATATTTTTGTTGGCCTTTCGACATATCTTCTTATTAAATTTACCCTTGGAGCGCTTGGAGTAATTATAGGCCTATCTATATTCCTATCTGGGGTGGATCTATCTGTTTCAAAGATAGGTACTATTATGGGTGATTTTTTGGGAAGATTTGATAAAATTATAAAAGTTATAATATTTGGAATCTTTATTGGTTTTATAATTTCTATTGCTGAGCCAGATCTATTAATACTTGCCAATCAAGTAAGCCAAGCAATAGGAATATCACCATTTCTTATAGTAATAATCATATCTCTAGGTGTAGGGCTTATGATTTCCATAGGCTTATACAGGATTTTTAAGGAAATCTCTATTTCATTGCTAATGTGGATAGTATACACGATAGTGTTTATCCTAATGATTTTCACAAGCGATACTGGTCATGCTATAGCCTACGATGCTTCTGGGGCAACTACTGGCGCTATGACAACTCCATTTATAATTGCTCTGGGCCTAGGAGTTGCCAACCTAAAGGGAAATCTAAACGAAGATAACTCCTTTGGCTTAGTTGGTATAGCTTCAGCGGGACCAATTCTTGCAGGACTTGTGATGAGTTTGTCTATAGGAGATAAGCCAATGGAGATAGCTGATATCGCCCATGCATCCGCCCTAGTATCGGGACTTAAAAACTCTACTTTTGCAATACTTCCGATTGCTATAGTGTTTTTTTCCGTGAATGCATTTTATTTTAAACTATCAAAAGATGAGCTAGTAGAAATAATATTGGGACTTTTATACACCTACATTGGTCTAATAATATTTTTGACCTCGGTAGAAGGAGGCTTCATGGACTTGGCTAGAGAACTTGGCCAGGGACTAAGTGATTCTAAATTCTTGCCAATAGTAGCTTTTGTCATGGGCCTAGTAGTAGTCCTTGCAGAGCCGGCAGTGGCAGTATTGGCCGAGCAAGTAGAAGATGTTACAGCAGGTTCCATACCTAGAAAGAATATTTTACGTGCCCTATCCCTTGGTGTTGCCTTTGCGGTAATGCTTGCTATAATTAGGATAAAATCTGATGGCTTTGCCCTATGGATGGTCATAGTACCAGGATTCTTACTAAGTTTGATCATATCAAGGAAAGTCCCACAGATATTTGCTGGAATTGCCTTTGACTCAGGTGGAGTAGCATCTGGACCAATGACAGCAACCTTTATCTTAGCCTTTTGCCAGGGAGTTGCTGGAAATGTTGCAGATGGATTTGGGGTTATATCATTTGTAGCAATGATGCCAGTACTTACAATTATGATAATGGGATACCTATACAAAGGAGGACATTAATGCAGCTTTTAAGAGTAATAATGCCACGTGGAAAAGGCAGTGAATTTATGAAAATATTAAAGGATGATGGAGCCATGGGAATTGCTTGTTTCTATGGTTATGGATCAGCCACCAGTGCTATATTAAACGCCCTCCATACAGATAGAATAAGAAAAGAAATCGTTATGGCCATCATGGATGAAGAAAAAAGTAAGAAAATCTTGGATGATATAAAGGAAAAATTAAAGCAAACAAACACAGCCATAGCATTCACATCGCCACTTGATTACAAAGGAGAAGATGAATTGAATATAGAATATGTAGCCATGTATGTAATAGTAGATAGGCAAGAAGGACAAAAAGCAGTAAAAATCGCCCAAGATAATGGAGCAAAGGGAGCAACCTTAGTCCACGGACGAGGAGCTGGCAGACAGCAAAAGTCTATACTTCTAAATATGAACATAGAACCAGAAAAAGATATTGTAATAATGTTAGTTAAAAAAGAACTAATGGGCCCAATAAAAAACGCCATATATGAAGAAATGAATTTAGAAGATGAAAATAAGGGTATAATATATTCACTACCAGTAATGGAAGTCAGGGGACTAATAGAACAAGGAAGCTAGACTAAAATATCCCTACTAGGCTAATAGTTTTTTCATCTAAATATGCCTATAATGGCCTATTTACTATTTGATGGAAAATTTAGCTAGCATAGTAGATAGCTTACTAAAAAAGATCAAACAAGCAACTATGGTTGATTGCCCCAAACTCATAGATAAACATAAGGAGAAAAAAATGCGTGAATTAGACTCAATGGAATTTGTAAATTTAGTAGAAAATGGATCTGGACTTGCTTTAGTTGATTTTAATGCAACATGGTGTGGACCATGCAAGATGCAAGCACCAATTCTTCAAGAACTTTCTGAAGAAGTATCATATGATATCTATGGTATAGATGTAGATAATTCATCCGATATAGCATCAAAATACAATGTAAATGCAGTACCATCACTAATGATTTTCAAAGATGGAGTCCTAAAAGAAACTCTAGTAGGTTTCCAAGCCAAAGATGTCCTAGAAAAGGCAATGGGAAAATACTTATAATGAGATATGACTTAGCAATTATAGGCGCTGGTCCAGCAGGACTGAGCGCCTTATTGAATGCAAAAATAAGAAATAAATCCGTAATAATATTTGGCACAGATTCGCCTAGCCTAGAAAACAGCGAATCAATCAAAAACTATCTGGGCTTTGGAGATGTATCTGGCAAAGAATTAAATGATGCCTTCAAAAAATCTCTAGATCCCTATGATTACGAAAAATCAGATCAAAAAGTCCAACAAGTATATGCCATGGGCGATTATTTTGGCCTTATGCTAAAAAATAATGACATGGTAGAGGCCACATCAGTCATAGTTGCAACTGGTATAGAACTTAAGAAAGATTTGATCAACGAAGATAAGTTTTTTGCCAAGGGAGTTTCCTATTGTGCGACCTGTGATGCTGCCCTTTATAAGGGGAAGAAAGTTCTAGTCATTGGCTACAATGAAGAAAGCCTCGAGGAAGCAAACTTTACATCAGAGATTGTAGATGAGCTTATTTTTGTAAATATGTACAAAGATGATATCAAGCTAAATGATTCTATAGAAGTCATAAGTGGAGAAGTTCCAGTAGAATTTATTGGAGAAGATAGGGCAAGTGTTTTGAAATTTAAGTCAGGAAAAGAGATATCTGCTGATGGATTTTTTATAATAAGAGATTCATCAAAGCCATCCCGTCTAGTTCCATCTATAGAAACAGATGATGAACATATAATAGTCCATGACAATTGCAGAACCAATATCCGTGGCCTATATGCAGCAGGAGATGTTGCTGGTAGACCTTATCAAATAAATAAGTCAGTTGGCCAAGGTCAAGTTGCAGCCCTTGATGCAGCTAAATACATTAGCCTTCTCAACAAGGATAGCTTCGATAAATCTACTTGGTAAGCATAAAAAACTTTTTTAAAAAGAAGTCGTTTTATAAATAATATTTTATATTTGAAAATAATGAAAAATTATGTAAAATATAGCTAGATGAATATTTTTATCTAGGAGGAAGTATGGCTACAGAACATATTGATTTTTTTGAATTTAACAATTCTATATTCTCGATGATAAGAGAAATATCTCACAAAATAGATATATTATTACAAGACACTGCAACAGAGCTAGGAATAACAACCCTACAACTAAAGATGCTCATAACCCTATATTCAGCAGGAAAAGAAGTATCTATAGGAAACTTGGGCAAGGCCATTGGAGTGACTGGTGGAAATATATCAAATATATGCAAAAAATTAGAAAAACAAGGGTTCGTTGAAAGAATAAGATCTGTCGACGATGAGAGAGTTGTAAATGTTATTTTAACTGACAATGGAAAGTCAGCAGCAGAAAAAGTTGGTGTATACTTTGATCAAATCAGATCAGACATACCAAAAGATAATATAAATGTAAACTTGCAAACTATTGTTGATGAACTAGATGCTCTGGATGAACTACTTGATAACTATATCTCAAGGAGCGGATTATAGATGAACGATAAGAAAAATAAATCCAATAAACCCTTTTTATATTATTGGATTGTAGCGGTAGTATTATTTGTTATAATACGCTATGCCCTAAACCCAATTGCCGCAAAAGATGGAGCCAAAGAAGTATCTTACAGCCAATTTGTGTCAATGATTGAAAAAGACCAAGTAACAGAAGTATATAAGGACGACACCAAGTATACCTTCAAAGCTAAGGTTGATGGTGAAGAAAAGACTTACGAAACTGGTCTATGGGCAGATACAGACCTAACAGATAGACTACTTGACGCCAAAAAAAGAAACGATAAATTGACCTTTGGCAAAAAAATAGAAACATCCATGAACCCATGGCTAACACTATTTATAACCTCAATATTGCCATTATTTTTAATCTGGGGGATATTCTGGTTTGCATCAAGGTCACTTACAAAGACAATGGGTGGCCGAGGCGGCGCCGACTTTATGAACTTTGGTAAGTCAAATGCCAAGGTATATGTAGAAAATAAAACCGGTAAGACTTTTAAGGATGTAGCAGGCCAAGAAGAAGCTAAGGATTCTCTATTTGAAATAGTAGATTTTCTTCACAACCCAGGTAAGTACAAAGAGATTGGTGCCAAGGTTCCAAAGGGAGTGCTACTAGTAGGACCTCCAGGAACAGGTAAAACTTTATTAGCAAAAGCTGTAGCTGGTGAAGCTAATGTACCATTTTTCATCATCTCTGGATCAGAATTCGTTGAGATGTTTGTAGGACTTGGTGCAAGCAAGGTTCGTGACCTATTCAAACAAGCCAAGGAAAAGGCACCATGTATAGTATTTATAGACGAGATTGACGCTATAGGTAAAAAACGTGATGTATCTGGTTATTCTGGCAATGACGAACGTGAGCAAACTCTAAACCAATTGCTAAACGAAATGGATGGATTCGATGCCACAGAGGGAGTAGTTCTTCTAGCAGCAACAAACAGACCAGAAATCTTAGACCCAGCCCTAACTCGCCCAGGACGTTTTGACAGACAAGTTCAAGTAGAACTTCCTGACAAAAAAGGCCGTGAGGACATATTAAAAGTACACGCAAAAGTTGTAAAACGTGAAGACGATATAGACTATGAAGAGATAGCAGCAAGAACAGCTGGTACAAGTGGTGCCGATCTTGCCAATATAGTAAACGAAGGTGCCCTACGTGCAGTTCGTGAAGGCCGCAAAAAGCTAAGCCAAGAAGACTTGGAAGAATCTATAGAAGTAGTAATAGCTGGCCAACAAAAGAAAAATGCAGTTATTTCTGATGATCAAAAGAAAATCATTGCCTACCATGAAGTAGGACACGCCCTAGTAGCAGCAATTCAAACTCACAAGACACCTGTTACAAAAATAACAATTGTTCCAAGAACAGGTGGAGCTTTGGGCTACACTATGACAGTAGACAAAGATGAAAAATACATCATGACCAAAGAAGAAATCTTTGATGAGATTTGTACCTTGGCAGGTGGACGTTCTGCAGAAGAGCTTATATTTAACACCAAGACTACCGGTGCAAGCAACGATATAGAACGTGCCACAGCTATGGCAAGATCAATGGTAACTATCTATGGTATGGACGAAGACTTCGACTTTATGCAATTAGAACAAATCCAGGGCAGATACCTAGGAGGCGAGAGAGGACTAATAGTCTCAAGTGGTACTGGAAATAAAATTGACGAAAAAGTTCAAAAAATTATTTCCGCAGCCCACATGAGAGCCATAGAAATCCTAAAAGAAAATATGGATAAGCTTCACGAGATTGCAGACTTCTTACTAAAAGAAGAAACAATCACTGGTGAACAATTTATGGAAATCCTAAATCGCAAAAATATTGCTCAAGTAGATCAAGCAGAAGTAATAGAAAATACTGATGTGGATGTAAATGACTTGGACGACGGCGAAAGCCCAAAAGAAGATTTGCCACCAATAAGTAGCGAAAGCGAAGAATAAACAAAAAACTGCCCCAATAAGGCAGTTTTTAATTTATGTAAATAGGCCACTATGGACCTATACATTTCAATTATTTTTTAGTGTTAACGATAATTGTCATGCACTAATATTATACTTATCAAATAAATTGTGGCAACGATAATTTCATATTGATAAAATATCTGATATACTCTTACAAAGGAGCTAATGATGAAATTTGATGATTTAAAAAAACTAATTAAAGATGCCCTCCTAAAGGCGGGCTTGTCCGAAGAGGATGCTGAGCTTTTGGCCCAAGTTCACACAGAATCTTCAAGAGATGGTGTTTATTCTCATGGACTAAATAGAGTACCCAAATTTATAGAACTTGTAGAGGATGGTTCCATAGATATACATCAAAGACCAACCTTGCTAAAGTCTATGGCAATGGTCGAACAATACGATGGCAACTTTGGCATGGGAGTAAAGAATGCAATCTTTGCATCAAATAGGGCAAAAACCTTGGCAAAGGAATATGGACTGGGTCTAGTTAGCCTAAGAAATACCACCCACTGGCAAAGAGCAGCTACATACACTATGAATATTTGTGAGGATAATCTCATAGGAATAGCTTGGTCTAATACTGACTCCAATATGCCAGCTTGGGGATCAGATAAGATCAATATAGGTAACAATCCTCTTTCTATTGCAGTACCCTATGGTGATTTTGTTTTGGATATGGCTATGAGCCAGTATTCTTTTGGCAAGCTCCAAGTTACTGCGTCAGCAGGAGAAGAACTAGCCTATATTGGTGGCCTAGATAAGGATGGCAATGAAACTAAAAAACCAGAGGATATTATTAATGGAGGCCTTGCCTATCCAATGGGATATTGGAAAGGATCTGGACTTGCCATAGCCCTAGATATACTGGCAGCAATCCTAGCTGATGGGAACACCACCTATGATGTGGACAAGATGGATAAGGGTATGTGTATAGGGATTAGCCAAGTATTTATCGCCATAGACCCGAAGAATTTTACTGAAGATTTTAAGGGGAAAATGAGTGATACTATTGCCTACATCAAGGATGGGTCAAGCAAGACTACTTATCCGGGAGAAAGAATGATAAGAAAGAGAAAAGAGTCCTTAGATCAGGGCATAGAAGTTGACGAAGAATATGTGAAAAAGTTAAAGGATTATATAAATGGAAAATAAAAAAAGATGGTTAGCAGCAGGATTAGCCTTATTAGTTTTACTAGTTTCCTTATTTACTGAGGGAAACAAGATTGATGAAAATAAAGTCAGAAAAGATGCCTTGGATAAATTTTACCAAATGGAAGAGGAAGTATTATACGGTTCTAATCCTATGGAAAAAATCTCTATAATAAATGTTGACGGAGTTATTGCCAATGATAGCAATAACGATACAATTGTAGATCAGCTAGAAGATGCTCGCAAGGATCCAAGTGTAGTTGGTGTTATCATGCACATAAATTCCCCAGGCGGATCTGTTTATGCTAGCGAGAAGATATATAAGGAAATCAATAAACTTAAAGAAACAAACAAACCTGTCTATGCAGTAATGCAAGAACTTGCAGCAAGTGGTGGCTACTATATATCTGCTCCATGCGATAAGATTTTCGCATCAAATGAGACCTTTACAGGTTCAATAGGAGTTATAATGCAGTCATATTCTTTAGAAGGATTATTTGAGAAATATGGCATCAAGGAACAAAATATCACAACCGGCAAGATGAAAGATGCAGGCTCTCCTGGCAAAGCTTTGGATAAGGAAGAAAGAGAATATTTACAAAATCTTGTCGACTCAGCCTTTGCTCGCTTTGTAAAAGTTGTTGCTGATGGTAGAAATATGTCAGAAGCTGATGTTAGGAAACTTGCTGACGGTAGAATCTATGATGGAAGCCAAGCTGTAGAAAATGGATTAGTTGACTCTATAGGAGATTTGGAAGCTGCCTATAAGGAAATGGCAAAAGAATACAATTTGTCAGATCCACTTGCGGTAGAAAAAGTTGATGTATTTTCAAACTTTAGCAAATACTTACCAGGATTCAAATCAAATAAATCAGACCTAGAAGTATTGGAAGAAATGATGAAGGCTGAAGGGCTAAAGCCAATGTATCTTTATGGAGGTTCTTATGAATGAGAAACCATCCTTTGTCTATGCTGGATTTTTCATAAGACTAGTAGCCTTTGCCATTGATATGGTTGTTGTTTACGCTTTGAAAAGAATTGTCACAAGTTTTGTTGACCCAAACACTACAATTGCCTTTAATTTACACGTAGAAGTCTTAGTGTATTGGGTAATCACTCTGGCGTATTTCACCCTCACCACATATTTTAATAAAGGCCAAACACTGGGCAAGATGATTACAAACATTCGAGTTGTTTCCATAGACGGAAGCGATTTAAATTTCCTACAAATTGTTTCACGTGAAACATTTGGAAGATATGTTCAAAACAAGTTTATGTTTTTGTATTTGATAGTTGGCTTTGCTCCTATGAAACAGTCACTAATGGATATACTTTCAGACACTGTTGTAGTAAGGGAAAATGTTAGTTCGTATTTCACCAACAAAGATTTAGAAATAGTCACAAATTAATATAAAATTAAACTGACAAACGCCTTAAAAATTGGCAAAGATTGAAAACAAGGCCTTATCCTAAATTTTCAAAAGCATACTATATGTGGTATAATTTAATAAGAAATCTAGAAATAAACACTATATCTAGTGTTTATTTTTCTTTGTTAAAATTGAGGAGTAATAATGGAAATAATTAAAAGGGATGGGACCTATGTTCCGTTCGAACAAGAAAAAATTGAGCTAGCCATAAAAAAATCTTTTGCTTCTGTAGATTCTATGGTTACTGACGAAAAGCTAAGGTATATGTCAGACAAAATCGTAGCAACTATCAAGGAAAAATATCCCAAAGACCACACAGTTACAGTAGAAGAAGTACAAGATTTAGTTGAGCTAACTCTCATAGATGAAAATTATTACAGAGAAGTAAAATCTTACATCCTATACAGGGCCAAACACAATATGGATCGTAAGGTTATTACTGATTTTGAAAACTTTATTACTGATAAAGAAGTTCTAAGAATACTTGAAGAAATCCAAGAAGAGTTTGACAACCAAAGATATCCTATCGAATCTTTATATTTGAAATTTGAATCTTTCACCAAGGCAAATATGACAGAAATGGACCACTTAAAAGCCCTAATCCGTGCTGCAAGTGAACTTACAAGCAAAGAAGGTCCAGATTGGGAAATCATTGCAGCTAGGTTTTTGATGCACGAAATCAACCTAGAGATCGAAAGAAACGAAGAAAGATTTGATATCTATGACTTCAAATCCAAAATTGAATACCTCACTCAAGCAGGTCTTTATGGAGAATATATCTTAGAAAACTACAGCTCTGACGACCTTGATGAACTAGGAAGCTACCTTAACAAGGACCGCGACAAGTTGTTTACATTTTCAGGTCTAGACTTAGTAAAGAAAAGATATCTTATAAAGACCTTTACTGGGGACATCATAGAAAGTGTCCAAGAAATGTTTATGGGCATTGCCATGCACCTAGCCATTCCAGAAAAAGACAGAGTGGCCTTTGCCAAAAGACTTTATGATATTCTATCAAGCCTAAAAGCAACTATGGCAACCCCAACAATGACCAATGCTAGAAAGCCATTTAACCAGCTTTCAAGCTGCTTTATAGACACAGTTCCAGATACTTTAAAGGGAATCTACCGTTCTATAACAAACTTTGCCGAAGTTTCCAAACATGGTGGAGGTATGGGACTTTACTTTGGTAAGGTTCGTGCCAATGGGTCTGATATCCGAGGTTTTGAAGGAGTTGCAGGTGGGGTTATCCGCTGGATAAGACTTGCCAATGACACAGCTGTTGCTGTAGACCAACTAGGAGTACGCCAAGGCGCTGTTGCCTGCTATCTAGATATCTGGCATAAAGATATACCAGAATTCTTGGCCCTAAAGACCAACAACGGAGATGACCGTATGAAAGCTCATGACATCTTCCCGGGCGTATGTGTACCAGATTATTTCTGGGAACTTTGTAGGGATGATATAAACGCAACCTGGCATATGTTTGACCCACACGAAGTGGACAAGAAATATGGTAAGGCCCTAGAAGATACCTATGGAGATGAGTGGAAAGAATTCTACCTAAAACTTGTTGAAGACAAAAATATTTCTCGCCGTACCATGCCTGTAAAGGAAATGGTAAGATTACTAATCAAATCATGGACAGAAACAGGTACACCATTTGTCTTTAATAGAGATGCAGTAAATAGGATGAACCCTAACAAACACAAGGGCATGATTTATTCATCAAACCTATGTACAGAAATCGCCCAAAATATGAGCCCATCAGAGACAGTTTCAACAGAAATAGTAGATGAAAATGGCGATTCAATCATAGTAAACAAGACAAAACCTGGAGACTTTGTTGAATGTAACCTAGCAAGTCTAACACTTGGAGCTCTTGACGTAAACGATCAAGCAGAGCTTGAAGAAACTGTAAGAACTGTAGTCCGTGCCTTGGATAATGTAATTGATTTAAACTACTATCCAACACCTTATGCAGAAGTAACCAACAAGAAATACCGTGCCATTGGCCTTGGAACAAGTGGCTACCACCACATGCTAGTAAAAAATGACATCAAATGGTCAAACAAAGAAGCTCACGGAGCCTTTGTCGATAGGGTCTATGAGGATATCAACTACTATGCAATCAAAGAGTCCATGGAAATAGCCAAAGAAAAAGGATTCTACAAAGAATTTGAAGGATCTGACTGGCAAAATGGTGATTACTTCAAACTTAGAGACTATAAGAGCGATAGATGGGAAGAACTAAAAGCAGAAGTTGGCAAAAACGGCCTCAGAAATGGCTATCTAATGGCCATAGCTCCAACAGGATCAACATCAATCATATCCGGCACATCAGCAGGAGTTGACCCAATCATGAGCCGCTACTTCCTAGAAGAAAAGAAGGGTGCCATAGTACCAAGAGTAGCACCAGGGCTTACAACCAAAACCTTCTGGCTCTACGAAAACGCCCACGACATTGACCAAAACATCTCAATGGAAATGGCAGGAGTAAGACAAAGACACATAGACCAAGCCCAATCAATCAATATTTATATAACAACAGAATACACCATGAGACAAATTCTAAATGTCTACATCAAAGCATGGGAATCAGGAGTAAAATCAATCTACTATGTAAGAGGCAAGAGCCTAGAAGTTGAAGATTGTGATTCTTGTGCAAGCTAGGAATAATATCCTTTGATAATATACTTATACATTGTATAGTATTTGTATATAAAAAGGAGAATTATTTATGGCGCAAACACAAATAAACGTACGTGTAGATTCTGACACAAAAAAAGATGCTGAAAGAGTATGTTCAGATATAGGCATTTCCTTGTCATCAGCAATTAACATATATTTAAAGAAAATTGTAAGGGAAAATAAAATACCTTTTGAGTTAGAAGCAGATCCATTTTATAATCCAAAGAATCTAGAAAAACTTGAACAATTAATAGATGATTATGAAAATGGAAGGTTAGATATTGTAAATCATGGACTAATAGAGGAGTGATTTGAGAAGTATTGAGTGGATTTTGCCAGCTTGGGAAGATTACCTGTCACGGCAAAAGCAAGATAAGAAAATATTTAAAAAGATAAATGAGCTAATAAAAGTTAGTTTAAGAACGCCTTTTGAAGGAATTGGAAAACCAGAACCACTTAAGTCAAACTATGCAGGTTATTGGAGCAGGCGAATAAATCAAGAGCATAGAATGGTTTATAAAGTTTTGGATGATAAAATAGTAATTATTGCATGTAAGGGTCATTATATATAAAGGAGCATCAAATGGAAGAAAGTAAAAACAGAGAAGTTGGTAAGCGTGGGATTTTTAATGAGGATGGGGATATTGATCTTTCTAAGAGAAAGATTATCCAAGGTAATACCACAAATCTAAACGATTTTAATAATCTAAAATACACCTGGACTAGCGATTGGTATAGGCAAGCTATGAACAATTTCTGGATTCCAGAGGAGATCAATTTAAATCAAGATATCAAAGACTATCGCAATCTTGACGAGCACGAGAAGTTTGCCTTTGATAGGATAATTTCATTTTTGACCTATCTAGATTCTATACAAACAGCAAATCTACCAAATCTACAGACCTACATTACCGCAAATGAGATAAATCTTTGCCTATCAATTCAAACCTACCAAGAGTCTATCCACTCTCAATCATATTCATATATACTAGATACAATCTGTTCGCCAGAAGAGCGCAGCAAGATCTTATATATGTGGAAAGATGACGAGCATTTGCTTCACAGGAATGAATATATAGGCGACCAATACAATCATTTCCTAGAAAGAGATGATGAGTTTAACTTTATGAAGGCCATCATTGCAAATTATATCCTTGAGGGTATATACTTCTATTCAGGATTCTCATTTTTCTACAACCTAGGACGTAACGGCAAGATGCCAGGAACTGTCCAAGAGATAAGATACATCAACCGTGATGAAAATACTCACTTGTGGTTGTTTAGGTCATTAATCAACGACCTTAAAAAAGAAAGACCTGACTTATTTACAGAAGAGCACATCAAATATTACACAGAGATGCTAAAAGAAGGTGTAGAAGAAGAGATTGCTTGGGGCAAATACGCTATTGGCGATAATATTGCCGGCCTCAATGGCAAGATGATTGAAGATTATATCAAATACCTAGGAAATCTTAGGGCAAAGGGCTTAGGCTTTGGACCAATCTATGAAGGATATAAAGAAATACCAAGCTCAATGAAATGGGTAGATGAATACTCAGATCCAAACCAAGTGAAGACAGATTTCTTTGAAGCAAAAGTATCTGCTTACTCTAAATCATCAGTAATAGAAGATGACCTATAAAATCTAAAATTTTATTTCTTATAAAAGACTGGACACAAAATCCAGTCTTTTATTGTGTCCAAAATGATTGAAGTCTATCATTTTGGTCAAAAAATATACATCAACTATAGTCAAATACAAGCTTTATCAAAATAATAAAAAAATTTTTAAAAAAAGTTGAACAGTGTTCATTATGCCGGTATCATACTTTTATAACAACAAATGAACATTGTTCATTTATAAAAAAAGGAGGGATTGGATTGGTAATTTATAAATCGAATGATAAGAAAGCGTTGATTATGGATGCGGCTATTAGAGTTTTTCAAAGAAAGGGTCTGGAGAAGACTTCTGTTAGAGACATTATGAAAGAAGCCGGCTTTGGACTTGGAACTTTTTATCTTTATTATAAGGACAAAAACGACCTTAAGGAGAAATTAGTTTTAGATTTGGCTAGCTCTATTATTATCAATGCTGAGAATTCTTGCATGGGCGAGGATCCGATCGAAAGATATATATCTTTTGTCGATTATATTATCGATTATCTGATTGCCAATCCATTCGAACTAGACCTTCTTAGCAAAAATATTACTTGGGCACTTTATACCGAGATTGAAAATGATCAGAAGTTAAGGGAAGCTGACTCGACTCTGAAATTTATCCTAAACAAATATGAGAATTTATTTTCGCACTCATTTACAGAGCCCCAACAGCTTTACATACTTTCTCTTACTATAGAAAACATCATTTCCACTTGCAAGAGTGCCTTGATGGAAGAATCCGTTCTTTCAATTGATGAGATGAAACCAGTTTTGTTTGCTGTTATTAGAAAAATATTTAAGTAAACGGGAGATTAATAATGAAAAGAATTGCAAATTATATTTCACATCATGCAAAGTTAGTCCTCTTGATAATGACATTGTTGCTTATCCCATCATGGATAGGCTACAAAAACACTGGTGTGAACTACGACATTCTCTCCTACTTGCCAAGTGACCTTGAGTCTACCCAAGGCCAAGAAATTCTAGATAAAGATTTTAAAAATGCTGCTACTGGCATGTTGATCCTAAAGGGGTCCGACCACGATGCAGATAAGCTTAAGAAAGAAATTCTAGAAATTGATGGTGTTGAGGATGTCATTTCAAAATCCTCTATTGTGGGGGATACAGTACCAAATGATTTTTTGCCTGAGGATATAAGAGATGCCTTTTATGCAGAAGATTCGACTCTTTTGATGATCAAATTCGAGGAATCATCATCTTCATTTAAGACTATGGAGGCCATTGACCAAATCAAGGCTATTGAATCAAAGGAAAAATACCTATCTGGTATGTCTTCATTAGTAAAAGATACTAAGGAATTGATCGACCACGAAACTCCTATATATGTAGGGTTGGCAGTTGCTCTTGCCCTTGTTGTTTTAAGTTTGGCAAATGAATCAACTATCATACCTTTCCTATTTATGTTAAATATCGGCTATGCTATATTGTATAACTTTGGTACAAACATATTTTTGGGAGAGATTTCATATATTACAAAGGCAATTGCAGCAGTATTGCAACTAGCTGTAACCACAGACTATTCAATATTCCTTTACCACAGATATGTCGAAAAGAAAAAGACTACAGAAAATAATGAAGATGCCATGGCAAAGGCAATACAATCAACTGTTGCATCAATATTTGCATCTTCTCTTACTACCTTTGCAGGATTCTTAGTCTTGCTTTTGATGAGACTTACTCTTGGTCGTGACATTGGTCTTGTAATGAGTAAGGGTGTGCTTTTGGGACTAATATCAACAGTAGTAGTACTTCCACCAATGCTATTGCTATCAGAAAAATTGGTCAACAGATTTAACCACAAGGTCCTATTGCCAGAATTTGATAAGACTTCAAACTTTACCTTAAAGTACAGAAAAACATTATTTATAGTTTTCTTAGCCTTATTTATACCTGCAGTATATGGTTCAAATCATACCGACCTTTATTACAACTTAGACAGATCCTTGCCACAAGATTTGGATTCTATAGTAGCCTTAAACAAGATGAAAAAAGACTACGATATGGCTTCAACTCACTTTATAGTAGTAAAAGAAGACCTAAGCAAGCAATCTATCAACAACATGGTTGAAGAGCTGGAAGATGTCGATGGTGTGAACAACGTCCTTAGCGTAAACTCTGCTACAGGCTTAACTCTACCATCAAGTGTCTTGCCAGATAAGTTACAAGACAACTTTGTGAAAAATGGCTACCAGATGATTATGCTAAACTCCAAATACCAAACAGCTTCACCAGAGGTAAATAAGCAAATAAGTGAGATTAAAAAGATTGTAAAAGCTCACGATCCTGATGGATATTTGACAGGCGAAGCAGTCCTAACTAAGGATCTGACAGAAATATCTGACCGAGACTTCAAGATGGTAAATATTGCATCAATTGCAGTTGTATTTGTCATAATAGCCATAGTATTTAAGTCATTTGCCATACCAGTTATACTAATAGCAGCCATAGAACTTGCCATATTTATAAACATGGGAATTCCTTTCTACACAGGAAAGACAATACCATTTATAACATCAATCATAATTGGTGTAGTACAACTTGGTTCAACAATCGACTATTCAATATTAATGACAGACAGGTTCTTGTTTGAATACAAAAAAAGAAAAGATAAGAACGAGGCCCTAGCTGTTGCAACAAAAGAGACAGCAAAATCAATAGTAACATCTGCCCTATCATTTTTTGCGGCAACTATCGGCGTAGGTATATATTCAAAAATGGAAATAGTATCAACTATATGTATATTTTTGGCAAGAGGAGCTATAATTTCAATGCTTGTAATTATAATCTTCCTACCAGCAATCATTAGTATTACATTCCCATTTATCAAAAAGACTACTAAAGGCTTAAACTAGGAGGAAATTAATGAAAAATAAATTCGTCAAAGCACTTGCAGTTCTAACAGTATCTTCAGTCTTGGGAACAAATGTATCCTATGCTGCAAGTGATAACTTAAAGAAAAGTGAAACAATATATGTCACAGTGGAAGATGGCAAAATTACAGACCAAACAGCATCTGTTTGGCTAAACTCAGATAAAAATATCAAGGCAAAGGATAAATCAAATCTAAAAGATATCAAAAACCTTGAAACAGACCAAGAAGTCAAGACAAATGATGGCTACATCAACTGGAATGAAGAAGACGAGGATATCTACTACCAAGGCAAATCTGATCAGAAGCTTCCAGTAGATGTAAAGGTGACCTATTATCTTGATGGCAAAGAAATATCATCAAAAGACCTAGAGGGCAAAAGCGGTCATCTAAAAATAGTAGCAAGCTCTACAAACAATATCAGCAGCCAAGCTGTCATAGACGGCAAGGAGAAAAAAGTATACTCTCCATATGCAGTTGTAACTGTGATGAGCTTTGATTCTGACAAAGTTACAAATATACAAGCTGCTGATGGCAAAATTGTAAAAGATGGCAAAAACGACATAGTAACAGGTCTTTTAACTCCTGGTCTAAGGGAAAACTTAACAGATGTCCTAGAAGCTGACAAACTTGATAGATTCAAAGAAAGCCTAGAAATAGAAATGGATGTCACAGATTATAAAGTAAGTGAAATCTATGCAGTAATTACTAACGAATTCTTCCAAGAAGACAACAATCTAGCTTCCCTAGATGACCTAAATGATGGCATAGGAGAATTAGAAAGCAATATAGATAAGCTAGTAGATGCTGGAGATAAACTAAATGACGGTGGCCAAAAATTAAACGATGGCCTAGGCAAATTTGCTGATGGAAGCGAAAAACTTAGCGATGGCTCAACAAAACTAGTAAACTCTTACGAAAAATTTGCCAATGCCTTTAAAGATTTGCCAGCAAAAACTCAAGAAATCTCAGGAGCTGTAACAAAGCTTAACCAAGGTGGCTCTTCACTAAATGCTGGCATAGGCCAATACACCGAAGCTGTTAGCCAGATCAATGCAAACATGGATAAGCTAAATAAGGGTGCAAATGACCTTGATCAAGGTGCAGGCAAACTTGACGCAGGACTTGGTGAGTTATCAGAAGCTACAGGAATGCTAAGAGAAAAGACATCAGCTATCTCTGGAACTGAAGGCATAGCAACCCTAGGTAAGTCATTAGCAGATCTCCAAATTGGCCTAGATGACTTTGGCAAAAATGTTAAGCCACTAGCAAATGGCGTAAGTGAACTTGACGGTGGTCTAGGCAAACTAGAAGAATCATCAGCTTCCCTAAGCCAAGGAATAGAAAAACTAAATCAAACAGCTCAAAATGCACCAAGTGTATCAGCTTCAGTAGAAGACATTATAGCTAAGGCAACTGCCATAGAAGGTATTGCAGCAAGTCTTGAAAGCAAAGATGTTGATGGATTATATGCTGATGAAATCTATACCCTAAGACAATTAGAAAGTGGCCTATACGCCCAAGCTGAAAACCTTAAAGCAAGTGCCCAAGTAAACGGAGCTATTAGTCAAGGCTTGGCAGGTCTTGACCAAGGATCCAAAGAATTAAATGCAGGAATCAGCCAAGCTCATAAGGGAAGTGCTGAGCTAAGTCAAAAATTAAATGCAGCTAGTGGACAGCTAGAAGAAGCATCAGGCAAACTTGCAGCAGGAGTGGGTAAGCTAGACAAAGGCCTATCAAACTCTGACTTGGTAAAACTAGGCCAAGCTATAGGTCAAATGGACGATGCAACTAAAGAATTAAAACAAGGTTCAGAAAAGTTAAAAGCAGGAACTAGCCAAAACAAAGAAGGTGTAGCAAAACTTGCTGGCGCTATGGACCAACTAAATGGAAAATCATCCGACCTAAAAGATGGATCACAACAACTATCTGACGGCCTAGCACAATTTGAAGAAAGATCAAAAGCTTTATCCAGCCTTGGAGATATCAATGAAAAAGCTATTGATCCAATGGGCAAGGGAATAGGCGACCTAAACAATGGTATCCAAGAGCTAAGAAATGCAGCCCTACAAATCAAGGAAGGTTCAGACACCTACCAAGCAAATTACCAAGAATTTAACCAAGGTCTAAAGGATTACAAGACTAAGGGAATAGATGAACTTTCAAACAAAACAGGAGATGTCCAAAAAATCTCAGATATCCTAGATGAGATGTCAAAACTATCCAAAGAAAACAATGCAATCTCTGGCTCAACAGAAGACTTTGAAACAAGATCTAGAATTATAGAAAAGATTAAGTAGAAAAACACAAGTGAATCCAGATTGATTTGGATTCACTTATTTTTTTCAATATATAAGTTAAGAAAAATAAAAAAGGGAAAACATTTTATATTTTTACAAAAAATAGAGGTTGAATATTGATAAATCTTAATCAAAGCCTATTTTAGACTATATATTTATGGTATAATTTAATTAATGTTATTTAGGGGGTGAAAAATGGCAGACGATATATTACTTAAGATCAAAGAAGCTGAAGAAAATGCAAGCTTAAGTGTCAGCAATGCCAAAGATCAAGCAACGCAAATGGTAAAAGATGCCAAAGATCAGGCAAATGCTGAATACAAGAGAATAATCTCTGAAGCCAATGCAAAAAAAGCCAAATTGATTGAAGATGCAAATAAAAAAGCTCAACTAGACAAAGAGCCTATACTAGAAAAGGCCAAGGCTAGTTCCAAAAGTATTATTGACAATCAAACTAGTGATATAGATCAATTAATAAGTGAGCTTACAGAAAGGATAATTAGAGATGGCAATAGTTAAAATGGATAAGTTTAACTTGCTAGCCTTTGACTCTGATAGAGAAAATCTTTTAAATATCCTACAAGACTTTAACTACGTTCATTTTAACGATTTGGTCCTAGAAAATGATGAAGACTATTTGACCGAAATTAGGGCGACAAAAGAACTTGCTCAAATAGACGAATCTATCAACAAGGTAGATTATGTTATAAAACTAATAGAAGACTATAACAAGAACTTGCCAGAAGAACTCAATACCGAGACAAGTGAGATGTCTATAGAGGAAGTCAACAAAAAGGGCTCAAACTTCGGTTTCGATTTAATTTATGAGAAATTAAGAGACCTAGTAACCAGTCGTGAAAAACTAGTTAATGCCAAAGAGAACTTATCTTCTAGAGTAAACGACCTATCCCCTTGGAAAGATATAGATATAAATATCAACAAGCTTTATAATTCCGATAGGTTTTTCCTAGAAACAGGAACAATTTCATCTAGATTTTACCAAAGCTTGCAAGAAGCCTTGGTAGAGCGTGGTCTTGATGGAAGCCTTGTTTATAAGATTAGCGAGCGCGATGGAAACTACTATGTAGTAGCTGTCTCAACTCTAGCTTGTAAGGAAGAATTTGAAGATGTATTAAGAGAATATGGCTTTAGCAAAGTTAAAATTGGTGCAGATGATAATATAGCAACCTACCTAACTAGCCTAAACGAGCAAAAAGATGAAAAAAACACTGAGATTGAAAAAATAGACGAGCAAATCAGAGGAATGGCAAAATATTTGCCTGACCTATACGTCTACCAATCTTATGTAAGAAACCAAAGAAAAAAGGAAGAATCTAGCGAAAATTTCCTAAAAACTCGCCAGATGAATATCATAGAAGGCTATGTGCCAAGTGATATGACAAGTGCCTTTAAGGCTGATTTGGACAAAACTTTGGGCGAAAAATACATATTAGATGTAAAAGAAGCCGAAAAAGAAGATCCAAATGTTCCAATCATCTTAAAGAACAACAAGCTCATAGAGCCTTATGAAGGCGTGGTTGAAACCTATTCTTTGCCAAAGTATAGCGAGCTAGACCCAACAGCTATAGTAGCACCTTTTTATACAATATTTACAGGCTTTATGATAGGTGACTTGGGATATGGACTTCTCGGAGTAATAGCAATATTACTAGCACTTAAACTTAAGAAGTTCCCAAAAAGCACTGAACAAACCCTAAAGCTTTTCCTTAGAATCTCAATATCAACTTGTGTATTTGGATTTCTATTCGGATCAGTCTTTGGTGGAATAATCGATGTGCCATTTGGCTGGATAGATACGACAAAAGACATCAACACCCTTATAGTTATGTCCTTAATTATTGGTGGCATAAGTTTATTCTTTGCCCTTGGCGTTAAAGGATATATGGCCATACGCGATGGACACCCAGACGGTCTATTTTTTGATGTAATAAGCTGGTACATGGCAGTAGGTGGAGCTATAGCTCTAGCCCTTACAAAAAGCCCAATAGCAAAATACGTCATGATAGCAGGCATGGTAATAATAGTTCTATTTGCAGGACGTGCTATAAAATCATGGGGCGGAAGAATAGCTTCCGGTGCCTATGAACTTTACGGAATAACATCTTGGATAGGAGACTTTGTATCTTTCCTAAGACTTATGGCCCTAGTATTATCTGGTGGTTTTGTAGCTTATTCTGTAAACTTAATTGTAAAGATGATGGCAGGCAGTGGCATAGGCGGACTTATTGGAGGAATCATAGTATTTGTAGTATTCCAACTATTTAATATGTTCCTATCATACTTATCAGCTTATGTACACTCACTAAGATTAATTTATGTAGAAATGTTTAACAAATTCTACGAAGGTGGCGGAATCAAGTTCCGTGAGATGGTCGAAGACACAAAATTTATTAATATCATTAGAAAAGGAGAAAAATAATGAGTGAATTTTTTATTGAAAACGGTGGAATAGTATTTGCAGTATTGGCAGCAGCTCTTGCAACACTTTTATCAGGTATGGGATCAGCAAAGGGTGTAGGTATGGCAGGTGAAGCTACAGCAGCTTTGACAGTAGACCAACCAGAAAAATTTGGTAAAGCCCTTGTACTACAACTTTTACCAGGTACCCAAGGTCTTTATGGCTTTGTAATTGGATTCTTTATCTACCAACAAATTACAGGTGGGGACGCTATTACATTTGAAAAAGGCCTTTACCTATTAATGGCAGCTCTTCCAGTAGCAATCGTAGGTTATGCATCAGCACAAAGACAAGCACGTGTTGCTATCGCAGGTGTAAACATCCTTGCTAAAAACGAAGATGAATTCGTAAAAGGTGTTGTTTATTCTGTAATGGTTGAGTTATACGCAATCCTAGGCTTTGTAATCTCTCTACTTCTAGTACTAAACGCATAATATTAGGAAAAGATTATGAATAATCTTGAAGTAATATTAGAGTCAATTATTAACGAAGGAAATACTAAAAGAGATCAAATCTTAAGAGAGGCCCAAGAAAAGGCTGACGAAATCATATACCAATCGAAAAACGAAGCAGAGATCAAAGCACGTGAGATTATCGATAAGGCAAATAGAGAAGCAGAAACTATCCTAGCAAATGAAAATGTTTCAGCAAAAAGAGAATCTAGAGATATAGAAATTTCTGCAAAAAACAAGGTTATAGACCAAATAGTAGATACGCTTTTAGAAAATCTAAAAAATATCGACGAATCTTCTTACAAAAACTTTGTTTTAAATACTATAAAAAACTCTGATATCAAAAGTGGGGACCTGCTTTTGGCAAAAAACTACAAGAATGCCTTAAAAAACGAAGATTTCCATGGCTTTAAAGTATCAGATGAAAGCGTAGAAGATGGTTTTGTGATCAAATCTGGAAAGATTGAATACGACAACAGATTTTCTTCAATAATAAAATACAATATTGACGATATAAGAAAACAAATTTCAAGTGAAATTTTTAAATAAGGAGGGCTAAATGAACAGAGATAACTATATAGGTGGATCTATCTCAACAAGAATATACGAAAATAACCTCCTTAGCCAAAATGACTTGGAAAGACTAGTTGACTATGACTCTCTAAGCGAAGTTTTAAACGCCCTAAGCGATTCTTCTTATAGGGAAAGCATTCAAGCCCTTAGTAGGGATGAAGAATACGAGAAAATCCTAGATGATGAGCTTAAGAAATCCTACAAATTAATCGAAAATACAGCTAGCGATAGCAATATTTTGGATTATTTTAGGGAAAGATACAACTTTCATAACCTAAAGGTCCTATTAAAGGAAATTATCCAAAAGGAAAACTATGCAAATCTTTATAGCGACCTAGGAAATATAGACTTAGCCTACATCAAAAAGGAACTTCTAAATGAAGATGCTATAGAAAAAGATTTCTTGGAAACACTAGATATAGAAGGCTATGAGCCTTTCAACAAATCGGACAACCCAAGCGAATCTTACCTAGAAGATGCCAAGAAAGCATTGGCTATATTTGATGAGAGCAAAAATCCAAAAGACTTGGAAATTAGCCTTGATAAGGCTTATTACGAGAAGCTTTTAGAAGATGCCAAGGCAATTGAGCTTAAAGAGTTGACTCGCTTTACCAAAGAGAGAATTGACCTTATCAATCTAAAGACAATGCTTAGAGTAAAAAGCAAAAATTCTGACATTGAGGAACTTAATAGCGCTCTCATTGATGGAGGCTATATAGAAAAAGAAAGATTTGATGAGATTTTCCCACAAGAAATAGATCAAATCGTGGTAAGTCTTTCTAATGAAAATATCAACAAGTACGTAGTTAACGCCATAGATGGCGATAAGACTATGGATCAAAACCTACTTGACCTTGAAAGATCAATTGATGACCATCAAATGGACTATTCAAGGCTGGCCAAACAAATGACCTATGGACCAGAAGTTTTGATGAACTATATAATTTCAAAAGAAGCAGAGATTAAAAACTTGAGGATTATACTCGTATCAAAGTTAAACAATCTGCCAAAAGACTTTACCCTAGAAAGGTTGCGTGAAACATATGTATAGAGTAGCGGTAATCGGAGATAAGGACTCAGTTCTAGCCTTTAAGGCACTCGGTGTAGAAGTATATACAGTTATAGATGGAGATGAGGCAAGTGAAAAGATTAAAGACCTTGCCAAAGAAGAAGTTGGCGTGATTTTTATCACAGAAAAATTTGCCCAAGAAATTCCATCTACAATTGACAAATATAGAGATCAAATGACTCCAGCAATTATCCTAATCCCAGGAAACACAGGTTCCATGGGCATAGGCCTTGCTGATATCAATAAGTCAGTAGAAAAGGCTGTTGGAGCCAATATTTTAGACTAAAGGAGCTTAATTTGAAAGAAGGTAAAATTACTAAAGTATCAGGACCATTGATAGAAGCTAGCGGCCTATCTGATGCTAACATCTATGACGTGGTTGAGGTATCAAAAGATAAGCTCATCGGTGAAATAATAGAGATGAGAGGAGATGTTGCAAGTATTCAGGTTTATGAAGAAACAACAGGTATAGGCCCTGGAGATGTTGTAGTATCAACAGGCCACCCTCTATCAGTTGAGCTTGGACCAGGAATGCTTCGCCACATGTACGATGGTATCCAAAGACCACTTAAAAAACTTGAAGATTTGGCTGGTAACTTCCTAAAAAGAGGAGTTACATCACCAGCTTTATCTCGTGAAACATTATGGGAATTCAATCCTACTGCCAAGATAGGCGATGAAGTTGTGGCAGGAGATGTCCTAGGTACTGTTGAAGAAACACACGTACTTACTCACAAAATCATGGTACCTTTTGGAGTAAGTGGAAAAATAAAAGATATAAAATCTGGCGAATACACAGTTGAGCAAACAGTAGCTGTTATAGAAACAGAAGATGGTGATAAAGAAATCAACATGATCCAAAAATGGCCAGTAAGAAAGGCTCGTCCATCAAGAAGAAAACTTGATCCAAACGAACCACTTATCACAGGTCAAAGGGTTATAGATACATTCTTCCCAGTTGCTAAGGGTGGTACTGCAGCAATACCAGGACCATTTGGATCTGGTAAGACAGTAGTTCAACACCAGGTTGCAAAATTTGCCGATGCTGACATGGTAGTATATGTTGGTTGTGGTGAACGAGGCAACGAGATGACTGACGTACTTAACGAATTCCCAGAACTAATCGATCCAAAAACTGGCGAATCAATCATGGAGCGTACAGTTCTTATAGCAAATACTTCAAATATGCCAGTAGCTGCCCGTGAAGCAAGTATCTACACAGGCATCACTATTGGTGAATACTTCCGTGATATGGGCTATAACGTTGCTATGATGGCGGATTCTACAAGCCGTTGGGCAGAAGCCCTTCGTGAGATGAGTTCACGTCTAGAAGAGATGCCTGGTGATGAAGGTTATCCAGCATATCTAGCCAGCCGTATAGCAGACTTCTACGAAAGATCTGGTAAGGTTGAAGTTTTAGGAAATCGTGACGAAAAAGGTTCATTAACAGTAATCGGAGCTGTATCTCCTCCAGGTGGAGACCTTTCAGAACCAGTTACCCAAGCAACACTTCGTATAGTAAAAGTATTCTGGGGACTAGACTACGACTTATCTTACCAACGTCACTTCCCAGCTATCAACTGGTTGACATCTTATTCTCTATACCAAGACAAGATGGATAGCTATATTGACTCAAATGTCAACGAAGATTTCTCAACAATGAGAAAACGTGCTATGAGCTTGCTTGCCCAAGAGTCTTCACTCCAGGAAGTTGTAAGACTTGTAGGTCGTGATGCCCTAAGTGATGATGATAAACTAAAACTTAACGTTACAAAATCAATCAGAGAAGACTATCTACAACAAAACGCCTTCCATGATGTTGATACCTATTGTTCACTTCACAAACAAAATGTCATGCTTGACTTGATTTTGTACAATTACGACAGATCTATAGAAGCTCTTGCAAATGGAGTAGACCTATCTGAAATAGAAAAACTTCCAGTTCACGAGAGAATCACTCGTGCTAAATTTGTAAGCGAAGAAGAAATAGAAAAATTAGCAGACATCAAAGAACAAATTGACCAAGAAATTGGAAGCTTGCAAAAGGAGGCATAATGTTAAAAGAATATAAAACAGTTACAGAAGTCGTTGGCCCTCTTATGCTTGTTGAAGGTGTAGAAGGTGTCAACTTTGATGAACTTGTAGATATTGAAATGCAAACAGGCGAACGCCGCCGTGGTCGTGTTATAGAAATCGAAGAAGGCCGTGCCATGGTCCAACTTTTCGAAGGATCAACAGGTATCAATCTTGCCGCAACTAGCGTTAGATTTCTAGGTCGTCCACTAGAACTTGGTGTATCAGAAGACATGGTTGGCCGTGCTTTTAACGGACTTGGCGAACCAATAGATGATGGCCCAGCTATCATTCCAGAGGAAAAAAGAGACGTAAACGGAACAGCCATCAACCCTGTAAGCCGTGACTACCCATCAGAATTTATTCAAACAGGTATTTCTACCATAGATGGACTAAATACCCTTGTTCGTGGACAAAAGCTTCCTATTTTCTCAGGAAACGGACTTCCACACAATCAAGTAGCAGCACAAATTGCCCGTCAAGCGAGAGTGCTAAACGATGATGAAGGCTTTGCTGTAGTATTTGCAGCTATAGGTATTACCTTTGAAGAAGCACAATTTTTCCTAGATGACTTTAGAAAAACTGGAGCTTTGGACCGTTCAGTATTATTTATGAACCTTGCTGATGACCCAGCAATTGAACGTCTATCAACACCAAAAATGGCTCTAACTTGTGCAGAATACCTAGCTTATGAAAAAGATATGCAAGTACTTGTTATCATGACAGACATGACCAACTACGCAGAAGCTTTACGTGAGGTATCAGCTGCCCGTAAGGAAGTACCAGGCCGTCGTGGATATCCAGGATATCTTTATACAGACCTTTCTACAATCTATGAAAGAGCTGGCAAACTTCGTGGCAAACCAGGAACTATCACACAAATTCCTATTTTATCAATGCCAGAAGATGATATCACCCACCCAATCCCAGACCTAACAGGCTACATCACAGAAGGACAAATCATCCTTAACCGTGAGCTTTATAACCAAGGTGTGGAACCACCAGTTTCTATCCTTCCATCCCTATCCCGTCTTAAAGATAAGGGTATAGGAAATGGCAAAACTCGTGAGGACCATGCTGATACTATGAACCAAATTTATGCAGCATATGCATCAGGTGTTGATGCCAGGGAACTTCAAAAAATCTTGGGTGACTCAGCACTTTCTGATGCTGACCTAGCTTTTGCAGAATTTGCCAAAGAATTTGAAGAAAAATACATCAACCAAGGATATTACACCAATAGGTCTATAGAAGAAACTCTAAATCTTGGTTGGGAATTATTAAAGATTATTCCAAAATCAGAACTTAAGAGAATTGACGACGTCCTAATTGAAAAATATATGGATTAGGTGATAAAAATGGCAAGACTAAAAGTAACGCCAACTAGGATGAACCTAAATACCCTCAAGAAAAGACTAGGCACAAGCAAACGTGGATACAAATTATTAAAAGACAAGCAAGATGAACTCATGCGTCAATTTATGATACTAATCCGCGAGAATAAGACCCTAAGAGAAGAAGTAGAAAAAGAGCTTTCTGACTCCTTCTCTGACTTTCTTATAGCAAGTGCCTTTATGTCTCCAGAGGCTATGGAAGCTGCAGTAAGCTTTCCAACTCAAAAAGTTGGTGTAGATATAGATGTAAAAAATATCATGAGCGTTAGGATTCCACAAATGGAATTTAAGGTCGACCAAGACGAAAACGCAAGTATGTTTTCCTATGGCTATGCCGAAACGTCAGCAGGACTCGACCAAGCAATCATTGGCCTTAACGAAGTAATGGAAAAACTACTCAAATTAGCTGAAATGGAAAAGACCACTCAACTAATGGCAGATGAGATAGAATCAACACGTCGTCGTGTTAATGCTCTAGAATACCGTACAATTCCAGACTTGGAAGAGACAATCAAATACATTAGAGCAAAACTAGAAGAAAATGAAAGAGCTACTATTGCTAGACTAATGAAAGTAAAAGATATTATTTCTGACCCAGATGTTACAGATACTTTAAATGAAAAGCAATTTGTAGAAGATAATAGAACTTACATTTAACAAGGAGAGATGATAAATGGAGGCTGGGCCCTATTTTACTTTAAAAAACGCAGCTATAATCCTTTTACTAATAATATTAAATGCGATTATAAGAGCTGTGCACACTAGTCTTATATCACTAAACTCAAATAGACTAAAAGAAATCTATGAAGAAGAAGGAGATAATAAGACTAAATCCCTTCTAAAAATAATCAGCGACCAAGATAAGCTAAACCAATCATTTGATTTGATTGATATGATCATATCATTTGTAATAATAACCTATTTTATAAGTCGCTTACCTTATGACCATATTTTAGAAGGAAGGATGAGCACATATATTGTCTTATCCATTATAATTTTTGCTATAATTAAAATAATATTTATAGACAAAATTCCAAAGCGTATAGGAGTCAGAAACCCTATGCAACTTGCAATGGCAACAAACTTTCTAAGCCGATTAATACTTGGAATAACTGCACCTTTTGTAAAATTTACTAATGCTGTCACAAACTTTTTTATGAACATATTTGGCATAGAAGCCAAGGCTGTAGAAAAGGAAGTGACCAGCGAGCAGATTAGGTCCATTGTCCAAGTAGGAGAAAACCAAGGCATCATCCGTCCCATGGAATCTAGGATGATCAATTCCATCATGGGCTTTGACGATCTCATAGCAGAAGAGATTATGACCGCAAGGACAGATGTCTTTATGATAGATGTCAACGATATGGAAAGAACTTGGCTAGATGAGTTTTGCAAGATTAAACATTCTAGGATACCAGTTTATGAAGACGAAGTAGACAATATCTTGGGCATAATCTTTACCAAAGACTATCTACTAGAAGCAAGTCGTGTTGGTATCAAAAATGTCCACCTAAGAAGTCTTATAAAACCAGCATACTTTGCACCAGATAAGATTGAAACAGACAAGCTTTTCTCAGATATGCAAATTAAACGCATCCACATGGCCGTTCTAATAGACGAATACGGAGGCTTTGCTGGGGTTGTAACCATAGATGACCTACTAGAAGAGATAGTAGGAGACCTAGACGAAGGTGAGTCATATATCCACGAATTTAGGGAAAATAGGCAGGGAGTCTATGTAGTAAAGGCTTCTATGTCTATCAAAGACCTAAACGAGAAAATCCCAATAGAAATAGACGAAGACAACGAAAACTACGACTCTTTGGGAGGCTTCATAATAGACAGGCTAGGTTATATACCAGACGCTGGCGAAAACGTCGCCTTTGACTACAATGGCTACGAAATCAAAATCCTATACATAGAAGACAATAGGATAAAAGCTTGTAGGATAAGAAAACTAAAAGAAGATAAGCAAGAAACAACTTTGGAAGAATAATAAAATGGATGGTTAAAGTCCCGTATTGCTAGGGGACAAGTAACCATCTATTTTTTATTTTACAAATCAAAGAGCCATTCCTGGTCAAATTCTGTATAGCAAATAATATCTTTTTTCTCTCCGTCTATCAATTCTTCTTGTTCGTAAAGAAGAGCGTAGGTGTCTTTTTTGGGGCTGTGAGCTAGGCACGAATATCCGTAGTGCTTGTCATTAATCATCTTTCTTCCTACAAATTCTAGCATGCCATCATTTTTTACTTCAAGGATTTTGATAGAGCCGTTGGTTCTATCTGGGCCGTCTGGATTTGATAGGAGTATATATTCTCTCTTATTTCTTTCGATTTTTAATACTGAGACCATGCAAGTTGATGTAGAATCAAAGTCAACTTCCCTAAGTTCTGAGAAAGTCTCTCCCATATCCTCTGATACGGCATAGAGAACCTTGCCAGAAGTATTTCTCACAAATATCATAACATGGCCATTGTTAAGCTCAACAAGCTGGCTTTCAGATGTATTGAATTCCAAATCTCCAATAAGTCCGTCATTGGAAAAATTGATAGACCTTGACCTGTGAAAAGTCTTGCCTTCATCGTCAGTGTATATAACTTCTACATTTTCCTTATTGTAATCATCGCCTATGGAATAGTAGGTGGGGAAAAGCAAACGACCACTAGTAAGTGCAAGTCCTACCCCAGGGCAAGCTCCAAGAAATTTCATTCTAGGATCTGCAACTTGCCTAGTAATATCTACTGGGCATTGCCAAGTTCTACCCTTATCAGTTGAATGTGTCAGCCAAAGATGGGAAGTTTGGTGGATTTGGTAGTCTGACGTGTCCTTATAAATATTGCCGATGACCTTATCATCTTCATATATATTATAAAGATTAGTAAATGGCATGGTATCAGTCATCTGTATATTTAAATTTGTCTTCTTATCCATATTATCATAGACACTTCCATCGTCTTTTACATAAAATTCATTGCCATCTCTATCAAAAATTATTAAATATTTTTCCCCGCCAACTTTTTTGTAGGATTCTTGATTTTTGGCAGCCCAAAAGTTGCCACCAGACTTGAAGGCATCAATAAGCATATAGAGCTTATCACCACTTTCAACTAGGCACATGTCGATATTAAAGGGAGCATTGGTTGTACCTTTAGCATCCATATCAATGACTTTGGTAAAATCAGCAAAATCTTGGCCAGGCTTTTTAAAAAGCAAAACTGGATTAATCTTTCCCCAGTCTGACCTAGTATCAAGCCTTTGATCAGATCCAGCAACTATAGTTCCATCATTGAGCATCAAAAGAGATGGAATCCTATAAAAGGGCGAATCATTAAGTCCTGGATAAAAAAGTGGTATTGGTGATGATTTGTACACATTTGCCTCCTATTCTTCTTCACAAACTAAGTCAAGTTTAAGGTATTTGGCGTATTTACGCAAGTATACCATGCCTCCGTCTAGCATGTAGACGTTTTCTGTGCCCCTATTTTTAAGTCTTTTTATGGTATTTGATGCTTTTGCTCCTGTTTGGTCGTATATTAGGACTTTCTTATCTTTAGGAATTTCAAATTTTTCAATATCGCCTGTAAATAGTTCTGCTCCCTTTATATGACATTGCCTATAGGCAGTTTCGTTTCTTATGTCATATATTTTATAAGCAGAGATAATATCATTTAGTTCTGATATTCTTACATGAGGGAGCCTTCCTTCTTTTATATTTATGGCCTGAGATCCTATGACATTGTTGATATCTTCGGTTGTTGAGTAATATGGCTGGTAGCCAAGTTCTAGGTCGTAGAGGTCATATATAGTTCCACCCATTTTTATAAGACTTCCTATTACATCGATTCTCTTGTCGACTACTCCTTTTCCTAGGGCTTGGGCTCCGTAGATTTTGCCATTATTTTTGTTAAATAATAGTTTCATATAGACCATTTGTGCCTCTGGCATTATCCCTACTATGTCTGTGTGGGAGATGAGCGTTGTGTCATAATCATAGCCCAATTCCTCTAATTTTGCTTCTCCAAGACCAGTTACTCCTATATTTAAGTCAAAGGATTTTAAGAGGAATGTACCTATAAATGATTGTTTTTTGCTTTTTTCTCCTCCTAGGAGATTGGCTACATATTTTGCCTGCCTATGGGCTGGCCAAGCTAGTTTTAGGTTCTCTTTTTCACCTGTAAAGAAATTTTTGACATCAATAACATCACCTATGGCAAAGATGTTTGGATCTGAAGTTTTGTAATCATCATCTGTTACTATGGAACCTTTTTCTGTTATCTCTAGGCCAACATCTTTTGCAAGCTTGTTATTTGCAGCCATTCCAAGACCAAGTATTACCATATCTGCAGGGACTCTTTTGCCTGATGCAAAGATAGCTTCTTTGTCAGTAATTTCCACTAGTTCTTTTTCATGTATTATATTTACACCATTTTCTATGATGTTTTCTTCTATAAATGGCTTGAGTTCATCATCTATGACTCCAAGGATTTTGCCACGGATGAACATATTTATCTGAGTATCTTTTAGTTCGTTTAGGGCGTGGACTGCTTCTATAGCAATGAAGCCACCACCAGCAACGAAGATTTCTTTTGGATGATTATTTTCATAATAGGCTCTGATATTTTCCACATCTACTACATTTCTGATGGTAAAGACATTGTCTTTGTCAGTTCCCTTTATAGATTTAGGTATATTGGCGTGAGCCCCTGTGGCTAGTATTAGGTAGTCGTAATCTTCTTCAAATTCTTGGCCGGATTTTTGGTTCAAAACTTTGATGGATTTGTTTTCCCTGTCGATTGCAAGGACTTGGTGGTAGTTTTTTGCCTTTATATTGTATCTTTTGGCAAAGCTCTCGCTGTCCCTGTGGACCAAATCTTGGCTGTTTTTTATTTGGTAGGATAGGTAGTAGGGCAATTCGCAGTTGCCAAAGCTCATATCCCTGTCTTTTTCGTACATTACTATTTCTATATTCTCATCGAGGCGACGCAGTGAAGTGGCAAGGGTTGCTCCTCCTGCTACAGCTCCTACTATTATAACTTTCATTTTTTCTCCTCCCTTGTCCAGTTCTTAGTAAATATTTACCCCAAATAAAAAAAGGAGCCTAACGCTCCTTAAATGCATCCAAAACCCTCATTTTGGATTTTATTATTTTACCTAAGCTTTGTAAGCTTTGGCTCTATCATTTATTTGAAAAGTTGGTCAAAATCGATAGATTGATCATTTGGTAGAGTTCTAAAGTCTAGTTTTTTACCATTAGCTTCGATTTTCTTAAATGTATCAATATCATTTTGATCTACGAATACACTTTCATTTACCTTTTCTTTGCCACTTGTTTGGTGAATATTTCCTATGTTAACTGAGCCGATTTCAACTCCATCTTCAATTAATTTTAGGGCATCTTCTGGAGTTTCCACCAAAACTAGGGCATCCTCTTCTTCAAGGCCTTTGATTTTTGTACTAGCTTCGCTTAGGCCAAAGAAATATGATTTTGATCCCATTGGTGTTACCAAGTCCATAAGATGTTGTTGTTTTTCGTCTTCACTTACGAGGTCGTTTGCTACAACTATTACATCAGCGCCAACTTCTTTCATCCAATTTCTGGCTACTTGACCGTGCAATAGTCTATCGTCAATTCTTAATAAAACTGCTTTTGCCATAAATTTTCCTCCTATTTACTTAATCCCTCATATTTTCTTATATTTTATATTCAATCATTTTACCTTAAGACATATGTATTGTCATATTATTTTTTCCTACTTAGTAAAATTCATTAATTATTTATAAAAATTATAAAATTTTATAAAAGCTTGAAGATTTTTGAATAAAATACGATTTTTGGCAAGTATAATAGATAATTTTTGATATACTATATAATGATATTGATTATCAATATACATCGATTATAAGGAGGTATACTTTTGAAAATATATAATAAATTATTTTCTTATATTCCAGATAAAAAAATTAATGGTATATTATCAGTTGTTTTTACAGCCTTAGGATGTTTTGTCCAATTTTATGCTTACTATTTAATTTGGCAAATACTTGAAAGTGTTTTTACAAAAGGAGATTATTTAGGTGTAAAATTTAGTGCATCTTATGTATTAAATTTATTTATAGTACAAGCTATATTATACATAGTAGGGACTTGGATGAGCCATTTAGCGGCTTTTAGCTTGGAAACGAGGCTTAGGGAAAAAGGAATTAAGAATTTAATAAATGCTTCGAATACATTTTTTGATACTCATCAGTCAGGAGAAGTTAGAAAAATTATAGATAACAATGTTGAGCAAACTCATATGAGTGTCGCTCACTTAATACCTGACCATACAGCAGCAATTATTACACCGATACTATTGCTGATCTTGGTTTTTAATATAGATCTTTATCTGGGCATATTTTTCGTAATAATTGTTTTAATATCTATGTTTTTACTTTATAAAATGTCTGGTGAAAAAGAATTTACCATAGCTTATATGAAAAAATCTGATGAACTTAATGGCCAGGCTGTTGAATATGTCAGAGGATTGCCGGTTGTAAAGATTTTTAATGCTCCACTCATAGGTTTTAAAAAGTTATATAGGACTATTAACGACTATAGAGATATGGTTTACGCTTATTCTATGTCTTGTAGGTTGCCCTTTGTAAGTTTTCAATGGGTATTAAATATTTTTATAATTACGCCTATATTTATTGCTATTTACATGGTAGTGAGAAATGGCGCTGATCCTTATCTTTGGTCTGCTAAGCTTCTATTTTTTACCTTGTTTATGGGTTTATTTTTCTCAGATTTGATGAAGATTATGTATGTCGGCATGTACAACGTAGAGGCAACTACAGCAGTAGACAATCTCGAAAATCTATTTGATGAGATGAATGCCAATAAAATTACTTATGGAAATGATGATTTTATAGATAATTATTCTATAGAATTTAAAAATGTAAGTTTTTCTTATGAAAAAAAGACCAAGATAATAGATAATTTATCTTTTAAATTAGACGAAAATAAAGTTTATGCCCTAGTAGGTCCATCTGGAGGCGGTAAATCAACTATTGCAAAACTTATTTCCGCTTTATATCCTATAGATTCTGGGGAAATACTTCTAGGTGATAAAAAAATTTACTCTTATAAAAAAGAGACCTTGATGGATAATATTGGCATGGTTTACCAAAATCCAAAACTATTTCAAGGAATTTCAATTTTTGAAAATGTAAAACTTGCAAAAAAGGATGCAAGTGACAAGGAAGTTTATGAGGCTTTAAGACTTTCTAAGTGTGATCAATTCATAGATAAGTTTGAAGATGGATATGATTCTATAATTGGAGCAAGTGGGGTCAATTTATCAGGTGGAGAGATACAAAGAGTATCTATAGCAAGGATATTTCTAAAAGATCCTAAGATCATTGTTTTAGATGAAGCATCGGCTGCAGCAGATCCAGAAAATGAATATGAACTTCAACAAGCCTTCAAAAGTCTAATGGAAGGCAAAACAGTCATTATGATAGCTCACAGATTATCTTCTATTCGTGGAGTTGATGAGATTTTAGTAGTTGAAGACGGAAATATCATTGAGCGAGGAAGTCATGATTATTTGATGGAAAATGGAGCCAGGTACAAACAATTTGTAGATTTGTATGATGAAGCCAACCAATGGAGGATAAGCTAATGAAAGATTATTTAAAAAATAGATTTGCTCTAACAGCTGAGGGTGCAAAGGGAACATCAATAGCTATTCTCTATTCAACCCTTAAAAACCTATCTTTTATGTTGCCTATATTTTTACTAATGTATACAATCCAGGGGCTGTTGGGTCTTGGGGACTTTTCTCTTAAAGCTACTTTAATGTTCTATATAATTGTAGCTATTATAATGGCCTTGGTACTTGATAAGGATTATAAGACAACCTATAACGAGACCTACAAAGAAAGTGCAAATTTAAGGATTAGTCTTGCTGAGAAATTAAAAGATTTGCCCCTATCATTTTATGCTAGCCACGATCTTACAGATTTATCCCAAACTATAATGAAGGATGTAGAAACTATAGAACACTGTCTAAGTCATTCCATCCCAGGATTTTATGGTTTTATAATTAGTTTTTGCATCGTTTCAATTTTGTTATTAATAGGAAATGTTAGACTAGCCTTGGCTATAATTATTCCGATTTTAGCAAGTATATTGTTGACATTTTTATCTAAAAATAGGCAAAAGAAAGCGACAGGAGAATATTACAAAGATCAAAGAGAATCTGCTAGGATTTTTCAAGAGCTTATAGACTCATCTACAGAAATCAAAGCTTATAATTTAAGCGAAAGCAAAGAAAAAGAAGCGATTAATTTTGTAAATAAGCTTGAGAAAAAACACGTTGCTACTGAAATATCTCAAGTTATACCGGTAACACTTTCACAAATAGTGGCAAGATTTGCTTTGGGTTTTGCCATATATTTTGGCTTAAAGGAACTTATTGAAGGTAATATAAATATTCTATACTTTTCCGGCTACTTATTTGCTGCGGCAAGGCTAATAGACGGAGTAGATCAATTTGTAACATACTATGGAGAATTTATGTATATAGATTCACCAGTTGAAAAAATTAAATCCATCGAATTGGCGAATATGCAAGAAGGTCAAAGAAGTGATATAAAATCTTTTGATATTTCTTGTGAAAATTTGGAGTTTTCCTATAAAGATGGCAAGAAAGTAATAGATGGTATTTCCTTTAATAGTTACCAAGATAAAGTAAGCGCCTTGGTAGGACCATCTGGTTGCGGAAAAACAACTGTACTTCGACTCTTATCAAGACTTTATGATTATGATAAAGGAAAGATATCTATAGATGGCAAAGAAATAAGCACCGTGGACACTAAGGATTTATTTGGCCACATATCCATGGTATTTCAAGATGTAATATTATTTAATGGAAGCGTTATGGATAATATAAGGCTTGGAGACTTATCCGCAAGTGATGATGAAGTTTTGAAAGCTGCAAGACTTGCCAATTGCGACGAGTTTGTAAACAAACTTCCAATGGGATATAAAACTCTTATTGGAGAAAATGGCTCAAACTTATCTGGAGGAGAGAGACAGAGGATTTCAATAGCTAGGGCATTTTTAAAAAATGCAGAAATAATTTTGTTAGACGAAATAGCAGCTTCTTTAGATGTAGAAAACGAAAAGTATATCCAAGAGTCTTTAAATGAACTAACAAAAAATAAGACAGTAGTGCTCATATCTCACAGAATGAAGTCAATTCAAAATGTAGATCAAATTATAGTTATGAATGAGGGGAAAATCGAAGCTTTAGGAACTCATGAATTTCTTTTGGACAATAGTAAAACTTACGCAAAAATGATAGAAAGCTCAAGGCTTTCTGAGGAGTTTGTATACTGATGGAGGTTTTTATAAGTGAATAAATTTAATGTACGAGATTTAGTAAATGCAGGAGTATTTTCTCTTTTGGTCGTTATGGCAGTATGGCTTGCTGGCATGATAGGTTTTATACCTGTCCTCATGCCTCTCGTCCCTTTTGCCTGTTGCTTGGTATCAGGGCCTGTTTTTATGCTATATTCAACAAAAATAGACAAATTCGGCATGATTTTGATAATGGGCATTATTTTTGGCTTAGTATTTTCTTTAAGTGGTCATGGAGCACTTACTCTTCCACTGATTGTTATCATTGCATTAGTTTCAGAATTTATAATGAAAAAAGGTAATTACAAAAGCATAAAATATGCAAGATTAACTTATATGTTTTTTTCATTATTTTCTGCTACTAACCTATTACCTTTATATATAGCTAGAGATTCATATAAAGAGAATTTGATAAGCCAAGGTTATAAAGCAGACTTTGTGGAAAAGTTAATGTCAGTAATGCCTACTTGGTCATTTGTTCCAATCGTGGCTCTTGGTGTATTAGGTGCTTATTTAGGTTGTACGCTAGGAATAAAAATACTTAAAAAACACTTTATAAAAGCAGGAATGGCATAGATGAAGCTTGATTTTAGAACAAAACTACTACTAACTATAGTAGTAGGAGTTGTTGTAATTGAAGGGAGCTTAGTACATAACTATTATTATTTAGGAATGTTCTTGTGCTTCTTACCTTATATTTTTGCCTTGGTAGATAAAAGATGGTCAATGCTTATAAAGGGAGTAGTAGTAAATACTCTCGCCATTGTAGGAAATAAATACTTATTAATACTTCCTCAAAATATATGGACTATGATATTAAACTTGTATTGTGGAATTACTATGAGTATATTACCAGGCTTTATGATGGGTTATTATACAATTAGCACTACTACTATGAGTGATCTAGTTTATGCTCTAAAAAAAATAAAGTTTCCTGATTATATAATAATACCAATTTCAGTTATGTTTAGATTTTTTTATTCCATAAAAGAGGACTATAAAAAAATAAATGAGGCTATCTACATGCACGGATTGACGGCTAAAAATTTCTTTAAAGATCCAGCTAGGATTTTGGAATATAAATTTGTTCCCTTGCTAATGATAACCTCACAAACAGCTGATAATGTATCAATATCTGCAATGACAAGAGGGATGAAAGTAGGATGTGAACGTTCTAGCATTTCAAATACTAGACTTAAATTTTTTGATTATGTCTTTTTAGTATTTTCCTTGCTTTTAATAATTTTATTTATAAGGGGAAAGATATGCTAGAATTTAAAGATTTTGGATTAGACTATGAAGATGTTGACAAAAAAAGTTATAAGATATTAGAAAAGGTCAATATAAATTTTGAAAGAGGATCTGTAAGTGTAATAACTGGGGAATCCGGATCTGGTAAGTCATCTATTATCAAAGCAATAAATGGAATAATTCCAGAGATTGATAAGGCAAAATTGAGTGGGAGAATTGAAATAGATGGAAAAAATCTATTGGATATGACTATAGCAGATAGAAGTAGCTTTATATCTACGGTATTTCAAAATCCTAAAAATCAATTTTATGCGGTAAATTCTCTTGATGAGATAGCCTTTGCCTTGGAAAATAGAAATATAAAAAGAGATGAAATATTTCATATTATTGATAAGTATAGCAAGTTATTAGCAACAGAAAAACTTCTTGATAAGGATTTATTAAAATTATCAGGTGGCGAGAAACAATTAGTGGCAATTACTTCTGTAGCTGTTTTAGATAACGATATATATGTATTTGATGAACCATCAGCCTCTCTTGACAAAAAAGCAATTGAAAAGCTAGCAAGGATTATTAAAAGTTTAAAAGATATGGGCAAGATTATAATTATCGCTGAGCATAGACTTTATTATTTGAAAAATATAATAGATAAGCTTTGTATAATTAAAGATAATAAGCTCATAGAATATGGTAAAAATAAAATAAACAATGATTTGATAAAGACTTATAATCTAAGAAGATTAGATGAAATAGGAATAAATGAAATAAAAAATGGAAAATGGTTTAAGAAGACTTTGGATGATAAGTCATATGATAATAATCATGAATTAAGATGCCTTGATTTTTATTGCAAATATAAAAATAGCAAGGAAGCTTTGTTCAACTTTAGTATTTCTTTTGATCCAGGAATTTATTTTATAATAGGTGAAAATGGCATAGGGAAAACATCCTTTATTAGAAATTTGTGCAAGTTAAATAAAGGGCAAAAGTCCTTGGTTTACTATAAAGGTAAGAAAATCAAGTCGAGTGGGGATTTTATATCCCTTGTGATGCAAGATGTAAACTATCAACTTTTCACAGAAAGCGTTTATAAAGAAATTTCAATAGTTACAGATGATGAGAAAATAAAAGAAGAAAGTTTAACAAAACTTGGCTTAATAGATAAGAAAAATATGCACCCTCAAAGCTTATCTGGTGGACAAAAACAAAGGCTTGCCTTAGCTTTAGCTTACGCCAGTCCAAAAAAGATTGTTATCTTAGATGAACCCACATCTGGTCTTTGTATGAAAAATATGAAAAAGACAATTGAAATTATTAGGGAGATGAAAAATATGGGCAAGATTGTAATAATTGTAACCCATGACTATGAATTTATAAAAATGGTTGATGAGAATGTGGTGGAGTTTGTAAATGGCAGTTAAAGGTATTGAAAGTTGGGGATTTAAGCTTTGCCCTACAAAAGATAAAGAAATTTTTGACTATGAATCCATAGAATCCCCAAAAAATAAAATGAGATCTTACTTAATCTTTCCAGGAGTTTATGTAGTATATATAGACTTTAAAGAAAAATATAGTTCGGAAAATTCAATTGAAAGCAGCAACTATGGTTATAGGATTGCCTACTCTTATGAAGGCAATTATTTTACTTATATCAATAATAGCAAGGTATTAATTAATAGACAACTTTTTGTAGGTAAGTATATACCTAAAGCTAAAAAATCTTATACGAACAGAGAAAAAACAACTGCCTTTAACATAGTTATTAATCCTAACAATCTCGATATTAGTAAGGATTATTATAAAATTTTACAAACATTTGTTAATAAATATAAAAACATAAGTGATGTAGGCTACACCTCATCGGATAAAGATTTATTAGAGGCTGCAAACCAGCTTATTTTATACCTTAAAGAAGAAAATAAAAATTTAATTGCTATAAAAACTTTAGAATTAATCTGTTTAATATCAGACAGGAAGATTAGCGATAATAGAAGTAGATACTATAAAAAACAAGGTGAAGATCAAATATTTGAGATTGAAAGTTATCTTAGAAAAAATTTGGCTAATGATATTAGTTTGGATTTTTTAGTAGATAAGTTTAAAATATCAAAATCTAGCCTAAATAATAAATTTATTAGTGAATTTCAATATACTCCTATGAGGTATCTAAATATAATTAGGATGATGAAAGCTCAAGAATTGCTTATAAATACAAATAAAGAAATAGGTCAGATAGCAGAAGAATTAGGATTTGCTGAACAATCAAATTTCACTAGAAATTTCAAAATTTATTCAGGCTTATGTCCTAGCAAATATAGAAGAGTTTACAAAAAATGTATTAATAAAAAGGAGAACGTATATGACAAATAAAAATAAAAAATTAGCAACTGCACTTTTACTAGCTTTGGGTTTAAATGCCCTAAGCCCAGCAATAAGCTCATTTGCAGCAAGTAATGAAGCAAAGCCATTAGAAAAAAATGAAGAAATAAATACTAAAAATGAAGAATTAACAAAAGCAAGTGAGGAAGTCGAAAAACTACAAAAAGAAGTAGAAGAAGCCCAAAAAGATTTATCTAAGGCAGAAGAAAATTTAAGAGATAAGGAAGATAAGAAAAAACAAAGAGATGAAGAAGTAGAAAAAGCAACTATCAATTATGCTAAGGCTAGTGATGAAAAAGAAAAAGCTTACCAAAATTTAGAAGCGGCTGTAGAAGAGCAAACTAATGCTAGCGATGAATTTATAAAACTTAGTGAGTTAAAAGATAAAAACGAATTAGCAGAAAAAGAATTAGAAAAAGCAAAAAAAGATTTGGAAATTGCAAAAGATGACCAAGACAAAGCAGATAAGGAAGTAAAAGAAGCCATAAGTTCTAAAGAAGCTCAAGAAGCAAAAGTAAGCAAAGCTAAGAATGCTCTAGAAAAAGCAAAAGCAGAAGAAAAGCAAGCACAGGAAGACCTAAATAAGCTCATAGATAATCCAAAAACAAAAGAAGTAGAAGAAAATTACGAAAAAGCTAATAAAGATTTAGAAGATGCGAAAAATAAATCCCAAAATGCCCTAGAAGATAAAAAAGAAGATTTGGATAAAATAGGAAATGAAGTTGAGGGTTTGAAAACCAATACTAAAAAATCTCTGGAAAAGGTAGAGGAAAATAAGAATAATCTAGAAAATCTTTATAAAGAAATAATAACATTTGAAAGTGAAAATACAAATTTAGTAGAAATTAACAAGAGCTTAGAAAAAGCGAAAGAAGATTTAAAATGGCTTGCTCCAGGAAGCGTAGGTTACAATAAAAAACAAGAAGAAATAGATAAGCTAGAAAAGCAAGCAGAAGCATGTAACAAACTACGAGACGAGCTAAGAAAAAAATGCCATGAACTTAATGATCAGGCTAATGCAGATTTAGATTCAGTAAGGAATTATAATGGCGCAATTAGAAGCGAACATGATAAAACAATTGAACAAAGTAAGGCTATAGCAAAAAATAAACTAATAGAAGATATAAAAAATGGCAATATTACATCTGAAAATCTAGATGACAAGATAAAAGAACTTGAAGAAAGCAATAAAGATAATTATTTTCACAATGTAAAAGGGCCTTTATATGATTATGAGAAAGCCAAAGATGAGTATTGGGAATGTTGGAGAGCAGTAGTAAAAGCAACCGATGCATTTAGAGATAGTAGAGCTCAATTATATGATTGGAACTTTGCTTATCAAGCTAGCTCTATAGGTGGAACTGTCGAGAGATTTGATAAAGAATTTACTAGTCAACTAGCGAATATGGAAAAATTATCAAAAAACCTAACAGAAAAAGAAGAAATCTATAAAGAAGCTCTAGCTAAATACGAACAAGATGAAGCCTATATAGATAGTCTAAAAGAATCCAAAGAATTAATACAAAGTATAGAAAATAATAAAGAAAGAATTGAAGAGCTTAAAAAAGCTCTAGATCAAGCAAACAAAGAAAAAGAAAAAATCCAAGAAGAAATAAAGACAGCCGAAGCAAAAACTCTAGAAAAACAAAAAGAGTTAGAAGCTAATGAAAAAACAGAGCAAATAGCTAAAAAAGAATTAGAAGAATCTAAAAAAACTTTAGAAAAAGTTAATGCTTCAAAAAAAGAGGCTGATCAAAAAGTAAAAGAACTTGAAGAAAAAATATCAGAATTAGAAAAAAATCCGAGTGATGCGAACATTAATCAAAAAATAAAAGAAGCCAAGGAAAGATACGAGAAAGCAAAAGAAGAGCTTAGACAAAATATAGAAAAGGTAAAAGAAGCAAAAGAAAAAGAAGCTCAATGTAAGAAAAAATTGGATGAGGCAAATAAGGAAAAAGAAGAAGCTCAAAAAGACTTAGATGAGGCACAAAAGGAAGCTTCTGATGCCAAAGATACATTATCAGAAAAAGAGAAAAATTTAGCTGATGAAAAAACTAAAGAAAAAATACAAAGAAGTAAAAAATCTCTTAAAGAGCTAGTAGAGATCAGCAAAAAAATAGATGATGAAAATTTAAAGAAAGTAATTGCAGAAATAGATCTAGCGCTAAAAAATAATGATTTATCAGCAGAAGACTTAATTGAACTAAATAATAAATTAATAGAAGCAATTGCAAATGCAAAAAACAAACCATCTAAGCCAGTGAATCCACAAGAATCTGATAAGTCACATGGCTCAGAAAAAGATGATTTAAATAAAAAATATTCTTACGACATAATTTATGTAGGCAAGGGATATAAAAATATTAAAGAAGGCTACTATAAGAGATCTAGCTTACAAAATAATCTTTTTATGGTTAAGAAATCATTAAATGCCCTAAAGATTAAAGCCTTGGCAGCTCAGTATCTACTAGACTACACACCAAAAACTGTGATAAATGTAAAAGGTAAATTAGAAAAACTAATTGAAGAGAGCAGAGCTTTAGAAAAAGAGGCTGAAGAATTTATAAAAGAATATGAAAAAATTCTAGGATAAAAGTTGAATAAATAGAGATATTAATTTAAGTCGAGATATTTTTTTACAGAGATATTTTGTGTATAAAACTTATGGCTAAAGGTATTGCTTATATATTATAATTTGCAAAAGTTTATTTTGAAGGTAAACTAATCTATATATTATTAACTTTGATAGGGAAAGTAGAGATTGGAATTTTTACAGAGAGAGACGATTGCTGAGAAGTCTTAAAAGGAAGATTGTCGAAGACCACCCTGGAGTTTTTTAAGAAATTAAAACGTCTGGTCGCGTTAAGACCTTTAATGAGCAAAAAATTAGGTGGAACCACGGATATAACCCGTCCTTTTATCGGAAACGATAAGGGACGGTTTTTTATTTGTGAAAAAAAGTTAGGAGAGATTATGATTAAAATTACATTGCCAGATGATTCTGTAAGAGAATATGAAAATGGCGTAAAAGTTGGAGAAGTTACAAAAGACATTTCTGAAGGCCTATACAGGGCTGCCCTTGGGGCTGTTGTAAACGGCAAAGTCATGGGCTATGCTGAACCAATCACAGAAGATAGTGACTTTAGAGTAGTAAAATTTGAGGATAAGGAAGGCAAGGAAATATTCTGGCATACAACAAGCCATGTTATGGCTGCTGCTATCAAGAAACTTTGGCCAGATACTAAATTTGCCATAGGACCTGCTATAGGAGATGGCTTCTACTACGACATGGACGTAGACCACAGATTTGTTCCAGAAGATTTCGAAAAAATCGAAAAAGAAATGCTTGCTATAGCAAAATCTGACCAAAAACTTGAAAGAGTAGAAATTTCAAGAGATGAAGCTCTAAAGATGTTTGAAGAAGAAGGTCAAGACTACAAAGTAGAGCTAATAAATGACCTTCCAGCAGATGAAATGATTACCCTATATAAGATGGGTGATGTATTTACAGACCTTTGTGCAGGTCCACACCTTGAATCAACAAAGAAAATCAAGGCAGTTAAGCTAAAAACAATAGCTGGTGCATATTGGAGAGGGGATTCTGACCGCCAAATGCTACAAAGAATCTACGGTATTTCTTTTGAAAAGGCTAGCCAACTAAGTGAATGGGAAGAATTACAAAAAGAAATTGAACGCCGTGACCACAGAAAGATAGGAAAAGAAATGGACCTATTTGCCTTCCACGAAGAAGGACCAGGATTCCCATTCTTCCATCCAAATGGAATGATTCTAATGAACGAACTACTAGACTGGTGGAGAGGTGTTCTTGAAGAACGTGGATATGGAGAAATCAAAACTCCACTTATAATGAATGAAGAATTATGGCATAGATCAGGTCACTGGGACCACTACAAAGAAAATATGTACTTCACAAAAATTGACGAAGAAGACTATGCTATAAAACCAATGAACTGCCCAGGATCAGTTTTGACCTACGCATCTAACCAACATTCATATAGGGACCTACCAATCAGACTTGCAGAATTTGGCCAAGTTCACAGACACGAACTATCAGGAACCCTACATGGACTATTCAGGGTAAGAACATTTACCCAAGATGATGCCCACGTATATTGTTTGCCAAGCCAAATCAAAGAAGAAGTTTACAAGATGATTGACCTTGCAGACCTTCTATACTCAACATTTGGTTTCAAATACACACTAGAGTTATCAACAAGACCAGATGATTTTATGGGAGATATCAAAGATTGGGACTTTGCCGAAGAACAACTAAAGGCAGCCCTTGAAGAACGTGGTATGGAATACGAACTAAACCCAGGAGATGGTGCATTCTACGGACCAAAGATTGACTTCCACCTAGAAGATGCAGCAAAAAGAACCTGGCAATGCGGAACTATCCAACTAGACTTCCAATTACCACAAAACTTTGATTTAACATATGTAGATGAAAATGGTGAGAAGAAAAGACCAGTAATGCTTCACAGAGCTCTCCTTGGATCTGTAGAAAGATTTATAGGAGTACTAACAGAACACTTTGCAGGAAGATTCCCACTATGGCTAAACCCAGAGCAAGTAGTAATCATCCCAGTATCTGACAAATTCCTAGATACAGCTCACAAACTACAAGATAAAATCAGTGATGGTGGATTTAGAGTAAAGGTAGATGAAAGAAGCGAGGGAGTAGGTTACAAGATCCGTCAAGCACAATTAATGCGTGCAAACTATATGTTAGTAGTAGGAGAAAAGGAAGAAAGCTCAAAGCTACTAACAGTAAGAAATAGAGATGGTGAGGAAACACCAGAAGTAAGCTTAGAAGAATTTATCGAGAAAATATCAGAAGAAAGCAAAACAAAATCAGTAAAATCAGCATTCTAATTGGATGATAAGCTGAAAATCCTAGGATAATTTCCTGGGATTTTTGCTTTAAAGCATAAAACATCTTGACAGAATTTTACTAAATGGTTTATTGTATAAGCTTATACAAAAAATTAGTGGAGAAATTATGACAGACATACAAGATATACAAATAAAAGAAAACAAAATGGGAACCATGCCTGTAGGTAAACTTCTCTTACAGATGTCCATACCTATGGTAATCTCTATGCTAGTCCAATCAATCTATAACGTAGTAGATTCCATCTTCGTAGCACAAATCTCCGAAGAAGCCCTCACAGCAGTATCCCTAGCCTTTCCAGTACAAAATATCCTAATAGCCTTTGGAGTAGGTATAGGAGTAGGTTCATCAGCCCTCTTGAGTAGGTTTTTGGGAGAAAATAACAGAGAAAGAGTAGGATCTGTTGCTAGACACGGAGTAATCCTTGCCACGATCCTATCAGTAGTATTTGCCGTTCTTGGAGTGCTTTTCACAAATTCATACGCCCTAGCCCAAAAGCAAAACGAAATTGTCACAAACTATACAAAGGAATACCTATACATAGTGACAATATTTTCTGCCGGCATATTCTTTCAAATACTAGCAGAAAAGCTCCTCCAAGCCACATCACTAACCAACTATACGATGATAACCCAAATATCAGGGGCTGTCCTAAACCTAATCATTGACCCAATTCTAATCTTTGGCCTATTTGGATTTCCAAGGCTTGAAGTAAAGGGAGCAGCAATAGCCACTGTCCTAGGCCAAGTTGGAGGAGCCTTGATAGGCCTATACTTCAACAAGACAAAAAACAAGGAAATCAAATTTACATCAGACAAATTCAAATTGCACGCTGACATAGTAAAGCAAATATTTTGGATAGGAATCCCATCCATAGTAATGTCAACTATAGGTTCCATAGTAGTATTTGTCCTAAACCAAATCCTAAACAAATTTGGATCATCAGCCATAGCAGCATATGGAGTAATGTTTAAATTCCAATCATTTGCTTTCTTGCCAGTCATAGGCATATCAAATGCCCTCACAACCATAGTAGCCTATAACTACGGAGCAAGAAAAAAGGAAAGGATCAAAGAAGCAATAGGACTTGCAATGAAAAGCTCCTTTGTCCTAGTATCCATATCAATCCTAGTAATGTGGATATGGCCAGAACAACTTTTAGGCCTCTTTAACGCAACAGAAACAATGATAGAAATAGGAGTGCCAATGATGCGCATAGTAAGCCTCTCTTACTTTGTAGCAATCCCATCAGTAGTAGCAGTAGGAGGAGTATTCCAATCCCTAGGCAATTGGCAAGTAGCAATACTCCAATCCTTCCTAAGACAATTCATAATACTAGTACCAATATTCTACGCTCTATCCCTAACAGGTGACTTAAACATAGCCTGGTGGTCATTTTTCATAGCAGAATTCCTTGACTCTATTTTATGTATATGGTGGCTAAAAAAAGATATTAGAAATAAGATTGATGTTTTGTAAGATGTAAAAAAAGATGAGATTTTTAAGGATCTCATCTTTTTAGTCTAATGGATATGTTTACCTATACATTTTTAATGCTTTCATTATTTCATCTGAAAGGTCCTGCTTGGTCATTAGCGGACTTTGAATTATTGGATAATTTTTGTTTAATTCGAAAATAACTCTTCTTCCATACCTTGGGTCTTTTTCGTGCAGGTCTGGTCTATCTTTAATCCTTGATTTCATTATTTCAGATAGGCCCTTTTCTTCAATTATTGCTAGAAAATTCATAGTGAATTGTCTATTTTTAAAAACTGATGTTTTTAGAATATAGTTGTATAAATCTAAGTTCTTAACTATGATTTCTATATACTTTTCTTCTTCCTCTCTATTTTGGGGCTCAGAATCTTGGATATATTCAGCTGCAATAACACACTTGTAAATATAATTCTCCCAGTCGAATTTCCTAGTTACAATCCTATTAAAATCTTTAAAGTCTTTTATCAGTTCCCCGTAATCTTTAATTATCTCATCCCTTTTTGTAATTTCCCATGAGTGCCAAAATCTTCCGCTCAAGTGGATACTTCTATCTGTATTTATATAATGGTCTAAAATTGTAGATATAGCTTTTTTAAAGTCATCTTGTTTCTTAACTTCATCCATAGTGGCAATGTATATAGGAAAATAAGGTGCATCTTCAAGATTTATTATTTCTCCTGAAAAATAATCTTTATCTTCTGAAATACTGTTATTCATAAAGTCGTGATATAATTCCTCGTTTTTTTTATAATTCTTATCCAGAAGCCTAATCTTCACCAATTAGCACACCTACTTCCTTAACAAAATTTCCAATTAAATTTGGAGATAGACAATAAATCACCTTGTCAATATCTTCTTTTTTTATATAATCTATATTCTTATCTTCTAGTAAAATTGCTAGCTTATTAAATAACACATTATCTCTATCAATATCTCGTACAAAAATGCCTTCTTCATTATCGTTATAAACATCAAGTAGGGTTTGATCTATAAGATATTCAAAAGCTCTACACAAGCCAATATAATAGTACATGTTTAATAAGGAGTGACTACTAAATTGGTTGTCAAACATTATTCTTTTGTTATTAAATACCAATAAAATAGTTTCTGAATTGGAATCTATTTTAATTCTAAAGTCCTCATCGAGATTTTCATCGATATCGTACTCAAATAAATCTATAGGATTATTAGAAATAGCTTCCATTGTTACTAGATTAGAATATCCTAAAATCGCATATCTTTCCGCTTCAATCATGCCTTTAAAATTTGTATAAAAATCGTTCAATTCATCACAAAGCAAGAATGATATATTTTCTTTAGCATGTATCTGGAGTTGGGCATCGAATTTATTATTTAGATTTATCCTAGAGCTAGGTATTGTAATAGAACCCTCATTATTATTAATTTCAAAAATTTTGCTATCTGTTTCTGAGATTACAAGTATCATAGCTGCTTTTCTATCAATAAGTAAGTTTTTTATAAATTGAGAATTTATTAATGTACTATAATTTATAATATAATTATTATCTATTCTTTCTATATTTTCTATATCTAACTCAATAGTATTGTCTATATAAGAATCATTATCTAAGGATAAGATTGGATATGGAAATGATGCATTTTTAGTATATATCATTATTAATTCCTACCTTGTAAATGTATTTCAAAGATCTATTACCATTATTAGTAAATTTAAAGATTAAATTAATTTTTTTATTATATATTTTAACATCATAAATTTTATCTTCATCAAATTTATATATGTCACCTGATTTATAATCTGATATTTCTTCATAGCATTTTATAAGATTTAGCTCATCATCATACTCTTTTCCATCGCCATCTATGACTTTTAAACTTATGTCTACGCTATCTATTTTATTAAATTCATCAATATCTAAAAAGTTAATTTCCAGCATTTCATAAGTTCCAGCAACAGCTCTCTTTATTGATTCTGGCTGCATTACAAAAATTCCTTTAGAGCTTTCAGATGTTGTTTTTAGCTTTCTTGGTTTTCTCTTTCTTTTACTTTCTGGAGTACTAGCTTTTTCGCCAGAAGTTTTCCTTTCGGATCGTGATTCTTTTTTCACTCTCTTGTTAATTTTTATATTATCACCACCTATTTCGATAGTTTGTGTACTACTTTTTATAACTCTACTAAAGTCAAGATTTGCCTTGTAAAACAACTCATCAGTATTTAACTTTCCTTGTGGTTGATCATAAACAGAAAGATTTTCATCGATAACTTTTCTAATTTCTTTTTCTATTCCATTAATAAATTTGATAGCTTTGTTTTGACTTTCTTTATCTCTTAGTGATTTAGCACTTATTTCAGTATGAGACTTATTTTCAAGGGTTTTAAGATATTCATCTTCATTTGGTCCACCAATAATTACTGCTGTATAAGGAGCCCTTACTTTGCCAGGAACTTTATGATCTTCAATTTTCATCCCAATTGATCTAAAGATCGCTGTTCGTCCTGAATTTATTTCTTTATCATGTGCCATAAAATACAAATCAAAATTATAACTTTCATTGTACTTAGCTGGCAGCTCTACTTTAATTGGTTGAGCATCATATTCTGTGTATGCTTGGAGATATCTAGGTGTAAATTCAATTTTAAGCTCATCTTCGTCATCAGTTGGGTAAATTTTTTCATCATTTACAAGATTTTTTATAGTATCCTTATTTATGATATATTTTTGTTTATCAAAAATCACTTGAGCAATTAGTTTTTCTTTTAATATTGCTATAAAAAAGTTGTTGATTATAGATTTGACTATATCTATTGGGTCACTAGTAAATCTTATATATGGAATGATTATTTTTAGACCACGAGTACTCTTATGAAAAATCTCATGGAAATCTTTATTTATTAAAGGAATTCTATCTTTCAAGGAGGTGTTTTCAATTAGGAAACCAGTCCCTCTATATGACTTATTATTATATTTGTGGTCAAATAGCTCTACAGAACCACCTAAGTTTTCAACTCCATTTTCATCATGATTAGCAAAATACATTAAATGGATATCGGATGCTGAATTTATAGCTATTTTACCTACACCATGTGAACCTCCTCTGGATTGTTCGCTTACATTGGTTGATGCTCCATGAATACCTGTGTTGTACGCATAAATTTCATATGGAGTCAACACATCTGTAGTTTTTGAAGTTGATAGACCAGTCGTGTTTCTGTCTTCAAGAGTTAGAACATCAATAGTTGACAATTTTTCTAATTTTTTCATGTGGTCAGTTATTTCTAAAGTATAGTTATTTCCTGGATTCAGAGATTTTATGTGTTCAAAAACACTTTCAATACCTGGCAAGTCTTTTTTTTGCACCGAAGTGCTGCTAATAATAACTTCAACTGGTTTAGTCATATCAAGCTGAGCATCAAGTGAATTTTGAACTACTTCTCTAATTGTAGACTCAGAAGTAAATTTCTTTGTTGAATTATCACCAATTATGTCTCTGAAGTATTCTAAGCTTTGATTAAAACTATGACTTTGAGTATGTTCTGTACCAATAAAGGCGAATATTTCTTTCATAAACTATCCTTCCAAATTATAAATAGTGTTTAATTTATATTATTTTTAAGCTATTGCAAAGACGGTATATTCTTCATAGTATAATTAGATCATAAAAACATCATTTGATCAAATTTTATAGTTACATTAGTGTAAGAAGATCTAAGATATAAACTTCAAAGCCATTGACTAAGAAAAAAATTGATCATATAATACGATCAAAAATTAGGAGGGATTATGAAAGTTTCTTATAATAGAATTGAGTATCTTGAAAGTGAAATAGAGGTTGATGAGATTGTTTTGTACGAGAATTTTGATGGGGATTTGATTTCATATATTAGATTTTATGAGGACCAGTCAGAGGATTCCTACGAGAAAATCCAAAGGGTTGGAGTTTTTGATATTGGTATTGAGTTACTTTAAATAGATAAAATAACCCAGTGCCCAACATTTTATTCTAGATTTTGAGCATTGGGTTATTTTAATTGCTATAACTTTATTCCTCCCCATTCCTAAAGTTACTCGAACTCATTTGGTACATTTGCCATCTTACTCCTCTGATGGCTACTCCCATGGTGTAGATGTTTTCTGGCAAGGATATGCCGTTCATTGCGTCTCCTATGTGTTGGAGGTGGGCGCCGTTTGCTTTTGCTGCTAGGGCGATTTGTCTTATGGTGTTTTCATCGCTTGTTTCTTGGCTGGTTCCTATGGCTGACATGATGAGGACTTTTTCTTCTATATTTTTGCTTGTGTTGTAGTCATAGACATAGTCTGCTATTTCTTTTAGATCATCTTCGTTAAAGTGTGGGACTGTATATGGTGCTGGGACTAGGAGTATGTCTGTGCCTGCTTTGATGAAGTCTTTGGCTATTTCTAGGTTCATTACAGGTCCGTCCGTTCCTGCAGCGTGCATTTTGCCTGCTATGACAAGGCCTTTGAAGTTTTCTTTGGCTTCTTTTATGGCTTCTAGTATTTGACTATTGGTTACTCCTGTTCCTGGGTTGCCTGTTAGGCATATGAGATCTAGGCCAAGGTCATTTGCTAATTTGTAGTTTTCTATGGATGCAATCCTGCCTTTTGGTAGTTCTTCTCTACTTTGGGTCATTTCTGCATTAGTATCTACTGGCTCTAGGTTGACTCCTAGGGGTCTGGATGTTGCGCGTTTTAGCCATGCCAAGTGATTTGATGCTTCTTCTGGTACGCCGTTTATTGTTGGGTTTTCTAGGTCTAGGGCATTTAGTAGTAGTATGTCTGCTCCAAAGGCTCTTTCTATTTCGGCATTTGTAAGTCCTCCGATATAGGGTTGGGCTGATACGACTGATTCTGATACTATTACCCTGCCTTCTGATGCTAGTATGGCTTGTTTTAGTTCCATAGGGCTAGCTTTGAGGTAATCTGCTCCTTGGTAGTTTAATAATCTTTTCATTTTATTCTCCTTTTTGATATTTTACCCAATTAAGATCTAAGTATTAAATTGGGGGGTATATTATAATTAACAATATTAGCCAGAGAATCTATTTTCCAATAACATAAAGGGGTGGTATAAATGAAAAACAAATATAGAAATCTAAGACTCATTCTCTTTGTGATTTTCACTATAATGTATTATGTTCTTGGGGTGTTTTTTAAGGATGATAACTTAAAATGGATTTTATATATTGCTTTAATAGGAAGTATTGTTCTTGGAATTTCGCTATTAATTTTTGATATTAGAAAGTTAGAAACTAATAAAAAAAGACTTTTTTCGTTTCTATTATTGCTTATAATATCCTTATCCCTACAATATATGCTAGAAACTTATTTCTATAATTTTAACCTATCTGTAAAAATTATAATGATAATAGCCTTTATAATTTTTTATAGCCTTTATATTAATTTTGAAGTATTTACAATCAAATATAAGTAAACAAATAAAGAAAGACCGGTTATCCAGTCTTTCTATTTTTTAAATATTCTTATTTACCCAAAAGTTTTACAAATTCATCATATACTGCTTGAACTTGTGGTCCTATGATTACTTGGACTGCTTTTGGACCTGGTTTCATAATTCCTGCAACGCCAGCTTCTTTGATTTTGTCGTCATTTACTTTTGCTGGATCATTTACTGTTAGACGTAGTCTTGTTGTACAATAGCTTGTTGTATCAATATTTTCTGCTCCGCCTAGACCTTGTAAAATTACCTTTGCTGTATCAGCATATGATCCTTTTACTGTGGCTTGTTGTTCTTTTGCTTCTTGATCAACTGTCTTATCATCTGAAGAAACTTGGCCACTATTTTGAGATTTTGAGCTTCTACCTGGAGTAGCTATATCCCATTTTTCTATTAGAACCTTGAATAGGAGATAATAGATTGCAAAGAATACTAGACCCATTACAAGTAGTATCCAAATTTTTTGTGCCATTGGGTTTTTTGATGATAGCAATAAGTCAATAAGTCCTGCTGAGAAACCAAATCCTGCATATGCTTTTAGTTGTGCTGCCAAGAATACTGATATACCAGTTAGTAGAGCGTGTACAAAATATAATTGTGGCGCTACAAACATAAAGGCAAATTCTAGTGGTTCTGTTACACCTGTTAAGAATGATGCTAATGCACCTGCAATCATAAGAGCCTTAGTAGTTTTTTTGTTACTCTCATCAGCTCTTTGAGCTATAGCTAGAGCTGCACCTGGCAAACCAAACATCATTATTGGGAAGAATCCTGCTTGGTACATACCTGGATGATAGGTTGCTGTAATTGATTCTTGTACGTTATTTAAGAAATTTGGTATATCGTTGATATCAGCAAGTCCAAACCAGAATACTTGGTTTAGGGCATGGTGAAGTCCTGTTGGAATCAATAGTCTGTTAAAGAATCCATATAATCCAGCACCAAGAGCTCCCATTCCAGTTAGTGTTGTACCAAATTTTACTAGACCAGCATAAATGAATGGCCATAGGAAAATTAGAATTATTGATGCAATTAGAGCATATAGGGATGCCATAATTGGCACAAGTCTTCTTCCTGAGAAGAATGCCAAGAAGTCTGGAAGTTTTGTTGAGTGGAACCTATCGTAGGCTTTGCCGCCCAAGACCCCGGATATAATACCTATAAGTACGTTTTTGTTGTTGATGGCATCAAATGCTGCAACTCTAAATGGATCGCTTGCTGTCCATGCTTCGACGTCAATAGACTTAAGTTGGGCAACTGTTGCTGTTGATAGCATCTTTGATAAGGTTAAAAATGCTACAAGACCTGCAAGAGCACTTGCTCCATGATTTTCTTTGGCAATACCAAACGCTATACCTACTGCAAATAGTATTCCTAGATTATCTAAAACTGCTCCACCAGCAGATATGAAAAATGCTGCTATTGGTGAACCTGCACCCCAATCAACAGGGTCAATAAAATAACCAATACCCAAAAGAAGGGCTGCTAGAGGCATAACCGCAACTGGTTGCATTAGGGCTTGACCTAATCTTTGTAGTTTTTCTTTCATAACTACCTCCTCATAAAATATTAATAATGTTAAATAATTACCATTACTTCTCTATATTATCATACTTTAGAGATTTTTTAAATAATTTATTTGACAAATTAGTGTACACCCACGAAAATATAATCCAAAAATTTCACTTTTAGTTTAAATAAAATCTCACCTAGCAAAAAAGTTACTAAGATTGCCATAACTGTTACTATGAGAGGACTTGCATCAACTATGCTTGCCAATAATATGTAGTTTAGCTTGTAAGGATAGATATAGGCAAAGGTCAAATACTTACCAAAACTCCTCGTTCCCACTGGAGAATCACCCTTTAAGATGATATATGTCAGGATGAAGAGCGAGAAATATATGCCCAGGTAGAAATTTTTAGTGTAAACTAAGTAGACTTCTCCAACAAATAGGATAATTGCCAAGGGATAGAGAAACTTGTTTATTGATTTGGCTGGATTGATCCTAGTTGCCAAAACATAGAAGGCAAAGTAGACCAAGAGGTCCTTGTAGTAAAAGTCAAAAGGAATGTAGGTAGTATTGTGCATAGCAAGGTAGAGTAAGAGACCCAAAGCCGCTATAACACTTGTAATATTGGTCCCAAAGATCCTAGATAGGACAAGCTCTATGATAAAAAATATAAAAACAACAAAAATCACATCAAAGAAATTTACAATCAGATACTGGATATCTGTCAATAGATATTTGTCAACTGTAAGTTCAAAGCCCTTGGTGTAAAATATAATGAAAGTTCCATATACTATGAGAGGTAGGGCCATCAATAATACTTTTTTGCTGTCAGCAAAGGAAATATTATAGGCCAGATAGGCTATGATGTAGCAATTGATGAGCATTGTAAGCACATTTGTATTTACTTTTATTTGGTTTGTAAAAAATGGCGCAAGATATGATACTAGCAAAAGCAATAGGGCAAGGCCATCTGCAAGTTTGATTTTATATGTATTCATATGATAATGATATCACGATTTTAATATTTAGGCTATTTCTTATGGTATAATTAAAATTAGCGAGGGATTTATGGCAAGAAATTATAGTGCAAATCGCAGAAGAAGTCACACTCCGCCAAGAAGGAGAAGAATGTCGGTATTACCATATATGTTTTTGGCAATATTAATACTAGTAATTTTTTCTGCAATTTATTATTTTATAAATTTTAATGTAAATAAGAATGTTGAAAAATTGGAAAAGGCTATCAAGACTTATGATGTCACATATCTGGAGGATAATACAGATCGTCTGCCAATAATCTTGGATGTCCTAAGAAAGTCATACTCTGATGATTCGGTCAAACAAGAAGAATTTTATGATGGCAACTTCTCAAATCTAGACCTTGAAGTAATAGAGGTGACCAACAAGTCAAAGGGCAAAGAGGTAAGGCTCAATGTCAAAAACGTCAACTACATAGATATATATGATAGTGTTGAGGGGGATGAGGATCAGACTGTAGTCCACAACAATTATGTCAAAAAACTCCTTACCCCAAGTAAGGATAGGACTGTCATGGAGGCTAATATATTTTTGGAAAGAACCATAAAAGGCTACAGGGTTTATGAAACTAGGGATTTTATCAATGCAATCCTAGGTGGTGCTCTTGAATATGCGGATGATCTACCAAAGATAGAAAAAAATGCCGAAAGTGATAATGAGGATACTAGCAAGGGAAATTAGATTTTCCTTAAGAGAGAGGAAGTCCCATGCTAAAAGACAACTTTTCTATAGAGCAAACCAGAAAGACACTAAAAAAGACAAATCCAGTTTCAACTGTTGTAATTTTATTTTTGCTAATGCAAGTACCAGGGGTCATAATTGACCTTTTGCTTTCCCATATGTTATTGGAAAGTAAAGATTACTCAAATAAATTGGCAAATGCGGATTTTTTTCTGCTTGCCACTTTATTTACCACGCTATTTATAGCCTTATTAGCCTACCTATTTGCAAGATATTACCAAAAACGCAACAAAGAAAGTTTGGGGCTTACAAGTAGTGAGAAGTTAAAATCTTATCTTAAGGGCCTATTAATTGGTATTTTTATGATACTTGCAGTAGCTTTTGTGGCGAAACTTACAGGTTTTGCTGAAATCAGCTTAAATACATCCAAGATATCTTGGTCATTTTTTATAATTTTTGTATTAGGTTGGATTATCCAAGGCTTTGAAGAAGAACTTATCACAAGATCTATTTTGATGAATTTTTTTGCTGTAAACAACGGAGTAATAGGAGGGATAATAATAAACAGCCTGCTATTTGCTATCTTACATATGGGCAATACAGGTTTTGGCATCCTAGCATTTATAAATATAATGTTAATGGGTATTTTGTTTTCTCTGCTATTTTACATATCAGATAATATATTTTTCCCGGCAGCAGCTCACAGCTTTTGGAACTTTGCTCAGGCAAACATATTTGGAATGAGTGTAAGTGGTATGGATGAAGTCAAAAATACTATTTTTAAAACAAAACTTATGGGTGGCGACATCATAAGTGGAGGAGCTTTTGGCTTTGAAGGATCTATTTTTGTGACCCTTGTTGAAATTATAATGATCTTTGTAATAATAAAAATTATAAAAAGAAGAAATCTATACTTAGAAAAAATCAATTAAACTTTAGGCGGTTTCCCGCCTTATTTTTTTAAAAAAATTTGATTTTCTATAAAGTATGGGTAATTTATTATTAACTAATAAGGAGGGAATTTTATGCTCCATGATAACTACTCAATAAGAGAAACTAAGAGAACAATGAAAGATAAAAATCCTGTAATTACTGTTCTTTTACTTCTTTTATTCATGCAATTGCCTATGTTAATAGTTGGTGTTATTTCAGGTTTAGTCATTTCCTTTTCTAATCCAAGCTTAACGGAAAATCCACAATCTATGAGGAATTATTTAAACACCATAGATAGCGAATATAGGTTATTGGGAATGCTATTTTTAACTATTTTAGTCAGCATTTCTGTCTATATTTTTGCAAAAAAAATTCAAAAAAGAAATAAAGAATCTCTGGGACTTACTAGCTCAAATAAATTCAAAAACTACATAAAAGGATTATTGCTTGGCCTAGGAATGATTGGCGGGGTTATTCTCATACTAAAAACCATGGGACTTATTGAAATCAAGTCAAATATAGCCAATATTTCTCCGATCATTTATCTCTTTATAATAATTGGATGGATATGCCAAGGCTTTGAAGAAGAGCTAGTGACAAGGTCTATTTTGATGAATTATTTTGCTGCTAAATATAGCCCTTTGGTCGGTATAATATCAAACGCTCTGATATTTTCCCTCTTGCACTTGGCTAATAATTCTTTTGGATTTTTGGCTGCTATTAATATTTTCATAGTTGGTATACTATTTTCCCTATTATTTTATGTATCAGATGACATAATGCTTTCGGCTGCAGCCCATAGTTTTTGGAATTTTGCCCAAGGCAATGTTTTTGGTATCTCAGTAAGTGGCATGACTACTAGCAAAAATACTATTTTCATCTCTAAGTTATTAGGAAATCCAAGTCTAACTGGTGGAGCTTTTGGCATCGAAGGAGGCTTGGCAACTACGATAGTTTTGACTATAGTAACTATCTATCTAATCAAAAAAGCCAAAGAGAAGTCATTAGTCTACAGCAGATATAACAAGCAGAATCAAGAAGAAAATTCCTCAGAAAAAATAAAATAGACAAAACAATTTATGAAAAATCGAATATATCAAAGAAAAAGGAGTCTTGTTTTTTTTACAAGAACTCCTTTATTTTTTATTCCAAATTTGATAGACCAGATTTTTTGATTAAGTGTATCATTAGAGAAAGTATTACAGCTATTACTGATGATAAAACCATACCTGATAGCTCTATAGATCCAAACTGGATGGATAGGCCAGAAAGGCCTGCTATAAATATGACGCTGGTTAATATCAAATTGTCAGACTTTGAGTAGTCAACTTTTTGGTCTACTAATAATCTAATACCACTTGTACCAATCATTCCATAAAGCAAGAAGGTTACTCCGCCTATGACGTTGCCTGGAATGGTTGATATTAGTGCAGAAAGAGGTCCTATGAAAGCCATAAGTATTGATATAATCGCAGCTCCACCAATAACCTTGACCGAATAAACCCCTGTGATAGCCATTACTCCTATGTTTTCTCCATAAGTTGTTGTAGGAACTCCACCTATCAGACCAGAAAGGGCAGTAGAAAAGTTATCTGCAAATATTGACCTATGAAGACCAGGATCCTTAATCAAATCTTGGCCAATGATGTTGCTTGTTACAACTTGGTGGCTGATGTGTTCTGCAGCAATAACCAAGAGAACTGGCAGCATGGCAAAGATGGCCTCAGGTGAGAATTTTGCCAATTGGAAAGTTGGGAAAGTGAAAAATTGTGCCTCTCTAACTGGTGTAAGGTCAACTTGACCGTTGAAATAAGCTACTATATAGCCGACAATAATTGCAATCAATATTGGTATAGTTGACAAGAATCCCTTAAACATAATAGATCCAAGTATAGCAGTAAGAAGAGTTACCAAAAATACAAGCCAATCAGTAGCTGCTACTGTATCAGTCATAATATTAGCTCCAATTGATCCACCAGAAATTGTATTTCCGGCAAGTTCAAAACCGATTAGCGCAACAACAGCTCCCATGGCAGCTGGTGGCAAAACTATATCAATCCAATCAGTTCCTTTTTTGTAAATTATATAGGAAAGTAAACAACCTAGAATCCCTACAGCTACAAAGGCGCCCTGAGCGTATTCAAAACCCTGGGAATTGATAATGGCAATTCCTGGCGCAAGAAAAGCGAAAGAAGATCCTAGGTAGGCAGGAGCCTTTCCCTTGGTAATCAATATAAATAATAGCGTTCCGATTCCATTCATCAAAAGTACAATCCCAGGATTAATCCCAAATAGTATTGGAACCAAAACTGATGCTCCGAACATAGCAAAGGTATGTTGGAGAGCAAGAGGGACTAGTAATTTTGCTGGTACATCCTCATCTACCTTATAAATTTTTTTCTTTTCCATAAGACCTCCATATTTTATCTCAAATCTTCGACATTTTATACCAGCAAAGAAAATTTGTCAAATTTTTTAAAAACTTTACAAAGTAAAAATTTGGGATAAAATACTAATAATTTAATAAGAAAGGAAGGACGAACTATGACAGAAAAAAAACAAGGAAAGAAAAGCACCCTAGCAAGAAATATCTTTATTGCACTGGTTCTGGCTATTATTGTTGGTCTACTAATGCAAAATCAGGCTGAATTTTTATCTACATATATTAAGCCATTTGGAGATGTTTTCCTCAATCTACTCAAATTTATTGTTACTCCTATTGTTTTGTTTTCTATTATCGGCGGAATAATTTCCATGAAAGACATCAGAAAAGTTGGTGAAGTTGGTGGATTTACAGTTATTTACTATTTCTTAACCACAGCTTGTGCCATTGTTATCGGTCTAGGTTTGGCAAATATTTTTAAGAAATTTTTCCCAGTTATATCAACTAGTGATCTAACTTTTGAAATGACAAATGAAGTTTCAATTATGGACACATTAGTAAATATTTTCCCAAGTAACTTCATAGCTCCTATGGTTGAAAACAATATGTTACAAATCATAGTAATGAGTTTGATCATTGGTTTTTCAATACTTATGTTAGAAAAAACCAAACAAGTCAAGGCTATTGAAACTATAGAAATCCTCAATGATATCTTTATGAAAGCAATGGGACTAATTCTAAGACTTTCACCAATTGGTGTATTTTGCTTGCTAGCACCAGTTATAGCAGCAAATGGTCCTGTAATTATCGGATCCCTTGCATCAGTACTTTTAGTAGCCTACCTTGCTTATGCACTTCATGCTTTGATAGTATATTCATTTACCATTAAAACTTTAGGTGGCCTAAGTCCGGTAGAATTTTTCAAGAAAATGTCTTCAGCTATGATATTTGCTTTCTCATCAGCATCATCAATGGGAACTTTGCCAATAAATATGAAATGCTGCGAAGACCTTGGAGCTGACCACGATGTGACAGCCTTTGTACTTCCACTTGGTGCAACAATAAATATGGACGGAACAGCTATATATCAAGGTGTTTGTGCAGTATTTATAGCAGCTTGCTATGGCATAGACTTAACAATTGGTCAGATGATTACAATTGTAATCACTTCAACGCTCGCATCAATAGGTACAGCAGGAGTTCCAGGATCAGGAATGATCATGCTTGCCATGGTTTTACAATCAGTAGGCCTTCCAGTAGAAGGAATTGCCCTAGTAGCAGGAGTTGATAGAATATTTGATATGGGTAGAACAGTACTAAACATCACAGGTGATGCATCAGCAGCTATCATCAACTCAAATAGACTAAGAAAAAAGGGAAAAATAGCATAAAATAGTTTAATTAAAAAATAAAGTATGTTCATTATCAAAATAATGTAAACATACTTTATTTTTTGTATTCTATTGTATTCATTTAGATAAATTTTTATAAAAATATCTATTGAAATATAAGTAAGTATAAATGGCTTCATGTAATGAAGCATATTGTTCTAGAATAAAGATTGCAAACGTTTTATAATGTTTATAGGAGGTGATTAAATAAATTATAAAGATTTAATATTTCTTAAATATATTTGTGAATCAGAAGATAATCAGCATATAGACATTCTATCTGATATATTTAGTGTAAGTTCTAGGTCAATTAGAATGACTGTAGATAGATTAAATATAATTATTAATAGAATTGAACCAACTTACTATATTTCAATTTACAATGGCTTAGTTAGTATTAATAATCATAATTTGTATGAAATAATAATTAAAAATTTAGATGTTAGTTTTTATAGATTAAATGTATATGAGAGAGTTAAATGTACAACATTACTGTTGATTTTAAGTACAAAGTATTTAACTTATCAAGAAATTTCAGATATTTTACAGATATCTAGAACCACCTTAATATCTGATCAAGAAAAATTAATTGATTATACTATGTATAACAATTTAAATGTTGAAATAAATGTGGGAAAGGGGCTAATATTAAATTCGGATGAGGAAATATTAAGATCATATATTTTAGATTTCTTAGATAATAATAATTACCTATATCAAATAATTTATAATGGAAAATTCAAAATAGAAATTTTAGAAAATGATATTTTAAAAGATATTCATACCAAAATTACGGAAAAAATTAATACTTTAGAAAATAAGTATAGATTAGAATTTTCAAAAAAATCTTATTTTAAACTTGTCAATTTTCTAACGTTATTTTCAACAAGAATTATATTAAACAAATTTATTAAATATTATGAAAAATCTAGTGTCTCTGAACTAAGTGAACATGTAATTAAAATCATTGAGAATACAACAAAAATAATACTCCCAAATAGCGAAAAATTTTATATTAATAATTTTGTAGAGAGCTTAGAATATAGATTTAGAATTGTTGATAGTTTTAAGTCACCGAATACTCAAGTAATAGCTAGAAAATTTATAGAAAGAATTTCTAATGAACTCAATATTCCTTTTCAAGAAGACTTTGATCTTTTTAGTAATTTATCTATGCATCTTCAAAGAAATGAAGTTACTATAACACATTACGATAAATTAATGATAGAAGGATTTCCTAGGTCCATTAGTGATGATATCATAAAGGCTGTCATAAATAACATAACTATCTTGGAATCTTATTACAATAAAATATTTGATGATTATGATATTAATTATATTTCTATATATTTTTTAACTTCTTACGAGATTATGAGATTAAATGAACTAAAGAAAATGAGAGCGGCTTTGTTAACTGATTTAGGATTGGGAACAGAAAAATTTCTAAAGGTTCGAATTGAAAATAGTTTTGGAATTCATGTAGATAAAATTATTAGTAGTCATGAGGTTAGTTTGATTGATTTATCTGATATTGATGTTATATTTTCAACTGTAAGTATTGAGTTAGAAAAAACAATACAGATAGATCTAAATATTGGATTTTCTAGCGAAAATATTTCTAATATTAATAATTTCTTGGATCATTTGATTATACGAAAGATGGATAAAAAAAGCAAAGAAGACTTTAAAGACAATGCTTTTCCAACAACGTATTCAGAAGGATACGGATTAAGTATTACAGAATTTTTAAATAAAGAATTTATAAAAATTAAAAATTACGAACCAAATTGGGAAAAAGCTATTAAAGAAGCAGGTTCTATTTTAAAAGATAAAGGTTATATAAATTATAAATATATAGATGAATCTATAGACAATATAAAAAGAAATGGGCCTTATGTAATAATTACAGAAGGAGTAGCTTTGCCACACTCAAATATATCAAATAATGTAAAAAAAACTGGATTTTCTTTGTTAATTATAAAAAATCCAATTGAATTTGGTGTAAACTCTGGAGAATTTATAAATTTTGTTATTTTCTTTGCTACCTTAAATCAGAGTGACCATTTAAGAGCTCTTTTTGAATTATCCAATCTGTTTAATGATAATAAATTTAAGAAAGAATTACTATTGGCTAATAAACCTGAAGAAGCAGCAAATATTATTTATAAATATGTAGATAAATTTTGATAAAGGAGGAATGATGCTATCTGATATTTTATTTTTAGAAAGAATGAGTAAAGTTGACAAGGTTAATGATTGGGAAACAGCTATAGAAATTGCTACTAAGCCACTAATAGATGACGAGTCAGTAAAAAGTGAATATGTAAATGATATGATTTCTAGTATAAATAAGTATGGCCCATATATAGTAATAGATGATTACATAGCAATACCACATGCTATTTCAGAAGAGAATGTAAATAAACAATCAATGAGTTTGTTATCGATCAAAGAACCAGTTGATTTACTAGGCAATCCAGTAAAACTTTTTATTGTACTAGCCCCAGAAGATAGAGATAGTCATATGCAATCATTAGCGGAACTATCAGAATTGTTGATGGATGAAGAGAAAAAAGATATTTTTATAAATGGAAGTTTAGAAGAAATTAACGAATTAATAAAAAAAGGAGCATAAAATGAAAGTATTGGCAGTTTGCGGATTTGGAGTAGGCTCAAGCATGATTTTAAAAATGAGTGCTGAAAAAGCTTTAAGAAATTTAGATGTTGAAGGTGATGTAGAAAATACAGACTTATCAGGAGCAAGAGGCAGTGATGCAGATTTAATCTTGACTAGTAATGAACTTGCTAATGAATTAAAATCATCAGTAAATGTACCTGTTATCCCAATAATGAAATACATGGATGTTAACGAAGTAGAGTCTAAGATAAAAGAATTTATTGACAAGGAGTAATTATGAATTTTATAACACAAAACATTTTGAGAAATCCACCTGTGTTACTTGGTCTTATCGCATTAATAGGACTATTATTACAAAAAAAATCAGCATCAGATATTATCAAAGGGAGTTTAATGGCTGCTTTTGGGATGATAATACTAGATACTGGCGTAGGTATGTTAGTAGGAACTATTTCTCCGATAAATGAAGCTTTCTCACAGGCAATTAATGGTAGCGTAGGGGAAGGATTAAATGATATTACCTTCACTGCTAATTTTGGGGGAGAAGTAGGATTAGCAATGTTTATTGGATTAGTTATCCATCTTCTAATTGCAAAATTCACACCTATTAAAACAATATTTTTAACTGGACATATGATTTGGTGGTTTCCATTTATATTTGTGGCAGCGGGGGTCGAAGCAGGCTTAAAAGGAACAGCTCTAATTGCTTCTGCAGCAATATTATCAGCATTGTATTGGTCTATAATGCCTTGGGTTTTAAGAAAATATGTATTTGATGTAACAGGTGACGAATCTTTCACATTAGGGCATCCTACAGGAGTATTGTCATTAATAGCTGGATCTATAGCAAGAGCTGTAGGAGATAAGAGCAAATCCACTGAAGACATAGACTTTCCGAAAAATTTATCATTTTTTAGAGAAGTTCCAATAACTGGTGGTATTGTTATGATGCTTATTTGGATTATTATTGGATTAATTATACCATCTCTAACTGAAAATAATCTAATTTTCGAATCTTTAAATCAAGGTTTGAAGTTTGGAGCAGGTTTATTGATAATGTTGCAAGGTGTTAGAATGCTAATTAATCAAATCGTACCAGCATTTCAGGGTATCTCAGAAAAGATTGTACCAAACGCAATACCAGCTTTTGATTGTCCAGTAATATTTAACTATAAACCTAATGCTGTAATTATAGGATTCATAACTTCAATGGTTGTATCTACTGTTACCTTAATAGTAGTAAATAAATTAGGAATATTTCACACATTCTTACTACCTTTAGTAATTACGTGTTTCTTTGAATGCGGTGCCGCTGCTGTTATTGCAGAAGGTCAAGGTGGTATGAAAGGATGCATTATAGGAACAGCGGTATCTTCAATAGTTATGATTTTTGTTTTGGGTATCTCAGCTGATCTTTACTCAAATACTATTTCTAACTGGATGTTAATTTTCGGTGGGAACGACTTTTCTATATTTGGTAGCTTGGCAAAATTGATTTTATCAATATTTAGTTAGGAGATTTAATGAATTTTAAATATTATGATAGAATTTCATCTATAATAAAAACAGTACAAAATGAAGAAATTAAAGGTATGGAAAAGTCTGTTGACCTTTTAAAGCAGGCTATATTAAAAAAGAAAAATATATATGTTTTCGGATCATCTCATGCTGGTATCCTAACTCAAGAACTATACTATAGAGCAGGCGGGTTAATGACTATAAATCCAATTTTTCCTAAGGAAACAATGCTCGATACCACTCCCATTACAAGAACATCAAAAATGGAGAGATTAGAAGGTTATGGCGAGATAATTGGGAAAGAAGTTAATTTTTCTGAAGGCGATTTATTACTTATTCATTCTGTATCGGGCAGAAATCCCCAAACTATAGAAGTTGCAATGGAAGCAAAGAAAAATAATGCAACAGTGGTATGCATAACCAATCTTGAATACAGCAAGTCTGTAACATCTAGACATAGCTCAGGAAAGAAGCTATATGAAATAGCAGATGTGGTGCTAGATAATCATGGAGATATAGGTGATGCATCGGTATACATTAAATCTTTAAAAAGCAAAGTGACACCCACGAGTTCTATAATTTCGATATATCTAGCGCAAGAAATTATAACTCAATCTATAATTGAACTTACAGAGGAAGGATTTACTAATATACCAATATTCTATAGTGCTAACCTTGATGGAGGGGATGAACTTAATAGAAAACTGTATGAAGAATATAAGGATAACATAAAGTACAAGATGTACTAAACATCACAGGTGATGCATCAGCAGCTATCATCAACTCAAATAGACTAAGAAAAAAGGGAAAAATAGCATAAAAAAAGAATCCACTTTGGGATTCTATTATCAGGGCTTTTGCTAGTGCAAGGGCCCTTATTTTATTGGAGCCGTTTCTTTTATTGTTTTTACTGAATGTTCCCATTTAGCTTTTTCTTTTTCATTTAGTTTTAGGTGGAAATCGCGGATTACTCCATTTCTTCCTACTACGGCAGGGTGGCCTATGTAGCAACCATCAACTGGTGAATATGAAGAAACTGCAAGTATTGTTTTGGCATCTTTAAATATTGTCTCTACTACTATTGCTGTAGCATTTGCTATACCGTAAGATGTGTATCCCTTAGCCTTGATTGTCTCAAAAGCTTTCATTCTTGTTGATTCTTCTATATCTTCGATAGTCTTTTGGTCCAAAAGATTTGTTATTGGTTCATTTGCTATATAAACATTTGACCAAGCTACAAATTGGCTGTTTCCATGTTCGCCTATGACATAACCGTCTATAGAATTTGGGTCTAGGTCCACAAATTTTGCTACAGCATTTTTCATCCTTGCTGTATCAAGGATTGTTCCTGTTCCTATGACTCTCTCGCGAGGGATCTCGGTTAGTTTTTGCATATATTCTGCTATTACATCACAAGGATTTGTAATAGATACTAAAATTCCATCAAATTTTGATTTTTTAATTATTGGAGCCCATTCTTCTACGCAAGTTTTGGTATATTTGAACTCTTCTAAGCGGTCAGAATGTTTTTGCAAGATACTAATATCACCAGGTGCAAAAATTATAATATCACTATCATCTAGATCGGATGTTTTTCCTGCTATTAAATTTACATTACCATCACGTTTGACCATGCCATCAGATAGGTCGTTTACTTCTGCTTGAGCGAGTCCTTCTTTTTTGTCAAATAGGGCAAGAGTATCGCAAAGTTGTCTTTCTATCAAAGTATAGGCAACTGTAGCCCCTACATTTCCTAAGCCAATTAGAGAAATTTTTTTCATTATCCACCTCTTATTAATTATTCAATACTAAGTGAAAAAAAGAGCCGTAACGCCAGGCTCTTTTTAGTGCACTCTTACTAATTATATTTTAATATCCTGGTTTGCCAAGTAATTTAAACATTTGTGCCTTATATTCTTCTACTCCTGGTTGGTTAAATGGATTAACTCCAAGCATATAGCCTGAAACACCAACAGCTATTTCAAAGAAATAATATAGCTTTCCTATGGATTTGGCGCTAACTTCATCTAGGATTATACGAATATTTGGCACATTTCCACCTACATGGGCAATTGTTGTACCTTCCATGGCTTGTTTGTTGACATAATTCATTGTTTTGCCAGCTAGGAAGTTTAGTCCATCTAGGTTGTCTAATGTTTCTTTGATTTCTATATCTTTTTTTGCGTTTTCAATTTCTATTACTGTTTCAAATAGGTTTCTCCTACCATCTTGTATCATTTGTCCAAGTGAGTGGAGGTCTGTCGAGTTATTTACAGATACTGGGAAGATTCCGTTTCCGTCTTTTCCTTCACTTTCAGCAAATAGTTGCTTCCACCATTCTGCAATATATTGTAATTTTGGTTCGTAATTTACCAAAACTTCTATATCTTTGCCATCTTTATAAAGCATATTTCTAACAGCTGCATACTTGATAGCTTCATTTTCAAAATTTTCTTTTGTGTAAAGGTCTCTGCCTTCAGCAAAGCCAGCCATAAAGTCATCTATATCTATGCCACAAGCTGCAAGTGGCAATAATCCTACTGCTGATATTACAGAAAAACGACCGCCTATATCATCTGGAACTACAAAAGTTTCGTAGCCTTCAGAACTTGCCAAGTCTTTCAAAGCTCCCTTTTCCTTATCAGTTGTAGCATAAATTCTGCCCTTAGCTTCTTCTTTGCCATATTTTTCCTCAAGGGCTTCTTTCAAGAACCTAAAAGCAATAGCAGGTTCTGTTGTTGTACCTGACTTTGAAATAACATTTACTGAAAAGTCCTTATCTTTGAGATAATCAAGCAAATCAGCCATGTATTCACCAGAAATATTGTTTCCAGCGTAAACAATTTTAACTTTTCTATCAGAGTTAAAATACTTATCTAAGGCAAATTCTGTAGCTTTGATACCTAGGTAGGAACCACCAATTCCTACAGAAACCAAAACTTCGCTGTCATTTTGAATCTTTGCCGCAGCTTTTTTTATCCTCTCAAACTCTTCCTTGTCATAATTGATTGGTCTATCAATCCAACCCAAAAAGTCATTACCTTCACCTGATCCATCCATAAGAGTCTTAAAGGCATCCATGGCTTTTTCTTCATAATTGTTGATATCTTTTAAGTCAACATTAGTAAAATCTAATCTCATCATAGCCTCCTTCATAACTACTTATTTTATACCCAAACTTTGGTAAATAGCTAGTTATAGGGGAAAGTTTTGGAGAAAATGTTATCTCTTAATTTAACAAATGACCCTTAATGGACATAGAATCTTTGAAATCAGCAAAAGAATACCACTTTCAGAATGTGAAAAGGTTTCACTTATTAATTGACAAAAGACTGGTTGTTTTCTATAATAAGCTTACGACATACTATATTAAGGAGGAAGGTATGAAAAATATTAAGATGACACTGCTTGCTGTAATAGCAGCATTTACATTTGCGGCTTGTGGAAATAATTCCACAGATACAAAGCCAGAAGATACAAAAACTGAAGATCAAGCAGCTACAGAAACTACTGATGATGCTAAAGAAGATCAAGAAGCTACAGATGAAGAAAGATCTGAAGATACAAGCGAAGAGGCTACAGGAGATAAAGATTTTGCAGGCAAAACCTTGACACTTGCTGGTCTTGACGGAGGTTATGGTACAGCTGGTTGGGAAAAAGTTATAGCTAACTTTGAAGAGATGACTGGTGCAAAAGTAGAATATAGATTTGAGAAAAACATCTACGATACAATCAGACCAGAAATCCAAGCAGGTAACGCTCCTGACGTAATTTATAACTCACTTGGCCAACAAACAGCTTTAACAGAAACTATGCTTAAAGAAGACATGGTAATGGAAATTACAGATTTATTGGATAAGACTATTCCTGGGGAAGACCTTGCTGTTAAAGATAAAATTGGTGAAGGTTTTGTAAACAACTCTATTACAAATCCAAATGGTGATGACAAAATGTATCTTGCTCCAATATTCTATGCTCCAACTGGACTTTGGTATAACAAAGCTCTATTTACAGAAGGTGGCGGAGAATATGAACTTCCTGAAACAATGGAAGATTTCTTAGCTTTAGGAGAAAAAGCAAAAGAAGATGGAACAAGCCTTTTTACTTACCCAATTTCAGGCTATCTTGACACATTTACCTTTGCCTTAATGTATGAAATCGGAGGTCAAGAATTATTTGACAAATTAACAAATTATGATGTTGAAGCTTGGAAAAACGAGGCAACACCATTATTTGAAACAGTGGGTAAAATTGTAGATAAAGACAATCTAAATCCAAACACAGTAGCTCAAGCTAACAAAGAAGGATTTACTCAAAACCAACTTTCAGTAATGAAAAATGAATCATTATTTATGCCAAATGGAACATGGGTAGTTGAAGAGATGGAAGATGCAGAAGGTGTAGCAGACGGATTTGAATGGGGCTTTATGCCACTACCATCATTAGATGGATCTGATAGATATGCATTCTCATGGATTGAGCAAATTTTTGTATCAAAAGATGCCAAAGAACCAGAACTTGCAAAAGAATTCCTAGCTTACCTATATTCTGATGAAGCAACAAAAGCATTTATCGAAAATGGTGGTGCAGTTCAACCAATAGATGGAGTTGAAGAATTAATTACAAATGAAAATCAAAAATTATTCTATTCAATTTATGATGACGGTGCAAAACCAGCAGTAGGTGGATGGGCAGCTGCTCCAGCAGTTGAAGGTGTTGACCTAAAAACAATCTTCCTAAACTCAGTTGACTCAGTAGCAAATGGTGATATGACTGTTGAAGAATGGCAAAACAGCGTAGTAGATGCCATCCAAAGAATATCTGATGCTATCGAAGCTAGCAAGTAATTTTTGAATAATATAAGAAAAAATAGAGGGTGGCGTTAGCTGCCCTTTTTATGCCTTAGGAGTTATTATGAAAAATAGCAAACAAAAGAGAAAGTTCATAACTTTAGGTCTTATACCAGCTTTCCTCTTGTATATAGTCTTTATAGTATATCCAACTCTAAATGTTTTTAAGGAGAGTTTATATAAGACTGGTGGACTTTCTGGGAAAAAAGAATTTGTCGGATTAAATAACTTTAAAATTTTATTTAAAGATCCAAATTTTATTAGATCTTTTCAAAACACAATTTTTCTCATAGTTATAGTTACAATAGTAACTATGTTTATGGCTATACTTTTTGCATCTATATTATCTAGAGAAAAGTTTAAGGGGCAAAACTTTTTTAGAGTTATATTTTATATACCAAATATTTTATCCATAGCAGTTGTAGCATCTATTTTTGCTGCTATTTATGGCATGGATCAAGGGCTTATAAATGGATTTATGCAATTAATAAAAAGTGGAAATCACACCAATACTCCATTTTTGGGAGATAGGCTATATGTAGTTTATTCCATAGCAGGGGCTATGATTTGGCAAGCTATCGGTTACTATATGGTGATGTATATGTCAACTATGAGCCAGATTCCAGAACACTTATACGAAGCTGCCAAAATAGATGGGGCAGGTCGAATCAAACAATTTTTTGATATAACTTTACCCCTAAGCTGGGAAACAGTTAGAACTACTCTTACTTTTTATGTAATTTCTAATATAAATATCGCTTTTCAAATCATTAAAGCCCTAACTGGTGGAGGACCGAATGGTGCTAGTCTAACCTTACTAAACTATCAATTTGAACAAGCTTATACTAACTCGGCCTATGGATATGGACTTGCTATCGGTGTAGTAGTATTCCTTTTCTCATTTTTGCTTACAGCTTTGATAAGCCGTATTACAAAAAGAGATATTATGCAGTACTAGGAGGATAAAATGCGCGAACAATCAAAATTATTTAGGGTATTTATCTACCTTTGCCTAATACTACTAGCTTTATCAATTATAATCCCAGTTGTTTGGGTTTTTATGGCAAGTATAAAATCAAATCCAGAATTTTATGGCAATCCTTGGGCTTTGCCAAAGGGAGTTTATCTAGAAAACTTTAAAGACGCTTGGCAAGCTGCCAACATGGGAGAATACTTTCTAAACTCTGTTGTTGTAACTGGTCTAGCATTAATACTACTACTAGTTATTGCAACTCCATGTGCATATATTTTGGCTAGGATGAATTTTAAGGGTAAAAAGTTTTTAACTATACTTATGAAAGCAGGACTATTTGTAAACCTATCTTATATTGTTATACCAATATTCTTGCTGTTGAGATCTTGGAATATGAATCTATCCGGTAACTTTTTGCCGAGTGGATTTTTCCTAAATAATAGGTTTATACTTGCTTTGATTTATGCGGCAAACGCCATTCCATTTACAGTATATCTCCTATCAAATTTCTTTAGCTCTATTAGCAAATCATACGAAGAAGCAGCCTATATCGATGGGGCAGGATACTATAGAACTATGGTTGATATTATGATTCCTATGGCCAAACCTGCTGTGATTACTGTGATTTTATTTAACTTTTTAAGTTTTTGGAATGAGTATATACTTGCACTTACACTTATGACAGATCCAAATAAGAGAACCTTGCCGGTAGGACTTATAAATCTTCAACAAGCAGCCCGTGGGGCGGCAAATTATGGCAGACTCTATGCAGGGCTCGTAATTGTAATGATTCCAACGCTAATTATTTATATTTTAGTTCAAAAACAACTTACCGAAGGAATGATGGTAGGAGGAGATAAGGGATGAGTAATGAAAAAAAGACAAAGGGGCGCTTGACCCTTCCTAGTGAAGAAAATTTCTTTTATGAAACTAATGAACTTCTACAAAGACTTGGTGCGGATGCATTGAGAGATTCGGATGGTACCAAATTACCAGACGAAATTAAAGACTTAGATGCAGAAATTTATACAACATATTTTGTAGCCCGTGACTTAAATGAATTTGCAAATGCCCACTTAGATGAAGTTACGAGATTTTATCTAACAAGTAAGTTTATAACAGCAACAGAAAGAGAAACCACAATTGACCTGCTAGATGGTTATTATGAGGAACAAATTGACCTAGACACAAGCCATGACCCAAAAAAATGGTGGGAAGTTATAAATAGGACGACAGGTCAAGTTGTTGAAAGCGACAAATGGGAATATGATAGTGAAAGTAAATCTGTAAAGATAAAGACAGATCCGTTTAATGTGTATTCTGTATCATTTTTGGCCCTAGGAATCTGGGATCCAACTCAAATGTATAACCATATTACCAATGATTGGGGAGATTCAGTTGCACATCATATCCCGGTTGATGCTAGGTATAACAATACTTTTACCTATATGAAAGATAGTCTGGAAAAATGGTTAGAAGAAAATCCAAAGACAGATGTAGTAAGGTTTACAACATTTTTTTACCACTTTACTTTAGTCTTTAATGACAAGGCCAAGGAAAAATATGTTGACTGGTTTGGCTATTCAAACACAGTTAGTCCAAAGGCTATAGAAGAATTTGAAAAAGAATATGGCTACAGATTACGCCCAGAAGTTTTTGTTGATGAAGGATATTACAACTCAACATTTAGAATACCATCTAAAGAATTCTTAGACTACATGGAATTTCAACAAAAATTTGTAAGTCAAAGAGCAAAAGAATTGGTGGATTTAGTTCATGCCCATTGCAAAAAAGCAATAATGTTTTTGGGGGACAACTGGATTGGAACAGAACCCTACGGTAAATACTTTAAGGATATAGGGCTTGATGGAGTAGTTGGCTCAGTAGGAGATGGCCTAACACTTAGACTAATATCAAATATTGACACTCCAATGACTGAGGGAAGATTTTTACCATACTTTTTCCCAGATACCTTCTATGAAGGAAATGACCCAACTATTGAAGCAGTTGATAACTGGACAAAGGCAAGACGAGCTTTGATTAGAAAGCCACTTGATAGGATTGGCTATGGTGGATATCTATCCTTAGCCTATAAATTCCCAGATTTTATTGACTACATGGAAGAATTGGTAAATGAATACCGTGAACTCTACGACATAGTAAGCCAAAGTAAACCATATTCATCAGCAAAAGTTGCTATCCTTAACTCTTGGGGATCACTTAGAACTTGGGGTGCCTATATAGTAGCTCACGGTCTTTGGTCAAAACTATCATATTCATACATGGGTATTTTAGAATCCCTATCTGGTATGGATATGGATGTTGAATTTATTTCTTTTGAAGATGTAAAAGATGGAATCGATTCAGATATCGATGTAATAATAAATGCGGGGGATGCTTACACAGCATTTTCTGGCGGGAAAAACTTCTTAGATCCACAAGTGGTGGCAAATATTAGAGAATTTGTCTACAATGGCGGAGGATTTATAGGAGTTGGTGAACCTTCAGCAATTGTAGCAAACGGAAGATTCTTTCAACTTGCAGACATCCTAGGTGTAGATGTTGAAAAGGGATTCTCCCAAGGCCACAAAAAATATTTCACAGATATTACAGAAAATCATTTTATAACTGAAGATGTAAAATCTGACCTAGAACTTGGCGAAATCAAGCCAAATGTTTATGCAATCAGCGAAGATACGGATATTCTAGCCTTTGATAACCATGAAGTTTACATGGCAGCAAATGATTTTGGCAAGGGACGTGCTTTTTATATAACAGGACTTCCTTATTCTTTCCAAAACACAAGAATACTAAAAAGAGCCATACACTTTGTAAGTCACAAGGAAGATACACTTAAGAAATACTATGCAGATGATTGTCGCCTTGAAGTAGCGGCATTTGAAAGTCTTGGCAAATATTGTGTAATCAATAATTCACTTGAAGATGTAAGTTCAAAAGTTTACGATAAAGATGGCAATGCAAATGAAATAAGCATAAAAGCTGGTAAACTTATTTGGATTGAGGAGTAAGTATGGATTATTATAAAAAAGAGAAAATAAACAACCTAATGCTTTTTGCCATATTTGTACTAGGGATAATCTTGCAATTTAAAGGACACGCGAGAACAGGGTATCCGGCCTTGGGCCTACAATTCATATCCCTTTTCTTGTTACTCTTAGTACTTTATATATACAACAAGAAGCATAAATAAGGAGCAATGATGGCAGGATTAACTTTTAAAAATATTTATAAAATATATGACGGTAATGTCACAGCTGTTGAGGATTTCAATCTTGAAATCAAAGATGAAGAATTTATTGTCTTTGTTGGTCCATCTGGTTGTGGCAAATCAACAACCCTTAGAATGGTGGCAGGACTTGAAGAGATATCAAAGGGAGAACTTTACATCGGAGATAAGCTAGTAAATGATGTAGAGCCAAAAGATAGGGACATTGCCATGGTTTTTCAAAACTATGCTCTTTATCCACAAATGACAGTTAGGGAAAATATGTCCTACGCTCTAAAAATTGCAAAAGTTCCAAAAGACCACATAGACCAAAAGGTAGATCAAGTAGCAGCGGTCCTAGGACTCGAGCCATATCTTGATAGAAAACCAGCAGCCCTTTCAGGTGGACAAAGACAAAGGGTTGCCCTAGGACGTGCTATTGTCCGTGACCCACAAGTTTTCCTAATGGATGAGCCACTTTCAAATCTTGATGCAAAACTTCGTGTCCAAACAAGGGCAGAAATTACTAGACTTCACGAGCAACTTGATACAACCTTCATCTACGTAACCCACGACCAAACAGAAGCTATGACCATGGCTGATAGGATCGTAATTATGAATGATGGTAAAATACAACAAGTTGATACACCAACAAATGTCTACCAACATCCAAAAAACCTATTTGTAGCAAGCTTTATAGGTTCTCCACAAATGAATCTAATATCAGCTACAATTTCTGAAGAGACTGATGGATTTTATGCAAATACAAAAACTTACAAGTTTAAAATCTCAGATGATAAGGGTAAGGCACTAAAAGAAAAAGATTGGATAGGCAAAGAACTAATGCTTGGTATTAGACCAGAACATATCTACGATGCCTATAGGAAAACCGATTCTATAATCCACGGTGAAGTAACTTTTATCGAACTACTTGGTTCATCTCAATTTGTATATATGAACGTTGGAGCTGACCAAATGCTTGCAACATTAAATATGGATACCCAGGTCCATAAGGGGGATAAAATAGAGCTTTACCTGGATACAGAAAAAATGAATTTCTTTGACTCATCCAGCCAAGAAAATATACTTTTTGATTTAGACTGAAAGGATAAAAATGACACGAGTATTATTGACAGGTGGGGCAGGCTATATTGGTAGCCACACAGCTGTAGAACTTTTAGAAAGTGGATATGATGTTATTGTTTATGACAATCTTGTAAACTCATCAAAGATTGCTCTTGATAGGGTGGAAGAGATTACTGGCAAAAAACTTACTTTTTATGAGGCTGATATTCTAGATACAGAATTTCTAAAAGAAGTTTTGACTAAAGAAAAAATTGATGTGGTAATCCACTTTGCAGCCCTTAAAGCTGTTGGCGAATCAGTTAAAAAACCACTCAAATATTATCACAACAATCTAACAGGAACCCTAAGCCTACTTGAAGCTATGGAAGAAGTTGGTGTGAAAAACATCATCTTCTCATCATCAGCTACAGTTTATGGCGATCCAGAGACGTCTCCAATTACTGAAGATTTTCCAAAAGGCACTTGCACCAATCCATACGGTTGGTCCAAGTCCTTTATGGAACAGATTATGACTGACCTAAATACGGCAGATCCAGACTTTAAAGTAGTTTTGCTAAGATACTTTAACCCTATAGGGGCTCACAAATCTGGGCTTATTGGAGAAGACCCACAAGGAATTCCAAACAACCTTTTGCCATATATCTCCCAAGTTGCGGTTGGCAAGCTACCACACTTACATGTTTACGGTGATGACTATGACACCCACGATGGGACTGGAGTCAGGGACTATATCCACGTAGTAGATTTGGCCAAGGGCCATGTACTGGCAGTCGACAAGATAGATGAGCTTGGCGGAGTAAGTATTTTCAATCTTGCTACAGGTAATGGTTACTCAGTTTTAGATGTTCTCCACGCTTTTGAAAAAGCATGTGGCAAAGAAATTCCATACCAAATTGAGGCCAGAAGAGAGGGCGATATAGATAAGTCTTATGCAGATGCGACCAAGGCCAAGGAAGTACTAGGATGGGTTGCAGCAAATGGTATAGATCAAATGTGCCAAGATGCATGGAAGTGGCAAAAAATGAATCCAAATGGATACGAAGCGGAGGAGAAATGAAGACAACATTAGTAGTATTAGCAGCAGGAATTGGCAGCAGATATGGCGCAGGCATCAAGCAACTGGCAAAAATGGATAATAATGGCTATACAATCATTGATTATTCTATATTTGATGCCAAAGAAGCTGGCTTTGACAAGGTTGTATTTATCATAAGAGATGAAATAGAAGATGACTTCAAGGAAATAATCTGCGATAGGATTTCTGAAATTATGGAAGTTGAATATGCTTATCAAAGGCCAGAACTTCCAGGTGGATTCAAAAATCCAGAAGGTAGAACCAAGCCATGGGGCACAGTTCAAGCCTTAATTCCTACTAGAGAATTTGTAAATGAGCCATTCTTGGTTATAAACGCTGACGATTATTATGGCAAGAAAGTTTTCAAAGACTTGCATGACTTCCTAGTAAATCCAGCAAATGCCGACAAGGACAAATTACAAATCGCCATGGCAGGCTACAAGCTAAAAAACACCCTATCAGACAATGGAACAGTAACACGTGGCGTTTCTGTAGGAGATGAGAACAATAAACTAGTAAAAATCCTAGAAACTCACGAAATAAAACTAGAAGAGGATGGCTCTCTTTCAAGCAAGGAAAATCTCGATTCTGACTTACTTAACCTAGAAAGTCTAGTTTCAATGAATATGTGGGCAAGTTACCCAGAATTTATCGACCTATGCGAAGAATATTTTGAGAAATATCTAGAAAGAAACAAAGACAATCTAGATAAAGCAGAATACGTCTTGCCAGAAATGATAGGTGAATTCATAAAAGAAAATAAGGCAGAAATCACAATCCTTCCAACCAATGACAAGTGGATAGGCATAACCTACAAAGAAGACTTAGAGCCAGCCCAAGAAGCCTTCAAAGTAATGTTTGCAAATGGGGAATACCCAACAGATATTTGGTCAAAATAATATGAAAAAGAACATTGTATATATCATAGCCGATCAATTGAGATATGATTTCATCAATATCAACGGCAATGAATATATAGACACTCCAAATTTAAATATGATGGCAAGTGAGGGATACAACTTTACCAACACCTACACAGCGGTATCCTCATGTATATCTGCAAGAGCTGCTATTCACACTGGGCTTTCACAAGAAAGTCATAAGAGAGTAGGCTATGAAGATGGTGTGAAATGGGATTATGAAAATATGTTGGCAGAAGTTTTTTCCCAAAATTGTTACCACACCCAATGTGTAGGCAAGATGCACGTATATCCAACAAGAAGTTTGTGTGGATTTAACAATATTATCTTGCATGATGGATACTTGCACCATAGCCGCAAGGCAGGTGGAGCTTATGGGGAAAATTTTGAGCAAACTGACGATTATCTATATTGGCTAAAAAATGAATTTGGTATGGAGGCTGACCTAATAGATTCGGGTATATCCTGCAATTCTTGGAATGCCCGTGCCTTTAGCTTGCCAGAATATGCTCATCCAACCAATTGGGTAACGAGTCAGGCTATAGATTTTTTAAGAAGACGTGACCCAGAAAAGCCATTTTTCTTAAATATATCCTATGTAGCACCACATTCACCACTAACACCACCATCATATTATTTTGATAAATACAAAGACAAGGAAGTTTTGCCTATAATCCATAGTGATTGGGATTTCTTTAATGACAAAAATTACAATATAAATGCTATTTATGGAGATATAGGCGAAGAGAAAATCAAAAATGCTAGGCGAGCTTATAGTGGCTTGGTAGAACAAATCGATCACCAAGTAGGAAGATTCTTAATGAAACTTGGAGAGTACGATTTATTAGAAGATACCATTATAATCTTTGGTTCAGACCACGGAGATATGATAGGTGACCACAATTTCCTAAGAAAATCTGTCCCATACCAAGGGTCTATCCACATACCATTAATAGTATATGACCCAGGTAAAAACTTGGGAGAAAATGAGACTAGCAATCTTGATGAAATAGTAGAACTAAGAGATATAATGCCAAGCTTACTAGACTTCTGCGACCTAGAAATACCAGAAAGTGTAGAAGGCAAATCAGTAAAAGATTTAATCAAAGGCACAAAAGAAAGTCAGAGAGACTACCTTCACGGCGAACACGCTTATGGAGACCTATCAAACCACTACATCCTTGATAAAAATTACAAGTACATTTGGTACAGCCAAAGTGGCAGAGAACAACTTTTTGATATGAAAAATGATCCAAAAGAGCTCAATGATCTTATGGAAGATTCTACAAATGATGATTTAATAAAAGACTACCGAAATAAGCTAATCAAAGAACTAAAAAACAGACCAGAAGGCTATGTAAAGGATGGTAAGCTTGTAGTGGGTTGTGAGATTAAAGATACTTTGGGATAAAAAGTGAGCCTAGTTAGGATAAATTAATCTTAGCTAGGATTTTTATTTAACTTATTACTGTTAATGGCCTTAACAATTAAACTTTTAATATTAAATATTTAGGTGTATGGTAATTTTGAGGTGTTATATGAAAAGAGATATATATGAGGAAGAAATATTAGACAACTGGGCTAGTTTTGATGATTCTAGAGAGGAAACAGATAGGAAATATGAAAAGCTTAGCATGCTTTTGGATCCCATGTATGATTTTGTTCTAGCATTTTCAAACTATTATAATACAAGAAGAAATTATGGCATAGGTCCAGATCTTACCATGATTGAAGTTCACATTCTAACACAGATAGCTGACAATCCAGGTATCACAGTGACAGAACTTGCAGAAATATGGCATAGATCCACTTCGGCCATATCACAAACAGTTAGAAAGTTGATGAAACAAGATTTAGTTTATAGGGAAAATTCTAAAGAAAATGGTAAGATTTTTAATCTTTATACAAGTGAATTTGGAAATGAATTAGCTCTTAGTCATAAAAAATATGACAATATAGATATATTAAAAACAAGAAAGAAACTTTTAAACGAATTTTCAGTAGAAGAGTTGCTTGCCTTTGACAAGGTGTGCAAGGCCTATACTGATATTCTATGGAATCATACAAAATAGAATAAACATACACTTAAAAATAGCCAGAAGATACGAAAAAATTCATATTCTTATTGCTATTTTTTTTGTTTAGATATATAATATGAACGAGACAGTTTAGAACCTTAACTATTTAATATGTTAACAAGCGCATTAGAAGGGGGATTTATGAAATACGATTTTGATAATAAAGTTGACAGATCAGGAACAAATGCCGCAAAATTGATAGGTTACAAGAGTTATATTTTTCATGCCGACGATACCATGGAATTACCATTTAAAGATGATGAATTTATACATTTATGGGTAGCAGACATGGAATTTGCTTGTGCACCAGAAATACTGGATGCTATCAGAGCTAGGCTTGATAGACAAATATTGGGTTACACAGTAAATTCAGACTCAAGATTATATGATGCACTGAATACTTGGTGCAAAGAGAGATACGATTTTGAATTTAAAAGGGAAGAATTAGTATTATCTGCGGGTGTAGTGCCAGCAATAGTTAGACTGATTAGTTACATTGTAAAAGATAACGAAAAGGTACTATTCAACACACCAGCTTACGGTCAATTTGCAAATGCTTGCCGAATAAACCAAAAAGAGTACATAACAAGTGATTTGATAAAAGATAAAGATGGGAAATATACAATAGATTTTGAAGATATGGATAAGAAGATGGCCCAAGCTGACGTACCTTTGTTCATACTTTGCAATCCTCATAATCCAACAGGTAGATCATGGAGTGAGGAAGAGTTAGAAAAAATAACTGAATTAATTAAAAAACATGATATGTGGGTTATATCAGATGAAATTCACTGTGACCTAAGAAGAGCAGATGCTTCAAAGCATATACCTCTAGGAAAAGTAATGCCAGATTATGATAAATTAATTACATGTATGGCAGCAAGCAAATCATTTAACGTTGCAGGTCTATCTGAATCATCAATCATAATAAGAAATGAAAAATTGAGAAAACAATGGCTATTTTATAGCGATGGCCTAGTAAATCCACTAAGCCACGAAGGAACAATAGCAGCTTACACAAAGGGATCTGATTGGCTTAAAGAATGTAATGAATATTTAGATGGAAACTTTGAATTAGTTAATACCTATTTAAAGGAAGAATTGCCTGAAATAATAATAACACCATCAGAAACCACATATCTAGCATGGGTAGACTTCTCAAACTACTTTGAAGAAAATGAAAAAGTAGAACTATTCTTTGCAACAAAAGCAGGAGTTCTCATAGAAGCGGACAAAGCATTTGTAGATAACGCTAATAGGATGGTAAGAATAAATATAGCTTGTCCAAGAGACTATTTAAAAGAGGGTCTTGAAAGAATGGTCGATTCAATAAAAAATAAACATGACGAACCATTTTTTGATTAAACTTCTAAAACAACTTAATAATTAAAGAGGGAAAATATGAAAGAAAAAGTAACATTTGAATCGACAAGCAATCAAAAAGTTGTAAAAAATGAAGAAAGAAACCTAGGTTTGTTAAATGTATTTAATTTAGGATTTGGTGGTGCAATAGGATCAGGAATATTTGTCTTGCTTGGTCTTGCTATAGGGGCTACTGGTAAATCAATTATAATATCAGTGTTGCTAGGAATAGTTGTGATGACTTTGGCCTATTTTTTCAATATTCTTCTAGCATCTATGTTTATGTTGCCAGGAGGAGACTATGCACAGAAAGCTATAGCTATGAATCCATTCTTCACAGGTCTAAGCGCTTATATTACAGTAATAAGTGGGTTAGCTGTATCAATGTATTCGTTAGCTGCAGTTGATTATGCATCTATTGTATTTCCAGTCTTGGGAGAATATAGCAAGCTTGCATCTGTATTAATAGTTGTGATTCTATTTGCATTTAGTTACAAAGGTTCAAAATTTGCATCAAATATCAATAGTGTGATGACATTTGTATTGCTTTTATCAATATTGATATTTATTATAAAAGGACTTCCAAAGGTTCAATCTGGATATTTTTCAGATCCTAATTTTTATTTAAATGGGAAATCTGGTTTAATCCAAGCTATGGTTCTTATGGGATGGGCTTGCCAAGGCACAACTATGGGACCTGTGGCTGTACAAGCTGTTACAAAAGATTCTAAAAAAACAGTTCCAAAAGCTATTGGACTAGTTGCTTTAGCAATAGCGGTTGTTTATGGATTAATGTCAATTGTTGCATCTGGAGTTTTGCCTATATCTGAAGTAGGTGGACAAAACCTATCTATAGTGGCAAATGAAATCTTTAGTAGACCTGTATTTGTAATATTCATTATTGGGGGAGCAGTGTTTGCAATTTTAACTTCAATGATGTCTCTGATAACATGTCAAAGATACCCTATGTTAAATATAGCCAGAGATGGTTGGCTCCCTTCAGTATTTACCAAAACTAATGACGAAGAGTATCCATATGTAATATATATGTTATATTTTGTAATCAGCTTATTGCCAATTTTCTTTAATGTAGACCTTGGAGCTATAGTATCTATGGTAATGATACCAGCAATGATACTAAACACTTATATGAACTTTGCGTGTATAAGAATAATTGATGAAAATCCTGAGCAATGGGAAAAATCATCAATGAGAACGAATACAGGATTTATGAAATTTTTATGCGTACTTGCTTCTTTGTGTGCCGCTTTTGTAGGATTCCAACTATTTAGAAATCTAAAAACAAATGAAATGATTGTAATGCTAGTAATATTACTAGTAATATCATTACTTTCAGTATTTAATATAAAGACAGGTAGAGTAAGCAAAGAACAACTTGATTTAAGAAAGAAAAAAATACTTGAAGAAGCATATGCAAATGAAGAGTACTTGTAAAAGCATGAGTGGTAGGATATTCTTATTATCCTGCTACTTTTTATTTAAAAAAAGTTATAATACTCGGTCAATTGATTTTGATAATCATTATATATAATGATAAAGAATTTGGTTTAATATTTGACAATTATAATTATAAATCCTATAATTGTAGTAGACATAGAAACAATATAAATTTAAAAGGAGTTTACATATGACAGAATTAAAAGGAACAAAAACAGCTCAAAACCTTATCACTTCTTTTGTTGGTGAATGCCAAGCTAACATGAGATATACATATGCAGCAAAAACTGCTAAAAAAGAAGGCTATGTTCAAATTTCTCGTATTTTTGAAGAAACAGCAATGAATGAAAGAGAACATGCTGCAAGATTCTACAAATTCCTAAAAGAAGAATACAAACTTGAAAATATCGAACTTAACGAAGAATATACAAGCTGGCCAGTAATTTGGCATGATACAGCAACAAACCTACAAGGTGCTATCGATGGAGAAAATGACGAAGCAGAAAATATGTATCCATCATTTGCAGACGTTGCTGAAGAAGAAGGCTTCCCAGAAATAGCTAGAGCATATAGACACATTGCAAAAGCTGAAGAAGCTCACAGAAATAGATATCAAAAATTAAAAGACAATATAGACGAAGGTAAAGTATTCAAAAAAGACGAAAAAGTTGTTTGGATGTGCGGTAACTGTGGTTATCTAATAGAAGCATACGAAGCTCCAAAGATTTGTCCAGCATGCGCTCACGGTCAAGAATACTTTGAAGTAGCTAGATTTAACTATTAATAGTAAAAGAGCAGGGAGAAAATCCTTGCTCTATTTTTTTGCCTATTTATAAAAAAATTGAAAGTAAAAGTACTTTCATATTAATTGCTTGCTCAAAGAAGTATAATATAAGCAAAAAGTGATGAAAGGATAAGAAATGAAAGTAATAGTATCAAAAGATTATGACGAAATGAGCAAAAAAGCTGCTGATCTTATCGTCAATATGTTGATTGACAAACCTCAAGCAAAATTTGGTTTTGCGACTGGATCTACACCAATCGGTCTATATGAAAACCTAGCTAAGGCTGAAAAAGAGGGTGAGATTTCCTTCAAATATTCAAAAAGTGTAAACCTAGACGAATATATTGGCATTGACAAGGAAAATGACCAATCTTACCAATATTTTATGAACGAAAACTTATTTAACAAAGTAAGTTTCAAGGAAGGAACAACTCACTTGCCATATGCACCAGAAGCAGACGAAAAATATGCCAAGGAATATGACAAACTCCTAGACGAATTCGGCCAAAGAGATGTACAAATCCTAGGACTTGGCCCAAACGGTCACCTAGCATTTAACGAACCAGCAGAAAAACTAAACCAAAGAACATCTATCATCAAGCTAACTGAAGAAACAATCAAAGCAAATTCAAGATTCTTTGAAAGTGAAGAAGATGTTCCAAAATATGCTATATCAATGGGTATGGCCGACGTATTTAATGCAAAAATGCTAGTTGTTCTTGCAAGCGGCAAGAATAAACACGAAGTTGTTAAAAGAATCATAGAAGAAGGTACCATTTATCCAGAATTCCCAGCAAGCTTCCTACACCTACACCCAAATGTATATTTGTTTGTTGATGAAGATGCTTACCAAGGCTAAAATATAAAATTTCGGCATGATATTTTTCATGTCGATTTTTTTTATTTTTAATTGACAAATAAAGTTGTCAAATATATAATAATGACAAAGATACTTGTCAAAAATAAGGAGGATTGATTGAAATTAGTTAATAATCTTTCCAAATTGAGAAAGGAAAAAGGAATTAATCAAACAGATTTAGGAAGGATGGTTGGAGTATCAAGGCAAACCATAAGCCTTATAGAAAGAGGGGATTACAATCCTTCCGTTATGGTTGCTCTGAGTCTTGCTAAAGTTTTTGACGTGAGTGTTGAGGATATTTTTACTTTGGAGGAAGATGATGAATAAGAAAAAATTTGTTTTATTGTTAATAGCTGGACTTTTAGTGGGTGCATTTTCTGGAATGTTATTTGAAAATATAGGCCTAACAGAATTGGGAGAAAGTATTAAAATTTTCCTAATCAAGAATGTTTTTATTATAGTTATATCAGTTATGATAATTAGTATATTAATTTCATATGGATTTTATAGGAAATCTAAGATAGTTATAGAAAAAGGACTTGAGAGCGAAGATCCTATACCTACAAAGTATACTAATATAAGCTTGATGGTAAGAGATATAAGTATATTTATAATTTTTGGTCTCGGGTCTATGTGGGGCATGGCAATGGGTGTCTATTCTCCAGAATCTTGGATTAATCTAAGAGAAATGGTGATTCTCATAGGTTTTCTTATAGTTTACATAATACTTATATCAGTGATTTTTCAAAAAAATTATGAGCTTATCCAAAAGATAGAGCCAAATAGAAAAACAGATACTCTTGATTTTAAATTTAATAAAAAATTTATAGAAGAATCTGACGAGATGAAAAAAAGCGAGTATTACGAAAAAGGCTACAAGGGATACCAGGCTATAATACTAACAAATTTCATAATGCTAGTTATTTTAGCTGGTCTTTCTTATTATACAGACGTAGGAATCTTAGCTCCACTTCTTATAGCTATATCATCTATAATAGGAATAATTGCAAGCAAATAATTATTCCTTAGATTTTAAAGCCCCTTATTAACCATATGATAATGGAATAATAAGGGGTCTATTTTTTAGTATTCTTTTCCTACTTTGCGCGGTTCTCTTATGGTGGAAACTACCTTTACAACTAGAGTCGTAAGTACTAGAACAACCATTGTTGGTAGAAGCCATGATAGGCCCTCTTCGTATAGAGGTAGGGATTTTACTAGGTCTGTGAGAACTAATATATTTACCTTAAATGTTTTGTTTAAAACTTCTATTAGTGGTAGGACAACTGATACAAAAGCACTTGCTAGATAGGACTCTCTAGGGTAGTTTACATAATCGTGGCTTATGCCCATAACTATTAGAATTAGAGCCACTGGATATATTATTTGTAGGACTGGCACTGAGAATTCTAATAGTTTGTTTAAACCAAAGTTTGCCATTATAAATGAGAATAGAGTCCAGACAAAGACCCATCCCCTGTAGGATAGCTTGTGGTTAAATAATTTTTCGAAGTATTCTCCACCACTAGTTATGAGGCCGACACAAGTTGTAAGGCAGGCTAGGGAAAATATTGATGCTAGTAGGACTAGTCCGAAGTTACCAAGGACAAGTTTTACTGATTCGCTTAGGACTTGGGCTTCATTTTCAAGACCTGAAAATCTTGCTGATCCAATCATACCTATATTTGCAAGCATGGCATAGACCATAAATAATACTAGGCCTGCAAGAAGTCCCGCTTTTATCTGATATTTGCTAATTTCTTTTTCATCTGTCACGCCAAAGCGTCTGATAGCCATAGCTATTACAAAGCCAAAGTTTAAGGCAGCTACAGCATCCATAGTATCATAACCTGCCAAAAACCCTTTGGTAACAGGACCAGTTAAGTAATCTCCCGTTGGAGCAGCTATATTTTTATCCATACTAACAACTTTTATAAACATAATAGTTATAAGTGCTAGGAGAGTTGGTGTAAGGAATTTGCCAACTCTTCTAACAAGTTTATTTGGCTTTAGGCATATTGCCAAAGCTATGGCAAAAAATACTAAGGTATATAAAAATCTTGCAAAGCTTAGGCTCATAGTATCTGGAATATATGGAGCTATGGCCATTTCAAATGGAACTGATCCAGCCCTAGGTATACCTAGACCAGGACCTATGGATAAGTATATAGCAGTAGTAAATACAACTGAGAATGCTGGGCTAACTCTATTTGCAAGATTGGTTAAACCCTTAGTTTTGCCTACTACTATGGAACCTAGCACAGGAAATATTACAGCAGTAACGCAAAAGGCTAATAGTGAAATATAAGTAGCAGAACCTGCTTGATTTCCTAAAAGAGGTGGGAAAATTAAATTTCCAGCTCCAAAAAATAATCCAAACAGCATTATGCTTACTTGTAAAAACTGACTTGTCGATAATTTTTTCATAATATCCTCCAAAAATTTTTTAATACAATATTTATCCAATAAAAAACGCCCTATGTCTACATAGACAAAGGACGAAAAAATCCGCGTTACCACCTTAATTCTTATACAAAAATAAGCGCTCAAGCATCTAACAATGCCGGGTTTTGATAACGCCAACCATGGCGACACCTCTTACTAACTTCAGAAATGCAAAAGAAAAATGATTTTCGAACTTACTTCTAAGATTGGATCTCACCAAACTCCAACTCTCTGTGCTTATATATAAGCCTACTCTTTTTTTCGTAATTTTTATAAATAATTATTGTTGGATACATTATAAGGCTTTAAAATTTATTTGTCAAAAAAACTTTTTGATTTATAGCAATAAAAAGAACTCTCAAAATAAATACTTTGAGAGTTCTATAGCTTAAATTAAATTGCCCAGTTACCATCTACAAATATTGGGTATTCTTCCTCGTTTTTGTAGGCTGTGATTTTGAGGTCGCTTGTTCCTACCATGAAGTCTTCGTGGATTAGGGAGTCGTTGATTCCTCTTGCCTTTAGTTCGCTATCTTCAAGCTCTGCTCCACCTACTACACAAGTTGGATATGCCTTGCCTAGGGCGAAGTGGCAGGATGCGTTTTCGTCAAATAAGGTGTTGTAGAATAAAATGTTTGAGTTTGAGATTGGGCTATCGTATGGAACTAGGGCGATTTCACCTAGGTTTTTGCTACCCTCATCAGAATCTAACATTTTTGCTAGTGTATCCTTGCCTTCTTTTGCATCAAAGTCTACTACTTTTCCACCTTGGAAAGTAAATTCAAAGTCGTTGATTACGACACCGTTATAAACAAGTGGTTTTGATGCAACTAGTCTGCCATCTACTCCATCATATTGTGGAGCTGTGAAAACTTCTTCTGTTGGCATATTTGGTATGAATAGGTCACCCTTGGCATTTTTTGAGCCAGCGGACATCCAAATATGATCTTTTGGAAGTTTGACCCAAAGGTCTGTGCCATTTTTAGACTCATAGTGAACCTTGTCAAATTGGTGGTCGTTTAGGTATTTTGCCTTTTCTTCGAGTGTTTCAATGTGATTTGACCAGTTTTCTTTGGTTTCTTCCCAAGAATCCGTAACTCTTGATACGTCAAGAATTGTATCCCAAAGCTTATCATAAGCTTCATATTCGCTAAGGTCTGGGAATACTTTAGCTGCCCATTTTTTGGTTGGAACTGATATTACAAGCCAACTTACAATGTCGTTCATGGTGTATTTTACAAATTCTTTGGTAGCTTTAGAATTTTCACGAACTGCTTCAGAAATTTTTGCCTCATCAAGGCCCTTCAATAGATCTGGGTCTTCGGCATAGATTGAAATTCTATTTGATTTTTTGTCAGCTATTTGATATTTTAATTTTTCGATCTTCCAAGCAGGCACTTCATTTAGTGTTTCTTGGTCTTGGTTTTCATAAGTTAATCTTGTAATAGCATCATCTCTCCAATCAATAGAAACATTTCTTGCACCTTTTTCATAAGCAGCTTTTGTAATAAGTCTAGCAAGCTCTGGGTTTTCAACAGGAGAAGTGATTAATACATCTTCACCATCTTTAACATTAACACCAAACTCAACAGCAAGCTTGGCAAAATTTTCAATTCTTTTGTCCATAAATTCCTCTTTCCTTAATTAAAAGTTCTTTTATATAGATTGTATTTTAAAAAAATATTTTCACAAATTTTAATCAAGATGATTGCCTTAATAATTAGATTTATTTATTAAAGTTTTTTAGCATTAACTTCTAATCTCATTAGGGTAAAATAGATACTAATAAAGGTTTTTATAGAAATATGAAAGAAGGAATGTATGAAAAAAAGAAATGAAGTTGATGTTAAGGAAACTTGGGCTATTGAAGACCTTTTTGAAAGTGATGAGGTTTTTCTAGCTAGTATCGAAGAGCTCAAAAATATGGCAAATGATTTTGCTAAAAATCACAAGTCTTTTGAAAGTGCGGAAGATATCTATGATGCGTTAAATGAATATTCTAATATCCATGCCCTTGCTGATAGGCTTGGAACTTTTGCTGGAATTAGCATGGAAACTGATACTACTGATGCATCTATGGCAAAAAGATATGCAAATTTTGCTAATGAAATGAGTAAGGTTGATGCTTCTTTGAGCTTTTTTGGGTCAATGCTTGCCAAAACTGATAATAGTTTACTAGAAGAAACTAAGGAAAAATATCCAGAATACACATATTACTTGGATCAAATTATCAAAAACTCTAAGTACTTATTAAGTGATGAGACAGAAAAAGTTTTGGCAAATCTCATGCCAACCTTTGATGCTCCTTACAAAAACTACAATGATATGCGTTATGGGGATATGGACTTTGAAGATTTTGAATACGAGGGTGAGAAGATTATCCTAAATCACAATACTTTTGAGGAGTTCTTGGAATCTGATCCACGTGATGATTTGCGCCGTGATGCTTTCAAGAGATACCACGATGTTTTGAGAAAATATGAAAATGCAGATGCTTCTGTTTATATGACCCATGTAGAAAATGAAAAGAGAAATTCTGATATCCGTGGCTACGAAACAGTATTCCACTATCTTTTGAGTATGCAAGATGTGGATTTTGATATTTATGAAAATCATATAGACACTATTATGAAAGAACTTGCTCCTCATATGAGAAAATATGCGGGAATTATCAAGAAAGTTTATGGTCTTGACCAAATGACCTATGCTGATTTGAAACTAGATATTAATCCAGATTTTGAACCAGAAGTAACAATTGACCAAGCTCGTGATTACATTGTAGAAGGGCTTTCAAATCTTGGTGAAGAATACAGCAGTGTTTTAAACCGTGCCTTTGATGAAAGATGGATTGACTACGCACAAAATATCGGGAAGAGAACAGGTGCCTTTGCATCTGGACCTTATGGATCACATCCATTTATCATGACAACTTACAACAACAAGATGAGCCAAGTTATGACTCTTGCTCACGAATTGGGCCATGCTGGACAATTCTACTTTACAAATAAAAATCAAAATGCCATAAACTCTGATATGTCTATGTACTTTGTGGAATCACCATCTACTGCTAACGAAATCACTATGGAAAGATTTTTGTTAAACAAGGCAGAAGATGACAAAGAAAAACTTTGGGTTCTATCAACAATGATTTCTAAAACCTACTACCACAACTTTGTAACTCACTTTATAGAGGCTGCTTTCCAAAGGGAAGTTTATAGAAAAGTTGAAGCAGGCGAAAGTCTGACAGCAGCAGATTTGGACCAAATATTTAAGGAAAAACTGGAAGAATTCTGGGGCGATGCAGTTGTATTAACTGAAGGAGCTGAGCTAACATGGATGAGACAACCTCACTATTATATGGGCTTGTATCCTTACACATATTCTGCAGGACTTTCTGTAGGAACAGTTATCTCTGATAAAATAGTAAATGGTACAGAAGAAGATAGAGATAGATGGTTAGAGGTACTTAAAACTGGAGGTTCTATGGGACCAATCGAACTTGCAGCAAAAGCAGGAGTTGATATGACAAGTACCAAGCCAATCTCAGAAACTGTTGCCTTTATTGGATCAATCATAGATCAAATAGATGAACTTTGCGAAAAACTAGGCATGTATAAATAATAAATTTAACCTTAAGGAAATAGGTGAGGCTTATGGATAAGTTTGATGGGCAAAGTTCCCAAATGATTAAAAATCTCGTTTTGGGGATAATGGCTGGCATAATTGTTGGCTTTGGAGCAACGATTATGATTGTAGTTGACAATCAGTACTTAGGCGCTTTCCTATTTGCAGGTGCCTTATTTATCATTTTAAGTTTAAAATATAATTTATTTACTGGCATGGTTGGATATTTTTTCTACAAGGAAAAATCTTCATTTAGCAAACAATTGATTATAGTTTTGCTGGGTAACCTTATAGGGACATTTGTTATGGCCAATCTTATGCGCCTAACAAGGCTTGGGCCAATTCTTATTCCAAAGGCTCAAGCAATTTGTGCTACTAAGCTAGATGATGGATATTTATCAGTATTTTTGCTAGGCGTTTTTTGCAATATGTTTGTTACAAATGCCACTCACCAGTTTAAATACAATCCCTATCAAGTAGGCAAGTATTTGGCCATATTCATATCTATTATGACTTTTGCCCTATCAGGCTTTGAGCATAGTATTGCGGATAGTTTTTTTCTATTCTTATCAGGCATATATAGTAAAGAAGCTTTGATGTTCTTTGCTATAGTACTAGTAGGCAATATTATTGGTGGACTAATCATACCGACAGTCGCACTTTTCTATGATGAGGACTTCCGATTGCCAGGTTAAAAAATTAAATATAAAAAATTTATTGACAAAGTTGATTTTTGGAGTATACAATGTTATACTTAAATAAGCTAAGATGTGGAGGGAGTGTTATGCACTCCCTTTCATTATCTTTAAAGTTTCAAATATTTATTATCAAAAACGGCAAAATATATTATAATTAATAAAGAACAATGATAATAAAATAATAATAATTGAAGTTAGTAACAAAGGAGTAATGATGAGTGACGTTAGAGTAAGATTTGCCCCATCTCCAACCGGTTACCTACACATCGGTGGACTTAGGACAGCATTATTTAACTATCTATATGCAAGACATACTGATGGAACAATGATTTTAAGAATAGAAGATACTGATAGGACTAGATTTGTAGAAGGAGCTTTGGAAAACTTATTGAAAGCTTTGGCTTGGTCTGGTGTTGAGATTGATGAAGGGGTTGTCCTTGATGAAAATGGCAAAGTAACCGAAAAAGGTGAATACGGCCCATACATCCAATCTGATAGGGTAAAAGCTGGTATCTATGATAAATATATAGAAAAATTAATTGATGAAGACAAGGCTTACTATTGCTTCTGCTCACAAGAGAGGGTTGATGCAGTTCGTGACCAACAAAAGGCCGATGGTCTTACACCAAAATATGACGGTTTGTGCCGTTCTATACCAAAAGAAGAAGCTAAACAAAGAGTAGCAAATGGTGAAGAATATACAGTTAGATTAAAACTTCCACATGACCGTGAGATTTCATTTGAAGATAGGATCAAAGGAAAGATTACTTTTAATACAAATGATATGGACGACCAAGTTCTTATCAAACGAGATGGCTATCCAACCTACCACTTTGCGGTAGTTGTAGACGACCACTTGATGAAGATAACTCATGTAGTTCGTGGAGATGAGTGGATATCATCAACACCAAAACACGTTTACCTATACGAAGCTTTTGGCTGGGATGCACCTGAATATATCCACCTACCAACCGTACTAAATGAAAACCACAAAAAATATTCAAAACGTAACGGCGATGGAATGGTTGAAGACTTCATAGAAGAAGGCTACACAGCAGAAGGTTTGATCAACTTCCTAGCACTTTTAGGATGGTCACCAGATAGCGAAGAAGAAATCTTCTCTATGGAAGAACTAGCTAAACAATTCGACTTTGACAGAGTAAACAAAACTGGAGCAGTATTTGATAAGAGAAAACTAGACTGGGTAAATGGTCACTATGTTCGTGAAATGAGCGTAGAAGATTTGGCAAAAGAAATCAAACCATTCATGGTAAAAGCCGGCCTAATTAGCGAAGATTATTCTGATGAAAAGATGAACTTACTTGCAAGTACCTGGCAATCAGCAATTGATAAATTCTCAGATGCTCCAAGCTTATCAAAAAATTATTATATAGAAGATAGCGAAGTTAACTTTGACGAGGAAGCACGCGAAGTTCTAAAAGAAGAAGATTCAAAAAAATTAGTAGATGCTTTCTTAGCAAAACTTGCTGAAGTTGACGAATTAGACCAAGAATTTGCATCAACAATTATGAAAACCCTACAAAAAGAAACAGGCATCAAGGGCAAGAACTTGTGGTTCCCAATTAGGGCGGCCATCACAGGATCAGTTCACGGCCCAGACCTTACAAGTGTAATGCTAATAATGGGCAAGGAAAAAATTGCTAATAGATTAAATTATGTAAAGGAAAATTTATAGAAATGAAAATTCATAACACGCTCACGAGAAAGACAGAAGAATTTATACCAATAGAAGAAAACAAAGTAAGAATGTATGTCTGTGGGCCTACTGTTTATGACTATATGCATATTGGAAATGCAAGGCCTTTGGTAGTCTTTGACACCTTTAGAAGGTATTTAAAATACAGGGGTTACGATGTGACCTATGTAGTAAACTTCACAGATGTTGACGATAAGATTATCAACAAATCTATCGAAGAGGGTATCACAACAAAAGAAGTAACTGACAGATACATTAAGGCCTACATGGAAGATGCCCACGATTTAAATCTTGACGAAGAAGATACCATCCACCCAAGGGCAACAGAGGTGATGGATGATATCATAGAATTTGTAGCTGACCTAGTAGAAAAGGGTGCAGCCTACGAATCCGATGGAGATGTTTACTTTAGAGTGGAAAAGGCCAAAGACTACGGCAAACTTTCTGGCAAGAATGTAGAAGACTTGCTCCACGGTGCAAGCAACAGGCTTGAAGATACTGACACAAGCAAAAAAGAAAGCCCACTAGACTTTGCCCTTTGGAAGAAGACAAAAAAAGAAGGCGAAGTTGCCTGGGACTCTCCTTGGGGCAAGGGCCGTCCAGGTTGGCACATAGAATGCTCAACCATGAGCAAGAAAATCCTTGGAGAAACCATAGACATACATGCTGGAGGGGAAGATTTGGAATTCCCTCACCACGAAAATGAGATTGCTCAATCAGAAACATTAAACGAAAAGACCTTTGCCAACTATTGGATGCACAATGGCATGATCCAAGTAGATGGAACAAAGATGAGTAAGTCCTTGGGCAATTTCTTCACCCTCCACGATATCAAAAAAGAATATGACCTCATGGTAATCCGTTTTTGGCTTTTAACAACCAATTACCGTCAGCCAATCAACTTCACTCGCGAGATAATTGAAGGCGCATCAAAGTCCCTAGATAGGATAAACAATGCTGTATTTAGACTTGAAGACTTGCTAGCAAAGGCAAGTGGAGATGAGATTTTAGATGATGAAAAAGCTTTATTAGATGAGCTTAATGGCTTTGAAAACAAATTTATCGAAGTCATGGACAATGACCTAAACACAGCTGATGGCATTACAGTGATTTTTGATTTGGTAAAATTTGCTAATACAAAAATAAATGAAAGCAATACCAAGGCATTAATCAAGACAGTACTAGACAAATTCTTAGAACTTGAAGAAGTCTTGGGTATCAAAAATATCAAAAAATCCCACGAAGGCATTGATGAAGATAAGATTCTAGCCTTAATCGAAGAAAGAACAGCTGCCAAGAAAAACAAGGACTACGCAAGGGCTGATGCTATCCGCGATGAACTTGACCAAATGGGGGTTGCCATAAAAGATACGCGCGAAGGCGTCAAATGGGAGCTTAAGTAATGGATAAGATTTATGGCAGAAAGCCAGTTCTTGAAACTATTGATGCTGGCGTTGAAATAAAAAGAGCCTATATAATCGATCAAAAAACACCTATAGTAGGAAAAATCATAGACAAACTTACTAGAGCAAAGGTTGAAATCAAATTTGTAGACAAAAACTTTTTTAGAGATGTAGAAGGCAACCACCAAGGTGTGATGATTGAAGTTGACTCATTCAAATATGGATCCTTGGATGACGTAAAAGACTCAGAAAGACTTATATTGCTTGACAAAATAGAAGACCCACACAACCTTGGAGCCATCATCAGATCTGCCGAAAGCTTTGGCTTTGATGGAGTGATCATACCAGAACGCCGCTCAGCCAAGGTCAGCCCTACAGTATATAAGACAAGTGCTGGAGCTATAAATAATATTAAGATTGTTATGGTAAAAAACCTCAACCGTGCCATGGAAGAATTGAAGGACCAGGGTTTTTGGATATATGGTTTGGCAGGAGAGGCAGAAAGCTCTATTGACCAAACTGACCTAAAGGGAAAAGTTGCCCTTGTTGTTGGTAACGAGGGAGATGGCCTAAGCAGGATGGTAAGAGAGCACTGTGATATGCTAGTCAAAATCCCTATGCAAGGCTTGGTCAATAGCCTCAATGCATCAGTAGCAAGTGCAATCTCCATGTATGAGCTAGTAAGGCAAAATGGCTTTAACTAAGAAAAACATCACCATTATAGATGGATATAATGTGATAAATGCTTGGCCAGAACTAAAAGAACTAGCCAAGCAGAACTTGGCAGATGCAAGGCTTGCCCTTATAGAAGAATTGGCAGAATATATGTCTATGAGTGGGGAAGAAGTCATAATAGTCTTTGATGCCTACAATCTCGATAGACCCAAAGAGACAATCGAAGAAAAATATGGTATGGAAATTGTCTACACAAAAAGATTTCAAACGGCCGACACCTACATAGAAAAGCAAATTTTAAATATAGGTCGTAGGCACAATCTAAAGGTAGTCACAGATGATGGGCAGATACAAATACTAGCCACAAGTAAGGGCGCAAGCAGGATGACTTCAACTGAGCTAAAAGCTGATATTTTTAACAATCATTCAAAGATAAAACGAAAAAGAAAAGCAGATTTCAACCGCAATTTCAAGTCGTTCCCCCTATCAAATGAATTGATAGAAAAAATCGACCAAATGAAAAAGGATTTGGAATCTAATTAGCGATACAAGGTAAAATAAATTCACTAAAAGGTAAGATATGGATAAAATAAATTTAAAAGAAGAAGCGACACTTGAGAAAATTCGTTCATTCTTCAACTCCGAAGATATGAGTGAAGAGGAAATCTCAAGTGTCCTAGAAGAATTATCAGAAGAAGAAAAAGAAGAACTAGAAGAATATCTACTAGAAGAAGAGATCATCATAGAAGAAGAGGAAATCGACGAAGATAGCGAAATCGAAGATGAAATAATCGATGAAGTCGATGATGAAGAGGACGACGCCCCTATAAAAAGAGCAGAATCCACAGCTATAACCCCACTTTCTAGAAAAGATATGATGAAACTATCCGACATGACCAATGAAGAGATAGTAGAACAATTCCAAGCAGGCAACCAAAATGCCTTAGCAGCCCTAGTAGAAAAAAACCAAGGTCTTGTAAGAAGCCGTGCATCATACTTCTATAGATCTCACGGCAATGACCTAGACCTAGAAGACCTAGTCCAATCAGGTATGCTTGGTATGATAAGAGCAGCAGAGAAATTTGACCTAAGCCTAGGCTACAAATTTACAACCTATGCCTACAAATGGATAGACAAGGCAATCAGAAAGGCCATCAACAAAGAAGGCCACACCATAAGGATACCTGCTGGCAAATACTTGAAACTAAATAAACTAAAACAAATCCTAAAGGCAAATCCAGAAGCAAGCGATGACGAGATATATAAGATCTTGGAAAAAGAAGGTATAGACAAAAAACAAGCAGACGACCTATTCCTAATAAATAGAAACCAAGTAAACTCAACATCTCTAAACATCAACCTAGACAGCGAGGACTCCACAGGTGATGAGCTAATGGACATGGTAGGAGACGAATCAACTCCAGTTGACGTTCTGATCCTAGAACGTGACATGGAAAATTTCCTAATGAAAGCCCTAGACCAACTAACGGAAAGAGAAAAACAAATCATAATCTACCGTTACGGCCTAGACAACGAAAAACCAAAAACTCTAGAAGAAATAGGCACAATCTACGACCTATCAAGAGAGAGAATCAGACAAATAGAAAACCAAGCCTTAGGAAAATTAAAAGAGTTTTCTGACAGCGAAAACTAGAAGGGACTGTTGCAAAATAGATAAATCGTTCCTATATAATTCGAGCACCCTCCCAGAAAGTTTGGCCTCCCTAAGCCGGCGGGCTAAACCTCAAACTTTCTGGGAGTGCACTCCAATTATGGAACGATATATATCTATCAATTTGCAACAGCCCCTTTTTTGTGCATTGTTTTAAAATAAGCATTGACAGATTATAACTGTTAATATACACTATATACAGATGGAGGATATATGGATATAAAAATAAAGTACTCGAGTAAAGATCCGATATATTTACAAATCAAAAACCAAATAAGAGATGCTATTTTAAATGACCAGCTGGATATTAATGAACCCTTGCCTTCTATAAGATTTTTGGCAAAAGAGCTTAAGGTTAGTGTTATTACTACAAAAAGAGCCTATGACGAACTAGAAAAAGATGGACTAATTAACACCGTTCCAGGCAAGGGTTCTTTTATCAAAAGCCAAGATCCCAAGATCGTTAGGGAAAAAATTATGATTAAGATAGAAGAATATGTAAAAGAAATTAATGATTTAGCTAAGATTGCTGATATTTCAAAAGAGGAAATAGTATCCTTATTCGATATATTGGAGGACTATGATGGATGATATAATCAAGCTAAAAAATGTTGAAAAAGAATTTGTTGGATTTAAATTAGGACCATTAGACCTAAATATCAAAAAGGGAACTGTAACAGGTCTTATTGGAGAAAATGGAGCAGGGAAATCAACAACCTTAAAATTACTCTTGAATGCCCTAAAGAAAGATAGAGGAACAATTGAAGTATTTGGCAAAGATATAAATGATCTTAGTGAAGAAGAAAAATATAAAATTGGATTTGTCTACGATGATTTATATTTGCCCGATACTATGGATATTGGTGAAATAGAAACATTTCATGAAAAGCTTTATAGGGACTATTGGCAAGAAGATGTATTTTATGGTTTTGTGAATAGATTCGATTTGCCAGAGAGGCAAGCAATAAAATCTTTTTCTCGTGGTATGAAAATGAAATTATCTTTTGCTTTGGCCCTATCTCATAATGCTGAACTATTAATATTAGATGAGGCAACTAGTGGCCTTGATCCAGTTGCAAGAGATGATTTTTTGGATATTCTACTTGATTTTATCCAAGATGAGAATCACACAGTTTTAATATCTTCTCATATTTTGTCTGATTTAGAAAAAATAGCTGATTACATAGCCTTTATTCATAAGGGAGATTTATTATTTAATGAAGAAAAAGATAGACTAATAGATATTTATGGCTTAGTTTCATTAAATGATGACGAATATGAAAGTTTGGATAAAAATGCAATTATTGCAGTCAGGAAACACAAATTTGGCCGTGAATGTTTGGTGGTAAGAGACAAAATGCCAGATGGGATTGAACTAGAAAATCCTAGTATCGAAGACATTATGGTATATATGATAAAGGAGGCCTACAATGAAAGCCTTGATATATAAAGATATAATTGCATTTAAAAGATATTTTATTATTATAGGGATGTTTATATTATTATTAACATATTATCAATACAAGCAAGGTCAATTATTGATATCAACAGGTTTTTTTGCCCTAATACCAATAGCACTTTTAAATGGATTATTTGACGCAGATATAAAATCAAGCTCTGATAAATATATAGTAGGAATGGGGATAAATAAAAGAAAAATTGTTTTATCCAGATACATTATTATATGGATATTTACTGGATTAGCAATCTTAATTGGCATTATGGGAAGATTGATGGCAAACAAGCTTGATAAATTTTCAATTAGCCTTCTTATATCAATTATAATTTTATCATCAACTCTAATACCACTAATCCAACTCCCCCTAATGTATAAATTTGGAAGTCAAAAAGCTAGAACAGTTTTTATATTTATATATTTTTCTATCTTTATGATAGTGAATTATTTGTGGGAAAATGAAGAATTAGTAATTAGATTTCTACAAGAAAATTTATTAATTGGTAAAAATCATGTAGGCTTAGTAATTTTACTTATAGCTCTTGTTTTAAATGCCATATCTTTAATTGCTTCTATCAAAATTTATGAAAACAAGGAACTATAGTTCTATTAATACTTTGGTTGAAAAATCACGGCTTAGTAGTACAGTTGTATTACAAATATAGGGGGGATTTTATGGATACAGTTGTAAAATCAATTAGATTTACCAAAGAAGAAGAGAGAGCTATTAATGAATACGCTGATTTTGCCAATAGGAGTTTTTCTGATGTGGTGAAATCTGCCATCCTTGATAAGCTAGAAGATGAATACGACATAAAAGTTGGCGAAGAGGCTTACGAAGAATATTTAAAGAATCCAGTTTCTCACCCAATAGAAGAATTATTTGAGGAATTTGATGTGTAGTTTTGAAACAACTGATAGATTTAATAAACAATTAGGCAAAATTGATAAGTCAAATGCTAGGTTAATTCTAAAATATATTAAAAATAAGATAGGGAATGTAGAAAATCCTTGGATTTATGGAGAGACACCAGGGGAAGATACAGCTGGCATTGTGAGGTACAGGATTGGAGACTATAGACTTATTTGCAAGATAGAAGATGGCAAGCTTCTAATTCTAGCTTTAAGCCTAGGCCACAGGAGAGAAATTTATAGATAAATATGAGATATTTGTTTTTGTATGTAAATAAATATAAAAATCTATGAATTAAGAATTTATACTTTTTATCGATCACAGGGCAGCTAAGCTGTCCTTTTTATGGTAAAAATGCCTTATCTTAGTATAGTAGAAAAAAGTGAGGTATTATGGATTACGAAAAACCATTTTTATATATAGATACAAATTTTGCTCCAGATGAGGCCTTGATGACTTATATGGCTACAAAGTCTTATGATTTTGAGCTTGTGGCTTTGTCTACTGGATCTGGGATGATGAATACAAAACTTGCTGCTGAAAATATTGTCGGCCTTATGGCTGATGATGGCCTATATTTATCGGTGGCTGCTGGTGAGGATTTTTCTCCTTACCATCATTTGGATAAGGAAATTTTTACTACAAGAAAAGACTACATAGAAAATATGCCTGCCTATGAAAATATAATTGATAAGGCCAGTGATTGTGGCAAACTTGATATCATTGCTACAGCAGGTCTTACAAATATTGCCAAGGCCATAGAGGAAGCCCCTGAGATAGAGGATTATATATCCCATATTTTTATCCTTGGTGGGGAATGTGATGGCGAAGTTTCAGAAACTTTTATAGAAGACCCAGCATCTGTTGATAAGATTTTAAATTCTAGTATTGACTTATTTTTATTACCCATAGAAATAGCTAATCAGTTTAGTCTTTCTGATGGTATGATAGAAAAATTGTCAGGTCAAGATAAGAATCTGGATATAATCTTAGATGAGTTTAAGAAAGATAATTATAGACTCCTTAAAGCCAATCTTTTGATGTATTTGATGCTTATGCCTGAGGCCTTTATCTTTGAGGAGTCAGGTTTTGGAATTCATGTTGACGATTCTGAGGGAGAGATGGGAAGTCTTTATAGGACTGATACAAGGAAGAAAAACTATAGGGTCACTAGGGTAAATGAGGATACTTTCTACGACTTTCTCATGGGGAGCCTAAAGTGAAATTTAAGAAACCTGGCCTTAGAATAGTTAAGACCTTCATAGCTGTCACTCTTGCTATGCTGATTTCATCTTTTAGACCAGGAGAGGGCTTGCCTTTTTATAGTGCTATTGCTGCCATAATTTGCCTAAAATCTGACGTGGAAGGATCCCGCGAGATTGGTATAAATAGGGTGATTGGCACCATGCTTGGTGGTTTGTGTGGTTTGCTATATCTTTTGATAGTGCCTGCAAATTATCTGCCAAGGGCATTGGAACTTATTTTGATTAGTTTACTAGCATCAATCATTATTTGGGTAATGGCTATGGCTGGCAAACCTAAGGCTATTTCCATCATGGCCATAGTATTTTTGTCAATTACTATAAACCACGGCAACGAGGGCAACTTGCCATTTCTATTTGCCTTTAATAGGACCTTTGACACTATGGTTGGAGTAATTATGGCCATTGTGGTAAATTGGTCAGATTTTGAGATAAGGGAAAATTATAATAAGAATCATTAATAAAATAAAGGGGCTGTTGCAAAATAGATAAATCGTTCCTAAATCATTCGAGCACCCTCCCGAAAAGTTTGGCCTCCACGAGCCGGCGGGCTAAATCTCAAACTTTTCGGTAGTGCACTCTAATGATGGAACGATAAATATCTATTAATTTGCAACACCTTTTTTATTCATATTTTAAAAATTTGTCTATATCTAGGGCATCTGTGGCATCTTCAAGGACTGTCAATTTGTCAGCTGATTGTATATAATCATCGGCATTTGGAACAAACTCCTGGCCATCTCTTTCTATAGATAAGACGATGACGTGTTTTGGAAAGTCGATTTCCCTTAGTCTTTTACCAACAACTTCAAGATTTTCTGTCATAGTGTATTCAAAAATAGAATAATTGCCAAGTTCTCTTTCGACTGGACTTAGTAAATTCTTGTCCTTTAATTGTCTTTCTAGAAGTGTGTCATAGATTGGAGCCACTTTGAAGGCTTCTGCTATGTAGTATGAGACTATCACAACTATTGAAAGGGCTATGAGATGTTCAAAGGTCTTTGTCATCTCTGATACTAAGATTATTGAAAGTATAGGGCTTCTTACAACAGATGCAAGTATGCCACTCATTCCTAATATGAGGAAATTTATATAAAACTGATCTATAGGTACAGCATTTCTTAGCATAGAAAATATCAAAGATCCACAACAGCCGCCTATGACAAGGACTGGCAAGAAAATACCACCTTGGACCCCAGATCCGTAGCAAAAAGTTGTATAGAAAAGCTTAGCTAATAAGATCATCAGTATATAAACAACAGAAAATTTGTTCAAGGACATTTCTTCCAAAAGTCCGTGTCCTCCACCAGTAGCCTTAAAAAATGTAAAGCCAATAAGGATTGTAACAGCCATAAGTAGACCATATTTTGATATTGGTGAGCTTAATTTCTTGAACATATCTTGGAATTTTACAATCAAAGTATTGTAAAAAACTCCAATAATTCCTGTGAGGATTCCTATAAGTATTGCAACCCAGATTAATTTCATTGGCAAAGACTCGGCTACTGCAAAGGAGAAGGCAGTCTCTGGTCCCATCAAGACAAAGGATATGAAATTTGCTGTAATTGATGCAATTAGGGCTGGCAAAAGAACATATTTGGAATAAGACTTGTGCAGCTCCTCAATGGCAAATATACAACCTGCTAAAGGAGCGTTGAAAGCTGCAGCAAGGCCAGCGGCAGCTCCTGCAGTGATTAAATATTTTATTTCATCAGGTTCTCTTTTAAGAAACTTGCCAACAAGCTTGGCACTTGCTCCACCTATCTGGATAGATGGACCTTCACGACCGAGGGAAAATCCCATGAGATTGCCCAGGCCTCCACCTATGATTTTTGAAGCAATAGTAGGAACTTCTTCCATTTGGAATTTGCCAAGTATTTCTGCTCGGATTTGGGGAATACCACTTCCTCCAGAAAGAGGCGCCCATTTTAAGAGCTTATAAATTGTATAAGAAGATATAATTGCAATCGCTAATAATATTAGTATAGATTTTATGTTAGAATCAGCATACAAATAGCCCCTGTAGATATCCATCTTTGAAATAATGAACCTATAGAGGACTGAAAATAAGCCTGCGAATATACCGACTATTATCGAATCGACCAATATTCTAAATATTAGTTTCCTTTTGTCATCAAAATGATTTTTCATTTTCACCGTCCTTAAATTTACTAGATAAATTTATTATACTGGAATATGCCCCTATTACTTAATAATTATTCTATTTTAAATAAATCACCTATATGATACAATCTATTTCAAATACAAATATCTTTTGGAGTAATAAATGAAATTAAAAAAACCTGGACTTAGAATTATTAAAACTTTGATAGCCTTAAACCTTGCCCTATTGATATCTTACTTTAGGCCTGGGGAAAGTTTGCCACTTTCTAGTGCCATAGCTGCTATAATTTGCCTGCAACAAGATGCCCAAGAAACCAAAGAAGTTGGTATAAATAGAGCCCTTGGAACAGTAATAGGTGGTATATGTGGTTTATTATACTTGTTGATAGTGCCACCACTTTTTTTCCCCAAAGCCATTGAGTTATCAGTAATATGTATCATCACTTCTATTATAATTTGGATTATGTCTATGCTTGATAAGCCAAAGGCCATAGTGATGACAGCCATAGTATTTCTATCAATCACTGTAAACCATGTCGATTCAGTTGACTTGCCCTATAGCTATGCCTTTAACACAACATTGGATACAATGATAGGAGTTTTACTTGCGTTTTTGATAAATAGTCATGACTCTAATCATGAAAAGAGTGAAGAAAAAGCTGAAGTTACTGATTAAATCTTGTATTTTTAAAACTATATAATTCATATTTTAAATATATTTATCCCTATGATAGAATTTAGCTAAAGGAGGCGAAGATGATTGAAGTAAAAAATTTTACAAAAGCTTATTCCAACGGCAAAATTGCTGTTGATGACATATCTTTTGATGTAAGAAATGGTGAAATATTTGGTTTTCTAGGACCAAATGGAGCAGGTAAATCTACTACTATAAAGTCTATTGTTGGTATCAATTCCATCACTAGTGGAAGTATCACCATGGGCGGGCTCACTATGGATGAGGACCCAATATCCTATAAGAAGCAATTCTCATACGTACCTGACAACCCAGAACTATTTGAAAACTATTCTGGTTATGAGTACATAAATTTTTTGGCTGATATATACGGAATAGACGAGCAAACGCGAAAGGCACGACTTGATTATTATTTGGAATTTTTTGATATAAGGATGGCCATGGGAGACCAAATAGAAACATATTCTCACGGTATGGCCCAAAGACTTGCCCTTATAGGGGCTCTTATCAATGACCCAGATCTACTAATTCTTGATGAACCTATGGTAGGTCTTGATGCCAAAAGCGCCTACAATTTGAAAAATATCCTAAGGCAAAGGGCCAAAGATTGCAAATCTATTTTCTTTTCAACCCACGTTATGAGCGTGGCCCAAGAACTTTGCGACAGGATTGCCATCATTAATAAGGGCAAAATCATAGCCTTGGGAACTTTTGACGAGATCAAAAACCAATCAAGCCACAAGGAAAACCTAGAAGCAGTATTCTTGGAGCTTACTGATGAATAATATAAAAACTATAGCAAGATATGCCTTCTGGGAATCATTCTTTCCTTTTTTTAAAAACAAAAAAATTGCAAATTTGCCCAAAAACCATTTTTTAAGGGTGATAACCCTATTGTTTGGATATGCATTCATGGCATATTTTGCCTATATGATTATGTTTGTTGTAGGCAAGATATTTCTTCCTAATCCTGATGGGGATGCCATGTATTTTACTTATTTTGGCATAATGGTAAGCCTAACTATTTTGGTTTTTCACATGCCACAAATCATATCCAATATATTTTCTGACAAAAAAATAAGTATTTATAAGACCCTACCCTTAAAGCCAGGCGAGCTTTTTATTGGCAAGGTTTTGGGTGATGTGCTTTCATTTGTAGATTATTTGTTATTTTTACTAATAACTTTTATTATTTATTTTATCAATAGAGGCTTTTCCGTAAAGATATTGGTATTTGCCTTGGTAAATTTCTTTAGCCTGATTTTTACGACCTATGGGCTGTTGACATTTTTGATTTTAATCCTCATGAGATTTACCAATGTTGGAGAGCATAGCAAACTTGTAAAGACTATTGGTTATGTAATACTTTTTGCTATATTGGGAGTATTTTATGCCTACCCTATGTTAAATGACAATGGATCTTCTGCAAGAGAAACTGGACAAGCTATATCTATGGCTATTGAACAAATAGAGGGTATTTCAAATGTGTTTTTCACATCCAAACTTTTTGGCAAGGCTGTAGGTGGAAATCTTTTTAATAATATAATCTATACTTTGGTATTTCTAGCCTCATCAGCCTTGATAGGCTATGGACTTTATAAATTTGCAGACAAAAATTATTACCATAGCCTTGGCAAAGAGTCTTCTAAAAACCATAAAAATAAGGGAGAAGAAAATCTTTCTAAGGTTAATCTTAAGGCGCATTCCCAAGTTTCTGCAATATTTAAAAGAGATATAAAAACCCTATTTTCCAATGTGGTTTTCCTAGCTTCAACCATACCTATGTTTATTATTTTTGGAACTCTGGGTGCAAAAACTGGTTCACAAATAAGAAAAGATGTTAGCAACTTTTCTTTTGCTGCACCTGAAATAAGATTTTGGATTTTCCTCATAGGATTTTTGTTAGCTCTAATGATTTGGTCAAACTCTGGCTTTGCCAACACTGCCCTATCCCGTGAACACAAGAGCTTCTATCTATTCCAAAGTCTTCCTATAGACTACAAAAAACACTTTAAGGCAAGGTTACTTGCAGCTAGCTTGATAAGTCTTGCCTTTAACCTAATTCTTACCATACTATTTATCCTCACTGTCAGATTTGGGATATTTAATGGAATTCTTCTCTTTGTGGGGATGGGTCTGGGTTCAATACTAGCAAATAGCTTTGCTTTATACACTGGGAGCAAAAATATAAAGACAAATTGGACTAAACCTGAAGAAATCACCAAGGGAGGGGTCAAGGAGCTTCTTTACTACTTTTTATCAATGATATTTATAGGATTAATCGTCCTTTTAAATGTATTATTGAGTAAATTTTTTGCCAGTACTCCTTATATTGGCTGGATAATAATAAGCATCATACTAGTGGCAATAAGCGTTCTGACTATAAGGCTTGCCTTATCCTCATACAAGAAAGGTTTCTATGATATAAACGATTAAAAAATAAAATAAGTGGGTAATTTACTAAGGAAAGGATTTTGAGAATAATTATCAAAGCTAAAGAGCTTTAAGGAGAAAATTATGAAAAACATCAAAAAATTGACAGCAGCAACACTTGCCTTGTCATTTTCATTCCTAGGTATAAATAGCTTTGCAAATCCTTCGTTAAGCCTTGCAGCAAGCGAAGCTAACGACAAGCACTTAGACCTAGGCGTAAAAAAGGCTGGCGGAGCTTACAAAGAAAAGACAGTTATAGTAAACCCTAATCAACTTCGCTACGAACAATTCTTAATGGACCTAAGAGAAGTCCGTGACAAGTCTTGGGAATCTAATGTCCCATATACTATGGGATCTAACAACGAAAAAGGAACCACTATCCGTGATATTGCCAAAGAATATGGCTATGAAACTAAAGAAGAATATATCAACGGTATAAAATGGTCAAATGATTTGGAAAAAATCGCCATTCAAAGATCTTTTGAACAAACATTCACAGGTTTAGGTAGCCAAAGACCTGACTTTTCAGACTTTACTATAGCCACAGTCAATGGAACACATTCAGACAGAGAAGTCCTTTCAGCAGATACAATCGATCCTAATATTACTGACCCAATTGGCAAATGGTCATATGCAAACTTAGTGAAAGCAGATAATAAGTCCCAATATGACTTCTTATTAGAAGAAAATGGTGTAAGGGGCGATTGGAACTCTAGTATGCACGACCTTTTAAATCCAGAATTTAAATATGTTGGATTTGCTGAGGTAAAAGAGATAGGTCAAAAAGAAACATTTGCCACAGCAGAATTTGCAAAGGATGTAGCAAACAACAATGAAGAACAAAGTAAAATAATTGGTGAGTATATCCTAAGTACTGGCAAATACAAAGAAAAAATTTCAGAAGAAGTAAGAAAAAATGTTGAAAAATCAATCCAAGAAGCTGAAATACAAATAAAAGCTGCAGAGGATTTGATTAATAAATATCCACAAACTATTAAAAATGTTAAGGGAAAATTAGTAGGACTAATCGAGGAAAGTAAAGAGCTCATAAAAGAACTTAGAGCCTTGATGGAACAATAATATTTACCATAAGGGAGCTGTTAGTTATCTAGCAGCTCTTTTCTTGTGGAGTTTTACAAAGAACACCTTATATTTATTGATAAAAAATATTGTTTATTATAAAATATCTGTAATGAAAGTGTTTTAATAAGGATAAATCATCAATAATTACAATTCTTAAATGGTGAATGATAAAAATCCTTATTGACTGAGGAGGGGAAATGAAAATAAATAAAAAAATCGCAGCGACAGGACTTGCTCTAAGCTTTGCTTTTCTTGGTCTAATGGGTAATTTTGATAGGTCATATGCGGCAGGTGTTAATAAAAACTCTGCCTTTTATAGGTCATCAAAGACTAGAGATGCATACTTAGCACTAACAGATAATCAGAGAGCAGAATTAGATAGTATGAACACAGATAAAAGGACGCCACTAACTATTGATGAGCTTTTGGCGACCAATAGATACAGCCTACCAATTGTTAGAGGCAGAGATTGGCTATATCCATTTATGCTCGATAGAAACAAAAACGGAGAAGTTGGAGAAAATTATTTCAAGGGAAATAATAGTGGATCATCAAGTGAAAACACAGGAGAAGTAGAAGAGTATGTTCCTGGAGAAGTAGAGGAAAATATACCAGAAGTAGAGGAAAATATTCCAGAAGAAGAAAATGGAAACATTCTCGAGGAAGTTGAAGCCTTAGAAAATAGAGCAAAGATAAAGGCTGATCTTGAAAAATCTATAGAAAATGCCAAAATTCAAATCGATGCTTGTGAAGATATCATAGAAAACTATCCAAAAACCATTGAAAAAGTTAAGGATAAACTAATCGGACTTTTAGCAGAAACCAAGGAATATATTAAGACAGCAGAAGAATTGCTTGAAACTTTATAAAGACAGACCAGCTATGATAGCTGGTTTTTAAATGTAAAATTTTCTTTATAAATCCTACTTTTTATTTAAAGCAGTTATAAAATAGTGAAAACATATACGCAAGATTTTAATATGAAAAAATTAAAAAATTGGCATGCTTCTAAGTTTAGCTCTTATATGTCTTGGACTAAGCATATTTAAAAATTTGAAACAATGTGTCCTATGAAAGTTCAAGCGTCTTTAGCAGCTCATATAGCTACATTCCAAGTGATTCTGCCTACAGGGAAGATACAATCTATCTTAAACAAGATGAAAATCTTAAAAAAGAAATTCTAGATACTATCAAAGAAATCAGATCTGATATCTGGGATGAGAATGTTTATTATGCCTCAAGCCCAGAAGATGTAGAAAAAAACAAGGATTAGAGAAATAGCCAAAAGATCAATTAAGATTAGTCATAAAACAATCAGAAATCCAACTCCAGGCCCTAGAAAACATTCTAGAAAAACAGTAGCCAATGTTGTTGATAAGCTTTATGATCTCATGGATGATTCCTATTATCTAATTAGAAAATCCTATGCCCTACTTGGTGAATTTGAGAATATTTATTAGAAAATCTATTTATTGCAGCTATAAAAGGAGAAGAATATGAATATCAAAAAAATATTACTTACTGCCCTATCAATCAGCCTTCTAACACCAACAGCAAGCTCGTTTGCAACTACAGAAAAAGACAGCCCGGCTTCTCGTGATATGGAATTTAAAAGATATTTGGAAGAATCTGTAGAAGAGGCTAAACGCCAAATAGAAGTTGTAGAATATTTGTTGACATATACTCCAAAAACAGTTGAAAAAGTGAGAGATAAACTTATATATATGATTGAGGTCCAAAAATTAAATATAGAACTAGCCGAAGATTTATTAGAAATTATTTATGGATAGATAGGGACTGTTGCAAAATAGATAAATCGTTCCTATATAATTCGAGCACCCTCCCAGAAAGGTCTCAACAAGCCGACGGGCTAAACCTCAAACTTTCTGGGAGTGCACTCCAATTATGGAACGATAGATATCTATCAATTTGCAACAGCCCCTTATCTATTAAAAATCCTAAAGTTAACTCCATTTACCATTTCGACATCATATGGACTATTTGAAAAATATCCTTTCAAAAATTCATACCTAAAGTCGTGGTAGGTGGATTTTTCATTTTTTGATTTATTTTCTAAATTGATTTGATTTCTTTCACTCACTTCAAAGTTCTCATGGTGGTCGTGGTCATGGCCACCCTCGCAGACATTATCTAGGGAATCTGCTGGATTTATATCTTCGTTTTCATACTTAGTATGAAGGTTGGTATTTGTAATCAAATACAAGTCCCCGATTTCATCAACTTGGGCAGAGAGGCCATTGTCACAAGGCATTCCATCAAGTAGATACATATTTAGGTCGGTAAAAATCTGGTTAAAATCATCAAAATTTTTATTCTGACCAATCTTCTTTCCAAACTCAAACATCTTTTCCTTTGGATTATTACTATGTTTTAGGGCATAATTTAATCTTTTTTCTACTACATCTATTTTTGAATCCAACCAGCCGTGGACATTGTCCTGGTCGATTAATTCTTCCAGTGGATTTTTTGAAACGGCATTGGCTATTTTATCAACTTCGCTTGTGTCATTATCTAGCAAGTAAGCTGTTATTTCATCTTGAAATTTAATTTTGTCATACATCATATAATGTATTGGACCTAAATTTTCACTCATTTAATCACCTCAATATATTATTTTACTATATTCTATGTGGTATACTATAAGTCAGGGAGGGATTAGTATGAAAAATTTAACTACAAAAAAACTTGCTTACATAGGACTTTTTACAGCTTTGGTTTTTGTATCAAATTACTTGCAAATTCCATTTGTAACACCTTTTGGCAACACTCGATTTCACTTGGGCAATGTATTTTGCCTTTTATCAGGCCTTATTCTAGGTCCAGGATTTGGGGGACTTGCTGCAGGTCTTGGTTCAGCGCTTTTTGACCTATTTGATCCGGTTTATTTTACATCAGCACCAACAACATTTTTAAATAAATTTTTATTGGCATATGTAGCTGGATGGTATTTTTATAAAAAGGGCAAAGGAATGGCAACTAAAAAATCTAATATAGTGATAGCATCTATTCTTGGTCAACTGACATACATTATCCTATATCTTGGCAAATCTTATATAAAGAATGTATACATCCTAGGATTAACTCGCCAAGCTAGCATGGTTGAAATTGTACAAAAAGCTGGAGTTTCCTTTACCAATGGTGTGATTTCTGTAATATTTGCCTCAATTCTTACAATACCATTATTAAAAGCCATCAAATTTGAATAATCATCTTGTAATTTGGGTAAAAACAAGTTAAGAGGTGTATTATGGACTATAAAAAATTTGGAAATAAAATTGTACTTAGATTAAAAAAAGGTGACAAAATTATTGAATCAATTGAAAAAATGGTAAGAGAAGAAGATATAAAGGCTTGCCATTTTGCAGGAATAGGAGCTGCAAATGAGATAAAACTTGGCCTGCTTCACCCTGGAGATAGCGAATATGCTTGGGAGACCTTTAGTGAAGATATGGAAATTACAAGTCTTGTTGGAAATGTCACAAGATTTGAGGGAGAGCCAATGGTTCATGCTCACATCACTTGTGGTAGAGAAGACTTTTCTATAATAGGCGGCCACCTAGGAGAAGGCATTTGTTCTTTGACAGTTGAGCTATTTGTAGACATCCTAGATGGAGAACTTGTCAAAAAAGCCGACCCTGAACTAAAGATTAACACCATAGAGTTTTAAGGTGGATATTATGCAGACTAGAGAAAAAACTTTTGGAATAACATGTCCATCATGTGGGCATTCTTTTGAAAAAGACCTAAATACAGCAGCATTTACAGATGATAGGAAGGCCATACTCACAAATGAATTTGGCAAAGTGACTTGCCCTAATTGCAAGCACGAATTTATCTTAAACTACAGATTTGTCTACACAGACGAAGAAACTAAGTTTATGATAGTAAATGATCCTAAATTTACCGATGTAAAAAACAGACTTGCCTTTGTATCAAGTCTTGCCATGCTGGATAAGTTTCATAAGGATGAGCAAGAGAAATATCTTACAAGAATGACCACAGATATAGAAGAAGTTCGTGAAAAAATCGTGATTTTTGAAAATTACTTGTCTGATAAGGCGGTAGAAATTCTAAAATACATGCTATTGGAAAGCGATGAATTAGAATTTAATCACGATGACCTAGAATCATTTAGGCTAATAGATCAAGATACATTCTTGCTAAGAACTACAAGTGGCCAGGAATACACCCTAGGCTTTGTAAGGCCTGTATATGACAGAATAGTTGACCAATACAAGGGCCTATTTGATGAGTCCAAGGCAGAAAAGATCGACAAGGCTTGGGCCTATGAATTTTTGAAAAAGTAAGAAAAACTGGCTTAATTGCCAGTTTTTTTGAGCCTTTGATTAACTTTTTTCATGACTTTAACTTGATTATGGATTTGCCTTATCCTTGCGACTATCGTCATGATAAATGTTGTTACAATAACTCTTTTAGTATCAAAAGATGCAGTATCTACAAAGCCCAAGGCATAGAACATAATATAGAATGGGCCAACACATATTAATAAAAATATCAGATCTACTAGGGCTGGTGGGAAATTTTCATTCTCTTCAAGTTTTAATATTACTTTAGAATAAAGTATTAGCACCAAAAGCATTGTTGCAAGTATTACTACACATTGAATCAAGTAGGCATCTTTTAGGCTTCTGCCTACTAAAAGACTCTTGCTTATAAATATATATTCTCCATTAATAATACTATTATGAAATATTACGGATAAAAAGAATATAAGACCTAGACCTGCAAAAGACCAAAGTATATAATCTTTTAATTTAAATTTTTTGTCTTCTAGAGCTTTTTCGTAATCGTACATAATCTCCTCCTAGACTCCAAGTATTTCTCTTACTTTTTTCATTGCCCTGCGAGATACAAAGCAGATATCCCCATTGTCCATTTCACAGCTTATGGTACCAAGGTACTTAAAATCAAAATTTTTGGTCTTATCCAAATTTATAATCTCAGAATTTGATATCCTTACAAAATTTTTCCCACTTAAGTAGTCTTCGATTTTATAAAGGGGAAGCTTCATAAGGTAAGTCTTTTTTTCGGTTACTGTGAATACTTTCTTGTCATTGGCATAGATTCTTATGATGTCATCCAGGTCTATGATTTCAAGCTTTTCATCATATATGCCAGACAGAATTTGTATATCATTAGACAAAATTTTCTCTTTGATATCAAGACTTTCCTGGTCCACTTTTGGAGTTTTTATTATGACTTCCTTTTCTTTCAAATTCTTATCGACTACTATTTCAACTTTCATCTCTCATCTCCTTGCTTTTATTCTATACTAGATAAATAATCAGTCAATGATATGAGGATAAGTGGTTGGTTATTTGGGATAAGTGGTACAATATTCCCATGAAAATTAACTTGCTTGATAAAAATAAAAGAAAAATTGTATATGACATCCTAAATATTTTCTATGACCACAGTAATATAGAATTTGTGGAAGAAGGAGATATTGATATACTCGATGATGAAATTGGTTTTAAGGGTAGGTCTTATCATTACCAAGATAATTACCAGCTCAAATCTACATTGTATAACATACTAGTAAAAGAAACAGGATATGAGTCGCCATGGGGGATGTTAACAGGATCTAAGCCATCTAAGCTTTTGCAAAAATATAGGGCGGATGAATTAAAAGAAAAATACTTCTTATCAGATGATAAGCTAAGCTTGCTTATAGATGTCAAGAATGAACAGGATAAACTTTCTTTTGATAAAAATTCCTTTAACCTGTATATCAATATTCCCTTTTGCCCGACAAGGTGTTCTTATTGTTCTTATCCGACTTTGGTGGGTCCTCACCACGATAGGGCTTCCTACATAGAGACCCTTTGCCAAGAAATTGATATGGTAGATTTGCCTAAATACCTATCATCCATATACATAGGAGGAGGAACCCCATCATATCTTTCTCATAAGGACCTTGAAAGACTCTTGGATAAAGTAAATCAGCGATTTTCTTCTTTTGAATATATATTTGAAGCAGGAAGAGAAGATACCCTAGATGAGGAAAAATTAAAATTGCTCAAGGATTATGGAGTGACAGGTATATCCCTAAACCCTCAAAGCTTCAATGAAAGGGTAGTAAAATCTGTTGGCAGGTCTTATGATTTTGACCATTTTCTTAGAATGTATGAAAAAGCCTTGGACCTAGGATTTGTTATAAATATGGACTTTATAGTTGGCCTAGTAGGTGAGGATGCAAAATCTTTTGACCAAAATTTTGAAATTTTAGAAAAGCTTGGTCCTGATAATATAACCTTCCACGCTCTAGCCAGCAAGGTAGGCTCCAAGTATAGGGAAAATAATAAGATGGGATCTGTAAAAGATGCCCTAATCATAAGTGAAGCCATAAAACATTTTACAGAAAAAAATTCCTACAAACCCTACTACCTCTACCGCCAGAAAAATATAATATCCAATCTTGAAAACGTGGGCTATCAAAAAAATAATACAGCCCAACATTACAATATAGCAATTAATGAAGAGCTAGAGAATATTATAGGACTTGGCATGAATGCAAATTCTAAGCTTATGAATGGAAGTAAATACAGAAATCCTAGAAACTTGCGAGATTATTTTGCTAATATTGATAGGATTGTTGAAGAAAAAAATTTAATTAAAAGGAATTATAAAAACACTAGAAAGATTTGACTGTAGCTTTCTAGTGTTTTGTTTAAAAAATTAATTAATCAGCCAAATATGGGCTATTTGATCTTTGATTTCATCGTAAGACCAAGATTTTTCACTTTTTTTCATACTATTGGGATCGTTTATGACAAATTTGCCGTCCTGATAGGAATCAATCACAAGAATATGGCCAAAGAGAGTAAATATCCCCTTGTCTACAGAAACTATGAGTGGACCTTTTTCTAAGGCATCAATCATTGCACCCTCATCATTAGAAATATCGTAGGCAGTATATCCGTAGATATTTGCCTCGTCATTAAAAAACTTCCATGCTATACCATCGTCAGTCATATAATTTTGGGCATCAAGGGCGATTTTTCCTGGATCTATGGAAGTATCTCCCTCTAATCTTGCTAGAACCATGGCCATAGATGTTGGACCACAGCCAGCAAGACCAATTACGGAATCTCCTAAGTAGTCATAGGCCCACCTGTTGTCCCATTGGAGAAAATATGGGGTACTTCTTTCAATATCTACAGATTCTCCTGGATAATACTCAAAATCTGTAATCTCATTTGAATAATTATAGACAAAGTCAATGGCATCAGGATCATTTCCTGCTAGATATATCAAGTTATCATCTAAATAATCAAAATTATCCACAAGCCATCTTGCATTGTCGTTTCCACTGTCAGCTTCTTTTTGTAAATTCCTTTTTAAGGTTCTTTTGTTATCAGTCTTGTAATCACCGTTTTTGAAAGCTTGGCTAAAAATTTCACTTACTGAATCTAAGGGAGAATCGACATAATATTTAGTTTCATTGTATCTAGTTCTTAAAAAATTATAGACTACAACTATAAAGGCTAAAAATATTATAGTCCTAAAAAAACCAAATTTTCTTTTCTTTCTTCTCATAAATTAATCCTCTGTATCACTTATGTTAAAACATATTATATCATACTTTTAATAATTGTAAAAAGTTTTTTATTTATTTAAAGATAATTTGGAAATAAAATCAATTAATCTTAAATTGACAAAACTTATCATAAATATAAAATAATAAATATAAAATACATAAGAGGTAAGGCTATGGCCAAGATAGATATTATAATCCCGGTTTACAATGGGGAGAATTTTATAGGTCAAACTATAAAATCAATAGAAGACAATAATTTTGCCGATATTAATATTATCCTTGTTGATGATGGTTCTATTGACGGGACAGAATCGCTAATCTTTAATTTGAGAGAAAAATATGGTAATATTTCATATTATAAAAAAGAAAATGGTGGAGTGTCTGCCGCTAGAAATTTTGCCATAGAAAGATCTGCCAGCCCCTATATATGTTTTTTGGATGCGGATGACCTTTATCATAAAGATTTTTTGCCAAAAATGTATGGGCAAATTGAAGCTACAAATGCTGATACTTGCACATGTGGCTATTACAAGTTATATGATAAAAAGATTGTGCCTATGAAAAGTGCCTTTAGCAAGAAGGATTTTCTAGTAGATTATCTAATCAGCAAAAATAAACTTCATATCAGCAGTTTTTTAATAAAAAGAGAAGTGATTTTTGATAATAATATTCGTTTTGATGAATCTTCTTCCTATGGTGAAGATATAGAATTTATGACTCGTGTCATAAAATATTCAAGGAAAATAGAAATAGTCCCAGAATATTTGACCTACTATAGGATTGATAGCGATAGACCGACCTTGTCGACCTTTTCTTTAGATAAGATCAAAGCTGACATAGATTTTTCTAATAGGCTAATAAATGATCAAAAGCTAAATCTAAGCCCAAGAGAAAAAGCTGCCGTAAATCACAAACTTGTGGCAAATATTGTAAATAAGCTTATGACAGGCCTTGACCTTGGCTATGATAAGAAAGAGATCAGGGAGATTTATGAAGCTAATAAGTCAATTATTACAAAGAAAACAAATGCCTTTGGCCTAAGGTCAATCAAACTTATCTTAACAATTAAAAAACTTAGAAATAAAATTGGGTATTAGTAATCTAGGACTTAGTATAAAAAGGAGAAGTAAATGGAAATTAAAGAATTAAACCCTAAAGAAGTGTGGAAATTTTTCAGCGAAATTAGCCAAATCCCTAGATGTTCAGGTGATGAAGAGGCTGTTTCAAATTATTTAGTAAATTTTGCCAAAGAAAGAAACTTACAAGTGCGCCAAGATGAGGCAAAGAATGTAGTGATAAGAAAAGCTGCATCAAAAGGCTTTGAAGATAAGCCAATTGTTGCCCTTCAAGCTCACATGGATATGGTTTGTGTAAAAGAAGATGATTCTAACCACAATTTTGACACAGATCCTATCAAATTATTAATCGATGGTGATTGGGTAACAGCTGATGGTACAACTCTAGGAGCTGATGATGGTATGGGAGTTGCTTATATCTTAGCTATCCTAGATGATGAAAGCCTAGATCACCCAGCTCTTGAAGCAATAATCACAACAGAAGAAGAAACTTCTATGCTTGGTGCCCAAGCTCTTGATACATCAGATATAAAGGCCAAATATCTTCTAAATATTGACTCTGAAGAAGAGGGATATATCACAATCGGTTGTGCTGGTGGCCTTGACTTACCAATATCTTTTGCCAAAGAATACGAAAAAGCAAGTGGTGACTTCATAAAAGTAAGCCTAGGAGGATTTGAAGGTGGCCACTCAGGTATGGAAATCCATAAGGCTCGCCTCAATGCAATCAAAGCCCTATCTCGTCTACTTCTTGACATAGATGGACTTCAAATTGCCGAGCTTTCCGGTGGAGTAAAGAGAAATGCTATAGCTTCAAATGCCTATGCAATTGTTTCTGTTGCTGATAGGGCAGAAGCGATTGATATTATAAATCAAAGAAAAGATGAAATCCTAAACGAATCCAAAGACACAGATCCAAAGGGAACAATCACAGTAGAAGAGGCAAGTTTTGATGGGGATGTTCTCAGCAAAGACTTATCAAAAAGATTTATCGACTGCCTATTTACCCTACCAAATGGTCTAGTAAAGAGACTTGAGGGTGAAACTATAACTTCATCAAATATCGGAATCCTTGAAGAAGATGACAAGGAAATCAGACTTTCTTGCATGATAAGATCTCAATTTGACTCTGCCAAACATTCTATAGCAGACCAAGTTATGAAGATAGTAGAAAATTATGGTGGAAGCGCTGAAATTGATAGCGAATATCCAGGATGGCAAAGAGAAGATACTCCGCTAATAGAACTTTCAAAGGACATTTGGAAGGACCTACACGGTGATGAAATGATAATTGCCACAACCCACGGCGGCCTAGAATGTGGTTTGCTAAAAGGAACACTAAAAGATGTAGAAATGATTTCATTTGGACCAGAAATCCACGGAGCTCACTCTCCAGCAGAAAAAGTCCACATCAAATCAGTTGAAAACAACTACAAATTCTTAGTTGAATTACTAAAAAGAATATAACTTATAGACTCACCTGAAATATGGTGAGTTTTTTCTTTATAGTGGTAACGTGGAAAATGTTTGCATTTTACAAAAAAATATTGTACTATAGTTCTATAAGAAGATCAGGAAAGGAGCTGCTATGTACGAGCAAAAAGTCACACTAACTAATGAGATTGGCTTGCATGCCAGACCTGCATCGATTTTCATCAGAGCTGCTGTAAAATTTCCGTGCGATATTACTGTAGAAAAAAATGGTAGAAGTTACAATGCAAAGTCTATCATGTCAGTTCTTAGCATGAGTGCTTCTAACGGCGACGAGCTCACCATTAAAGCAAGTGGTGATGATGAAGAAGATGCCGTAAAAGCTTTAGTTGACGTTATAGAAAATAAAATAAATCAAAATAATTAAAATTTGTAGTAATTAACGGGCAAAAGCTCGTTTTTTTATTGGAAAAAAAGAGGTAAAATGAGTAAAGAACAATGATTGATAATTCCTAGTAAAGTAGTATACTTTATACGAATTTATTTTAGAAATAAAAGAGGTAAATATGTCTGAATTATTAAAAGTAGAAAATCTTCATGTATCAGTTGAGGATACAGAGATTTTAAAAGGTATAGATCTAAGAGTAAATGCGGGAGAAGTTCATGTTGTTATGGGCCAAAACGGTTCAGGTAAGTCAACACTTATGAATACAATCATGGCAAATCCTGTTTACCAAGTAACAGAAGGAAAAATTTATTTTGAAGGCGAAGATATCACAGAAGAATCTGTCGACAAACGTGCTCGCCGCGGTATCTTCATGTCCTTCCAACACCCAGATGAGATTCCGGGGGTAAAATTAAATGATTTCTTGAGAATTTCTGAAGAACAAATCACAGGAACAAAACCACAAATGCTATCATTTAGCAAAAAACTTGCCAAAGAAATGGAAAGCCTAAACCTTTCTGAAGACTATGCAAGTAGATATGTAAATGTTGGTTTTTCTGGTGGTGAACGCAAAAAAAGCGAAATCCTCCAACTAAAAATGTTAAATCCAAAACTAGCTATGCTTGACGAAACTGACTCTGGTCTTGATGTTGATGCTGTAAGAATTGTATCAGCTGGTATAAAAGACTTCCTAAGCGAAGACAATGCAGTTATCATCATCACCCACCACAGAGAACTTTTAGAAAGCATAGATGCTGACTACGTTCATGTCATCAAAGATGGTAAGATTGCCCACGAAGGTGATGCATCACTAATGGATGAGATTGAAAAACGTGGATACGAATGGGTGTAGACTATGCCAAGTAACAATATAGAAGAAAAATTAAAAACTCTCGATCGTGGATTCTACGATTTTATCGACGAGTTTACTTATGAGAAAATAACAGAGAAGGGCATCAATGCAGATATAGTAAATGAGATATCTCGCGAAAAAGGTGAACCTGATTGGATGAGGATTAGACGTCTCAAATCCCTAGAAATATTTGAACAATTAGAAAACCCAACTTGGGGACCAGATTTATCAGAGCTTAATGTGGCTGATATCACTGCTTACGTTAAGCCAAAAACTGACAAAAAATCAAATTGGGATGCTTTGCCAGAAGAAATCAAGGCGACCTTTGATAGACTTGGTATTCCAAAGGCTGAGCAAGAGTCTCTAGCAGGAGTTGGAGCCCAATACGACTCTGAGGAAGTGTATTTTTCTATCCAAAAACACCTTGAAGATCAAGGGGTTATCTTTATGGACTTTGCAACAGCCCTTAAAGAACACGAAGATATTGTAAAAGAATATTTCCAAAGAGCTATCCCACCAACACTTCACAAATACGCAGCCCTACACGGCGCGGTATGGAGCGGTGGAACCCTAGTTTATGTTCCAGAAGGAGTAAAGGTAGACATCCCTCTTCAATCCTACTACAGGTTAAATGCACCGGGTGCAGGCCAATTTGAACACACAATGATTATTGCAGAAGATAATGCAAAAGTTCACTTTATCGAAGGTTGTTCTGCACCAAGATATAACGTTGTTAACCTACACGCAGGTTCTGTAGAAATCTTTGTTGGCAAAAATGCCGAAGTAAGATTTTCAACCATAGAAAACTGGTCAAGAAATATGTACAACCTAAACACCAAACGTGCCATAGTTGACGAAGGTGGCAAGGTAATTTGGGTTTCTGGATCCTTTGGATCAAAAGTTTCTATGCTTTATCCAACATCTGTTCTTGCTGGTGAATACGCAAGTGCAGAATACACAGGAATCACATTTGCAGCTGATGGCCAATATATAGACAATGGTTGCTCTATGATCCACCTTGCTCCACACACATATTCAACAGCCCTTACAAAATCAATCACAGCTGGAAGTGGTAAGTCTATGACTAGATCTCTTGTTCAAATGAAGAGAAATACAGCAGGTAGCCGTTCTACAGTAGACTGTGAAAACTTGATGTTAAGTGAGAATGCTCAATCAGATACTATCCCAGTTCTAGATATTAGAAATGACGATGTGGACTGTGGTCACGAGGCGAAAATTGGTTCCCTTGACCAATCACAAATCTTTTATCTAATGAGCCGTGGTATCCCAGAAGATGAGGCTAAATCAATGATAGTTCGTGGATTTGCAGAGCCAGTAAGCAGGGAGCTCCCACTAGAATATGCGGTTGAAATGAACCATCTAATTGATATGGAACTAGAAGGAGCAAATGGCTGATGAGTAAATTAAACGAAATGAGAATGTACACCTGGAACTCAACAGGGCTAAACTTTATAGAAAATAGCCTAAAAGCGCCAGATAAAAAGCCATATTTCAAAGAATCTGACACAGATGATATTAAATCCTTAAATGATGCTTTTGCTGGTAAAAATTATGGAGTTTCAGAAGAAGTTTTAAATGAGAACAAAAACTTTAGAAACTTTAGCATATACAGAGACATCAAGGAAAAAAGTGACTTTGAAGCTATTGATTTGAAATTGAACGATGAAAATAACATCCTAGTTTCAAATATAGATATCAATGCGGCAGAAGATTCGATATCTTCATTTTTGGTCAATGTAAATGGCGAAGGCGACAAGCTTTACCTAAACTCATTAATCAGAGTGAATCTAGAAAAAAGAGCCAAGGTAAAATTAGTTATAGTAACCAACTTGCCAAAGGAATCTACCAACGTACAATCAGTCGCAACGCTCTTAGATGAGGAGGCTATGCTTGATATTTCATACATTGAAATAGGGGCAAGCCATTCACTAGTAAACATCAAAAACATCCTAGAAGGCGACAGGGCAATGGTCATAGAAGATGGAGTTTACTTCAAAGAAGGAGATGAATTCCTAGACATCCTTGCAACCAACGAACACTTGGGCAATGAAACAGATTCTGATGCCATGTTCAACGGTGCTTTGAAGGATGAAGCCCACAAGAACTGGAAGGGTGTAGTTGACCTAAGACCAGGTTGTGTGAGTGCCAATGGTAAGATTGGCGATTACTCAATGATGTTTTCAGATAATGTAAAAAACAAAACTGCACCAATCCTACTTTGTGCTGAAAAAGAAGTTGAAGGAAACCACGCTGCAAGCGTAGGTAGACTTAACAAAGATATGTTATTTTACATTATGAGTCGTGGTTTTGATAAGAAACAAGCAGAATCAATGATGCTAGAAGCGACTTTTGCAAAAACCCTTGATAAAATAGAAGACGAAAGCTTAAGAGAAGAACTCAAAAAAGAAGTTCGTCAAATGAACACAAGGAATTAAGATGGATATAGAAAAAATTAGAGCTGACTTTCCTTACCTAGATAGCAAAAATGTAGGTAAGGAGGTCATCTACCTTGATACGGCAGCAACTAGCCAAAAACCAAAAGAGGTTATAGATGCTGTCGACAATTATTATAAATACCAAAACGCAAACCCACACAGGGGAGCCCACTACCTATCATATGTGGCTACGACTGCCTATGAAGAATCTAGGGACTATATACAAAAATACATAGGAGCAAAACACAGAGAAGAAGTAATATTTACTAGAAATGCTACTGAAGCTCTAAACTTAGTAGCTTATTCCTACGCTATGGCAAATCTTAAAAAGGATGATGAAATACTAATCACTATCCTAGAACACCATGCCAACCTTGTACCATGGCAAATAGTAGCAAGGAAAACTGGAGCAAAACTCGTTTATGCTTACCTCAATGATGACCATTCCCTAGACTACGATGATCTAAAAAATAAGATTAATGAAAAGACAAAAATTGTATCTTTCACTGGGGCATCAAATGTCACAGGGGAAATAATAGATGTTAAAAAGATCGTTGATTGGGCCCATGATGCTGGTGCTATTGCCATAGTTGACGGTGCTCAACTCATACCTCATCTAAAGGTGGATGTGGCTGATTTGGACTGTGATTTCCTAGTATTTTCCGGCCACAAACTACTTGCGCCAATGGGAATAGGTGTCCTTTATGGCAAAAAAGACTTGCTAGAAAATATGGACCCATTCCTAACAGGTGGAGATATGATAGAATATGTCTATGAGCAAGAAGTGACCTTTGCAGAATTGCCATACAAATTTGAAGCAGGCACCCAAGATGTAGGTGGAGTAGTAGGTCTTGCAGCAGCCATCAAATACATGGAAAATATAGGTATCGATGAGATTTACTCATACGAATCAGAACTGACTCGCTATGCCTACGATTTAATCAAAGATTACCCAAATATCAAGACCTTCTATCCGGAAAACTCAAAAACGGGGGCTGTCCTATCCTTTACTTATGATGACATCCACCCACACGATATTGCATCAATCCTCGATAGCAAGGGTCTTGCAGTAAGAAGTGGCCACCACTGTGCTATGCCACTACACAAATACCTAAATGTAAGTTCAACTGCAAGGGCAAGCTTTGCATTTTATAATACAAAAGAGGAAGCAGAAATATTTGCCAAAGAACTCTTAAATGTAAGAAAGGTGATGGGCTTATAAAATGAATATGGAAGAAATTTATTCTCAAATAATCCTAGATCATTCGAGAAACCAAGCAAACAAACACGAACTAGAAGATGCCGATGTCAAAGAGCCAGGCCACAATCCATCCTGTGGAGATGAGATTGTCTTGGAACTAAAATACGATGGAGATAAAATAGTCGATGCAGCCTTCACAGGAGACGGCTGTGCCATCAGCCAAGCTGCCACAAGCGTTATGTGTGATACAATAGTTGGTAAAAGCAAAGAGGAAGCCAAAGAACTAGCTGATATCTACATTCGCATGATAAAAAGAGAAGAAATCACTGACGAAGAGCTAGACAAACTAGGCGATGCAGTTGCCTTTATCAACATCCAAAATATGCCACAAAGGGTAAAATGCGCCCTCCTATCATGGAAGACCTTGGACGAAATAATATAAGATGAACAAGAAAAACCTAGAAAATTTGGAGTTTCTAACAAGCGCATTTACAGCTTTTTTGTTGTATTTGCTAACCTACCTTCAATACAGCAAAGGTAGGTCCTACTGGTGGTTCATACTCATAGTATCAATACTAATGACGGCAAATGCCTATGTAAAATACAAGAATGTAAAAGAGAAAAACTGAAATCCGTTGTGGTTTCAGTTTTTTTGTGTGAAAATATAAGTGACAAAATGCTCGAATAGTCCGCAAATCTTGCTGTCATCTGATTTAGCGCAAGCGAAAGAAGGATATACTCCTCAAGAGATTCTTCGCTAAAGCTCAGAATGACAGGGTAGCCTAGGACGTAATTATCTTATTTACAATAAGCCTACAGCATGAAGGATCTTCAAAAACCAAATTACTTAGGAGATTTTTTAGAAATGCAGAAGGGCTGCCTTTTACTTGTAAAGCACTAGACCCCTTGTCATCCTTGAGGCCGTAGGCCGAATGATCTCCAAAGGGAAATTGCAACAAAAAAGAGAGCCCAGGCCCTCTTGACCTGAACCCGTAAACACGGAATAATTTAATAATATTTTAAGCGGAATGTAATCTGTACATAACAGGAGACATTCCGTTTAATTTTGTCTTAATCCTATCTTCATTGTACCATTTAATATATTTTTCAATCTCATTTCTCAAATGATCATAACTTTTAAAATCTTCTCCATAATACATTTCTTGTTTTAATATCCCAAAGAAGTTCTCCATTGGAGAATTGTCTAGACAATTGCCTTTTCTTGACATACTTTGGGTTATATTCATCTTTTCTAGTTTTTTAGTCCAAGAACTATGTTGGTAATGAAATCCTTGGTCTGAGTGTATAGTTAAATATTTAATGTCTTTATTTTCTTCTAGTGCTTTTTCTAGCATTGTATTGGTTAAGTTTATTGTTGGGTGGTTACTTAGTGTATAGCTAATTATTTCACTGTTGTATAGGTCTAATATTGGTGATAGGTACAGTTTCTTTTCTTGACCTTTAATTTTAAATTCTGTTACATCTGTTAACCATAACTCATTTGGTTTACTTGCTGTAAATTGTCTTTTTACAACATTATCTGCTACTTTGCCTATTTGTCCCTTGTATGATGAGTATTTTCTTGATCTAGTTTTGAATTTAGTACATAGCAAGGATTCCTCTCTCATTATTCTTAGAACTCTTTTATGGTTAATTTTAAATCCCTTATTTTTTAATGTTAATGTTACTCTTCTGTAGCCATATCTACCTTTTGACGCTTCTACTATGGTTTTAATTTCATCTTTAACTTTTTTGTCTTTATCTACTGGATTAAGTAACTTTATCTTCCACTCATAGTATGATGATTTTGGTAATTTAGCTATGCTTAGCCATTCACCTATTTTACTTTGTGGATATTCTTTTTGTAGATTGAGGATTATCTTTGTCTTTTCCTTGCTTCTGCTTCCTCTTCTAGTAGCAAGGCTTGTAGCTTTTTTTCGTAGATTATCTTCATTTTGAGAAGTCTATTTTCTTCTCTTAGTCTTATTAATTCTTCTCTTTCACTTTCGTTTATTGGAGTATTATTCTTTTGTTTCTTATTTGATTTGGTCATATCTTTTTTAGGCCTTCCTCTGTTATCTTCTAGCCCAGATAGACCACGTTGTTGATAAGATTTCTCCCATCTGTATACCATAGATCCATTTACGAGGCTGAAATGCTCTGCAGTCTCTCTAAGCGAAGTATTATTGATTTGCCTATATTGTATTACAGATAGTTTAAATTCACTAGTATATTTATTGTTTTTTAACTTTTTAGATAAGTTATCAAAGCCTCCAGATTTATATTTGTTTATCCATTCTCTTAAGGTATCTTTGGGAACATTATATTTTTCAGCTACTTTCTCTTGCCCACCTGATTTACCTGATAAGTATTCCATTACTAATTTTATTTTAAATTCATTTGTGTATTTTGGCATACAAAAAACCCCTCCATCCGTATTCCGGATTTTGGGGTTCAGGTCATCTTCCTATTTATATATCTTCTTGTTTGATAAATACAACCTCTACTCCATCAAGAACTTTGGATGGAACTCCTGCTCTGCCTTCTGCTTTTGCCTCATCGTAACCTTTCAAATCGTCGCGGTATTTTAAAAATCTTTTTAGATTTGCCATAGATTCATTGATGTTGATTAGTTCTTGGCCCTCGTATTTTTGTGGATTCTTTTCATAGTCTTCGATTAGCGGTGTGCAAAATGGGCATTTATCGCTTACAAATATTTCTGTTGTTTTTACTTTTTCCATGGATTCTCCTTTATAATTCTTCTATATGGTATTCATACCCTATATCATCTAGGTATCTTAATAAGTCTTGAGTGCTTATAAATATTGTCTTTTCGTTGGTATTTGGGTGAAAGCTCATTCTTTCTTCATCCATAATTTCCTTATCAAAGTAAACTGTTATGTCGTGGTCTTCGTTGTTTAGAAGGCCAAATGGAGATACAACTCCTGCTGGAAGCCCATCTTTTCCATCAAAGAGTTTTCTGATGCCATTTTTACCTTTTTGCCTACTATTTCTTTGAATAAGTCCATATCCATGCGTTTTGTATCATCCATTATAAGCAAATAGAATTCTCTTTTCTTCCTATCGGTTAAAAACATGGTTTTGGTACGGACTCCCTCAACGCCCTCGATGAATTCATCCGCTTGTTCAGTTGTAAGTGCCGGTGGATGTTCTACCATCTCATATTCAATGCCAAGATCATTGATCTTATCCATTGCTAATTTGTATAAGTCCATTATTTCCTCCTATATGTTAGGTATTTAAACTTGATTTTATTTTCTTCAAAAATTTCGGATTCGTTTTTAATTTCAAAATCATCGTCAAGATCAAAATTGTGAAGGTAGGTGTCGGCATCTTTTTGGTCAAAAATTTTTGTTATGATCGCCTCATTACAATAGGGCAAAAACAAATCTACAATCTGGCTGCCACCTATTACGAAAGCTTCCTTATCCCCAACATAAGTTATTACATCTTCTATACTATGAAAAACCAAGGCATCATCTAGCTTATAATCCCTATTTCTAGTTAAGACTACATTATCTCTATTTACCAAAGCTTTTCCTATAGACTCATAGGTACTCCTACCCATGATTACAATATTTCCAATTGTGAGGTCCTTAAAATGCTTTAGGTCTTTTTTTAGATGAAAAAGCATTTCATTATCTTTGCCGATTCCCCAATTTTGGTCAACAGCTAGTATTATTTTCATGCTCACCTCCCAAATCTTACATACATACATTAAACCATTTTAGGTAAAGGTTACCATATTAATATTGACAATAAATTAATTAAGTTATATCATATGTAATAAAGAAGCAAATGTTTTCATTATTTATGCTTCAAATAAAGCACTTTCCTATACTTTAGTGCTTATATTAATATTCAACAGGAGGGTTTTATGAATATTAAAAAATTTGCAAACTTTGCCTTAGTTATGGCTTTATCTTTAGGTCTAACTGCTTGTGGTGGTAATTCAAACGAAGCACCAGCTGAAGATAACAAGGCAGCTACAGAAGCTCCAGCTGAAGAAAACAAAGAAGATTCTAACGAAGCTGAAGCACCAGCAAAAGAGGAAAATAAAGAAGAAGCTACAAATGGCGAAACTAAAAAAATCGCAGTTTTACTCTACAATGGTTCTGATACATACATAGCATCAGTTCGCCAACAATTAGAAAAACTTGATGAAGCTGATGATTCTATCGAATTTGTTTTCCAAGATGGTCAAAACAACCAAGGTACACAAACTGACCAAATCAACAACGTAGTAGCTCAAGGTGTTGATGGTATTATGCTAAACATAGTAGATATTTCAGCAGCTTCAACAGCTATGGAAACTATCAAAGCATCAGGTATACCAACAATCTTCTTTAACAGAGATATGACAGCTTCTCTAACAGATGAAGATTTAGACAATTTCTTCTTTGTAGGAACAAATGCTCCAGAAGCAGGCGTTATGCAAGGTGAAATCCTTACAGAATTGTGGAATGCTGGCGACATGGATAGAAACGGCAATGGCAAACTTGACTATGTTATGTTAAATGGTGGCCTTGATAACCCAGAAGCTCAAGCTCGTACAGAATTCTCTGTAAAAACTCTTGAAGAAAACGGCATCGAAGTAAACGAAGTTGCTTTCCAAGACGCAAAATGGGATACAAACCAAGCTAAAACAGCTATGGATACATGGCTACAAACAAACAAAGACGACATAGATGCAGTTATAGCTAATAACGATGGTATGGCTATTGGTGCAATCTCTGCTCTACAAGCTGTAGGTATGAACACAGGTTCTGCTGACGATAATATCGTAGTAGTAGGCGTTGATGCTACAGACCAAGCAGTTGCTGAAATCGACAAGGGAACAATGTCTGGTACTGTTAAACAAGATGCTGAAGGCATGGCAAAAGCTCTAGTAGATACTATTAAAAACAAATTTAATGGTGGAAACTTCAAAGATACAGAAGGATACGAACTAGGTGAAGATGGCAAATCTTTCAGAATTAAGTATCAAAAATATACTAAATAGTTAACTGGTATTAAGGGGCGGTGGCTTATTAGCGCCAGCCCCTTATATTGTATAGGGGTGTTTATGACCAATTTATTAGAAATGAAATCAATAAACAAAACATTTCCCGGGGTAAAGGCCTTAGATAATGCACAGCTAACCTTACAAAAAGGCACAGTTCATGCCCTTATGGGTGAAAATGGTGCCGGCAAATCTACCCTTATGAAATGTTTGTTTGGAATCTATACTCCAGACAGTGGGGAGATCTACATTGATGGAGAAAAAGTTTCATATAAGGACCCAAAAGATGCTCTAGACTCTGGTGTTGCAATGGTTCACCAGGAGCTAAACCAAGTATCTATGCGTTCTGTAGCAGAAAATATTATGCTGGGAAGATTTCCAAACAAGCACGGTATTATTGATAGCAAAAAGATGAACGATGAAACCAAGGCCTTATTTGATAAGCTTGGCCTAGATTTTGATCCCAAGAAAATCATAGGAAAATACTCAGTTGCAGAAAGACAATTAATAGAAATAGCCAAGGCTGTCTCCTACGATGCCAAAATTTTAGTATTGGATGAACCTACAAGTTCTCTGACTGAATCTGAAGTTGAAAAATTATTTGAAATTATTAACAGATTGAGATCAGAGGGAGTAGGAATTATTTACATATCCCACAAGATGGAAGAAATCCTTGCGATTTCGGATTATGTTACAGTCATGCGTGATGGCCAATTCATAGCTGAAAACAAAGCCAGTGATTTGACCAAAGACGAGATAATAAGACTAATGGTAGGAAGAAAGCTTGATGCTAAGGACCTAAACCCAGAATCATACGAGAGGGATGAAGTTCTATTAGAAGTCAAAAACCTAACTGGTAAATATAAACCAACTGTAAGTGATGTTTCTTTTGACCTTAAAAAAGGTGAAGTCTTGGGTATAGCTGGTCTTGTTGGATCTAGACGTACAGAACTTGTTGAGACTATTTTTGGTCTTAGACAAAAAGAATCTGGCGAAATATTTGTTTCTGGCAAGAAGGTAGAAAACAAGAATCCAGAAGAAGCCATCAAAAACGGCTTTGCCCTAGTTACAGAAGAGCGTAGGGCGACAGGAATATTCCCATATGCCAGCATAAGATTTAACTCAACTATTGCAAACTTGCGCGAATATGCCAAAAAAGGCTTTGTAAATGAAAAAGCCTTAAAGGATAGTACTACAAAAGTTATAGATTCAATGAGTGTAAAAACTCCAAGCCAACAAACAAAGATTATGAACCTATCTGGTGGTAACCAGCAAAAGGTAATCATTGGCCGCTGGCTTTTGACCGATCCAAATATACTTTTGCTAGATGAGCCAACCCGTGGTATAGATGTCGGCGCTAAGTATGAAATTTATAAGCTAATCCAAGACCTTGCAACAACTGGCAAATCAGTAATCTTCATATCATCAGAGATGGCAGAATTGCAGATGATTTGTAATAGAATCATGGTAATGAGCAATGGACGCGTTGCAGGAATTGAAGAAAACAACAAAGACTTGAATCAAGAGAAGATCATGGCCCTACAAGCCATGTATGTATAGGTGGTAAAATGGAAACTACAGAAAAGAAAAAATTTGATTTTAAAGAATTTATTTTAAACAACGCCTTGATTATCATAATCCTGGCCTTGATTATTGGAATAATCATAGTAGACCCAACCTTTATAACAAATCCAAGAAATATAATAAATATCTTATCACAGACAGCTACAAGGTTATTTATAGCCCTTGGTACTGGTGGTCTATTAATCCTTGCGGGAACTGACCTTTCAGCTGGTAGAATAGTAGGTTTCACAGCAGCTATTGCAGGAGCCTTGCTACAATCATCTGACTTCCCACAAAAGTTTTTCCCAAATATCCAAGGGGCTAATATAATCTTTGGATTGCTTGCAGCTATAGTTATCGGCGCTATATGTGGTGCCCTAAACGGTTTTGGTGTAGCTTATCTTAAACTACACGCCTTTATAGCATCCCTTGGTGTCCAACTTGCAATCTTTGGTATTTTGCAATTATTTATAGCAGCCAACCCTTATGGACCACAACCAATTGGTGGTTTTGACGAAAAATATGCCAACCTTGTAAGAGGTGGATTTAAGATTCCAGGAACTGACCTCATGTTCCCATATTTGATAATCTATGCTGCAATAGCATCTATCATCATGTGGTTTATTTGGAACAAGACAGTCTTAGGTAAAAATATGTTTGCTGTAGGTGGCAACCCAGAAGCTGCAGAAGTTTCTGGTATCAACGTTACAAAAACAATCATGATAGTCTTCATAATATCTGGTATTATGTATGGCTTATCAGGATTCTTGGAAGGTCCTAGACTAGGATCTGTTACAACAACTACAGGTGAGGGCTATGACCTAGATGCCATCGAAGCCTGCCTAATAGGTGGAGTATCATTCTCCGGGGGTATAGGAACAATACCTGGTATAGTCTTAGGTTCTATAATCCTTCAGGTTATAAACTACGGTTTGCTATACATCGGCCTAAACTCCTATGTACAAATCATCATCAAAGGAATTTTGATTATACTAACAGTAGCACTTGATACAAGAAAGAGAATCAAGAAAAAATAAAAGTAGAAAATGGCAGTGCACAGGCTGCCTTTTTTCTTGGAAATAAGGGTAAATTCTTAAAAGGAGGAGATATGACCAATTCACTTGAACAAATAAACAAGAGAACTCAATGGTTTAGAGATGCCCGTTTTGGTATGTTTATTCATTGGGGGATCTATACCATACCAGCCAGGGGCGAATGGGTTAGAAGTTTTGATAAAATAGACTTAGAAGACTATTTAAAATACATGGACCAATTTGACCCGGTTGACTACAATCCTAGAGCTTGGGCCAAGGCCGCCAAAGATGCTGGTATGAAATATATGGTTCTCACAGCCAAACATCACGACGGTTTTTGTCTCTTTGACAGCAAGTATACAGAATACAAGGCTACCAATACCAAGGCTGGTAGAGACTTGGTAAAAGAATATGTCGAAGCAGTAAGGGATGAAGGTCTTGGAGTTGGCCTATACTTTTCCTTGATAGATTGGAGCCACAAGGACTTCCCAAAATACAATGACATCCACAGCCCTCACTACAAGGACGAAAGATTTAAGGATGAGAAAATTGATTGGGATAATTACAAGAATTTTCTCCACAAGCAAATCGAAGAGATCGTCACAAACTATGGTAAGCTAGACATACTTTGGTTTGATTTCTCCTACGAAGATATGTATGGGGACAAGTGGGGCGCCAAGGAAATTGTAGAAATGGTTAGAAAATATCAGCCAGACGTGATAATGGATAATAGGCTAGAAACATCTGGTGAAGGCTTTGGTTCTATAGTTACAGAAAATCCTAGTCCATATTCTGGTGACTTTGTAAGTCCTGAGCAAATACTTCCATATGAGGGGATAAAAAATATCAATGGTGAGGATGTTCCTTGGGAACTTTGCCTAACAATGAACAATAACTGGGGCTACAATGCCAATGACAAGGAATTTAAATCATCCAAACTACTAATCAGAAAACTTGTAGAATGTGTCAGCAAAAATGGAAATATGCTTGTAAATGTTGGACCAACTGCAAGAGGATATATGCCTAGACAAAGCTTAGAGATTTTAGAAGGCTTTGGCAAATGGTTTGATAAGAACTCTGAGTCTATCTATGGTTGTGGCAGGGCAAAAGATTTGCCAAAACCAGACTGGGGCTATTACACCCAAAAAGACAATATAATCTACGCCCACATATTTGAAGCTCCAATAGGGCCATTGCCATTAATAGGTCTAGATAAAGAAGAAATTGCTTATATGACCTACCTCCACGATGGATCTGAAGTGACTGTTTCAAATTCTTGGGTAATTAAAGCATATGACAAGCTGACCTTTGCCCAAATATATCCAGGCTCCAGCACATGCCAATTGCCTGATGACACAGATACGGTAATTAAGATAGTATTAAAAAAATGATATAGAAAGGAAAATTATGACAGAAGGAATATTTTTAGGTATAGATGGCGGCGGAACAAAAACTGCTTTTTTACTAGATGTAAATGGACAAAGATACGAAGATAAGCAGATCACAATCCATCCCAAACAAGTAAGCAAGCAAGAATATTTTGACATAATAGAACTTGGTATAGGTGATGTTTGTAAGCAAGCTGGCATCAATCCATCAGATATTGACTATACCTTTGTGGCAGCCCCAGGCTATGGCCAATACCCAGACACAGAAGAGTATATCCACGAGGGAATCAGAAGAGTTCTTGGCAATGACAAGTTTACAATAGAAAATGATTGCGTCAATGGATGGGCAGGATCACTTAATGCTAAACCTGGCATAAACATAGTAATTGGTACAGGAGCAATAGGCTATGGTCGCGACCAAGAAGGAAACTCAATGAGGTGTTCTGGTTGGGGACCATTCTTGGGAGATGAGGCAAGTGGCTATTGGATTGGCCTAAAATTACTAAACTTATTTACAAAAATGAGCGATGGTAGAATAGAGAAGACCAAAATCTATGACATGGTAAAAGAAAAACTTGCCATGGAAGATGATTTTGAAATATTTGACATAACAGACAATATGAGACGCGATGAGATAGCAGCCTTATCCCGCATCCTCCACCAAGCCCTAAAAGAGAATGACCCATACGCCCTTGATATCCTAGATCAAGTGACAGACGAGATTGCCTTGGTCATAGATGCAATCACAAAGAAGCTAAACTTTGATGGAGTAGTAGACGTGTCTTTCTCTGGTGGAGTGACAAATATAGGGGAAGCGCTTTACGAAGAGATAAAAACAAAAATCAAATCCAATGTGAACATAGTAAAACCATACACAAGCCCAGTAGATGGATCTGTGATTTTAGCTAGGGAAATTTACTCTGGGAACTTGAAATTTGAATAATATTTTATCAACAAATTAACTAGCTTAGAAGCTAATACCTTCTTGGCTAGTTTTTTTAAATATCTTTAGCAAAATAGATTGACTTTAGGAGGGTAGTCTAATATAATATAAACAAATAAGAAACAAAACAAACATTTATAAACAAAGAGGAGGAAGATTTGAAAGTATATATTTCTTCAGACAATGATGGATTAATGCTAAAAGAAAGCTTAATCGAAGAAGTAAAAAATCTTGGATATGAGATCGAAGATTTGACGGAAGAAGGTTTTGACTTTGTTGATAGTGCAAAGTCTGTTTGCCAAAAACTACTAGAAGTAGACGGCATGCTAACAAGTGGATCAGACGATGCATCAGTAGGAATCCTAATCGACAAATACGGTGCGGGCTCATATATGGCTGCCAGCAAACACAAGGGAATGATTGCAGCAGAAGTAAGCGAAGAGAGAAGCTCACTTATGACCAAACGCCACAATGGGGCAAGAATTCTTTGCCTAGGATCTGGTATCGTAGGAGAAGAACTTGCAAAATCATGTGTCAGAGACTTTTTAAGCCATGGCTATGATGGTGGACGCCACCAAATCAGAATAGACATGCTTAACAAAATGCTATAGGAGGGAAAATATGAAAATAGCCTTAGGATGTGACCACATAGTAACACACTTAAAAATGGAAATATCAGACCACCTAAAAGCAAATGGTCACGAAGTAGTAGATGTAGGAACATATGACAACACTAGAACTCACTATCCAATGTTCGGCAAAAAAGTTGGAGAGCTAGTAGCAAGCGGCGAATGTGACCTAGGAGTAGTACTTTGCGGTACAGGCGTAGGAATCACAACAGCAGTAAACAAGGCCTTTGGAACAAGATGTGCCCTAGTAAGAGACTGCGCGACAGCTGTTTATGCCAAAGAAGAGCTAAATGCCAATGTCATAGGCATAGGTGGCATGATAGTAGGAAAAGACTTAGCTTGCGAAATAGTAGATAGGTTCATAGCAGCTGAATACAAACAAACAGAAACAAACAAAAAGCTAATCGACAAGATAATGGCTATAGAAGAAGAACAAGGCGAAGACAGAGAAACTCAATTTTGTAACAACGAATTCTTTGACGAATTCATAGAAAAATGGGACCGAGGCGAATACCACGACTAAAAAGGCTAGGCTAATATATAAAATGGCGTCAATTAATTTTGACGCTTTTTTTAAAAAAGAAGCAACATTATTAAATTCTAACAGGAAATGATATGTTAAAAGATGAAAGACAAGATTTAATAGTAGAACTTGTAAATAGCGAAAATATTATAGAAGTTTCTGACCTGACATCAGCCCTAAATGTCACAGAAATGACCATACGCAGAGACCTTAAAGACCTTGAGGAAAAAGGATTACTAAAGCGTATCCATGGAGGAGCAAAAAAAGTTAGAAACTTATCCAATGTTGAATATTCCAACACGGAGAAAAAGCAAAAAAATATCAATCAGAAAAAATACATATCCAAGAAAATTTCAGAAATCTTGGTTGATGATGAAATAATTTTTATGGGTCCGGGAACAACTATGGAATATGTATCAGAATATATTGATGGCAAGCACCTTACCATCTTCACCAACTCCCTATATTTATTCAATGAGCTCATAAAAATCGACTCCTTGACTATAAGACTAATAGGTGGAAAATATCGAAAAATAACAGGAGCTTTCGTTGGTCCCCTTGCCATAGATATGGTAAAAGATTTGCGCTTCCAAAAAGCCTTCATAGGAGTCAACGGTATAAGCCAAAACAACGCCTATGCCTACAACGAAGACGAAGGCTTCTTGCAAAAAATAATTTTGGACAATTCATCGGAAAAATTCATAGTAGCAGACTCAAGCAAAATCGGGGTCGAAGACTTCTACTCATTTTATAAGCTAGAGGATGTAAGTGTTATAACTGATGATAAAATAAGTAGCCAAGAACTCAAAGAGCTTTCCAAGTACACAAGAATCATAAAATAATAAATGCAAAAGCTAGCAAGGGGAAATTATAATGAGAATAGGAATTATTGGAGCAGGAGAGCGAGGAAGAATCGCATACGCTAGAGAATTAAATAAATATGATGAAGTCGATATAGTAGCTGCAGTTGAGTGGAATCAAGATAAATTGAAACTTACAGGCGAAGAATTTGGAATTGATTCAGAGTATCTTTTTGATAATGCAGATGACTTCTTAAAAAAGATGGATGAAAATAAGTTTGTCGATGCCTTGGTTATAGCAACATATGACAGGGAACACTATGACATCACTATGAAAGCATTGGACTACGATGTTGATATATTACTAGAAAAACCTATAAGCCCAAATGCCCGTGAGGTATTTAATATAGCTAAAAAAGCCGAAGATAGAGACAATGTGTTTATGATTTGTCATGTACTTAGATATGCACCATTTTACACTAAGATAAAAGAAGTACTTGATAGTGGAGCAATAGGCAAGGTTATAAACATCAACCACAATGAAAATATTGGATATTTTCACTTTGCTCATTCCTTTGTAAGGGGCAATTGGAGAAATGAAGAAGAATCTTCTCCACTTATTCTTCAAAAATCATGCCATGACATGGATATATTGCTCTTTTTCTTGGGACTTAAACCAAAGAGTATAGCATCTGTTGGAAGCTTGACATACTTTGTTCATGAAAACCAACCAGAGGGAGCAAGTGATAGATGTCTTTCTTGTAAATACCAAGATGAATGTATTTATTCAACTAAAAACTTTTATAGACAAGGCTATAGAGGCTATGGCTGGAGAAATCTAGTGAATCCAAGTCTTACAGAAGAAGGTCTAATAGAAGCCTTGGAAAACGGTCCTTATGGTAGATGTGTATGGGCCTGTGACAATACAGTTTGCGACCACCAATCAACTACAATCGAATTTGAAGATGATGTGACTGCTGTATTTAATCTTTCTGCCTTTGCTAAAAATGTTCACAGAAATATCAAAATCCAAGGAACTAAGGGCGAAATAATTGCCGATGACCACGAAAAAGAAATTATTATCAAGACATTCGGATCAAGTGAAGAAAGAGTTATCAAAGTCCAAGAGATGAACGGTGGCCATGGTGGAGGCGATGCAGCAATAATCAAAGCTTTCATGGAAGGAATAGCAGGTGATAAGGATAAGATAAAAACTGGTGCCAGCGAATCAGTTATGAGCCATTTGATGTGCTTTGCTGCTGAAGAAAGCAGAAAAAATAATAAGCTTGTGAATATGGAAGATTTTATAAGTACTTTGAATAAGGAAAATTGATCATTGCATGCATAGCTATCTTTAAGGATTTATTAAAATTGGTAAGATTAAATTAGAGGTATAAATATAGTTTGTGAGGAGGACCAATGTATTTAGAATCAGAATATATAAAAAATAATGATGCAATTAATACTTACAGCGAAATTTTTTCTCAAGGGGAAAAATGGCTCAAAGTTTATGAATTATATGAAGAGAGAAAAGCAAAAATTGATGAATTTCTATCAAAGCTTGGTGATGATGTAAGAGTCATATTCACAGGTGCTGGTACCAGCGAGTATGTAGGCAATATTGCCAGTGAATATTTGAAAAATAACGGCAAATACCAGTTTGAAAGCATTGCTACAACTGATCTAGTTTCTGCTCCATACCTACATTTTAATAAAAATCAAAAGACTCTATTAGTATCTTTTGCAAGAAGTGGAAACTCCCCAGAATCCCTTGCTGCAGTAGAACTAGGTGAAGAAATTGTAGATGATTTTTATAATCTTGCTCTAACTTGTGCCCCTGACGGTAAACTTGCCCTAAAACTAGCAGATGATGAAAAGGCATTTGTATTTATAGAACCAGAAGGCACAAATGACAAGGGCTTTGCTATGACAAGCTCATTTTCATGCATGCTTTTATCTGCACTATTAATCTTTGACCAAAGAGATGATAAGAAAGAACTTGTAGAAGATCTTTCAAATACTGGAGAAAAAATCTTGGCTGATGCAGAAAAAATCGAAGAATTAGTAGATTTTGACTTTAATAGAATAATTTACCTAGGCTCAGGTCCTCTATATAAACTATCAAATGAAGCAAGACTAAAGGTCCTAGAACTTACAGCAGGCGAAGTTGCCAGCTTATACGAATCATCAATGGGCTTTAGACACGGTCCAAAATCATTTGTTGATGAAAACACTTTGATAGTTTCATTTATTTCATCAAATCCTTACACAAGAGATTATGACCTTGATATATTAAATGAAATTGCCGCAGATAAGATTGCTCCAAAGGTGATTGCTGTAGCAAATACAGATATTGAGGGCGATTTTGACAAATTAGTTTACGAAAATGATGTTGATAACGATGTTTACCTAGCTTTGCCATATGTAATAGTTGCTCAGCTAATTAGCCTTATCACAAGCCTAAGAGTAGGTAATACACCAGATAATCCATCAAAATCAGGAACAGTGAATAGGGTTGTAAAGGGCGTAACAATCCACCCATACAATGCTTAAGAAAAAGCTTTGGAGGAAATATGTTTTATAAAGCTAAATATATTATTTTAGAAGATGAAGTCTTGAAAGACTATTTTATGGAAGTTGAAGATGGCGTTATTAAGTCATTTTCTAAAAATGAACCAGACGAATACGAGGACTTGGGAGAAATCATTGCTCCTGGTCTTGTAGATACTCACATTCATGGCTACCATGGCGAAGATATTATGAATGCTAAGCCAGGTGCCTTAAATATTATTTCTAAGGGTCTATTAGAAACTGGAGTTACAAGCTTTTTGCCAACAACTCTTACAGATTCTACAGAAAGACTAAATGAGGCTTGTAGGGTAGTTGGAGAAGAATACAAGGATGCTGAAGGTGCAAAAATAAGGGGAGTCTTCCTTGAAGGACCATTTTTCACAGAAAAATACAAGGGTGCTCAAAACGACAAATATATGTCAGATCCAGACATAGAAAAGCTTAAAAAATGGAAAGACTTGTCAGATGGTCTAGTTAATAAAATCGCCATTGCTCCAGAAAGAGAAGGAGTAACTGACTTTATCAAAAAAGCAAATGCCATGGGCGTATATGTTGCTCTTGGCCATTCTGATGCTTCTTATGATGTGGCTATCGATGCGGTTGATGCTGGAGCAAATATTTTTGTTCACACCTATAATGGCATGAGCGGCCTACACCACAGGAATCCTGGAATGGTTGGAGCTGCTATGAATTCAGAAGCTATAAGCGAGCTTATCTGCGATGGCCACCACGTAAACCCAGTTTCTGCAAACATATTGATGAATGTCAAAGGTCGTGATCACATAGCTCTTATCACAGATTGTATGGCTGCTGGTGGCATGGCTGAAGGCGACTACAAACTTGGAGAATACGATGTAATTGTAAAAGATGGTACAGCAAGATTAAAAGAAGATGGAAATCTAGCTGGATCTATCCTAAAACTTAAAGATGCAGTGAAAAATGTTGTTGACTGGGATATTGCAGATGTATTTGAAGCTATCCAAATGGCAAGCCTCATCCCTGCCAAATCTGTAGGCATCGATGATGTTTGTGGCAAGCTAAAAATAGGTTATGATGCTGACTTCATAGTTCTAAATGAAGACTTAGAACTTAAAGCAACATACATTGACGGAAATAAGGCATGGGAATGATTTTAACAATAACTGCAAACCCATCTGTGGATATTTCCTACGAACTAGATAACTTTAAAATCGACGATGTAAATAGAACTAGTCAAGTTATAAAAGATGCTGGTGGTAAGGGAATTCACGTTGGCTATGTCGTAAAAGAACTAGGTGGAGATGTTGTTCACTCTGGTTTTGTCGGCGGCGCTCTTGGCCAATATATAAAAGAAACCCTCAAGGGAAAGGGCCAAGAATCAAGGTTTGTAGACATCAAAGAAGACACAAGAAACTGTATAGCAGTCCTTCATGATGGCAACCAAACAGAAATCCTAGAAAAGGGTCCAACAATCTCCCAGGAAGAAAAAGATGAATTTATAAAAAATCTTGATAAGATAAGCGAGGGCTGTGAGATTATCAATATTTCTGGATCCTTGCCACAGGGACTGGATGTTGACTTTTACCAGACAATCATAAAATATGCCAAAGACCATAACAAATTTGTATCTGTAGACACATCTGGCAAAACTCTTGAAGCAATTATAAATGCTGACATAAAGCCGGATTTGATCAAACCAAACGAAACAGAAATAGGAGATGTTCTAGGCATTGAAGTAAACAAAGATAAACTAGGACAAATCCTATTAGAAAAACCTTTTAAAGATATAAAATATGTCATAGCATCCATGGGCAAAGATGGAGCCCTTGTAAAGGCAAATGATAAAATTTATGGGGCAAGTGTGCCAGAAGTAACCGCCGTAAACCCTGTGGGAAGCGGTGATTCATCACTTGCAGGAGCCTTATTTGCTATAAACAATGGCAAGGATGACATAGAGATTATAAAAACAAGCATGACTTGTGGCCTTTTAAATGTACTAAACAAAGAAATAGCTCACATAAATATAGACGAATTTGACAAATATTACGATCAAATAAAAGTGGAGGAAATTATATGAAAGTATCTCACGAAAAATACGAAAATCTCAAACAATTAGTAAACGAAGAAGGAGCAATTGCAGCACTTGCCATTGACCAAAGAGGATCAATGGAAAAGATGATGGGAAAAGCCAATCCAGACCTAAACAATGTCGAAGGCATAGGCAAATTCAAAGAATTAGTATCAAGTGAACTAACAAAATACTCATCATCAATACTTCTAGACCCAATCTATGGCATGAAGGGAGTAGAAGCAAAAGATAAAAACGCTGGTCTAATCATGTCCTATGAACAAACAGGCTATGATGAATACGAAGAAGGCAGACTACCGAGACTAATCAACTTCGTATCAGGACTAAGAATCAAAGAAATGGGCGCAAACGCAGTAAAAGTCCTCCTATACTACGACATAGACGAAAGCGAAGAAATCAACGACATCAAAAAAGCATGGGTAGAAAGAGTAGGCTACGAATGTGAAGCTCTTGGACTTCCATACTTCCTAGAAATCGTAAACTACGATGCAAAAATCGACGATGCTAAAGGAATCGAATACTCAAAATTACGTCCAAAAAAAGTAATAGAATCAATGAAAGTCTTCGATGACCCAAGATACAAAGTAGACGTATTAAAAGTAGAAGCACCAGTAAATATGAACTTCGTAGAAGGCTACGGAGAAGGTGAAATCCTCCACACAAGAGACGAAGCCCTTAAGTATTTCAAAGACCAATCAGACGCAACAAGCATCCCATTCATCTTCCTAAGCGGCGGAGTAAGCGCAGACCTATTCAAAGAAACCCTAAAATTTGCCAAAGAAGCAGGCTCAACATTCAACGGAGTTCTATGTGGCAGAGCAACATGGAGAGGCGCAGTAGACGTATTCGGCAAATCAGAAAAAGACGCAAAAGAATGGCTAAACACAGAAGGAAAAGACAACATAGTAACCCTAAACGAAGTAATAAAAGAAACCGCAACTTCTGTTTTTGAGAAGATTGAGGAAGAATAAGACTATTCTTGCTTTAGTAAATATATATAGGGATCTGTTCTAAGAAAAATAATTATGCCTTAAATAAGGTTTAATAATGAAGCTCTCAGAGTTAATACTTTGAGGGCTTTATTTAAATAAATAATTAAATTTAAATATTGGGGATATAAATATAATAAGTAAAATTGCAAAGGAGGCAAAATGAAGTTTTTCTTGGACACTGCAAATGTTGATGAAATCAAAAGAGTTAATGATTTGGGGCTTTGTGATGGGGTTACTACTAATCCTTCTTTGATTAACAAAGAGGGTAGGGATTTTAAGGAAGTTGTTAGTGAGATTTCTCAAATTGTTGATGGACCTGTTTCTGCTGAGGTTACTTGCTATGACTATGAAGGCATGGTTGACCAAGCCCGTGATTTGGCTAAGTGGTCTGATAATATAGTTGTAAAGATTCCTATGACAGAAGATGGTCTTAAGGCTATACACACCCTATCAAAGGAAGGGATAAAAACTAATTGTACATTGATATTTTCTCTTTCTCAAGGAATTATGGCTATGAAGGGTGGTGCAACATATATTTCTCCATTTATGGGAAGGATTGATGATATGGGAGAAAACGGAGCAGAACTTGTAGCTTCCCTTCGTGATGTGATTGATATATATGGCTACGAATCAGAAATAATCGCAGCAAGCATAAGACACATCAACCATCTGGAAGAAGCTGCTCTAGCAGGTGCACACATAGCAACTATCCCAGGTTCATTATTTGAGAAATTGTGGACTCATCCATTGACCACACAAGGAATTGAAAACTTCAAAAAAGATTGGGATAGTGTTGTAGAAAAAAATAAGTAGGAAAGATACTATAGTAGTACTTGGTAAAACAAAGTAGTAGTAGGAAGAAAAACGAAAAGTAAGTAAAAAAGAAAAAATAGTAAAATTTCAAAAATGTTTGATAAAAAACTCAATCAAATTAAAAACCAGGCGCAGATTAATTTCTTTGCCTGAGTTTTTACATTAATTAGTGGATAAAACTTAAAGTATTATAATAAAAAATTCTCAAATATTACTTGACAATTATAAAAAAATAAACTAAACTCTAATTAAAGGTTATAACGTTATAATCAATGATTGGAGGTACAGGATGAAAATTATAGATATTCATTCGCATTTCGGGCCTACTAGTTCAGGAGAAATACCAGATGTATCAGAGTTAAGAAAAGATTTAGATAAATTTGGAATCAGTAAAGTGGGTCTTAGTTGTTTATCAGGAATCTCTACTAGAGAACAAAATGATTTAATTTATGAATTGATGAAATCGAACCCAGACCTTATTGAAGGTTACGCTTTTATTAATCCTAAGGATGAAAACGCTTTATCTGAGATAGATCTATGTTTAGGGAAATATGGGATGAATGGTGTTAAATTCCATTCTTGGAAACAAGGGTATTATCCAGATAATCGACCTGAATTGTATGAAATTTTTAAATTAATTGAGAGTTATGGAGTGCACGTTCAGATGCACGTCGGAACTGCACCATTAAGTACACCTTATATTTGGGGAGAGTATGCAAAACAATTTCCTAATATTAATTTTGTATTTACGCATACTGGTTATTACGAATTTGGAATGTCGTCAATAGAAGTTGCCTCTAAAACTAAAAATGTCTGGGTTGAAACATCTGGACAAATGGATCCAGAGATATTGAAATATTCTGTGAATAAATTGGGATCCGAAAGAGTTGTTTTTGGTACAGATTGGCCATACAAGCCAATAAACATTGAAATTGAGAAATTCAATCATTTAGGTCTTACTAATAGTGATTTAGAAAATATTTTTTATAAAAATGCTGAATATTTATGGAGGTATTAAATAAGGGATGAAAATTCTATTGGTTTCACATGGGAATTTATCTAAAAGTTTAATTGATTCTGCAGAAATGCTGGTAGGAGAGACAGATGGACTTGATTATTTGATTTTTGATAAAAATATGGGGATAGATGAATTGAAGGATTCATTTATAAAATATTTATATGAGAATGAAGAGGAATTATTAATATTTACAGATATTAAAGGAGGAACTCCATTTAACGTGGCTAGTATATTAACTAATGACATGGATAAGGTTCATATTTTTTATGGAATGAATTTACCTATGATTGTGGAGGCTGCACTATATAAAGATGAATTTAGTATGGATGAACTTGTTGAGCAGATTAAAAGCAATATTTCTGATTGCATAGGATTAATATAATACGGAGGAATAAATGAACATTACAGTATTTAGAATAGATGATAGATTAATTCATGGACAAATAGTAACAGCATGGTTACATTACGCTGATGCTAAGCAAATAGTTGTTGCAGATGATAAAGCAGCAAATGATACTTTTTCTCAATCATTACTAAAGATGGCTACACCAAAAGGAATTAAGCTCAAAATAGTTGATTTATCTGAAGGAAAAAAATTAATTGAAGAAAGTGATTCTAATGATAAAACCTTATTTTTAGTTAGGGGACCAGTTGAAGCTAATTTAGTGCTTGAGAACAATGAAGTTGTTAAAACAATTAATGTTGGAAATCTAAATATGAGAAAAGGAAAAGAAAAAATATTAGACAACCTCTGGGTCTACGAAGAAGACATTAAAGCCTTCCAAGAATTAAATGAGAAACAAATTGATTTAGAATATAGGACAGTTCCAAATGATCAATCTCAATCAGTTGTAAACTTAATTGAGAAAAATAGCAAATAAATTTTAAGGGGGAAACAATGAGTATTTTATTACAAGCTATTTTGGTGGCTATATTTGTATCTATAGCTTTTATTGACTCACATACGCTACAAATTCACATATTCAGACCAATTGTAGTAGGCCCGGTAGTAGGTCTAATAATGGGAGATGCAGCAACTGGATTTGCAGTAGGAGTTCAAATTGAATTAATGTTTTTAGCTGTAATATTTGTTGGAACAGCAGCACCACCAGATCCAACAATTTCTACAGCAATAGCAACTGCATTAGCAATACTAGGAGGAGGCGGAATAGAGATTGCCATAGCAACTGCACTACCAGTGTCATTGATTGGGCAAATAGCAACAACATTCCAAAACTCTGTTATTAACGTATTGTTTATGCATAGAGTTGAAGAAGCGACTCACAAACTTGATACAAAAGGAATAGTATTAAATAACTTAGTATTTCCTATGTTGGTAAATGTTGTATTATATGGTGTCCCAACATTTTTAGCAGTATACTATGGAGCTGATTTAGTAAAAAGTATAATTGACTTTATCCCTTCCAAGGTTATTACTGGATTATCAGTAGGCGGAAGCATGATTGGTGCAGTTGGATTTGCGTTATTACTATCAACAATATCTTCAAAAAAAATGTGGCCATTTTTTGTTCTTGGATTCATATTTGCTTCATATTTAGGGGTGAATAACATTGGTATTGGATTGATAGCCTTAGTAAGTTGTGCATTTTATTATTATTTCAAGCTAGATAAAGATATTGGATTCGAGGAGGCATAGAATGTCAAAAAAACTAACAAAAAAAGATTTATGGAAAGTTTATTGGAATCAAATGAGCATTAGGGGAGCAAACAACTATGAAAGACAGCAAAATGCTGGATTTACTCAGTCAATGATCCCTGTAATCGAGAAGCTTTATGAAGATGATGAAGATAAATTAGAAGCTTATAATAGACATATGGAGTACTTTCTGACTCAGGATATGATATCAGCTGTACCGGTTGGTATCTCGGCTGCTATGGAAGAGGCGAACGCTAATAATGAAGATTTTGATCCTTCAGCAATTAGTGCAGTAAAAGCAGCCTTAATGGGACCATTAGCTGGACTTGGGGATTCCTTGTTAAATGGTACAGCAAGACCTATACTAGCCAGTATTGCTATTTCATTTGTGGCGTCAGGATTAGGTTGGATAGGACCTCTATTCTTTATAATAGGGATGGCTATAGTTTCATTAGGAATTAGATACCTTGGAGTATTCAAAGGCTATGAACAAGGAATAAAACTGGTAGATTCTCTAGCGAACTCTGGCTTAATTGATAAAATTACTGATATAGCTTCAATAGCAGCCTATACTGTTGTTGGTGGTTTTGTACCAGCTTTAGTTGAAATATCTACACCTATAACAATTGGATCTGGAGAAAGTGTTCTTAACATACAAGAAACTCTAGATGGATTAATGCCAGGATTCTTAGGCCTTGCGTACACAGGTCTTATGTATTATCTAATTACAAAGAAAAAGATGAATTCAGTAGTGTTAATTTTCATTACCATGTTGGTTGGTGTAGTAGGTGTTTATTTAGGTATATTAGGTTAAGGGTATTTATATGTTAGATATTCATGCACATATAAAAACAAAATCTCAGGATGAATTAAATAAGTTATTATCTGATATGGATGATAATAATATAAAGAAAAGAGTTATATCATCAACTTCTAATGATTCAATATTAGATAATATTAAATATATAGAGGAATGCGTGAGAAAATATCCGGAAAAGCTTATTGGTTGTGCTCTAATAAATCCTAAAAATTCAAATTCTATTTCTGATGTAGATTATGCATTGAGTTCAAGTGAAATAGAAATGATTGAATTTAATTCTTTTGAACATGCTTACTATCCAGATTTAAACGAAAATCTAGATGAAATTTTTAAGAAAATAGATGAAAAAAATATACCAGTAAAAGTGTTTACTGGTATAGGTTGTTTTGCAATACCTCAACAATGGGAAAAATACGTTGTTAAATATCCAAAAATTAAATTCATCTTCCTTCATATGGGATGTTTTGATTATGGATATACTTGTATCGATGTAGTTGCTAGGAATAGTAATGCATATATAGAGATATCTAATCAATATGAGAATCAAATAATAAAAAAAGCTTTGGATAAGATAGAAACAAATAAAATATTGTTTGGAACAACATATCCAGAAAGACTAACATCATCGTCTGTAAAACTATTAGATAATTTTAATATATCACCAGATGTAAAAAGAGATATATATTTTAAGAATAATTTAAGTTTTTTTGGGGAGGTTTAAGAAATGGAAAATTTGTTCTTTAATTATCTCAATGAAAATGATAAAATCAAAGTAAATAAAATTGACAATCATGAAATTTTAGGGGCTTCTCAACAAATAGAAATAATTTCTAATATAATGCTTAATTTGGTTGATGAAAATTTTGATTTAAATTGTACAAAACTAGTCGAAGTAATTAATAGTTTTGTTAATCATTTTATTGAATCTAGAGGAAATGCAAGTAGGGCTTTTATAAATAGCCTTAGGGAGCTAACGAGAAATGTAAATAATGATGTTGATAATTATGAAGATCTAAAAAGATTAATATCAAATAATATTAAAGAATTTAAATTGAGTACGGAAAAAAATCTAGAAAAGATTTTAGAGTATTCAAATAACGAATTAAGTGCATATACTGATATATTCCTATATGATTATTCAAGTACAGTTGAAAAAGCAGTATTATATATTTCAGAAGAAAATGATAGAAATATAAATATTTATATTTCTGAAAGTTCAGCAATTGATGGTGGGAGCCCATTTTTAAAATTGAATGATAAAAAAAATTTAAAAATACACTTTTTTCCAGATTCAGCAGCTTTATATTTTTTAAAAAAAAGTCAATGCTGTTTGATGGGAGCGGAGACGTTCTATCCTGACGGAACTGGATTTAATACAGTTGGTTCAGATATAATGGGACATCTTTGTAAAATATTTGATAAAAAACTATACTTTTTAACTCCAATGAATAAATTAGATGAAAGAAGAAACGTTGGGATAAGAAAAGAGATTGTTAGTATAGATTACAAAGATAAATATAAAAATAATGATATTTTAGATGAATCAATATTTACAATAATTCCAGAATTAATAGGAGTGAATCCGGATAATATATATGCTTATATTACTGAATTTGGGGTCATTCCAACTAATAGCATGTATTTAGTTTCTAGGGAATATATGACAAGATTGGTAGGTAAATATGAATGAAAAACTCTTAAATAAACCAGTATTAGCTATGTTACAGCCCTCATCTTTGCCAGGAACCTATAAAAATAAAGGTGAGAAAATAGATATAATCATTGAAAAAGCTATAAATGAAGCTAAAATGATAGAAGAGAATAAATTTGATGGTTTAATAATTCAGAATATGAATGACATGCCTATAAAGCAATTTTCTAACTTTCAAACAGTTGCATATATGACGCAAATAACATCTGAAATCAAAAGAAGATTTCCTAATTTATTAATAGGTGTTCTGATTAATTGGGATGGCGTTGCATCTTTAGCCGTTGCGGATGCAGTTGGGGCTGATTTTATAAGAGTAGAACATTTATACACAGGAGTTAATGTTACAAGTGGTGGTATGCTTCAAGGACAATGTACTGATATAATTGATCTAAAGATGAAAATAGGAAGCGACGTTCCGATCTTTGCTGATGTTTATGAAGTACACGGAGTTCCGCTTGGAAAGAAATCTTATGGTGAAGCAGCTTGGGAAATAGTTAATGAGGCCTTCGCAGATGGAATTTTCACTTCTGGAAAATCAGTTGATGAAAGTATAGAAATTGCCAAAGAAATAAAATCTAAAAATCTACAAGTTCCAGTTTACTTAGGCGGAGGAGCAACTGGGGATAATATTGCAGAACTTATGAAATATTATGACGGTGTAAGTGTTGCTACTTGGATTAAAGATGGTGATATGGCTAACGACATTAATCCAGAAAAGGCTAAAAAATTTATTAACGAAGTTAAAAAGAATATATGAATGTTGATGAGGGGATAGATTATGAACGTTAAAGACATTCCATTATATAGAAATGTATATTTGGATATACTAGGTAAAATACAATTAGGAGTGTATGAAAAAGATGAACTATTACCCTCAGAGACTGAATTACAGGAAAGATACCAGGTTAGTAGGATTACGATTCGTAGAGCGGTTGAGGATTTACAGCGTGATGGATTTGTAATTAAAAAACCAGGGGTAGGAACTATTATCACTAATGATAAAATAACACTAAATTTAAACAGTATAAAATCTTTCAGCCTTGAAAATAAAAACGAATCAAGTGAGCTTGTTAGTTTTAAAAAGATTATTGCTCCAGATAAAGTTAAGAAAGCTCTTAATTTAGATGATCTAGATAAAGTATATCAAATAGAAAGAATAAGAAAAATAAATGGTAGAAATATTGGGTTTCATAGAGCTTTCATACCAGAAAGACTTGCTAAATTAAGTGAAGACGATTTTATATCAGGTCATAGTTCATTATATAAGATATTGGAATCACAAAATATTAATATTACTCATGGTTATGAAACTATAGAATCTATTAATTCCAACAAATCCTTATCAGAGCTACTAAAAATTAGTACTAATACTGCCATGCTCTACAAAGAAAGAGTATCTAGTACAGATTATGAGATTGTAGAATATGTAGAAATATATTATATAGGTTCGGTTTATAAATATTACGTTGAACTTAAAAATATGAATTAAACATTAATTGACAATTATTTTTATATTATCAGAGTTGTTATTTCAAATACAATATTTATACTGACATTTGATTTTTAAAAAGGAGTAAAAATGAAATTTTTCTTAGACACAGCAAATGTAGATCAAATTAAAAGAATCAACGACCTAGGCCTATGTGATGGAGTTACTACCAATCCTTCACTCATCAACAAAGAAGGCAGGGATTTTAAGGAAGTTGTTAGTGAGATTTCTCAAATTGTTGATGGACCTGTTTCTGCTGAAGTTACTTGCTATGACTATGAAGGCATGGTTGATCAAGCCCGTGATTTGGCTAAGTGGTCTGATAATATAGTTGTAAAGATTCCTATGACAGAGGATGGTCTTAAGGCTATACACACCCTATCAAAGGAAGGTATAAAGACCAATTGTACATTGATATTTTCCATCTCCCAAGGAATAATGGCTATGAAAGCTGGAGCGACATACATCTCACCATTTATGGGAAGAATTGATGATATGGGAGAAAATGGAGCAGAACTTGTAGCATCTCTTCGCGATGTGATCGATATTTATGGTTACGAATCAGAAATAATCGCAGCTAGCATCAGACACATCAACCATCTAGAAGAAGCTGCCCTAGCAGGTGCACACATAGCAACTATTCCAGGTTCATTGTTTGAGAAATTATGGACTCATCCATTGACCACAGCAGGCATAGATGCCTTTGTCAAAGATTGGGAAAAATTTGAAGCTAGAAATAAGTAGAAAAATAGGATGAGACTTGTTCTCATCCTTATTCTATATTAGCAGCTTTCACATCAAATGTTTTAAGAATTGATTTGGTGGTGGTTTTAGTGAAGAATTCTACCAAAGGTCCCATGATTAGAACATTTAGTATGGTTCCAATACCAAGGGCTGCTTTGCCTATGAATCCAACGATTACACTGATAACGTCTGTGAAGATTCTTGCCTTACCAAGGCTCATATTTGGTTTTCTTTTGTTGATGGTTATAAATAAGGAATCATATGCTGACACCCCTATATTTGTGCTGGCATAGAGGGAAACGTTCATGGCCATTACCATTGTAGCAAGGATTAGAATTATAATCTTTGAGGCAAATGTTGGATTGGTGTATATATTTTCAAAAATATTAGCAGAATAATCTGCCACAGGTCCTATTAATATGAGGTTGATGAGAGTTCCCCAACCAATCATAGACCTATTTAAGAAAAATATAAAAATTAGTATCAGACCGTTTATGATAGGATAGACTATTCTAAATGGAGTATTGGTCATATTGCAGATACCTATTATAAGTGATGTGAATGGATCAACTCCAAGGGCAAGGATTCTCATAATCCCAATTGTTACAGCAATCATAAATGTACCGATTATAGATATTATAATTCTTTTAAGCAAATCTTTTGTTTTAGGCGACATAATATTCTCCTTTTTTGTCAGATGCTATTAGTATATCACAAAAGCTTACGATTTGCTCTTATCAAAAAAGAAATTTATATGGTATGATTATATTAGTTACACTTTTAGTTTTAGTAAGGAGTTTACATGTTTAATAAAAATGATGATAGAGCGGTAAGTGCTATACGCGCACTTTCCATTGCACAAATTGAAAAAGCAAACAGTGGTCACCCTGGACTTCCTATGGGGGCAGCCCCAATGGCTTATGTTTTGTGGAACAAATTTTTGAAGGCCAACCCAAAGAATTCAGCATGGTTTGACCGAGACAGATTTGTCTTATCAGCTGGCCATGGATCAGCTATGCTTTATTCTATGCTTCACCTTGCAGGCTATGATGTAAGTTTAGATGATCTCAAAGACTTTAGACAGCTTAATGCAAAAACGGCTGGCCACCCAGAACGTGGCCACATTGAAGGCGTTGAAGTTACAACAGGACCTCTAGGCCAAGGTATAGCTCAAGCTGTTGGTCTTGCAATTGCAGAAAAACACCTAGCAGCCCTATGCAACAAGGAAGATGCCCAAATCATCGACCACTACACCTACGCACTTTGTGGAGATGGTGACCTTATGGAAGGTATCTCCTACGAAGCAATGAGCTTGGCAGGACACTTGAATCTTTCAAAATTAATACTTCTTTACGATTCAAATGATGTTTGCCTAGACGGAGCAACAAGCACATCTTTCTCAGACGATATGAAAAAACGTGCAGAAGCTCTACACTGGAACTACCTACGTGTAGAAAATGGCAGAGATTTAGAAGAAATCTATAAGGCTATTGCTAGTGCCAAATCAAACACCAATGGACCAACAATTATTGAAATCAAAACAGTTATTGGCTATGGTTCAGCAAATCAAGGAACAAACAAAGTCCACGGTGCTCCAATTGGTGAAGAAGACTTCATCAAAGCCAAAGAAATTTACGAGTGGGCAGAAGATGACTTTACAGTACCAGAAGACATCTACAAAACTTTTGCAGATGGCATAGAAAAAACGGGTTACGAAGCAAACCAAAAATGGGATGAATTACTAAAAAAATACCAAGAAAAATATCCAGAAGATTACAAAAATCTAATGGCTGGTATCAACAGAGAATTGCCAGAAAACTTCATTAATAGTGTCAAAAAATATACTGCAGATGACAAGGCCCTAGCAAGCCGTGCATCAAATGGCGAAATCATCCAAGACTTGGCAAAAATCACACCAAACTTCTGGGGTGGATCAGCTGACCTATTCTCATCAAACAAGACAAATATCAAAGATACAGTAGCCTTCACAGACAAAACACCAGAAGGACGCAATATTTGGTATGGAGTACGTGAATTTGCCATGGCAGCCATAGGCAATGGTATCATAGCTCACGGCGGAACTTGGCACCATGTTTCAACTTTTTTCGTATTTACCGATTATTTGAAACCAGCAATCAGACTATCAGCCCTATCAAAATTGCCACTAACCTACGTGATGACTCACGACTCTGTAGCAGTTGGTGAAGATGGTCCAACTCACCAACCAATCGAACAATTGGCGATGATTAGATCAATACCAAACACCATCACACTAAGACCAGCGGATGGAAACGAGACAAGACTTGCTTGGAAGATAGCCCTTGAATCCAAAGAAAGACCAGTAGTAATGGCTCTAACCCGCCAAAACCTTACAAACTTAAAAGAAACAGAAAACATAGAAGGCATCGAAAAAGGAGCCTACATCATAAGCGATTCTTCTGAAAAACCAGAACTAATCCTAATAGCAACAGGCTCAGAAGTAGACCTTGCCCTAAAAGTAAAAGAAAAACTTGAAAGCGATGGCAAAAACATCAGAGTAGTATCAATGCCAAGTATGGAACTATTCAGAGAACAAGATGATGCTTACAAAGAAGAAGTCTTACCAAAAGAAGCCAAAAAAGTATCCATAGAAATGGGATCAACCTTCGGCTGGGCAGAATGGACAGGAACTTGTGGCCTAAACATCGGCATAGACCGCTTTGGCATCTCAGGCAAAGGCGAAGAAGTAACAGCTGAATTTGGCTTTACTCCAGAAAAAGTTACCGAAAGAATCAATCAAAAGTTTTTCAACTAAAAGTAAAAGAACTGTCTCACCTCCAAGTTAAAACTGGAGGTGTTTTTTCTTGGTGATTAAAAGTTATGGTATGGTAATTGTGTAAGAGTTAGTAGAAATGAGGAATTATGAAAGAGAAAAACAAATTATGGGAATTATTCAAATCTACCCTCTACCTTTCAGCTTTCACTTTTGGTGGGGGTTATGTTATTTTGTCTCTTATGAAAGAAATATTTGTAGAAAAATTGGGCTGGATTTCCAAAGATGATATGCTGGATATGACAGCTATTGCCCAATCTGCGCCTGGCGCTGTTGCTGTAAATGCGGCGGTTGTCGTGGGCTATGAGACCTTGGGTTTAGCAGGTATGTTTGTGGCAATTCTTGGTACTATTATTCCACCTCTTATAATAATAAGTTTGATTTCACTGGCCTACCAAGCTTTTATTACTAATAAATATATAGCACTTTTCCTTAAGGGTATGCAGGCAGGGGTTGGAGCCTTGATTATCAAGGTTGTAATCGACATGGGCCGTGATCTTCTAAAGGAAAAATCTCCCCTTGTTATAGGAATTATGCTGATTAGTTTTATCTTGGGATATTTCTTTGATGTAAATGTCATTTATATTATAGCAAGTCTTATAGTAATTGGGGCAATTTATACTCTAGCAAGGAGGAATCATGCTGCTTAAATTATTTATAAGCTTTTTAAAGATTGGTCTCTTCTCTTTTGGTGGTGGATATGCAGCCTTGCCTGTAATCCAAGAAGAAGTGGTTGAGTTAAATAGCTGGCTTAGCCTTGGTGAATTCAACGACTTGATTACAATTAGTCAGATGACTCCAGGACCTATTGCTATAAATTCGGCTACCTTTGTAGGTACTAGGATTGCTGGTTTTCCAGGGGCTTTGGCTGCGACTTTTGGCTGTGTATTGCCGTCTGCTATAATTGTAGGGACGATCTCATATTTTTATAAGAAATATAAAAACATCGATGTGATGTCAAATATTTTATACTTTTTGAGACCTGCCATCGTTTCTATGATCCTTATAGCAGGTGTGCAAATACTTAAGACGGCATTTTTTGGAGAAGAGCTTGTAGGATTTGCAAATATGGATTATTTGATGCTAGGGATTTTCATCCTTGCTTTTGCCCTCATGCTAAAGACAAAGATAGATCCAATCAAGCTAATGCTAGCTAGTGGAGGACTGTATCTTTTGATAGCAATATTAATTTTTTAGAAATGGAAGAAAATGTTAAAAAATAAGAAAATAGCTATAATAGCAACCCTCATAGCCATGCTTTTGTGGGGGTCGGCTATTCCGACAATAAAGACAACTTACCTTGAACTTGGAGTTGGTAGAGCAGATACTGGAGCTCAACTTTTCATTGCAGGAATAAGATTTTTCCTGGCTGGAGTATTGGGCTTTGTTTATTTGAAAGCTTTTAATAAAGAAAAAATAGTAAAAGAGGACATAAGCTATAAGTATATTTTGGTTCTTTCTCTAACCCAGACCTTTGTCCAATACCTCATATATTATATAGCCCTATCCAACACAGCTGGGGTCAAGGCGGCAATCATCCAATCAACCAACGCCTTTATGGTAGTTTTGATTTCTTTGGTGATTCTGCCTACAGAAAAAGTTCACCCCAAAACTATCTTTGCCATAGTCCTTGGAACTTTGGGAATAATCGTAGTAAATGGTGGCATATCCGGAATGAGTACAAATTTCAATCCTAGAGGTGAGGGGCTAATCCTCCTATCAACATTTTTCAATGCCTTATCATCAGTATATGTAAGGAAAAATGGCAAGAATCAAAATGAGTACTTGGTTACGGCAAGCCAATTTATCATAGGATCTATTCCCCTAATAATTATAGGCAAAATCCTTTATCCTCTAGGCTTGGACTTCACTCCTAAAGCAGTTCTCTTATTACTATATGGAGCCTTCATCTCAGCGACTGCATATGTGATTTGGAATACAGTTCTAAAATATCACTCTGCGAATGAAATGGGCATGTACAAACTATTTATCCCAATCTTTGGATCAATACTTTCAGTAATAATACTTGGCGAATCTTTTACAAGGAATTTGTTTGTGGGATTAGTATTAGTAATACTTGGGTCCTTGGTCTTGAATGTGGACATTAGGAAATATAGAAAGAATTAAAAAATGTTGCAGGCTTAGAAAGTTCTGCAACATTTTTTATTATAGTATAAAATCATCGAGTTTTACAAAAACTGGTAATCCGTGTTCATATTTTTGATTGACTTCACCTTCTATTAATGGCAAGGCGTAGTTCACTATTTTTTCCTGAAGGGTATTTTTATCCTTGATCCATTCTTCTGGAATCTTCTTTTCTAAATTTGCTATTTTTTCTGGACTAACTTCTGTGTATGTGACCTTGTATTGGTCAGCATCTTCTCTTACAAGTATTGGAATGAGATTTGTTTTATTTTTTGAAAGCTTTGCTGCCTTGTAGCCAAGTTCGTAGGCCTCTTTTGCATCGGTTTTACTTATTGTGGTATTTGTTCGTTGAAGAAGTGATAGCTCTACTGAACGAGATTTGATTTCTAGTTCATTTCTTATGATATCGGCAAGTCTTTCACCAACACCTGCTACGATTTTGTGGTTAAAACCATCATCGGTATTTGAGAACATAGGCTTATCGAGAAGTCTTTCCCTATCCCTGAAGCCTTCTGCAAGAGCAACTATGAGGTTATTTTCATTTTCTAGGGCCTTTTTGATTTCTTCTATGACTTCATCCAAAGATTTATTATCTTCTGGAAGATACAATAGGTTGACAACATCTTTTCCTGCTTGGTGGTTGGATAGAAGAGATGAAGCTGCAAGCCAACCAGCATTTCTTCCCATAATCTCCACAAAGGTTACTGATTTGAGATTATAGATATCTACATCAGTCCTCAAAGTAAGGAGACTATGGTTGATGAACTTGGCAGCAGATCCAAAGCCAGGGGAGTGGTCCATTTGGCATAGGTCATTGTCTATAGTCTTTGGACAACCAATCACATTTATGCCAGAAATATTGTGACAGTCCATGTAGGAATTTAGCTTCATAACGGTATCCATAGAGTCGTTGCCACCTATGTAAACCAGGCTTGTTATTTCAAGTTCTTCTAGGGTTTGGAAGATTTGTTTGTAATTCTCATCGTCCATATCATCTGAAAGCTTGAACCTACAAGAACCAAGGATTGATGAAGGGCGAGCCAAAAGTTTTTCGCTTATTTTATTTCTTATAAAGTTATCCTTATCAACTTCCCTGTAATTTCCTGAAATAATACCTTCGATTCCATTTAAGGAAAGGTAGATATGGTCAAAATTATTTTCGATAAAGGCAGAAATGGCTCCAGCAAGGGATGAATTTATAACGCTTGTTGGTCCACCGGATTGGGCAATTATGGCATTCATTAATTTTCCTCTTTCTTTAAGACAAATTTTTCTAAGTAATCAGCTATTCCATCTTCATCATTTGACAAGGTCACATAATCAGCTACTGCAAGCATGGCTTTTGAACCGTTTGCCATGACAACTCCAGTTCCTGCAGCTTCAATCATGGACAAATCATTGTCCTCATCACCGAAGGCTATAACATCTTCCATAGCAATGTCGTAGTATTTGGCAATTTCCTTTAGACTCTCGCCCTTGCTGACTCCCTTTGGCATAACTTCATAATAGTATGGAGTAGACTTTACAAGGGTGAATTTGTCAGAAAATTTATTGTGGATTTTATTTAGTGGTTCAGTGATTTTGTCAGGATGGCAGGCAAATAAAATATTATTTGGCTCGAAATCTACATTATAGCTAAGGTCTGGATCAAAGATTAATTCCATATCGTTCTTGCTTTGAGTATCTTCCAAGCGGTAGGTATCCATGGAATTGGTGTAACATTTGCCCTCATAGTATATGGTGTAATTCATATCATCAAGGTCTTCAGAAAATTCTAAAAGCTCTTTCATATCATCTAGGTCCAAAGTATGATTTATGATAATTTTCATACTTTCATAATTTGTGATTCTAGCGCCATTGTAGTTTGAAAGCAAACCGTCGTATTCATCTAATTTAAGTATTTTTGCATATTGAAAAACACCCTTTGGGTCCCTGCCGGAAGCAATAACTACTATATTTCCTTCTTTGAGAGCGTCTTCCAGAGCTTTTTTAGTTCTATCTGTAATCTCTCCTTGGCTATTTAGAAGCGTTCCGTCAATGTCAAGTGCAATAATTTTTGCCATAATCCCTCCTTTTATCTTTCAATAGATAATATACAAAAAATTAGTAGATTTTCAAATATCTATAAAATTGTAAAGTTTTAGTAAAACTTTGGTAAAATTTATAAAGTGGAAACGTTATACCCACCTTATAAACTTGGCAAGTGGAAAATAATGGGTGGAACTTTTTATTCTTATATATTATAATCAAGTTTAGAAAAATACCTAAAATTTGCAAACTAAGAGCTAAAGATACTGTATTTTGAAAGGTGGTCTTATAGTGCTTGCACAAAGATTTAAAAGACGAGTTAAAGTCAGCGTATTTATTGAAAGATTATATTATTTTATGGCAATATCAATCATGCACCTTATAAGCCTTGTTATTGGTTTGTTTTTCCTAAGCCATATAGGGTCTTTGGAAACATCCTACCAAGTGATAGATAAGATGTACCAAGCTACATACAGGGAAAAAGTAAGGATTTTCAAAACGTATCTTTCTAATTTCAAAGTTAATTTTAAAAAGACCTATCTTCGCTCTATAGGTACGACTGCCCTTATTTTTATTGGATTTGTCGATCTTATATATTTTTATATGATTGACACACCTATCCATACTGGTGCTTTTTACATCGGTATTATTTTATATTTTATTTATATTCACACACTACTACTGTCTTCATTTTTGGATACCAAGTATGATTTGTCCAAAAAAGAACTTATTAAAAATTCTGTTTCAATAATTATTGTAAATATTGTAGATTTTCTATTAATGACTATAGTTATAGGCATTATTGGCTATGCCCTATATAAATTTGCCTTTATCCTTATTTTGATATTATTTCCAGGCATAGTTTTGGAATTTACCTACTACTATTACAAGAATATTTTAGCTAAGAGATCCATTACAAATATGATTTTTAACGTAGAAAGAAGGTCAGAATAATATGACTAACTATATTGAAAATGACAATTTGCTATTCTTTGAAGGAAACTTTGGCAAGCATTATTTGAAAAGAGACTTCTATAAGTACAAAGAAAAAGATTTTGACTTTGAAGATAGGAAGAAATTCCTTTACAAAAACGACTATTACATGGGCCAATATGTAGTACTAAACAAGTCAACTACTCCTATTGCTATTGAAATAGAAGTAAGCGATTTGATCTGTGGGTCAAATACTATAAAAAAGGAAGATATAGAGATTAGATTTACCAAGGATACCCTATGTTCTATAGGCGTTGGCTATGAGTGGGGAGTTTTGCCAGATTTTCCAAAGGAAAATATCCCAGATATATTGGACTATACTAAGAAAACAGACCTTGAAGAAAATAACTTGCGAGGATTTTACATCTTTATAAAATCAGATGCTAAAGCAGGAATTTATAAGGGCGACATAAGTATTAAAGGAACTAATCTTATTCTTCCAATAGAAGTTGAAGTAATAGACCTAGAAGCCTATAAAAATGACTTCGCCATCAATCTCTGGCAGTATCCTTTTACAGTGGCTAGGTACTATGGCATATCCGATGATGAACTTTTTAAAGAAAAGCATCTAGACATATTAAGAGAACACCTAAGAGTTTATAAATCTATTGGTGGTAACTCCATCACTACGACCATTGTAGATGACCCTTGGTACCAGCAGACTTATGACAAATATCCATCCATGGTAAGAGAAATCACCAAAGACGGGGAAGTTACTTATAACTTCACCTACTTTGATACTTACGTAGACTTGGCCCTTGAGGAGGGCATAGATGAGCAAATCATGGCCTTTTCCTTGGCTGATTGGTATGAAAATGATAGAAAAGATGAGGGCTTGGTTTTAGGGCTCAAGCCAGGAAGTAAAGAATGGGAGGAATATTGGGATTCTTTCTTGGATATCTTCATAGACCATTTGGATTCTAAGGGATACTTTGACATCACCTATATAGCAGTAGATGAGAGAAGCCCAGACATATTAGAAGCTGTTCTAAAAGTTTTATCCAAACATAAAAACAAGGACGGCAAGACTCTAAAAATCGCCAGTCAATTGGGATATAAGAAAGGCTATGTAGATATATACGATAGGCTTGATGACATATCCTTTGGCTTTGTAGATATTAACTATGAAAATAAGGATTATATAGACAAACGTGGGGACAAGCTTACGACAATCTATACTTGCACAGGTATGTATCCAAATTCTTTTGCCAGATCTATGCCAATTGAAAGTGATTGGACTATTCTTTATGCAAATTCTATAAATGCAAATGGATATCTGAGATGGGCCCTCGATGCTTGGGTCAAAGAACCCCTAGAAGATACCAGCCATTGGTGGTGGGAAGCAGGAGATACATTTTTGATCTATCCTGCAGAAAAAGATGCAAAAGTCAAAAAACCACGCACATCACCAAGATTTGAACACCTAAGATATGCAAGGTCCATGGTAGGAAAAATCAACTACCTAGTAGAAAACTTGAATGAAGATTACAAAAATGAATTTATTTCAAAAGTAAAAGCTATGAATCCAAAAGCCTATATCACTACTTCTATGGGGACAAAAGAAGCTGACGAAAAAGTCAGAGATGACCTATACGATGAAGTCATAAATATTTACAATACTATTTATGAATATAGCAAGAAATTAGAACAATGATTGAAACTAGACAAAAAGAAATATTTGATTACTTGAGTGCTGATGACTCCTACCATACTTCTGAAGAAATAGGATCAGCCCTAGAGATTTCTCCTAGTACAGTCAAAAAAGAAATAGCCTATCTCAATAGCGTAATTGAAGAAAATGGTGCAAAAATCAAGTCAACCAAGGGCAAGGGCTACAAATTTAAAGTTGTAGACGAGAAATCATTCACAGAGTTTTTGAAAAATGATTGGCGAAGATACGCTTACTATCATTCAATCAATAGTTCGGTAGATTTTAGGATAGAAAATATTATCAAGCTATTCCTCTTTTCAGATACTTATATTAGACAACAGGATATAGCAGAGAAATTTCACCTAAGCTTATCTCAAGTAAACAAAGACATCAAGAAAATAAAAAAGATACTAGAAAAATACAACTTGTCCTTATCCAGCAAACCCCACTATGGTATGAAAATCATCGGCGATGAAAAAGACATAAGAATTGCTATAAAAAATGAAATAGGGGAAGAATCATATATCTTTGATATAGATAAGGATAGAAAGATTTTAAATACCATAGAAGAAGTTGTAGAAGAGCTAAACTTTAACCCAGTATTTAATATGCCCTATGTCGAGGTCAAAAACCTCATCATACACATATATATTGCTATTCTTAGGATTAACCAGGGCATTACTATAAATCTTCCCATTGCCCTAGAAAACAAAGTGATCCTCTACGATGAATTTGAATTTGCCAAAAAGATTGTAGAAGAGCTAAATCAAAGACTAGATATAATGATTCCTCAAGATGAAATCCACTACATCGCCATGCACCTTATAAGCAAAAATAGGATTGGTGATATAGAAAAGATTTCCCTTGAGATAACAGAGCTTACCGAAGAGATGCTAGAAGAAATATATAGGGTGAGCAAATATGAATTTAGAGGAGATATTGACCTATATCTATCCCTAAGCCAGCACTTGGCAGCTTTGCTAGAGCGTATGAAATATGGTTTTGAGATGAAAAATCCTATTCTTGATGATATCAAATCTCGAGGACTAGCCTACCATCTGGCAACTATTGGCATAAGTGTCATAAATAACAAATACAATACCATAATCAAAGAAGATGAGATTGGTTATATTGCCCTCCATCTTTTAGCATCAATGGAAGATAAATCATCTCCAAAGAAGAACATTTTGATAGTTTGTGGGTCTGGCAACGCCAGTGCAAGACTTCTCAGAGCTCAGATTGAAGATAAGTTTAAGGGAGCCTACAACAAGCTAGACACCTTGGATATTACAAGATTAAAGAATGATTCTATAGAAGGCTATGACATCATAATTTCTTCAGTTGACCTTAATATCGAAACAGACATACCAATTGTCTATGTAGATATACTTTTAAAACAAAGAGATTATATGAACATCAACAAGGCCTTTGACCAGGAGGAATTAGCAGAAATTTACAGCATTTTTGAAAACTCTATACACATCCGCACAGATCAGATAGATGATTTTGAAAGTGCCATGGATTTCTTGGCCAAAACTATAAGTCAAAAGATAGGAAGTAGCCCATCTTATATCAAAGATCAATTGATAAAAAGAGAAGAGCTCAACTCGACTGGTATAGGCAAAATTGCCATACCCCATATGATGGAACAAGCTGATAGCCATACTTTTTCTGTACTTGTTATCAGCGATAAGCCAATCAAGTGGAAAAATGGGGAGAAAATTCAAATAATGTATTCCTTGATAGTTGGCAATAGTGAAGAAGATTTGAAATTATACTATAAAAAATTGGGGAGGTTTTTGGGAGAAGAAAAGTTAGTTGAAGAAGCTATAAAAAGTAAAAATATGCTGGAATTTTGCGAAATATTTATGAAAGGATAATTATGGACAAACTAAAAATTGCTATAGCTGGTGCAGGTAGTGGTTACACACCTGGCATAATCTTATCAATACTAAACCACGATGATTTGGACGTTTTTGAAATCAGGCTTTATGATAACGATCAAGTTCGCAACGACGATATGGCACTTATCATAGATTTTGTAATCAAAAAACGAGGCTATGATGTAAAGATTATAAAAACTGAAGATCCAAAAGAAGCCTTTACTGGCATCGACTTCGTATTTAGCCAAATCAGGGTTGGTAAAATCGACATGCGTGAAAAGGATGAAAAAATTCCACTTAAATACGGTCTAGTTGGTCAAGAAACTTGTGGCCTAGGTGGCTTTGCCTATGCCTTAAGGTCTATGGGCGGATTCTTAGAGCTTGTTGGATATATCCAAGAGTACGCTCCAGATGCATGGATATTAAACTATACCAATCCAGAATCTGTCATATCAGAATCTGTAAGAAGAAAATTCCCTCATGCCAAGATCATCAATGCTTGCGACATGACCATAGGAATAGAAGAGATGATCTGCAAGTCCTTTGGCTATGATAGGAAAAACTTTATTCAAACATATTACGGACTCAATCACTTTGGCTGGTATAAGGAAATCTATGATACAAAGCTTAAAAGAGATGTGATGCCAGAGATAATCCAAAAGATTATAAATGAAGGATTCGATGTATCTGAAGAAGACCCAGATTGGGCAAAGACATGGATATCCTACAGCCATCTTGTGGAAATGTTCCCTGATAGATTGCCAAATAACTACCTAGAATATTATTTGTTCCCAAATATGATTGTAGATTCAGCAGACATAAATTATACCCGTGCCAATCAAATAATGGATGGCAGATACAAGAAAATCAAAGAAGTATCAAATGCTATAAGAAATAATCCAGACCTAGAAGAGATTGATTACGATTCTACTTCCCACGGCCAATATATAGTAGACATTGCTGCAAGTATTCTCCATGACAAAAATGACAGATTTATGCTAATAGTTCCAAACAAGGGGGCTATTCCAAATCTTAGAGACGATGCAGTTGTAGAAGTCCCTTGCTATGTCAATGCCAGGGGAGCTGAGCCAATCAGCCTAAGGGAAGATATACCAGATTTCCATAAGGGACTTATGGAAGCCCAAGTAGCAGCAGAAAAACTCTTGGTAGATGCATTCTTTGAACATTCATACTACAAAGCCCTCCAAGCCTTCTCTTTAAACCAATCAGTTCCAAATGCTGATGTTGCAAAAAAAGTTTTGGATGAATTAATAATAGCAAATGAAGGCTACTGGCCAGAGCTAAAATAATGAAAAGGGAGATAATTAGCCCAAAGATAGAAGGCAAACTCCTAGAACTTGCAGGCAAAGTGGAGATGAATCCTTACTTACAGGCTATCAAAGGAGTGGCAAAAAACCTACTTGCCCTTACTGTAGTTGGATCCATCCTAGCCTTAGCAAGCAAGAATTACTTGGTTGATATAACCGGTATAAGTGTTGGTCTAATAGGGATTGTCTTTATCATAAATTTGAATGCTGAGATAAATAAAATTTTGAGAAATGAAGCAAACAAATACCTACTAATAAATTTACTTGCCATAGTAGCCCTCCTATTTGGCAAAAGTGAATTTGACTTAAGTAAGCTTGGTACAATGGGAATAATTTTAAGCCTAATATTTGTGCCCATCAATATAAAGTTTGCAAGAAAACTCGAAAATATTCTAGGTCAAATTCTTGGAGAGAAAATCCCTTTTGGGGCAAAAGAAAAGCTCGTAGAAGTATTGGCCCTCATAATTATTGGCCTTATTTATACAATGCTCTCATATTTATCGGAAAAAATATTTGCTATGTCCTTGGCATCTGCCATATTTTTCATAGCAAATCCAGTATTAAATATCTTTGACCAACCGCTAGTGCTTGGGGTTTTGGTTTTTATTATACAATTATATTGGTACTTAGGAGTTCATGGAGATTCTATAGTAGATCCCTTTATACTGCCCTTAGCCATAAGAAACATCAACGAAAACATAATAAATTGGTCCAGAGGTCTTGAACTTGACCATATATTTACAGAGACATTCTTGAGTAACTTCTTGTTACTATCAGGCTCAGGTCTAACTATTGGACTTATAATAGTGCTTTTGCTAAAGAAAGACAATCATTTCTATGAACTTGGGCAAATAAGTATAAAACCAGCCCTTCTGGGGATTAACGAAAATATAGTCTTTGGCATACCACTTACAAAAAACAAAGACTTTTTCATACCCTTTGTTCTAGGCCCATCCCTTGTGGCAATCCTAGTAAGTCTAGCCTTCAAATATGGATACATAGGAAAGGCGATCATACAACCAGTTGGTGGTTTGCCATTTTTCTTGCAAGGATTTTTGATGAATTTGTCCCTAAAATCCATACTTGCTCAACTTGTAATTATAGGCCTTGCTACTTTGATGTACAGTCCTTTTGCCTACAAGCTAATCAAAGAAAATAACAATTAAAGGAGTAGCCATTATGGCTTTAGATGAAAAACAATATGAAGATATCTTCAGCATGATTATATTGGCTGGAGATGCCAGAGCTTATGCAAGCGAAGCATCAAATCTGGCTGATGACTATGATTTTAAATCTGCTGAAGAAAAGCTAAAACAAGCTCGTGAAAAACTCGTAGAAGCCCACAATATTCAAACGTCATTTATGAATAAGGAGGCTGGTGGAGAAGACACAGATATAAATATATTTTTAGTCCATGCCCAAGATCATTTTTCCATGGCAAGCATGGCCATTGAATTTGCTGAAAAACTTATTAGAGTTTATAAAAAAATACAAGGAGGTGAGAATATTTGAAAAAAGCTTTGATAATTTGTAACGCGGGAATGAGTTCATCACTCATGGCTGATAAGACCAGTGCTTATTTTAAGGACAATGGCAAGGATATAGAAGTTGATGCCACAACAGTGATGAAGGCAGACAATTCTATAGAAGATGGATCATATGACCTATACTTAGTCAGCCCACAGATGAAACTTCATTTTGACAAACTAAAAGATTTAGCCGATAAGAACAATAGAGATATTTTACAAATTCCAGCTGATTGCTATACTCCTATTAAAACAGGAATTGAAAAACTAGCTGATTTGATAGAAGAGGCAATCGGATAGGAAGGATGCTATGAAAGAGATACGATTAGAACATATTTACAAAGATTATATTCCAGGGACTCATGTTATTAAAGACTTCAACCTCACTATCAATGAGGGTGAATTCATAGTATTAGTTGGACCATCAGGCTGTGGCAAGTCTACTCTTCTTCGCATGATAGCAGGACTTGAAGATATCACAGCTGGCAAGCTTTATTTTGATGACGAACTTATGAATGATGTCCACCCTAAGGATAGGGATATAGCAATGGTATTCCAAAACTATGCCCTATATCCACAGATGACAGTAGCAGAAAATATGGGCTTTGGTCTAAAAATGCAAAAAGTCCCACAAAAAGATATTGACGAAAGAGTAGATAAAACTTCCAAGGTCATTGGCCTAGAAGATTATCTTGATAGGCTTCCAAAAGAATTATCTGGTGGACAAAGGCAAAGGGTAGCCCTAGGACGTGCTATCTCTAGAAACCCAAAAGTCTTTCTCATGGACGAGCCACTAAGTAACCTTGATGCTAAGCTAAGGGTTCAAACAAGGTCTGAGATATCAAATATTTCCAAGCAATTGGACAACACTACAATATATGTAACTCACGACCAAGTAGAGGCTATGACTATGGCAGATAGGATTGTCTTGTTAAAAGACGGAATAATCCAACAAGTAAGCTCTCCACGTGAGATTTACTTATATCCAGTAAACAAATTCGTAGCTGGTTTTATGGGTTCACCTGCCATGAACTTTTTTGATGTCAAAGTTACAAATGAAGGCCTAGTTCACGGCAAGACCTTGATAAAGGCGCCAAGAGAAGTCATAGACTATCTGATGAGCACAGATTACGCTGGCAAAAACATTACCCTGGGTATCAGACCAGAAAACATATTCTTGGATAAGGGAATTGACCACACTTCTGATAGATACTCACCAATAGATATAGAAGTAAAGGTTGCAGAGCTACTTGGTTCTGAAACACTCTTACACTTTGACCTAGAAGATAAGCCAATCATTGCAAAAATCATAAGTCTTGAAAACTTTGAGAGAGGTCAACATATCAAACTTGCAATAGATTTTGATTTTGCACATTTCTTTGACGGTGAAAGTGAAGAAAGAATTGATATACCAAACCACGGAGCTTACAGAAATATTATATAGATAAAATTTGTAAAGAAAGGAGGTAAAGATGGATAGTAGCAACACTAATAACTTAGGTGGAACAGTCAATCCTGAAGGTGCCATGGCTATGAGTGAAGCTGGAGATGAGATCAAAAACAAAGCTAATGCTAATAGTAATCCAGATCATGATCCTAACTTTCATCCGAATAAGAGAAGTTTTAAACAAGAATTTAATAGGTACAAAACATTTTACTTTATGCTAGTACCTGCTATACTCTTCTTTTTGATATTCTCCTATTGGCCAATGACAGGAAACTTACTAGCTTTTAGAGAATTTTCCTTTAACTCAGGTATGTATGGCAAGGGCTGGGTAGGACTAAAATACTTTAGAGAATTCTTCACTGCTCGTGAAACCCCAATGTATATCAAAAATACTTTGATAATATCAGCTCTAAAGATGTTTGTATACCTACCATTCCCAATAATAATGGCCATGATTTTCAATGAAATCGGCAATAAGAGAGCAAGATCTGCTTTCCAAAGTATATCTTACTTGCCATATTTCATATCTTGGGTTGTTGTAGTTGGTATGTTAAACAAGCTCTTTGCACCAAACACAGGCTTAATAAACATATTCTTAAAGCAAACTGGGCTAACGGATGGGTCGAGATTTTTCATGATGGAACAGTCTTTCTTCTATCCAGCAGTCTTGTGGAGCCACACTTGGAAGAATATTGGCTGGGACTCAATAATTTATTATGCAGCCATCATGGGCATATCACCGTCACTTTATGAAGCGGCCGCCATAGATGGAGCTAACCGTCTGAAACAAACAAGGTATGTAACCTTGCCGGGTATAACCAGAACCATAGTTTTATTATTTATAATATCTCTAGGTGGCATACTCGCAGCAGGATTTGACCAAATTTATTTGATGCAAAATCCAGGTAACTATCAAGTATCAGAAATAATTGATACCTATATAGTAAAAACTGGTCTAGAAAAAGCAAGATACGGCCCTGCAACAGCAGTAGGCTTGGTACAAGGTCTGGCAGGACTAATACTGACAGCAGTAGTAAACAAAGTTGCAGATAAAATTGGCGATAACGCCCTATGGTAAAAATTGAAATCAAGGAGAAAAAATGAATTTCACATTTAAAAAATTATCAATACTAGCATTGTCACTTACAATGCTGCTTTCATCTTGTGGAAACAAAGATAATTCAGCAAACAAAGAAGGCTCTGGAACAAGTACAGAAACAAGTGAACAAACAGACAAGCCAGATACATGGATAGCTGATAGGGAAATTGACCTACTAGTATTCCAAGAAGGTTCAGACGTTGGTGAAGGAACAATGAGTCCAGAAATCGCCGACTACATCAAAGAAAAAACAGGTATAACTCTAAATATTCAAGCAGTAACAACAGAAAATGCTTATGAAGCCCTAGCAGCAGGCCTTGCTTCTGGAGACTTACCAGATGCTATAGCTTACTACCTAAACAACTCAGGTAGACCAGAATTCCCAATTCTATTGAAAGCTGCTAATGAAGGTATGTTCCATGATATAGCTCCATATCTAAAAGAGGGCAAAATCTATGGCAAATACTTTGAAGATGGATACCTACCAAGCGATACAAAAAGAAATATCATGATGAGAGATGATTGGGATGGAGCAACATACCTAGTTCATATGTCTATTCCAAGAAATCCTGCAGACCCAGACCCTAAATATGTAGGTGGTTTATACATCAGAAAAGATATAGCTGAAGATCTTGGTGTAGAAATGGATTCTATCCACACAGCAGAAGAGCTTGAAGAAGTCCTAAGAAAGATCCAAGAAGGTGACTTCAAAGATGTAAACGGAAACCCAGTAGTTCCACTTGGTCCAACAATTTGGGGTGGTTCAGATAGACCATGGCCATACAGAAACCTAATCTGGGAAGGTCAAGGAGCACAAAAAATCCTAAAAGATGAAGATGGCAATATCAAACACGAATCTATGACAGATTATGCAGAAAAACGTGTTGAACTTGTACGTCGTTGGTTAAAAGATGGACTAATGCATCCAGAATATTACACAATAGAAGAAAACAGAGCTCGTGAAGGAATATTAAATCAAGGATATGGTATCATAGCAGATACCCACTCTAGAATGGTAGAAATGCAAAATATGGCATATATTCCACTAGGAGACCTAGACAGAGCTGATGGAACAAGCAACATGGTGGTTCCATATAAATCTGGTTATTCAGGATGGGCTATACCATCAACAACAGAAAATCCAGAAGAAATTGTTAAATTTGCTGATTGGCTAGCAGGCCCAGAAGGTAAACTTCTATACTTCTACGGTCTTGAAGGTAAACACTATGACCTAGTAGATGGCAAACCAGTTCCTAAGAAAGAATTAGTTGAATTAATGGCTGAAGATCCAGATGCAGCTAAAAAAGAAGGATTCAGAGGCGTTGGAGCTTACTGGGGCGAACACTTTGCTTATACAGATATGGCTAACCTTGAAGACTTTGGCGAAACATCTTGGGGTGATGAATCTAGTGATAACGAAGATAGTGCCGCTGTAAAATACATCGAAATGTATGATTTCGACAAAAAATACGAAGAAAAAACAGTAATTGACGGCTTGCACCCAGCTGCATACCTATATGAATTTGAAGGCGACGATGGCGGACTTGCTCAAGCTATGCAAGAATGGGATGAAGATATAGTAAAAGCTTACTATGCAACAAGCGAAGAAGAAGCTAAGGCAATTATAGAAGAATCAAGAAGAAAACTAAAAGATGCGGGTATTGAGGACTTCTGCAAATTCTTAAAAGAAAAAGAAGATGAGGGAGACACAATATTCTATTAAGGAGTAAATGATGGATAAGGCAAAAAAATATATGCAATCTAGCACTTGGGCCCAGGTAATATTTTATATAATCTGTATAGCCCTATCGCTAGCTATCATATTACCATTTCTCCATATATTGGCATTATCATTCAATGCCGGAACGGATTCTGCTCAGGGAGGAATAACATTCTTCCCTAGGGAATTCACCACTGAAAATATTGCTCAAGTATTCAAGCAAGACAACCTAATAAATGCATTTTTTATATCTGTATTTAGGACAGTTCTAGGAACAGCTCTTGGCGTGTTTTTGATGTCTATGGCTGCTTGGGCACTTACAATTCCAGGACTACCAGGTAGGTCTAAGATAACATTTTTTATATTTTTCACTATGTTATTTGGTGGAGGAACTATACCATACTACCTAGTATTAAGTGAGCTTGGCCTTACTAATACTATTTGGGTCTACATCTTCCCGTCCTTATACAGTGTTACCAACATTTTGCTCTTAAGGTCAGCCTTTATGCAGGTTCCTATGAGCTTGGTTGAAGCAGCACGTATTGATGGGATGAGTGAATTTAGGATATTTACTGACATGGTGTTTCCAATGAGCAAACCAACCCTTGCTACAGTAACCTTGTTTACCGCAGTAGGCCATTGGAATGACTGGTTCTCAGGATCATTTTATGTGAGAAATGCAAAGTTAAAACCACTTGCAACAATCTTACAGGATATGTTGACCCGTCAACAAGGTCTGTCAAATATCCTCCAAAAAAACTCTGGAGCTGCAGGTTACCGTGCCCTAGAAAATGTCAAAATCACTGGAGAATCTTTACAAATGGCTACAATAATCGTAGTAATTCTCCCTATAGTTATCTTCTATCCATTCATACAAAAATATTTTGTAAAGGGTATAACTATCGGATCTGTAAAGGAATAATATGGAAATAAAAGAAAATAAATTTAGAATACTTCAACTTACTGATACTCACTTTGGCAACTTGCCAGAAGCAGATGATGATATCAGAACCTATAAATTATTAGAAAAAATAATCGTAGATACCAAGCCTGACCTTATCATCCACACAGGAGATGTGATGTGGTCTGATGGTGTCAAAAACGCCGACATAGTTTTCACTAATGTCATGAAATTTATAGACCAATTTGATATCCCCTTTGCTCTAACCTTTGGCAACCATGACACAGAGGAGATAGTAAGTCGCGAGGATTTGAGAAATATTTATGAAAAAAACATCCGAAACAAACCGAAAAAATCGGATGTTTTTCTCACTGGAGATAGAGAATCTTACACCATAAACTTAGAGAAGGATGGAGAGCTTGTCACTGTCCTATATATGATAGACTCTGGCGAATTTGACAGATTTGGCTATGGCAAATATGACTGGGTATTGCCTGAACAGGTGGAATGGTTTAGGGAAGTGTCAGATAAGTATAAGAAAAATGACGGTATAAAAAGAAATATCATCTTCCAACACATACCACTTCCAGAATATAGGGATGTTGTTGATGATTTATTGGATGGATACTGTGCTGAAGAAGACAAAACTATATCAGCACCATTTATAAACACAGGCCTATTTGCCAATATGCTCTTAAATGGAGAAACATGGGGCATTGTAGTAGGCCACGACCATGACAACAACTTTGATGCAGTAAAATATGGCATCCACCTATCCTATGCAAACTCAAGTGGCTATCAAACCTATGGCGATTTGCCAAAGGGAGGAAGTATCATTGAGATAAATCTAGATCCTTATGAGATTACAAAGACAAATGTTACTTATAGTGATATATAGGGGAACTAATGAATTCAATAATTAATGAAATTTTAGCAAATAAGAAATTTACAGATACTAGAATTGGAACTGATAGTCTTAGAGAATTTTCTAATGGTAACACTCTTCCATTGTTAGGAACCCCTCATGGCTTAAACTATTTTGCAGTCCAAACAGATGGTAGAAGTTCTTGGTTTTTCAATCCAAATGAAAAAGAATTCCAAGGATTCAGATTAACTCACCAACCAAGCCCTTGGATGGAAGACTTCTCTTATATGACAATCTTGCCATTTTCAAAGGACCTCGATACTGAGTATCAAAAGGTCTATTACGATACTGATAAATCAATATTTAGACCAATAGTTAACAAAATAATTTATGATTCAGGGGACGAAGCTATAATAACAGCTGATGAAGAAGCAGCTATCATAAACTTTAAGGCAGATAGCGAAGTTTCTTTTAAAATAACAGGACCTGGCATAGATTTTAGAAAAGAAGATGGGAAGATTCTAGGCCAAGTTATAAACTATTCCGGTTGCGAAGATGAAGACTTTACCATGTATGTGGAAATTCGCCTAGACTGTGACTTTGAACTAGAAAATATCGAAGGATATTTTTATATCAAAACCAAAGCCAAAGAAGCTAATTTGAAACTTGCAACATCTTTCATATCAGAAGACCAAGCGACCTATAATTATGAGAAAGCTTGCGATGATATATGCGATATGATAGGATCTGCAGCTAGCAAGTGGGAGGACTACCTTGGTATATTTGATGTAGAGCTTACTAGAGAGTCTAGCCAATATGACCAATACGAGGTCTATGATAGGGAAAGTCAAGTATCAATGTTCTATCATTGTGTCTATAGGTCTTTCCTATTTCCTACAAAATTCTATGAAATAGACAGAGGTGGCAATGAAGTCCATTACAACACTCTAGCAAAAGAAGTGAGAACTGGGAAACTATACACCAATATTGGTTTTTGGGATGGTCAAAAGACCTTATTCCCACTTTTAAGCCTTGTTGCTACAAAGGACTACGAAGATATATTGGAGGGAGTATATAACTCTTATAAGGAAACAGGATTTCTCCCTAAGTGGCTATCTCCAGATGAGAGAGGGCTAATGCCAGGAACCCTTGTTGACAGTGTCATAGCTGATGCTATAACAAAGGACATTGGAAGTGATTTGGCTGATGATTTATTAAAAGCTATGATAGATTCTTCAGAAAAAGAATCTGACGACCCTCACTATGGCAGATATGGTGCTTATGAATTTAGGGAAAATGGATATATTTCATCTGACAAACACGAATCAGTAAACCAAACCCTAGACAACTGTTTGTCTGATTTTTCAATAGGGGTAGCTGCCAAAAAACTTGGCTACGATGATTTGGCAGAAAAGTATCTAAGTTATTCCCACAATTGGACCAATCTTTTTGATCCAGATACTAAGTTCTTAGTAGAAAAAGATAAAGATGGTAAATTCAAAGAAAGCTTCGATCCCTACGATTGGGGCTCACCTTACACCGAGGGTGGGGCTTATCAAAACTCTTACAATATGTATCATGATTTTGACAAACTAATAGAACTCTTTGGATCGAAAGAAGCTTTCAAAGAAAGACTAGATGAACTGGTAAATGCTGATTCTAATTTTAACATAGGCCATTACGATTGCATTATACACGAAATGCTAGAAGTTGAGACAGCACACTTTGGCCAAGTCGGCATATCCAACCAACCTAGTTTTCACTTGCCTTACCTCTATCACTTTGTAGATAGGCCTGATTTAAGTCAATATCTGGTGAAAAATCTCCTATTAAACTATTTCAGATACGACTTTAAAGGATATCCAGGTGATGAGGACAATGGGTCAATGAGTGCTTGGTACATTCTTTCTGCCCTAGGTATCTATCCAGTATGTCCTGGTACAAGTGAATATATGCTAGGAATTGGCTTATTTGATAAGGTCAGTATAAAGCTTGCTAATGGCAATACACTTAAGATACTAGTAGAAGAGAACTACCATCATAAGAAATTTGTCGACACTATAAAAATAGATGGCAAAGTCATAGAAGAGAGGAGAATCTCCCACGATGACTTTATAAATGCCAAAGAAATTGTCTATAGGCTAAATATAATAGGAAAATAAATAAGATCTCGGTTTTTCCGAGATTTTATTTGTATAGGATACAAATATGTACAAAGAAACAACACAATATATAGATAACAAAGGACTTATAAAATTTGATGATAATTGGAAGTTTTCTTTCGGACCTATAATTGGAGCAGAAAAGCCAAACTTTTATCATTCTTCTTGGCAAGAAATAGATTTGCCCCATGATTTTTCTATTGATCAAGCCTATTCCAAGGCAGGAGAGGCCCAGTCAGCCTATAAGCTTGGTGGCATAGGCTGGTATAGGAAGTTTTTTAGGATAGAAGATATCAAAAATACTTTCATTTATTTTGACGGCATATATTCTGATGCCTATATCTATATAAATGGTGAGTTTATCGGTGACCACCACTATGGCTATACTCCTTTTATCATTGACATTAGCTCTTACCTATACGAAGATAGGGAAAATTTATTGGCTATCAGAGTAGAAAATCACATACCAAATAGCCGCTGGTATTCAGGATCGGGCATCTACAGGTCGGTATATATATTAAATTATGATGACGTTTTTGTAGAGCCTTTTACTTTTAAAGTTGGCAATTCTGATTTGCGTTTAGATAAGGTAAATCTATCTTATAGCTTTAAGCTTAGAAATACGACCAATAGGCAAATGAAGCTTAAGACCATAGTTAGAGTCAAAGACAAAACGACCAAAGACCTTATTGGCCTTGATGAGAAAAATATAGTCATTGAGGAAAATCTGGATATCAAAGAGACCTTTCCTATAGATTATCCCAAACTTTGGGATGTCGATAATCCAAACTTGTATGAGATTAATCTACAATTACTTGCTTCTGACAAGTGCCTATATGAGAAAACTATTGACTATGGATTTTCATATATTGACAAGGACCCCGACCTAGGATTCTTCCTAAATGGCAATCCTACTAAGCTAAAGGCAGTTTGCCTTCACCACGACCATGGTGCCTTGGGTGCTTGTGATTATGAGGAGGCTATATTTAGGCAACTAAGCCTACTTAAGAAGATGGGGGCAAATGCAATAAGGATTACCCACAATCCAGGCTCTAGAAAGCTTATAGATTTGTGTAACAAGATGGGCCTTATGGTAATAGAGGAAATGTTTGATGGTTGGGTTTTGCCAAAAAACAACGACTACAATGACTATTCCCTATATTTTGACAAGAAAATATCTGATGCTTCCTTGTATATGTCCGATAAAAATATGACTTGGGCTCAATACGACCTAAGGATGACTATCCACAGGGATTACAATGACCCTTCTGTTATTATGTATTCTCTGGCCAATGAAGTCTTGGGCGGTACATCATGGATTGGAGCAAAGAATTATCCGGAAATTGGAAATATGCTTATCAAAACCCTTAGGGAAATAGATCAAAAAAGGCTAATCACCATAGGAGATAATGTCCTTAGAGATTGGGATAATCCTATATTTGTAGCTATCGAAGATAATATCACTGCAAACAATGGCTTAGTCGGCATCAATTATGGAGAAGATGAAAGGCTTGACCAGATGCATGAGGACCACAAGGATTGGTGCTTGTGGGTATCTGAGTCATCATCTGCCATCAACTCAAGGTCAGTCTATGACATTACAGAAAATAATGAGACCAAGGGTTTTGAGCTCACTTCTTATGACGAGTCAAAAGTAGGTTGGGGGTCCTTGTCAAGTGAATCCTGGTACAGGACTATTATTCGTGACTTTGTCATAGGTGAGGCTATTTGGACAGGCTTTGACTACCTGGGAGAGCCAACTCCTTGGAATGGGATGATAAGAGGAGATATCTTTGGCTGGCCAGCTCCCAAATCTTCATACTTTGGCATCATTGATACAGCTGGTATTCCCAAAGACAGATATTATTTCTATATGTCTCAGTGGTCAAAAGAAAATGTCCTTCACCTAGTCTCATCTTGGAATAAAGACCGGGTAAAAATCATTGACGGCAAAGTTAGGATTGATATTTACTCCAATGCAAAAAAAGTTGAACTATTCTTCAAAAACGAAAATGGAGAGATAAAATCATTGGATGGCAAAACTTTCGAAAAGCACACGACCAAGGCAGGTCACACTTATCAGAAAGTTGCTGGAGAAAGTGGACATAGGTCACTTTATATGACATGGCTAATCCCATATGAAGAGGGCACAATCTTTGCCAAAGCCTATGATGAAGATGGAAATATTATTGAAAATACTATAGGCAGATCTCGCCTATCTACCACCAAAAATCCTTACAAGTTAAAAATTGACCTAGACAATAAAAGCGCTGAAAAGCAGGGCCTTAATTACTTTATGATTTCAGTTCTTGACCAAGATGGCAATCTAATTACTAATGCAGACAATGAAATCAAAGTTGACATATCAGATCCAGACACAAGTTTGCGCCTAGATAATGGCTGTCCTTATGATATGACAAGCTTTTTTACAAATAAGAAAAAGGCCTATGCGGGTAAGCTTCTTGCCATAACAAAAGCAAGCAAAGCGAGTACAGATAAGCTTTCCATTAAAGTATTAGCAGAAGGACTTGTTGGTGATGAGATTGAAATTGATTTGCCAAAAAATACAGCAAATTCAGCTTATGGCTATCAGAAATATTACAATATAAGCCGCAAAGATGAGCTAGAGTTAAAAGATACTATCTATAGCTATAAAGATGCTAAGAATATAAAGGTAGCTTGGGATAGGGAGATTAGCACTTCTGATGGACTTATAGTAAATGGAAGATTAGAAAATAATGATTCTATCACAGTTTATGTAAATTATATAGATGACATAATTGACATCTTAAATATAAACACAGCAATTTTCCCAAATGAATTGCCAAAGCTACCAAAGCAAGTTCCACTAATTAGCAAAGATGGGAAGGTCATTGCTTGCGGCTTAGAAGTTACTTGGGATGGTTTAAGGGAAGATGAGATCGAAAAGGAAGGATATTTATCAAAGAATTATTATCTAAAATGGAAAGATAAAACACTTGTAGGCAAGTCCAATATTAGGATAAGGAAAGAAGATTATTTCCCAGATACCTATATAGAAAACTTCACCATGGAAAAGGAAGTAGGCGATGGTTTCATATACTATGCCTTTGACTCCCAACAAACTATTGGAGAGATTGAATTTGTAGGTGGATTTGAGGGGTCCATTTATGTATCCGAATATGGAAGCGAAGATAAGTGGGAAGAAGTAAGAGACTATGAGATGGAAAAAAGAGATGATTCCATAGTCTACAAATTTGATCACTTGCTGGCAACCTATGTAAAGATCCTTGGGGACGATCTAGAAGATGAGAGAATAAAAATCTTATCCCTAAAATATATCTCTGAAATCAGCCCTTCCCTAGAAATAGATAAGATTATCATAAACGGCAAGGCCTGTTTATATGAGGATGATATAAAATTCGATGGCGAAATAAAGTCCTTAGAAATAGTAGCAAAAGACAATATTTCCTATAATTTTATTAAGGAAAGCGGGACATTGATACTAGTTTCTGAAGATAATAAAAATATAAGAAGTCTTACTATAAAATCTTAATGATTTATACTAAGGGACTTAATTAAAATACTTTGCAAAAAGGGTATGAATTCTAGTAAAGGAATTTTGCAAAAAGTAGGCTTTGATAAAATATCAAAGCACAAAATTAAATAAGGAGAGTACTATGAACAAATCATTGAACAAATTTAGCGATAAGCTACAGATTTTTGGCAGATCGATGCTACTGGGTATTTCTGCTCTACCAGCAGCAGCAATACTTAATAGGCTAGCTGATGGTGACTTGTTAAATATTCCATTTTTGAAGGAAGCTGCATGGACAATATTTGCTATATTGCCACTAATATTTGCAGTATCGGTAGCAGGCGGAATAACCAAAGATAAGCACATAGCAAGCGGTATTGGTGCCGTTATTGCCTTTAATATCTTGGTTAGAACATTACGACCAATGGGAGATACAGACCTTAACTCCTTTGGCAGAGCGGCTATTCCTACCATAGAATCCAATATTTTTGTTGGTATTGTGGCAGGTCTTATAGCAGGAATTTCTTATGAGAAATTTAAGGACAAGACCCTACCAAAGGGACTAGAATTCTTCTCAGGTCGTAGACTTGTTATTATAATGAGTTCGTTTTTTGCAATTATAACAGCATTAATTTTCTCATTCATATTCCCAGCTTTAGATAAGGCTATCCTATCTTTAGGCCAAGCCATGGGCAATATGAAAGCTGGTCCATTCTTATTTGCATTTTTGAATAGACTTTTGATACCAACAGGTTTGCACCACATCATTAATATCTACATCCAAATGCAATTGCCATCAAGCCTTGCAGAATTTGCAAGTGTTACAGGTGAAATCCCAAGATTTTTCGCTGGAGACCCTACAGCTGGTACTTTTGTAAGCGGAATGTTCCCAATGATGATGTTTGGTCTTCCAGGGGCAGCTTTGGCTATGTATAAGACAGCTTACCCAGAAAATAAAAACAGAGTTAAGGGTCTACTTTTAGGGGCAGGCTTTACTGCATTTTTAACAGGAATTACAGAACCAGTTGAGTTCTCATTTATGTTTGTATCCCCACTACTATTTGTAATGCACGCCCTATACACAGGACTTGGAACAGTTATTATGAATATTATTGGATCAAAAATGGTAGGTGTTGGAGGCTCTGGTATCATTGACTACATCTTGCAATTTAACAAAGGAACCAAGCCACTTTTAGTAATACCAGTTGGATTACTTATCTTTGCCCTATACTATTTCACCTTCAAATATGTCATAGAAAAAAGAAATATAAAGACACCTGGTAGGGAAGATAAGACCATACAAAATGTAAATACTGAAATAAAACTATCTGAAAAAGCAAGACTCGTACTAGAATATATAGGCGGAGCAGAAAATATAGTTGAATTTGAGAATTGTATAACAAGACTTAGATTAAAACTAAAAGATCCATCAAAGGTAAATGTAGAAAAACTAAAAGAAATCGGCATCATCGAAGTTATGAAGATGTCAAACAACAACGTTCACCTTGTAGTTGGTCTTGAGGTTGAACAATTGGCCAATGAAATTGCACCACTATTAAAGGATGAAAAAATAGTACCGAAAGGAACAACAGATGCTAGCCAAATGTCAGACCTACAAGGTTAAGAAACTTTATACTGGCGAAGAAATCCTAGAAAACCAAGAAGTATCTATAGAAAATGGCATAATCAAATCTATAAAAACACTAGAAGATGTTGATAACGACGATATTATGATTCCAGGTTTCATAGATATCCATAACCACGGTGGATACGGTATTGATTACCTTGAAGATGACAAGGAAAAATACCAGAGACTACAAGTTTTGCAGGCTAGTGAGGGAATAACATCGCTCGTCGCTACCCTTGGTCTAAGTAGCAAAGAAAAAACATTTACTGCTATCGATAAGCTTAAATCCTATATAGAAAATCAAAACGATAAGGGTGCTAAAATTATAGGCATCCACCTTGAAGGTCCATTTGTAAGCAAAGAAAAAGGAGGGGCTATGGATGAGAGTCTCGCCATAGACCCTGACCTTGACCTTATGGGTGAATTTATAGAAAAATCTGCAGATAATATTTCTATTGTGACTCTAGCACCAGAGCTTGATGGAGCCATGGATCTTATAGAATATTTGCTTGATAAAAATATCATACCAGCTGCCGGCCATACCGATGCCAAGGAAGCAGACATGGTAGATGCCTTTGATCATGGTCTGCGCCAAGTGACTCACCTATTCAATGCTATGAGGGGCTTTCACCATAGGGATATAGGAATTGTAGGAGAAACTCTTACAAATGATTATATATATGCGGAAATGGTTGGCTGTGATGGCCTATCCATCAATCCAAAAGCTTGGAAACTAGCCTTTTCTATGAAGGGTCCAGAAAAAATGGTCATAGCTACAGATGCATTGATTCTAAAGGGCTTGCCAAATGGTGAGTACGAGTGGATGGGCAAAAAGATTAGATTTGAAGATGGCTTTGCCTATACCAACTACCATGGGGAAAATAGATTACCTGGAAAACCAATGACTTTTCCAGGATCGATAAAAAACATTATGGCATTTACTGGCGCGACTATGGAAGATATAGTAACCATGAGTGCTGTAAATCCAGCTAAAAGGCTTGGTCTTGACCACAAGAAAGGCAAGATTAAAGTTGGCTTTGATGCCGATCTTAATATCATAAACAAAGATTTTGATATATTAGATACTATCATAGCTGGTAAGAGCAACTTAGAAGATTACGAAAAATATAAGTTTTAATAAATAGGGTTTGTTACAAATTTTGTGGCAGGCCCTTTTTGCTATAAAAATTATCATTAATTAATCTCTTATAAGGGTATCAAGATAAGAAGATGATTAAGTATTTTATCAAGATAATATAGTAAAAAAAGGAGGAAAATTTGTACGATTTAAAGAAAGTAACAATACCATCAGGAGAAACTATAGCATATAGGAATTGTGGAAGTGGAGATAAGGTAATTTTGCTAATCCACGGCAACCAATGCTCATCTACAATTTATAATGAATTTATGGGAAGATATGAGGATAAGGCTAGTGTATATGCCGTAGACCTTGCTGGTTTTGGAGAATCTACATACAATAATCCTCACAAAAAAATGGAAGATTGGGCCAAGGATGTCAAGGAATTTATGGATGAGTTAGAATTAGAAAATGCCATGGTAGTAGGCCATTCTGCAGGAGGTGGAGTTGGACTAAAACTTGCCACAGACTATCCAGACAAAGTAGGAGAACTTGTTCTCATAGCATCTGTTGGAGTCAAAGGATTCTACTTACCAATGGTAGATGAGAATTTCCTCCCAATAGAAGGAAAATTTGCTAGAACTTATGAAGAAGTAGCAGGCCATCCATCAATGATATTTGTAGAAAATCTCATCAAAAACAAGGACAAAGTTGCAACTAAACAAATGTGGGATGCAAGCCTTTATAACCTAAAAGCACCAAACGATGATTTGTATGAAATATACATGGACGAATTTTTCAAGGAAAGATGCTTTACAGACATAAGCGTAGCTCTTTGCCAATTTAATATAACAAATGAAGAAGGAGACGGATCTATAGAAAAAATCACCTGTCCAACAACATGGATCCACGGCAAAAAAGACCAAGTTGTCCCATTTGTAATCGGCCAAAACTCTGCAATATATTTCCTAAACGAGCTAGACTTCATAGCCATAGACCAGGCAGGCCACATGGTCTACAACGACTGTCCAGAAGAATTTTACGGTCATATTGACGAGATTGTAGAAAAGTAAAATGACAGATAACAAAACAATTTATGATCAAAAAGTAAAGACGGCGGAAGAGGCTCTTGATTTAATTAAGGATGGCGACTATATTTTCTCAGCGCAAGCTACAGCAGAACCAATTGAGATTATGTCCAATCTCCAACACTTAAAGGAGACTGGAGTTAAGGATTGTGTTTTGATAACTTGCTTACCACTTAGAGATTATGATTATTTTCATGACCAAGAGATGAAGGGTATCCTTGATCACCACGCTTGGTTTATGTCAGCTGGTCTTAGAAAATCCTACCAAGAGAAACTAGTTAGCCCGGTTCCACAAAGATCTACAACCATACTTGGCAAAACTCTAAAGAGAATAGAAAAAGAAAATAGAAGACCAGTGGTTATCTTAACCGTATCTCCAATGGATGAACACGGATATTTCTCAACATCTGTTTCAAATGTCTATGAGATGGATTTGATTAATGAAGGAGCCTTGACCCTTGTTGAAGTAAACCCAAATTTCCCAAGAACATTTGGAGATAACCACGTTCACGTTTCTAGGGTCGATGCTATAGTTGAGGCAAATCATCCAATTCCAACTGCAAAAATAGCTCCTTATGGTGAAGTAGATGCTAAAATCGGTAAATATATTGCAGAATATATCGAAGATGGGTCAACAATCCAACTTGGTGTGGGCAATATCCCAAATGCAGTAGCCCACGAGCTTAAAAGTAAGAAACACTTGGGTATCCACACAGAGATGTTTACAGAAACTATGATAGATTTGATAGAATGTGGGGCTGTGGACAACTCACAAAAGGGATTGTTGAATGGATATTCTGTAGCATCATTCACCCTAGGTAGCCAAAGACTCTACGATTATATAGACAACAACCCAGCTGTGTTATTTAAATCATCTACATTTACCAACGACCCATACACAATTGGGCTAAACAACAAGTTTGTATCTATAAACGCAGCTCTTGAAATAGACCTATATGGTCAAGCAGCCTCAGAGACTGTGAACGGATTACCATTTTCTGGTACAGGTGGTCAATCAGAGACTGTAAATGGAGCCCAAAGATCAAATGGTGGCAAGTCCTTCTTGGCTATGCATTCAACATATAGAAAAAAGGATGAAAATGGAAATGAAAAGACTTACTCAAAGATAGTACCACATCTAGCAATAAACCAAGCAGTTACAACATCTAGAAACGACACCAACTATGTAGTAACAGAATATGGAGTGGCTGATTTGACAGGGCTAACCATAGGAGAAAGAGCAAAAGCTCTAATTGCCATAGCCCATCCAGACTTTAGGGAAGAATTGACTAAAAAGGCAGAAGAACTACAAATTTGGTAAAAAATAAATATACTAAGCGAGGATTAGCTTTATAAATAAAGCTATATGTCCTCGTTTTTTATTTCGATTAAATTTGCCGTTATAATTAGTATTATAAACTCCTCACACATAGATAAAACTAGCTAAGGAAATTTAGTATGTAGAAGTGTTATCGTTTTCCTTATATAATATAGATAGGTGATGAAATGATTGAGACTAGACTAAAGCAAATATTTGATTTTTTGACAAAAGATTATGACTACCACACATCTGAAGAAATTGCTGATAAGCTCAAGCTTAGTAGCAAGACTATACAAAAAGAGATTTCTATATTAAATACCCACATAAAAGATAGTGGCGCATTTATAGAATCATGCACAGGTTGTGGTTACAGATTTGAAATCAATGATGAAGAAAAATTTAAGAAATTCTTGAAAGACGACCGGTACAAGCACGCCTACTTTGTTCAAGATAGTGTAGACAAGGAAGCAAGGATTGAAAGTATCACACGCTTATTCTTGTATTCCAACTCATATATTAAACAACAAGAAATAGCAGATACATTTTACATTAGTCTATCTCAAGCCCAAAAAGATATTGCGCAAATTAAGGTCATTTTGAGCAAGTACAATCTAAGCCTAGAATCAAAACCCTACTATGGGATGAAAGTTGAGGGTGAAGAAAAAAACATTCGCCAAGCAATAAAAAATGAAGTTGGTATAGATCCAAGCATCTATGAAAATAATGAGCTTTTCAACCAAATTCAAGAAATAATAGCAGATATAGACTATGGACCATCATTTTATATGCCATATGTTAATTTTAAAAATCTAGTACTCCATATCTATATTTCTATACTTAGGATAAGAGATAATAAGATCATAGAACACCCACAAGAGCTTCAAAAAAAGATTGTATCCTATGAGGAATTTGAAATAGCTAATCTGATTGTAGATAACTTAAATGAGAAACTTGATATGGAAATCCCCTACCAAGAGCTAGTCTATATAGCCATGCACCTGGTAGCAAAAAACACTATCACAAAGCACGAGAAGCTATCAACAGAAGTATCGGCCCTTGCCCAAGAGATGATAGATACCATCTATGAAGTAACCAAATACGACTTTAGGTCAAATATAGACCTCTATTTTTCCCTAAGTGCCCACCTAGGACCTCTATTAGAGAGAATAAAATATGGATTTGATATGAAAAATCCAATACTTGATGATATAAAGGAAAATCAAGTTGCATTTTTCATAGCAACCATTGCATCAAATGTCATAAATGAAAGATATGACACAAAACTATCTGAAGATGAAATAGGATACATTGCCCTTCATGTAATGACAGCAATGGGTAATAATTCAGACCTAAAAAAAGATATACTAGTAGTTTGTGGCAGTGGCAATTCTAGCGCTCAAATAATGAAAAGTCAGCTTAAAGCCAAATTTGCCAATCAAATTAATAAGCTTGAGCTAACTGACATATCCAAAATCGACGAATATCGATTGGACGATTATGACTTTATCGTTTCATCAATAAACCTAGATGTTCAAACATCAACACCAATAGTATATGTCGATATACTATTTAAACAAAAAGATATCAAAAATATCGAATGTGCAATGAAAGGAGGCGGCTTAGAAGAGATAAGTAAAATCTTTAGGAATTCTGTCCTGCTTAAAGATGTTGAGATAAAAAATATGGACCAAGCCCTAGAGCTCCTAGCAGAAACGGCTAGCCCAATAACAGGTCTAGACAAGGAAGATATCATAAGTCAATACAAGCAAAGAGAAGACCTGGGATCAACTGCCCTAGTAACAGACGTAGCCTTGCCACACATACTCCAACAAGTAGATGCCGAAAGCTTTTCCATAATACTCATACCTAAAAAAGAGCTAGCTTGGAATAATGATAAAGTTGGCCTCATATATTCCTTGTTCGTTGGCAAAGAGATAGGAGATATGTCCCTATACTACGACAAACTGGGAGACTTTTTGATTAATGATCAGGCTATATCAAAGGCAAAGAAGGCAGAAAGCACGACAGAATTCATGAATACTTTTATCAAGGGGGAATAGTTATGAATAATCAAGAAATGTATGAGATAGCCTTTCAAATCATAGTTCATGCTGGAGAATCCAGGTCGCTGTCCACAGAGGCAATGGATGCGGCAGAAAAATATGATTTTGAAAAGGCTGAAGAATTGCTTGAAAAGGCAAACGAAGAATTTTTAGCTTGTCACCAAATCCAAACGGATATGCTAACAAGCGAAGCAAACGGCGAAAAAAACGAAATAAATGTTATATTTATCCACGCCCAAGACCATCTAACAATGGCAACTATGGCAATGGATAACGCCAAGAGATTAGTAACAATGTATAAGAAAATGAAAGAAAATGAGGGTAAATAATGCAAAAAGTTATGTTGATTTGTAATGCTGGTATGAGTAGTTCAGTAATGGCAAAAAAAACTACTCAACTATTACAAGAAAAAGGTCACGATATCCATTTAGATTCTACAACTATAGCATCTGCTGATAAAGTTTTTGCTTCAGATGAATATGAATTGATTTTAGTAAGTCCACAAATCAGGATGAAATTTGATGAATATTCTAAAAAAGCAGAAAAAAACAACAAAAAAATAGCCCAAGTAGGTTTTGATGCCTATGCTCCAATCCCAAGCGGAATTGAAAAAATGGCAAATCTTGTTTTAGAAAACATCTAATGAATTATCAAAAACCTGATGTAGAAAAAGTTATAAAAATCAGACGATATACCTCTCTGAGGTATCTAAATGCTATATTGTTTTTTATATGTCTTTATTGGCTTTTTAGTTTATTGCTTGTAGGAAAGAAGTTATCAGCCATTATTCCACTTATCATTATGATTCTAATATTGGTTACTGTTAAAGATCATTATTATTCCTTTACTAAAAAAGAAGTAGATATAAAAAGATCGAAAAACTTTTATATAATCATAACGATTATTAATATTATCGTAAGCATAGTGACCTTTAGCAATTATAGTTTGTTTTTTCCATATATAGCAAATAAAAACTATGCACTTATTTTAGCTGGAACAATGCTGATATTATCAATCTTACTGTATGTTAAAGCCAGCAAGATATATAAAAATACCGATAGGGTTTATGTAAAATACATGACAAATAATAAAAAATAAAAGAAAGTAGAAAATTATGTTTGAATTTTTAGAAAAATATTTTATGGGCCCTTTAACAAAACTTTCTCAGTATAAGTTAGTTAGAGCCATACAAGCGGCCGGCATGGCTTCAATATCATTTATTACAATTGGTTCATTGTTTCTAGTTATAAATGTACTACCGCAAGTAATACCAGGACTTGCAGGATTTTATGCAAATACATTTGATAAGATTACCCCGCTATATATGCTAGCAAATGTTGCTACAATGGGTATTATTACCCTATATTTCTTGGTGGTTATAGGTTTTGAATATACGAGATTGATTGCAGAAGAGGAAGATATTCCACTATCACCTATTTCTGGTATGCTTTTATCCTTATTTGGATTCTTTATGCTTGTGCCACAATTAGTATCAGGCCCTGAAGGGATCACAAAGTTAATGGATCCAGAAAATGGAATCATAAATGGTTGGACAATAGGAGATGCACCAGCAAGATTTGGTTCAACAGGTATCTTTACAGCAATTATAGTATCCTATGTAGTAATTAATATTTATAAATTCTTTATCAAACGAGATATAAGAATAAAAATGCCAGACAGCGTTCCTGAAGGAGTTGCTAACTCATTCTCAGCTTTAATACCAGTAGTAGTAATTTCAATTTTATTTATATTAGTAAATGGTATCCTAGTATCATTTGGAACAGACGTATTTGGACTTATTGCTATACCTTTTGGATTCGTGGCAAACTTAACAGGCTCATGGATAGGTATGATTATTATTATATTCTTCATCCAAGCTTTATGGTCAGTAGGTATTCACGGAGCTACTATAATAGGTTCTATACTTACACCAATATATCTATACAATATGGAACAAAACGCTGGTGGAGCACACATACCACTAGCTGGTGAATTTATGAACGCCTTTGCTTATAATGGTGGTTCTGGTGCAACCCTTGGTCTTGTTCTAATGATGGTATTTATTGCTAAATCAGACCAATTCAAATTATTAGGGAAAGCTGCGATAGTGCCAGGTATATTCCAAATAAACGAACCAATTATATTTGGTTTACCAATGGTTTATAACCCACACTTCATCGTTCCTTTCATATTATCACCAATGGTATCAGGAACTATAGCATACTTTGCTATAAGATCAGGCTTAGTAATGCCAGTAATAGCTCAACAACCATGGCCAACACCAGTAGGTATCAATGGATTTATCGCAACAGGTGGTGACTGGAAGGGTTTAGTATTATCTTTAGTATGTGCAGTTGCCAATACTTTAGTTTATTATCCATTCTTCAAAAAACGTGACAATGAACTATATCGCGAACAATTAGCAGCAGAGAAAAATATTGACCTTGAAGATGTAAAAATAAACGAAGAGACTAATGAAGTTTATGTTGATGATAAAGTAACAACAAAAGAACAAGTAATCAATAAGAATGAAGAAGTAATTGATAAGAACGAAAAAATAGTCATTGAATCTGATATAGATAAGGATAAGTAAAGGAGTAATAATGGCTTTAAGAGAAGATTTCTTATGGGGTGGAGCTACAGCTGCAAACCAGTGTGAAGGTGCTTATGACGTCGATGGGAGAGGTCTTGCCAATGTTGATCTATCTCCTGTTGGTGAAGATAGACAAGCTATAATCACTGGAAAAATGAAGATGTTCGACTTTGATGATGAACACTTCTACCCAGCCAAAGGCTCTATAGATATGTATCATAGATACAAAGAAGATATAGCACTTTTTGCAGAAATGGGCTTTAAAGTTTATAGATTTTCCATAGCTTGGACTAGAATTTTCCCAAAGGGTGATGAGAGCGAGCCTAATGAAGCAGGACTTAAATTTTATGAGGATTTGATAGATGAGTGTCTAAAACATGGCATAGAACCACTAATCACTATAACTCACTTCGATTTCCCAATGCATCTAGTACATGAATATGGCGGATGGAAGAATAGAAAAATAATAGATTTATATCAAAATTTAGTAACAGCTATATTTACTAGATTCAAGGGCAAAGTTAAATACTATCTAACCTTTAACGAAATAAATGTAATCCTAGAAGCTCCATTTATGGGTGCTGGTCTATACTTAGGAGATGAAGAAAATCCTAAGAAAGCAATGTATCAAGCAATCCACCATGAACTTGTTGCTAGTGCTCTTGCAACAAAGATTGCCCACGAGATAGACCCAGATGCTAAAATTGGGTGTATGTTGGCTTCAACTCCACATTATCCATTTAGTTCAAACCCAGAAGATATTTTTGCAGCTCAAAGAGTAAATTGGGACAACTACTTCTTCATAGATGTACAATCTAGAGGATATTATCCAACTTACAAATTAAAAGAGCTTGAAAGAGCGAACCTAATGCCTGAGATGGAAGAAGGAGACCTTGATATACTTCGTGAAAACACAGTAGACTTTATTTCATTTTCCTACTACACAACAAGAACCGTTAAATCGACAGGTTTTGATAAAAATGGAAATATAACCTATGAAGTAGTTGAAAATCCATACCTTGATAGAACAGACTGGGGATGGGAGATTGACCCTCTTGCATTTAGAACAACTCTAAATAATCTCTGGGATAAATATCAAAAACCACTATTTGTTGTAGAAAATGGTTTAGGAGTAGTAGATGAAGCTGATGAAAATGGCTATGTAGAAGATGATTATAGAATAAATTACCTAAGAGATCATATAAAACAAATGAAAGATGCAGTTGAACTTGATGGGGTTAACCTACTTGGCTACACAACTTGGGGACCAATTGATCTAGTATCAGCTGGAACTGGAGAAATGAAGAAGAGATATGGTTTCATCTATGTAGATCGTGACAATTATGGTAATGGAACTTTAAAAAGAACAAAGAAAAAATCATTTGATTGGTACAAAAAAGTCATAGCTTCTAACGGAGAAGATTTAGACTAATATAAACAAAGAAGAAGCCTTTATAATTCATTTTTGATTATAAAGGCTCTTTTCAAATAAAGGAGCATATAATGAAAGATGGTCTTAAGATTGTAACAATTGGTGGGGGGTCTTCCTATACGCCAGAGATAATTGAAGGTTTCATTGATAGATACGAGACTTTGCCTGTAAAAGAAATCTGGCTTGTCGATATCGAAGAAGGCAAAGAAAAGCTTGAAATAGTTGGCGCCTTGGCAAAAAGAATGATTAAGAAAGCAGGAGTAGGGATAGACCTACACCTTTGCTTGGATAGACGAGAAGCACTAAAAGATGCGGACTTTGTAACGACCCAAATCCGTGTTGGACAAATAGATGCAAGAATAAAAGATGAGAGAATACCATTAGAACTTGGCATGATTGGTCAAGAGACAAATGGGGCTGGCGGTATGTTTAAAGCCCTAAGAACTGTTCCTGTAATACTTGATATCATAAAGGATATGGAAGAACTTTGCCCAGATGCTTGGATGATCAATTTTTCAAATCCGGCTGGAATGATTACAGAGGCTGCCATAAATGTTGGAGGTTGGAAGAAGGCCATAGGTCTTTGCAATGCTCCTATAGGTATGCAGATGGAAGTTGGCAAATATTTGGGTGTCGATTACAGGGATATTCAAATGCAAATCCTAGGCCTAAACCATCATTACTTTGCGACAGATTTCTTAGTTGATGGCCTAAGCCAGATAGATAAAATAATCGACCTATATACAGGTAAAACTACTGGACCTATAACTATGAAAAATATAGATGCAGAGAAGTTTTCTGATGAATTTATCAGAGCAATAAGAGCTATACCAAACCCTTATATTAAGTACTATGTCAACAGCTCACAAATGTTGGCAGAAGAGCTAGAAGCTTTCAAAACAAACACTGTTAGGGCAGAAGAAGTCAAGAGAATTGAGCACGACTTGATGGAAAAATACAAAGACCCGAATCTTTGTGAAAAGCCAAAAGAGCTGGAGCTAAGAGGTGGGGCTTATTATTCGCTTGCAGCCTGTGAACTTATAAATTCTATTTATAATGACAAAGGAGACATCCAATACGTAAATACATTAAATGGAGAAGCTATAGATAATTTTGATTCCCAATATGTTATCGAATGTGCAGCAAAAATCACCAAAGACGGCCCAATCCCCCTAAAAATTGGCAAAGGCGATTACAAGCTTATGGGAACTATAAACACAATCAAGGCATTTGAAAAGATGACAGTAGAAGCTGCTGTTAGTGGAGATAGGGACCTTGCCATTGCAGCACTTACACTAAATCCTCTAGTTCCAAGCGAAGACCTTGCTATAAAAGTTTTTGATAGATTGCTTGAGGCTCACAAAGAATATTTGCCTAGATTTTGTGATTAATATGGTAAGCAAAAAAGTACTTTTGATTTGCCTAGGAGGAATGAGTAGTTCACTAATGGCAAAGAGCACAAACGAATCTTTAAAAAAACAAGGATATGACATTGCAATAGATGCCGTCTCTTCAACAGTCGATGATAAGATTTTAACAAGTGATAGCTATAAGCTAGTTCTAATTAGTCCACAAATCAGAATGAAATATGATGAATTTAAGCGAAAGGCTGATAAATTTGGCAAAAAGATAGTTCAAGTTCCTATTGATGCCTACGCACCTGTGGAACCATCAATGACAAAACTTACAAGCTTGATATTAGAAAGTTTATAAAGGAGTTACAAATGCGAAAACTATATCTAGTCCGTCATGGACAAACGCTCTTTAACTTAAGAGGAAAAACTCAAGGATGGTGTGATTCGCCACTAACAGAACTCGGTATAAAACAAGCAAAAATCACACGAGGATTTTTTGAAGATAATAATATAAAAATTGATGAAGTTTATTCATCAACATCTGAAAGAGCTATTGATACTGCAAGCATTATATCAGACTTGCCAATCAAAACATTGAAGGGTCTTAAAGAATGGAATTTTGGAAAGATGGAGGGAGAACCAGAAGACTTACAAAAAGTCCCGCGCCATGAAGGGCAAATGACCCATGAAAATTTCTTTGTCCCTTTTGGTGGAGAATCAGATGTAGAACTGCTAGAAAGATTCTCTGGTACAATAGATGATATTGTAGAAAATTCTCATGCAGAAAATATATTGTGTGTATCCCATGGAGGAGCCTTGTGGGTATATTACCTATCCAAGGTAGCAGAAAAAGATAACGAAGATGCCCAGTATTTTGGCAACTGCTGCATACTAGAATTTAATATAAGTGATGACAATGAGATTAAATATGTAGATATTCACAATCCAGCTAAGGGTAAGAACTAAATATTTAAAATATTGTAGAGAAATTAAAAAGACTTTCATTTTGACTACTTGTTTTTCAAATGAAAGTCTCTATTTTTTGTTTTATATAAATAATTTCAATCTCTTATTCCCAAACCTTCCAAAAACTCAAATATTTGCCTAAAGTATTCGTCTTGGTCGTAGAATTTGCATTCGGCGTGGTCGGCTGGAGTTGGGGTGTATAGGGATTTTTTGCCTTTGTGGGCCTTGTAGAGGTCGAAGCACATTTTTACTGGGACGAGTCTATCTGATTTGCCGTGAATGAAGAGGCCTGGAATTTTTGTGTTTTTCATGGAGTCTATGTTGGATTTATAAAAATCACTGGAGAATCTGATTTTACCTATTATATTTGCTATAAAAGTAATGGGATATACCAAGACTCCTAAATCGCCTTTTAGTTGGTCGATTTGCATGGCATAAAAACTTGTGTAGCCACAATCTTCTATGAAAGCTACTAGATTATCTGGATTGTCAGCTGCAAGAAACATAGTTGTCGCTGCTCCCATTGATTCGCCGTGGACAATGATTTTAGCTTCTTTGTCCATTTCTTTAATCCAAGAAATCCGTGCTTTCATATCTTCTTTTTCTTTGATTCCAAAGCTTGTGTAAGCTCCTTCACTTTGGCCGTGGGCTCTTTGGTCAGGAGCTAGTATTGAAAATCCTTTTTTGTAGTATTCATCTGCTAGGCTTAGCATGGATTTGGCGTCTGCTGTGTAGCCGTGGACTAAAATGACCCAATTGTTAGAAGTATCATTTTTTATGTACTTGCCATATAGTTTTAGGCCGTCAAAACTTTTAATGGTGCAAGGAGACATTATGTCCATATAGTAATCTTCTATTTTTGAGAGCCTTGCCTTATTTGCACTTATTTCTTGCTTAGCTTTTTTGTTTTCTTCCTTGCTTATTTTGATGGGGTCGTCTGTCATATAATATTTTCTAAGGCAAGCCTTGTTTACTAGGTGATTTGCCCCTATTATTAATGCTATTAGAATTATAAATAAGATTATAAGTATTATTTTCCCTATCATATTATATCTCTATGTTCTTTATTGAAGTCTATGAAGTCAAAGATTTTTTTATAGTAAATCTCCTCGTCATAGAGTTTGCACTCAGCATGGTCTGCGCCTTCTGCTATGTAAATTTCCTTTGGCCCTCTATGAGCTTGGTAGAGTTTTTGACACATAGATACTGGGACTATGTCATCTTTTCCTCCGTTGATGAAGAGGGTTGGAATTTTTGTTTTTCTCATAGCATCTTCAGTTGATTTGAAGAGGTCTGCTCCTATGAGAGGTTTTATGAATAGGTTTGCTACTAGAGCAGCAGGCTTATATAGGAATCTTAATCTCTTGTTGACCTGGTGTTCGTACATACCGTAGTATGTTGTGTAGCCACAGTCTTCAATTAAAGCTATGACATTTATAGGATTTTCTCCTGCCACATACATGGCTGTAGCTGCTCCCATTGATTCGCCTTGGATGACTATTTTTGCATGGGGATTTTTCTTTCTTATCCAATCTATCCAGCAGATTATATCCTTGCTTTCCTTTATACCATATGTAGTAAAGATGCCGGAACTTTTGCCGTGGCCTCTCAAATCTGGTGCAAGTACGGAATAGCCCTTTTTGTAATACCTGTCAGCTATGGTAAACATTGTGAGATTTCTTGCAGTGTAGCCATGGATTAGAATCACCCACAAATCCTTATTTGTACCAAAAAGATAGGCCCCGGATAGCCTAGTGCCATCGAAAGATTTTATAGTAACTTCATTCATGATCTCTGCATAGTGGTTTACTGTTGCAAAAACTTCATCTCTATCAGCAAAGAGATTTTCCCCAGCGTGTTCACTGATATTTTCTTTGATATCAGGATTGTAGTCCATATTGCCCAAAATCTTATTTATCCAAGTAATTAGATGGGCAAAGTGGCTTGCCATGACGAGAATTGCTAGAAGTATGATTATAAGAGATGCTATTCTTAAAATATACAATTATATCGCCTCACTTAATGGATCTTTATAGGACAAATTTCTCCAAATAATCCCCTATGCCATCTTCATCGTTAGAAAGTGTCAGGTAATCTGCCATATTTTTGATTGGCTCTACAGCGTTGGCCATGGCAACTCCCGTTCCCGCTATTTCTATCATGCTGGCATCGTTCATTTCATCGCCAAAGGCTATGATGTCAGCTTGGTCTATGCCGTATATCTTTGCAATTTCTAGGAGACTATTGCCCTTTGAAAGGCCCTTGGGCATAATCTCATAATAATTCCTATGGCTTCTTACTTGGCTTGTTTTATGACCAAAGTTTTCTTTTAGAAATGGGATGTGTTCTTCGAGGTTTGCCGAATCTGCTGCAAAGAGGATTTTGTTTGGATCAAAATCTAGCTTATCTCTAATGTCACTTACTATCCTTGCTTCAAGTCCTAGTAGCTTTTTTTCTGCCTCTAGAAATTTATGGTCTTTGTCAGATAATATCATATCTTTATAAGGGACTATTATATTTAGAAACCTAGTTTTGTCTAGGATTTCTAGGGCCAAATTTCTTTCTAAATTATGGTTTACTAAAACTTTGCCGCTAGCGTAATTTGTGATTGATCCACCATTATAGTTTGATAGGAGACCATCAAATTTGTCGAATTTAAGCTCTTTTGCTAGATCTTTGACTGCCTCTGTTGGCCTACCAGAAACTATAACAATTTTGTGTCCCATTTCGCCAGCCCTTATAAGGGCTTGACGTGTCCTGGGAGTGATTTTATTTTCGCTATTTAATAGCGTTCCATCGACGTCAACTCCAATGAGTTTCATATATTAGCCGATTACTTCCATTAATTCTTCGCCGTGGTTTGTTTGACCATTTGCCAGAAGATTGATTTCTTTATCGTCGGCATTGGTTATAATAACTGGTGATTCTACTGATTTGCCAGCTGCTTTGATTTTTTTAATATCAAATTCCATTAATAGGTCTCCAGCTTTTACCTTTTGTCCTTGGCTTACGTGAGAGGTGTATGGTTCGCCATTTAGTTCAACTGTGTCAAGGCCAATGTGTATTAGGATTTCAAGACCTGTATTTGAGGTAATTCCTAGGGCGTGTTTTGAGTCAGCTACCATTGAGATTTCACCATCAACAGGGCTATAAACCTTACCCTCGCTTGGTAAGATCAAGCTTCCCTTACCCACCATTTCTCCTGCAAAAACAGGGTCTTGGCATTCTTTGACGCTTGAAACTATACCTGTTATAGGTACTAAAACTTTATTGCTATAATTTGTATTTTCATTTTCTTTATCTTTTTTAAATAGATTTCCAAATAATGACATATTGCCTCCTAATTTTTTTGATTTGCTATAATTATACCCTTAAGTCGATTTTTTTAAGAATTAGTAACATATGTTACTGAATTTTTGTAAATTAGCTTTTATAATATAGACATAGTAAGAGAGATAAGAAAACACAAAGGAAGGTTAATATGTTTTGTTACCAATGTCAAGAAACAGCTAAAAATGAAGGATGTACTATTCAAGGTGTTTGTGGTAAAAAAGAAGATACAGCAAACAGCCAAGATTTATTAATATATGTTACAAAAGGACTTGCTGAAGTTGCTAATAAAATTGGCGAGGACAATGATAAAGTTTATGATAGGATTTCAAACAACTTATTTATAACAATTACAAATGCAAACTTTGATACAGATGCAATTATGAAAGTTGTTAAAGAAACTATCAAAATGAAAGATGAACTTTTAGAAAAAATTGAAAACAAAGAAGAATTATCTGATTTTGCTCTTTATACATCAATGGATGATGAAGAATTATCTAAAAAAGCAATTGAAGTTGGTGTTTTAAATATTCTTAATGAGGATGAAAGATCTCTAGTAGAACTTACTACATATGGCCTAAAAGGAATGGCTGCATACAACCACCATGCAAATGTACTTGGATATAGAGATGTGGAAGTTGATAGATTTATAGCTCACGCTCTTGAAGAGACCACAAAAGACGACAAGGAAATTCCTAGCCTAATTGACCTTGTAATGGCTACAGGTGAACACGGAGTAAAGGCAATGGCTCTATTAGATAAAGCTAATACAACAAGCTATGGCCATCCAGAAATTACAGAAGTAGATTATTCTGCAGGAGATAAACCAGGAATTCTAATATCTGGACACGATTTACACGATATGAAAATGCTACTAGAACAAACAAAGGGTAGCGGAGTAGAAATTTATACTCACTCAGAAATGCTACCTGCAAATTACTATCCAGAATTTAAACAATATGACCACTTCCACGGCAACTATGGTTCATCTTGGTGGCACCAAAATGAAGAATTCGAATCCTTTAATGGTCCAATACTTATGACAACTAACTGTATAGTGCCAATGAAGAAGAACAATACTTACCAAGATAAAATGTTTACAACAGGACAAGCAGGATATCCAGGATGTAAACATATAGAAGCAGATGAAAATGGCAACAAAGACTTCTCAGAAATCATTGAATTAGCAAAAACATGTGAAGCTCCAACTAATCTTGAGGATTTAAAGGTAGTAGGTGGATTTGCTCACAATCAAGTTATCCAATTAGCAGATAAGGTTGTGGAAGAAGTTAAAGATGGAAACATCAAAAAATTCGTAGTAATGGGTGGATGTGATGGTAGATTTAAAGAAAGAAACTACTATTCAGAATTTGCTCAAGGACTTCCAGAAGACTATGTAATTCTTACAGCAGGTTGTGCAAAATATCGCTACAACAAACTTGGTCTTGGAGATATCAATGGAATTCCAAGAGTCCTAGATGCTGGCCAATGTAACGACTCTTACTCACTAGTTCAAATTGCTCTAGCACTAAAAGATGCCTTTGGATTAGATGATATCAACGATTTGCCAATCGAGTATAACATAGCTTGGTATGAACAAAAGGCAGTAATAGTATTGCTTGCCCTACTAAGTCTAGGAGTAAAAAATATCCACCTAGGACCAACATTACCAGCTTTCCTATCAGAAACTGTAGTAGATTTCTTGGTAGAAAACTTCAATATTGCGCCAAACACAACAGTAGAAGAAGATCTAAAAACAATGACAGCATAAAATCACCAGTCTCCTTAATAAGGAGGCTGATTTTTTTAGAAAAAATTGACCTCGCAACTATATTTATAATAACTATGAAACCGTTTGCAAAATTAAAAAAAGTATATTATAATTTCTTTGGAGGACAATGAGTATGGATAAAAATCTGATAAACAAAGAACTTATCGATATTGTAAAAGAAGACTCGACTAAGGCAGTGGGATGCACGGAACCCGTCGCAGTTGCCTATGCTGCCAATGTAGGAGCAGAATATCTTGATAAGTCTAATATCGAAAAAATTGAGGTGCTTTGCAGTAAAAACATATTTAAAAATGGCAAGGCTGTCAAGATTCCAAACACAGGAAATCATGGTTTGGACTTAGCAGCAAGCCTAGGTGTTTTTACGGAGAAAACAACTAGTCCACTTTTAGTTTTTTCAAAGCTGACAGATGTTACTATTAAAAAAGCCAAAGACTTTGTCAAAGATGGGAAGGTTACAGTAAACTATATTGACAATGTTCCTGATGTATATGTAGAACTTTCAATATTTACAGGAGAAGATAAGGTCAAGGTAGTCCTAGCCAATTCCCACTCAAACATTGTAAAAATCATCAAAAATGGGGAAGTTATATACGATAATCCAACCGATGATGGCAAAGGGGACAAGGTCTCTATCAAAGATATGTCTTTTGAAGAGCTTGGACAAATTGTAAGGGACATGGACTATGATGATATTGCCTTTGTCTTAGAAGGAGTTGAGGTCAACCTCAATGCGGCCAATGAGGGCTTAGAAGGCTATGGTCTTGAACTTGGCAAGAAACTAAAAGAGCTAAAGGATGCCAAAATCTTGCCAGATAATTTTGTTACAGATACTAGGATTCTAACTGCAGCTGCAGCTGACATGAGAATGGGCGGTGGAGCTCTTCCTATAATGACATCTGGGGGCAGTGGTAACCAAGGAGTTGGCGTAGTTTTACCTATATACATAGTAGCAAAAAGAGAAAATCTGGATGATGAAAGTCTTGCAAGAGGTCTGTTTTTTGCACATATTATTAACCGCTATGTTAAGGAATATTCTGGTAAACTTTCTGGCTTATGTGGATGTGCTATAGGAGCAGCAATCGGTGCTAGTGCAGGAATTGCCTTTATGCTTGATGGTAGCGAAGAGGAGATAGAGGGCGCTTGTACCAATGTTTTTGCCAACCTTACTGGCATAGTATGTGATGGAGCAAAGGAGTCTTGTTCTATGAAACTATCAACCAGTGCAGAAGAATCGGTAATTGCAGCCTATCTTGCCCTAAATGGAGTGGTGACTGATGCTAATGTAGGCATAGTAGGTGATAGTATAGAAGAAACGATTATAAATATAGGCAAGTTATCCCACCTAGGTTTTGCCCAAACAGATAAAGTGATGTTGGATATAATAGATAGATAAAAGAGGTAAATTTATGGGAAAGAAAAAAATATTTGATAGTTTAATTTTTAAACTAGTTCTTGGTATCATTTTAGGAATAATTGTTGGAAATATAAGTAACGAGTCAGTTATAGTTGTAATAAATACGATAAAAGCAGTTTTGGGTCAATTGATCTTTTATGCAGTACCAATCATAATTTTGGGATTCATAACACCTGCCATAGTTTCTCTAAGTGAAGAAGCAGGCAGGGTGTTAACTATAACCCTAATCATTTGCTACATATCATCTGTTGGTGCAGCCTTGTTCTCACTAGTTGTTGGTAGGTCTGTGATTCCAAACCTACATATAGCATCAGAGCTTGCAGAGCAAAAACAAATTCCAGAGTCAATCTTTGAACTTAGCATAGATCCACTAATGCCAGTAATGACAGCTTTAGTAACATCAGTTATCCTAGGTCTTGGAGTAGTATGGTCAAAGTCAGAAACTTGGAATAAATTATTAAAAGAATCCAATAACATTACTTTGGAAGTAGTAAATAAAGTAATAATCAAAGTATTACCTCTATATATATTTACAACCTTTGCTGAACTTTCATACACAGGAGTGATAAATAAGCAATTACCAGTATTTATAAAGATTATATTTATCGTAATTATCATGCATTACATATGGCTTGCCTTGCTATACCTAATAGGTGGAGCTATTTCAAAGACAAATCCAATGGAAGTACTCAGAAACTACGGTCCTGCATATTTGACAGCACTTGGAACAATGTCTTCAGCTGCAACCCTATCAGTTGCCCTAAAATCAGCAGCAAAGGCTAAGACCCTCGATCCTAAGATAAGAGACTTTGTTATACCACTTTGTTCAAATACCCACTTATGTGGATCAGTACTTACAGAAACATTCTTTGTAATGGTTGTATCACAAATTCTTTATGGTAAACTTCCAGAATTAAGCTCCATGATACTATTTGTTATTCTATTGGGAATATTTGCTATAGGCGCACCAGGAGTACCAGGTGGTACAGTTATGGCTTCTCTTGGACTAATTATTTCTGTTCTAGGTTTTGATGATACAGGTACAGCGCTCATGCTTTCAATATTTGCCCTTCAAGATTCATTTGGTACAGCTTGCAACGTCACAGGAGATGGAGCAATAGCCCTTATGGTTACAGGATTACTAAAGAGAGTTCCAGGCAGGGGCAACAACCCAGCCTATGTTTATAAGGAAGAAGAAATTTAGAAAATAAATGCAAATTAATAAGCTCAGTCCTAGGAAATTAGGTCTGAGCTTTTCTTGTTTTTACCTTAATTTTTTATTGTTCTTTCTTCTTTTCTTATTTCCCACATATCATCTGCTGTCTTGTTCCATTCTTTTGCATATGGTGCACATTTGCCTTCTAGATCTTTTGGATCTTCTGGAGATATTAAATCAGTAGAGTGTGCATGTGTCTCATTGACCATTTTTGTAAGTTTGCCTGCATTTTCAAGCATTGGACATGGTTTAAACATATTGTCATTAAATGGTTGATTGTCATGGTAGGCCATAAATAGTGGAGCTTGCAAAGCTTCTAGGATAGTATTATCCCTAATATTTGAATCTGAATAGTGGATAAATACGCAAGGCTCCATATCCCCTTGAGAATTAATATGTAGGTAGTTTTTACCACCGGCTATACAACCGTTTATAAATTCACCATCATTTTGGAAATCTATGGCGTATATCTTGTGAGGACTAGATCCAGATCTAATCTCTCTAATTCTCTTTAAAATATATTTTCTTTGGTCTGGACTTGGTAAAAGTGATACATCAGCATCATTGCCAACAGGCATGTAATGGAAAAACCAAGCCAGTTTACAACCATGATCTATCATATTTGCTATAAATTCATCTGAAGTAACCTGTAAGTAGTTCTTTGATGTGTAGCAAACAGAAACACCGTAGAGAAGCTTGTGTTTTTTAAGAGTTTCCATAGCGTTAATAACCTTGCTATAAACTCCATCACCCCTTCTAAAGTCGGTAGATTCTTCTGTTCCCTCTACAGATAGGGCAAAGGAAATATTGCCAGCTTTAGCAACTTCCTCGCAAAATTCATCGTCAATTAGTGTGCCGTTTGTGAAGATATGAAAGGCAGAATCATTAAATTCATTGGCCAATTTTATAATATCTTTTTTTCTTACTAGAGGTTCTCCACCTGTTAGCAAGAAGAAATATGAGCCCATTTCATTACCTTGTCTTACTATACTTTGCATTTCTTCATAAGAAAGATTGTTTTTGTGGCCGTATTCGGCAGCCCAGCAACCAGTACAAGCAAGGTTACAAGCTGAGGTTGGATCAAATAATATTGTCCAAGGGATATTGCAATTATATTCTTTTTGCAATTGATTTCTCTTGGAGTTACCCTTATAGACAGCGTTGTAGGCTACTGTCATTATAAACTGTTTTAGGACATTATCGTCAATGTCATTTACTATATCTTCTGCAAAAGAGGCCCATTTTGATGTCGGATCGGAAAATTCTCCTCTGATTCTGTCAAGAGCGTGCTTGGCACTATTTTCCTCAGCATCTTTTGGCATTATGTACTTATCCATTATATCGGTGATATCTTCCATACCTCTTACTGGATCTTTTTTTATCTTTTTTAGTGCTATATCAATAGATTTTGAAAAAGCTAGCTTAGTAGTTTTATCTTTTAATGTTTCCTCCATATTTTAATCCTTTCCTATACTAAGACTATACTTAATATATTATATAAAACATAACTAATACAATAAAAAAATTTAAGATAAAAATATCTATAAATATAGTATATGAGGTTGATAAGGAAATTTCAAGTTATTTTAGTTTAATTTCTACAATATTTAAAGAAAATTCTTTCTATGGCAAGAGTAGAACAAAATTTGTAAAAACATCATCTATTTTTTATAATAAAGACGAGGTGAATTATGGATTTAAGACAAATTTCAATGTTTAAAAATTTAACTGACCAGGATATCAAATTAATAGAAGAAAAAAATATGATAGAAGAAAAGACATACCAAAAAGAAGACCACATCTTTAGGGTGGGAGATGTTACAGGAGATGCCTATTATCTTATAGAAGGTAGTATTTTGGTTTATAAAATTGATCCTAATGGCAAGAGATTTATCATAAAAAAGATTCAAAAACCAGGAGTTTTTGGGGAAGTCTACTCATATCTCAAAGAAGGCTTTGACTTTTCTGCCCAAGCAGAAGTAGCTAGCAAAATACTTATAATCCACGATTTTGCATCTATTTTCTCCTTTGGATCAGAAGAATTTTTGAAGTCATATATAGATATGCTTTCAAGAAAATGCCTAGAACTGTCGAGGACAAATCAAATCACGTCCCAGGCTAGCCTCCGCCAAAAAATAAGCAAGTATCTATTGTTAAATCAAGAAAACTCTCTAGTAAAGATAAATCTTTCTAGGGAAGAGTGGGCAGATATCCTAGCCACTACAAGGCCTTCCCTTTCTCGTGAACTTTCAAATATGGTCGATGATGGCTTGATAGAGATCAAAGATAAGACAATCAAAATTACAAATCTATCACAAATGGCTGATATCATATAAAAAAGGGTATTAGTGACTATAAGGAGAGTGCTATGGATTTAAGTAAAACATATGAATACGATGATATTAGTAAGTCAGATTTGCAAAAACGCCTTGCAAGGCTGATGAGAATTTGTGAAAACTTGGAGATTCCTGTCTTAGTTATGGTAGATGGTTTTGAATCTGCCGGCAAGGGTCATGTAATCAATGACCTAAGTGAGGAATTGAACCCTAAGTATTTTGATGTAGAAGTTTTTGAAAAAGACGAAGAATACGACAAAAAGTTTCCTTTTGCAAAGAGATTTTTTACTAATACCCCAAAAAAGGGTCATGTTAAAATATTTGATAGGTCATTTTACTATAAGCTATTTGACGATATAAAAATTAGCGAAAAGGACTTGGAAAAGCAAATCCAATCCTTAGAAAAAATAGAAAGAATGCTCTACGATGATGAGACTATCATTATCAAGTTTTTCTTAAATGTGAGCGAAAAAGAGCAAAAAAATCGAATAGATCAAATGAAGGATAGCAAGCAAAAGAGTTTCTATCTAACTAAGTCTGATATTGAGCAGAATAAAAATTATAAAAAATATAAAAAACACTTTGAAAATGTATTGGAGAAGACAAACTTTGACTTTAGTCCTTGGACTATAATTGATAGCGATGACTTGAAAAAAGCTTCAAAAATTATGCTCTACCAAATGCTTGAGATGCTAACTATTGGCATAGAGAGAGTATCTACACAGAAAAGAGATGATGAAAATACCGAAAGATTTATCGAAGATCAAAACTCTATTATTGAAAAATTGGACCTAGATAAGAGCATATCCAAAGACGAATACAAAGAGAAAAAGGATAAGCTCCAAAAAGAAGTTAGAGATGTAATATTTGAGCTTTATGAAGCTGGAATATCCACAGTTCTTGTCTTTGAAGGTGTGGATGCAGCAGGCAAAGATGGGGCTATAGAAAGACTTGTAAAAAAGGTTGACCCAAGACTATACACAGTCCATGCAATCTCAGCTCCAAGCAAGGAAGAGCTTGACCACCATTATTTGTGGAGATTTTATGATAAACTTCCTGAAGATGGCTATGTGGGAATTTTCTCTAGGTCTTGGTATGGCAGAGTTATGGTAGAAAGAGTGGAAGGATTTGCTACTACCAGACAATGGTCAAGGTCCTACGATGAGATTAAGGAATTTGAAAAAGAGATTGCAAATCACGGAACTTTGGTAATGAAATTTTTTGTGGTTATAGATAAGGATGAACAATACCAAAGATTCATGGATAGGGTTAATAATCCAGACAAAAATTATAAGATAACAGATGAAGATTGGCGCAATCGCAATAAATGGGGCCAATATATTGAAGCTATGGATGAGATGCTCTACCGCACTGATTTTGACTTTGCACCTTGGATAATAGTTGAGGGCAACGATAAGCCTTACGCAAGGATAAAGGTTATGGAAGAGTTCTTGGATAAGGCAAAGGCACATCTAAAAAAGATTGAGAAGAATAATAACAAATAATTTTTAATTTTCTTAAGTATTGTAGTATAATTAACACTGTAATATTTTAAGGAGATAAGATGAAGAATAAGAGATATTTAAGACTAGCATTAATTTTGGCTTTAGCAACACCACTAGCTGCATGTGGCAATAAGGCAGAAACTACAGAAGAAAAACCAGCTCAAGAGGCAAGTGAAGAAGTAAAAGAAGCTAAGGAAGATGGAGACCTAGCCGTAGAGCCAGATCCAGCAAATGAGATTGACAGCAAGGATTCAGGCGAAAAAGGCATCTATGACCTAGAATTTTCATACCTACCAGAAGGTTTTGGTGAAAACTTCAAAGATGAAAAAAATGATTTGCGTACTGTAGAATACGGTGCTCCAAAAAATCCAGCCCAAAAAATCACCGTTCAAATCTCAAATAATGAAGAGAGAATGGCAGGACTTGTAAGTGTTCCAGAAGATGCAGAAGATATCACCATTGGTGAAAACACTGGCAAATACTGGGATGATGGATCATTTAACTACATCTTTATTAAAGATGGCCAAAACGAAATCTACACCAGATCTACTCTTGAAAAAGAGGAATCTGTGAAAGTTGTTGAAGGTATAAAATAAGTTTTGTAAATGAGCTTCTGAGATATTTTTCTTGGGAGCTTATTTTTATAAGGAATAATCATGCAATATTACATAAGTTGTTTTTTTATTTATGCAGTAATTGGGTGGATCTTGGAAGTTTCTTTCCATGTGATTAGTCAGGGCAAATTTATTAATAGGGGCTTTCTAAACGGTCCTTATTGCCCAATATATGGATTTGGAGCTTTGGCTGTTGTTTTAATATTGGGAGATTTGGGCAATTCTAACAAGTTGTACATATTTTTTATGTCGGCGATTGTAGCTAGTGCCTTAGAATTAATCACAGGCTATATCTTGGAAAAAATCTTCCATAAGAGATGGTGGGATTACAGATCTAATAAGTTTAACCTTGGTGGTTATATATGTGCTGAGTTTTCCCTAATCTGGGGAGCAGTTTGCTATATCCTCTATGAAGCCATCCATCCCATGCTTAGAAAAGCTCTACATCTTATGCCAATAAAGATAATAATACCGATAAATGTAATAATGGGATTGATCTTTGTAGTTGATTTGATAGCTACAGTTATAACCTTGATGGGCTTAAGTGAGAAGTTCAAGATGATAGAAGACCAATCCAAAGATATCAGAAAAATGTCAGATGAAATCGGCCAAAAAGTTGCAGATAGGACCTTTGTTGCTTTAGACAGGAAAAAGGAACTTGAAAATTCTAAGATAGGCAAAGAATTTGACCAAAGAAGTGCTGAATTTAAAGAATTTTTTGACAAATTTGGAGAAAAGAGAATCCTACGTGCTTTCCCTAACCTATCAGAAGACTTGGAAGAGAAATGGAATAGGATTGATATCATCAAAAAGAAGAAGCACAAATGATTTTGAGGTGGTCATATGACTAAAGTTTATATAATATATTTTTTCATCTATGCCATAGTAGGATGGGTCTTGGAAGTTTCCTACAATGGGATAAGGGCTGGAAAATACATCAACTGCGGGGTTTTGAATGGTCCCTGGTGCCCAATCTATGGTTTTGCTGCCGTTTCTATAATATTGCTCCTAAACATGGTCGATACGGAGAATAAAATATTTCTATTTTTCGCTTCAATGATAATTGCATCAATTATAGAATTGATAACTGGATTTATCCTAGAGAAGATATTTCATAAGAAATGGTGGGACTATTCGGACAAGAAATTTAACATTGGTGGACATATTTGTGCGGAGTATTCCTTACTATGGGGAGCCCTTTGCTTTATCCTATACGAAGCCATCCACCCAATGATTAGATCTATGGTCTTTGCTATGCCTTACAAGCTAACACTTACTATAAATATTATAGTTGCTATTCTTTTTGCTATAGATACTACAGCAAGCTTCAATACAATTATAGGAATCAACAAGAAATTCAAACAGATCGAAAGATCATCAGAAAAACTTGGTGAGCTTACTAGCGAAATTGGCGAAAGAATTGCTGATAGGGGCATAGAAACAGCTGAATTAACAAGTGAAAAACGCAAAGAGTTCGACCAAAGAAGCGCCGAATTTAAAGCGATTTTTGAAAAGAAAAGTGAGAGGAGAATTCTCAAGGCCTTTCCAAATCTAATCCGTGACTTGGAAGATAGGGGCTATGATATCTCTGAGATAAAAGAAAAAATAAAAGAAAGATAAAATGCGCCGCCTTCCTGGCGGTTTTATTTTGCTGATTTTGCCTTATAATTATAGTAGAAAGTAGGTTTTTATGGTTAGAATTTATATAGTTGAAGATGACGAAGTTATATTAAAGTCTTTGGGGAAATTTTTGAAATCATGGTCTTATGAAGTATTTTCACCAGATGACTTTTCTTCTGTGTACGAAAATTTCCTTGAAATCAATCCGGACTTGGTCTTACTTGATGTGTCCCTGCCATTTTTTAATGGATATTATTGGTGTGAGAAAATCAGGTCTTCATCAAATGTGCCAATAATTTTCATTTCTTCTGCAGATGAAAATCTAAACAAGATTATGGCTATAAATATGGGGGCTGATGATTACATTACCAAGCCCTTTGACTTGGACTTGCTCCTTGCAAAGATAAAAGCAGTTTTGAGACGCTCCTACCAATACAGCGAAACTGTTAGCAAGCTTTCCTATAAAGATATAGAAATAGACAGAAATAGGATGGTATTAACTTTTGCTGGCAAGGATTTGTCCCTATCAAAAAATGAATATTTGATTCTTGAGATGATGTTCGAATATCCAGAAAAAGTCTACAAGAGGGAAGAAATAATGGACAAGATCTGGCAAACAGACGAATTTATTGACGATAATACTTTGACTGTCAATATAATGAGACTTAGGAAAAAACTGGAAGACATAGGACTTAGCGATTTGATAAAGACAAAGAAAAAGGTGGGTTATTACATTGAAAGAGATGTCTAAATTTATTAGAATTAAGGCCCATAGCCTGGTGATTTTCATAATCTTTTTTGTCCTAATGCTCTTTAGCATATCCTTTGGTATAGACAGAAACTATATTTATTATATCTTGATATTAGCAACGTTTTTCTTTGTGTTAAGTCTTGTAATTTCTTATATAAAATTTAGGAAAGCCTATAAGGAAATAACTATGTGGACCAATGACTTTTCATCTAAACCAAATTTTTTAATAAAAGAAAGCAAAATTTATAACAACATCATGACTATCTATGAGAAAAATAAGGACATGGAAAATTCTTTTGAAGATAAGATGAGACTTTTCAAGGACTATGTAAGCATGTGGGCCCATCAAATCAAAACTCCACTTTTTTCTCTGGACTTGATACTAAATGACCACCCCATAGATGATCATGCGGCCAAAGCTGAGCTTTTTGCTATAGAAGAATATATAGAAACTCTCCTATCCTACACCCGCCTTGAGTCCCTTTCTACAGACTTTGTCTTTGAGGAAGCCTCACTTGATGAGCTTATAAGTTCATCTATCAAAAAATATTCTAAAGTCTTCATAAGAAAGAAAAACAAGGTAGACTTTAAGCCAACAGGTCTTATGCTTACAACGGATAAAAAATGGTTTGCCTTTATCTTAGATCAGATTTTATCAAATTCAAACAAGTACACCCAAGCTGGGACAATTTCTTTTTATATGGAGGGTCTGAAACTCATCATAGAAGATACGGGCATAGGAATCAGAGAGGAAGACCTGCCTAGGGTTTTTGACAAGTCATATACCGGTTACAATGGCAGAATTTACAAGAAATCTACAGGTATCGGCCTAAGTTTGGTAAAAAGTGCTTGTGAAAATTTGTCTATAGATGTATCTATAGAATCAAAGCTTGGCCAGGGAACGAAAGTCATATTTGATCTAAAAAATGCCCTAAACTAACATATTGTCACATTAAGCCTATAAGTGTTATTTTAATGCAAGGATTTTTTCTTTTTTCTGTTGTAATATAGAGAAAAGATAAGAAAGGAAAGTGAAAATATGTTATTAAAAGTATCAAATTTAGAAAAAATATATAAGTCAAGATTATCTACAAACCAAGTTCACGCCCTTAACAATGTGAACTTTTCGGTAGAAGAGGGAGAATATATTGCAATCATGGGAGAATCCGGTTCCGGCAAGACTACCTTGCTTAACCTATTAGCTCTCTTGGATAAGCCAAGCAAGGGAAAAATAATATTAGAGGGTAAGGATCTTTCTTCCATAGCGGATGCAGAAATATCAAAGTTTAGACGTGACCACCTAGGTTTTGTTTTCCAAGATTTCAATCTTTTGGACACCCTAACCTTAAAGGAAAATATCCTCTTGCCTCTAATACTTGCAGAAGATGATCCCAAAACTTTTGATGAGAAGCTAATGAGCGTAGTCAAACCCCTAAGGATAGACCAACTATTAAATAAATATCCTTATGAAGTTTCTGGTGGCCAAAAGCAACGCTGTGCTGTGGCAAGGGCTCTCATTACCAATCCTAAATTGCTCCTAGCTGACGAGCCAACAGGTGCTTTGGACTCTAACTCTTCTAGGGAATTGATGGAAGTTTTCAAAGAATTAAATGAAAATGGTCAAACTGTAATAATGGTAACCCACTCCATCCAAGCGGCCTCAGGAGCAAGGAGAGTTTTGTTTATCAAAGACGGAAAGATTTTCCACGAACTTTATAACTCTGGATTTACTGACTATGAGATGAGCCAGAAGATATCTGACACCATGCAAATGCTCCAAAGAGGTGATATAAGATGAATTCCCTATATCACAGACTAGCAATAGATGGGATAAAAAGACATAAAAAACTTTATATACCATTTGTAGGCACAACACTATTTTTTATAGTATTAATAAATATATGCCTATCAATAAGTGCGGATCCATTGACAAGAAACTTTTTTGGACAAACAACCATAAGAACTCTTATGAATTTGGGTTCTGTAATATTGTTGATATTTGCACTATTAACAATTTTGACCAATTACAATTTCATTCAGAAAAACAAGGCTGAAGAATCTGCCCTGTACTTGACCCTGGGTATGGAAAAAAAGCATTTGGTAAAAATCTATATTTACGAGCTAATCAACTTATATATAAAGTCTATAATTATCGGAACTATAATTTCAGCTCTTATATATAAACTAGTCTTTGCTGGGTTTTTGCAAATGCTAGAGATAGATATGAATGTTTTAGAAACTGGGATATTTCCTACAATCCAACCCCTCCTACTCACAGCCCTTATATTTTTTCTAATATTTGCCTTATTACTAGCTAGGCAAATATTTAAAAGTAGAAACTTTAGCCCTATGTCTTTTAGATACCAAGCAAAATCTGGGCAAAAAACTCCGAAATATCCGATAGCTACAGGTATCTTTGGAATTTTGTGTATAGGGGCAGGATATTTTATAAGCCTTACAACACAAAATCCTATGGATGCTTTCAAACTATTTTTCCTTGCTGTAGTGCTAGTAATTGTAGGAACCTATGCAGCATTTTCAGTTATAGTATCAGGTGTACTGAAGCTTCTCCAACAAAAGAAGAACTTTTATTATAAAAAATCTAATTTTACAGCAGTTTCAGGCCTTATCTATAGGGTAAGAAATAGTGCCAAAACCCTTGCCAGCATTGCTATACTATCTACCATGGTAATTATTGTCTTAACATCTGGCTTCTCCCTTTACTTTGCAACAAGTGAAGTCCAAGAACAAATGTTTGCAACTGACTATAAATTGTCATTTCCAAATACCAATGACATTGATTTGTTTAGGGATGAAGTAGTCAAGGTTTTAAAAGATAATAATAAAACCGGACATATTTGGACCTACGAGAGTGCAGTACTTCCAGTCGATAGGGATGGAACAAGCATAAAAAAGAAAATTACAGATGACCAATCTCAAGATGGCAGCCAGATTGATGTGGTATATTTTGTCCTAGATCACCATTCTGCTTATGACTTTAAAGACAATGATGTTATCTTTTTACAAAGTAATGACAAAAGACAAATAGAAAAAATAGAGGGCATGGATCTAAAGATAAAAAAAGAATTGGCAGAAAAATATCCTACTCCTATATCCATAGCTGATTTATCAATCAATGACAAAGACCAGCTTATCTTTAAGGATGCTAAAATCTTTGAAAAAGTTGTACGTAGTTTTACACCTGACTGGTATGGTGGTGGCTATGAGACTGTAAATAATGTGAACTTTGATGTAGATGGAAATTATGATCCGAATTTAAGAGATAAAATATGGGATGAACTAAAAGATAATATGGATAATGATTGGTTTTCTTTGCAAGATAGCCAAGTTGAAAGAAATGATCTTCTAGCAGTTTATGCTGGAATATTCTTTGTGGGGATAATCCTAGGCCTAGGATTTTTGGTATCGACAGTTCTTGCAATTTACTACAAGCAACTTTCAGAGGGATTAGAAGATAAGGCAAGGTTTAAAACTATGAGACAGCTTGGTATGACTGATAAGGAAGCAAAAAAATCTATATCAAAGCAAATGGGCTTGGTATTTTTCTTGCCACTAATATTTGCTTTCGCCCATTCACTTTTTGCTATTCCTATCATAACTAAATTTTTACAAATGTTGAGTTTAAATAATCAAAATCTCTACTTAATGTGCTTAATTTGGGTATTTGTAGCTTATATAGTTTTTTACTTAGTGACTTTCAAGCTAACAGAAAAAACCTACAACAATATAGTATTAGACTAATAAAAAGCCTGCAAGGACTCCTTTCTTGCAGGTTTTTAGCTTATTATGTTTGTGATAAAGACCATTAGAGGCATTAGGATTACTGTTACAATGCCTGCTACAGCTATTGATAGGCCGCTCATGGCGCCTTGGACTTCTCCCATATCGCGGGCTTTGGTTGTTCCTAGGGCGTGGGCTACAGTGCCTATGCCAACTCCTTGGGCGACTGGATCTGTGATTTTGAAGACTTTGATAATTATTGGTGCTATTATGATGCCTACAATTCCACGAATTATAACTGCTATAGCGCTTAGGGCTACTATGCCACCGTATTCCTCAGATAAACCTATGGCTATGGCTGTTGTTACAGACTTTGGCAAGAGGGTTACAGTCATTACAAATTCTACTCCAAAAATTTTAGCAAGTATAACCGTAAGAAACATAGATATGAAACTTCCACCTATGATTCCAATCATTATTGCCTTGAAATTTTCTCTTAATATATCGATATTTTCATAAAGACTAACTACTAGGGCTACTGTTGCAGGTCCTATGAAAAAGGATATGATTGATCCTCCCATATTGTAATCTGCATAGGATATGCCAGCCAATGATAGAATGGCGGAGATGGTAACTATGGATAGGAGTAGTGGGTTAAAGATAGCTTTCAAAATCACATTATTAATCTTCTTGTTTACTTTTTTGCTAGCCTCAAAGACTACAAATGATAATATTATTCCAAAATACGAATTAGCAAACATCTTATTTTCCTTTTTGTACAATTGATACAAGCTTCATACTAACTACCATGGCAATGCTAGCAGTTATAAGAGTGATAACAAACATAGCAAAGAAATTTTGCCTAAATAAGTCAAAATTTTCTATGATACCTACGCCAGCTGGGACAAAGAGAAAACTCATATTTTCAAGTATGGTTTCTGAGGCTCTTTTGACATCGGTTGTTTTTAGGATCTTGGTCAAAAACAAGACAAAAAGTATGATCATGCCATAAATTGTTTCTGGTATTGGTAGGGGTAATATTGCTTTTAAGACGCTGCCGGCAAAGAGGGCTGCGATTAATATTGCAAATTGTTCTAAAAAATTCATATAAACTCCTTATTTTCTTTCCTTTATTATAATATAAGCTAATAAGATTTTAACATTAATTTTTCCCTTGACAAGTAAGAATTCCCTAGTATATTTAAAAGCAACCGGCAAAAGGCTAATTATTAAGCGTTAGCGTTTATTTTTAGATATTATCATAAATATTTCTAAAATTATGTAAAATATACCAATTAAGGCTTGATTTTATAAGTTTTTTGTTGTATTATTATATGGTGCTTTGAAGCAAGATGTTGCTTGGTTTGTAGGCCGCAAGCTAAGGGAACTCTTGACCAGCAAGTTTGAAAATATATTTCAAGCGCTTTCCAAAAAAATATCAAACGCCCGGAAGCGTGGCAAAGAAAGAGAGAGGAAAAATGGCTAATCAACAAAAGATCAGAATTAGACTAAGAGCTTACGATCACGAAGTTATCGATAGCTCAGCAGAGAAAATCGTAGAAGCGGTTAAAAGAAGCGGAGCAGAAGTATCTGGACCAATCCCACTTCCAACAGAAGTAGAAAAGATTACAATCTTAAGAGCGGTTCACAAATACAAAGACTCTAGAGAACAGTTTGAACAAAGAACACACAAAAGATTAATCGATATAATCAATCCAAATGCTAAAACACTTGATGCACTTAAGAAATTAAACTTACCTGCAGGTGTTGATATCGAGATTAAGTTATAATAACTGTAATTAGAATGATTGGATATTCAATCCGCTGTAATTAAGGAGGTACTCGAATGAAGAGTATATTTACAACAAAAGTAGGCATGACTCAAGTCATCGACGAAGATGGAGTTATTACTCCAGTTACTGTTCTAAAAGCTGAAGAAAATGTAGTTGTACAAGTTAAAACAGAAGAAATCGACGGTTACAACGCAGCTCAAATCGGCTACATAGACAAAAAAGAAAAAAATGTTAAAAAGCCACAAAAAGCTCATTTTGACAAAGCAGGTGCACCTTACAAAAGACACCTTAAAGAAATCAACTTCGGAAATGAAGCAGTTGAACTTAAAGCAGGTGACACACTAAGTGTTGATATCTTTGAAGAAGGCGAAATCGTAGACGTTGTTGCAACAAGCAAGGGTAAAGGAACTCAAGGTGCTATTAAAAGATGGAACTATGGTAGAGGTCCGGTATCTCACGGTTCTAAATCACACAGAGTTGCCGGTGCTCGTGCAGCAGGTTCAGATCCAGCTAGAGTATTCAAGGGTAGAAAAGGTTCAGGAAAAATGGGAAATGAACGCGTAACAATCCAAAACCTAAAAGTGGTTAAGGTTAGTGCTGACGACTCATACATCCTAGTTAAAGGTGCGGTTCCAGGACCTAAAGGCGGCGTAGTAGAAGTTAAACAAGCTGTCAAAGGCCAAAACTAAGGAGGACAGTAATGCCTAAAGTTAACGTTTTAAACATTAAAGGAGAAAATGTTGGCGAAATCGAGTTAAACGAAACTCTATTTGCAACTAATATCAGCAAGCAAGCTGTTTACGAAGTTGTAAAAAACCAACTAGCAAATAAAAGACAAGGTACACAATCTGCTAAGACACGTGCTGAAGTACGTGGTGGTGGACGTAAACCATTTAGACAAAAGGGAACAGGTAGAGCTCGTCAAGGTTCTATAAGAGCTCCACACTACACAGGTGGTGGTGTTGTGTTCGCTCCAAAGCCAAGAGATTATAGCTACAGCGTTCCAAAGAAACTTAGACGTAAAGCACTTTATTCAGTACTAACAAGCAAAGCTAACGAAAATGAACTAGTAGTACTAGATGAATTAAAGATGGATACATTTAAAACTAAAGAAGCAGCAAACATCCTAAATGCAATAGATGCTGGTAAGAAAGCATATGTTGTTACAGCTGAAAATGACAATGTAGTTTATAGATCATTTAGAAATATCGAAGGCGTAGATGTAGCTCCTGCAAACTTAGTGAATGTATATGACCTTGTAAGACATAACAAGTTAGTAATAACAAAAGATGCTATTGCTAAACTTGAGGAGGTATTTATCTAATGAAATCACCTTATGAAGTAATCAAAAGACCAATTATAACAGAAAAAAGCATGGGAATGCTTGATGAAAACAAATACACTTTTGAAGTAGATAAAAATGCTAACAAACCAGAAATTAAAGCTGCTATCGAAGCTATATTTGACGGTGTAAAAGTCAAAAAAGTTAGAACCATGAACTATGAAGGCAAAAAAGGTAGAACAAAATATGGTTATGGTAAAAGAGCAGACTGGAAGAAAGCTATCGTAACACTAACAGATGATAGCCAAGAAATCGAATACTTCGAAGGTTTATAAGGAGGATTTAAATGCCTATAAGAAAATTAAAACCAACCTCAAACGGCCATAGAAATATGTCTGTTTCTACATTCGAAGAAATTACTACAAACAAACCAGAAAAATCACTTCTAACTGACCTTAAATCTAAAGGTGGTAGAAACAATACAGGTAGAACCACAGTAAGATTTAGAGGTGGTGGAGTAAAAAGAAAATATAGAATTATTGACTTTAAGAGAAATAAAGATGGCATTCCAGCAAGAGTAAAGACAATTGAATACGATCCAAACAGATCTGCAAATATTGCACTCCTTGCTTATGCTGATGGTGAAAAAAGATATATCCTAGCTCCAAGAGGACTTAAAGTTGGAGATGAAGTACTTTCAGGAGCTGAAGCTGATATCAAACCAGGTAATGCACTTGAACTTAAAGATATCCCAGTTGGTACAACAGTACACAACATCGAATTACGCCAAGGTCAAGGCGGAATCCTTGTAAGGTCTGCCGGAGTTGGAGCACAACTTATGGCTAAAGAAGGTAAATTTGCAACACTAAGATTACCTTCAGGTGAAACAAGACTTATTCACTTAAACTGCAAGGCAACAATTGGTACAGTAGGTAACCAAGAACACGAATTAGTAAGACTTGGTAAAGCTGGTAAATCTAGATACCTAGGAAGAAGACCTCACGTTCGTGGTTCTGCAATGAACCCAGTAGATCACCCACACGGTGGTGGTGAAGGTAGAACACCAGTTGGTCGTCCAGCACCAATGACACCATGGGGCCAAAAAGCTATCGGTGTTAAAACACGTAATAAGAAAAAAGCTTCTAATCAATATATCGTAAGAAGAAGAGACGAAAAATAGGGGGATATAATGGCTAGATCACTAAAAAAAGGACCATTTGTCGATGATCATTTAATGAAGAAAATTGACGAATTAAATGAAAAAAATGAGAAAAAAGTTATTAGAACATGGTCAAGACGTTCTACAATATTCCCTGAATTTGTAGAACACACAATAGCAGTTCACGATGGTAGAAAACACGTGCCAATCTATATCACAGAAGATATGGTAGGACACAAATTAGGTGAATTCGTACCAACAAGAACATTTAGAGGCCATGCTAAAAAAGCTACTGAAGCAAAAGCGAAAATGCGTTAGGAGATAGAAATGGAAGTTAAAGCAACAGCTAAATATCAAAGAATATCTCCTCTAAAAGTTAACTATATTTGTAAAGAAATCAGAGGTAAGCAAGTAGACGAAGCACTAAACATTCTAAGATTTACAAACAAAAAAGGCGCTAGACTACTTGAAGATGTACTAAAAAGTGCTATTGCAAATGCTGAAAACAACAATGGTTTAGATAGAGAAAACCTAATAGTATCAAAAGCATTTGCTAACGATGCTCCAACATTTAGAAGATGGCATCCAAAAGCTAAAGGTGCAGCTTATCCAATACTTAAGAGAAACAGCCACATTGGTGTGGTTCTTACTAATATAGAAGACTAGGAGGAAAAAATGGGCCAAAAAGTAAACCCTAAGGGATTTAGAGTTGGTGTTATTAAAGACTGGGATTCAAAATGGTTTGCGGACAAAGAAGACTTCTCAGACCTACTAGTGGAAGACTATAACATCAGAAAATTAATCAAAAAAGAAATGTATGATGCAGGTATTGCAGATATCGAAATCGAAAGAGCTGTAAATAACCTTAAAATCACAATCTTTGCTGGAAAACCAGGAATGGTTATAGGTAAAGGTGGAGCAGGAATCGAAGAACTAAAGAAAAAAATCGAAAAAGTTGCTCCAGGTAAAAGAACAATCATCAACGTAGAAGAAATCAGATATCAAGACCTAAATGCTCAATTAGTTGCAGAAAATATAGCATCTGCTCTTGAAAACAGGGTTGCATTTAGACGTGCTATGAAACAACCAATCCAAAGAACAATGAGAGCGGGAGCTAAGGGTATCAAAACTATGGTATCAGGACGTCTTGGTGGAGCTGATATGGCTAGAAGTGAAGGATATTCAGAAGGAACAATTCCACTTCAAACACTAAGAGCTGACATTGATTATGGATTTGCAGAAGCAGATACAGAATATGGTAAAATTGGTTGTAAAGTTTGGATTTACAAAGGCGAAATCCTACCAGGAGAAAAAGCTGTTCGTGAACCAAAGATGAAAAATCAACCAAACAACAGAAACAAAAAAAGAAGAAATAATAACAGACGTCCTAATAGAAACAACAAGGAAAATACTAACAGATAGTATTTATATAAGGAGAGATAACTTATGTTAATGCCTAAAAGAGTTAAATATCGTAGACAACATAGAGGCAGAATGAAAGGTAAAGCTCAAAAAGGAAACCAACTAGCTTACGGTGAATACGGCTTACAATCACTAGAAGCTACTTGGATGACAGCTAACCAAATCGAGGCTGCTCGTCGTGCGATGACAAGATATATAAAAAGAGGCGGTCAAATCTGGATCAATGTATTCCCAGATAAACCAGTTTCTAAGAAACCTGCAGAAGTAAGAATGGGTTCTGGTAAAGGTGCTCCAGAATATTGGGTAGCAGTTATAAAACCAGGCCGTGTACTATTTGAGATGAGTGGTGTAAGCGAAGAGGTTGCTAGAGAAGCTATGAGGCTTGCTGCACAAAAACTTCCTGTTAAGACAAAATTCATCAAGAGACTTGAAGTGACAGGTACGGAGGAATAATAATGAAAGCAAAAGAAATCAGAAGTTTATCAGACCAAGATTTAGATAAAAAATTATATGATTTACAAGGTGAGCTTTTTAATCTTCGTTTCAGACTTGCAACTGGCCAATTAGAAAATCCATCAGAAATTGGAAATGTCAAAAAAGACATCGCAAGAGTTAAAACAATTCAAACTGAAAGAAAGCTTAATATAAATAGGGAGGCTTAAATTTCATGGAAAGAAATAGTAGAAGAGTAGAGCGTGGTGTTGTAGTTTCCGATGCGATGGATAAAACAATTACAGTTTTAGTAGAGGACAAAATCTCACACCCAGTTTACAAAAAAAGAATCAATAGAAGTAAAAAATACAAAGCTCATGATGAAAATAATGAAGCTAAAGTAGGCGATACAGTCGTAATTATGGAGACTCGTCCTCTATCAAAGACAAAAAGATGGAGACTTGTTAGAATTGCACAAGCTGCTGAAATTATTTAATTAATTAAGGAGATTATAATGATACAACAAGAAACTCGTATGAGAGTTGCAGATAACTCCGGAGCTCGTGAATTATCAGTAATTAAAGTTCTAGGTGGAACAGGTATAAGATACGCTAACATTGGAGATGTTGTAGTTTGTTCAGTTAAAAGTGCAACACCCGGCGGAGCGGTAAAAAAAGGTGACATTGTTAAAGCTGTAATAGTTAGAAGCAAAAGAGGTCTAAAAAGAATTGACGGATCAAAAATTAACTTTGACGAAAATGCAGCAGTAATCATCAAAGATGACAAATCACCAGTAGGAACACGTATATTTGGACCAGTTACCAGAGAACTAAGAAGAGAGGGATTTATGAGAATCATCTCCCTTGCTCCAGAAGTTTTATAGGAGGCACAAATGCACGTTAAAAAAGGCGATAAAGTTCAAATAATATCAGGCCAAGATAAGGGTCATGTTGGAGAAATACTTAAAGCTTTCCCAAAAGAAAATAAAGTAATAGTCGAAGGTGCTAACATTAGAATCAAACACCAAAGAGCAACTCAACTTGGTGGCGAAAGTGGAAGAATCGAAAAAGAATGCCCAATTGATGCTTCAAAAGTTCTACTTTATTCAGAAGAACTTAAAAAAGGTGTTAGAACTAGCAAAGTGTTTGAAGATGGTAAAAAAATCAGAGTAAACCATAAAACAAACGAGAAATTTGACTAGTTAGGAGATATTATGGCAAACAGATTAAAAGAAAAATACGAAAATGAAGTAGTAAAAGCATTAATTGAAAAATTTGACTACAAAAATGTAATGGAAGTTCCAAAAATAGAAAAAATAGTAGTAAACGTTGGTGTTGGTGAAGCAAAAGACAACCAAAACCTACTAAATTCTGTTAAAAACGAACTTGCTTTAATTACTGGTCAACAACCAATTGAAGCTCATGCTAAAAAATCAGTAGCTAACTTCAAACTTAGAGAAGGTCAAGCTATAGGAGCAAAAGTAACACTAAGACGTGAAAAAATGTATGATTTCCTAGACAAGCTAATCTCAATCTCACTACCACGTGTACGTGACTTTAGAGGTATCAATCCAAACTCATTTGATGGTCGTGGAAACTATTCACTAGGAATCAAAGAACAATTAATATTCCCAGAAATCAAATACGATGATGTTGATTTCATCCACGGTATGGATATTACAATTGTTACTACAGCTAAAACAGATGAAGAAGCTAAAGCATTCTTAGAACTAATGGGAATGCCATTTACAAAATAAAGGAGCGCTAAATGGCTAAAAAGTCAATGATAGCTAAACAAAAAAGACCACATAAATTTTCAACTCAAGAATATAACAGATGTAAAATTTGTGGTAGACCACATGGTTATTTAAGAAAATATGGAATTTGCCGTATTTGCTTTAGAGAACTAGCAAACGAAGGCAAGATTCCTGGAGTAAGAAAATCAAGCTGGTAATTAGGGAGGATAAATATTATGATGACAGATCCAATTGCGGATATGCTAACAAGAATTAGAAATGCAGTCAAAGCTAATCATAAACAAGTTAGCTTACCATCTTCTAATGAAAAGAAAGCTATTGCACAAATTCTTCTTGATGAAGGCTTCATAAACGGATTTAACGTAGAAGAAGACAATAAACAAGGAATTCTTACAATAGATTTAAAATATACAGAAAACGGTGAAAAAGTAATCTCAGGACTTAGAAGAATCAGTAAACCAGGTCTTCGTGTTTATGTAAAAGCAAACGAAGTACCAAAGGTATTAAACGGTCTTGGAACAGCAATTATTTCAACATCAAAAGGACTTTTAACTGACAAAGCAGCTAGATACGAAAATGTAGGCGGCGAAGTTATTTGTTACGTATGGTAAGGAGAAATATATGTCAAGAATAGGTAAACAACCAATCGATATACCATCTGGAGTAACAGTTGATATTGATGGTCAAGAAATTAGAGTTGAAGGACCAAAAGGAAAACTAGCTCAAAAATTCCCAACAACAATCGAAGTTGTTGAAAGTGACAATCAAATACTTGTAAATATTCCAGAAGAATATACAAAACAACAAAACATAGACCACGGTTTATTTAGATCACTAATTGCTAACATGGTAACAGGTGTTACTGAAGGTTATAGCAAGACTTTACAAATCGAAGGTACAGGATACAGGGCAGCAAAACAAGGCAACAACCTTGTAATGAACCTAGGTTTCTCTCACCAAGTAACAATGGCTGATCCAGAAGGAATCGAAGTAGAAGTACCAAACGATAGAACAATTGTTGTAAAAGGTGTAGATAAACAATTAGTAGGCTCACATGCTGCAAACATCAGAAAATGGAGAAAACCTGAACCATACAAGGGTAAGGGTATCAGATATGAAAACGAGCATGTAAGACGTAAAGTTGGTAAGACAGGTAAGTAGGAGATAATAAATGGCTAAAGATAATAAAAGACAAAGACTTTTAACTCGTAAAAAAAGAGTTAGAGCAAAAATCAGCGGAACTCCTGAAAGACCAAGACTATCAGTATATAAATCAAATGCCAACATCTATGCACAAATAATTGACGATGTAAACGGCGTTACACTAGTAAGTGCTAATACTTTACAAGAAGATGTAGCAGACGGATTAGAAAGCAAATCTAACATCGAAGCTGCAACAAAAGTAGGCGAAGCTATTGGTAAAAAAGCTATTGAAGCAGGAATTAGCGAAGTAGCCTTTGACAGAAATGGTAACCTATACCACGGTAAAGTTAAAGCTTTAGCTGAAGGCGCTCGTAGTGCTGGTCTTAAGTTTTAAGGAGCTATTAGATGAATTATTTATTAAGAAGTGAAGTAGAAAAACTAAACCTCGAAGATAGAGTAGTATCAATCAACAGAGTTGCTAAAACTGTAAAAGGTGGACGTAACATGAGATTTGCTGCATTAGTAGTTGTTGGAGACTCTAACGGTGTAGTTGGAGTAGGAACAGGTAAGGCTACTGAAGTACCAGAAGCAATCAGAAAAGCAAGCGAAGATGCTAAAAAACACATGATAAGAGTTCCACTAGTAGGAACAACAACTCCTCACAGAATCGAAGGAGTAAAAGGCGCAGGACATGTATTACTAATGCCAGCTAAAGAAGGTACTGGAGTTATCGCAGGTGGTCCAGTACGTGCTATATGCGAACTTGCTGGTTACAAAGATATCCGTGCTAAAAACTTAGGATCAAACAACCCAAGAAACATCATCAATGCTTGTCTAGACGCATTTGCTAAGATGAAGACTGTTGAAGATGTAGCTAAACTTCGTGGTATTCCGGTAGAAGAATTCGATTATTAAGGAGAAGACTATGGCACAATTAGAAATCAAACTTAAAAAATCTTTTATCGGCAGAAAAGATGATCAAATTGCAACAGCTAAAGCCTTAGGTCTTAGAAAGATCGGCCAAAGCGTTGTAAGAGAAGATAATCCAGCAGTAAGAGGAATGATTAACAAAATTCCATTTATGCTTGAAGTAAAAGAATTAAACTAGGAGTGTAAGATGAAATTACATGAATTACAACCTAACCAACCACTAAAAAAGAAAAAGAGAAAAGGTAGAGGTCCAGGTTCAGGTAATGGTACACGCGCAGGACGTGGACAAGATGGACAAAACTCAAGATCTGGTGGAGGAACAAGACCAGGTTTTGAAGGTGGACAAATGCCACTATACAGACGTCTTCCAAAAAGAGGATTTAGGAACATCAACAAAAAACAATATGAAGTCATCAATGTTGAAAGCCTAAACATCTTTGAAGATGGTACTGACGTAACACCAGAATTATTATTCGAAAACAAAATATTAAACAAAAACAAAGCTAAAGACGGAGTTAAAATCCTTGGCGATGGTGAGCTAAATGTTAGACTAAACGTTAAGGCTCACAAGTTTACAGCAAGTGCAAAAGAAAAAATTGAGCAAGCAGGCGGATCATTCGAAGAAATAGAAGTTAAAAAATGGGTAAAACCATCTAAGAACGATAAAGTTAGTGAATAATCTGCGAGGTGAGCAATGCTAGAAACAATAAAAAAAGCATCTAAAGAGCCAGAAATTAAGAAAAAGTTTTGGTTTACAATCCTAATGCTTGTAATCTATAGACTTGGAAACAATATTCCAATACCATTTATAGATCCACAAGCCCTTCGTGATGCATATTCAAATGTAGAAGGAACATTAGTTGATTATCTTAACATGCTAACAGGTGGGGGCCTATCAACCCTATCAATCTTTGCCCTAGGTGTACAACCTTACATCACTTCATCTATCGTAATGCAGCTATTAACAGTTGTAATACCAAGACTAGAAGAATTGACACGTGAGGGAGAACAAGGCCGTAAGCAAATCCAAAAATATACCAGATATATGACAATTGTCTTGGCTATATTCCAAGCAATAGCAGTAACTAATGGTCTATATGGATCTGCCTTATCAAATGCAACAGCATTTCAAAAGATTGTTATGAATGTTGTCCTAATCGGTGGCACAATGTTTGTAACATGGATGGGTGAAACAATTACCGAAAAAGGACTTGGAAATGGTACAAGTTTAATAATCTTTATGGGTATTATAGCTTCATTTCCAAAAACTATCGCTCGTTGGAAAGACCAAGTTCACTATGGACTAGTAGGTTACTTACCAATAGTAATCATGGTTATTCTAGTAATCTTAATAGTAATGAGCGTAGTATTAATATCAGAAGGTGAAAGAAAGATTCCAGTCCAATACGCCAAAAGAGTTGTTGGACGTAAGATGTATGGTGGCCAATCTACTCACATCCCAGTAAAAGTAAACATGGGCGGAGTAATGCCAATAGTATTTGCATCAGCAGTACTAGCAATACCATCAACTGTTTCCTTATTCTTTGGAAATGGTGGTCAATCTGGAATAACAAATTTCTTCCAAAATACAACAGTTGGATTTATACTATACTTAGTAATCCAATCTGCACTAATATTAATATTTGCTTACTTCTACAATCAAATTCAATTTAACACTGTAGAATATGCAAAACAACTTCAACAAAACGGTGGTTTCGTACCTGGAATTAGACCTGGTAAACCAACCAGTGACTACTTAGGAAAAGTTGCAACAAGAATCACATTCATTGGTTCGATTGCACTAGCCCTACTAACAATAATTCCAGCAATAGCTTCAAAATTACTAGGACTATCAATATCATTTGGTGGATCATCAGTAATAATCGTAGTAGGTGTAATAATCGAAACAATCAAACAACTTGAAGCAATGATGACTATGAAGCAATATAAAGGGTTTTTAAATAGGTAAAAGATGAATATAATTTTGTTAGGGCCTCCAGGAGCTGGTAAAGGTACACTTTCAAGCAAAATCATTGAAAACAAACAAGCAGTTCAAATATCAACTGGAGACATATTTAGATATAATATTTCAAATGAAACTGAACTTGGTTTAAAAGCAAAAGCTTACATGGATAAGGGAGAATTGGTCCCAGATGAACTAACAATAGATTTATTGTGGGACAAATTCGATAGCCTTGGTGAAGATCACAAGGACTCAATAATACTATTTGATGGATTTCCAAGAACCATAAGCCAAGCAAAAGCTTTGGATGATGGAATGGAAGAAAGAAATCAAAAGATAGATATGGTAATCTACTTTGATGTAGACGATGAAATCTTAATCCAAAGACTAACAGGAAGAAGAACTTGCCCAAAATGTGGAGCAACCTACCATATCACAAACAATCCACCAAAAATAGAAGATGTTTGCGACAAATGTGGAACTAAGTTAATCCAAAGAGCAGATGATACAATTGAAACTGTTAAAAATAGAATCGATGTATACAACAAACAAACCTCTGTACTCATTGAATATTACACAAATAAAGGTATATTAAAGAGTATTGATGGCACCAAAAAACCAGATCTTGTATACAAAGAATTCGAAGATAAGTTAGGGGAAATTAACTAACTTATGGTAAAAACAAAAGTTACATTAGAATCTTTAATTAGTTTCTAAGATATGTCTTATTAAGTTAAGGCAAAAGTAAAATTTTTTAAGACATGTTGAAGAATTAAAGGAGGTTCTATATATGTCAAAAAAAGATGCTATAGAAGTTACAGGAGTTGTCACAGAAGCTCTACCAAATGCAATATTTAAAGTAGAACTAGACAATGGACACGAAATACAAGCCCACATATCAGGCAAACTCCGCATGAACAGCATAAGAATACTAGAAGGAGATAAAGTAACAGTAGAACTATCTCCATACGACTTAAGCCAAGGACGCATTACTTGGAGACGTAAATAGTCCCATCATCTTGGGTGTAAAATCTGAAAGATTTTACATCTCTGAGATAAGCGAAGATGCAAAGCATCGAGCGAATCCAGAGAACTAAGCGAGTAGAAGCGAAGCTTTTGCGAGAGGATATCATCTTGGGTGTAAAATCTGAAAGATTACAAACTAAGATTATGACTATTCTATAAAGCATAAGTTTAACAGATAGGAGCATAACATGAAAGTTAGAGCATCAGTTAAAAAAATGTGTGATAAATGCAAAATTATCAAAAGAAACGGCAAAGTTATGATAATTTGCGAAAATCCAAAACACAAACAAAGACAAGGTTAGGAGGGTTTAATGCCTAGATTAGCTGGTATAGACTTACCAAGAGAAAAAAGAGCAGAAATTGGCCTTACCTATATCTATGGTATAGGACGTGCAACTGCAAACGAAATACTAAAAAACACAGGAATCAACCCTGATACTAAAATGAAAGATCTTACTGAAGAAGAATTAGGTAAAATCCGTGAACAACTAAACCACTACACAATCGAAGGTGACCTACGTCGTGAGACATCAATGAACATAAGAGCATTACGTGAAGTTGGTTCATACAGAGGATTAAGACACAAAGCAGGTCTTCCAGTAAGAGGACAAAACACAAAAAACAACGCTAGAACAAGAAAAAACAGAAAGGGTTAAGGAGAATAAATGGCAACTAAAGCAAAAACATCTCGTAAAAGAAGAGTTAAAAAACACGTTGAACGTGGCCAAGCTCACATTAACTCAACATTTAACAACACAATGGTAACACTAACAGATATGCAAGGTAATGCATTATCTTGGGCTTCAGCTGGACAATTAGGATTTAGAGGAAGCAGAAAATCTACACCATTTGCTGCACAAGAAGCTGCAGAAGTAGCTGCAAAAAAAGCAATTGATCAAGGATTAAAAACTGTTGAAGTGTACGTTAAAGGACCAGGTTCTGGACGTGAATCAGCAATCAGAAGCTTACAAGCAGCTGGCCTTGAAGTTACAATGATCAAAGACGTAACTCCAATCCCACACAATGGATGTAGACCACCAAAAAGAAGAAGAGTTTAATAAGGAGAAATAATGGCAGTATCAAAAGATCCAGTATATAAAAGAGCAAGAGCTTTAGGAATTTCTCCAGCATACTTAGGTTATACAGGCGAGTCAAAAAGACAATTACCACAAAGACGTGGCAAACTTTCTGATTACGGTATGCAACAAAGAGAAAAACAAAAAGCTAAATTTATCTATGGTGTATCTGAAAAACAATTTAGAGGATATTACGATAAAGCTACAAAAATCAAAGGACAAACAGGTGAACAACTAATAATCCTTTGCGAAAGAAGATTAGATAATATAGCATTTAGATCAGGACTTGCAAGAACAAGACGTGAAGCAAGACAAATCGTAACACACGGCCACTTACTAGTAAATGGCAAACAAGTAGACATCCCATCATACTTAGTAGAAGTAGGCGATGTAATAGAAGTTCGTGAAAAATCTAGAAGCAATACTTTATTTAAAACAATCAAAGAAGTAAATGCTACATTTGGTGTAGTTGATTGGATGACTTCTGACTTAGAAAACTTAAAAGTTACAATCAATAGATTCCCAGAAAGAGAAGATATTGATATTCCAGTTGAAGAACGTATGATCGTAGAGTTCTACTCTAAATAATAAATAAAAATAGTTGAGACTCAAGGAGATACCATGATCGAAAAATTAGATACAAAAATAGAAATTCTGGATATAAACGAAGAAGATAACTACGGAAAATTTGCTTTATATCCACTTGAACGAGGCTATGGTACAACCATTGGAAACAGTATGAGAAGGGTGTTATTATCATCCTTACCTGGTTCTAGCGTCTCTAAAATACTCATAGAAGGCGTACTTCATGAATTTTCAGTTATCGATGGAGTAGTAGAAGACGTTCCTGAAATAATATTAAATATCAAGGGTCTTGATGTAAAAAAACATTCTGATGAAGATGTAACATTATTTTTAGAAATCGAAGGACCAAAGATTGTAACAGCTAAAGATATCAGCAAAGATGCTTCAATTGAAATCGCAAACCCAGACCATTATATAGCAACAGTAAATGACAAAGCTAGACTATTCATTTCACTAGAAGTTACAAACGGTAAGGGATATAGAGTATCAGAATTTAACAAATCTGAATCAGATCCAATTGGAACAATTGCAATCGACTCTTCATTTACACCAGTAGAAAAAGTAAACTATTATGTAGAAAATACCAGAGTTGGAGAAATCACAGACTATGACAAACTTATAATCGAAGTTTGGACCAATGGAACAATCACTCCACAAGAAGCCCTTGCAGAAGGAGCAGGTATCCTAATAGATGACTTTAACTACTTTAAAGAATTACCAAACGCTTCTTTTGTAGAAGAAGACCAAAGTGAAGAAGTAGAAGAAGAAATCACTGAAGAAGAAGTGAGCGATAGCAACCTAAATAAAACTATAGAAGAATTAGACCTATCCTTACGTTCATTTAACTGCCTCAAAAGAGCAGGCTTTGATACAGTAGGTGACATAGTTGATAAATCTGAAGCAGAATTAAAAACTATCAAAAACTTTGGTAAAAAATCTTTAGAAGAAGTAAAAAATAAGGTTCATGACATGGGCCTTACACTAAAAGATGAATAGGAGGTAAGAATGGCAAATAAAAGAAAACTTGGCAGAAGAAGTGACCACAGAAACGCAATGCTAAGAAATCAAGTGACATCATTATTTGATAATGGTAGAATTGAAACAACAGTTACACGTGCAAAAGAAACACAAAAAGTAGCTGAAAAAATGATCACACTTGGCAAAACAAACACTCTTCACACCAGACGTCAAGCAGCAAGCTATATATATAAACCATCAACAGTACAAAAACTATTTGATGAAATCGCACCAGAATATGCCGAAAGAAATGGTGGATATACAAGAGTACTTAAACTAGGACCAAGAAGAGGTGACGGCTCTGAAATGGCTATTTTAGAGTTAGTTTAATAATCTATTGAAAATAAAATATTAAATCTCTGTTACATATAAGACCGCAAACTCGGCCTTATATGCCAAGAAATTGTGCGTCAAAATATGTCAAATCTAAAATGCCAATTTTAAAGTAGAGAGCTAGCATCTTTGTAAATCAAAGGTGCTTTTTTATTTGCAAAATTTTATGCATTTAATTTTATATATGCAATATATTGCAAAAGTATCTAGTTAACTTTACTACAATATCAAACAACATTTAGATTATTAGCTATGTTTAAAGGAATAATTTATTTATGGTTAATTTCATCTAATATATAAATATACCTAATTAAAAGCATATAAAAATTATAATGCTTCTAATCTTAAGCTTTAGCGTACTATTTAGTTGCAATAATATGAAATTTGTTTTATAATCATAACATATTGTAGGAAAGGAGAATTTATAATGAAAAATCACAAACAAAGAGCTTTATCATTGTTACTTAGCATGGTTATGATTTTATCTAATATTATGCCTGCCTTTGCGGCACATTCTTCTAATGAATTATCTAATAATGATTTAAGCTCGAAGGAAGTCACTAGTTTAGAAAGTGCACTTAAGAATTATTCTAATAATAATAACGGCACGTCTAAAGAACATTCCCCAAATGGGAAACTAAGGGTAGTAATTGAACTAAACAAAGAGCCTATAGCTAATATGGCAAATGCTATGGGCAAAACTGTTAAAGAACTTTCAACATCACAGATTAATACTTATGAAAAAAGAATCTTAGCTGAGCAAGATCTGCTGAAAGAAAAGATTCTTTCAGCTGATATCAAAACATATGATACAGGTGATGATAATAAGAAGTCAGATTATTCATATACTACGGTAATTAATGGTTTTTCTACTTATATAGATAGCAAAGATTTAGAAAAACTAGAAAGTCTTAAAGAAGTCAAGAATGTTTATATTGTAAATGAATACAATAGACCAAAAGACCTTCCAAATATGACTTCATCAGGTGTACAAGTTGGTGCCGACACTACTTGGAATTTAGGTTACAAGGGTCAAGGCATGGTAGTGGCTGTTCTTGATTCTGGTTTTGATATTAACCACAAAGACTTTAAAATCACAGATGCTAACAAAACAGCTCTTAAAAAGGCAGATGTGGAACTCATATCAAAGATAAATAATTTACCGGGAAAATATTATACAGATAAATTCCCTTATGCTTACAACTATTATGACAAGACTGATAAGATTAAGTCTGAAACAAGTAACCACGGTCAACACGTTGCTGGTACTATAGGAGCAAACGGACAAATCAAAGGTATAGCTCCAGAGGCACAACTTCTTGGTATGAAAGTTTTCTCAGATGATCCACTTTATTCTACCACTTTCTCTGATGTGTATGTAAAAGCTATAGATGATTCAGTAAAACTTCGCGCTGATTCAATAAATATGTCACTAGGTTCACCTGCTGGCAACTATATTTATGGATCGTTAGAGGATGTGGCAATAACTAAAGCTCGTGATGCAGGAGTGCAGGTGGCAATTGCTGCTGGTAATGAACACTCAATAATTGACGGTTTAGCTAATTTTGCAGATTCGTTGACAACTGGAGTTCCATATCCATTTGCCAAAAATGTAGATACAGCAGTTGTTGGTTCTCCATCACTTTACCAAGGAGATATTTCAGTAGCTTCTGTAAACAACACTCATATCCAAGGAAGATTTATAAAATATAAAACTAATAATGAAGAGGGAGAAATTCAAATTTCACCAGCTCATGAAGCCCCAAATCCATGGGAAGTTCTTACAGGAACTTACAAAGTATCTGATATCTTGGTGATGAATTCCGAAAACAAGGGTGATAAATCCAAGGCTCCTGGGGATGCCGCTTCATTTGAAGGTAAAGATGTCAAAGATAAGATTCTACTAATCGAACGTGGTAATACATTTACAGATACTATTGCTAATGCTCAAGAAAGAGGAGCTAAAGCAGTAATAATTTATAATAACAAGAGACCTGATGATACTTTGATGAATATGGCAGGTGGAGATATTGCAAAAATTCCATTTTTGCAGATTACTCGCCCAGACGGTCTAAAGATTATTGAAAACTTAGCTAGTATTAGTTTAACTTTCCCAGATGAAGTAAAAGCATTCAATCATCCACAAGCAGGATTTATATCCGACTTTTCATCTATTGGACCAACACCAGAACTAGGAATCAAACCAGAAATATCAGCTCCAGGTGGAGACATATATTCAACAGATAACGATGATTCCTATGTAAATATGTCTGGTACATCAATGGCAACACCACATGTTGCAGGAGCACTTGCTCTAGTGGGTCAAAGAATAAAAAATGATTCTAGCCTTTTTGGCAATATAAGCAAAGAGGAACGTGGAAGACTTGCTAAAATTCTTCTACTAAATACATCAAAACCTATTAAAAATCCTAATGGTGAATACTATGCAGTTCGCCAACAAGGATCAGGACTTATGGATATAAATGCTGCAACTTCCACAGATACTTATGTAATTGAAAAATCATCTGGTGAAGCTAAAGCAGAAGTTGGCAGTTTCAAAGATAATAAGATTACAATTAATCTTACAATCTTTAATAAATCAAAACAAAATAGACGTTTTAACATCCACGCCAATGCACTCACAGATGCTACAGAAGAATTTGAAGGATATGAATACTTGCTTGAGACAACAAGAAATATCGAAGGAATCAAAGTTTCTGGTGGTGGCGATGTAATCGTACCGAAATTATGCAAAAAAGAAGTTAGGGTCACAATTGATTTAAGTGAAGCCATTGCAAGTGGTGAGCTTAAAGAACAAAACTTTGTTGAAGGATTTGTTTTCCTTGATTCAAAGGATAAAAAAGCTAATTTATCTGTTCCATATTTAGGATTTTATGGAGACTACGAAGAGTTAAATGTCCTAGATGAACCTATAACAAATCTATACGACAATGATAAATCAAACGACCCAATGTTTACATCGACCCATCTATGTTATGTAGAAGATGGCAAAATAACATATCCAGCTACAAATCATACACCAAGCTATGTTAATACAAAAGTTAAGGGTTATGGAAATTCAGGATTAGTTTTAAGAACAACTCCATTACGTAATTTCGATAGGATAGAATACACTATCGAAGATAAAGATGGCAATGTCTTAGAAAACCTTGGTCAAACGGAAGCTGGCAGAAAAATTACAAATATGGCTACAGGACAAGCACCATACACATTCTTTGAAGAAGGAATCTGGGATGGCACTATTTCTGGCAAGCCACTAGAAGCAGGCAAAAGTGTTTACTATACAGCCAAGGCATACTATATGCCTAATTCTAAGCCACAAGTGATAAGATTTGAAGTTTCTACAGATGATACTTTCCCACAAGTAAAAGATATCAATGGAGAATTCAAATCTAGAAGAACTGTAGCTAGTTCAAGTGATCCATACTATAAAGATATAAATGGTGCCGACCTAAGATTAGCTTATGACAAAGAAAAAAGACAGATTACCTTTGAGGCCTATGATACTATCTCTGGTGTAGATGCTGTTATCCTATCAAATCCAGCAACTCTGAAATCAGAAAAACCACAGACTAAATTATGGCAAGGCTCTGATGAATTAAATACTATTAGAGATTTGGTTGATAAAGAAAAGGGTCTATACAAATACACAATTACCATCCCAGATGAAGGTTATGAAAATAACATAATTAATGTTCAACTAATAGATAAGGCATATAACCTTGTTACTGGAGCAGTAATCAGAGATGAAATTCAAGCCGATCCAAGGCCTACTGATGATACAAGTATTTATTCTTTTAATGAAAATACCAGAATACTAAGACTAAACGTAAAGCCAGGTGCCAATGTATTTTTGGTTCCAATCAAAGGTGGAGCTGATAATCCTACCCTAGATTGGTTTAACTTAGAGTCATTTGAAGATGATGATAAGGATGGCATAATAGACGGTAAACTTGCTAAGAAATATAAAGCTAATGAAGTATTTGCTCTAGTAAGTGGAGGTAGTCAAATCAAATACGTTCTTCCAGTAGGAGAAGACAAATCAAAACCTCTACCGCCAATTATTAATCCTATTATTAGTGGAGATACTACTAAAGAGATAACAGGTTTTGCTTATGAAGCAAATATGACTATCAAAGCTTATCAAAATGGAAAAGTAATCGGCGAAAGTAAATCTGATGATGATGGATTATTCAAAATTGATTTAGAAAATGATGTGAAAATGTCAGATGAAATTAGCATAACTGCTACACGTGATGGTCTAAATCTAACATCAGATCCAGCTAAGGTCCTTGCTGGTAAGATGAAAGCACCATTGGTTGACGGCAATGAGCTATTAGCTGAACAAACAGAAATAAAAGGTGATGCATTTTTACCATTTACTGATGTTGTATTTGAAAAAGATGGCAAAAATAGCCAAAGAGAAGAAATTGCAAAAGTTATATCTCAAGCCAATGGAAGATTTGCCCTATATGATATAAACTTTAGTGAACACGGTCTAAAAATTGGCGATAAGGTATATATCTATGCAGTAAAAGATGGACAAAAATCTGAAGAAACAGTTCTAACAATCAAAGAAGCTGACGGAATTGACCAACCTTCTGACAAATTAACCATGTTTATCAATTCACCAGGCCTTGTAAATGGATACAATTCAGCTGTACCATTTAACATAACAATGTTTGGTTGGGATAATCTAGATAAGGTCACATTTAATGGTGTAGAATTGCCATTTAAAGTAAATGAATATCAAAAAGTAATTCATCCAAAGACAAAAGAACAAGTTCACTACGGAAAAACATTCACAGTGGAAATATCCCTAGACCTAGAAGAAGGATATTATGATATACCAGTCATAGCTTACGATAACAAAAATGACCGCAAGTTTGGACTAACTAGAAGATTCTGGGTTGATAAAACAAAACCAGAAATATCTGTAGTAACATCAGAGCTTACAGAAGAAAGCACTGATGATGAGGGCAATAAAACTGTAAGCATAACAACTACAAATAATGAAGTTAACTTAAACCTTGTAGTCAAAGATAATGGACCAGAAGTAGTCCTACACAAAGGTCAAACACAACTTTATACAAGTGGAGTTACAGAAGCCAGTGGTTTTGCCCTTAAAGAAACAAATGCATCAGTAAATGATGTTATAAAACTAGGTGAAGAAAAAGAAGTAACTTATGAATATACTGTGAGTGATATAGCTGACAATAAGACAAAAATCACAGTTAAAGTCAAAAAAGAAGATCCTAGTCAAGAATCTCCTGACAAGTCGCCTATTATAAGAGCAAGTGATAGAACTGCTTATCTTGGCGAAAAATTAAACTTGCTATACCAAGTAAGTGCAAAAGATTATAAGGGCAATGACCTAACAAGCAAAGTGAGTTCAAATCCAAAAACCATAGATACATCAAAGCCTGGAGAATACAAAGTTAAATACTATGTCACAGATACAGATGGCAACTATGGAGAAAAAGTTGTTAGAGTAAAAGTTATAGCTCGTAAGGATAATCTAATCGATACAAGTGAACTTATAGCCAAAATTGGAGAAGCTAAAAAATATAGCAGTGAAAATTACTCACTAACTAGCTACCAACGCCTACAAGAAGCAATCAATGAAAGTGAATACCAAATAAAATCAGTATCATTGACAGATGAGCTTGTAAAGACATTGTTAGCTAACTTAGAAGAAGCTATAGAGGGTCTTGTTGATATTAGTGAACTTAAAAAAGCTTATGATATAGCAAATGAAGAGCTCACATATGGAAAAGAAGACTATACGTCAACATCTTACAATGAACTTAATAATATGGTTGAAGAAGCTAGATTAGTTTTGGCAAAAGAAAATCCTAGCCAAGTTGAAGTAGACCTTGCATTAAGAAATATAAATGAAGGATTGAAAAATTTACAAAGAAAAGCTAACAAAGATCAATTAATAAAACTTTATGATAGTCTAAATAAATCACTAGCAAATGGTGAAATTAGCTTAGATAAGTATAGCGAGGAATCTATGAATGCTCTTACAGAGATCCTTGCTAAGGCTAAGGAACTTATAGAAAATGAAGATGCCAGCCAAGAAGAGGTTGATAGCATATACGAAAAATTAATAGAAGCTCATAAAAACCTAGAAGAGAAGGAAATTCTTCAAGAAGTGGACAAGGAAAAATTAAACTTGCTATATGAAGAGGCCAATTCTATCGATAGAAACACCTTGACTCTATCTTCTGCAAAAGCTTTAGAAGAAGCCCTAAATAATGCTTATGAAGTCCTATCTAATGAGAATGTTAGCCAAGAAGAAGTTGATAAGGCTTATGATAATCTAGAAAAAGCTTTAAAAGATAGAAAAATCAAGGCAAACAAAGATAGCTTAAAAGCTCTTTTAGAAAAATATAATCAACTTGATAAGAATCAATACATGGAAGAATCCTACAAGATTTTTGAAGAAGTCTTAGCAAAGGCTAAAGAAATCGCTGAAGATAGCGAAGTAAGCCAAGAAGATGTTGATAAGATATCAAAAGACTTAATAGAAGCCTTTGACAAGCTTGAGAAAAAGCCAAGTGATTTAAGAAAAGAACTAGAAGCGTTGGTTGAAACTGCAGAATCTGAGCTTAAAAAATCAGGCTATAGTAGGCAGAGCGTGACAAACTTAAAACTTAGACTTTCATCAGCAAAAAGACTTCTTAGAAAAACAGATGTTAGCGATGAAGAACTAAAAAAGAATATCGAAGATTTGAAACTTGCCCTTAAAAATTTGAAATAAGCTATATGGAGCAGTCTTCTGCTCCTCTTGCTTATGAATATTAAGAAATTACAAATAGGAGTAATAAGTAGTGAAAAAGAATAAAATTCCAAAGGCGCTTGTCTTAGCCTTAGCGCTATTAACTCTTGCACCATCTTCAAGTGCAAGAGCTCAATCAGAAAATCCACCAGTATATAATTCTTCTGAAGTTGATAGCAGTGAAGTAGATAAGGCCCAAAGCGAAGTTGATAGGCTAGAAAAAGAAGTTGAAAAAGCAAAAGATGATTTAGACCTTGCAAAAAAAGATCTTGACCAAGCAAAGGCAGACCAAGAGAAAGCTGATAGTAAATTAAGCGATGCTAATGAAAAATATGAAGCTGCAAAAAAATCTGAAGAAGAAGCAAATCGCAAACTTAAAGAAGCCTTAGATAAACAGGCAGAAGCTAGCGACGAAGTAATAGATATCTTAGAAGAACAAAATACTCAAAGAGAAGCTCAAGCTGCCTTGGATGCTGCAAAAGCTGAGTTTACAGATGCAAAGGAAGATCAAGCTAAAAAACAAGCAGAAGCAAAACAAGCGGAAGCAAATTTTATAAAAGCAACAGCAGACTATTCAGATGCTTGGGAAGCTCTAGCAGCTGCAAATGATTATCTTGAAGAAGTTAAGTCAGACCATGACAAGCAAGTAGAAGAGATTAAGAAAAATATAGTTGATAGTGAAGCTAAGATAGAAGATTTAAACAAAAAAATAGATGAAAAAGATCCTGCTAAATATACAGACTCAAAAAAGGATGCTGATTTAAAGGAAAAGGATCAGTCTTTGGGCAATGTTGAAGAAGATTATATTGAGAAATCACAAAATCATACAGATGCAATCATTGACTTAAATAATGCAAAAAGTCAAATATTATCCAAAGAAAGTGAGCGTCAAAAACTCGAAGAAGAAACAAAAGAGGCTACAGAAAAATGGCATGAGATTTATACTAAATTAAAAAATGGTGACCCTTCTGTAAGTGAAGAAGATGAAGCAAAAGCCTACAAAGAGCAAAGAGAAATAGAAGAAAGAAATAAGGAAAAAATCACTTCTCTTAATGAAGAAATAGATCAATTAATTAAAGATTTGCCTGCTAAAGAAGAAAAAGTAGATCAGACAGCGAAGGCCTTGCAAGAAGTATTTAGAACGATGACAGATAAATCTGAAGAATACTACGGGTCTGAAGAAGGCAAAAATGTTATAAAAGATATAGCAAATGGTGATATAACAAAAGAAAATTATGAAGAAAAACTTGGAGAAGCCGAAAAAGCCATTGATGATGCCTTTGCCGAATCAGAAGAAGCTTTAGAAGCTTGGGAAAAAGCTCAAGAAGACTATAAAAATGCAGTCGATCAAGCAGAATTTGATAAGAAAAAGTATGAAGAAAATATAAGATATTATCAGGATCTTATTGACAAAGATAATGGATATTGGAAAGAATCGGACATAGAAGGATTTAAGCAAACGGTTGATTACTATAAGGGCTTATTAGAGAAGGTAAATGAACCAGTAGAAAAAGCTCAAAAAGATCTTGATGATGCTGAAGCTCGTTCATATAAGGCTAGTGAAAACCTAGCTAGGGCTGAGGCTAGACTAAATGCACTAGATGATGCTGAAAAAGCTTTTGATGATATAGAAAATATCAAGGCAGAAAAAGAAAAACTACAAAAAGACTTGAAAGAAGCCATAGAAAAATTAGCTGAAGATCAAAAGGCCTTAGAAGAAGCTGCTGCTGATCTTAAAGATGCTGAAGATATGGTTGATAAAGTTAAAAATATGATTGACGAGTCCAAGGCTGATTTGGATAAAACTCAAAAGGCATTAGAAGATGCTTACAGAAATAAAAAAGAAGCCGAGAAGAAAGTCAAAGAAGCTCAATCAGAAGTAGACAGATTAGAAAAAGTATTAGCTGGTAATAGTACTTCTCCTGAGGATTTGGCAAAAGCAAAAGAGAAGCTTGCAGCTGCAAAAGATGAAGCTAAAAATGCCAAAGAAGCTTTAGAAAAAGCAAAAGAAGATACTGCTAAGGCTAAAAAAGACTTGGATGATGCACAAGCAGAAAAAAATAAAGCTGATCAAAATCTTAAAGAAGCTCAAGATAAGAAAGACCAAGCTAATCAAAATCTTATTGATAAACAAGATCAATTACTTGATGCAAAAGATAAACTAAATTTGGCCAAAGCAAAGAAATCTATAGCAGATCTTGCTGACAGTGCTAAGGATATCGACGATGAAGATGTTAAAAACGCAGTATCCAAAGCAAAAGATGTATTGGCAAATCCAAGTGCAACAATAGATGAGATAAATAATTTGCGAAATGAACTTATAGATGCTATTGCCAAGGCGAAAGATAAACCATCTGAACCACAGACACCGGATCTAGATAGCAAATACAAAAAAGATGTCTTGGATAAGATAAAATCTCTAGATAATCTAACAGGTAAAGAAAAGGATGATTTTGCGAAAAGAATCGATGCAGCAAAGACCAAAGAAGAAGTCGATGATCTTTACAAAGAAGCTCTTGAATTAAATTCATCACGTGAAAAAACACATTCAGAAGAAAATAAACCAAGTAAGAAAGATGATTCAAGTGATCTTGCTAGTGATTTAATTTATGTACCTCATGGATATAAATACGTGAAAGAAGGCTTCTATCATAGATCAGATCTTGATTATATTTATAATAATCTCAAAAAAGCTATTGAAGATAATGAAGTTTATACTCGAGCAATCAAATTGTTATTTGAATATACTCCAAACACAGTTAAGAATGTAAGAAGTGAGCTTGAAAAACTTTTAGAAGAGTCACTCATCCTTCAAAAAGAAGGAAAAGATGCGTTATTAGAACTAGAGAAAATTCTAGGATATTAATGTGTTCTTGCAATAAAAGATAATATTACGTTAACGAAGATCCCACAATCTAGAGTATCTATTGTGGGATTTTTATATTAAGCTTTGGATTCCATAACGTAGATTGGGTAAATATCAGACAGGAAAGAAGGAGAGTTTATGAAATACGATTTGATTATATTTGATATGGATGGCTTGATGTTTGATACTGAGATTTTCTATTACAAATCTTGGAAGGCCTTTGAGGATAAGTACAATTTTTGCTTTGACATAGCAACACGCAACAGAATTGCTGGTATGAATGAAGATAATGTTAGAGATGAGTTTGCCAAAATTTTGGGTGACTATGATAAAGCGAAGAATTTGCGTGATGAAATTAATGCTTATAGGAAAGAAGGATTAAAAAACTACAAGGATTCTATAAAAAAAGAAGGCCTTGTTGAATTGCTAGAATTCCTAAAGGCAAATGGAATAAGAGCATGTATAGCTTCATCTTCTGACAAAGAGAAGATCTTATATTTAATAAAAAAAGAAAATATAGGAGACTACTTTGACTTTGTAGTATCTGGTGAAGATTTTGAAAACAGTAAGCCTGACCCAGAAATATTTGAAAAGGCTGCAGAGATAGCCAATGTTGATAAAAGTCGAGCACTAATCCTAGAGGATTCTCACAATGGGTACTTGGCAGCAAAGGCAAGTGGCATAGACTATCTAATCATTCACGACACATCATTTGATAAAACTTTTACAGCAGATAGAGAAGTAGCTTCCTTGTTAGATGTGATCGAATATATAAAATAATTATTTAAAATCACGGTTTAAAACTTGAAATAATTATTTAAAACAGATATAATTTCCTTAAGAAAAGCTTTTCTCTATAGGAGTACTATGGATTATTTAATAAAAATCAAAGAAAGATGGGATGAATTTACCCCCTCTGATAAAAAAATAGGTGAATATATAGTAGATAATCCCGAACAAATTGTAAACTATAATACTTTAGAGCTAGCTGATCTCATTGATACCAGTCAATCAGCTATAATAAGATTTATCAAAAAGATAGGCTACAAGGGATATATAGATTTTAAAATCGATGTTGCAAAATCGCTTGAAGAAAAAAATGAATTCTTATTGGATGAGGTCATATCAAAAAATGAAAGCATAGAAAATATTATTTCAAAAAGTAAGAATAATGTTTTAGCAACTGTAGAAAAAACTTATGCCCTCATTGATACTGAAGCCATTAAGAGATCTATAGATGATATTAACAAGGCTAATAATATCTATCTTGCTGGTGTTGGAAGTTCTGGGCTCATATGTGAGGATTTTTCCTACAAATTACAAAGATCGGGCAAAAAAGTTTTCTATCAAGTAGATGCCCATACAAACCTTGCCCTAGTTACCAATATAGACAAGGAAGATTTGCTAATAGCCATTAGTTATTCTGGCCTAACAAAAGAAATTTTAATTGCCTCAGAATATGCCAAAAAAGTTGGAGCAAAAGTTATAAGTATAAGCAAGTCTTTGAATAGTACCTTGGCTCATAATTCTAATGAACTCTTGCTCATTCCAGAAATTGAAAGAGAAATGAGATATGGGGCTATTTCTTCAAGATTATCATCACAAATAATAACGGATATTCTTTATTATGGCTATGTTGCTGCAAACACAGAAAAAGTTAACGAAAATATGAGAACTTCTAAAGAGTTGACAAATAAACTAAAGGATAAGTAAATGTTAGGATTTTCTTTATATTTTGAAAATGAAACTGATTTTGAAAAACAAATAGAAAAGTTTAAGGGTTTTGATTTATTATTTACATCTTTGCACTATCCTGCCAGTGATGAAACTTATGATAAGTTTCTAGACTTGTTGGATGTGGCCAAAGATATAAAAATTTGTGTGGATATCAACAATCAAACTCTAAAGGACCACCCAGATTTACTAGATAAGAATTTGATTATTAGACTGGATTTTGGATTTAGTCCAAGAGAGATAGCTAGTCTTTCAAAGAAGTGTCAAATAGCCATAAACGCCTCTACCGTCAATTATAAGTTTTTAGAAGACTTGGCAAAAGCAGATGCAAATATGGCAAATATGATAGCAATTCATAACTATTACCCTCTAGTATTTTCTGGCCTATCCCAAGAATATTTCCTAAGCCAAAATGAACTTATAAATTCCTTTGGCATTAGACTTGCGGCCTTCGTCCAAGGGAACACAAATCTTCGTGGCCCTGTATTTCGTGGCTTGCCTACATTAGAAGAAGATAGGAATCAAAATCCATACTTAAGCCTAGTTAAACTAAAAAGAAAATACAAGGTCGATGACTTTATATTGGCCGAAGATGTAGATGAATATAGTAAAAATTATATATTAAAATTTATCAATGCTGGAATTATAAGCCTACCTATTATTTGGGAAAATGATTATGAGTATTTATCAAAAATAAAAGTTCGTAATGACATTAGTGACTATATAATTAGAAACGAAAGAGAGAAAAAGGATATAAGCCCAGACAAGCCAAGGCCAATCAGGAGGGGAGATCTTGTTGTTTTGAACAATTTGTCAGGCCGCTACGGTGGAGAGGTTGAAATTGTAAAAAAAGACCTAGGTCTGTGTGATGATAGAAACCTTATCGGCAGGGTTGATGAGGCCTATATAGATATTTTGGATTTAATAAAAGGAGGTGATATTGTTGACTTCGACAGAAGATAGAAATCCTATAAGCTATGATTTGGATTTAAAATCAACTAGAGAAATTTTGGAAATTATCAATACTGAAGACCAGAAGATAGCTTACAAGGTAAAAGATGCCATGGATCAAATCGAAGCTTTGGTAGATGAACTTATCAATACATTTGCCAACGGTGGCAGATTATTTTACTTGGGAGCTGGAACAAGTGGTAGGCTAGGAGTTTTGGATGCATCTGAAACAGTTCCTACATTTTCAGTAGACCCAAAGATGGTAACAGGTCTTATAGCAGGGGGCGATGATGCACTAAGAAACCCTATAGAAAATGCAGAAGATTCCAAAGAAGCCGCAAAAGCTGACCTTAAAAAGGCAAATTTAACAAGCAATGATTTTGTAATTGGCATAGCAGCTAGTGGAAGGACACCATACTCAATTGGAGCTATAGAATATGCCAGAGAAATTGGAGCAAAGACTGGCTCTATTGCCTGCAACAAAAATGCTAAGATTTCTGAATATTCCGACTATCCAATAGAAGTAGAAACCGGTGCAGAAGTATTGAGCGGATCAACCCGTATGAAGGCTGGTACTGCCACAAAGATGGTTCTAAATATGATCACAACTACTGCCATGATTAAAATTGGCAAGGTTTATGACAACCTTATGGTCGACTTAAAACCAACCAATGAGAAGCTAGTAGATAGGGCGACAAAAATTATTTGCGAAATCATCGGATATGATTATGAATCGTCAAAGAAGATACTAAGTAAAGCCGATAACAATGTAAAGGCTGCAATAATAATGGCTACAAAGAATGTAGACTATGAAGAGTCTATAAAAATTCTTGAAAATAATAAAGGATTTATAAGAGAGGATTTGTAATGGATAATAATACATTAGCAAAATTATTAGTCGATGACTTTGGGGGTAGCGATAATCTCATAGAAGTTATCAATTGTATGACGAGAGTTAGAGTAAAAGTCAAAGATTCTAGCAAGGTAAACTACGGAGCTATTAAATCTCGCGAGGGCGTAATGGGCCTAGTTGAAGGAGATCAAATACAAGTAGTATTAGGACCTGGCAAAAGCGAAAAAGTTGCTAAGGCTATGGCAGAAATTTCAAATGCAACATTATCTGAAGAATTAGCAGCAGGCACTGACCTTGAAAGAAGAACTAGAGAAAACAAAGAAGCCTATAAGGCAAAACAAACACAAAGTGGCTTTAAGAAGTTCACAGCTACCATTGCTTCTATATTTGTTCCACTAATTCCAGCCTTTGTTGGTGCTGGCCTTATAGGTGGTATTGCATCAGTTTTGTCAAATATGGCAACAGCTGGTACTCTTACTGGTGACGGTGTAAATAACCTTATTCAGATTTTAAATGTCATGAAAAATGGTCTTTATGCTTACCTAAATATTTTTATAGGAATTAACACAGCAAAAGTCTTTGGAGCAAATGAGGGACTTGGTGGCGTTGTTGGAGGTATGGTTTACCTTACAGGCATGAATCCAGATATGCCTATAAGCAATATTTTCTTGGGAACTCCTCTTGCAGCAGGACAGGGTGGAGTAATAGGTGTACTAATTTCAGTTTTCCTATTATCTAAGATTGAAAATGCCCTCCACAAAATAATACCGGATTCTCTAGACATTATTTTAGTTCCTATGCTATCATTACTTGCAGTAGGACTTCTAACGATGTTTATCATAATGCCATTTGCTGGACTTATATCAAATGGACTAATAGGTTTTATTAACGGAGTAATCAATATCGGTGGTGCAGTATCAGGATTTATCTTAGGTGCCTTGTTCCTACCTATGGTAATGCTTGGCCTTCACCAAATCCTAACACCAATACATGTAGCGATGATTGAACAACAAGGTGCAACATACTTATTGCCAATTCTTGCAATGGCAGGAGCTGGACAAGTAGGAGCTGCGCTTGCAATACTTGTAAAATGTAGAAATAATAAACAAATCACAACCATAGCCAAAGGTGGACTTCCTGTAGGTTTCCTAGGAATCGGTGAACCACTTATATATGCCCTAACCCTACCAATGGGCAAGGCTTTCATCACAGCATGTCTTGGTGGCGGTATCGGTGGAGCTGTCATAGGAGCTATAGGATCAATTGGTTCAACAGCTATAGGACCATCAGGCCTTGCACTAATCCCACTTATTTACCAAAATAGATGGCTAGGTTATCTAGCTGGTCTTATCGCAGGCTATATAGGTGGATTTGTCTTGACATATTTCTTTGGAGTTGATCAGAAATATGTAGATGGAGCAAGCCTTGATAATACTAGCAAATTTGAATTTAAATAGATAATATAATGGAAAGTCCTAGGAAATAGGCTTAGTGATAAGCTTTGTTTCTTAGGGCTTCTTTTTATTTTCCTATGGATTTTTGCTATTGGCTCAAATGCTTGAAATTACAAGCTTTATACCTTGTGAAATTATTTGCCAAAGGACATATAAAATGATATAGTTAAATATAAGAAATTATACTTTTATAAAAATGAGGGTAAGGGTATGAAAAAGACACTGATTGATAAAGTTAATAATAAGAATTTCGCAGTGTTAAATTCCATGGATGATTGGGTGAGAGTTGTCGATTCAAATGCAAAGACAGTTTTCATCAATAATTCGCTAGACCTTGCTAGGAAAAAATCTGAAAGCTTAAGAATTTATCTTGATGAAAATATACCCTTAAACCTAGCTAGCGAGAATGATTCCATAAGAAATACTACTGTGATTGAAGAAAAGCTTATAAATGACAGATACTATAGTATCAAGGCTTCTCCTATTGTCATTGATGGGGATTATTCTGGTATTGTAGAAGTTTTTAGGGATATTACCCGCGAAACTAATATGAAAATCGACCTTTTTGATGCCAATAGAAATATGCTCGATGATGTGAGATTTGTAAGGAAAGTCCAATCTTCGATTTTGCCAAAAAATAAAGTTTATGGCAAGCTTGATCTCAAGGCTTATTACAATCCAAGCTCCAATGTTTCGGGTGATATGTTTGATGTGATAAAGCTTGATGATAACAAGTACGCTTTCTACATTGCCGATGTTATGGGCCATGGGGTTAAGGCATCTATTCTTACAATGTTTGTTAAGGTATCTATTAGCTCGATATTTGATAAGTATCCTGACTACACACCTAGCCAAGCCTTGCTAAAACTAAGAAGCCGTTTTTACGACCTTGATATAGATTCATCCCAATATTTCACTGCATGGCTAGGAATATTTGATTTGAATAATAATACCCTTTGTTTTTCAAATGCTGGTCACAATTGTCCGCCTATGATTTTTAAATCTGATGTAAAGGCTTGCGAATATTTGCACGCCAGCGGCAGGATGATATCAAATATTATAGAGCCAGATGTGTATAATGAGGTTACTACAGAGCTTAAAGATGGAGACCTGATTCTCTTTTTCACTGATGGAGTTATAGAAGCAACTGATGAAAATAATAAAGAGTTTGGTCTGGCAAGACTAAAAGAAGCTTTTTGCCAGCATAGGCAAATTGATAAGATATACGATGAAATAGAAGACTTTAGCTGGGGAGAACAAAAGGATGATATAACCTTGGCTATGATTACTTATAGGGAGAAATAATGGAATTAAATAAATTAATAGATCATACAAATTTGAAGGCTGAAGCAACAAGCGAAGATATCAAAAAGCTAGTTGATGAGGCTGTTGAACATGAGTTTTTTAGTGTATGTGTAAACTCATCATTTGTTAAATTTATCAATGATTATAACAAAGATGTAAAGATTGCAACAGTGGTAGGCTTTCCTCTAGGAGCTATGGCAACATCTGCCAAGGCCTATGAAACAAAGTGTGCCACCGAAGATGGGGCAAGTGAAATAGATATGGTTATAGAAGTTGGCCGCCTTAAGGAAAAAGATTATGACTATGTTTTAAATGACATCAAAGCAGTCAAAGAAGCTTGTGGAGACAATATCCTAAAAGTTATAATCGAAACTTGCCTATTAACTGAAGAAGAAATTGTAAAAGCCTGCGAACTTGCTGTAGAAGCTGGGGCAGACTTTGTAAAAACATCAACAGGATTTTCAACAGGTGGAGCAAAGGCTTCAGACATTGCTCTAATGAGAAAGACAGTTGGTCCAGATATTGGTGTAAAAGCATCTGGTGGCATCCACACTAAAGAAGAAGCACTAGAAATGGTAGAAGCTGGCGCAAGTAGAATTGGCGCAAGCAAATCCATAGAAATTTGCAAATAGGATAATTCATGGCAAATGAAGTAATGATGCAGTCTTTCGAGTGGGACACTTGGGCTGACGGCAGTTTTTATAAAAATCTAACAAAGAATGCAAAAAAATTAAAGGAAAATGGAATCGACGCCCTATGGCTTCCACCTATGACCAAGGGTGGGTCAGACATGGACGTGGGCTATGGAGCCTATGACCTATGGGACTTGGGAGAATTTGACCAAAAAGGAACTGTTAGGACCAAATATGGTACCAAAGAAGAACTCCACCAAGCTATAGACGCTCTCCATGATGCAGGCATCAAATGTTATGCAGACGTAGTATTAAACCACAAGGGCAACGGTGATGAAAAGGAAAAATTCCAAGCCATAATGGTAGACCAAAACAACAGGACCTTGGATGTTGCCGATGCGACTGACATAGAAGCTTGGACTCATTTCACCTTCCCTGGAAGAAATGGCAAATACTCTGACATGCAGTGGCACCGGTACCACTTCACAGGAGTTGACTACGACGACTTGTCCGGCACATCTGCAATTTATCGTATAGTTGGCGATGGCAAATATTGGGATACTGATGTTTCCAACGAAAAGGGCAATTTCGACTACCTTATGAATAACGACATTGACCACAATCACCCTGAAGTTCGTGAAGAATTATTTAAGTGGGCAGATTGGTTTATAGAAGAAACAAAAGTAGATGGCTTCAGATACGATGCATTAAAACATATATCAGAAGAATTTATCCACAGCCTATCAAGTCACATCATAGATGAAAAGGGCTTGGACAAGTTCTACTTGTTTGGTGAATTCTGGCAATATTCCAAAGAAGCCATAGAACATTATCTAGGTGCAACCAATCATCAAATAGACTTATTTGACGTGCCACTTCACTTCCACATGGAAGAAGCCAGCAAGTCTATGGGCAACTACGATATGAGAAAGATCTTTGACAATACCATTGTGGGAGACTTCCCAGCAGAAGCTGTAACCTTTGTAGATAACCACGACAGTCAGCCAGGCCAAGGCTTGGAATCTTGGATTGAACCATGGTTTAAGGAAATAGCCTATGCTCTTATCTTATTTAGGAAAGATGGATACCCTTGCATATTTGCAGGAGACTACTATGGCCTATGTGGACCAGTAAAAACAGAACCACTAGATCAGATGATCAACAATATGATAAGTGTCAGAAAGAAATATAATTTCGGAGACCAAGACGACTACTTTGACGACCCAGCAGTAATAGGTTGGGTAAGACGTGGCGATAATGACCACAAGCCACTTGCAGTTTTAGTATCTATCAAAGATATGGCAGAAAAACAAATGCACGTGGGAGAAGGTGAAGCAGGAGCGACCTATGTTGATCTATCTGGCAAAAACGAAGATGTTACAATAGATGAAGCTGGCAACGGAGTCTTTACAGTAGGACCAGGCCAAGTGACATACTGGGCAAACAAAGAAAGCTTATGAAATATTACGCAGTAAAAAAAGGCAGAAATCCTGGGATTTATACATCCTGGGATTCTTGTTTAAAGGAAGTAAAAGGATACAGTGGAGCAATCTATAAGTCCTTCAAAACTAAGGAAGAAGCCGAAATCTATATGGCAGGTGAAAAAAAAGAGTTAGAAATAGGAGCGAATTCAGTCATAGCCTATGTAGACGGATCCTACAACCAAAAGCTAAAAGTCTACGGGTCAGGAGTAGTATATATCACAGACGATAAAGAGCTTGAACTAATGAAATCCTACGACGATTCCTACCATATCCATAGAAATGTAGCCGGCGAAGTAAAGGCAAGCGAACTGGCCATAGAAAAAGCCATAGAAGATAAAAAAGAGCAAATTATAATCTACCACGACTACCAAGGCATAGCATCCTGGGCAAATGGAGATTGGAAAACAAACAACGACTTGACCAAAGCATATAAAAGATTTATAGACCAAGCAAAAAAGAAAATAAAAATAGACTTTGTAAAAGTAAAGGGTCATTCCAATGACAAATACAACGACAAAGCAGACCAGCTAGCCAAAGAAGCAGCAGGTATAGGATAAAAGGCAGGAGAAATCCCGCCTTTTAAAATCCTGGTTTTTTGCAAAAAAATTTATCTTTTTAATTATTAGTTTTATACGGTATGTAGAATATTGCATATATTGATTATATGTCTTATAGGTTTTTACTTGTTTAAGGATGTACCGTTGTATTAAGGGGGAAAACCCAGGGGAGTTACTTGTAATATATTTTTAAAAATATGAAAATGCTTTTATTATTTTACTTAATGAGTGTCTTTTATTCTTTTGGTAATTTTAGGCAATACCGCTGCACCTCGGGGGATAGGAATTAGGGGTAGCGGAGACCCCTTTTCCTTTCCCCCGATCCCCCTATACCTTCTACACCCCCTCCGCCACTGCGTGGGGCAATGATTAGTAGAAGTTCTCTTCGAGAATTCTTTTGTTATAATTGTTAATGCACTATAAGCTTGCACCATAAAGTATAAGTGTTTTTAAGCTTAGAGGTGGAAAAAATTGGTGTTTTAAGATCTCATAATTTCGTGTAAAAAATCGCACTGTTTGAGCGTAGCGAGTTTGCGATTTTTAGAAATTTGAGATTGATAAAACCCAAATTTTGGTATTTATACTACAACATCGCCCCACGCGAGTGGCCGTTTCGAGGGGGTAGCAGAAAAGGGGGTTTAAGGGGGAAAACCAGTTGGGGAGAATCGGAACTCCCCTGGGTTTTCCTCCTTAGGACGAAGCTATAACCTGAAATAACGGATTAATCTAAAGACATCAAAATAATATATAACTATCAAATCTTTACCAGTATTTTTCTAAAAAATACCAAACAACAAGTGCGCTGAAACCCCTGCAACCAAGCCTCCAATAGTATGTGATAAAATGGCTTTACCAGTAAGCTCTTTTGCTCCTATGGCGTCCATCATTGCTACGTGTGTTGATAGGTAGCCTGAGTAGCACATACATATAGATGTGAATACTGCCAAATCATTTGCTGTGGCTAGGTTATTTGCTACTAGACCCTTTACTACTCCAAGGGCTGCGCCAGCTGATCCTAGGGCTGTTATTGGGACAGCTATTGATTCGCTGAATGTGAAGCCGAATAGTGGGTTTAGGATGAAGGACAATTTGTTGCCTATCCAAGGTAATACTGGGACGCCTTCGTTGATTGCTCCTGTGTAGATGCCATCTGCTGGTGCTGTGTTTGTCAAAAGCATTATCATGGTGCAGATGCTTATTACTCCTGGGATTATTGAAAGACCCATATCTAGGCCTGATTTGCCACCTTCAAGGAGGGCTTGTATAAATCTTAGTCCAACAGATCCGTCTCTAATTATTCTAGAATTATGAGGTATGTCATCAAGGGATTCGACTGTTACCATTTCGCTTGTGCCATAATATTTTTTGCAAAAACTTTGCATTATCCTTACACTTACTATGGATCCTATAAGAGCACCTAGGTTTCCTATCATTGCAGCCTTGCCAGCTCCAGGGATTTTTAGAGATCCTATGCTACCTGTAACGATAAGCCCCATACCAAAGGCTGTACCAAGGTTTGTGAGCGATGGTAGCTGATATTTTTTAAAGAGCATCTTAAAATTATCTTCATCAGCCAAGGTTAAGATTGATGGGTTGTCTGACAGATAGCAATTCAATATACCAAGTGATGCTGCTCCTGGCAGATTGTATATTGGTTTCATTATTTTTGCAAGCATCACATTTATCAATGATATAAAACCAAATTCGGCAAAAAGTGCTGATAAAGCTCCTGTCAGTACGCATATGGCTGTCAGGTAGAAACAAGTATTAATCAACAAGTCAAAGGCTTGGTTCATAATAGTTGACAGCATATTGTATAGGCCCATGGTCTTTGCCAGGGGGATAAAAAATCCAAAAAATAAGATGACAAATATAAAGTTTTCTTTGCTAATATTTTTAGTATATTTTCTTTGATTTTCCATATAATACCTCTTACTAAATTATAATTGATTATAAAATTTATGTCTATTTGCTTGTAATAGATATTCCAATAAGTAAAATAGTATAAGTAATGGAAATGAAGTTCTTCCATAATTTATTTTAAAACCGCTAAAAGCTGATGACTTCTACACTTGTAGGGATTACCAGCTTTTTTTATTTGAGGAGATTTATGTTAGTAGATATAGGAATTATTTTTATTTTAGGAATTGTGTTTGCAAAATTTTCTGAAAAAATAGGCTTGGCACCAATAATAGGCATGCTCATTGCAGGAATTTTGATAAGTCCAAATCAATTGGGCTTAGTTAGCGATAATATTGTGAACTTAAGTAGTGATTTAAGGCAGATAGCCTTGGTGACAATACTAAGCCGTGCAGGACTTTCTCTAAATTTTGACAAGCTTAAAAAAGTAGGCAGACCTGCAATTTTGCTAAGTTTTGTGCCTGCTTCTATAGAGATGCTAGGAATTATTATATTTGGAAAGATGATCTTTAAGATTGACACTATTGATGCAGGCATCCTTGCAGCTGTTCTTGCTGCAGTAAGTCCTGCCATAGTTGTGCCTCGTATGATAAAGCTTATGAACGAGGGCTATGGCAAGGATAAGCATATAGCAGAGATGATTTTGGCTGGAGCAAGTGTTGATGATGTTTTTGTAATAGTATTCTTCTCTTCCTTCCTTGCCTTAAAAACAGGCGGAGAATTATCGGCTATGAATTTCCTAAATATCCCTATTTCCATAATTACTGGCATAATCTTAGGTCTTATTATTGGTAAAATACTAGGAAAAATACTTGTAAGCTTTGACATAGATCCGATTTATAAGGCTATGATTTTTATAAGTCTTGGATTTTTGACCCTAAGATTCCAAGAGATTGTAGCTGATTATATAGCAATATCAGCCTTGATTTCGATCATGACAGCTGGCATGGCTATAAATATGGAAGATGAGAGATTGACAAGTGACCTTTTAGGATCCTTTGGAAGATTGTGGAAGGTTTTTGAAGTGTTTTTATTTGTACTAGTCGGCATATCTGTAGACATGGCCTATGTAAAAGAATCGGGATTTCTAGCAGTTTTACTAATACTAATTGGCCTGATATTTAGGATGATAGGAGTGAATATATCACTTATTGGGACAAATTTAAATAAGGGCGAGAGATTGTTTACATCTTTTGCATATTTGCCAAAGGCAACTGTCCAAGCTGCCATAGGACCTGTGGCTTTATCCATGGGACTTGCTTCAGGCAATCTTATCTTGTCAGTATCTGTAATTGCTATACTTTTTACAGCTCCGTTGGGAGCAATCCTAACTGACAATACTTATGATAAACTACTTAAAAAGACTTAACTAAAAAAAGCTGAACCCTCCATCCCTAATGAGGATTTTGGGGTTCGGGTAAATTTTTATTTGTAAGATTCTTCTACTCTTATGATTTCATCTGCAAGTTTTAGATAGTACTTTTGGGCAACTTCTAGTTCAAATAGGCTAGAATCATCAAAATATGCTTGCATTTCATCTATTAATTCTTTTAATCTAGGGTCCTCACCGTGAGCTTCTTTTAAATCTTTGGCTCTGGCTACTAGGCCATTTATTCTATGGATAAGGCCCATAGTCCTTGCTTCTTTATCATTTTCTGTAAGGAGCTCTCTTAGGGTCCATTTGACATTATTTTCAGTTTCTCCTGCCTTATGTTGGATTGCTAGGTCGTTTTCACGCATCAAATCCAAGAAATCAAACAAATGATCTCTGTCAAAACCAACAAAAAGTATAAAAGGGAAATCAAGACTTGGGTCATCGGGAAGTTTTTCGTCACTTTTTTCAAAGCCATCAAAGCCCAATAAATAACCAATACGTTGGTCTATGCTATCTTTTTCCACTCTAATAATACCGACATTTTGATCATCGGCTAATTTTTCGAATTTTTCTATATCGTAATCTTCTTTGATATTATATAATAAAACTTTTGCCATATTACCTCTCTTTACTAAAATAACTATACTTTATAAGCAAATGATAAACAAATTTTCAAACTGGGTATAAATATGAATAAATACCACACAAACGGAGGGACTATGGCTATTAAGACAAGCGCTGGTTATCAAAGACCAGATTATTTAAGAAAAATAGAAAGTATATTAAGACAAGCAAAAGATGTATTAAGTCAACTTGAAAGATCAGAAAGAAAAATAGAAGGCAAATATGATTTCAATTCACATGGCTTGCTAAGAGGCAACTTTTTTGGCAACTTCCTAAGGGGCAACAAAGTATCTGCTGTAAATAGCAACATCGACCGTTCTCAGCAAGCCCTATTAGACCTTCATGCCAACTTGTTGCTATTTGATGAAGACTTGGCAAAGAAAATTTATTTGCCAAGCAAGATGAGCGAATTCTCATCAGCAAATGGCAAGACAAGTGACATCGCCATCAGAACAAATATGAGACTTAAACAATTTGACATAACAAAGGCAAAAAGATCCTTGCAAACTGTTATAAGAAGACTTGAAAACGAAGAGAAAAAAACTCGCTACGAGATAGCAAAAGAAAAAGAACTAGAAGAATATAAAAAAGATAAATTAAAGGGAAAAATAAATTAGTAAAAGGGACTTGCAATTCTGCAAGTCCTATTTGTATGGCATCAAATCATTGTCAATAAGTTTATTAATAGCATAGCCTACGCCAGATTTTAGATTGGATTTTGTTATGAAATCTGCATGAGCCTTTAATTCTTCGACAGAATTTTCCATGGCTACGGCAAAACCTGCATGCTCTAGCATAGGTATATCATTTCTTTCATTTCCTATACTCATTATCTCATCTTGGCTTATACCAAGTTCTTTTGCCATAACTCCAACAGCATAGCCCTTGTTGGTTTTCTTGTTCATTACTTCTATCAAAAATGGTGCAGTTCTTACTGCGTAATAATTTTCGTGAAGTGCTGTGGGCTTATTATGGTAAAGTTTATCAATAGCAGATTTACTACCCAGAATCAAAATTCTACCCAGTTTTTTATCTATGGGAAAGTCGCTGTAATTGATACGAGTTATGGGTAATTTGGAGATTTTTGCGTCTATCCTTGTGTAAATGCTAGGGTTTTTGTGGCGAGAATAAAATCCCTCATGATCCATAGCAGAAACTTCTACATTAAAATCTTTAACTAAGTCATCTACTATTTTAAAATCAGATGGGCATTGGTAGGTCCCAGAAATTGGCTCTTCTGTAAGATTATCAAATATATAAGATCCGTTTTGGCAAACAGAAAAATGATCTTTCCTATCTAGGCCCAACTTTTTAACTAGGCCCCTCATTCCAGAATAAGGTCTACCAGAAGCTAAGGCTATGTGCACACCCATGTCACGTGCCTTATCTATGGCTATTATATTTTCTTTTGTAAGTCTTTTTAGTGGAGTAACTAGGGTGCCATCCACATCAATTGTTATAAGTTTAATCATATGATTATTATAGCCTTAAAAATTATAATTTAAACAATTAAAGTAAATTGGGTATAAAATAAATATAAGCAAGTTTTAACAATATAAGGAGAAATTATGATAATCGGAATTCCAAAAGAGATAAAAGACCAAGAAAATAGGGTTGCAATAATCCCTGGAGCAGTAACAGAACTTAGCAAGAAAAATGAAGTATTTATAGAAAAAGGAGCTGGCCTTGGATCAGGCATAACAGATGAAGATTACATAGAAGCAGGAGCTAGTATCCTAGATACAGCAAAAGAAGTCTGGGAAAAAGCTGATATGATTTATAAAGTAAAAGAACCTCTAGAAGAAGAATACCAATATTTTAGAGAAGGATTAATCATCTATACCTACCTTCACCTAGCAAGCAACTTAGAACTGGCAAAAAAAATGGTAGATACAGGAGTAATAGGCATAGGTTATGAAACTGTACAATTAGAAGATAGAAGCCTTCCACTACTTCGTCCAATGTCTGAAATAGCAGGACGTATGGCAGTCCAAGAAGGAGCATCATACCTAACCAAACCAAACGGTGGGCGAGGAATACTTCTTCAAGGTGTACCAGGAGTAAGACCAGCTCATGTTGTAATAGTCGGTGCTGGTGTAGTAGGAACAGGAGCAACAAGAATAGCAGTAGGAATGGGAGCAAGGGTAACAGTCCTAGATGTAAACATTAATGCCCTAACAGCAATAACAAATATATTCCCAGATAAAGTTGAGACACTTTACTCAAACCCACTAAACATAGAAGAAAGCTTAAAAACAGCAGACCTTGTTATATCAACAGTACTAATCCCAGGAAGAAAAGCACCACAGCTAATCAAAGAAGACATGGTAAAACAAATGAAAGAAGGATCTGTAATAGTTGATGTGGCAATAGACCAAGGTGGATCAACAGACTTAACCAAAGGCCACCCAACAACACATACAGAACCAACATTTGTAAAATATGATGTAATACACTATGCTGTAGCAAACATCCCAGGAGCAGTAGCGATGACATCTACTTACGCCCTATCAAATGCAACAACAAGATATGCAAAAGCAATAGCAGACATGGGCTTAGAAGCAGCATGTCAAAGATTCCCAGAGCTTGAAAGTGGAATAAATACCTACAAAGGACATGTAACCTACCAACCAGTTGCAGAAGACTTAGAACTTGAATATAAACAATTAGATTTTGCTGAGTAAATAGCAATATATGAACACCTTAGAGGACTAGGGTGTTTTTTATTGGGACTTTTAACTATTATATTAGGCAAACCTAAAAAATACTTTACAAATAATAATAAATGCATTATAATGACCTTAATAAAATTATTAAGGAGAATTATATGATAAATAAAATTATATTATTAATACTAACATTAACGTCACTAACAGCTTGTGGAAATGCTAATCAAGCGGTAAATACTAACGATAAAGAGAATGCTGATGTTAGCCAAAGTGTAGAAAGTGAAAATAAAGAGCATGTAGATAAAGATGATAGTAAAGAAAAATCTGTTGGAGAAAATGATAAAGATACTGATGATAATAAAAAAACTATCACAGTTACAACAACTTTTATAGAAGATATGGTCCATGAGCTAATTGGAAACGATAAAGCAAATATTGAACTAATAATCCCAGCCGGTGAGGACCCACATATTTACGTACCAAAGCCAGAAGATTTCAACAAGATTACAGAAGCAGATCTAGTTTTATACCATGGTATCCACTTTGAAGGAAAGATGGTAGATGCCTTAGAAGGGGTAGGCTATGCTGTAACTGAAACTTTTGACAAAAATGATATAGGTGAAATGGAAGATGCAGAAGATGATTCTAGTATGGTAGAAGACCCTCATTTCTGGTTTGACCTAGACCTTTATGCTGAGGCTTTTAAAAATGCAGCAAACAAACTAAAAGAACTTTATGCTGATGATAGTGAAATGATTGGCCTAATCGATGAAAATCTTGATAAATACCTAAATGAGTTAGAAGATCTGGACGCGTATATAACTGACAGAATAGAAGAAATACCTGCTGGTCAAAGGTATCTAATCACCCCACATGATGCCTTCAACTACTTTGCTAGAAGCTACGATATGGAAGTTTTGGCTCCTCAAGGGGTCAGTACAGATTCAGAAGTAGCCAACAAAGACCTAGAAAGTACAGCAGACTTCATCGCCGATAAGAAAGTCAAAGCTATATTTGCAGAATCAACTACCAATCCTGAAAGAATGGAAAAACTTAAAGATATTGTAAAATCTAAGGGTTTTGAAACCGAAGTAATAAGTGGACATGGCAAAGAACTTTTATCAGATTCCCTAGCAGATCCAGGTGAAGCTGGCGACAATTTTATAGATATGTACAAACACAATGTCGACCTCATTGTAGATAATCTAAAGTAGGTGAGCTATGGAATATGCAATTAAAGTTAAGGACTTAAATGTCTCATACGGGGATAATTTAGTCTTAGAAAAAGTAAATTTACAAATTCCAATTAACACTAGAACAGCCATCATTGGAGCCAACGGGGCAGGCAAATCTACTCTAATCAAGGCGATTTTAAACTTAATCAAAAAAGATAGGGGAGAAGTAAAGATTTTTGGCAAGCCCTTAGAGGAAGTCAAGACCAATATAGCCTATGTACCCCAAAAAGATAGTGTCAATTGGAATTTTCCTACCACAGTTTATGATGTAGTCATGATGGGCCGCTACCCTTATATAAAAAAATTCAGCTCTCCCTCTGATAGAGACAAGGACAAGGTACAGGCCGCCCTTAATGAAATGGGCATCAGAGATTTGTCAGATAGGCAGATCAACAACCTATCTGGCGGGCAAAAGCAGAGGGTCTTTCTGGCCCGTGCCCTTGCCCAAGATGTCGACTTATATATATTAGATGAACCACTAACGGGCGTTGATATAAAAACTGAGGACATCATAGCCGATGAGTTTAAGAGATTGGAGGACTTAGGCAAGACTGTTATAGCTGTCCACCACAATATTTACACCTTGGATAAGTATTTTGATAATGTAGTTGTCCTAAACAAGGATGTCAAATATTCTGGTAGCTTATACAAAGATGATATAGATGTTGAAATTAACAAGGGCTTTAGGGGGTAGGCATGAGAGAATTATTATCGATGTATTCTTTTCAAATAGTCCTTATAGGAACAGTTTTGCTTGCTATAGTAGCTAGCATAATTGGTACTATCAATGTCTATAAAAACCAATCCCTAATAGGAGATGCCCTAGGCCACTCAACTCTACCTGGCATAGTCCTTGCCTTTATGATAACACGCCAAAGAGACCCAGCTATTTTGCTTATAGGAGCTATGGCAACAGCAGCCCTATCGTATTTTTTGATCCACTATTGCACAAAAAACAGCAAGATAGGAGCAGATGCCAATATGGCAATATTCTTATCTGGATTTTTTGGTCTAGGACTAGTCTTAAAGTCCTTTATCCAAGGCAATCCCAGCTATAGTGGCTCAGCTAGAGCAGGACTAGATAACTATATATTTGGCCAAGCAGCTTATCTACTAAGGCGTGACATAGACTTATTACTTATAGCCACAATCATATGTCTAGTAATAGTTGCTATAAACTTTAGAGATATAAAAGCTTATTTATTTGATAATGAGTTTTCCTATATGATAGGAGTTAAACAAAAATTATTAGATTACTTGATATTATTTATGACAATACTTGTGATAGGGGTTGGCATTAAGGCAGTGGGGGTAATCCTCATTAGTTCACTACTTATAATCCCAACTATTACAGCAAGTTATTTAACCAATGAATTTATGGGAGTAATGGCCCTATCAGCTCTTTTATCAACGATTGCTTCCCTTGCAGGTTGTGTAATCTCTACCATCTTTCCTGGATTTTCAACAGGACCTACTATAATCTTGTTTCAGGGAATGATTGCGCTACTTGTTATAGTTATTACAAAAATCACTCAGAAAGGAGCGAGAATATGACAAATTCCCTTATAGTTTTAATATTAACAGCAATTTCTTGCTCTCTGCTGGGTGTTTTTCTAGTCCTTAGAAATTTATCGATGCTAACAGATGCCATCAGCCACACAGTACTTTTGGGCATAGTCTTAGCATTTTTTATAGTACAAGACTTAGATAGTCCAGTTTTAATAGTTGGGGCATCACTGATGGGACTTTTGACAGTGTATTTAATAGAAACAATAGGTAACAAAGGAATTAGTAAATATGACGATGCCATAGGCATGGTATTTCCAGTACTTTTTGCTCTAGCTGTCATACTTATCAGCAAATTTTTTAGAAATGTCCATTTGGACTTAGATGTGGTTTTGATGGGAGAAGTCTTGTTTTCTTCACTTGTTAAAACTACTGTCTTTGGGATTGAAATTTCTAAAGCAGTTTTATACGGGCTTATCCTCTTGGCTTTAATCTTAGTATTTATCATAAGTCAATACAAAAAGCTTAAGATTTCGACCTTCGATAGGGAATTTGCCTATCTAATAGGAATACCTACAACAGCTATTTTCTATCTTTTGATGACTTTGACATCAGTAGCGGCGGTTGTGTCCTTCGATAGTGTAGGTGCTATACTTGTGATTTCATTTTTTATAGCCCCATCTGCCACAGCCCTAGCTTTTGCCAAGAGCCTTAAAACAAGCCTCCTATCGACAGCCCTAATAGCAACTATAAATTCAATAGTCGGTTTTGCCCTAGCCCTTAAGCTAAATGTTTCAATTGCTGGGGCGGTTGCAACTTGTAATATGCTTATTTATCTAGCTATGCTTATCCTAAAGAAGTATACTTCTAATAAAGCAAGCAACAAAGATGATGATAAGGAAAAAGCAAGAGATGACCAATTTGAATCCACAGAAGGAAGACTACTTAATCACCATATTTAAGCTAATGGGTGAGGGAGAGAAGGTTACCAATAAATCAATATCAACCCACCTAAACCTAGCCCCACCTTCTGTTACAGAAATGCTAAAAAAATTGAAAAAAGAAGGCCTGGTAACAGATGATAAAGAAAATCAGCTGACAGAAGAAGGGATAAAAGTAACTAAAAAACTCCTATCCAAGCACAGACTCTGGGAATATTTCCTAGAAAATGAACTGGGATTTTCCTGGAAAGATATCCACCCAATAGCAAGTGACCTTCAATCAGTAACAAACGATGAACTTTTAGAAAAACTCAACGCCTACCTGGGATACCCAGACTACTGCCCTCATGGTTCTATAATATTTATAAATAATGAAGAAACTCCAGATGATTTTATAAAAATGTCAGAAGCTAAAACTGGCAAAGCCTATATCATCAGGAGAATAAGAGATGATCACGATTTGTTAAGTTATTGTGAGAATATGGAAATAGGAATAGGAGATAAAATAAAATTTCTAGCCTATGACAAATTTGACAACACAGCTATAATTATAGAAAATGACAAAGAAAAAAGAATCTCTCCAAAGGCTTGTAAGGATATATACTTAAAAGAAATAGATTAGAAGAACTTAGTTTAACTAGGTTCTTTTTCTATATATTAACGGAAAATAAAGGTACAATTATCCCATGGAACTTAACAGAAAACGCTACAATGATTTAGATACTTATTATAAAATCAAATATGGAATGAAGATTATAAAGTTGCCCCTAGATGGTGGTTTTACTTGCCCCAACCGTGATGGAACTTTATCGTCACGTGGCTGCATATATTGTTCTGATGCTGGAGCTGGAGAGTGGACTTATAGGTCTGTTGGAGATATCAAAGAGCAAATTGCCTATCAGAAGAAAATCTTATCAAAGCCTGGTCGTGCGGAAGGATATATCGCTTATTTTCAAAACTTCACTAACACCTATGGAGAACTAGGAAAAATGCGTCAGATGTTTTATGCTGCCATAGATGAAGATGACATAGTTGGTCTATCTATTGCAACTCGTGCCGATTGCCTGCCATATGAAGTATTAAATTTGCTTGAAGAATTAAATGAAAACACAGATTTAACCATAGAACTTGGCATGCAAAGTGTCAATGATAACACATTGAAATTCATCAATCGTGGATATTCTCATCAAGAATTTGATAATGGCGTTCAAAAACTTGCTTATTTGGGTATAGAAATGGTAGCTCATATTATAGTGGGATTAGTTGGAGAAGATATTGATGACTATCTGAGAGATATATCCTACATAAACTATCGTGGGATAGAAGGAGTAAAAATCCACAATCTTTATATAGAAAATAATACTTATCTAAAATCCTACTATGAAAAAAATAATATAACTTATGATATGACCAAGGATGACTATGCAAATATAGTAGTAACTATGCTCCGTCATCTAAATCCTAAAGTTGTCGTAAATAGGCTTACAGGAGATGGGATTGGTGAAAATATAGCTTATCCAAGATGGTCAAAAAATAAGGGAGCAGTACTATCGACAATCGATAAAATAATGAAAGATGGAGATTTTAGACAGGGGGACCTATGGAAAGAAAATTAGCAAGCAAATATTATATAAATTCACTAGAAGGCGACAAATACTCAAAGAAAGATCAGACCATACTTTTGGTAGTTGACGAGCAACCAAAACTAATGAAAACCATGGAAAATGGCGAGCTTACTGTATTAAACACCTTGGTTTTGATAAAGGCGTTCAAAGAATATCAAATGCCAATTCTTGCAACAGAACAATATCCAAAGGGTCTGGGCAAATCTGACCAAAGATTACTAGAAGAAATTCCAGAAGATAAGATATTTGAAAAGACAATATTTGATGCGGCAACACCAGAAGTTCTAGACTTCATAAAAGAAAATAATATTACAAATGTTGTAGTGGTAGGAGCAGAAGGCCATGTTTGTGTTTACCAAACAGTGAGAACTCTCCTAGATTTGGGGCTAAATGTATTTTTTGTAAAAGATGCTATTAGCTCATATACAGAAGAACTAAAAGAAACTTCTGCCAATCTACTAGGTCAAATGGGAGCAGCAGTAGTAAATACAGAAATGCTATTATTTGACATAGCCTACGATTCCAAAGACAGCCACTTCAAAGTCATATCAAATCTTGTCAAAGAAATGAGAGCAAGAGACTAATAAATTTTCACCTAGTATTGCTAGGTGTTTTTTTATTCTGCTATTTTATCAGAGAAACTTGTCATTAATTATTTTATTATTATAAAAAATAGTTTATAATAATAAAATAAAGTTTAAGGAGAGTTTATGACTAATACTTTGATAAGTCCAGACAATATTTGGATGATTTGGGCGGTTTTATTAATTATTGTTGTCCTTGCTATGACAATCGAGAAAAAATATAAGTGGGGGAAAGTTTTAACTGGGGCAGTTATTGCTCTGATTTTTGCTGTGATTCTCACCAACTTGAAGGTTTTGCCTATGGAGTCAACAGTTTATGACACTGTTTGGGACTATGCTATTCCACTTTCTATTCCTATGCTCTTATTTAGGTCAAATATGAGAAAGATTTTTAAGGAATCTGGCAAAATGCTCTTACTTTTTACCATTGGTTCAATAGGAACTGTGCTTGGAGCCTTTCTTGCCTTTGGATTACTCAAAAATGCCATTCCAAACTTAGGAAGCGTCGCTGGAATGATGACTGGATCATACATTGGTGGAGGAGTCAATTTTGTAGCTTTAAGCCAAGTCTTTGACCTTGATAAGACCATGGTTTCAGCAACTACTGTAGCTGACAATTTCAATATGGCTATTTATTTTGTAATCCTATCAGCTTTGCCAAATATAGGATTTTTTAGGAAAAATTTCATCCAATCAGAAGCAAGTAACGAACACAAGGATGAATTTAACAAGAAAACCTATATATCAACCTTTGATTTGGCAATAATATTTGCAACATCTGCTGCTATAGTTGCAGTGAGTAATGTTATTGCAGGATTCTTTGCAGCAAAAATACCAACAACAAACGCCTTTAGCCTCTTGTTGAATCAACTTTTTGGCAATCCATACCTTATAATAACAACATTAACTATGATACTTACCACAACTTTTCCAAAATATTTTGAAAAGATAAGCGGAGCCGAAGAAGTTGGTTCATTTTTGATTTATATTTTCTTTGTAGTAATAGGAGTGCCAGCAAGCATACCACTTATCATAAAAACAGCACCACTACTTTTAGTATTTTGCTTTATAATGGTAGTAGTAAATATGCTTATGGTTTTATTGGGATCAAAACTATTGAAAGTATCCCTACAAGAAGCAATCATAGCATCCAACGCAAATATAGGAGGTCCATCAACAGCTGCAGCCATGGCCATATCAAAAGGCTGGTACCATCTGATAGGCCCAGGAATATTCGCAGGCCTCTTTGGCTATATAATAGGGAATTATCTAGGAACAATAGTAGGAAATGTACTAATGTAAAAGAGTCTTTATGGCTCTTTTTTCTTTTGTCATATTGCAAAAATTTTTTTATAGTATTTAATGAATTATGTACCGACATTTGCTGATTAATTCCTAGTAATTCACTTGGAATTAAGGCCCGTTTTGCGGTAGAATGTTAGTGTTAACTTTAAGGGAAATAAGTTATTTTTTAGATAACTTTTTTATAATAGAAAGGCTTTTTATGAATTTACATATGGGTCTTGATGTAGGGTCTACTACTGTAAAAATTGTGATTACAGATGAGAACTTTAATACCCTATACCAAGTATATAGAAGACATAAGTCTGATGTTAAAGAAACTGTAAGGGCTGTCCTTAATGAAGCTTTTGAGGAGTTTAAGGATGATTATATTACTATAAATGTTACTGGTTCTGGAGGAATGTTCCTTGAAAAGTATATGGGAATCAATTTCGTCCAAGAAGTTATTGCAGAAACTGCTGCAATTAGAAAATTTATTCCAGAAACCGATGTTGTAATAGAGCTTGGTGGTGAGGATAGCAAGATTACCTACCTATCAGGTTCTGTTGAACAAAGAATGAACTCAATCTGTGCTGGTGGTACAGGTGCCTTTATAGATCAAATGGCAGCACTTCTTGATACAGATGCATCTGGTCTAAATGACCTATCACAAAATTATAAGAAAATATACCCAATAGCTTCTCGTTGTGGGGTATTTGCAAAAACTGATATCCAAGCCCTTATGAACCAAGGGGCAAGTCGTGAAGATATTGCAATCTCAGTTTTTCAATCAGTTGTTAACCAAACTATATCAAACCTCGCCTGTGGTAGGCCTATAAAGGGTAATGTCACATTTTTGGGTGGACCACTTCACTTTTTGCCAGCCCTAAGAGACAGGTTTGTAGAAACTTTGGGAGAAGATGGTAATACATTCACAACTCCAGAGGATGCTCAACTTTATGTGGCAAAGGGCGCAGCTATCCTATCTGCAGAAAATGAAGAATATATTGCCTACAAAGACTTGATAAAGGAACTTAAAAAAGAATTGCCAGAAGATATGGAAATGACCAAGAAACTTGAACCACTTTTCACTTCTGAGAAAGAATACGAAGACTTTGTAGCAAATCATAAGACAGACCAAGTTATCTATGATGATATTAAGACTTATGAGGGACCGATATATGTAGGTATTGATGCGGGTTCCACAACTAGCAAGATGGTTTGGATTACAGAAGATGCCCACATCATCCATGAAGATTATAGGATGAATTTAGGTCGCCCACTTGAAGTTGTAATATCTATGCTAAAAGACGCCTATGCCAAGAAAAATCCAAAGGCATATATAGCATCATCTGGCATATGTGGCTACGGGGAGGACTTCATAAAAAACGCCCTCCATGTAGATAATGGTGAGGTAGAAACTATAGCCCACTATTCTGCGGCCAAATTTTTCAATCCTCATGTAGACTTTATCTTAGATATTGGTGGACAAGATATGAAGGCCATGCATATCAGAGAAGGGATAATCGACTCTATCCAGCTTAACGAAGCTTGTTCATCTGGTTGTGGTTCATTTTTATCAACATTTTCTGCATCAGTGGGAATGAGTGTAGAAGAATTCCAACAAAAAGCACTATTTGCCAAAGAGCCAGCAGACCTAGGAAGCCGTTGTACAGTTTTTATGAACTCCAAGGTCAAGCAAGCCCAAAAAGAAGGTTCAGAAGTTGGAGATATAGCGGCAGGTCTTTGCTATTCTGTAATCAAAAATGCTATTCAAAAAGTAATCAAGGTTCGTGATCCAAAGTCCCTTGGCGAAAATATAGTAGTCCAAGGGGGAACTTTCTACGGAGATGCTATACTTAGAGCCTTTGAAAAAATCACGGGCAGAAAAACCACAAGACCAGAGATAGCTGGACTTATGGGTGCTATGGGTATGGCCCTTATCAGCAAAGACAAGTCTACTGGCCAATCTTCATTGGCAGACATAGATGAACTTGAAAACTTCACTTATAAGCAAAAAAGTGCCCGCTGTGGTCTATGCACCAACAATTGCTCTCTAATCATTAACGTATTTCCTGACGGTTCTAGATATGTGACAGGAAATAGATGTGAAAGAGGTGCTGGTGTCAAAAAAGAAGAGACCATGGCTGATTTGAATATGTACAAATTCAAAAACGAACTTCTTTTCGATAGAAAGACTTTGGGAGATGCGGCTCGCATGGGTAGAGTTGGCATGCCTAGGGTTCTCAATATCTACGAAGATTACCCATTCTGGCACAAGTTTTTCACCTCTCTTGGCTTTGATGTAGTTCTATCTGGCAAGAGTGACAGGCAAATGTATGAGAAAGGAATTTCCTCAATCTCATCTGAAACAGCTTGCTATCCAGCCAAACTTGCCCACGGCCATATAGAAGATTTGGCAGCTCGTGATGACTTGGATTTGATATTTTACCCTGCAGTTTTCTATGAATACAAGCAATTTGACAAGGCCCAAAACCACATGAACTGCCCAGTTGTTTCTGGTTATCCTGACCTTATCAAAAACAACGTAGAAAGCCTAGAGGGTAAAAATTATATGAATCCTTACCTATCTCTAGAGAGCGAAAAAATTATCAGAGATAGATTAATAGAAGAATTTGAGGGCTACAGCCACAATGGCAATGTTCTTAAAAAGAAAGAGATTAAAAATGCAGTAGCAGCTGCTTGGCAAGAACTCCAAGACTACCACGATCAAATAAGGATTCGTGGTAAGGAAATAATTGACTATGTAAATGCTAACAAGCTAAATGCCATAGTCCTTGCTGGCCGTCCTTACCATATTGACCCAGAAGTCAACCACGGCATACCAGAACTTATAGAGGGAATGAAGATCCCAGTAATTTCTGAAGACGCAGTTGCCTACAACATCAAAGATATAGATGCCCAGGTTCGTGTACTAGACCAATGGTCCTACCATGCAAGACTTTATAGGGCTGCAGAATATGTAGCGGACAATCCAAATCTTCAACTAATCCAACTAAATTCCTTTGGTTGTGGTCTAGATGCTGTTACAACCGACCAAGTTCAAGATTTATTAGAAGCTCACGGCAAAATCTATACACTACTAAAGATAGACGAAGTATCAAACCTTGGTGCCATCAAAATCAGAATAAGATCCCTTCTCCAAGCCTTAAACCAAAAGAAAATGGAAGGTATTGAGTTTAAGACAGACCTAGATAGATTGGATTATTCTACACCAGAATTTACCAAGAAGATGGTTGAGGAAGGTTACACAATCCTTGCCCCACAAATGGCCAGGGAACACTTTAGAATCCTAGGCCCAGTCTTCCACCATTATGGTATTAATATAGAATTTTTAGACCATGTAAATGATAAGGTCCTAGACCAAGGGCTAAAATACGTAAATAACGACTCCTGCTATCCATCAATTACAGTAGTTGGTCAATTTATGGAAGCTGTCAACTCTGGTAGGTACGATACCGATAAGCTTGCAATAGTGATGACCCAAACAGGGGGAGCTTGCAGGGCAAGTAACTACGTTGGCTACATCAGAAAGGGTCTTCGAGATGCAGGATATCCAGATATTCCAGTAATTGCAATATCAGCCCAAGGAATCGAAACTAACTCTGGTTTTGACCTTAGAAAACCATCTGCTATACCATTTTTCAAGAGAGGCTTTAGGGCGATAATCTTTGGGGACTTGATAAATAGAGTCGCAAACGCAACTAGACCTTATGAAGTGGAAAAGGGAGCAACAGATAAGCTCAAAGAAGACTGGATTAGTCGTCTTGAAGTACTTGCTCCAACAATGACAGATAGAGAATATAAGGCTACCGTAAAAGAAATAGTAGAAGATTTTGATAATATTCCAGTGAAAGATATCAAAATTCCAAAGGCAGGAATCGTAGGAGAAATCCTTGTAAAATTCTTGCCAGAAGCTAATAATAACCTACAAAAGGTCCTAGAAGCTGAGGGGGCTGAGGTAATCCTACCAGATCTTACAGACTTCTTTATGTATTGTATGAAAAACTCAGAACTTAAGGCAGATATTTATAAAAAGTCCAAAATTTCTGCTGGAATTGGGAAAATCGGAATAAGCATTGTCGAATCCTACAGAAAACCAGTAAGACAAGCCTTAAGAGAATCAAAGAGATTTAACGAGCCGGAATACATCGACCAAATCGTAGAATACGCATCAGATGTAACAAGCCTTGGCAACCAAGCCGGTGAAGGCTGGCTACTAGCAGGTGAAATGGTAGAGTTGATTCACGCTGGAGCACCAAACATAGTCTGCATCCAACCATTCGGATGCTTGCCAAACCACATAACAGGTAAGGGTGTTATGAAAAAAATCAGAGAAGAATACCCTGAGGCCAATATCGTGGCCATAGACTATGACCCAGGTGCAAGTGAGGTCAACCAAATCAACCGTGTCAAGCTAATGATGAGCCAGGCACGTGACAATTTGAAGCAAAAAGAAATGGCGAATAATAATTAACTATTGAGGGGCTTAGGCCTCTCTTTTTGATTTCAATAAAATGCCATTGATGGTATAATCTTTCTTAAGTAAAAGAAAGAGAGATATATGAAAGCTAAAAGATTTTTTATTACACTTCTTGTAATACTTGTAGGATTTTTCGGATCAAAATTTATACTAGACAGACTTGAAGCTAGCCAAAGATTCAATATCAATGGCAACGAAAACATAATAAACGATGACGCAATAAACAAAGAAGAAGGCCAATATTTGATACTCTTAGTTGGAGTTGATAAGAACGGTAATGACGACAATACTGACTTTACTAGAACAGATACAATTATGCTCATAAGTGCTGACACAAAGACCGGTGAAATGGAGCTTATGTCCATACCTCGTGACTCAAGGGTGAAGATTAGAGACAAGTTTGACAAGGTAAACCACGCCCACGCCTTTGGAGGAATTGAGCTTACTATGCAAACCCTAAGGCAATTCTTGGGCCTTGACATAGACTATTATGTCCAAGTCAACTACCAAGCCTTGATAAACATAGTCGATGCCCTAGGTGGTGTAGACTATGATGTTCCAGAAGGTATCAACATCCACAAGGGTAAAGTAAAAATAAATCCAGGACCAAACCACCTAGATGGTAACGAAGTTATGTGGTATCTAAGAACCAGAAACATCTACAACAACGGAGACATAGGTAGGGTCAATACCCAACAAGCCTTTGTAAAAGCTATGGTAGATGAGATGGTCAAAAAGTCAAAAGATATGAACTTGATGACCTTTATCTCAAACTATATCAAATATGTAAAAACAAATCTACCAATGAGTGCTATGCTTGACTTGGCAGGCCATATCAATAGTTTTTCATCAGACAAAATGTCCACCCATACAGTTCCTGGTATGGAGCAGACCATAAATGGAACAAGCTATTGGATACCAGATTATGATAAGACCTGGCAAATTGTAGATGATAGTTATAGCAACTTCAAACTCAAAAATTGGAAAAAGGAAGACTCTGGTTACGAAGAATACAAGGACTTTGGGCAAATCGAAGACCAATCACAAACATCTGGCATTATAGAAAAAAAAGATGATGGTCAAGCAGAAGAGGCCCCTGTTCCAGAAACTCAAACAATACCAATGCAAAACAACAAGCAAAATTGGCAAGCACCAGCCCAAAATAACAACGAGTCATACCAAGCGCCAGCAGAAAATTATAATAATGATTATGTTGATGATGGTGGCTACGAAGAGTACGAAATAATAGAAATAACTACAACCACGACAGAAGAAGTGCCAGTTGAACAAGGAGAGTAGATCCTCAAGGAGGAAAGATGGATAGGCAAAGACGTCAAAGAAAAGACCAACACATAGAAAATTATCTAAAAACTAGAACAAGAGGAACAACCCTCCTAGACTGCGTATATATAGAGCACAATGCCCTATCAGACGTATCATTAAAGCAAATCGATACATCAGTTGAATTTATGGGCCAAAAGATTGCTATGCCCCTCATGGTAGATGCAATCACAGGTGGAGGCGATTCTTCAGCGAGCATAAATGAAGATTTATCTTCCATATGTGAAAGCATCAATATACCCATGGCAGTAGGAAGTGAATCTATAGCCCTCACAGATGAATCTAGCAGAGAGTCATTTGAACTAGTGAAATTAAAAGAAGATTTATTAAGGATAGGAAATTTGGGCTTTGAAAGAGACTATGAAGATTTTATATTTGCCAGAGACCTCATAGACGCCAAGGCTATGCAAGTCCACCTAAACATCGCCCAAGAGCTTGTGATGAAAGAAGGAGACAATGATTTCCACTCCTCAATAGATATAATAGGAGAACTAGTAGAAAAATTCCCCTATCCAATCATAGTAAAAGAAACAGGATCGGGCATATCAAAAGAAGTAGCCCAAAAACTAATAGAAAAAAATGTCCAATACATTGACGTTGCAGGCAAGGGTGGAACCAACTTCATAGAAATAGAAGACCTAAGAGACTTCGAAATGGACTATTCCGACCTTTACAACTGGGGCATACCAACAGCAAAATCTATAATAGATGTTAGAAGCGTATCAGATGATGTATTTATCATAGCATCAGGTGGCATAAAAACAGCCATGGATGTAGTAAAATCAATAATCATAGGAGCAGATATGGCAGCCATGACTGGAGAAGTTCTAAACTACCTATTAAGAGGTGGCTACCAAGCCTGCGAAGACTTCCTAAAAGAAGTCAACCACAAAATAAAAATTATAATGGCTCTACTAGGAGTAAGAAACATAGAAGAACTTAAAAAAGTAGATTATAAACTCATAGGAGAGCTAAAAGAATTAGTAGAAGGCTAGGAACCCCTGGTCTTTTTTCATGGAAAAAAGAGGAAAAAAGCTTTTTTATTTGAATGAATATATTTTTTTATTAATTTATTCTTTATAAGGAGCATTTCTTAAGCAACGGTTATTCTAGAGGGGAGCTCTGTCAAGAACCAACTGAAGGATTTTTTAAAGAAAACAGAAATGAAACATTTCTCTTTTAGTTCAAAAGTTTTGAATGTCTTATATTCTTTCTCTTATTTTAGGCTATACCCTTGTACCTCGGGGGATAGGAATTAGGGGTAGCGGAGACCCCTTTTTCCTTTCCCCCGATCCCCCTAAACCTTCTATACCCCCACCGCTCCTGCGGAGAGCAATGAGCAGTAGAAGTTTGCTTCGCAAATTCTTTTATTTTGATTTTATTAACTACCTGTATTATTCCAACACACCTGTCATTCTTGAGGGAGCTAAAGCGACCGAAGGATCTTTATCTACAACATTAATCTACTAAAAATCATATAGCTTAATATAGCTTAGAGGTGGAAAAAATTGGTGTTTTTAAATCTCATAATTTCGTTTGGAAAATCGCACTGTTTGAGCGTAGCGAGTTTGCGATTTTTAGAAATTTGAGATTGATAAAACCCAATTTTTGATGTAGATATAATACTCCGCCCCACGCGAGTGGCAGAGGGGTGCAATGGGTCGGGGGTCCGGGGAAGGGCAAAAGGGGCCTCTGCCGCCCCTACCGCCCTGCTCCCCGGAGTCGAAGGTATATCATAAAATAATAACTAAATTTAAGATATTTATTCCATAATAAATAAAAAATATTTCTTTATAAATGCTTATTTATTCCATTGAGCAATAAACAATTTAGTTATAGATATTTAGAAAATATCTATTGGTCATTATTTTACTTATATTTAATCAATTTTATTGCAATTTTTCACGTTTTATATGATAATTAACCTATAAAATATAGGAAGGTGGTAAAGATGCTTAATAATGATGTAACTATTGCTTTAAGTTTTATATTGGCAGTTATTTCACTGATATCTGTTCTGTTTACTGATAAGAAAATTCTTTTTGCCATAATTACTATTGGTCTTTTTGGATTTTTCTATTATCAAAATTCAATACACAATGTAGCAGATAATATGACTATCGTTACCTTTGTTATGGGAATCTCTTTGTTAGCCCTTGAGATTTTCATTCCTAGTTTTGGCATTATTGGTATCATTGGTACAATTTTGACTGTCTATTCTGTTATGGATAGCTATGAAAATAGTGAGACTGGAATAGCTGTTTTAGTTTTATCTGCTCTTGCTATAATTCTTACTGTGACAATTTATGTCAAGTTAGGTTTTTCTAATAATCTTTTTGACTCTTTTGTTTTAAAGAATGAAAATTCGGCACAAAGAGGCTTCAATAGCAAAAAAGATTATAGTGATTTGATAGGCAAGACTGGCAAATCTAAGACTATTCTTAGACCGACAGGTAGGGTTGAGATTGATGGCATATCCTATGATGCAAAGAGCGATTCCGATTTTATCGCAAAAGAGAAAGATGTTGAGGTTACTGGCATTCGTGATGGCCACATAATAGTAAAGGAGAAAATATGGACTTTATAATACCAGCAGCAATTATAATAATCGTACTTATAGTATTTTTCACAATGGTTCCAGTGGGACTTTGGATTACAGCTAGATTTTCGGGAGTTAACATTTCAATGGCAAGCCTTGTTGCTATGCGTTTTAGAAGGCTAAATCCTAATCTAATTGTAAATGCTCTTATCAAATCCCACCAAGCAGGTATTCCAATTAGAACTGAAGACTTGGAAAGTCACTACCTAGCAGGTGGTAACATCAACCAAGTTGTTGATGCCCTTATAGCAGCAGAACGTGCAAATATTGACTTAACATTTGAACAAGCAGCAGCAATCGACCTTGCTGGTCGTAATGTGTTCGAAGCTGTACAAGTTTCTGTAACACCAAAGGTTATCAATACACCAGTGATTGCAGCAGTTGCAAAAAACGGTATTGAAGTAAAAGTTATTGCAAAAGTAACTGTTCGTGCCAACATAGATAGACTTGTCGGTGGTGCCGGTGAAGAAACAATCATAGCCCGTGTTGGTGAAGGTATTGTAACAACAGTTGGTTCTGCAGATTCTCATGCCCAAGTTTTGGAAAACCCAGACAATATTTCCCAAACAGTTTTACTAAAGGGTCTTGATTCTGGTACAGCTTACGAAATCTTATCAATAGACATAGCTGATGTGGATGTCGGACGTAACGTAGGTGCAGAACTTCAACGTGACCAAGCTGAAGCTGATAAGAATATTGCCCAAGCCAAAGCCGAAGAACGCCGTGCCCAAGCTATTGCCCTTGAACAAGAAAACAAGGCAAAAGTTGTGGAAGCAGAAGCAAGAATACCAGAAGCTATTGCAAAGGCCTTTGAAGAAGGCAATCTTGGCATCATGGACTATTACAATATGAGAAATGTGAATGCAGATACAAAAATGCGTGAAAGCCTATCAGATGTAGATTCTGGTGATTTTGATGTCTAGGAAAAACAATAAGAAAAACTCCTACAAATCCTTTGATGATTGGCTAAACTCTGCCAAGAAATCAATAAATGAGTTTAAAGAAGAAATCGAAAGAGAACTAGAAGAAGAGGAAAATAAGAAAAAAGCCTCAGAATCCTCTGGCAAAAAGACAGTATATAGAAGATTTTCTGACAATGCTGACCTAAAAGAGCTTTTTCCAAGACCACAAAAGTCTAATCCTAGCCAAACTATAATGGATAAGAAATCCCACGAGGGCAATGTTAATCCAAAGGGAAGTATTAGTGGTAGTCCTATCATGGGCAATGAGGGAGATCCAGTAAATCCAGAGCTTAGAAAGAGGCTTGAAGAAAAAAGACGAGCTGAAAGAAATGCAGCAAGAAAAAAAGAAGAGAAGCTATCTATAGAAAGCTACAAGAGAAAATCTGTCAAAGAAGCTGAAAAGAAAGCTCAGATATCTTCTTTCAAAAAGTCTTTGAAAAACAAAGAAACATTTAGAAAGGCAATCCTTGCCTCAGAAATCCTAGGCCCTCCACTTTCTAAAAGAAATAATCATTAAAAAAGGTATAATAGAAAGACAAGAAAGCAATCGGAGGGATTGATATTAATAGAAGTATTAAGATAGATAATCAAAATGATATAAGAACCCTATTTGGAAATTTTGATTCCAATAGAAAATATATAGAAGAACGTTTCAATACAAAAATAAAACTTGCTGACGATGGAATTGAAGTAAGTGGCGAAGGCATAAACACAGAATTTGCCAAAGAGCTAATCATAGAACTATTAAATGAAATCAAGAAAAATGGTTCTATCGACTTTCAAAAGATAAAGTACCATGCAGATATGCTTGAACGCGAAAACAAGGATGTGATAAAACAAGCCTTGGATGATGCAATCATCACAACAGCAACAGGTAAGCCAATCAAACCAAAGACCTTGGGCCAACAAGCCTACATCGAAAAGATCAAAAACAATGATGTAGTCTTTGGCATTGGTCCAGCTGGTACAGGCAAAACCTACCTTGCAGTAGCCATGGCAGTAAGAAGTTTCAAGCAAGGTGAAGTCAATAGAATAATTTTGACTCGCCCTGCAGTTGAAGCTGGTGAAAGCCTTGGTTTCTTGCCAGGAGATTTGCAAGATAAGGTTGATCCATATCTTAGACCCCTTTATGATGGACTTTTTGAAATCCTGGGCTTTGAAACCTACCAAGGTTTTGTTGAAAAAGGCATGATAGAAGTAGCTCCCCTTGCTTACATGAGAGGTAGGACCTTGGATAATGCCTTTGTCATCCTAGATGAGGCTCAAAACACCACAAGTGAGCAAATGAAGATGTTTTTGACTCGCTTGGGATATGGATCAAAGGCCATCATAACAGGTGATAAGACTCAGGTAGACCTTCCAAGAGGTAGGATGAGTGGGCTAAAAACAGCCGAACGCATATTAAAAAATATCAATGGCATAGGCTTTCAAAACTTCTCGTCAATAGATGTTGTTAGACACCCGCTTGTACAAAAGATAATCGACGCTTACGACAGAGATGACCAAGCAAGAGAAGCAAAAAAACTTGAAGCAAAGAACAAAGAAGCTGAATAAAGTAGGTAGTAAATGAATCTTTTAATCACAAATGAAACTAATGAAAAAATAGAAATGGATGAGAAGTTAGAGAGCGTTATAAAAACAGTCCTTGAAACTGAGGGGCTTTCTTTGGCTTATGAAGTTTCTATTACTTTTGTAGATAAAGATGAGATTCACCAATTAAATAAAGAATTTAGGAAAGTAGATAGGCCAACAGATGTCCTATCTTTTCCTATGGATACAGACTTTATGGTTGAGGGTGTAGATGCCATGCTTGGCGATATTGTCATTTGCATGGATGTGGCAAAGGAACAAGCGAGAGACCTTGGCCATAGCCTAGATCGAGAGATAATGTATCTAACCTGCCATTCTACCTTGCATCTTTTGGGCTACGATCATATGAATGATGATGAGAAAAGAGAAATGCGTGCCCGCGAAAAAGAAGTTATGAAAATCTTGGGGGTCTTCAAAAATGACTGATAAGACTGATAGAGACCTTTTAAAAGAAGAACTTAAAAACGAAATCTTAGACGAATGGCGCAGAGAGGAAGATAGAAAAGAAGCTGCCCAGCAAAAGTTACACGAAAGGAATTTTGAAAAGGAAGAACTTTCCCATGGACAAAAGTTTCTAAAAGGCTTTGACTATGCCTACGAGGGCTTGGTTTGGGCCATCAACCATGAGAAAAATATGAAATTCCACTTGCTAATACTGGCCATACTTCTTGTAGGATCACTCTTCTTTAACCTATCTAGGGTTGAGATGATTACCTTGGTATTTGCAGTTTGTTTTGTCCTAGGCTTTGAGCTATTGAACACTTCCATAGAACAGGCAGTAAACCTAGCCAGTGGGGGCAAGTATTCATCCTTTGCCAAGGCTAGCAAGGACCTATCTGCTGCTGCAACCTTTATTGCTGCCCTAAATGCACTTTTTGTTGCTTATATGATATTTTTTGACAAATTTTTGGACTTTTATAATTCAGTTTTTGTGAGGATTACCAGAAGACCATCACACTTGGCAGTGATTACCATAGCCTTGGTTATTGTTGTCACAATATTTTTAAAGGGTATTTTCTATGAGGGACACGGTACAGCCTTCAAGGGTGGCTTTGTGAGTGGACATACCTCCCTTGCCTTTTGTATTGCTACCATAGGCATACTTTTGGTCGATGAACCACTAGTAAGGCTAATGTTTGCAGGTCTTGCTGTAATAGTTGCAGAAAGTAGGTATGAGGCTGATATTCACTCCATACCAGAGATATTTAGAGGAGCCATACTTGGTACATCCATGGCTATGGCTATATTTGGGATATTTTCATGAATGAGATTAAAGAATTAATACAAATGGCCCTAGACAACAAGGATAATTCTTACTCCCCTTACTCACATTTCAGAGTTTCATCAGTAGTAAAAACTAAGTCAGGAGCTATATATAAGGGAGTAAATATTGAAAATGCTGCATATTCGCCAAGTCTTTGTGCCGAAAGGTCAGCAATGAGTGCGGCCATCAGCAATGGTGAAAGAGACTTTTCCTATATTGTCATAAATGGCGATAGCAGGGATACTTTTCCTTGTGGAGTTTGCAGGCAATTTATCAGAGAATTTGCAGATTCTGACACCAAAATTGTAATAGCAAATTCTATAGATGATTACAAAGAATACACAATAGAAGAACTTTTGCCATATAGTTTTTCAAATGAGGACTTAAAAGATATATGAAATCAGGATTTATATCAGTAGTAGGTAGAGCTAATGTTGGCAAATCAACCCTCATGGCCAAGATCTTGGGTGAGAAGATTTCTATAATTTCCAACAAGGCCCAAACTACCAGAGATAAAATACAAATAATATATAACGACGAGGAAAGTCAGATAATATTTATAGACACACCAGGTATCCAAACCCCATCCAACAAGCTTCAAGAAAAACTCTTTGAATTTTCAGAAGAAAGCTTGAAAGAATCGGATATAGTTACTTTTGTAGTGGACAATTCCCTAGAAATCGGTAGGCTTGATAATGAGATTATAGCTATGCTTGAAAGAATTCACCTTCCAAAAATCCTAGTCATAAACAAAGTTGACTTATTAAGGGAAGATGAACTTGACCAAATCAAAGAAAAATACCAAGATATGGATATGTTTGATCAAATTATTGGGATTTCAGCACTAGAAGATAAAAATGTCAAGGCTTACATAGAAGCTATCAAGTCCATGCTAGATGAGGGCCCAGCCTATTACGATAGGGATATGATAACTGATAAGAGCGAACGCTTTATTGTATCAGAGATTATCCGTGAAAAGGCTCTAAATAACCTAAGCCAAGAAGTTCCTCATGGCATAGCCGTTCGCATAGATAATTTCAAAGAAAGGGAAAACAAGAGACTTATTGATATTGATGCAACAATCATAGTTGAAAGGAATTCTCACAAGGAAATTGTCATCGGCAAGGGGGGATCCATGGTCAAAAAAATCGGCATGGAAGCTAGAAAAGAGATCGAGACCTTCCTAGATTCAAAGGTCAATCTAAAGCTATGGGTCAAGGTTGAAAAAGATTGGCGCAAAAAAGAAAAAATGGTGGATAGATTTGGCTACAAATGACCTATCAGATGTGACAGGATTTATCCTAAGAGAATTCCCTTACAAAGAAACAAGCAAAATCTTGGAAGTTTTCACCAGGGAATATGGCAAAATTTCCGTAATAGCCAAGGGGATCAATGGGAAAAACAAATCATCTGCTACAAGTAGGCGCTTTGCCAAGGCGAATTTCAACCTCTATAAGTCTGGCAAAGACTTTTATGGCCTTAAGGAAATTAGCCTTATCAATGCCTATAGCAAGTCTAACAAAAATTTTGATGTGATATTGTATAAGTCGGCCATGGCAGATCTTTTATTAAGGACTATAGACCAAACTCAAATTGATGTGGTTTACAGACTCTTAGATAATAGTTTTTTGGCCTTTGAAAATGCAAGAGAAAACCAGTTAAATATTTTCTTGGCCTTTCTTTTGAAATATATATCATTTTCAGGATTTAAGCCAAACCTATCAACTTGCGGTGTTTGTGGGAAGAAGATTAACAATGAGGACTTGTATTTTTCCAATAGCCAAGCCTCTTTGATTTGTTCCGATGACAAATACCAGATTTATGATAAAATTTTTCTTACAAAAGAAGAATTTGTCTACCTAAAAAAATTATTATATACAAATTCAGAAGAACTTTCTTCTGTAAACTTAGTCAAATCAGTGGACAAAATGACTAAGCTAATTATTGACTACACCCTAGATAAGCTTGAAATAGCTAGATTTTCATCTATTGACTGGGTGTATAAGAAAGCTTTCGAAAGGAATTAATATGCTTTATTTTGAAGATTTAATACTAAAACTAGAACAGTATTGGATAGAAGCTGGCTGTTCGGTTATGTTTTCTTACGATACAGAAAAAGGTGCAGGAACTATGAACCCTCACACCTTCCTTAGGGCTCTTGGACCAGAACCATGGTCAGTTGTATATGTTGAGCCAAGCCGCCGTCCAGCAGATGGCCGCTATGGGGAAAACCCAAACAGGCTCTACCAACACCACCAATTACAAGTGCTCTTGAAGCCAACACCAGAAAATATCCAAGACCTATACCTAAAATGCCTAGAAACTATAGGCATAGATCCAAAAGAACACGACATCCGTTTTGTAGAGGATAACTGGGAATCACCAACTCTAGGAGCTTGGGGTCTTGGTTGGGAAGTATGGCTAGATGGCATGGAAATCACACAATTTACCTATTTCCAACAAGTTGGAGGCATCAACTGCGAGATTGAAAGTGGGGAGATTACAATTGGTCTAGAAAGACTTTGCATGTACCTACAAAATGTAGAAAGTGTTTACGACATCAAATGGTCAGAGAACTTGACTTATGGAGATGTCTTCAAACAAGCAGAGTATGAAAACTCAAAATATTCATTTGAAGATGCTGACAGCGATCTATTGATGAATTTATTTGATATTTACGAAAAAGAAGCCAATAGGCTCATTGACCTAGGTTTGATATATCCAGCCTACGACAATGTCCTAAAAACTAGCCACACCTTTAACACACTCGATGCAAAGGGAGCAATTTCAGTATCTGAAAGAAGCCACTACATCAAGAGAGTGCGTGATGTAAGTAGTAAGGTTGCAGAGAGATATTTACAAATTAGAGAAGAGCAAGGATACCCTCTTCTAAGAAAGGATAATGATGAGTAGATACTTATTAGAAATCGGTGTAGAAGAGATACCTTCAGATTATATTGACAAGACAAAGAGTCAATTAAAGGAAAAATTTGAAAAATTATTAGATGAAAACAAACTTACTTACGATCAAGTAAGGGTAGAATCAACACCTAGAAGATTTGCTATATTTATAGAAAATGTAAATGCAAATGAGTCTAGCGAGAAGATTTCAGTCAAAGGTCCAAGTGCAAAGATTGCCTACGATGAAAATGGCGAGCCAAGCAAGCCTTTATTAGGCTTTCTTAGAGGACAAAAGGCAGAGCTTTCTGATGTCATTGTAAAAGACTATAATGGCTCTGACTATATCTTCATAGAAAAAGAAGAAGAGAGCAAATCAGTAGCAGATGTTCTCAAGGAAAATGTATATGACCTTGTAAAATCTATTTCATTTAATAGGTCTATGCGCTGGGGTGGCAAATCAATCAGATGGGCAAGACCAATCAGATACTTTGTATCTATCCTAGATAATGAAGTCCTAGACTTTGATGCAGAAGGCATAAGAGTATCCAATGTCACAAAAGGACATAGAAGTCTTGGATCTGACCACATTGTAATAGATAAAATCGAAAATTATGAGAAATTATTAAAAGAAAACTATGTAATCCTTCCTTACAAGGAAAGAAGAGACACCATCCTCCGTGGCCTAAACAAGCACGACATGGAAAAGGGTGGGGAATACATGAAAGATGAGGCTCTACTTGATGAAGTCATAAACATAGTAGAATATCCAACAGTCCTAATTGGCGATATTGACCACAAGTACCTATCACTTCCAAAAGAAGTCATAGTAACACCAATGAAAGATCACCAAAGATACTTCCCAATGCTTGATGAAAACAAAAACCTCATGCCATACTTTATGCTGGTAAGAAATGGCGATGACAACCACAGCGAAAATGTAGTAGAGGGAAACAAAAAAGTATTGGTGGCAAGGCTTGAAGATGCCAAGTTCTTCTACGAACAAGATACAAATAAAAATCTAGAAGAATATGTGGAAGAATTGAAAAATCTAACATTCTTTGAAGGCTTGGGCTCCATGTACCAAAAGACCCAAAGGCTAGTAGAATTAACAGAGAAATTCCAACAAGAACTAAATCTTGGCGATGACATCAAAGAAGACCTAGCTCGTGCATCCTACCTTGCAAAAGCAGACTTGGTTACAAAGATGGTAATCGAGTTTACAGAATTACAAGGAACTATGGGCAAGATTTACGCTAAAGCTTCTGGCGAGGATCAAAGAGTAGCAAATGCCATAGAAGAACAGTACAAGCCAAAATCAGCAAATGACGATTTACCAGAATCAATGGTAGGCATAGTTCTATCCTTAGCTGATAAGATGGACTCAATAGTAGGTCTCTATGCCATAGAAAAATATGTAACAGGCAGCCAAGACCCATTTGCCCTAAGAAGGGCAGCTCTTGGACTTATCAATATTATCCTGGCAAACAACATAAATGTAGACCTAAAAGCCCTAGTAAACGATGCACTCATAGTTTATACAGAGAAAAATGGTCTTCCATTTGACTATGACCAAACTATGCAAAAAACTTTAGACTTTATCAAAGATAGACTAAAAAATATGTTAATCGATGAAGGTTATAGATACGATGTTGTAAACGCTGTGATTAACACAAGTGATTCCAATATCCTTAAGATCGACCAAAAAGTAAAGGCAGTAAGTGACTTTATCAAAGAAAATGACGAAGATTTGGCATATTTTACAAGAATAATAAATCTAACCAAAAATTCCAACGACACAAATATCGATACAAATCTTCTTGAAAATGATTTGGAAAAAGAATTTTATGAAGAAGTAGCAAATCTTCCTGAAGATGGTCTTGCAACAAGTGATGATTACAAAAATGAACTAGAGCTAATTGCTAAAACAGGATCAATTGGTAATAACTACCTAGACAATACAATGATAAATGTAGAAGATGAGGCCTTGAAATCAACAAGACTAGCTATGCTAAATATCTTGGCCAAGAGAATAAAAAAGGTATTTGACGTAAACGAAATTGTAAGATAGGAGATATGTATGCAAGATTGTCTAACTATTATAATAATTAGTGACTCGACAGGTGAGACTGCAAACACCTACCTAAAATCAGTAACAACTCAGTTTCCAGACCTTGAGACAAGGATTATAAGACGTCCAGATATCAGAAGTGAGGACGAAATCGACGAAATCATTAAAGAAATACCTGAATATTCTTTGATAGTCCAAACTATAGCAGACTATGACCTGGCACAATACCTAAGAGAGCTTTCAATAAAAAACAATATTGAAGTCTTAGACATCTTGGACTTTGGTATAGAAAAGTTTGAGAAAATTACTGGAAAAAAGGCCGTCAGAGTACCAGGTCTTACCCGTGCCCTATCCCAAGATTATTTCAATATGATAGAGGCCATAGAATTTGCCATCCAATATGACGATGGCAAGGACCCTAGGGGATTCTTAAAGTCTGATATAGTTCTCCTTGGAGTAAGCAGAACTAGTAAAACTCCAACAACTATGATTTTATCAACCAAAAATTACAAGGTTTCAAACTTGCCTTTGGTGCCAGAATCTAGACTGCCTCAAGAAATATTTGAAGTTGATCCAAGAAGGATAATTGGACTAATCATAGATCCAGACAAACTTGCTGACATAAGAGAGTCTAGGACCTTGGAATTGGGTCTTATAGGCAACTCTGTATACTACAAAGACCAAAGAATCCAAGCAGAACTTGCCTATGCCAAGGAAGTCTTCAGAGACTTGGATTGCAAGGTTATAGATGTAACCAACAACACTATAGAACAAACAGCAACAGAAATCGAAAGCTATTACAAGTCACAATTTGGCGAAGAAAATTAAAAAAAGATAGGAAGTATAAATGAGCTTAAATAAAATTATTGTCCTAAACTTTGGGGGCCAAACAGACCAACTAATCGTAAGAAGAGTTAGAGAACTTGGAGTATATGCTGAGCTACACCCATGTGATGTAGACATAAATTCCCTAGACTTAGAGGGACTTGCAGGCATAATACTCACAGGTGGACCACAATCAGTAAATGATAAAGAAAGCCTCAGAGCAGATAAGAAAATATTTGAACTTGGAGTACCAATACTAGGAATTTGCTATGGTCTCCAATACATCAACTTCAACTTTGGTGGAGAAATCGAAACACCAAAAAACGGCGAATACGGCAAAACACCACTATTTGTAGATAAAAATTCTAGTATTTTCCAAAATATCCCACAAGAATCAACCATTTGGATGAACCATAGGGATAGAATCAGCAAGCTTGCAGACGGCTTTAAGAAAACAGCTTGGACCCTAAACTGCCCAGTAGCAGGCATGGAAAACAAAGACAAAGACATATACGCAGTACAATTTCATCCAGAAGTAGTTCACTCAGAATACGGCAAAATCATGATAGCAAACTTTGTCCTAAACATCTGTAAGGCTGAGCAAACTTGGAAAATGGACGACTACGCCCAAAAAATGATAGAAGAAATCAAAGAAAAATACGCTGGCGAAAAGATGATTTGCGCCCTATCAGGAGGAGTAGACTCCTCAGTAGCAGCAACCATAGTATCAAAAGCAATAGGCGATAATCTCCAATGCATATTTGTTGACCACGGTCTCCTACGCAAAAACGAAGCAGAAGAAGTCATGGAAACCTACAAAAACCTAGGATTAAAAGTCAAAAAAGTAGACGCATCCAAGGAATTCCTAGACCTACTAAAAGGAGTAGAAGATCCAGAAACAAAAAGAAAAATTATAGGAAATCACTTCATAGAAGTCTTTGAAAGAGAAGCCAAAGAATTTGGAGATGCCAAATACCTAGTCCAAGGAACAATCTACCCAGACGTCATAGAATCTGGCAAAGACAAAGCAAGTGTCATAAAAAGCCACCACAACGTAGGCGGATTGCCAGAAGATATGCTATTTGAAGGACTAGTAGAACCACTAAGAGACCTCTTCAAAGACGAAGTAAGAGCCCTTGGTGAAACAATAGGAGTCCCACACGACATGGTATGGCGCCAACCATTCCCAGGACCAGGTCTTGGAATTAGAGTAATGGGAGACATAACAGAAGAAAAACTAGAAATAGTCAGAGAAACAGACGCAATACTAAGAGAAGAAGTCAAAAACGCAGGCCTTAACGAAGACATCTGGCAATACTTCACAGTATGGACACCAATCAAAACAGTAGGAGTAAAAGGAGACGCCAGAGCCTACGAAAACGTCATAGCAATCAGAGCAGTAGAATCCACAGATGCCATGACAGTAGAAGCAAGCAACCTACCATTCGACCTACTCCAAACCCTATCAAGCAGAATGATAAACGAAGTAGCCGGAGTCGGCAGAGTAGTGTATGATATAACATCCAAACCACCTGGAACAATTGAATGGGAGTAGTCCCGCGCTCCTGGGTGGAAAATGCGAAGCATTTTTCATCTCTGAGATAAGCTAATGCGCAAAGCGCGTTAGCGAATCCAGAGAACTAAGCGAGAAAACTCCACGAGAGTTTTCGAGAGGACAAACCATCTTAGATCAAAAATGAGAACTTTTGTCAAAAAGAATAAATTGAATAATAGTTCCAAGTGGTTTACATTTGGACAAAAAATTAGACCGTAGTTAAAAACTGCGGTTTTTTTTGCGTATATATTATGAGGATTAATTTATTTGGAGATCTACAATGGCTACTTTCAAATGTAACAAATAATATAAACCAGATTGCAAAAGCTACTAATACAATTGGTGTTATTTAAAAAAATGAAATCAAATCAATGAATAAAGAAATAGAAAAATTGGCAAAAGAAATATGGCAGATCCATTCCCTACTTCTTAATAAATTAAAAGAAAGTTCTGGTGATTAGTATGGCAATTACAAAAATACATCCTATAAAATCAACTCTAAATTTGGCAATAGATTACATTACCAAGAGTGAAAAAACTGATAAAAAAACTTAATATTCTCATATATAATTTATGAATATAAAAAAAGAATACCCTATATAAGAGTATTCTTGACAGGTAATAATATGCTGACCTTTGCGCCTATTTTATCAGTCCTATTTTCTAAAACAAGACTTCCTCCATGCATCTTAATAATTTGTTCGGCGACAAATAATCCGATACCATAGTTTTCTTTTGAATGCCTACTTTTGTCTCCTTTGTAGAATTGATCTGTTGCATATAATAGGTCTTCACTTGAAAATCCGTGTCCTTGGTCTACTATTGATATTTGAAGCTCATCAGCTTTGGAACATATAAGTAACTCAATGGTTGAGTTTTTAGGACTGTGTTCCTCAGCATTGCTAAGAATATTAAGAAAGGCTCGTTCAAAATTTTTTAAATCTACTATTAAAAAATCATCATCATAGTTAATATCTTCTAAAAGATTTAACTTATAAGTCGATGTGAATTCTTTAGCTAGTTTTTCAATGTTTTCTACAAATTCTTTTGCTCTAATTTGAGTAAAGTTTAATTCATTTGCTTGGTTAGATTTATTAACAAGCATTAAGGTTTCAATATATTTACCAATACGGTTTGTATTTTTCCTAATATAACCTAGATAGCTTTCCTGATATTCTGTTAGGTTTGTTTCTCCCAATAACTCTGAATTTCCCTTTATAATTGAAAGAGGAGTCTTTATATCATGGCTTAATGCTGAAATCTGATTTCTTTTTTTCTCTTCCTCTCTCCAGTTTGTCCTTAAAGATTCACTTAATCCTATTTTCATTTTTTCTAAACTATCTAATATGGCATTAAATTCCTGGATATTTGACTTTTTAACTTGGAAGTCTAAGTTTTGTTTCCCGATTTCTTCCGAAGCTTCTAGCAAAGGATTTAATTCTTTTGATATTTTCTTTGCCCAAATTAATGTGGTGGTAACAATACTAATAAGGCAAAATATTATCAGTAAAATTAGTAATAAAATATTTATTTGTGGTAGATTTTTTTGCATCCAAGGACTTTTATAATAAGGTTTTAGGTTATAAGCTACAAGTACATATCCATCTGATCTTTGTATTTCCATAAAAGATAAATTGGCATTAGAATAACCAGACCCCTTATGATAATTAAAGGCTATATCTTGGATATTCTTATTCATATTTGTTTCTAAAACTTTTTCGTCTTTTGATAAAAATAGATAAGAAGTATTGTTTGGTAGCATTGATTTATCGAAATTTTTTGAAGTGGCAATATCTATCCTTTTTTCAAGAATTAAACTCTCAGTATGGTTTGCAGGAAATATCCACTTAAATTGGAAAGAAGCAGATATAAAAGCCATTATTAATCCAACAGAGATTACTAGTCCTAGCCCAATACTTAACAAGTATTTAAAAAGTATATGTTTAAGAGATTGACCTTTTGATTTTAATTCCATTTATATCCGATCCCCCATACTGTTTCAATTGGATTTTCATCATATTTTTGAAATTTTGCCCTAATATTTTTTATATGTTCCGATATTGCAGATGCATCTCCTATACCATCAAATCCAAAGATAAGCTCATATATTTGGTCTCTTGAAAATACTTGTCCTTTTCTTTTTGCTAGTAATTCTGAAATTTGATACTCAGATTTTGTCAAATGAACTTTTTCATCTCCTACAAAGACTTCATTGGAAGATAAATCAAAACGAATCCCGCCTAGATTTAGACTAGTGTGTCGTTCTCTTTTTTCTCGTCTTAAATGTGCCTCTATACGAGCTAGGAGTTCTGCTGCACCGAATGGTTTTGTGATGTAATCATCTCCTCCAATTAATAAGCCTTCAACTATATCTTCTTCCATAGTTTTTGCCGTTAAAAAAAGAATAGGGCAGTCTACTTTAGCTCGAATATCCTTACAGAAACTAATTCCGTCAATACCTGGCATCATAATATCAAGTAGAATCAAATCATATTTACTAAGTTTAATATTATCAATCTCTAAAGGATTTTGATATACATCGACCTCATGATTGTTCTTTTTCAAAATATTTTTTATTAGTTCAAGCATATCTAACTCATCATCAACTGCAAGAATTAAAGACATTTTATCACCTCCTAATTTTAAATTAAAAACGTTTATTCACTAACAGATTTCCCATCCCACTTATTAAACCAAATAATTGAGGAAATAAATAGGATTAAGATAATAAACAAGGATACAAAACTCCAAATTCTAAACTCTTTATAAAAATAGGAAGGATCCGAAACTTTGCTCATAGTAATATACATAGCTGGAAGTCTAGATGACCACGTACAAGGAATAAAATACCAAATACTATCACCAATGGCAGTCATTGAAAGTAAAGCAATCATTGTTTCTAGAAAACCCAATCCTATAGATGCACCACTACTTAATTCAATTGATACCCAAAGATGAATCATGTATAGAGAAAGGCTGCTAATAAGAATTAAGAAAAATTCAATAAGCCAATCTAAGATATTTTGATATCCTGTTAATATTGCAAAAATTATAATAGCTAAAGATATCGAAACAACAAATCCCAATTCTAATACAAGGAGTTTTCCTAGATAAGCCTTAGTTCTAGATTTTGTAGTAGATAAGAGCACTTGAAATTTCCCAGCACCCATTTCCATATCAACAACTTTTGAACTTATAAAACTTAATATTATTGGGATTACTGCTCCTAAAAGTACAAAATAAGTTTGTACTATATCACTTTCTTCAAAATTTTCTAGTCCAGTGGTTTTTGATGCCAGATAAAATAATAAAGAATAGGCTATAGGTAAAACTATGTGAATCCAAGGAAGCCATGTGCCCTTGATTTTATATATTTCGGATTTTATTATTTTTATCATTATTTTACCTCTTGATTTGAAAACCATTTTGCACTTATAATTGTCAGTAATATAAATAGACATATAGATAAAATACAAGGAATAAGTAACGATGTGTTTGATATCATCGGATTTGATCCTTCTATTAAAACACCACTTGGTAGAATATGCATAACAGGAATCATTAATCTAATTCCCCAAGAATATGGACAATAAATCCAAAAAGCACTATCAGATATCAAAATTCCAAAGGCTAAACCTAATACTGCATTTATTGTAATACTTGCTATAAAGCCAAATTTTTTTGCTAAGAAAAAGCATAGAGGGACTTGCCAAATGTTGGTAATTATTAGTAAGAGACTTGCAAATACCAATGTGGAAAATCCATAGTTTGGTGTTAATTGCCCTCCAATTAAAAATTGAAAAATATACACTCCTAGCATATGAATTATAGCAGCAATACTCATATAAATAAATGCTGTAATTATTTTTGAAACCCATAACTTTTTGAGATTAATATTTAGAGGAAAAACTGCTCTGTAGTTTAATTTTCTACTTTCTTTTCTATCCATCATTGCTGGGATTAAGGCAAAAGTTGCAGGCATTATTATGACGTACCACCAGTTATAGGAATTAGTAGTGAAATAACTTGGCATAAGAAATAATGACAATAAGATTAAAGTTATTGGCATAATTACTAATAATTTCTTCAAGAAACTGTGCTTATGTTTTAAATTTTCTGCAAGAATATAATTTATCATTTTTTACATCCCCATTCCATTTTTTATAACATTCATAAAAAGTTCTTCTAAGTTGTCATCATGATTAATAATGTTTTGATATTGTAATTTTCCATTATTAATAATCCCAATATGATCAGCAGTTTGTTCAACTTCTGCTAAAATATGGCTAGACAAAATAACGGTTATTCCTTTTTCTGGGAAACTTCTTATTAAATCACGCAATTCCTGAATTCCTAGAGGATCAAGTCCGTTTGTTGGCTCATCTAAAATCAAAAGCTTAGGATTATTTAATAAGGCAATGGCGATACCTAGCCTTTGTTTCATCCCTAAAGAAAATTGACCACTTTTCTTTTTGCCAGTATCTTTTAAACTAACTATTTCCAAAACTTCATCAATCCTAGAATCTGGTAACCCTAGTAGGAGTGTCCTTACCTTTAAATTTTCCCTAGCTGATAAGTTCTCATACAAGGCAGGCATCTCTATCAAGGCACCAATATCCGATAAATCCTCACGACTCCACTCATGACCTTCAAAAAAGATTTGACCAGATGTTTTATGAATCATTCCAGTAATCATCTTCAATGTTGTCGATTTACCAGCTCCGTTAGGTCCTAGCAAGCCATAGATAGAATTCTCTTTTATTTTTAAAGAAACATCATCTACTGCTTTTTGTTTTCCAAATGTTTTAGTAAGATTTTTTGTTTCTAATATAAATTTGTCCATAAATGAACCTCCTATTCATTTTATAAACTTAGTATAAAATACAAATTTAAGGATTTCTTAAGGAAGATAAGATTATTTAAAAATTTAATAGCTTGTTTTTATCTTAAAAGTAAACATATTATCTGGGGCTGGGATGGGACTAAAAATTCGAAAACGTCCTATAATTAGGTGGATTTAGTGATACTCTAAAAAATAGAATCTAGTATTTTGAATGATTTGGGATATATCGGACGTTTGGAAAAGAAGAATGGGAATAAATCGACCGTTGATTTCGGTCGATTTATCCGAAAATCAGCTGAGGTAGCAGCGAGAGAGTTTGCGCAGCAAACGGGATTTTCGTTAGTCCCGCGCTCCTGGATGGAAAATGCGAAGCATTTTTCATCTCTGAGATAAGCTTTTGAACCGAAAGGTTCACAAGCGAATCCAGAGAACTAAGCGCATTAAAGACCATTGATTTTGGTCTTTAATGCCGAAAACCTAGTGCGAGAGCACGGGAGAGCTTTGAATAAGCGTGTTTTCGTGTAGCAAGCCGAGCGCACTTCCTTAAATATTAGGGTGAAAAATGCAGGGGTGGCCGTCATCCTGGACTCGGTCATTTTCGAGACCACTCCGTGGCGGGTATTCTCTGGATTGTCAACACCTATTTGTACAATCTAAAATCGAACGCACCATTATAATTTTAACTAGTTACTAGCTAAGATTTGGTTTCTATATTTAACTGGTGACAAGTAACCTAAGGATCCATGGATTCTTAGGTTGTTGTACCAATAAACATATTCTGATAGTTCTAATTTTAGTTGTTTTAAGTTTTTAAATTCTTTCTGATAAACAAATTCTGTTTTCATCACCTTATTAAATGCTTCAGCTACTGCATTATCATATGGACTTCCCTTTCCACTTAAGGATCTTTCTATGCCAAATATGTCTAGAATTTTATCTATGCTTTTGTTGTCAAATTCTCGTCCTCTATCTGTGTGAAATATTTTTATTTTATTTAATGGGTACTTGATTGAATATATTGCTTCTTTTACTAAATCTGCGCTCTTATTTTTTCCTGCTGCATATCCTATTATTTCTCGATTGTGTAAATCTATTATTGCACAGATGTAGTTCCAACTATTTCCTACTCTTACGTAAGTTAAGTCACTTACACATGCTTGTAAAGATGGCCTATTGTCAAATTGTCTATCTATCTTGTTATTAATCTTTTTATTGTTACATGTGGTTTTTTCTACCTTGTATTGTTTTACTGTATAGCTTGATACTAAGGCATGTTTTTTCATTATTCTGCATATTTTTCTTCGTGATACTATGATATCTTGTTTTTCCAACTCTACTTTGATTTTTCTTGATCCATATGCATTTTTACTTTTCCTGAATATTTCTTTGATTTTTTCTTCTAAAAGCTCTTCGGTTTTTAGGTTATATTTTGATTCTTTTTTGTTTAGATGATAGTATATTAAACTTCTTGGTATACCTAAAAACTTACACATTGCACTAGTACTGTATTTATCCCTATTTGAGATTATGAGCTTTACTTTTTGCCTAGTAGTAGTGCAGCTTGCTTTAAAATATCATTTTCCATTTCAAGCTGTTTTACTTTTTTTCTTAGTTTGATTAATTCCTTTTCTTCTTCTGTTCTATTATCATCAATGTCGAAGGAATTTGAGTTGTTGTATCTATTAACCCAATCTCTTATTGTTGATGGTGCTATGTCGTATTCTTCTCCCAATTTTTTATATGTGTAGTTACCTTGGTTAAAGATTTCTACCATCTGTTTCTTGAAGTCTTCTTCGTAGTGTCTAGCCAATTTAAAATCCCCCTTTGATTTCTTATTATTTATTGTATCAGATATTCGATTTTAAATTGTACTATTTACTGTATCCTTACCACTCAAAGCCAGACAGGCTAGCAAAAAACCAAGTGGAGAAACTCATGAGAGTTTTCGAGAGGATAGTACCCTGTGTGGAAGTTTTACCCAGAAAATAGCGCAGAGCGTGGAGAGCAGTGAAATTGTGATTTTCGTTAGTAGCAAAAAAATTATCTTTAAGTGAAAATAAAAACCTAATTGAAAGATTTATAAAAGAAAATCTAACATCACAAGAAATGATAGTAGATTATGCAATTCATGAAGGGTCAAGACAAAAATGGGTAATAATCTTATGTAGGTTGAAAGCTTTACTAGACTAAGAATAGATTTTTTACGAAAATTGTTACTTGTCCTAAAGCTTGGTAAGGTTCTAATTCTAATGAAAGTGATGATAAAATTATGAAAGAAAAACTCATTATTAAAAAATTAAGAGAAGATCGCAGAAATGAAACCTACACAAATAGAGGAATTAACCCAATATTCCAGCTAAATCCAAAATCAAAAATTTTGATAATTGGGCAAGCTCCTGGGGAAAGGGTTGAAGAAACTGGTATTTTATTTAATGATAAGAGTGGGGAAAATCTTGTCAAATGGTTGGGTATATCGGAAGACGTCCTCCATAGTGAAGATTTTTCTATAATTCCAATGGACTTTTATTATCCTGGAAAGGGAAAATCAGGCGATAAGGCTCCTAGATCTTTTATTGCAAAAGAATACCATCCACTATTATTAAATGAATTGAAGGATATAAAGTTAACCATTTTGATAGGAGCCTATGCTCAAAAATTTTATTTGAAGGATAAATTTAAGAAAAATTTAACTGAAACAGTAAAATCTTACAAAGAATTTTTGCCAGAATATTTCCCAATAGCCCACCCAAGTCCTCTAAACAACAGGTGGATAGCAAAAAATCCTTTTTTTAGAGAAGAAGTCTTGCCTGAGTTAAAGAAAATTGTAAAAAAGCTGAGATAAATTGTGTTTGTAAAAATTTATTGTATACCATTTTTATGGTAATGGTCATCAACAAGGAGAGAAAATATGAAAAAAATAAGTGCGAATATTTTAGACGGCAAATTTGAGCATTTGGTGGATGAGGATAATTTACAAATAACCCACCTACAAATCAAAAAGGGCGAAGAAATACCAAGTCACAAGTCAGATAAAAGTGCAGTAGTTGTAATTTATAAGGGTAAGGTAGATTTTAAGGAAGAGAACGGAAACCAGATAATAATCCCAGGTGATATAATCACAATGGATCCTAATGAAATCCATGCTCTTAAGGCTCTTGAGGATAGCGATTTGATGGTTATAAAAGTAAGAATTTAAGAATATATTTAGCTAAGATAGGCAGGTGGTTATTTTATCAACCTGCCTTTAATTTTTATATATTTAAGGAAAAATTTGGGGCATCATATATGAAAAAAGACTTAGTTTTATTGAAATTACAGAGGTTTTATGTTTTATAAGGCTAATTATCTTATTTTAGAAAGATATCGTGCTTGAAGATTATTTTATGGAGGTGTAAGACGGTATTATTGTTGGATTTTCCAAAAATGAACCTGGAGTTAATTAATATTTAGGGAAGATTGTTGCTAATGGTCTTGTTGGTACCCATATCCATGGTTACGATGGCAAGTATTTTGTCCATACTTACAACAAAATAAGCGGCTTCCACCTAAAACAACAAGAAAAGAAGTGATAAAAATGGCAGGTAGTTTTCATTTTTTGAATGAGCCATTAGAAAATGATGGGAAGGATTCGTTTTACAAATATATAGATTATCTCGATAGACTTCCTTCGTTTAAATTAACTGAAGAATAGAAAAAATATATTGAGAAGATTAGCTCACCCTTTGATATGAAAACTATAAAAATAGTGAAGAGTATCAAAATAGCATGATGAAACAGATCCAGGATAACTTTCAAAACTTTATCAAGGAAAATCAATATTATGAAATAGCAATTCCACTTATTAGAAAATTTAGCAATAGTTATGATAATTACTACAAGAAGTTGCTAAAGGCAAATGAACAGTATCTATATAATAAAAATCAATAATCGTAGGTTAGCGTCTACTTATCTTTAGTAGGTGCTTTTCTATGTCCAAATGTAAAGAGTTTTGAGGGGCAAGAGAAATAGTTTAATTGTATCAAAGATGGTTGGAAACTATAAATAGATTGAGTCTTTGGGAAAGGGACGAAACTAAAAATTTGAAAAGATATTATGATTAGGTGGATTTAGTGATACTTTTAAAAATAGAATGAAGTATTTTGAATGATTTGGGATATATCGTGCATTTGGGAAGGAAGAGTGGGAGTAAAGATTACTAGTTTATAGAAATCGAAGCATTATTAATAAAACATAATAAATTAAGACCACTTACATTTTAATAGAAGTGGTCTTAATTTAATTATATAGGATATTCATTTCATATTTTATATTTTTCTTTTATGTATTGAGCAATATTATCAGAATCTGGGTATATAAACTTTTTATTTATACCTATATTATCTAGTTCATGAAGTATTTGTTTTTTATTACTTATTACAATCTCATATTCATAATCAATCTTCTGTACCACCTGCTTAATCTCATTAATATTTAAAGTGGAGCTTTGTTTAGACGAAGGTAAGGTTTTTTCGGTACTTAATTGGTATATAAACAAACCCTCTTGATTTTTCCGTCTATCAAATTTTATAGAAGGTTTGTAAACTATTTTTGGGAATACGGGAAATTTATAATCACGTATTTCATAAGCTAATATAAATAGTATAATTAAAGGTTTATAATTTAATTTATCTATCCTATCAAGATAGGGGTTATCTTTATTAATATCGGTATCTATAATGATTTCCCTGACAAATTTTAGATTACAAAATTCTATATAAAACTTCTCAAGATTATCTTTTTCATTTGTATTACAATATCTATCTAACAGACTCATCAATTCTATTATTTTTTCTTCATTTTTAAGTATATTATAATCATCGTGTATAACTGTGTTCCTAAAGCCTTTATCATGAGCATCCAAGATATATTTACATAATTTTAATTTCGAATATATATTATTACTACTTATATAAGCCTTATCAAGTGACGCTTGAGCTAAGAAGTCAACCACAATATTTTTAAAAAAAGTTGAATTTGGGATTTTTAAAATTTTTCCTCCAGTTTCTTGAAAATGGCTTCCTATATCCTTAAATTCACTATTTATAGAGACTATATCACTTTCTTTATTATACATTTTAGAAGTTAGTGGATCGGCTCTACCTAGATCATTATTTATAGCATATATTATTCCATTAGAATCTATATCTTTTTCACAAGCGAAATATAGTGCTACTATTGGATTTTCAGTTATATCTAATAGTTCTGTTGGCAATCCATGATGTTGACAATATGCTATAAAACTTTCTCTACTATCACTGTCTAACATGTATCCAATTTCTCTAAAGTAATCACGTCTAGCTTCTCTTAGATCATTTTGAAATTGTGTTTTTCTATAGCTACTAGCTAGTAAAGGCTTTTTGTACTTGGCGCCTTCACCTCTAAAGAAAAATTTACTTCCATTTGATGTTATTTCTTGAAGAACTTCCATAAAACTAATTAAGTTTGTTATTTCAAATTTTTTCATGTCATAATTATACCGTTTAATGAGAGATATAATACCTTATAGGATTGTTAGATAATGCATATTTTGTTTATATATCTTGCTAAGATAAACTAGTGAGTGCTTAAGTTAAGTAAAAATAATGGTCTAGAATTAATAATAAAGGCGTATGGAGATACTTATAATCAAACTTATGAATTAAAAAATCAGGACTTTATTATAAAAAACTTTTAAAAGCAGAAATAATATAAAAACAAATACTTGAATAATAAAATAATATTAGATATTCTTTCTGGTCTATATTAATTTATTTAGAATTCTAGATCAAAATAAAATAAACAAGATTAGTATCATTCTTATGAAATTTTATAATTTCCAAACGTTAATGGAGGATTGTTAGAAAAAGAAAATATTACTCCATGAATGATTGAACAAGTAATAAGGACAGCAGATTATAACAAACCGTAAATTGCTATTATAACTATGGATTTTAGTAAAAATTATATTATGATTAGAGTAAAAGGAATTGATTCATTAGAAATTAATATGAGAGTAATAATCGGCATAGTTATTAAGAAAGGATGACAATGATAATACAGAATATTGAGTACCCCGAATTATTGATAGAAGCAATAAAAAATGATAAACTTGTGATTTTTTGTGGGGCTGGCATATCAATGAGTGAGCCAACCAATCTACCTAGTTTTAATGAACTTTCGGAAAAAATAGCTGAATTGACCAATCAAGAAAAAAGAAATGATGAATCCGATGAGCAGTACTTAGGTAGAGTAGAAAATTTAGGTCATGATGTACACAGTGAAGTTTGCAATATACTCAGTGAAACTCAGACTCAACCAAATACAAACCATGAAACTTTGATAGATTTTTTTAAAAAAGATATTCGTATTGTTACCACGAATTATGATATTATGCTTGAAAGCACCTTAGAAAAAAAGGATAGAAAAGCAAGAATATATTCATATCCAGCACTTCCGTATGGTGATAAATTTAATGGCATTGTTCATTTACATGGTAAAGTTAATAATCCTACTGATATTGTTCTTACAGATTCCGATTTTGGAAAATCTTATATGTATCGTGGAAATATAACAATGTTTTTAAGAGATTTATTTGAGTCAGAATATACTGTACTTTTCATTGGCTATAGTTATAATGACATTGTAATGAAGTATTTCACGAGGTCCTTACCAGACTTATCCGGTAAAAAAAGATATATTTTTACTAGTAATGACCAAGCTAGTAATTATAAGTTACTGGGATTGACCCCAATAATTTATGAAAAAAATAATTACAAACAAATATATGATTCTTTACTTAGAATATCAAATTTAGTAACCAGAGATGATAATAGCTGGAGTTTAAGAATTAATGACATTTCGGAAGAAGCTCCCAATAAAATAAATGATGAGTTTGATTTTGAAATTAAAGAAATATTAAATAATATACATTATTCCAACCAGTTCTTTGCAAAAGTAAAAGGTAGAGACTGGGCAGAATTTTTATTTAATCACGGATATTTTGATAATATTTTTTCTAATAATGATGTAAATGATTTTGGTATTCAAAGAATAGAATGGTTATCTAGAGAAATAATTGTAAATGAAACTGAGTTATTTCTGAGATTTTGCTACTATAAAGATTTTATATTGAGTAAAAAATTGCAGGTAGAAATTATAAAAATAATTTGTAATCATAATACTAAAATTAGAGTCATAGAAAAGTTGATTAATTTAATTGACTTTGATAATTTAGAATTTATATGGATAGGTCAATTGTTAGATGTTTGCTATTCAAATACACCAAAATTAGATTTTGTAGCAAGCGAAATTTATTCTAAAAGTTTATCATTCGTATCAAATAATAAATCCATTATTTCTGCAGATAAAATAGATATAGATTTCAAATTCGAAAAATATGTAAATGAACACTTATGGGAAAAGTACAAATTGTTCGATAAAACTGGATTGTCAACACCTATTTGTACAATCTAAAATCGATCGCACCATTATAATTTTAACTAGTTACTAGCTAAGATTTGGTTTCTATATTTAACTGGTGACAAGTAACCTAAGGATCCATGGATTCTTAGGTTGTTGTACCAATAAACATATTCTGATAGTTCTAATTTTAGTTGTTTTAAGTTTTTAAATTCTTTCTGATAAACAAATTCTGTTTTCATCACCTTATTAAATGCTTCAGCTACTGCATTATCATATGGACTTCCCTTTCCACTTAAGGATCTTTCTATGCCAAATATGTCTAGAATTTTATCTATGCTTTTGTTGTCAAATTCTCGTCCTCTATCTGTGTGAAATATTTTTATTTTATTTAATGGGTACTTGATTGAATATATTGCTTCTTTTACTAAATCTGCGCTCTTATTTTTTCCTGCTGCATATCCTATTATTTCTCGATTGTGTAAATCTATTATTGCACAGATGTAGTTCCAACTATTTCCTACTCTTACGTAAGTTAAGTCACTTACACATGCTTGTAAAGATGGCCTATTGTCAAATTGTCTATCTATCTTGTTATTAATCTTTTTATTGTTACATGTGGTTTTTTCTACCTTGTATTGTTTTACTGTATAGCTTGATACTAAGGCATGTTTTTTCATTATTCTGCATATTTTTCTTCGTGATACTATGATATCTTGTTTTTCCAACTCTACTTTGATTTTTCTTGATCCATATGCATTTTTACTTTTCCTGAATATTTCTTTGATTTTTTCTTCTAAAAGCTCTTCGGTTTTTAGGTTATATTTTGATTCTTTTTTGTTTAGATGATAGTATATTAAACTTCTTGGTATACCTAAAAACTTACACATTGCACTAGTACTGTATTTATCCCTATTTGAGATTATGAGCTTTACTTTTTGCCTAGTAGTAGTGCAGCTTGCTTTAAAATATCATTTTCCATTTCAAGCTGTTTTACTTTTTTTCTTAGTTTGATTAATTCCTTTTCTTCTTCTGTTCTATTATCATCAATGTCGAAGGAATTTGAGTTGTTGTATCTATTAACCCAATCTCTTATTGTTGATGGTGCTATGTCGTATTCTTCTCCCAATTTTTTATATGTGTAGTTACCTTGGTTAAAGATTTCTACCATCTGTTTCTTGAAGTCTTCTTCGTAGTGTCTAGCCAATTTAAAATCCCCCTTTGATTTCTTATTATTTATTGTATCAGATATTCGATTTTAAATTGTACTATTTACTGTATCCTTACCAAACATATTATATTAATATATTAAATAATATCTCAAATCAAATTTATAAATTGAAAAGATTTAAAATGATGGGATTTAATATAGAAGAATTTGATTTTGCTTCTTTCTATCCAAGATCTGAAGAGTATCTAAGCAATCATGAACAATTTCTTATTATTTTCAAAGAACTTTTATTAGGTATGGACAATAAGAATAAAGAATATTGGTATCAAACATATATTTCGTCAGATATTTCTATATTACTTAGATCTTCCTTGTTAATATTAAGGCACATGTCTAACATTACAGGTAAAGAGAAATTAGATTTATTAAAATCTAATAATATTAAAATTCTTTATATAAGCTTTAAGGAAGAGTTATTTTGGCTATATGCAGATATCTTCCCTAAATTGGAAGATGATGATAAAAAAATATTTTTAAATGAAATAATGAATGAAGAAAAGCTTTCTAATAATTTTACTGACGAATCATACTTTTATCAAAAATATAACTTACTAATTTGGCTACAAAGGTTTGATAAAAGCAATCAGGATATTATTAGTAACATAAATTCTATTAAAGAGAAATATGATTATTTTCAACCACGAGAAAACCCTGAAAAATCAATTGGACCTATTACAGTAAGATGGGGAGATGCTCAATTACCATATACTGACACAGATATTGTTAATAGCTTAGAAATAATTATTGATGAATTATTATCCTATGAAGGAGATGGGTTTGAACGAGCAGAGAGAATAACACTGATTAGAAAATTAGAGAAAATTTGTTCTGAAAATGAAAGTTTTAGAGAGAAACTTATAGAATTATTAATCAAGGAAAATGAACTAAATACCGATTTGTGGAGAGGCATTATAATGTCTTTAGAAAAATCTAATTTATATGAACAGAAGTTAATATATACTTTTGAGAAGATATTTTTTAATCCGCTAGTTGTTGATATTTATAATCTTGAGCTATCTCGTGTTATTTTTTCAATTGTAAATACAAGAAAGAGTATTAGTGATAATCTTGTAGATTTCTTTTATGAAAAGATCAAATTATTATGGAACGATTCTAGTAATACAGAAGAAAAATCACTTGGATATATGACGAGAGCATTGAATTCATCTAAAGGTAATTTAGCTCTATCAACAATAAAACTAATAGAAATTTCAATAAAGAATAGCGATGAAAAATGCTTAAAGGATAGTTTTAAAGTTTTTTTAGAACAAATGTTAAAAGAAGAAGGATATAATGATTCTTTAGTTGTTATACTAGGTAATGCTTCTTTCTTTTATAGTATTGATAGTGATTGGTGTGAAAAGTTTATTTTAGATAAATTTAAATCAAATGATGATGAAATACTAAAAATGGCATGGAGTGGTTTTGTACATCAGTCATATTTATATACAGAATTTGCGTTGGTTTTTGAACCTATATACCACGAAGCTATAAAAAACATTGATATTTTTGAGAAAGATATAAGAAAATTGATATTTAAGGGATATATGTCTTTAATTTTCAACTTTTCAGAAGATCCTATGGGAGATTATATTCATAATATATTTAGTGGTGATATTGCAGAGGAAACATTAGAATTATTTTATTTTGAGTTATAAAATGGTATTGACCAATTAGATAAAACGGGAAGGAAAGAAATATTTGATAAATGGATAAAGGATTTTTTAGATAGACGTTCACGAGATTATCCAATAAAAACATCTAACCATGAAAAAAACCTTATTATCAAATTTTTAGCGAAATTTCCTTACTTTACAAGCAATATAGATGAAATATTAATAAAATTTGATAAAGGATTTACTATAGAGCAATTTACTTTATATTTTTTCACAATAGATATTGAAATATCAAAAGATAATGTAAATCTAATAAATAAATTAATGATATTTATTACTAATCAAATGATAAATAATACACAGGAGTTAATAACTTATAATATTAAAGAAGATTTGAAAAGTGTATATTATGAAATTTTAAAATATGAATCGAATGCAGATAACTTAGAAGCAAACCTTAGGTTTATGAATATTATTCAATAAAGTCTCATACATCGCAAGATATTTAAAGAAAATTTATTTTAGAAGTATTAAAATTAAGCTCATAGAGTAACTTTAATAAAAAAACTAACAGCCTGGATAAAAAATACGACGGATACGTACCAATTAACTTAAAGAAGTTTTTGGTGTTGATAAGGAACAAATATCTAGTTTTATAAAATCAGTTATTGAAAACGGAAGATTAGTTTCAAGTAGAAAAAATGGAATGAAAATTACAAAAATTTATGACTATGGTGGGAAGCATTATGTTCTTTGTGCGATTGGAACAAATGGTTTTATAGTAACTGTTTACCCAAGATAGGAGTTAATTATGAAAAAATTAGAGATAATATTAGATTTAGGTGATGGACCAGTAGTGAGTAAGTATTACGACGAAAAATCTGATCGCTTGCTTACAGGCATAGATGTTGTTGATAATGATGAATATATCCAAAAATTAAATAATGAAATTCAAGATTTATATTCATCATATTATAAAATTGATTACAATGATGAACCCGTATATTTTGACAAAGACCAGGAGAAAAAAGATAAATACAAAATGCTTGATCTACTTGGGAAACTTATGAAAAAACTTGATGAAATAAATGATGGTTCATTCGAAATCGATGACAGAGAAACTGAGAGAGTTAAAAACTTATAAATTTTCTTCGGTATTGGGACAGGGGAGGGACTAAAATCTGAAAATCTCCTATGATTATATACATTAAAGGATATGATAAAAATTGTATATTAACAAAATTCAAGCTTAGTATAGTATCCTTGGTTTTTCATCCTGCTATAATTTAAATGAAGCTACTTAGAGCTTCCCCTACCTAATGTTTCAAACCGCTCTACTAGGGTATATTTATTTTAGTGTATATGAAACAAATAGTTTATTATAATAAAGGGAGAGATATATGAGTAAAAAAATTGGTTTTATTGTGGGGAGTTTGAGGAAAGATTCTTACAATAGAAAAGTTGCATAGAATATAGCGGAGCTTTTGCCAGAAGGCTTTGAGGCAAGCTTTATTGAGATTGGCGATTTGCCTTTATTCAATGAAGAATATGATGATGGCACATTGGAAATTCCAGAGTCCTATACTAGATTTAGAAACGAATTAGCAAATACTGATGCTTTTATATTTGTTACTCCTGAGTACAATAGGGCTATGCCAGCTAGCATCAAAAATGCTATCGATGATGGATTAAGACCATATGAAGATATGAAGTGGGCAGGAAAGAAAGTCGTTGTTATTAGTTCGTCAGTATCGATGACTGCAGGAGTTAGGGCAAATTATGAAGTCAGAACATCATTGGCATTTTTAGGGGCAACAGTTTTGGCTCAACCAGAAGTGATGCTATCAGAGATAAACAAATGCTTTGATGAAAATGGCAATATGATTGAATTTACTAAAGAATTTTTAGCAAGCTTTGTTGAAAAGTTTGTAGAATTTGTTAAATAAATTTTTGAAAGCTGTCAGATGATACTGGCAGTTCTTTTTTTATAGAAATGATGCCTAAGTGATTATTTTCTGTTTACTTGATATAGTTCTTATCCGGTATAGTTTAATTATAAGGAGTGCTTATGGAAAGAATTGAAAGCAAAAGATTAATACTTAGAAAATTTGTTAAAGAAGATGCCAAGGACATTTACCAAGGCTGGGCAAGTGATCCAGCAGTGACCAAGTATCTTACCTGGCACCCTCATAAAAATTTGAAAGAAACTGAACAGATATTGGATGTGTGGCTTGCAGCCTACGAGGGTAAAAATTGCTATAGATTTGCCATAGAATTAAAAGAAGAAAATAAGCTCATAGGTATGATTGATGTAGTAGGCTATGAAGATGGTATTCCAGAAATAGGCTATGTCCTTTCAAGGAACTATTGGAACAAGGGCTATATGTCAGAAGCCCTATCAACCTTTATGAATCTGCTCATATCTGAGGGCTTTGATAAGATCTACATAGAAGCCGATGAGAACAATATTGCTAGTAATGCCATTATAAGAAAGAATGGCTTCAAATTTCTGGGAAAAGATAGACGAATAAAATCTCAGTTCAAAAATGAAATGGTAAGCTTAAATACATATGAGTTTGTTAAATCTAAATGAGAATTTGGAGAAAATCTTAGAAATGAGGAAATATGGTAAAAGTTGTCGTATTGCTAATGTTAATTGTCCCGACTATTTATAACTTCATAGTCCAAAGAAATAATAAAATTAGGGTAAAAAAGAATTCTGACCTAGGATTTATCTTAGCGATTTTTGCGTCTATTACTAGCATTTTTTGGTACAGGCTAGATAGGAGTCTTATGGGTTTTCTTATTCTACTATCTGCAATCTTGCTTGTATATACTATAGGATTTTTACCAGGTCTTGGCAAAGATGGTATAGGTGTTTTTATGGGCTATAGTCCTATATTAAAATTTATCAGCTTTGATCAGATAAAAGATATAAATGTTGCAGAAAATTACAATGACATTGAACTTAGGATAAATGCCTTTGGTGATACATATAAGCAAGTTTATGAAATGAAAGATAAAGAGCAAGTGATTAAATTATTAAATGAAAATAGATTGATTAAGGGAGATATAGATGTTAGATAACAAGGGTTTTGACCTATGGGCAGATGATTACGACAAAAGCGTTGGCCTGTCAGATGATGACAATACTTATCCATTTGCAGGCTACAAGGAGATTTTAAATCAGATTTATAATGAGGTTCTCTCTATTGATGCTAAAAGAGTTTTGGACATAGGCTTTGGAACAGGAACTCTTACAAGCCAACTTTATGAAAAGGGAATCGAAATTTATGGTCAGGATTTCTCAAAAGAAATGTTTGATATAGCAAGAGAGAAAATGCCCCATGCAAAGCTATACTTCAACGATTTTTCTCGTGGACTAGATAAGAATCTTCTTACAAAAAAATACGATGCAATCATTGCAACATACTCCCTCCACCATTTAGCAGATGAGGATAAGGTTGACTTTATCAAGTCACTATTGCCTCTATTAAATGACGGTGGAAAGATTTTGATAGGAGATGTAGCTTTTAATACTCGCCATGAATTGGAAATTTGTAAAAATCAAGCAGGAAGCGATTGGGACTCTGAGGAATTTTACTTTGTCTATGATGAAATCAAAGACAGTTTCCCAAATTCGTCCTTTGATCAGATATCCCATTGCGCTGGTATAATAACTATAGGATAGTTACTTTCAATGAAAGTGAGATTACTATGGATAAAAGTAGTGAAGAATACATCAGCAAAAAAAGAGCCATTGACCTATGGGATTCTGGTAAAATAGATAATTTTGAAGTTGGCACAGTCAAGGGGCTTATGGACATACATTATGCCCTATTTCATGACCTTGAAGGATTTGATGCAGGTAAGATTCGAAAAGTCAACATATCAAAGGGGAATTTTCGCTTTGCCAATTCTATGTATCTGGAGCCTGCTCTTGACGCAATTGAACGAATGCCCGAAAATAATTTTGATCAAATAATTGAAAAGTACGTGGAAATGAATGTGGCTCATCCATTTATAGAAGGCAACGGAAGAGCAACGAGGATATGGCTTGACTTGATTTTAAAAAAGAATTTGGACAAGTGCATAGACTGGCAAAGGGTAGATAAGGTTGATTACCTGGAATTTATGAAAATTAGTCCTGTTAGAAGCAAGTACATCAAGATGCTTTTAAAAGAAGCTCTAACAGAAAAAATATCTGACAGAGAAGTGTTTATGAAGGGACTAGATCAATCATATATTTATGAAGGTCTGGATGATTTTAAGGCGGAGGAGATTGATTCTAAGCTTGATAAATAATATTTATACATGATTTAACCGTGTGCAATTCGACACGGTTGCCAGCTTAAGATAAGCAAAGCTAAAAATCATACATACAATGCATTTAAATTATAAGACCATCAAGGGGAAAATTTGATTAGTTTAGAAAAAATATCTGAAGAAAATTTCAAAGAATGCATAAATCTAGATCCTGGAGTCACAAACGAGGACTTTGCGGATAGTGTGGCCTACTCCTTGGCAGAAGCTTGGATTTATTATCCTGATATGAAGCCCTTTGCCATTTCTATGGATGGTGAGCTTATTGGTTTTGCTTTGCTATATCTAGGTGAGGAGAACTTTCAGATTATAAACTTTTTTATTGTGAAAGGCTTTAGGGATAGGGGATATGGCAGACAAGCTGCGAGACTTTGCATAGATTATTTAAAGGATGTTTACAAGGTAGATAGGATATCTGTTCCTGTTGATTGTAGAAATTATAGAGCTTTGAAATTTTGGAGAGACTTAGGTTTTGAAGAATCAAAGAATATCGAAGACGGATATGTATTTATGAGATGCCACTTGTAAGGTCTTAGTCACATCAACTTGGCTTTAGCGAGAAATAGTGGTATATTCTAAGGGAAATATAAAACATGGAGGTAAGTTTAATTGATTTTATAAGCAATATGGAAATTTTGATACTGATATTTAGCTCATTGAGCTTATTTTGGTATGCCATATTGTGAATAAGATTAGTCTACTTATCTAAGGATACGTCTATTCACTTTTTGTGGATAGGCTTTTTTTATTTTTCATAATGTGGCATAGGTCCAAAGGAGGATATATGTTACAGATTAAAAATTTAACAATACGATTAATAGAAGATGACAGGATTATTATCAAGGATTTTGATTTAACCTTAAATGATGGGGACAAGCTTGGCCTCATTGGCGAAGAGGGCAATGGCAAATCAATCCTTTTAAAAGCGATAGTAGATAGGGAAAATACAGAAAAATTTGCTAGTATTAGTGGAGAAATCTATGAGAATAATGAGATAATCGGCTACTTGCCCCAATCTTTGCCCAGCCAATATGAAAGTATGACTTCATTGGAATATCTTTACCACAAGCTTTCTTATGAATCCATAGAATACAATCTCTTGTATAGGTATATGAGTGAGTTCGACTTGCCAGACGACATCCTGGCAGAAGATAGACCTATGGCAAGTCTTTCTGGTGGGGAGAAGATAAAGTTTCTCTTGCTAGTAGAGTTGCTAAAAAATCCTAGTGTATTTCTCTTTGATGAGCCAAGCAATGACTTGGATTATGAGTCGGTGGCTTGGCTGAGAGATTTTATGGGACAATTAGAAATTCCTTTTATTTTTGTATCTCATGACACTAATTTGCTAAGTAAAATAGCTAATAGGATTGTCCACCTAGAACAGATTAGGAGAAGAAGTATGGCAAAGCACACAATTTCAAACAATACCTATGATGAATATGTGAGAAAAAGACAAAACTTTATCACGAGTGAAACCACAAGGGCTAATAAAGAGAGAGAGGAATTTGACAAAAAATTATACAGGTACAAGAGAGTCCACGATGCTGTCCAGCATGACCTTAGAGCTACTAAGGATGACTTAATCGGTAGAAATCTCAAGGATAAGATGCACACTGTAAAGTCCGTTGGCAAGAGACTTGAAAAAGAAGAGGAAAATCTAACCAAAAAACCAGACTATGAAGAAGCCATAGACATATTTTTCAACGAAGATATATATGTCCCAAATGGCAAGCAAATCCTAGATTTTAAGAAAGATGAGCTAAGGATTGGAAGTAAAATCCTAGCTAAAAATATTAACCTACAAATCATAGGACCAGAGAAAATCTGCATCGTTGGGAAAAATGGAGCTGGCAAAACCACTCTCCTTAAAGAAATCCTAAAAGAATGTGAGAACCTCAATCTAAAAGTAGGCTATATGCCCCAATCATATTTTGCATACGAAGAAGATGAAGTGAACGCCATTGATTACTTGTCACAATCTTTTTCCAAAGAAGAAAATATCAAAATATCAAACTTTTTGGGATCTTTGAATTTCAAAAGAGAAGAAATGTATAGAAATATATCAGACCTATCCGGAGGACAAAAAGCCAAACTTTTCTTTGCCAAGATGAATATAGACAAGGCAGAGGTCCTAATCCTTGACGAGCCAACAAGGAATCTTTCGCCCTTGTCAAAACCAGAGATTATAGAAGCACTCAAAGCTTACAAGGGAGCAATAATAGCTGTGTCCCACGACAAGGACTTTATAGACCAGGTTTTCGATAAGGTTTATGAGCTTAATAATCAAGGTTTAAAAATAATCGCCTAATCCTTTCGTTATCGCCTAAAATGTACCATATTTTAGGCGATTTTTTGGGGTATATAGTGAGCAAAGCTAAAGGAGGGAATTATGAAAGAAAATAAAACTATAATCAACAAAACTGTTAGGGAAGGAATCACCTTTGGATCAGCCCTTGCCATAGTTATTTCCTACACCACTTGGCACTCTATCCCTTGGGCGATCTTTCACGGAGTTTTAAGCTGGGCCTACGTTATATACTTTGTTCTAGTACATAATTAATGGATGATTTTGCCAGGTTAATATTTATCATTCATAACAATAGAACCTTATTCATCTAGGCCTCGGTTCTCTGCAAAATAAATATTTATTATCTTAGAATTGATGATATAATTAAGCTAAGAATACATAAAAGTGAGAGAAAAATGAAAATATTACGAAAAATTTTAAAACCTTGCCTTATCTTTGCCATGATAATAGCAATAAGCGCTTGCCAAAACAATAGTGCAGAGACCGAGAAACCATCTAAGATCTATCTTTATGGGGAAGAACACGGCAGTAAAGAGGACACAGAGAAGGAATTTGCCCTTTGGAAAGATTATTATGACAAAGAAGGAATGAGAAATCTCTTCCTCGAAGTGCCAAACTTTGTAGCAGGCTACCTAAACCGATGGATGGATGAGGATGATGATCAAATCCTAGAAATCCTTAGAGACCAGTACAAATATGCCCAAGGCAACAAACTCAAACATTATGGAACATTGCTAAGGCGTATCAAAAAAGAATGCCCGGAAACTGTCTTTTATGGGACAGACATTAGCGAATTTAATGATAGCTTGGGACTTGGATATCTAAAACTTTTAGATAAAAATAAGGACAAGACAGAAATCGATAGGGTCAAAGAGGTAATGGACCAAGGCGATAGAAGAGATGCCTATATCAAAGAGTACAAAGAAAACCAAGAAGATACCCACCTAGCAAGGATTGCTGACTATAGGGAACAAATGTTAGTCGAAAACTTCATTTACGAATTTGATAATCTTGAAGATAAGAGGATTATGGGCATATATGGAGCCTACCACGTTGCCAATCCCGAAAATTTACAATTTGGCGAAGCAGAAATAATGGCAGACCAGCTAAAAAGCCACTACGGTGATATAGTATCTACAAATATTTTGGCTGAAATGGAATAGTAAATATAGAGAGGACCAGCAGGATATTGTTGGTCTTTTCTTTATATAATAGTAAAAAACATACATTGCTAATCATTATTTTGGGTCTTTTGTTAGGAGGGATTTCTTATGGAGTGTCTTCCTATGTGCTAACACCTAAATATGATTCAAACGCTACTATGATAGTTAGCAATTCAACTGGTACAGATAGTCAAAATCCAGAACAGACCAATGTTGATTTTGGACAAATCCAAGCTAACAAGGCTTTGATTTCAACTTATTCTGAGATAGTTAAGTCAAGAGGTATTGCTGATAAGGTTATCAGTAACCTAAATCTTGATATGGATTATGGAGAATTTTCTGAGAAAGTTTCTATTGAGCCTGTAAAGGATACTCAGATTATATCTGTAAAGGTAGTTGATACCATTTCTGAGAGAGCCCAGGATATTGCCAATGAGACTGCAAATATCTTCAAAGATTCTATTGGGGATATTATGAAGGTTGATAATGTTCAGATACTTGATGGGGCGACATTGCCCGAAAAGCCTTCATCTCCAAATATCAAGAAAAATACTGCGATTGGAGTAGTTTTAGGACTTATTCTTGGTATTATGATTTCTATTTTTAAAGAACTTGCAGATACTACTATCAAGTCCCAAGACGATATTAACAAGTATTTCGACCTACCAGTTATTGGTATAATTCCAGATAAGAAGCAAGGATAAGATTATGGCAAAGAAAAAGAAAAATTATTATAATTCCTCAATGTATGATGAGGCTATAAGATCTGTGAGAACTAATATTCAGTTTTATGGTGTTGATAAGGAAAATAAAATAATATCTGTTACTTCGACCAAACCTGCTGAGGGTAAGTCTACAGTTATATATAATTTGGCCAAGTCTTTTGCAGAAAATGGTGACAGTGCTATTCTTCTTGACTGTGACCTTAGGAGTCCATCAATAGGCGAGATAGCAGGGGTTAATTTTAACCTTGGTATTACAAATTATCTTACTGGCAAGGCTGATATAAATGATGTTATTATCAAGGATAGGGAACAGAGCAATCTAGATTTGATTCTAACAGGTCCAATCCCACCAAATCCATCAGAGATGCTTGCTTCAAAAGTTTTTGCAAATCTTATCAAAAATCTTGCTGAGACCTATGACTATGTATTTATAGATACTCCTCCAGTGGGACTTTTTACAGATGCTTCAATTGTTTCTACTCTTTGCGATGGTATTTTCTATGTTGTGAAGTCATCTGATACCAAAAAGGAAGAAATATCCCAAGCTTTGGAAAATCTAAAGAGAGTAGATGCAAATATTCTAGGTATGGTTTTGACTCACGCTCAGCTAAAGAAGAGCAAGTACGGAAATTACTATTAAAATGATAGATATACACAATCATATAATCTATGGGGTCGATGATGGGTCTAGAGATATTGATGAGAGCTTGAAGATGGTAGAACTCTACCAAAAGGCAGGCTTTGACCAAATTATAGCAACAAGTCACTATGATAGGTCTAGGTATATGGTAGATGCTGGGGAAATCAAAGAAAAGGTTGAGATTTTAAATGAGCAATGCTCTAACAGGGGACTAGGTTTTAAAATATATCCAGGTCATGAGATTCAAGTTGAACTTGATATGATCAAGAAATTAAAATCGGGCGAGCTATTAACTTTGAATGCTTCAAAGTATGTGCTTTGTGAGCTTTCCTTTGTAAATAAGCCAAATTTTTTGAAGGACCTTTTTTACAACCTACAATTGGAAGGCTATATTCCAATCATAGCCCACGCAGAGAGATATCCTTATGTTGAAGACCACATAGAATGGCTTGAAGACTTTATCAAAGCTGGTGCCTTGGTTCAAATAAACTACGCATCTATAGAATCGCATGCTGACACTACTAGAGAACTATTGCAAAGAAATATGGTTCATATCATAGGGACAGATGCTCACCAATCAGAGTGGAGGAGCCCTGATATTTCAGCCTATAAGGATGAGATTCTAAAGATAATTCCAGAGGAGAAATTTGACAAGCTTTCAACCATCAACCCACAAAAAGTGATTGATGATGAGTATATTTCTAGCGACTTTGACAAAATCATCAGACCAGAAAAGACAAAGAAAAAAGGCATATTTAATTTTTGGAGAAAAAAATGAGAATAAGGAAATTTATTTATTCTGCTCTTATTTTATTCGCATTGACTTCTTGTAACAAAGAAGAGGAACATTATGAGAGTAAAAATGTGAAGGTGGATTCAGTCTTTGACAAGGCTGATGATTCTAAGGAATTCGACGCTGACAAAGAAAAATCTAAAAATGAAGATAAGGCAAAAGAAGAGAAAAAAGAAGAAAATCCAGCAGATGATAAAGCTGAAAACAATAATAAAGCGGAAGATAATGATCAACAAGCAAATAACAAGCCTGACAACAATGCAAAGAAATATAGGGTTGAAAATGGCGTAAATATGAGATCTGAGGCTAATACTGATGCTGACAATATAGTAGCTGTGATAGACCCAGGCACAGAGATTACCGCTCTTGAAGAAATCGAGCAAAACGGAAAAACTTGGATCAAGTTAGAATACCAAGGACAGACAGGATTTGTAGTAAAAGAATTTCTCCAAGAGGTAAATAATTAGCTTAGTTGAAAATGGCATCTTTGGCAATATAATAAACTTAAGAGAAGCCACCTCTTGAGCCAAAAAAGCCCTTGAATTTTCAAGGATAAAGGTAGAGGAAGATTCTCCATTAGAATCAAAAAGACAGTAGCTGCGAACTACTGTTTTTATTTTGCTAGTTTTGATAAAGAATGCTCCAAGGGTAAATAATTAGCTTTAGTTGAAAATAGACCTTTAAGCAATATAATAGTAGTAAGAGAAGCCACCTCTTAAGCCCAAAAAAGCCCTTGATTTATCAAGGATGAATGTAAAGGAAGATTCTCCATTAGAATCAAAAAAGACAGTAGGTGCAACTACTGTCTTTTTGTTTACTTGTTTTCGCATTTATAGACTATAAGACTAGCTACAATAGCTACTAACAAGGGAAAAATAAAATTTTCCAAAATGTAAAGGATTATCTCCATTTAAATCACCTCCTTTCGGAGACAATTTAATTATATCACAAAAATCTACAAAGACTTACAAAATACATGCGTTGATTGTGTATTTTTAAATAATATAATGATATCATGATTGAAAAAATATATAGACAAAAAAACAAAATATTATTAGGCCTACTTTCGATTTCTTTACTTACAAGTTGTGGTCAAAACCAAGGAGAAAAGGCAAAAGAGCCTGAAGTAGTCAAATTGGAAGAAAAAGAAAAGAAAGAAGAACCTACTCTTGATGACCTATCAGCCTTTTTGTATGAGAAACTTGACGGGCAAAAATTAGTCAGAAATTATGGGGAAGATACTGGATGGACCAACTTGGAATTTGGACCAGACGGAACTTTTACAGGTTCATATATGGGCAAAACTTCAGTTGATGGCTTCGATGGTGGCAGAAACTGGAAGGCAGCTGCTTATTATCTAGGAGAGGAAATCCATTCATCAGATTTTAAGGGAAGATTTACCATAGTCAAACAAATCAATGACTATGTATACATGATGAAACTTGAAGATTTTGAAATAACTTCAGAATACGGCCTCCACGACGACATATACTTTAACGTAGACTTTGCCCTAGGCATGAAAGAAGACGCCGACTACTACCTCTACATCCCAGGCACCCCAGGCAATCTAATGCCAGGAGAAGACTCAAGACTGGATAAGAATTACAAAAAAGAAGACGCCACAGAAGATAAGAGCCAAGGATTTATAATCTGGGAAAAATACGATGATGAGGTATTTAATCAGTTAAGTCTGTAGAAGACAATAAAAGATCCTTCGGTCGGCCATAGATGAATAGAAAACATATTTTTAAAAAATATGTGAAAATCTTTTTTATATTAGGAATAATGCATATCTTTTATTTTGTTTGTTGATTAAGGATATACCGTTGTAATAAGGGGGAAAACCCAGGGGAGTTAATAAGCCCGTCCGGCTGGTTGAGGACTCTCACCAACCGGTTACGAAAACTCGCTTCTTCGAAGCTCTCCCGTGCTCTCGCACTAAGTTTTCGGGGTAAAAGCCCAAAATCAATGGGCTTTTACCTCCCCTTTAAACCCCCTTTTCTGCTACCTCCTCGAAACGGCCACTCGCGTGGGGCGATGTTGTGGTATAAACACCAAAATTTGGGTTTTTGTAATCTCAAATTTCTAAAAATCGCAAACTCGCTACGCTCAAACAGTGCGATTTTTTAAACGAAATTATGAGATCTTAAAACACCAATTTTTTCCACCTATAAGCTTAAAATTACTTATACTTTATGGTGCAACATATAGTGCATTTACAGTTAAAACAAAAGAATTCTCGAAGAGAACTTCTACTACTCTGCGCACCACGCAGTGGCGGTGGGGGGAAAAAGGGGTTGGGGGGGGAAGGGGGTGTGGGGGAAGGGCCGTAGGGGTCTCCGCTACCCCTCGACCCTACCCCCTTAGGTCGAAGTCACAGCCTTAAACAATAATAAAATAAAATACATTTATTCCCTTCTATAATAATATGGGAAATTAAAAAGGGGTAAGTTATACTTCCCCTTTTTTCAAAATCCTCATTGCCCACAATATTGCAATGATTGATACTCCTACATCTCCAAATATTGCCATCCACATATTGGCTTTTCCTAAGAAGCCTAGGATTAGTATTACTAGTTTTACTAGCAAGATGAATGTTATGTTTTGTCTGACAGTTGTATTGGTGATGTCTGATATTTTTAATAGTTCATTTAGTTTTGAAAATTCGCCATTTACTACTAGGATATCTGATGATTCTATGGCGAGATCGCTTGCTGTTTCTCCCATGGAGATTCCAACACTTGCATTTGCAAGGACTGGGGCGTCGTTTATCCCATCTCCTACAAAGACTGTTTTTTCTCCTTTTTCTTCAAATTCTTTTAGGACCTTTAGTTTTTCATCTGGCATTACTTCTGCATAATAGTCGGTTAGTCCGAGTTTATTTGCTGTTTCTTTTACTACTTCTTCGCTATCGCCAGATACTACTAGGACTTCTTTGAAGTGTTTTTTGAGATTATCTATAGTTTCTTTTGTGTTTTTCTTGATATCATCTTCGATTATCACTTTTGCTGCTAGATTTCCATCTATAGAAAGGTATATTGACCTATCTTTTTCCTTCTCATCGTATCCAACGTATCTTGCTGAACCAATTTTGATTTCTTGGTCATCTGGGCTTATGGCTTTGACACCTAGGCCTTTTTCGTTTGTGACGTTTTTAAATAATTCTTGTTTTTCATCTCTATCTAAGCTTTCTACAACACCTTTTGCTATTGGGTGGGTGCTAAGTAGTTCGATATTGTAAATATAATCTAGGATTTCTTCCTTGTCATAATCTCCAAAATATTTGATATCTTCTACCTTGAATTTGCCAGTGGTAAGTGTCCCGGTCTTATCTGTCAGTAATACTTGGGCTTGGTTTAGGCTTTCGAAATATTGACTGCCTTTGATTAGTATGCCATTTTCACTAGCAAGGCCTAGGCCAGACATGAAGGTAAGTGGCACTGATAGGACTAGGGCACATGGGCAAGATAAGACTAAGAATGTTGCAGCTCGAAGCAAGTAATCATCCCAGGCTCCGTCAAAAAATAGGGGAGGGATTAGGGCGAGTAATACTGCAAGACCAACTACAATTGGTGTGTATACTCTTGCAAAACGTGTTACAGTTTTTTCGCTTTCTGACTTGCTACCTGCAGAATCTTCGATTAATTCCATAATCTTGGCAGCAACTGAATCTTCAAATTCTTTCTTTGCTTCCATTTGGATAATTCCTTGGGTCATTATTGACGAAGAAATTATCTCAGATCCTACTTCAACTTCAACTGGCATAGATTCGCCAGTCACCGATGAGGTATCCACAAGTCCGTGACCTTTGGTGACTACTCCATCAACTCCGATTTTTTCTCCATCGCGAACGAGGATTATATCGCCAACTTCGACTTCGTCTAGGTCGATTTCTGTTGTGGTGCCATCAGGATTTACCCTATTTGCAACTTCAGGTACCAAGTTTAATAGCCCTTTGATATTTTCCCTCGACTTATGTGTGGCAATCTCTTCGAAAAGCTCGCCAAAATTATAAAAAAGCATAACGGCAACAGCTTCTGTGTATTGACCGATTGCAAAGGCTGTGATAGTGGCTATAGACATCAAAAAGTTCTCGTCCAAAGCTTGGCCACGCTTAAGCATCTGGAAGGCTTCTTTTAGTACGTCAAATGCTACCATTATATAAATGATGGCAAAGACAATGATTATATAAGGGCTAGAAACATATCTATGATGATAAATACTTAGCACAAGAGTGAGGATGGCGATGACAATCAATCGCCTAAGCTCACTTTTGTGTTCATCTGTCATTGATTTAAACATATTATTTGGCCAAAAATACTGTTCCTGGTTCTATCTTGTCGGCTATTTTGTTAGCCTCATCAAGGATTCTATCAGCATTTGCATCATCTCTTACTTCAAGTTTTAGTTTTTCTGTCAAAAATGATAGGTTAGCATCTTCCACGCCGTCAATATTTTTGATAGCTTCCTCAATTTTTGCTGCGCAATTTGCACAAAGTGATTTGCTTGCTACTTTATATTTTAATTTCATAACTTACTCCTTAATATGTTCAATACCTGTCTCAAAAATCGTCTTTACGTGGTCATCAGCAAGTTCGTAGTACATTGACTTGCCGCTTCTCTTAGATCTGACCAAATTGTTATCCTTCAAACTCTTTAGCTGGTGGCTAATAGCCGACTGGCTCATATCCAAGGCTTCTGCAATTTCCCCAACAGAAGTAGGTCCACTAAAAAGCACATTCATAATCCTAAGTCTAGTCGAATCACCAAAAACCTTAAAAAGATCAGCTAAATCAAATAATATTTCATCATCTTTAATAGTTAACATTGCCACCTCTATTCATATGAGTATCTGTTCATATTTATTATAACTCATATGAAATTTTTGTCAATATAAACTTATATTAGGAAAATTTTACAAAGTAAGTGAAATATTAGGGTAGTAGATTAATGACAAGGAGGTGGATAGTGAATAATTTACTAGATATCAAAGGTCTGAGCGCTTATTATACTAAAGATAAGATGATTTTAAACTCATGTGATTTTAATATTGGCCAAAACGAAGTCTTAGCTCTTGTGGGCTCTAATGGATCTGGTAAGACTACTTTGATAAAGACTATTATGGATATTCATCCGGGTTTTAAAGTTGATGATGTTAGCTTTATGGGGGTAAAATCCGATTTTAAGGATCAAGACTTTAAGAAGAGTAGGATTGCAGTTTTTTCTGATGATAGGGCATTTAGATATTGGAGTTTTTGGGAATATGCCGAATTTTTACATAAGCTATATGGCAAGGACTTAGATCAAGATTATTTGAATTCTCTAATCAAAGGCTTTAACTTTAACAAATATGAAGATTACATATTAAAAGATTTGTCTATGGGTAATGCTAAGAAATTCTACATAATAGCTGCCCTTGGATTAAAGTTGCCTTTATTAGTTCTTGATGAACCGGTTGATGGTTTAGACTTTGAATCAACTGTATTTTTGTATCAAGAACTAAAAGCGTACAAAAAGTTTGGGTCAATTTTTATGTCGACTCATATCCTAGAGTCAATTAATGAAGTTGCAGATGCCTATATTCTCTTACACGATGGTAAAATTAGTGATAAAAAACAGATTACAGAAAAATTGAGAGCTGATGAAATAATGTCTAGTTTTGGAGCAAAAGATGTTTAAGCTTTTTACCAAAGACCTCCTAGATAGGCAGAGGATAATCAAATATTTTGTTTATGCCATCATCAGCTTTACTCTTTTGGATGGTCTATTGAAAAATAGACCAGAGATTACATTTAACAATAGATTTCTAATTTTTGTAGCTGTGGCTTTTGCTGGATCAATTTTTTATTATATAAGAGGATATGTTTCAAATGATAGAATATTATCTTATTATGCCTTGCCTGTGAGCAATGAGACTTTAAACAAAAACTTTATCTTTGCCATAATTATTGATAGCATCTTTAGCAAATTAGTTTTAGTTTTCATAGCTCTTTATCTATTAAAAGCACCTTTTGATTTTTATGCAAAAGTAACTATGATAATGCTTGCCATAACTTTTTTTGCCTTATCTATCAATACTTTAAACCTAAAATTGGCAAGTATGGCAATTATATTTATTCTAACAATTGTTTCTATTTATATGATTATCAGTTTTGATTTAGTTTACGGAGGGATTGCTACTATTGCAGACATAGTACTTGCGAAGATATTATTTAAAAACATATATTTTTCGAGTAAAAATAACGCAAAGATTTCCAAACTTAAGATAGCAAATTACTTCCTAAAGTTTTCTATGGATGAAAGTATATATATTATAAATACAATCTCAATTCTTGCTATGATTATATTTGCATCATTTGCCTTTGGAAATGAAATGGGGATTGTCATCGCCTTTGCAGTAGGAGCAGTGAATACTCCCTTGTTAACCATGTTTTCATCTAGTGAATCTCTAAGAGACTATGACAAAATGCTTCCAGACTCAAATATAAGCCTTAGAAAAGATTATATGAAAGTCCTAGCCATGTATTTTATAATTGTTAATATTTTTATAACTACAATTAACTTTAATAAGATTGAGCCCGGCTATTTATTATTTATAAATGCTTTAGTTCTTACAATTCTAGAAGTCTTATTTTCTTATAAGATTGAAACGCTAAGGCCAATCACAAATACAAAAACGCAAAATGAAATATGGAAACATCCTAGAAAATATATACTGCCAGTTCTTGTGTTTTGTATAAGTTTTGTGATTTTGATAATGTTATAAATTGTTTAAGTTCGAATAATTTTAATGAAAGGAGACAACCATGACTAATACAAGTAAAGCTTTAAGGATTATCATCTCTATAGTTTGGTTAGTAGCTGCTTACTTTTCTTACAAGCAAGACCAAGTTGTATTTGCTGTAATTTCTGTAGTTTTAGCTATTCTATTTCTTGTTATGGCCTTCAGAAATCCATCTGATCAAGCCAAGGGCAGGAAAAGAAATAGAACAAAATATTTCTTTTAATATGAATTGTTTTTAAACTCCTTTTTAGGAGTTTATTTTTTGGGTATAAATAGTGAAAATAATAAAAAATGATTAAGTATTGTGGCCTAAGCTATAAGTTGACAAATAATTTGCATATACTTTCGTTTTTTATATTTTTACTCAAAAGCTGAATTTTATAACATTTTGACAAATAGAAAGGAATTTAATATGAATAATAAAACGACAAATATCCTACTAGCAGTGGTTTTCCTTGTGGCTGCATTCTTTTCATTTAGATATGATCAAAGACCAATTGGGGCCTTCTCAGTGGTTATGGGCGTATTCTTCTTGTATAGAGCTTTGACAAACAAGGAAGATGTGAGTAAAGAAAAGGATTATAAATAAGAAGTATTACAGAAAACTCCCGCTTGGGAGTTTTTTGGGTATAATCTTAGTATAATAGTAAATTTATATGTAATTGTAAAAGAAGAAAGGATAGATAATGAACAAAACTAAGATTCAACAAATTATAGGAATTGTTGCAATGCTTTTCTCAGTTTATATGTTTTTTGATAAACGTGGGGGAGTAGGATTTATTGTACTTTTAATAGGGGCTATAGTATATGGCCTAGGTAAGAAAGAAGAAAAAGACAATCAAAATTACGTTCCTAGATAAGAATTTATGCCTTCCCAAGTGGGAGGCTTTTTTTGTATATATTTATTAGTGGAGATTTGTTATGAATGAGAGAAAATTGGAAAGTATACTTGCCGTAGTTTTTATAATCATATCCGTTTTTATGTTTTTTACTAAAAGGGGAGGCGTGGGATTTCTTGTGTTTTTGCTAGGCCTTGGCCTTTATATATTTAGTAGAAGAGGAACCGACTATAAATCAATGTAAAAAGGACCCCTGTGGGTCCTTTTGTGATTATTTGTGAAGTATGTCTCCGCTTTCAGCATCAAGTTCTACATCGTCGCCATCTTCAACGTCGATGCTGTAAACTATTTTGCCTTCGTCATTAGTTTCTATTTCGTATGATTTTACATAACCCTTGTTGTTTTCAAGAGCCTTTGCCATAGCATCTTTTGGAGCTAGGATTTTAGTAAAGTCGATAGCTGTATAATTTTCTTTATCATCATCAACTTCTTCTTCTTGACCTAGGATTTCACCGCTTTCAGCGTCAATTTTTGCTTGATATTCTTTTTCGCCGTCAAATCCTTCGATAGAGTAAGCGTAAGCTCCGTCATCTTCGTCAAGTTCTACGCTGTTGATTTCAAGGCCTTCAGCCGGGAAAGTTTCTTTGAATTTTGCTACAGCATCATCAAGGCTTACAGCAAATTCTTTTTCTTCTATACCAGATTTGAGGTCGTCAACTTTTTCTTCTACACTATCCTTTGCTTTGTCAACTTCTTCTGTAACTGCAGCTTCAGTATTCTTAGCTGCATCTTTGACATCTTCTTTAGCTTGGTTAGCATTTTCGTTGCCGCAGGCAGCTAATACTGTTGCCAAAGCTAGAGCAGATGCTCCGTATTTTAGGTTTTTAATTTTCATTATTCTTCCTCCTTAAATTTCATATTATGAATATACCCTCTTTATTATATTAATCAACAAATTAATAAAATAGAATTATCGGTGAAGATTTATTCGTAAAATGTAAAAGGAACTTAAAAACCTCTATGCTAGTTTGTTAAGGCTGTAGGAAGCCACTTGTTCTTTGATTTTCTCAAGAGTCGTATTTTCATCTATGGTTACTGCAATTTCAACGCTTGATTCAACTAGAGGAGAGCCGGCTAAGAGTACATTTTCCTTTAGGTCATCTTCTAGCATATCATAGGCCATCTCACAGTTCATCATAGATGATCCAAGGTCAAAGAATACTACGACTCCATCCTCAGCAAGTCTTGTCATTTTTTCGTTGATTTCTTCAAAGTTAGAGCCGAGTTCTCCATCTTCGGTCCCGCCAGAGTATTCGATATTGACATCACTTGCCATTTGACCTACCAATTCTTTTAGCCCTTCTGCTAATTTATGGCTGTGGCTGGCTATTAGTATATTAATCATTGATAGCTCCAAGAGTTTCTTTGACTAGGATATAAGAGCTTGCTGCGCCTGGGTCAATGTGGCCGATAGACCTTTCTCCAACGTAGGATGCACGGCCTTTTTTAGCCTTGATGTCCTTGGTTTTTTCCATGGATTCTTCTGCTATTTTAATAATCTCATCAAAAGATTTACCAGCATTTAGGGCTTCTGCTACTGGTTCTAGGACATCTACCATAGTCTTATCGCCTACTTCTGCCTTGCCTCTTTGCTTGACTCCATCTACTCCAGCTGTAAATGCTTTGTTTAGTTCATCACGGGTCAATTCTTCTACATCTTTAACGCTTGCGGCAAATTTCATAAAGAATGAACCGTAAAGAGGGCCGGATGCTCCACCTACCTTAGATAGCAAAGTAGTAGCAACTTTGTTGAAAAGAGTCTTGTAATCGTCAAAGTCAGCTTCTAGGGCTTCTTTAGTAAAGCCAAAGCCTTTGGCCATATTTACACCGTGGTCGGCATCTCCTATAGACCTATCTAGGTCTGTTAGATAATCCTTGTTGGCTATGATTTCATCTGCTGCTTGTAATATTAGTTTCTTAACATCATTAACTTGCATATATTTATTTCCTTACTATGTCTACATCTTGGTCTAGGAGGGCTAGTCTTTGGTCGTCAACCTTGTATAGGGTGATGGAGAATCCAGACATATCCATACTTGTCATAAAGTTGCCTACATAGGTGCGAGCAACTTTGATATTTTTTTCAGCTAGGTAGTCAGCAATGCTGTTGTTGATGACAAATAGTTCCATCTCTGGTGTAGCTCCCATACCATTTACCATGAGGGCATATTGGCTATTTGTATCTGTCACTTCAACCAAGAGTCTATCGATCATTTCTTTTGTGATCTCATCTGCTGATTTCATTTCTTCTTTTTGGATACCTTCTTCACCGTGGATTCCTATACCCATTTCAATTTCATTTTCTTCTAGGCTAAAGGATTCCTTGCCATCTGTTGGGTTGGTGCATGGTTTGCTTGCCATACCGATAGATTTGATATCTTCTACAATCTTATCAGCCATTTCCTTGATTTCGCTTAGGCTAGCTCCGTTTTCTGCCATAGCACCAAGGGTCTTGTGAACAAATATTGTTCCTGCAACTCCACGTCTGTCTTCCTTGTTTTCTACTACTATATCATCGTTGGTAATCACATAGTCGACTTCTATATCTTCCATTTCAGCCATTTCCTTGGCCATTTCAAAGTTCATAACATCGCCTTGGTAGTTTTTTACTACCATAAATACTCCCTTGCCAGAGTCAGCTCTTTTGATAGCTTCTAGGACTTGGTCTGGGGTAGGAGATGTGAAAACATCACCAGCTATGGCACAATCGAGCATACCCTTGCCAACATAACCAGCGTGAGCAGGTTCGTGACCAGAACCACCACCAGATATAAGGCCAACTTTGCCTTCTACTGGTGCATCTTTTCTAGCTATAACACTAGTGCCTTCGATTCTTACAATCTTTTCTGGATTTGCCTTTACCATTCCATCTAGCATTTGATCAATAATGTCTTCTGGCTTGTTTATAATCTTTTTCATACTTACCTCCGATTATAATATTCTTTCTATGATATATACCCATCATGGCAGATATTAATGATTGAAATATTGTAGTTTTCGCAGTATATTTATGGATATGATAATAGTGAAACAAAGGTCAAAGTAAGTCAAAAACTTTGGCTTTTTCATTGATATATATAAAGAAAGGATTAATCTTTGAATAAATTTAAGATAAATTCCGAATACAAACCAAAAGGTGACCAGCCCGAGGCTATTGCTAGTCTTGCCAAGGGCCTCAAGGAAGGCAAAAAGCACCAAATCCTCCGAGGGGTTACAGGTTCAGGTAAGACTTTTACCATGGCAAATATAATAGAAGAGGTCCAAAGACCAACTCTAATCCTTGCCCACAACAAAACCTTGGCCTACCAGCTATTTACAGAGTTTAAGGAGTTTTTCCCAGACAATGCTGTGGAATACTTCGTGTCCTACTACGACTACTACCAACCAGAAGCCTATGTAGCTGCAACTGACACCTATATTGCCAAGGACTCATCAATCAACGACGAGATCGACAAAATGCGCCACTCTGCTACCATGGCTCTTTTTGAGAGAAGAGATGTCATTATTGTGGCATCTGTTTCTTGTATCTATGGTCTGGGTGACCCTATTGACTACAAGGAACTTGTGGTTTCCCTAAGACCAAATCAAGAGATTGCCCCAGAAGAGGTAATGAGAAAACTCATAGATGTCCAATATGTGAGAAATGATATTGACTTTGACCGTGGGACTTTCAGACGTCGCGGGGATATACTAGACATTTTCCCGGCAGGTTTTGACCAAAAGGCCATAAGAATTGAGTTTTTTGGTGATGAGATAGAGGAAATATCTGAGTTTGATTCCCTTACTGGCAAGGTAACGGCAAAGCTTAGCCACGCCTACATTTACCCAGCCAGCCACTATGCAACAACTAGCGAAAAAACTGAAAAGGCTATAGTTACCATAGAAGAAGAGCTAGAGGAAAGACTTGCAGAACTCAATAGCCAAAATAAGCTATTGGAAGCCCAAAGGCTAGAACAAAGAACCCGCTACGACATAGAAATGCTAAAAGAAATTGGTTTTTGCTCAGGTATAGAAAATTATTCTAGACACCTAAGCCAAAGACCAGCCGGGTCTAGGCCATATACCTTGATTGACTATTTCCCAAAAGACTTTGTCCTCATGGTTGACGAATCCCACGTGTCTATCCCACAAGTAGGGGGCATGTACGAAGGAGACAGGTCCAGAAAGCAAAACCTAGTTGACTATGGTTTTAGACTTCCATCAGCTCTAGACAATAGACCTTTGAAATTCCATGAATTTGAAGGTTTAATCGACCAAGCAATCTATGTTTCAGCAACCCCAGGTCCTTACGAAATGGATAAGACTGGTGGAGAAATGGTTGACCAAATCATCCGTCCAACAGGTCTGCTCGACCCACTTGTAGAAGTACGACCTACAGAAAATCAAATCGATGACCTCATGGAAGAAATCAACAAGACTACAGAAAAGGGCGACAGGACTCTTGTTACAACTTTGACCAAGAAAATGGCAGAAGATTTGACAACCTATCTAACTCAAAATGGGGTAAGAGTAAAATACCTTCATTCAGATATCAAAACCATAGAAAGATCTGAGATTATCAGAGAGCTTCGACTTGGCGAATTTGACGTATTAGTTGGTATCAACCTCCTTCGTGAGGGTCTTGATATACCAGAAGTAAGCCTCATAGCTATACTTGATGCTGACAAGGAAGGATTCCTCAGGTCAGAGAGGTCTTTGATCCAGACAATCGGACGTGCAGCTAGAAATAGCGAGGGCCATGTAATCCTATATGGAGATTCCATAACCAAGTCCATGAAAATTGCCATGGATGAAACCAGTCGCCGCCGTGAAATCCAGATGGCCTTTAACGAAGAGCATGGCATAATACCAACAACAATCAGGAAAAACATCGGTGAAATGATTCAAGTAACCAAAGAAACCAAGGAAGAAGAAATCGAAGAATTTAGCCGTGACGATATAGATACAATTTTAATCAACCTTGAAAGTCAAATGTACAAGGCGGCAGAAGAGCTTGACTTTGAGCGAGCTGCCAACATTCGTGACCAAATCAAGTCTATGAAAGAAAATTTCCAAGGAGCATAAATTGACAGAACACGACATAGTTATAAAGGGTGCTCGCACCAACAACTTAAAAAATGTCAACATTACTCTGCCACGCGATAATATGATAGTTTTTACTGGGCTTTCCGGATCTGGAAAGTCCACTTTGGCCTTTGACACAATTTATGCCGAAGGACAAAGGCGCTATGTAGAAAGTCTATCATCCTACGCTAGGCAGTTTTTGGGCAATGTTGATAAGCCAGATGTGGATAGCATAGAGGGACTTTCCCCATCCATATCCATAGACCAAAAAACAACCAACAGGAACCCAAGGTCAACCGTAGCCACAGTCACAGAAATATACGACTACTATAGACTTCTCTATGCCAGAATTGGCGATGCTTATTGCCCAGTTTGTGGCAAGAAAATCGAAGCCCAATCCATAGACCAAATGGTAGACCATATCTTGGAATTACCAGAGAAAACCCGTATACAAATCCTTGCCCCAATGATAAAGGGCAAAAAAGGTCAGCACAAAAAAGCCCTAGAAAATATCCAAAAACAAGGCTTTGTGAGAGTTGTCATAGATGGCGAGAAATACGACTTAGCAGAAGAGATTGAACTATCCAAAACCAAAAAACACGACATATCAATTGTAGTAGATAGGATTGTAATCAAAGAGGGAATCAATGCTAGACTTACAGATTCTTTGGAAACTGCCCTAGGCCTTGCCAATGGCTTGGTCATAATCGATGTCATAGACGGTGAGCCTTTTATGATGAGTTCCAAGCTTGCCTGCCCAGATGGTCACGTGAGCCTGCCAGAGATTACACCAAATATGTTTTCCTTCAACGCGCCAATAGGCATGTGTCCAGATTGTAATGGCCTAGGTTTTCACTTGCAAATTGACCCAGAACTGGTAATCCCGCAGAAAAATCTTTCTATAGATGAGGGGGCCATAGATGCCTATGCTGGTTCTGCCAAGGGTTCATACTACTACGAAACTATCAAGGCCATAGCCGACCATTATGATTTTCCAACTGATAAGCCAATCAAAGATGCTCCACAAGAGATGATTGACGATATCCTTTATGGTACCGACTACGAGCTAAACTTTGTCTTTGACTCCAGATTTTCTGGCAGAAAGAGATACAAGGGCAAATTTGAAGGAGCTATCACTAACCTTACTGACAGGTACGAAAGGTCAAACTCTGACTCACTAAGAAAAAGAATTGGCGAATTCATGGGAGAAGAAGAATGCCACACCTGCCACGGAGACAGGCTAAAGCCAGAAGTTTTGGCCATCAAAATAAACGAGACAAATATATCAGATTTGACCAAACTATCTGTAGAAAAATCTATAGAGTTTTTTGACAAGCTAGAACTATCAGAAATGAAAGCAAAAATAGCTGAGCTTATCATCAAGGAGATTAAGGCTAGACTTAAGTTTTTAAATGACGTAGGCCTTGGCTACCTTACCCTAAGCCGAGCTGCTTCAACCCTTTCTGGAGGAGAAAGTCAGAGGATAAGACTTGCAACCCAGATTGGCTCAGGCCTTGTAGGAGTATGCTATGTCCTAGACGAGCCATCAATTGGACTCCACCAAAGGGACAACGACAAGCTAATCACTTCCCTAAGAAATCTCACAGACATAGGCAATACCCTAATTATCGTAGAACACGACGAGGATACAATACGTGAAGCCGACTATATAGTGGACATAGGTCCAAAAGCTGGTGTTCACGGGGGAGAAGTTGTGGCCAAGGGAAGTCTTGATGACATTGTAAATGCCAAAAATTCTATAACAGGCGACTACCTATCCGGTAGAAAAGAAATTCCAGTCCCTCAAACAAGGAGAAAATCTGACAAATTTATAGAGATTAAGGGCGCCAGGGAGAATAACCTCAAGGACATAGATGTAAAAATCCCTGTAGGAGTCCTCACATCTGTAACAGGAGTATCAGGATCAGGCAAATCTTCACTGATAAATGAGATTTTATACAAGTCTGTAACAAGAAGGCTCAACAAAACCAAGATTCGCCCAGGCAAACACGACGATATCCTAGGTCTTGATCAAATAGACAAGGTCATAGCTATCGACCAATCTCCAATAGGAAGGACACCAAGGTCCAATCCTGCAACCTACACCAAGGTCTTTGACAACATCCGCGATGTATTTGCCATGACCAACGAGGCCAAGATGAGGGGTTATGCCAAGGGCAGATTTTCATTCAATGTAAAGGGTGGACGTTGTGAAGCTTGCAAGGGTGATGGTACAATCAAGGTAGACATGATGTTCTTGCCAGATGTATATGTGCCATGCGAAGTTTGCCACGGCAAGCGCTACAACCGCGAGACTCTAGAAGTCAAATACAAGGGCAAAGATATATCAGAAGTTTTGGACATGACAGTTGAAGAAGGGATAGAATTTTTTGAAAACCACGCCCCAATTGTCAGAAAACTCCAAACCCTATACGATGTAGGACTTGGCTATATCAAGATTGGCCAACCATCCACAGAGCTATCTGGTGGAGAGGCTCAAAGGGTAAAACTTGCCACAGAACTAGCAAAAGTTGGCACAGGTCAAACCCTATATATACTCGATGAACCAACCACAGGCCTACACATGGCCGATGTCCACAAACTAATAGAAGTCCTAAACCGCCTAGTTGACCAAAACAACACGGTGGTTGTCATAGAGCACAACCTAGATGTAATCAAAGTATCAGACTATATCGTAGACCTAGGACCAGAAGGTGGAGATGGTGGTGGGACCCTAGTAGGAGCTGGAAGTCCAGAAGAGATAGCAAAAAACAAAAAATCATACACGGGCAAGTACCTAAAGAAAATTCTTAAAAAATAGGAGATAATAATGGGATTTGAAGATAAAAAAGACAACAAAGTAGACACAAAGAGAAACGGTAGACCAGTAAGTTTTTCAATGGGAGATGGTCAAGATTTATATATAGATCTACCAGAATCTATCCCAGGCCAAGAGGATATGGCTACTGATGACAGCGCAGAAGTTTCAGCAAAAGACTTAAGTAACAAGCTAAACAAAACAACAAAGGAAATCGAAGATTTACTAAAAAGTGTTGGTATTGACGATGTTTCAAAGATTTTAAATGAAGATAATTAATCAAGGCTGCTTCGGCAGTCTTTTTTAGTACTTAAAAATTAATTGTTGACAAGTACACTTGGCATATGTATAATTAAAATACCAAGTATACTTGTCAAAAAGGAGAAAAATATGAACAGAGAAGAAATACTGGCAAAGAGCAGAAAGGATTATGAGAAAAATGATGAATATCTCCTAGATGCACTGACAAAAGCAGGCAAGATTTCAAGTCAAGTTGGCCTAGTAGTGACTGCTATTATAGTGGCTGGAGATCAATTTGTCTTCAATACTTACAATTATGGAGCCCAAGCCATATACTTTGCTATTATGGGAACCATGGACATAGTTAGATATAAATATATCAAAGAAAAGAAAGACCTAGTTTGGGGAATAATCTTTGCAATAGGCTCAGTACTTAGTCTAGTCGCACATTTTATGAGTTTTAACTAAAAAAGGTCAAGCTATGAATGAAGAATTGATCCTAAAAAATAGGCTAAAAGAAGTAAGAAAGGCCAAAGGTTATTCCCAACAAAAGCTAGCTGACGAAGTTGGTGTTTCTAGAAATACTATAAGTTCAATAGAAACGGGCCAATTTAATCCGACTGCTAAGTTGGCCTTGATCTTGTGCATAGCCTTAGATGAAAAATTTGAAGATTTATTTTATTTTTAGCAATATTGATTTAATTTGGGTAAAATTGTAAGAGAAGTATTAATTATTTTTTGAAAATTATTAACTATAAAAGATAAAGGAGTAAAGCTATGATTGAGGTAAAAAATGTATCTAAATCTTTTGGCAAAGTCCAGGCTCTGGACGATGTTTCCTTTGAAGTAGACAAGGGAGATGTCTTTGGTCTGATTGGCCAAAACGGTGCTGGCAAATCAACCCTATTTCGTTCTATGATGAATTTCTTTGACGATTACAGTGGAGAGATTCTATATGATGGAAAACCAATAGCAAAAGTCCCTCTAGAAAAAATTGGATTTTTGCCAGAAGAAAGATCTCTTTCACCAAAAAAGACCATTGAAGAAGAAATCCGCTACTTCGCAAAGCTAAATCAAATGGACAGTATTCCCAAGGAAACTTTAGAAAAGTGGTTTGATAGATTCGAAATCAAGGGCAATCTTACAGACAAGATCAAGTCCTTATCAAAGGGTAACCAACAAAAAGTCCAACTCTTGGCAGCAGTAATATATAGGCCAGAATTTGTAATCCTAGATGAACCACTTTCAGGTCTTGACCCATACAATATCAGGCTATTGGAAGATATCATCAAAGAACTAAACTCCATGGGCATGACCATATTATTTTCATCCCACAACATGGAAAACGTAGAAGCCCTCTGCAATAAACTTGTCATGCTAAAAAACGGCAAAGTTGTCCTAAACGGTACTCCAGCAGAGATTAGAAATACTTATCCAAGAGAGGAAATCTTGGTAGAAACAGATAGGGACTTGCTGCCACTTATAGATGGCAAGGTCAAATCTTACACTAAAAATGGCAATATTTGGAAACTTTACCTCAATGACCAAAACGATAGCAGAGAGATCTATGAATCAATCAAAAATCACATAGGTTTTGTTAGCCAATTTAGCCAAGCTGCCCCTACACTAAACGAGATATTTGCAAAGGTGGTGGAAAGTCATGAATAGAATGAAAATTGTAGCCCAAGATACTTTGATGAAGCAAATCAAATCAGGTTCTTTCTGGTTTATGATCTTGTTCCCAATTATTATGATGGGCATAACCATGGCCATTGGCTATTTTGCTAGTAGCTCTGGCAACGACATGGCAGTCATAGCAGATGAAAGTATAGCACCATACTTTGAAAACAACCCAGACTATGATTTTAGGCTTATCAGCGAAGATGAACTTGATAAGTTATTAGACGATAAAGAAATATCATCCTATGCAAAAGTCAAAGATGACAATGGAATAATCACAGCAGACTATATGTCTGGCTCATCATCAATGGGTCAAAAACTAACCCTACAAAGTATCCTAGGCCAAATCCAAACTGATATCAACGCCCAAAAGGCCGACCTTAGCCAAGAACAGATAAAGGCCTTAGGAAAGATGCCAGTAATCAATGAAATCAGCGATGAAAAAGAAGAAAATAGGTCAATGGGTATGATAATCTACTTCATCTTCTTATTTTTGATGTATATGATATCAATCAGCTTTATAAATGTAGTCCTATCAGAAACAGCTACCGAAAAGGGAACAAAGATGATAGAATTCATCTTCTCATCAGTAAGACCTGGAGATTATTTTGCGGGCAAAATGACAGGCAACTTCTTAGCAGTCCTCATACAAATGATGACCTATGTAATATTTGGAGTCATAGGATTTAATATAGCAAAGGCCAAGGGCATACTAGATGGCTTGCCAATAGACCTAGCCATGGGCCCAAACTTTACCCCGATTTTGATAGAAATGATACTGCTATTCCTACTAGGGATATTCATCTTCCTAATAGCAGCAGGCATGCTAGGATCATTTGCAACAAAAGTAGAAGACGCCGGCAAAATGGGATCCCCACTAATATTTTTAATAGTAATCCTATTTTTCCTAGCCTTTAACCTAATCAATAAAGGAGATGTAATGGTTGGCAAAATCCTATCCTACGTACCATTCGCATCAACATTCTTCATGCCATTAAGACTACTAAACGGCTACGCCACAATAGCACAGGGAGCCATATCAGTAGTAATACTTCTAATCTCAATATTATTGATGTACAAATTTGGAGAAAAAGTTTATAAGAAAAATATACTAAACTATTCAACAGATGGTTTTTTCAAAAGAAAAAAGAAATAAAAAAGTTTTTATAAAAAACTTTAAGAAAAAATGGAGCATAATTGCTCCTTTTTTTGATGGGAAAAAAGTTTTTGAAAAAATAGTTTTTGTCTTAAGGAATTAATGTCTTTTATTTGATTATTCTTTAAGGGTGTACCGTTGCACCTCGGGGGATAGGAATTAGGGGTAGCGGAGACCCCTTTTTCCTTTCCCCCGATCCCCCTAAACCTTCTACAGCCCCACCGCCACTGCGTGGTGCGCAGAGCAGTAGAAGTTTGCTTCGCAAATTCTTAGTTTAGAAAATATATTGTATTTACTACATTTATAATTCCAAAAGACCTGTCATCCTTGAGGGAGGTTTTTTCAAGAGCCGACCGAAGGATCTCCATAAGATTGGTTAGCCTATGGGATTCTTCAGTCGCTATCGCTTCTTCAGAATGACAAGTAGGAGGGTACAAAACCGTGAGTATAGAGGAGGGAAAATTGTATTGTTTTCAAATTGTAGAATTTCGTTAAGAAATCGCACTGTTTGAGCGTAGCGAGTTTGCGATTTTAGAAATTCAAGATTTAGAAAACACCAATTTTTTTAGTCTATAATGCGAATTGACCCTATCAAATCGTAAGAATTTGCACAGCAAATTCTTACTAATTCGCTCCACGCAGTGGCAGAGGGGTGAAATGGGTCGGGGGCCCGGGGAAGGGCAAAAGGGGCCTCTGCCGCCCCTACCGCCCTGCACCCCGGTGTCGAAGAATAAACCTTAAACAATGATTAAATATAAGACATCTATCACTTTAAAAATGAAAAAATATATTTTTAGGAATTTTTTATAAAGATCCTTCGGTCACATTTGTTCCCTCAAGGATGACAGGTCTGTGTCATAACAATATATGAAAATTATATATTCCGATTAAAAAAGAAAAGTTCCTAACTTTGCCTTGCCCTAATATATCTCATAGGAGAATATATTGCCCAGGTGGTATTCCATAGCAAGTCTGCTCCCATTACAATTTCAAGCTTTCCATCATTTAAAGTTGGGTTTACTTGGGCTTGGGGTAATGTTATGGTGTCCTCATCTATTTTTATGGTGAGGGCGGTTTGGTATGTTAGATTTTCCTTGTCTAGGCCTAGCATTTCCATTGTTTCTCTTCGGCCATCTTTGCCTGTTATCTTATCGAAGATATTTTGGCTTATTGATGTGATTGGTCTTGATGTGTCTAGGGCAGCTAGTACTCGCTCTCCCATGAAGTCAACATATAGGACTGGGGAGTTAGGTTTTTCTTTGGCTTTTAGGTCTTTGAAATCATCTACTTGGACTTGGAAGTCGCCTATCTTTAGATTGCCCCTAAAGCATAGTTGGGAGATGATATTCCATCCTAGTATCATATCTGCTGGAAAGGCGTTGCCCTCTGGGTCTTTTATTAGGTCGAAATTTTCATCCTTTGTCACTACTACTGGTGCGGATCCTATTTCAAGTTCACCTAGATTTAGTCTGATTCTTGCTCGTCTCCATCCCTTTTTGTCATCAATTGGCTCATCGTCTATATAGTCTATGTCTATTTGCTCTGCTAGGGATTCCTTGATCAAGCTATTGCCCTTGGTGTCAAACATTGCTGTTACTGGCAAGCCCCCTGCTTTTGCCTCTATAAAGACATAGTTTAGGTATTTGGCATCAGAAACTGGTACTTTTGTAAATTTCATTTTTTCTCCTTAATTTCTCAAATCTTATAATTTCTTGTTGATTATGTCTATTTTTGTAATAGATTCGCCGTCAGTATAAAAAACATACTGGGTATCGTTGCCTGCATCAAAGACAAGGCTAACTTGGCCATTTTTGTCTTTTTTGCCAATGGACATTCTTTGAGGATCTTGATTTTGCTTATCAATTTTCTTAAGCTCATCTATGCCCTGGCCTAGGAATATATTGCCAATGCTTAGGTCAAGGCTCTGATCACTTGTGATTTTTGCAATTTGCCCATCTTTGATACTCACATCAAAGTTATTTGTATTCTTGATTACAAATTCTATATCATTAGCATTTTCATCTTTCAAAAACGGGGAATGTAGTTTTATCTTAGACTCCTCATTCGGGCCAAGGATTTTATCATTTTGATCTGTATCAAAACTTGCCCCCAAAAGCTCTTCTATCTCGGCTATGGTTTCTGGGAACTTGACACTTTGGCCAAATACTACAAATTCTCCATCCACATAGGACTTATCCCTCATAAAGCTTTTGGAAAATATTGCCGCTGATACTAGCTTGTCATTGGAAAAATATAGGGAAACATAGTCGCTTTTCGTTTGATAATTGATATTTTTTTCCTTATCAGTACTTGCTTCTTCTATATAATAATCATCCAAGACTTTCATGGCCCTGGAGTAATCGTCTCCAAACTTAAGTCCATTTATCTCGAAATTGTCATTTAGGGTAGAATTGATGTAAACCTCAGTAATCAAGGCATCCTTGCTAGGAATTTCCTTTTCGCTATTATTTTTAAGCGATGCTCCAAAATCATTTTGGGCTGATGAGAAATTTACCATCAACTGTTCGTCCTTGCTTAAAGTTTCCTTGTAATAATCATTTTCTACTAGCTCTACACCACTTTTTTTAAAGTCACTATACTTTAAAGGAAGCTTATAATTTTTGCCAGCTAGGCTAAAACTATTTTCTACTTTCTTGGGACTCTCTAGGGGAGCCAGAGAAGTTTTATTATTTTCCTTGGGATTTTGCCCGCATGATGTTAAAATAATTATAAATAAGACTAACAAAATTTTCTTCATATCATTTCCTACAATTTTAAAAGTTATTATAATTATAATACATTTTCTTTCATAAAAAAAGGCTAAATTTGAACAATGCAACCAGCAGTTTACAAATTTCCAAAACGAATTGCTGGTATGCACCTTTAAGATTTAATAAAATGATAGCAGAAAAACAAAGGAGGATTTTATGATATTAGCAGATAAAATTATAAATCTTAGAAAAAAAGAATCTATGACCCAAGAAGACCTGGCCCACGAAATGGGTGTCAGTCGCCAATCAGTTTCCAAGTGGGAAAGCTCTATGGCCATGCCAGATTTAGACAAAATAGTCAAACTTTCAAACATTTTTGGAGTATCCACAGACTTCCTACTAAATGATGACCTAGGTATGGAAAATATTATAGTAAATGACAATGAGGAAAGCAAAGAAAGATTGGTTGATCTTAAAGCTTTGAACGAATATTATGATAGCTACGAAAAAATTGCAAGATCAATTGCCCTTGCTATTCCACTTTTTATCCTATCTTCGTTGCCAGTCCTAATATTGGGAGGAACTAATGAGGGGTTGGCAATAGTTCTCACATTGATACTAGTGGCCATATCTGTAGCTATATGTATACACGCAGGCTTTGTTTCAGATTCTATAGAATATGTAGAAAAAGAATCCTACACCTTTGCCTATGGAGTGGAAGGCGTCATCAAGAAAAACCTTGATGCCTATATGCCGACATTAAAAAGAAACGTCATAATAGCAGTACTCTTATACATCCTATCCCCAATAGGCTATATAGTAGAAAACCCAGCAAAAGATGGATATAACATAGTATTTCTAGTCCTAATAGCCCTAGCAACTTCGCTTATTTCCTATACCCTTATCAAATATTCGTCACTTCGCGACATTTTGGCATACAGGGATCCTAAAAAACAAAAGAAAGAATCATGGATGAACAAGTTTTCAGCCATACTTTGGATATCAACCATAGCAATTTTCCTAATCTACAGCTACACAAGTGGCAATTGGGGCAGAAGTTGGATTATATTTGTCATAGCTGGCGTCATCCAAATAGCAGTTTCAATTATCTTTGACTAAAATAATATAAAGCACAGGTGTCAATTGGCACCTGTTTTTTTTCGGGAATTTTCACATCCTTTTTCTATATAAGTATAGAAGGGAGGTGAAAACCATGGAAGTAATCTGTATCTACAAAGAAGATGAAGATAAAGAAGACAAAGAGGACGAGACAGACAATCAATAGGAATGCGACAAGTTTTTTTCGCCCTATGGAAAGATTCTTTAGCGCGAAATAGTTTTTCTACTAGTATAAACTTCTAGAAATCCATGACCATCCTACAAATAAAAGCGAGGAGGTATATATGGATATAACAAAACTAATCGGAGACCTAGGCTTTCCAATAGTGATAACCCTGATACTAATCTATCAGATAGATGGGAAGCTAGACCAAATCTTACAAGAAATCAGAGAAATCAAAAACGACTAATAAGGAGGGCATATGCCATCAATTGACAAAATGCTAGCCTTTGCCAGATCCAAACACCACAAGGTGAAATATTCCATGGCCTACCCAGCTCGTCTGGGTCCAGGGTCCATGGACTGCTCATCCTTTGTCTACTATAGCCTCATAGCAGGGGGATTCTTGCCGGCAAACACCACCATAGGCAACACAGAAACCCTATACAAAGAAAAAGGCAAGGCCTTAGAAGAAATCTACTCCTACCAAGAAATCTTGCCCGGAGATATATTTATCAGAGGCATAGAGGGCAGATCTGCCGGAGCAGGCGGACACACGGGGATTTTCACCAGAAAAGGGGAAATCATCCACTGCAACGCCCTAAATAACACCGTCACCATCAACAACGAATCATCCTTCATCAGATATTTCTTGGACTGCAAGCGTTCATATGCCGAGCGCTACTTTAGGCCTGTAGGTAAAAGCGAGCAGAAATATATCAACAAAACTGGCAAGGCCATAGTCCACTACCCAACCAATGTCAGAGCTCACCCCTCAACCAAGGGCCCAATCGTAGCCACCTATCCAGCCAATTCCACCATCTACTATGATAGAATCCTTGCCGCAAATGGCTATTGGTGGCTATCATACATCGGCCAAAGCTCTGGCAAAAGGAGATATGTAGCCTACAAAGACAACAAAAATTCCTGGATTAGCCTCTAAAAGCTCACATTATGGGTATAAATAAAGCAAATAATCACACTTACCCAGATAAAGGAGGCTATTTTGGCTGATAAAAATACACAAAATCAAAACGAGAAAGTAGAACAAAATAAGAATGCAGAAGCTTTAACAAAAGACCTAGACCAAGGCGAAGAACTATACACAGGCTTTGGCTTTGGCAACATAGACACAGACGTAGAAGTCCCAAGCCCAGATCAATCAAGCTTCATTGAAAAAGAAGAAAAAATCATAGAAAAACCAAACTTAACAATAATAGATGACAGAAAAGAAGATCAAGTAAAAGAAATCGAAATAAGGACAAAAGAAAGCACAGATAGAAAAATCTCCTCAAAAATCACCAGCGAAAAAAGAGAAATACCAAGAGAAACAAAAGTAGTCATAGAGCCTCACCAAGGAAACATCAGAAGCCACCAAAGCACTATGGATGGGAGAGAAGTACAAACAAACTATCTCCTAGAAACAGAAGAGGGAAAGTCTTATCAAAGACCAATAACAAAGACTTATAGCGAAAGCTATCACAAAGCAAAGGAAAATGTGCAAAGATACACAGGCAAACAAAGCCCAGACTACGAACTAAAAGGCGTATACTTCACCAACAAACATCAAAGGGCAAACCCCCTAAGCCTCAAAAACCCACTAAACCAAGACCCAACCATAAACCCAATACCAATCAAACGCCACTACAAAAATATAAAAGCCAGCAAGAAAAAACAAATCCCATGGAAACCAATAGCCCTAGGCCTAGCCGCAACCATAGGAGCCTTCAAAATAATCACAGCAATCACAGATGATGAAGATGAAGGATTTATCTTTTAGAAAAAGAAACAAAACGCACTAAGAAAATGATGTGTACCCATAAAACTGGACACAATATTTAATTAACTAATTGTAGTGGATGCTAACCTATACTTTGTAGGTGGCATCCATTTTGTTTTGGATTGAATTCTCTCGTTATTGTAATAATCAATATATTCCTCTATTGCTCTCGAAAATTCTTCAAAAGAGCTATAGCTCTTTTCATAACCATAATAAATTTCATTTTTTAATCTTCCAAAGAATGTCTCCATAATGGAGTTATCATAGCAATTTCCCTTCCTTGACATTGATTGTCTTATGTCATGTTTTTTAAGCTCATTCACATAGTATTTATGTTGGTATTGCCATCCTTGATCTGAATGTAGTATCAGATTATTTAGTTTCGGAAATTTGTTAAATGCTTTTTCTAACATATTAGATATTTGTTTTAAATTAGGGCGTAAGGATAAGTCATAAGATATTATCTCATTTGTATACATATCAAGTATTGGAGAGATGTAGCATTTACCCCAAGAAAATTTAAATTCTGATACATCAGTGGCCCATTTTTGTAGAGGTCTATCTGCCTTAAAATCTCTATTTATTATATTATCAGCTACTTTACCTACCTTCCCCTTATATGAGTGGTATTTTTCTTTAGACCTTTTTCCGAATAGCTTTAACTCATGCATTATCCTTTGCACTCTTTTATGATTTATGACATAACCTTGATTTACCAACTCCATATATACTCTTCTTACTCCATATCTGCCTTTGTGTAAGTTAAATATTTGGGTTATTTTATCTGCGATATGACTATTCTTATTTTTTATCTTATCAACTTTATTTATTTCAAAATAGTATGTTGACCTTGGCATATCAATAGCTATTAAAAGATATTTTAGTTTGTATCCTTTTTCTTTGAGTTCTTTGACAATCGCTGCTTTTTCGCCTTGAGTTGCGCAGCGTAACGTTCTTCTCTCAAGGCGATCTCTTTTTTTATTATTTCATTTTCTGCCTTTATATATTCATTCTCTGCTCTAAGTCTTATTAGTTCTTCTCTTTCAGATTCATTAAGTTCTTTTACTTTATGGTTATTTTTACTTTTCATACTTGTATTTTTAGATTTACGGCCTTTCTTTTTATTAACAAGACCATTATATCCATAATTTTTATACTTGTTAACCCATGAATAGAGTTGTCCATCATTAATTCCGTATTCAATTGCTACAGACTTTATTGAATTTCCAGCTAATACCTTAGATACCATTTCTAACTTCTCATCAGGTGTCCAATTGATATTATTTCCATGTTTTAAAATTTCTGGTCCATGAAGTTCTTCTAACTTAAACCATATTCTAATTGAATCATGAAAGTTTTTTTCGGTGGTCCCTTCAGGTGTATCAGGCCATTTACCTTCCCTATACAACTGTACACATTCTTTTTTGAATTCATAACTATATTTCATAAAAAACACCCTCCTTACTGGTTTGTCCAGTAAAGAGGGTACATATCAAAAAAATGGTGCGTTTTTTTAATAAAAACTTTTAGAAAAAATCTTTTTTACAATGTTAACTTATATAGCATTACTTATTTCAACAGCCTATACTCTACGACATTCCCTGTCATCCTTCTTGACCTATCCCAATTTCGCTTTGTGAAATTGATGGAAGGTCAAATGTAGCGAAGTCCAAATCTATGATTTGGCTAACGGAGCCTACCGAGGGAGGTACTCTTAGGACCGACCGAAGGATCTCTATAAAAAATTCCAAAAAAGATATTTTTTTTATTTTAAAAATAATAGATGTCTTATATTTAATCATTGTTTAAGGCTGTCTCTTCGTCCTAAGGGGGAAAACCCAGGGGAGTTAATAAGCTCGTCCGGCTGGTTGAGGACTCTCACCAACCGGTTACGAAAACTCGCTTCTTCGAAGCTCTCCCGTGCTTCCGCACTAAGTTTTCGGGGTAAAAGCCCAAAATTAATGGGCTTTTACCTCCCCCTTAAACCCCCTTTTCTGCTACCCCCTCGAAACGGCCACTCGCGTGGGGCGATGTTGTGGTATAAACACCCAAAATAGGGTTTTATCAATCTCAAATTTCTAAAAATCGCAAACTCGCTACGCTCAAACAGTGCGATTTTCTAAACGAAATTATGAGATCTTAAAACACCAATTTTTTTCTCCTCTAAGCTTAAAAACACTTAGACTTAACGGTGCAGCTTATAGTGCATTAACAGTCCAAACAAAAGAATTTGCGAAGCAAACTTCTACTGCTCTGCGCACCACGCAGTGGCGGAGGGGGTGAAAAGGGTTTTGGGGGACCGGGGGAAAGGGTATAGGGGTCTCCGTAACCCCTAATCCCTATCCCCCGGGGTCGAAGCTATAACCTAGAATAAGCGAAAGAATATAAGACATTCAAAACTTTTGGACTAAAAAGAAACATATTTCTTTCTCATTTGTCTAAAACTTCCCATATCAAAAACGAAAGAAAATCTTAAATAGAGGGTCGTAAACCCTCTGTTCAAAGCCTACTCTTTATGGTACACTTAAAGTCTAATATAGACATCAAAAGTCATTTAATGTAAAATTATTATAGAAAGGAGACCCCTTATGTACCATATAATCGCTGTGCTTCCAGAAGAAGTGAAAGGATTTGGCTTGTGTGCTCGTGTTTATACAGAGACATCCACCTACATAGATAAGAAGACACCGACACATTTTTTAAATACTCTATACAAAGAAAAGGGCAGGTCCAAGAAGCTTATGGACCAAAAATTTAAGTCCATCACACAAATGTCAAGAAATATCCCCTACACCATCGACCAAAACCATGTGTTTTTCGGCTTCAAATACCGCAAGGCCATCTACGACAAGGAGGGACGTGGCTTTGTCAATGTCACTTGGGTTGACCATATCGAAGGCTCCCAGATTATCCTAAGGTCAGGTGAATCCGTATCCACCTTAAACCAGGCACCAAGCCTCATCCAAAACAGAAACAACGCCCTCATCATGCTCTACAGGGAAATGTCTGAGATCAATTATGACAACTTTGCCACCATCAGATACATCAACGCCAACATAATAAATGATAAAAGTTACAAAATTGAAACAAATAAACCTTGACACATTTATTTACAGTGCTAAAATATAAGTGAACTATCTATAATCATTTGCATATATTTGTATCAAACAAAGGCAAATGATGGAAAATAGATTAAGAAAGCATGGGCTGAAATCTTAATCATGAGTGCAAGCAAATACTGATAGTTTACCAAAGACTGCAGGCAAATATATATTTAAAATAAATATATCTATAAAATCATTGGCCAAGGTCTTAAAAATCTTTCATATTACCAATATGATAAAATACCCATTTGTAACCATTATGAAGACAATGTGTCTATTCTTTAATAGATATTTTTTAGAAATATTTATTTTTTGAACAAATGTGTTGCAAAAATGTAGAATCTAGGGTAATATAGAAAGTGTAAAGTGAGTACTAATTAAACAATTAGTAAATTAAAACGAGAAAACAAAAAGGAGAATATTTCTAATGAAAAGAAATAAAATCGCAGCTGGTGCATTAGCATTAGCTCTAGGACTAGGTGCAGTAGCACCATCATTCGCAGCTGATACAAAAGTATCTGCAGAATACACATATGACTACAAAGAAGCTAAAAATAAATTCATCGAAAAATGGAACGCTCTAAGAGCAGCTGAAAAAGCACTTGCAAAAGCTGAAGAAAATGAAGCAGCAGCAAAAGCAGCTTATGAAGCAGCACTTAAAGCATTAAACGATTTCGAAGCAGTATATGGTGACAATGGTTCATATATAACAACTCTTGAAAGATACAAAAAAGAAAGATATAGACACATTGACACATATGTAAAAGCTGGAGGACAAACACCAGGTACAGAACTTGTAAAAATTGAATCAGAAGATGTTGATACAATTGGTAAACATGTAACAGAAGTTTCAACAGAAGATGGTATCATTGACAAAACAAAAGCTGAAACACAAGCAGAAGCTGTTAAAGACATCGTAGCTCTAAACCTAAGAATCAAAGAATTCACAAAAGAAGATGGTTGGATTCAAAATCAAAGAGCTAACCTTCAAGCTGAATTAACAAGAAGACAAGGTGACTACAACGAAGCTCAAAACGCAAGACAAGCAGCTGAAAACGCTGTTGAAAAATTAACAAATGACGCAAAAACAGGTGAATACGATAAAGCTAAAAAAGAACTTATCAAAGAAGGCGTTGGCGTAGACGTAATCAACAGAGCTGAAAAAGCTGGCGACATCACACTTATCTTTAAAGATGTAAAACCAGCTAAACCAGTTGAAAAAGATGAAATCAAACCAGAAACAAGAGCAGCTCTAGAAAAAGCTATCCTTGACGCTAAAATCCAAATCAAAGCTGTTGAAACATTAAAGAAAACAACACCAAAAACAATCGCTGGCGTTGTTGACAAACTAGACAAACTAGTTAAAGAAGCTGAAGCAACAATCAAAATGTCTGAAGAACTTCTAGGCAAAAAAGCAGCTTTTAACGTAGTATCTACAGCTTACGCTGCAGACGAAGAAAAATCAGCTGAAGAAAAAGCTAAAGAATTAACAGAAAAATTAAACGAAAAAACAAAAGAGATCGAAGATACTCTTAAAGAAAACGAAGCTAACCAACCAGCTGAAGAAGAAACAAAACCAGAAACAAAACCAGAAGAAAAACCAGCTGACGACAAAAAAGACGAAGAAAAACCAGCTGAAGATAAAAAAGAAGACAAAAAAGAAGAAAAAACAACTACAACAACAAAAGTAGTTAAAAAAGCTGGTAACAACGCTAAAACAGGTATCGCTGGTGTAGCTGGCGTAGCAGGCGTTCTAGCAGCAGCTTCAGTTGCATACGCAGCAAGCAAAAAAAATAACTAATTAATAGTTATAAAAAAAGAGCCCACAAAAGAGTGCACTCAATAAGGCTCAAAAATAAATAAAGAAAAGTAACGCGCGGTACTCACTTGAAAAAACCATCCACAGCAATGTGGATGATTTTTTTTGGCCAAAAAATCCGAAAAATGCCTTTTAATATAATGATAATTTTTACAATTTGTATTCTTCACCACACCTTGTCATCCTTCTTGACTATCCCTAGTCTCTTCATCTTGGGTGGCAAATTACATTTGTCATCTTCGAGATGAGCTGAAAGCGAATCCGAAGAACTCTATGTGAAATTGATGGAAGGTCAAATGTAGCGAAGTCCAAAAGCAGGCCGCCCGCCACATACAGGGCGATTTGGCTAACGAAGCCTACCGAGGGAGGCCATTAAGGGCCGACCGAAGGATCTCTATAAAGAAAATGGAAAGAAATAGATTTCTTTACTATTTTAAATGAAAACATATCTTATATTTAATCATTATTTAAGGTTTATACTTCGACCTAAGGGGGAAAACCCAGGGGAGTTAATAAGCCCGTCCGGCTGGTTGAGGACTCTCACCAACCGGTTACGAAAACTCGCTTCTTCGAAGCTCTCCCGTGCTCCCGCACTAAGTTTTCGGGGTAAAAGCCCAAAATCAATGGGCTTTTACCTCCCCCTTTAACCCCCTTTACTGCTACCCCCTCGAAACGGCCACTCGCGTGGGGCGTTGTTGTAGTATAAACACCAAAAAAGGGTTTTATCAATCTCAAATTTCTAAAAATCGCAAACTCGCTACGCTCAAACAGTGCGATTTTTTAAACGAAATTATGAGATTTTAAAACACCAATTTTTTCCATTACTAAGCATAGCAGATTAATTACTTTAGATTTTTCGAAAACGTAAATAAAATCATTTTTAAAAAACAAAAGAATTCTCGAAGAGAACTTCTACTGCTCTGCGCACCACGCAGTGGCGGAGGGGGTGTAGAAGGTATAGGGGGATCGGGGGAGTTAAACAGCCGTTGACTTCGGCTGTTTAACCCGGAAACTCAGTGCGGTAGCACGAAGGAGCTTTGCAAAAAGCGAGTTTCCGTAGGAAAAAGGGGTCTGTCCTCTGTCAGCCGGACGGGCTAGTCAATCCCTAATTCCTATCCCCCGAGGTGCAAGGGTAAATACTTAAAACTATAATAAAATAAAAGATACTTATACACTTCTGATAGGAAAGAAACATATTTCTTTCCATTTTCTTTATAAAGATCCTTCGGTCGGTCCTAAAAGGACCTCCCTCCAGGATGACAGTGTGTAAGTTTCCACCGCTATAACTTATGTGTTCTTTACTTATATGCTTAGTGGTGCAGTTAATATTATGTAATCAGTCCAAACAAAAGAATTCGCAAAGCGAACTTCTACTAATCATTGCCCCACGCAGTGGCGGTGGGGGTGTAGAAGGTATAGGGGGATCGGGGGAAAGGAAAAAGGGGTCTCCGCTACCCCTAATTCCTATCCCCCGGAGTCGAAGTAAAAACTTTAAAAAGTAATTAAACTAAAGATATGCATAAAGTATAATAAAAAATAAATTTTTCCTATAGTTTTTGAAAACTATAGCACCCTCCATTTCTTTTGACTAAAGTCCAGAAAAATTGTATAATCATTGTGACTAAGTGTAAGTATTTTACTTACTTTAACACTGATTAGGAGACTAATATGTATAAGAAAAATATTAAAGTTGGAGCACTTGTTTTGGCACTTTCTTTTTCTGTTGCCAATCTGCAAGGACCACTACATACAAATACTGTTTATGCAAGTGAAGTGAGTGCGCCTACTAGTGAAAATTCCACTGTTGATACAAATGCTTTGAAGTCTTTGGTCGATGAAAGTGAGAATGTTAAAAAATCTAAGAAATATAACAATGCAACTCAAAGTGAAAAGAAAGCTTATGATGATGCTATTATCAATGCTTCTAGTGAGCTTGACAAAGGAAATCCTGCCAATATTGAAAAGCTTTATAAGGCTATAGAAGATGCAAAGGACAAACTTTCTGGCAATGTCTATGTGACTAGTTATGCCCGTGATGGTTTATCTTCTACTATTGCTATGGCAAGTAAATTAGCAGATGATGAGGCTCTTGATGAGACTGATAAGAAAAATCTTAATGATGCTATAAATAGTAGCAATGAGCTTTTGGCAGATGTTGAAAAATCTACCGATGAGATTGATAAGGCAAATTCTGATCTTGCTAGTCTAATCGATAAAATTATTAGCGAGAAAAACCTTGATGCTAGCAAGTATATCCTAAGTGGAGACGAACTTTCTAATCTAGAATCTGCAGAGCTCGCAGCTTATGGTAAGGCTAGGACCAATCTATATGAATTGATTGCTAATGCAAAAAAATTCCACGATGCAAATGAGAGTGCTGGTTTTGCTAATAAGCTTGCTGATGCTATTAATGCTGGCGTTGATGTTTATAACAATGTTAATTCCGAAACTGATGCTTTGCAAAAGGCTTACGATACCTTAAATAAGGCACTAAGTGATGCCCAACTTGCAAAAGATGAGAATAATACAGAGCTTAGCAGGTTAAAATCAAATCTAGAAAGCCTAGTTAATGAAAACTTTGCTGGAAAAGACAAGGCGAATAAGATTGCCCAAAGAACTTATGAGAATGCCCTTGCCTATGGTAAAACAGTTTTGGAAAAGAAAGATGCTAATCCTGCTGACTACCAAAGAGCCATCAAGAGCATAAGTATGGCAAAACTTGCTCTAAAACCAGTTGAAACCAAGACTATAGATGACGGTAAAACTGACTTACAAAGAGCAATTGAAAAGCTAGATAGATTAATAGCAGAAGCTGACACAATCAAAAATTCTGACGAATACAAAAATGCAGATAAAGATTCAAAAGATGCCTACGATATAGCCATTGGGGAAGCGAAGAAACTTAGCGAAAAAGATAAGGAAAGCTTAGATAAAGTCAATGAAGCTATTGGACTAATAGAGTCTGCAAAAGTAGGTTTTGGCAAAACTTCTGATGATAACGAAGAACTCAAGGCAGAAGCAAAGGCCCTACTTGATAAATTGAATACTTATACAAGTGATAAGAAAAATGTTGAATCAAGCAATTCATATAGGCAAGCTGACGATAAGTTCAAGAATGCTTATAAGCAAGCGATTGATGAAGCCCTTGCATTGCAAACCAAAAAAGCTGGTGGAAGGGCTATAACTCTAAAAGAGCTTAAAACTGCAGTAGATAAGGTAGAAAAAGCCCTCAAAGACATTGGCTATGATGCAAAAACAACTTATCCAAATGACCTACAAGCCTTAGTTGATGAGGCAAATGAATTTAAACAAAAAGAAGAATTTGTTAATAAAGCAAATTCAAACAATGAATACGAAAAAACTCTTGCAGATAACTATAGTAAACTTATAGAAGCAGCTAAAAAATATTTAGATAGCGGTAAAAACGACCAAGCTGTTTTAGACGACTATGTAAATAGGATCAATGACATTAAGATGGCAATTCTTGGTCAAATTAGCCAAGTTGAGCTCGACCTAAGAGGAGAGATTAGAAAAGCAAATCGCTTGATAAGTAAAGAAAGTTTCAAAACAGCAGAATCAAGTGCAGATAAGGATAAGAAAAAAATTGCTGATGATTACAAGGAGCTTATAGAAAAAGCTAACAGAATCTTAGCTAATGAAAATAGATCAGATGCTGATATGGCAAAACTTGTCGAAGACTTGAAAAATGCTCGTACAGTCATAGAAAATTTAGATCCACAAAATATAGCTATTGCAAAAATCAATGATTATATGGAACTGATAAGAAAAGTTTACAATCATCCAAAATATCTAGATGTGGCACAAAAGAATAGGACTAGATTGGAAGATGCTGTAAAAGCTGTAGAGAAAACTGACTTTACTAAAGAAGTTTCTCAAGATGAGCTAGATTTGTTGATTAGTAACCTTGAAGCAGGTCTTAATGCAAGTGATATCAAGGCAATAGTTGAAGAAATCAAAAATAACAAAGAATCTAAGCTAGAAGATCTAGTGGTAAAAGATTTAGTTGATCTTGCCAAAGAAGTTCAGAAAGATTCTGATTATCTAGATGTGTCACCAACTCAAAAGAAATCTTTTGAAGAAGCCCTATATGCTTTGGAAAAAGCTATATCTGATGATGATCAAAAAGCTATAGAATTAGCAAGAACTAGATTGATTTACACCCTTAATGCTAGCACTATAAAGCCTATTACAGATAAAATTTTGGCAAAAATTGGTGGAAATTCGGATTCAAAGAAAGAAATCAATCAATTAATTAATTTGATAAGCATTGGCGAAAAGGTCCAATCTCACAAAGACTATAAAGCTATCGACGATAGTTTGAAAAAAGACCTAACAGATGCTATTAGCCTTGCAAAAGATGCTATAAATAGAAAAGATGCTGGAAAAATTAATCAAGCCCTTAATAAATTAAGGGAAATATTAGAAAAAAAAGAATTTGAAAACATCCTTAAAGATATCAAAGAATCAATGCTAAATGACAACAAGGCAAAGATTAATGATTTCATTAAGGGAGATGCATCATTTAGAAAAGAAATAAAATATGTTAAGGCACAAAAGAGCCTAAAAGAAGCCTATATCAAAGCCCTTGATGATGCAAAGAAATTGATAGAAAAATCTGATGCAAGCAGTGAAGAAATCGAAGAAGCTTATAATAAGCTATTTAATGCTCGCAAAGAACTAGACGGTGATAAGTTCGAAGAAAGATTTGAAGCTCTTGCTAAAAAATACAAAGATAATTCTGATAAAATAACCGATTCTAAGATAAAGGCTGCTCTTGCTGACAAGATCAACGCTCTTAACGAAGATGGCAAGACTATGGACGACCTCATAGCTGTAGAAAAGGAACTAACAAACGCTCTACCAAAAGAAGGGGCTAAGGTAAGTGTAACAACTACAAGAGGAGGCGTACAGACTCCTGTAACTACAACAAGTACAAAAACAGTACCTGTGACAACAACCAAGAGTGTTCCAACAACTGTAACACCAGGATCAATTGTAAGAACAGGTATAGATTCTGTCATAGGTTATGTGGCAGTCCTAGCCATAGCAATATTGGGCTATGTATTTGTTTCAAAAAAGGGTAAAAAAGATAATACAAGTGATAAAAATGAAAAATACCAAGGAGATAAAAATGAATAATACAAGTAAGACAATTCTAGCAACCCTAGCGCTTTCTCTAGCACTAGTAGGTTGCGACAACGTAGTAAAAAATGACAAAGAAGGCGAAGCTCCAGTAGTAGAAGAAAACACTGAAAATGCTCCAGCAGAAAATGCTGAAGAAACTACTGATCAAGCTGCAGAAGACCAAGCAGGCGAAAATACTGACGAAAACTCAGAAGAAAATTCAGCAGAAGGTACAGAAGAAAACGCTGACGAAAATGCTGATGAAAACGCAGAAGAAACAAAAGATGACATGGCAGATGCTTCTGACAAAGACATCAGAGAAACACTAGAACAAGCAATCTTTGATAACAGAACACAAGCTCGTGCTATCGAAATCTTACTAGAAATGACACCAGAACAAGTAGCTGATATCAAACCAGAACTAGAACAAATGCTTGAAGATTCAAACCAACTTATTGACGAAGCACAAGCAACTCTAGATCAACTTGGAAACTAAAAAGATAAAAAAAGGGGAACTCCAAAAAATGGAGTTCCTTTTATAATGCAAAATTAATCTTCAAAAATACTTAAATACTTTCCATATCCTTCTTTTTCTAAATCTCCCTTTGGGATAAATCTTAGGCTAGCTCCGTTGATACAATAACGTAGTCCACCAAGTTCAGCTGGTCCATCAGGAAAAACATGGCCTAGGTGGCTATCAGCATCCTTACTTCTAACCTCAGTACGAACCATGCCGTGAGAGAGGTCTTCATGCTCCACTATATCAGAATCATCAAGTGTCTTAGCAAAAGAAGGCCATCCACAACCTGCATTGAACTTATCCTTAGATGAAAAAAGAGCTTCACCAGAAACTATATCAACATAAATTCCATCTTCATAAAAATCATCATACTCAGAAGAAAAAGGCCTTTCCGTAGCCGAATGTTGGGTCACTTCATAGGAAATTAGAGAAAGATTTTTCTTTAATTCTTCATCACTTGGTTTATTATACATAAAAAATCCTCCTTAAAAATGCACAAAAATCTTTGTTTAATAATGTGCTTCTTTGACTATACTATCATTATTGCCAAATCAAAATGTTTTTGTATTAATATATGAAAAAAATAAAATATTTTTATCGATATAGGGGATATCAACAAAGGATTTTTATAAAAAAAGTAAAAAGAAAAACTTTTCTTTTTACTTTTAAAGTGATGAATGTCTAGTATTCTCTCTATACTTTTAGGCTGTACCTTCGACCTAAGGGGGTAGGGTCGAGGGGTAGCGGAGACCCCTACGTCCCTTCCCCCTTACACCCCCAAACCCTTTTTACCCCCACCGCCACTGCGTGGTGCGCACAGCAGTAGAAGTTTGCTTCGCAAATTCTTTTGTTTGGACTGTTAATACAATATTCACTGCACCACTAAGCCTACAAGTGCAACATACATAGGATTTGAGGTGGGAAAATTGCTTTGTTTTCAAATTGCAGAATTTCGTTAAGAAATCGCACTGTTTGAGCGTAGCGATTTTGTGATTTTAGAAATTCAAGATTTAGAAAACACCAATTTTTTTAGTTTATAATGTGATTTCACCGTATCATATAGCAAGAATTTGCAGAGCAAATTCTTACAAGTTTCAGCTGGATTGTCAACACCTATTTGTACAATCTAAAATCGAACGCACCATTATAATTTTAACTAGTTACTAGCTAAGATTTGGTTTCTATATTTAACTGGTGACAAGTAACCTAAGGATCCATGGATTCTTAGGTTGTTGTACCAATAAACATATTCTGATAGTTCTAATTTTAGTTGTTTTAAGTTTTTAAATTCTTTCTGATAAACAAATTCTGTTTTCATCACCTTATTAAATGCTTCAGCTACTGCATTATCATATGGACTTCCCTTTCCACTTAAGGATCTTTCTATGCCAAATATGTCTAGAATTTTATCTATGCTTTTGTTGTCAAATTCTCGTCCTCTATCTGTGTGAAATATTTTTATTTTATTTAATGGGTACTTGATTGAATATATTGCTTCTTTTACTAAATCTGCGCTCTTATTTTTTCCTGCTGCATATCCTATTATTTCTCGATTGTGTAAATCTATTATTGCACAGATGTAGTTCCAACTATTTCCTACTCTTACGTAAGTTAAGTCACTTACACATGCTTGTAAAGATGGCCTATTGTCAAATTGTCTATCTATCTTGTTATTAATCTTTTTATTGTTACATGTGGTTTTTTCTACCTTGTATTGTTTTACTGTATAGCTTGATACTAAGGCATGTTTTTTCATTATTCTGCATATTTTTCTTCGTGATACTATGATATCTTGTTTTTCCAACTCTACTTTGATTTTTCTTGATCCATATGCATTTTTACTTTTCCTGAATATTTCTTTGATTTTTTCTTCTAAAAGCTCTTCGGTTTTTAGGTTATATTTTGATTCTTTTTTGTTTAGATGATAGTATATTAAACTTCTTGGTATACCTAAAAACTTACACATTGCACTAGTACTGTATTTATCCCTATTTGAGATTATGAGCTTTACTTTTTGCCTAGTAGTAGTGCAGCTTGCTTTAAAATATCATTTTCCATTTCAAGCTGTTTTACTTTTTTTCTTAGTTTGATTAATTCCTTTTCTTCTTCTGTTCTATTATCATCAATGTCGAAGGAATTTGAGTTGTTGTATCTATTAACCCAATCTCTTATTGTTGATGGTGCTATGTCGTATTCTTCTCCCAATTTTTTATATGTGTAGTTACCTTGGTTAAAGATTTCTACCATCTGTTTCTTGAAGTCTTCTTCGTAGTGTCTAGCCAATTTAAAATCCCCCTTTGATTTCTTATTATTTATTGTATCAGATATTCGATTTTAAATTGTACTATTTACTGTATCCTTACCAAGCACCACGCAGTGGCCGTTTCGAGGGGGTAGCGGAAATGGGGGTTTAAGGGGGAAAACCAGTTGGGGAGAATCGGAACTCCCCTGGGTTTTCCCCCTTAGTGCAACGGTACATCCTAAAATATGAGAGAGATTCTAAGACATTCAAAACATTTGAAGTAAAAAGAAAAATCTTTCTTTACTAATCTCTTTAAAAGATCCTTCAGTTGGCTCTTAAAAAAGAACCTCCCTCGGTAGGCTTCGTTAGCCAAATTGTAAATTTGGACTTCGCTACATTTGACCTTCCATCAATTTCGCAAATCGAAATTGGGATAGGTCAAGAAGGATGACAAGTGTGTTGATGAGATTCCGTTAGTAGACATAATAAAAGTTAATCTAATTTTATATGATAAATAAATCATACATATACATTATGATTAGATTTATTGGAAGAATATAAAACTCCTTTTAATGAAAAAACTGTAATATTCACCCTTACTGGAAAAATATTTTTTAATCAAATACCAATTTCTAGGATTTGATTTTTTATTTATTGATAGTACACTAATAATGTAATTAGCAATTAACACTAGCGAGTGCTAAAAATAATTAAGGAGATAATTTATGGAATTAAAACCTATAGGAGATAGAGTCGTTATTAAAAAAGCTGAGGCAGAAAAGACAACTCAATCTGGAATTGTTCTTCCAGAATCTGCTCAAGAAAAACCTGTATATGCAGAGGTTGTAGCTATCAGTGATGATATTTTAAAAGACGAAAAGAGAAAAGATTCTCTTGCTGTTGGGGACAAGGTAATTTATTCTCAATACGCAGGTACAGAAGTTAAATTAGATGATACTGATTACATTGTTGTAAAATATATCGATATTTTGGCAGTTGTAAAATAAGAAAGGATATAGATAATGGCTAAAGATATTTATTATGGTAAAGATGCCCGTGATGGTTTAGAACGTGGTATCGACAAACTAGCAAATGCAGTTAAAGTTACTCTTGGACCAAAGGGACGTAATGTAGTTCTTGACAAATCATACGGTGCACCAACTATTACAAATGATGGTGTAACTATTGCCCAAGAAATCGAACTTGAAGATAGATTTGAAAATATGGGAGCTCAACTTGTAAAAGAAGTTGCTACAAAGACAAATGATGTGGCAGGGGATGGTACAACAACAGCTACAGTACTTGCTCAAGCTATTATCAAAGAAGGCCTTAAAAACCTTGCAGCTGGTGCTAACCCAATCGTACTAAACAAGGGACTTAAAAAAGCAACAGATGTTACAGTTGACTACATCAAAGATAATTCTCACGACATAGTAGACAAACAATCCATAGAAAATGTTGGTACAATCTCATCAGCAGACCCAGAAATTGGTAAATTCATCGCTGATGCTATGGAAAAAGTAGGCAACGACGGAGTTATCACAGTTGAAGAATCAAAAACAACTGACACTTACCTAGATGTTGTTGAAGGTATGCAATTTGACAAGGGATACCTATCACCATATATGGCAACAGACAATGAAAAAATGGTTGCAGAACTTGAAGATCCATACATCCTATTAACAGATAAGAAAATCTCAAATATCCAAGACCTACTACCATTACTTGAACAAATAGTACAAGCTGGCCGCCCACTACTTATCATTGCTGATGATGTAGACGGAGAAGCACTAACAACACTTATCCTAAACAAACTAAGAGGAACATTCAACGTTGTAGCAGTAAAAGCACCAGGCTATGGTGATAGAAGAAAAGCAATGCTTGAAGATATTGCAATCCTTACAGGAGCAACAGTAATTTCTGAAGATTTGAATATGGATCTTAAAGAAACAGAAATTGAAATGCTAGGATCAGCTAAGAAAGTAAAAGTTGACAAAGACAACACTACAATAGTAGAAGGTAAAGGCGACAAAGATGCTCTAGAAGAAAGAGTAAGCCACATCCGCCAACAAATCGAAGCTGAAGAATCAACATATGAAACAGAAAAACTTCAAGAAAGAGTAGCAAAACTTGCAGGTGGTGTTGCAGTAATAAACGTAGGTGCAGCAACTGAAACAGAAATGCAAGAAAAGAAATACAGAATCGAAGATGCCCTATCAGCAACAAGAGCAGCAGTAGAAGAAGGAATAGTAGCTGGTGGTGGAGTAGTTCTAATCGGAGCTATCGAAAAAGTAGCAGAACTTAAAGAAAGCCTAGAAGGTGACGAAAAAACAGGAGCAGCAATCATAGAAAAAGCCCTAGAATCACCACTAAGACAAATAGTAGAAAACGCAGGAATGGACGGATCTGTAATAGTACAAAACGTTAAAACATCCGGCAAAGACGAAGGCTACGACGCATATAACGACGAATACGTAAATATGTTCGAAGCAGGTATCGTAGAACCAACAAAAGTAACAAGAAGCGCCCTACAAAACGCAGTAAGTGTATCAGGAATGATACTAACAACAGAAGCGGCAGTAGCAGACATACCAAAAGAAGAACCAGAAATGCCAGCAGGCATGCCTGGAATGTATTAAACTAGCCCGTCCGGCTGATGGAGGACCCTCCACGGAGTGGTCTTGCGAAGCAAGAGGCCTGCCCGGCGTCCTGAGAGGAGTCTCGCCCAAAAGGCGAGAAGAAACCGCAGGAGCGAAGCAACGAGGACTAAGCCAAGTGGCGATTAAGCGATATAAAAGAAAGTAAAACCAGTAGGATATAACAATCCTGCTGGTTTATTTCTTTTAGACAATTGATTATAAAAATGAGCCGAGGTGAAAAGATTAGATCCATGCTCCTCACCTTATCGTCATCCTCGAGCGACCGCAGGATCGAAGGATTCCTTTAAGTATCGCTTGCTAGGGGATATTTCGCATTTGCTGAATATGACAAGTGTCTTATTATACATAATTATTGTAAACTCAACGCAATTGTCATCCTTGAGCGAACGAAAGAGAGCGAAGGATCTCCCAAAGTACGATAAACCTAGGAGATATTTCGCTGTCGCTCAATATGACAGGTGTTGTAGTTAGATGAGCTATAGAAAATTAACACCCCTGTCATCCTAGAGTGACCGTAAGGAGCGAAGGATCTCACAGAATCCCCTTGTCTAGGAGATATTTCGCATTCACTCAATATGACAGGCACTTTATTAGGTATGAATAATGTAAATCTACACAATTGTCATCCTAGAGTGAACGAAGAGAACGAAGGATCCCTCAAAGGATCATCCCCTAGGGGATTCTTCGCAAAAGCTCAGAATGACAGTGTTAGTATATTAATTCAAATAGTGGGAACTCCAGTGCTCCTGTCATCCTAGAGCGAACGAAAGGAGCGAAGGACCTCCCAAAGTACGATTAACTATGAGATATTTCGCATACGCTCAATATGACAGTGGTACTTATATAAAACTATAAAAAAAAATTAGACTAAAGTCTGATCACTTATTATATGGTCGGGGTGAAAGGATTTGAAGTTTCGGGCGCCGCCTTCTCGAAGCCAGCACTATCAAAAAATAAAAATGGTCGGGGTGAAAGGATTTGAACCTTCGGGCCTCACCTTCTCGAAGCCAGCACTAACAAAAATTTAAAAATGGTCGGGGTGAAAGGATTTGAACCTTCGGCCTCATGTTCCCGAAACACGTGCGCTACCAAGCTGCGCCACACCCCGATAAGTATATGGTACTTTTGTATTGGTATTTTGCACATAATATTAAAAAAACTAGAGCATTCATTTATCCATGAACTCTAGTTTTATTTTTTATAAATTATGGTTTTTAATATATTCATAAGTGCTTTGAGGAACTAGGTTTTTGATTTGCTCAATCTTTCCATCCTCTATCAGTGCCCTCACTCGAGAGGCTGATATAACTTCTCCAGAGGATTCTTTTCTGGTGATTTCTACAAGGTCTAACTTATTTGGCTCATTTTCAAAGATTTCTCTCATAGTTTCATTATATAACCTAGTCGATTCATCAATTGGCTCAGTACCTACAAATCTTTTGTTGATACCAAGAGCTTTTCCTATATGGTATTTAAAAATTCTTGCATCAAGACTTGCGTGGATTTTGGTAATTGACTTCTCTTCGTCAATAAAATATGAAGGGAAGGTAGCCGATGATACAAGATATGAGTCTGTAGGATGGATTATGATATTATCGTAGTCTTTTACACCTAACTTTACCATGTTGTACCTATTTGTAGTAGAAAAATATGACGCATCTTCACTGACTACAAAAATATGTAAGTAAGTTGAGTGTTTTGCTCCATAATCGACTAAGTATTGGTGGCCCAGGGTAAAGGGGTTGGCATTTAGAACTACGGATCCAATTACATCGCCATCTACTTTAGATTGTTTAAGCTTTTCTATGTAAGATGCAAAACCATATCTTGCTTTTTGCATAAAGATTAATTCATTATCAACTCTTTCAATCACATTAAAACCTATTGCGGCAAATGAAGTCTCATAAATTGGCTTGGTGTAGACAAAAGCAGAATCATATGAATTTTGATTAATTTCATTAATAAGGGTGGTCATCATTTCGTTAAAAAGTGCCCCTCCCTTATAAGATGGGTCAATAGCTACACATTTTATAATGTTTTTATAAATTGAAGCTGTAGCAATGAGTTTGTCATCTTGGTACTTTCCAAATGTTTTTTGTACATTTTCTTCAAAACGTATCCCTTCTTGGTCGAGCAAAGCATTTACGTCATTTTTATCTTTTTCTATCAATTTAGGATAAATTTTAATCATTAAAGTCCTCCCTTAAATATTCCAAGGTCCTAATTGTAGTAAATAAATCAGCAACTCCGCCTGATGATATATGATTATTTACATAATAATCACTTAAAATTTTTGCTTGCATATAGAAATTTTCCCTATCATTTATTTTTAATATCTCACTAGATTTTTCTTGGACCATTCTCAGAGTTCTTAGATTAGACCTTCCTAAAGTAGTTGTATCATCAGTTTTTGCTATCAAATATAAAGTCAATTCTAAATCACTTATTTCTTTTAGGTAGTTATTATCTGCTATATTTGTTAGAGGTTTAAAGCCGTTTAAGGGATAGAATCTGATATCCTCTAAGTCATAGTTGTTCCGTTTTTTTGCTTTATTGTTCTTATTATAATCTGCAAGTAAGCCTTTTGATAATGTTTTTGTATAAGAACTTAAGTCCTTCCATTTTACTTTGCCCATATAAGCCTTGGCCAGAAACATATGCAAGAAAATCAAACCCTTATGGGTGTTTATGCCATCTGTAGCCTTAAACATTTGATCTTCAACATTTTTGCCGAATTCACGAAGTTGATAAAAATCACGAATTTCTTCCCATGGGACCTCTTGCAAAGATTTTATTATTGAATTTTTGGATTTTATAAACAGGTCGTAGTCCATGTCATCGTGAGATCCATTAGACCATAAGTTGACACAGCCAAAAGATAGTTTCCTATTCAATTCTTTATGTATTGCCTTTGCCAAAGCATTTGTGTAATTTTCAATATTTCTCATATAAATATTATAACATATGATAAAGGTACAAATACTATGAATAGATATAAAAAGCAAATTAAATGCTAATTTATAAATCAATGACTTCAATGAAATAGTAGTTACAGATTAGGATAGGAGTTTGTCAATGAAAACGATTATATTTTTACAATAAAACTAAAAAACATTTTAAAATAATACTTTATCAATGCCTTTGTTTTAAAGGGATAGATTTAACATGGATTTTACAAAAGGTTATATGAAAATGTTTGCAATATATACAACGCTGTGCTATAATAAAGCTGTAATTATATATTGTGGCAAAATATAAACTTGATTAGTTTCTATTTAATAAAAAATGATGCGTTTCTAATAACTTATAAATACTGGAGGGCAATTATGACTGAATATTACAACGCATGGAAAGAAATGTTTGAGAATTCTCAAAAAATGATGAATGACTGGATGGGAGCTTTTACTAATCCTGGCCAAGCTAAGGATAGTACCGATGCAAGTGCAAGCTTCAATCCTTACAACTATCAAGATTTTGTTAATATGCAACAAAATTGGTACAAAGATTGGAAAAATATGTACCAAGGAATGAACAATATGTACAAGGGGATGGATACAGCAAATTCAATGTTTAACGGTCCTTACCAAGTTTGGGTTGACATGATGGATTCTTATAATCCATTCCAAATAGGCCAAAGCATGAATCCTTTTAACCGTGACGTTTTTGAAAAAATGCAAAATTCACAAAAGTTGTATCTATCACTTTATGAACAATGGAAACAATTTAATGACCAAATTTTAAAACCAGGTAGTGATAATCTAAACAAGAACATCCATGAAATGGCTGAGCAGTTTAATAAAGTATTTACATCAAACTTTATTCCACTTATGCCAAAGGAATTGCAAGGTCTTGCACTAAATACTCAAAGCTATTTCAACACATATTTTAAATCAATGGAAAACTTCTTGGGTCCATGGGCATATGCTTATCAAAATATTGCTGATATTACAATGCAAAGTATGTTTGATGATCCTATGAAGTTCTCAGATACACTAAAACAATGGAAGGCTGCTTATGATCAAACATTTGGTATTTTGGTAAAATCACCAGTGGTTGGATCATCACGTGAGCTATTGGAACAAAATAACAAGGCTGTCAACGCTATGATTGAAATGCTTGTTGCAGTTTCTGAATATATGACAAGAACAGCTTCAATAGGATATAAGTACTCAAAAGAATACTTTGAAAACTATGCAACATCAATTCAAGAAGGAGAGCAACCAAAGACATTTAAAGAATTCTATGATATGTGGTCTAAATATGTTGAGGATGCTATCGAAACATATTTCTACACAGATGAATTTGCAGAAGTTTTAGCAAAAACAGCAGAAACTTCAATGATCTTTAAAGTTGAATATGATAAAGTTATAGAAAAATCTCTATCTAACCTACCAATAGTTACTATCTCACAAGTTGATGGTGTTTACGAAAAAGTATACAACTTAAGACGCGAATTAAGGGAAGTGAAAAAAGAACTAGGGGATCTAAAGGCTAGCCTTAATACAAAAACTGAACAAAAATAAGATGAACAATTAGATTGTGGAGGTTTATAATGTACGGAGATTTCAATTTCTTTGATATGAAAACCACTGTGGAAGATAATATCAAAACTCAAGAAAAATTTTTAAAAAGCTTTGAATCTATGATGAATGTCGAGGGCAACCTTGCCAATCAAACTCCTAGAGAGCTAGTATTCAAAGAGGATAAACTAAAACTTTATCACTACAACAAACAAGCAACAAAGGTAAGCAAGACACCAACTCTTATAGTATATGCCTTGGTAAATACTCCATCTATGATGGATATAAGCCAAGATAAATCTTTTATCAAAAAATTAGTAGAAAGTGGTCTTGACCTATACCTTATCGAATGGGGATATCCAACTCAAGAGGATAAGTATCTAACCCTTGACGATTATATTAATATCTATATAGATGATTGCCTTGACCATATTAGAAAAGAAAATAAAGTTTCAAAGATCAACATCCTAGGCGTATGCCAAGGCGGTACTTTCTCATTGATGTATACCGCTTTGCATCCTGAGAAAATCAAAAATGTAGTAACAATGGTAACACCAGTGGATTTCTCTACTGATGATGGTCTGCTATTCAAATGGGGCAAATATCTAAGCCCAGATACTATGGTAGATGCTTTTGGTGTGGTACCAGGGGACTTTATGAACACAGGATTTTTGACCTTAAGACCAATTTCTCTTATGGTAAACAAATATGTTGATGTTATAAATGACCTTGAAGACCCAGACTATGCATCAAACTTTATGACCATGGAAAAATGGATATTTGATTCACCAGGCCAAGCTGGTAATGCTTACAAGGAATTCCTAAATTCTATGTATAGAGAAAACAAACTAGCTAAGGGTGAGATGGAGATAGCAGGTAAGAAAGTTGACCTTAAGAAGATTACCCAACCTGTCTTAAACCTATATGCCAAAAAAGATAACCAAGTGCCAAACGCTGCATCCATACCACTAAAAGACCTAACAGGATCCAAAGACTTCACAGAAAAATGCTTCCCAACAGGTCACATTGGAATGTTTGTAAGTGGTAGAAGCCAAAAAGAAGTAGCACCAACAGTTGTTGAATGGCTACAACAGCGTTCTTAATAAAGGAGCTATGATGGAAGAAATTAAAGGATTAACCATAGATCAACTTGAAGTTGGCCAAAAAGCTTCATTTACAAAGACAGTAACAGAAGCAGATGTATATAACTATGCAGGAGTTTCTGGAGATTTTAACCCAGCTCATATGAACGAAGAGTATGCAAAAAATACTGCCTTTAAGACACGTATAGCTCATGGTATGCTTTCAGCAGGATTCATATCTGCAGTTCTTGGAACAAAACTTCCAGGACCTGGAACAATTTATCTTAACCAAGACTTAAAATTTACCAAACCAGTGCATTTCGGAGATACCATTACTGCTACTATAAGTGTTGAAGAATTGATAAAGGAAAAGAACAGAGCCATACTAAAAACAGTTTGTACAAACCAAGATGGTGACGTTGTTGTAGAAGGCACAGCAAAGGTAATGCCACCAAAATAAATTGACATTTGAAGGGAGCTTCTTTTGAGGCTTTCTTTTTTTGATATCGTTACCAATAATGAATTAACATTTAATAGCTATGATGTTATAATATAGAATATAGACTTATATAGTGAGATTAATGGTAGAAAATAAACCAATAAATCTCATCGTGCTTAGGCGAGAGTATTTTATCGCTTACATAAGAATTGTTATTCTAGAAAAAATAAAAGGAGTGAATCATGGACGTTTATGAAAAAGCATTAGGAAAGCATAAAGAATGGCAAGGTAAGGTTGGAACAGATGTAAAGGCTAAGGTTAATAATGCAGAAGATTTGACCTACGCTTACACACCAGGAGTTGCTGAACCTTGTAGAGAGATTGCAAAAGATGAAGCTTTAGCATACGAATACACAATGAAAGCAAATACTATTGCTGTAGTAAGTGATGGTTCTGCTGTTCTAGGACTTGGTAATATCGGTCCAAAAGCAGCTTTGCCTGTTATGGAAGGAAAGGCAGTACTTTTCAAAGAATTTGGTGGAGTAAATGCTGTTCCAATAGTTGTAGACACCCAAGATCCTGATGAAATCATAAATATTGTGAAAAACATAGCGCCAGGCTTTGGTGGAATCAACCTTGAAGATATATCTTCACCAAGATGCGTATATATAGAAGATACACTAAAAGAAGACCTAGATATACCAGTATTCCACGATGACCAACACGGTACAGCAATTGTAACAGTAGCAGCTCTTATCAATGCTCTAAAACTAGTAGACAAAAAACCTGAAGACATCAAACTAGTAATATCAGGAGCTGGTGCAGCAGGATTTTCTTGTGCAAAACTAATAAGAGATTTGGGAGTAAAAAACATCATAGTATGCGACTCACGTGGAGCAATCAGCGAACTTATGCTAAACTCAGGCAACCCAGTAAAAGCGCAGATTGCAGAAATGTTTAACCCAGAAAACTTTGAAGGAAGCCTAAAAGAAGCCTTAGTTGGAGCAGACGTATTTGTAGGAGTATCAGCGCCAAATATCATTGACGGTGATGACATCAAAAATATGAAGGATGATGCCATAGTATTTGCCATGGCAAACCCAGTGCCAGAAATAGACTACAACGAAGCCATAGAAGCTGGAGCAAAAGTAGTAGCAACAGGTAGATCTGACTATCCAAACCAAATAAATAACGTCCTAGCCTTCCCAGGAATCTTCAAAGGAGCCCTAGAATCTCGCGCACCACAAATCACAGATGAGATGAAAATGGCAGCAGCAAAAGCTCTGGCAGCCTTTGTAGAAGATGATGAACTAAACCCAGAATACGTAATCCCATCAGCCTTTGAAGAGGGCATAGCAGAAGCAGTAAGTAAGGCTGTAAAGACTTTAAAATAGAGTTATTTTTATAAAAAGAAGAACTAAATATGACCTGAACCCCAAAATCCGGAATACGGATTGAGGGGTTTTTCTATGCCAAAATACACAAAAAAATTTAAAATAAAATTAATACGAGAATACTTATCCGGTAAAAAAGGTGGACAACCTGCATTAGCAAATAAATATAATATTCCGGAAAGTACTCTAGAAAATCGGGTCAATAAATACAAGTCAGGAGGCTTTGATAACTTATCTAAAAAGTTAAAAAACAATAAATATACTAGTGAATTTAAACTATCTGTAATACAATATAGGCAAATCAATAATACTTCGCTTAGAGAGACTGCAGAGCATTTCAGCCTCGTAAATGGATCTATGGTATACAGATGGGAGAAATCTTATCAACAACGTGGTCTATCTGGGCTAGAAGATAACAGAGGAAGGCCTAAAAAAGATATGACCAAATCAAATAAGAAACAAAAGAATAATACTCCAATAAACGAAAGTGAAAGAGAAGAATTAATAAGACTAAGAGAAGAAAATAGACTTCTCAAAATGAAGATAATCTACGAAAAAAAGCTACAAGCCTTGCTACTAGAAGAGGAAGCAGAAGCAAGGAAAAGACAAAGATAATCCTCAATCTACAAAAAGAATATCCACAAAGTAAAATAGGTGAATGGCTAAGCATAGCTAAATTACCAAAATCATCATACTATGAGTGGAAGATAAAGTTACTTAATCCAGTAGATAAAGACAAAAAAGTTAAAGATGAAATTAAAACCATAGTAGAAGCGTCAAAAGGTAGATATGGCTACAGAAGAGTAACATTAACATTAAAAAATAAGGGATTTAAAATTAACCATAAAAGAGTTCTAAGAATAATGAGAGAGGAATCCTTGCTATGTACTAAATTCAAAACTAGATCAAGAAAATACTCATCATACAAGGGACAAATAGGCAAAGTAGCAGATAATGTTGTAAAAAGACAATTTACAGCAAGTAAACCAAATGAGTTATGGTTAACAGATGTAACAGAATTTAAAATTAAAGGTCAAGAAAAGAAACTGTACCTATCACCAATATTAGACCTATACAACAGTGAAATAATTAGCTATACACTAAGTAACCACCCAACAATAAACTTAACCAATACAATGCTAGAAAAAGCACTAGAAGAAAATAAAGACATTAAATATTTAACTATACACTCAGACCAAGGATTTCATTACCAACATAGTTCTTGGACTAAAAAACTAGAAAAGATGAATATAACCCAAAGTATGTCAAGAAAAGGCAATTGTCTAGACAATTCTCCAATGGAGAACTTCTTTGGGATATTAAAACAAGAAATGTATTATGGAGAAGATTTTAAAAGTTATGATCATTTGAGAAATGAGATTGAAAAATATATTAAATGGTACAATGAAGATAGGATTAAGACAAAATTAAACGGAATGTCTCCTGTTATGTACAGATTACATTCCGCTTAAAAGATTATTAAATTATTCCGTGTTTACGGGTTCAGGTCAATATAGTTTCTTCTTTTTTTGTCTAAATTTAAATTTAAAGTTTGAATTTCTAAAGATCTTTTAGTCAAAAATTACTTATTGACATATACAAAAAAATATGGTATTTTTATCTAGTTGCAAATGATAAGCAATATCAATAAAATGCAGCTTATTAAATTTAACTCACAAATATAGTAAATTTTACAAGGAGATCTGATGAAAAAAGGAAAAATTAAAAATACAGCTCTAGTAGCTGCATTATCTATATCATTTTTATTTTCCGGTGTATCATATGCCAGTGATGATTTTAAAGATGTCGATAAAAACGATGAGAATGTTATAGTTGAAAAAGAGGAAGTATTATCAAATTCAAGTCTGGATGTAAGCGATAATGAAAAAAAATCTGAGGAAGATCTAGAAGATAAAAGGATTACAAATGTTCTCTATTTTGAGGCCAAAGATCTTGAGGATAAGTCATCAAGTAATAATGGTGTTAATAAAGATGTGGTCATAAGCGAAATAGAGAAGACTGAGAGCCAGGATAATGCCGTAGCTGAGAGAGCATATCTAAACGATAAGCCAAATCTTACTAATGGAGAAGATGAACTAAAAGAAGAGAAGGATGCTAGTAAAAACATAGATACTGACAATAAATCAGAAGATCAGACTGATATTAAATCCAATACTGCAACCATAGAAAAGAAAACAATTATTGGAGATGTTGCTTATAAGAATGCAAATGATGAAAATAGAGTTGTCTATATAGCTGAGTTTACTGAAAAAGAATCTAGGGATAAAGCTTTAGAAGCTTTGAAATCAATAGCAAATACAAATGTTTTATATGAGTATAATACTTTGTTTAATGGGGTTGCTATAGAAACTTCATATGAAAATCTAGATAAAATCAAAGCTACCAATGGTATAAAATCTGTAGAGAAAGCCCAACAATTGCAACCTTTTATGAACCATGCCAGAGATGAAATAGGAGTAGATGAAGCAATTGATTATTTAAAGGCTATAAATGCAGAGTATGCTAATAAGTTTGATGGTAGGGGAAGTGTCATTGCAAATATTGATACTGGCGTTGATTACAGACACAAGGCAATGAGAATTGATGAGGATGCACTGCCATATCTTAAATACAAAAAAGAAGATTTGAAGGGGACTGATAAAGATTTTTGGTTGAGTGACAAGATACCACATGCATTCAATTATTACAACGGTGGAAAATCACTATTGAAAGATACGATGATGGAAGTGATTATTATGATCCCCATGGTATGCATATAGCGGGGATACTTGCTGGTAATGATACCAAGGAAGATATTGACAAATATAACGGTATAGATGGTATAGCTCCAAATGCTCAGATTTTCTCATACAAGATGTATTCAGATGCATCAAATGGTTTTGCTGGAGATGAAACCATGTTCCATGCTTTGGAAGATGCTATCAAACACAATGTAGATGTAGTTTCTATATCATCTGGATTTACTGGTACGGGTTTAGTTGGAGAAAAATACTGGCAAGCTATAAGAGCCTTGAGAAAAGCTGGTATTCCGCTGGTTGTAGCTACAGGCAACTATGCTACATCTTCTTCTAGCTCCTCATGGGACTTGGCAGCAAATAATGATTTGAGAATGACTGATACTGGAAATGTCACTAGAACAGCTGCTCATGAAGATGCTATAGCTGTAGCATCAGCCAAAAACCATATTGTAGAATTTGATAAGGTAAGTATAGGCGGAGAAGACTTTAAATATAGAAACATCGGAGCTTTCTTTGACAAGGATAAGATTATAAATACTGAAAAAGCCGATAAAGAAAGTGAAAAATTTAAATTTGTATATATAGGCAAGGGCCAGGACGAGGAATTAACAGGGCTTGATCTTAAAGGGAAAATAGCTGTAATGGATAGGATTTATACCAAAGACTTAAAGTATGCTTTCAAAAAAGCAACTGATAAGGGTGCTCGTGCAATCATGGTAGTAAATACTGTAAACTACTATAATAGAGACAATTGGACCGAATTACCAGCTATGGGCTATGAATCAGATGATGCAACTTCCGCCCAAGTATTTTCAGTATCTGGTAATGATCGTCTAAAAATATGGAATATGATCAATCCAGACAAACAAACTGAGGTCAAGAAGAACAATATAGAAGACTACAAGGATAAACTAGACCAATATTATCCACTTGATATGGCTTCATACAATGCCAACAAGCCAAATGTTGGAGATGAGAAAGAGCTAGATTTCAAATTTGCCAAAAACACAGACAAAGACTTGTACAAGGAAAATGTAATAGTACCGGCAGGGTCTACATCTTGGGGACCTAGAAATGACCTCTTACTTAAACCAGACATATCAGCTCCAGGCAAAAACATTAAGTCAACCCTAAATGTAATCGACGGCAAGTCAACTTATGGTTATATGTCAGGTACATCAATGGCTGCTCCAGTAGTAGCTGCATCAACTGTTTTAGTTAAGCCGAAAATCAATGAAATGTTAAATTCTCCTGTCCTAAAAGATTTGAAGGGGGATGACAAAATTGATTATACAAGCCTAACAAAAATAGCCCTACAAAATACTGCAACTCCAATGATGGATCCAACATCTTGGGAGGAAAAATCCTTGCATTATGCATCTCCTAGGCAACAAGGAGCAGGTCTTATCAATGTAGAAAAGGCAGTAAAAAACGATGTAATAGCTACTTACAAGAACACAGACTCATCTGGACAAGTAAACTCTTATGGGTCAATTTCCCTAAAAGAGATTAAAGGAAATCAAAAGTATTTTACAATCAAACTTCATAATACATCCAACAGGCCAATAACCTTTAAGGCCTCAGCATCAACTATTACAACAGATGCGATAACAGATAGGCTAAAACTAGACGAAACTTACAAAGATGAAAAATCAAATGATGGTAAACAAATAGTTCCAGAAATCCATCCAAACAAAGTAAACAATGCTTCAATAACGTTTGAGTACGATACTTTCACCATACCAGCCAACTCTAGTTTCGACCTAAATGCTGTAATAAATGTTGGGGATGCAGCAGACAAAAACCAATTTGTAGAGTCCTTTATCCACTTCCAATCTCAAGAAGAACTAGACCAAGCAAACTCAAATAATGTATATAAATTTGTTCAACCATCCCTGTCCATGCCGCTGATGGGCTTTGCAGGAAATTGGAACAATGAACCTATCTTAGACAAATGGGCTTGGGAAAAAGATTCAAATTCGAAGAAAATATATGGTTATGATGAAGATGGCAAACCCAAAATCCCTGGAACTTTGAACAAAGGAGCTGCTGGCCAATTTGGTATAGACAAGTTTAATCCAGCTGCAGTGATTCAAAATAGAAAGGATGGTCAAAGCAATTCCCTTGACCAAACCCCAAATCTATTTGCCTTCAATAATAATCAAGATTTGGATGCGCCAAACCGTAGCGAATCAAACATTGCAAGAGTATACCCTCTTGATGAAAATGGAAATCCTCAAAATGTTGAGTTAGAAAAAGGACTGACTCCATCACCTCTAGTTCTTAGAAGTGCGGAAGAAGGCATCATATCTATAGTTAATAACAAGGGTGAAGAAGGAGAGGTACAAAAGGACCTAAAAGTTATCTCAAGAGAACACTTCATCAGAGGAATACTCAATGCTAAAAGCAATGATGCCAAGGGGGTGAAATCTTCCAAATTACAAGTATGGGGAGACTTGAAATGGGATGGGCTCATATACAATCCAAGAGGATTAGAAGCCAATGTAGAAGAAGATAATCAAAATGACACTGATAAGCTAAGAGGACAGTTTGAGCCAATAGCAGAGGGTCAGTACTATTACAAATTTAAATATAGACTAACAAAAGACTATCCATGGCAAGAAAGCTATATACCAGTAAAAATCGATAACACAGCTCCAAAAATAGTAGATGTAGATTTTTCAAATCCTGAGAAAATTAAATTATTGGTAAAGGATACCTATCACAAGGCCAAAGCAGAATACAAAAATGAGACACTCTTTAGCAGGGACCAAAAATCACACCCAGAAAAGTTTGAAGAAGTAGCAAACGAAGTTTGGTACGCAGGTGCTGCACTGGTCGATATCGATGGAAATGTAGTAAAAGACCTCCCTGTAAGCTATGCAGGCCAGGGTGAAGGTAGGAACAGGAAACTAGACAAAGATGGAAATACAGTATATGAAATCACAGGGGCTGGAGATCTTAGGGGAAAAATAATAGAAGTTATAGCCCTAGATGGAGCAAGCAATTTTACCAAAATCCACAGAATAAAATTTGCTGACAAGGCAGATGAAAATGGAAATATATCCTACTACCTGATAGATCCTGACCAAGATTCATCTAAATTTGAAAAAATGGGAGAAATTTCCGAAGAAAAACTGAAAAATATAAAAAATAAAAGTGATTCAAACGGAGATGAAAATCATTCAAGCGTAGATGAAGCCGAAAAACCTACAGACCCTATAGAAGGAGAAGTAAGTCTAGAAATTAACGAGAAAGTATCTACTACAAGACCAGTTGAAGAAAAAGACCTCAAAAAAATAATAAAAAGGAAAACCCAAGAAATCCCTGACTTCATAAATGGCGGAACAATGATCGTAGAACTAGACTATCAATACGATGACAATGGCAATATCATAGCCTACGAAGATGGGTCAGCCTTAGAGTATGATACAGAAAATATTGATGACCTAAAATCAAAAGTTAAAGCGGTTGTAACTCCTTCAAATGAAGGTGGATTTGAATTGCTAGCAAGTGTAAAAAATGTTTCCAAGGATGCCAAAGTTTACTATGGAAATGACTTTAAATCTGTTGAAATAAAAGCTAGGAAATATGACCCAGCAACAAAGACTTTGACCTTTGATTTATATGCTAACATCAACGATGTAAATGAGGGTGTAGAATTTACTGGTGACATGAAGGTATTTGTAAGAGATGGTGGAAAAGTTGTGGCAAAAACTACAGTTAGAATGCCAGAAAAAGCTCCTGACAAGAAAGAAGTGCCTCCATATAGATCGAGCTACGGTAGTGTAATTGAAATGAGTGAAGCTGATTTGGTCAAGGCTCCAGAAGATCCAAGCAAGATGGGCACTGGCAAATTTTACTATGACAAGGAAAAAGACCAGTACTTCTTAAACAACAATATTGTTGTAAGAAAGGGTTATGCAGTCAGAGTAACAACATACAATCCAGGCAAAACTGACATGATTGAAAGTAATGGAGTTTATGATAAATCAGATATAGAAAAAATAAGAAATACGGATCCAAACATTAGGGCTTTATCAGAAACTATTATCTTTAGTGATAGTAGAAATAAAGAAGCTGACAGGAACTCTCAACCAGTTCTTATGGCTAGCAAAGAAGGTTTCAATATCATTAGATACCAAGTATTCAAAATCAAGGTAAACGACAAGGGTGAAGCAATCGATAAGGACGGTAATCTAGTAGATCCAAATAGCCCAGAGAAACTAGTATTGTATGGGCAAGATGGAATAGAATACACGGGTGAAAATGAGCCGGTAAAAGAAGATGGATCTATGCTTTATATAGACTCTAAACCAGTGAATTTATCCATAGATAATACTTACTTTAACCCAAGCAAGTCTAACAAGATCTATGTAAGAAATCCAGAATTCTACCTACGTGGGAAAATAGGCGACAAGGGTGGATTTAACTGGGAAATGAGAGTAAATGAATCAGTAGTAGACAATTATTTGATATATGGAGACCTACATTCTGATAATACTGGCGACTTCAACGTCAAGATGAATGTTAAAGATGGGGATATAATGGACTGGGGAATGAAAGATTATGCGACAAATGGATTCCCAGATGAAGTCAGAGATATGGATGGGAATATATTTCTAAAAACAGGATATTCTCCAATAAACACTAGAGCTATAGGAGTTCATTATCAGTTCTTGTATGACAATGTAAAACCAGAAATAACTGCTATTGATGATGGAAACACATCTATTGAATATGCTAAGGATAAATTTGTTAAGTTTAATATATCTGATAAACGTGATAATGAAAAAACTGGTGAGATTCAAGAACAACATATTTTTGTAAATGGGGTGGAATATAAGTCACTAGCAGATATTAAAAACTCGTCAAATGAAAAGCTCCATATAAAAATTGTAGCAAAAGACTTTGCTAGAAATACCACTGTCAAAGAATTCACCTTAGATCCTACAACTGGTAATGTAGAAGAAAAAGATAGGCTAAGTGTATCTGTAGATAATGTAGACAATAAAACAACGGATAAAGTCATATCTGGGGAAGATTATATATTACCACACTACCAGGGTGAGGAAAAACCAGGATATAAATTTGTTGGCTGGAAGGTAATTGGGGAAGATTCAATCAGAAGACCAAATAGTGTAATATTCCCAGAAGCTGATACAAAAATCCAAGCCCAATTTGAAAAAATAGAAGAGAAAAGAAAAGAAGAAAGCATTCCTACATTTGATATCAGGGAAAAGTATAAAAGAGAAGCTCTTGAGTCAGCTAAAAAAGCTGCGATTGATCAACTAAAGAAGGCAGGAATAAACTCAGAAATATACTTGGACCAAGTCAGAAAAGCAAAATCTATAGAAGGACTAGAAAGCCTCAAAGAAACTTTATTAAAAGCTCACCAAGATGGATTAAAAAGTACAGAAAATCCTAAAAAACCTCAAGAAGAAGAAAATCCACAAGTAGCAGAAAGTCCTCAAAAACCGAATATTCCTGTAGATTCGCAGACGTCAAATAATGAGGATAATTCTAAGGAAAACTCAGTGGTTAAACCATCGGATCCCCAAAGCTCACAGCAGTCAAGTAGTCCTGGAAAACCAGTAGAAGCTGAGAAAACTGAAAGCACAAAAGATAATCTTGCAGAGGTGAAAAAAGTAGAAAATCCAAAAATAGAAGAAACAGATTCTAGGCTTGAGAAAATACCAGTACCAAATGTAGGTAAAGAATCTGATAAGCACAATATTGTTGAAAATGAAAAAGATACTTATATAAAAATAGTTACAGATAAACAACTTGTAGTCAATTCTAAAAACAATTCAGATAATCCTATGTATAGGGATTTAAAAGCAAGCAAAAAATCAAAAAGATTTAATGAAGTTGCTAATAAATACGCTTCAACAAATGCCAAAACTGGGATTATAGGAACAGAAAGTATTATCATGACGGCTCTCGCAGCTTGTTTAGGATTATTCAATAGCAAAAAGAAAGATAATAAATAGTTATTCAAACTATTTTGCCTAATAATTTCAATAATGAAAATAGCCAAATCTTGAATTTAGATTGAAAAATCAGCATGTAAGAGTAAAGTAAATAGCGTATTATAAAGAGATTGTTGGTTTAAACAATCTCTTTTTTAGGCTCTTTATAAGGAAGTCTATTAATGTTAACTGATATAAAGAAACCTTGATGGTAAAAGCAATGGAAGCAAAAAATGTAGATTTAGTTAATACTAATGATTATCAGATTAATTAGAGTTTTTGAAAGAATATTTTGATTTAGAGGTATAGATGGACACATTTGCTATTTTATCTTCAGGATCATCGGGCAATAGTCTTTTTGTAGAGTACAAGGGGACAAAAATTCTGATTGATGCTGGATTTTCGGCAAAAAGAATTGAATATTTATTAGGAGAAATTGGCAAATCACCCAAAGAACTTGACGCAATCTTTGTAACCCATGAGCACGCCGACCACTCCAAAGGTCTAGGAACTATGAGTCGCAAGCACAATTTGCCAATATATGCCAACAATGGTACTTGGCAATCTCTAGTTAAAAATTGTGGTAAAATCAAAGAAGAAAATATAAAAGTTTTTGATACAGGTAAATTTTTAAGCTTTGGATCTATGGATATACTTCCAATCAAAATCCACCATGATGCCAAAGAGCCTGTTGGCTATATCATATATATTGGCAACAAAAAGATTACCATGCTTACAGATACTGGCATAGTTGATGAAAAAATAGCTTATGAGATAAAGGGTTCTGATATATACTACATGGAAGCCAACCACGACCTTGAAGCCTTAAAGCGTGGACCCTATCCATATCCTCTAAAGCTTAGAGTTATGAGCAATATGGGACATTTGTCAAATGACCAGTCGGCAGAAGTCCTGGCAGACGCCCTAGAGGGTAAAAGAGAACATGTTTACCTAGGCCACCTATCAGAAACCAATAATACGCCAGAATTATCAAGGCTTACAGTGGACAACTACCTAACAAGTCTGGGCCTAGATACCAAAAAAGATATTGTTTTAGATGTTGCAGATAGACACAATCCATCTGGGATTGTCAAATTATAGAGGAAAATAATGGAATTAGTTGAAATTGAAAGATCAATTATAAAAAAATATAGAAAAGAAATTTGGTCTCCCTTCATAAAAGCAATCAAGGAATTTGAGCTTATAAATGATGGGGATAAGGTTGCAGTAGCAATATCTGGGGGCAAGGACTCCCTACTTTTAGCCAAGGTCATAGAAGAACTTCACAAGCACTCCAAGGTGAAATTTGACGTAGCCTATATAGCAATGGACCCAGGCTATAGTCCAGAGAATAGAGAGCGCCTTGAAGAAAACTTCAAGTATCTAAATATAGATGGACAAATATTTGATACAGATGTATTTCAAATAGCAGAAAGCGTATCAAAGGGCCAATATCCATGCTATATGTGTGCCAGAATGCGCAGGGGAAGTTTATATTCCAAGGCTCAAGAGCTCGGTTGCAACAAAATTGCCCTAGGCCATCATATGAATGATGTCATAGAAACTATAATGTTAAATGTCCTATATGCGGGCAATTTCAAAACAATGAAGCCAAGACTCAAGGCCCAAAACTTTGAAAATATGGAGCTTATCCGTCCTTTTTATTATGTGAAAGAAGAAGACATCATAAAATGGCGTGACTATGTAGAACTTTTTGCCCTAAACTGTGCATGTTCAGTAACAAAATCCCAAGAAGCCTACACCAGGAAAATGATCAAAAATATGATAGCTAGTATGAAAGAGTCAAATCCTGATGTTGAAATGTCAATACTTCGTTCGGCAGAAAATGTCAACTGCGACATGGTTATAGGCTATCAATTACATGGTGAAAAACATTCTTTTATGGAGGAATTTAATGATTGAATTTTTAAAAGTACTAATACTTTCTATAGTTGAAGGGATCACAGAATTCTTGCCGGTATCTTCAACCGGACACCTTATTCTAGTAAACGAATTTGTAAAGCTAAATCCAGCAGAATTCTCCAATGCCTTTAACGTAATCATTCAGCTTGGAGCAATATTTTCTGTTGTCGTAATATACTTTCAAAGGCTAAATCCTTGGGATTATAGTAAGACCCACAAATATTTCCCAAAAAATTATGAAAATTTGAATGGTCAGTCAAGATTTTATTTTAGACTTACCCACCCAGATTCAAGAACTATGGAACTTTGGAAAAGGGTTATAGTGGGAATCTTGCCAGCAGGAGTCCTTGGATTTTTGTTTGATGACTTTATAGACGAACACTTATTTAACCCAATGGTTGTGGCAACCATGCTTCTACTTTGGGGTTTAATAATAATTTTTGTAGAAAAAAGAAATGACAACAAAACAGGTTTTGTTCATGATAATATAACAAATGTCCCATATAAAACTGTACTAGCCATAGGATTTTTTCAAGCCTTGGCCATGATACCAGGAACATCTAGATCAGCTGCAACCATAATGGGGGCAATGATCCTAGGATTAAGCCGAGAAGCAGCGGCAGAATTTTCATTTTTCCTAGCAATCCCAACCATGCTTGGAGCAACCTTGCTAAAGGTAGTAAAAAATGTCCATGGCTTTGCAGGAAGTCAATGGTTATTAATAGTAATTGGCATGGTTTTAAGCTTTGTAGTTGCATATATTGTTATAAAGAAATTTATGGAATACATCAGCAAAAATGACTTCATACCTTTTGGTATATATAGAATAATTCTAGCTGTTGTTGTGTTTATGTATTTTGGAATTATAAAATAGGAACGTTGTTGAAAAAGGAGTGGTTTTGATAAGATTCTTCGCATTCGCCAGAATGACAGATGGAAGGATGTAAAACTCTTTAATCTATAGAAAAGCATTCGATTCGCATACTGTCATCCTCGAGGGAACGGATTTTAGGGATAACAAAAGGATTTTTATTAGAATAATTTCGTTCAGGATTTGTTTATATTTTTTAATGATATGAATGTCTTCTATTTAGGTATAGTTTAAGGTTTTTTCGTTGTACCTCGGGGGATAGGAATTAGGGGTTACGGAGACCCCTTTTTCCTTTCCCCCGATCCCCCTAAACCTTCTACACCCCCTCCGCTCCTGCGGAGAGCAATGAGCAGTAGAAGTTCGCTCCGCGAATTCTTCTTTTTACTATTAGATTTTATTTTTAAGTAAATTTCTCACACGCAAGTTTTATACTATAGGAATGTCAATTTTTTAGTACCAATTTTATATTCTCCCAGGTCCTTTTTGAGACATTTCTCTTTACTATATTTGATATTTTTTCTTTTCCTGAACTAGGGTTGATGGGGTAGGTCATTAGTTTTGGGTCTAGTTTGTTTATTATATCTTTAAAAATAACCCTATGGTCGATTTTATTTTCGTACTTTGCCTTCATTAACAACAAAAACATTTCTCTATTATTAAAGGCAGAGAATTCGTCTACTGCTATATCTTGGTTAGCAACATATTTAACTCCGAAATTGGCCAATCTATGTTCCCAGTAAAACAAATCCATCATATTGATATTAGCCTTTTCAACTAAATCTTTATTTTCTCCAATCCACCTATCAAAACTCTCGTTAAAAATTGTATATTTTTTGGGAATTCCAGTAAGTTTGGATATTTCCTTGCCACTTGATGCTTCTCTTTTGCCATAAAAATCTTTAAATACAGCGGAATTATTACCAGTTATGTAAAGAGTATTTTCTGGAAAGTCTGGGCTATATAGAAAGTGTTGGGCTGTGAGAGTCTTTGGTAAAATTTGACTATCTTCTATATTCTCCTTGTAATAGTAGGCAAATTCATCTGTCAAAGGTGCTAACTTATCTAAAATTATTAGATCTTTGCCATAATCATTTAGAATTTCCTTTGCTATAACTAGGTCAGGATGATCTGCCTTTAGGATATTCATAGTCGATAGGAAGTACTTGGTGTCTATGCCAGCGTAAGAAGCAGCTGCATAGATGACTCTTGAGTCAAAGCCAGCAGTAAGGCCTAGTATCTTGTAATAGTCTCTTTTATCTATGGCCTTAAAAGAATTTACCAAAAGCTCTGTTGACCTATCTATGGCGTGATTGTAGTCTATATATGGAATTTCTAGCCAATATCTTTGACTAGTTTTTTGATCCATGTCATAGTAGTGGTTTGGCAAAAGTTTGTAGATATTTTCAAATCCTGTGGCATCTGAATACCGTTCTTCTTCGTTGATATTATAAAATTTGGAAGAAATATATTCTGTGAATTCAGGATCCTTATTTTCTGCATGGTCTATATAATAATTTATAATATTTGAGTTTGATCCTAGAATCATCTCAGGTCCACTTGAGTAGTATATATGTCTTGAAGTTGCTGGATCGTTAAAGATTTTCTTTTCCTTATCTGATATGTAAATTAAGATCCATCTACCAGTTAAGGATATGGATTTTTGTTGGAAATCGGCAAAATTATCCGATTTTCCTAGTATATCCTTTAGGATATCATAATCGCTGTAGTTAATATTATCAGGGTCTACGAAAAATCCTAAAAGTATGGCTCTTTTATCAGCCATACTTATGTCTACAATATTTAAATCCGGGTGGGTATAAAGTTTGTAATCATCAAACAATTTGGTTTCTTTCCAGGACTCTAATTTATTAGCCTCTTTTGTTATGACAAATTGTCTTCTGAATAATAACTTTTCCTTCAAAATCTGCTCCAATCTAATTTTTTTCTTATAAGATAACTATTTTACAAAACTAATAAAAAATGTAATTACTATCGGATTGCACAAGTTTACTGCTATGGCAAGGACTATAGGAAAGACAAACATTGCCACATCTGCTGGGCCTTCTTTCTCTATAATGGCTTCCATATTTGCTATGGCATTTGGTGTCTGGCCTAATCCTACTCCGCAATGACCTGCTGCTATGACTGCTGCATCGTAGTTTGATCCAGCAAGTTTAAAAGTAACAAGGCTAGTGTATATAGCTATAAATATAGCTTGACCTACCATAACAACTAGCATTGGGAGGGCAAGGGCTATAATTGCGCTGATATTTAATCCTATGAGGGCAAGGGATAGGAATAAGCTTAAGGATATATTGCCTACTGTATCTATGCTTTTTGTGTTGATGTCTTTTTTTAGGTAATCGTAAATGTTTCTTACAATAAGGCCTCCAAATTGACAACCTACATAGTAGGGGAAGTTTAGGCCGGTAAGAAGTAAGACTTTATTGATAAAAGTTCCCAAAAAGCTTGCAAGACCAACAATTATTATTGCCTTCATCAAAGATTTTTGGTCTAAATTTTCTATCTTGCCATCAAGGACATTCTGTCTTTCTATATTTTCACTTTTTAAGCTATGGTTTTTGATAAGTCTTTGGGCAACTGGACCACCAAATAGGGAACCTACCAAGAGTCCAAAAGTTGCTGATGCAACTCCTATTTCTGTGGCATTATTTGCTCCGTATCCTTCCATAATCTTGCCAAAACTTACAGCAGATCCTATGCCTCCTGTCATGGATGTAGATCCCATGGCAACTCCATAGAGTGGATTTATGTCAAAGAGCTTGGTAAATCCAACAGCTAGGATATTTTGTAAGGGCAAAAGTATTATAATAGCAAGTGCTAGTTTTATACCGAGGCTGCCACTTTTTTTTAGAGCCTTAAAGGAGCAAGCAAGGCCTATGGATGCGAAAAATATATTCATAAAGAAATCTTGGAGGACTTGGTCAAATTCTATATCAAAGCTTCCACTAGTCTTTAGCAAAAATACTAGAAAGCTTATTATTAGCCCTCCTATAACTGGAGCTGGTATAAAAAACTTCTTTAGAAATTCTAATTTTTCTTTGATTTTGTTACCCAAAATAAATGCAAGAATTGCAATTCCAAGGGTTTGTATCATATCTAATGTTATGTGCATATCTTCCTCTTTTCATTTAGCTTGCTTATATTATATATCTATATTGTTAAAATTAAATATGGAGAGTAAAAGATCCTTAATTATTTATGTGAAATCGTTGACATAGGCATAAAACTATGTTAATTTGAATATATAATAAATTCGGAGGATTTTATGAAAAAAAATGATAATGGACTGATAAGTTGGAAGAGTCTTACCTTTATGGCTTTTGCAACTTTGTGGGGTTTTGGTAATGTTGCCAATGGATTCATGTACTTTAACGGAATTCAAGTTATTTTCTCATGGATTTTGATGTTTGCCCTTTATTTTATACCTTATGCACTAATGGTAGGAGAATTGGGATCAACATTTAAAAATCTAGGAGGAGGAGTTTCTTCATGGATTGAACAAACTTCTACAACAAAGCTTGCTTACTATGCTGGATGGACCTATTGGTGTGTTCACATTCCTTATATAGCTTCCAAGGGTTCGGGAGCTTTGAAGGCTTTTTCTTGGCTTGTTTTTCACAATGCAGAAACCTTTGACACCTTCAAAACTTCTCATGTTCAAATAGTAACTCTAGCAATACTTTTGATCTTTGCCTTTATTGCAAGCCGTGGACTTAATCCGCTTAAAAATTTGACACAGATAGCAGGAAGTTCTATGTTTGTTATGGGAATTTTATATATTATCCTAGGACTTTTTGCACCGGTTGTTGCTCCAAGTGGCGACTATCAAAATATCGACTTTTCACTAAAGGCAATAGTACCAACATTTAACGTTGGATATTTTACTTCACTATCAATTTTGGTATTTGCAGTTGGTGGTGTAGAAAAAATATCTCCATATATCAACAAGATGAAGGGTGATCCTTCAAAAGGCTTCCCAAAAGCAATGCTTGCTGCAGCTATAATGGTTGTAATATCAGCTTTGTTTGGAACAGTTGCTATGGCTAGGATGTTTGATCCAGCTGTCATCAATGCGACTCAAGAAAGTTTTGACTCCTATGTAGCAAATGGAGCATATTGGGCCTTCCAAAAACTTGGCCAATACTATGGACTAGGAAACTTCTTCTTAATCATCTATGCTTTATCAAACCTAATTGGCCAATTGTCAATTTTGGTACTTTCTATAGATGCACCACTTAGAATCCTTTTAGGAGATCCAAAAATTAGTATCCATGTTCCACAAAAACTTTTAAGAAAGAACAAATACGGAGCATATATCAACGGTATCAAAATGGTAGTAATCCTATCTGGAACAATAATCTTATCACAAATCCTACTTCCAGGAGCTGCATCTGTTCTAAGAGCACTTACAAAACTAAACTCTGTAACTATGCCACTAAGATATCTATGGGTATTCATAGCTTATTACTTGCTAAAGAAAAATGCCATGGACAATGGAGAATACAAGTTTACCAAATCTCAAGGAGCTGGTAAATTCTGGGGCCTATGGTGCTTTATAATTACACTATTGTCATGCCTACTAGGAATGTATTCAGATGATAAAGTTACCATGGTTTTAAATATCTTAACACCAGTATTCTTGGTTGCTCTAGGTTTGATATTCCCAACTATAAGAGCCAAAGAGGATGGTAGAGCAAATACCTTTGTAGAATAATCTCGTTCCATCATTTGCACACTCTTAGGATAATTTTAGCAAAACTTTGTCTAAATGATATTCTAAGAGTGCAAATGATTTGGGACGATTTTTTTAATTTAATAATTTCTTAATGTATATTATGTAATAATAATTGAAAATCAGATGCAATATATTATATAATTAACTATGAATTGAGGAAATTATGAAAATTGTATTTTATATAGTAGGATTTGCCATATTTTATGCAATGATTGGCTATCCTATCACATTAATGATCTTAGATAAGATTATGAAAAGGAAAAATGACAAGGACTTATCCTACAAGCCCTTTGTTTCTATAATAATATCAGCCTACAACGAAGAAAAGGTAATAGAAAGAAAACTAGAAAATATTACAGAATCAACCTATCCCCACTATGAAGTTATAGTTGCCAATGATGCATCAAGCGATAGGACAGTTGAGATTTGCCAAAATTTCATCAACAATCACCCTGCCTATGACATTAAGGTCAACACAGTCAAAAACCACCTAGGCAAAACTAACGCCCAAGATGAGGCTGTTGATGTGGCCAAGGGAGAGATAATAGTATTTTCTGATGCAAACTCCATGTTTAAGGCTGATGCCATAGATGAGCTTGTGAGTTATTTTACAGATGATGACATTATCTATGTATGCGGATCGCTTATCTATGCCAAGGATGATGACATAGCTTCGGCTGTGGCGGAAAATTCCTATTGGGATATGGAACTTAAGATGAGAAAAATCGAATCAGAGATTGCAACAATTGCAGCCGGCAATGGTGCAATTTATGCTTGCAGAAAGAGTGATTACCGCCGTTATAACCTGGTAAGCTCTCACGACTATGAAATGCCTCTTTATGCTGGTATAAACCACATGAGGGCCCTTTATAATCCAAAGGCCATAGCCTTGGAGAAGGCTGGCCAGACTAGCAAGGATGAATTCAAAAGAAAGGTTAGGATGCAAAGAAGGATTTTGACCAATATTTTTACCAATCTTAGACGCTTAAATATTTTCGAATATGGTTGGTTTTCTTTCTTCCACTTTAACCACAAGACTTTGAGGTTTTTGCAAGCCTTTAACCACATAGTTTTATTTGTTGCTAACTTAGCTTTGTTAAACGAGGGAGACTTTTATAGGGTATTTTTCCTAATCCAAGTTGCATTCTTTACCCTTGCAGGAATTGGAAAATTAACTGAAAGTAAGAGCAAAGTTTTCTACTTCCCATATTATTACACTATGATGATGGCAGCTCAGCTTAAGGGTGGCTATAACGAGGCTACTGGAAAGAGCAAGGCAACATGGGAAAAAGCAGAGACAACGAGGTCATAGCATGAGCATAGAGGTATTAATTTCAACTATGAATGAAGAGTCCATAGCTTGCTTTAAGAGATTCAACCTAGAAACAGACGCCCTAATCATAAACCAAACTGATAAAAACGCTTATGAAGAGATAGATACAGGCAAATTTAAGGTTAGGATGATTTCAACTGATACTAGAGGACTTGGACTTAGCAGAAATCTCGCTATATTAAATTCTAGGGCCGATATCCTAGTTTTTGCAGATGATGATGAGGTTTTTGAAACAGGCTATAGCAAGGCCATAAGAGAAGAGTTTGACAAACACCCTGATGTAGATTTTTTCATATTTAAAACTATAATATATTTAAACGGCGAAGAGGTTGTAAAGGTTAAGGAAGAAAAAGACCTTAAACTTTACAATTCTTTAAGATATGGATCTGTACATTTTGTTTTTAAGAAAGATTCTATAATTAAAAATAACTTATCAGTTTCAACTTACTTTGGAGCAGGAACTGACAATGGTTCTGGTGAAGACAGCTTGTTTTTAAGAGATGCCTTTAAGGCAGGCCTTAAGATTAGAACAAGTACAAAGCTCATAGCCAAGGTCTATAATGACGATTCTACTTGGTTTACAGGTTATGATGAAAAGTTTTTTATTGACAAAGGAAAGCTTGCCAAGGCCTTGTTTCCAAGAACTTATAGACTATATATAGAACAATTTTTGCGAAGACATAAGGAAATGACAGAAGTTATCGATATTAAAAAGGCTCGCAAGCTTATGCTTAGCGGAGCAAGAGAATTTGGAGGAGAAGATGGAGAATAAAAGATCACTTTTTTCAGCAATCCCACCTGCAATCATAGCAGGAATTATCATAGGAATGCTAACATATTTTGGCCTAAACTATATGGGTTACAAGGAATACACAGCCCAAGCTAAGATTGTTACATCAAATGCTGAGGATGTAGATGATGCTAAGAATACTGCGCAAACTTATGCAGCAACAATCAATAGCTCAAAAATCAAACAAAAAACCTTAGAAACCCTTGCAATTGACTGGAATGTAGGCAAGTTAGATAGCAAACTTGACATAAAACCAACTGCAAATTCATCTATCATAGATATCACGGTGTCTGATACAAACAAGCTTCGTGCAGAAGATTTGGCTGACCAATATGCTGACTATGCTGTAAGGGTAATAAACAATATTTATGATTCTGGTGCAGAGGTTATGGAATATTCATATGGCTTGGCTTCCGTGACAGACAATACTATAAAATATGCTGGCTTTGCAGCAGGATCTGGGGCTATACTTTGGGCCTTAATTACAATGATTTCAATCAACTCCCACAACAAGAAAATCGCTAAAGCATACTTAAAAAATTCTAATAATGACGAAATAAAGGAAGTAAGAGAAGTCAAAAAAGTTGAAGAACCAAAAGAAAAGACCACAGTAGTTTCAGATTTAGGAGAAGATCAAGAATCTGGTACAACTAGGGTTATAGATAGCAAAGAGATAAATAGCAAGGTAAGTAATACTAATAAATACGAAATCCTTGGCAAATTACCTAGCTATGAAAAAGGAGAATTAGATGTTTAAGAAGCAAACTGATGAAAATAGGGAGATTCTTCTTCAATCATTTTATAATCTAGAAGATAAAATAATCCAAAAGATGGGTCGTAAAAATGTTTCTATAGCTTTCACAGCTACAAGTATTGGCACAAAAAAGACTGAAAATATCTTAAATATAGCAAGGCACCTTGCTGAAGATGGCATTAGTGTTTTAATGATTGATGCTGACCTTAGATATTCTAATTTGGATGACTTTGTAGAAGAAGATGCTGAACGTGGATTTATTGATGTAATCCTCGGTGGCTATGATGTAGACCAAGTTAAGATAAAAGATAGGGCCTACAAATCTTTATCTTATCTAAAAACAGGTGCAGTATCAGACTATGCTGATAAGTTTTTGGAACCAAAGGTTGTTAGAAACTTCTTTAGTGACATCAGCAATGAGTATGATTACGTCCTAGTTGACTTAACAGAAAATACAGATGTTGCTGAGGCAAATATGTTTGCTGCAAGTACTGATGCTTGCCTAGTATTTACTAAAGATGAGCTAAAATCTAGTGAGGAAACTCAAAATTCTTTAGACCAACTAGAAAAAGCAAATGCCAACATACTTGGCCTTGCAATAACAGACTATGATTATAGCGAAGATGAACTTGATGATTTGTTTGGAGGATATGATGAATAAAAGGTTAAAAAGTCTTGCTGTTTTTCTCTTGATACTAATGACAACAGCTTGCGCAGAGGACAAATATGTTTCTGTCCGCCACCCAGAAGACAGTAATGTAAGTGAAGTGTCTGATAGTGATCTTGAAGAAAATAATACTGACAGCGAAAGTGCAGACGAGAACACAGATGAAAATAATACAGAAGAGGCTAGCGAAAATACAGATGAAAACACTGACGAAAATTCTGAAGAAAGCTCTGATGGTGTGATCTATACTGTTGAAGATGTTGTAAATGTAAGACTTGCACCAAGTGAAAATTCAGCAATCATAACCCAAGCTGAACCAGGTCAAGATATTATAAAACTTGGAGATTCTGACAATTGGACAAGGGTAAGCATTTCCGGTCAAACAGGATATATCAGAAGCGATTTGATCAAAGAAAAATAGTCCACTTTAGAAAAAGATGAGGGATAGATGGAGATACTACTAATAAAAAACACTATATGGCCTGCTATTTTAACAATAGGGGTCATTAGTTTGTTGAATTACATCATAGATAGAAAAAAACTTAGCAAAATTATTGCTATCTTTGCAAGTCTACTAGGTCTAGGCATCATGGTCTATATGATTTATACCAACAACGCCTACCTATATTTGCAGCTTTATTTATTTATGTTCTTTCTATCCATATCCCTTGTGATTCTCGCTCTAAGAAAAAGTATAGATGCATTTACCATAATAGGTATTGTCCTTATGATTGTAATGTTAATCTTGCTTTTAAGGTTTACCTTAATTGAATAATAAAAAATAAGCTCTTTGGCCTATGATGTGTACCCATAAAACTGGACACAATATTTAATTAACTAATTGTAGTGGATGCTAACCTATACTTTGTAGGTGGCATCCATTTTGTTTTGGATTGAATTCTCTCGTTATTGTAATAATCAATATATTCCTCTATTGCTCTCGAAAATTCTTCAAAAGAGCTATAGCTCTTTTCATAACCATAATAAATTTCATTTTTTAATCTTCCAAAGAATGTCTCCATAATGGAGTTATCATAGCAATTTCCCTTCCTTGACATTGATTGTCTTATGTCATGTTTTTTAAGCTCATTCACATAGTATTTATGTTGGTATTGCCATCCTTGATCTGAATGTAGTATCAGATTATTTAGTTTCGGAAATTTGTTAAATGCTTTTTCTAACATATTAGATATTTGTTTTAAATTAGGGCGTAAGGATAAGTCATAAGATATTATCTCATTTGTATACATATCAAGTATTGGAGAGATGTAGCATTTACCCCAAGAAAATTTAAATTCTGATACATCAGTGGCCCATTTTTGTAGAGGTCTATCTGCCTTAAAATCTCTATTTATTATATTATCAGCTACTTTACCTACCTTCCCCTTATATGAGTGGTATTTTTCTTTAGACCTTTTTCCGAATAGCTTTAACTCATGCATTATCCTTTGCACTCTTTTATGATTTATGACATAACCTTGATTTACCAACTCCATATATACTCTTCTTACTCCATATCTGCCTTTGTGTAAGTTAAATATTTGGGTTATTTTATCTGCGATATGACTATTCTTATTTTTTATCTTATCAACTTTATTTATTTCAAAATAGTATGTTGACCTTGGCATATCAATAGCTATTAAAAGATATTTTAGTTTGTATCCTTTTTCTTTGAGTTCTTTGACAATCGCTGCTTTTTCGCCTTGAGTTGCGCAGCGTAACGTTCTTCTCTCAAGGCGATCTCTTTTTTTATTATTTCATTTTCTGCCTTTATATATTCATTCTCTGCTCTAAGTCTTATTAGTTCTTCTCTTTCAGATTCATTAAGTTCTTTTACTTTATGGTTATTTTTACTTTTCATACTTGTATTTTTAGATTTACGGCCTTTCTTTTTATTAACAAGACCATTATATCCATAATTTTTATACTTGTTAACCCATGAATAGAGTTGTCCATCATTAATTCCGTATTCAATTGCTACAGACTTTATTGAATTTCCAGCTAATACCTTAGATACCATTTCTAACTTCTCATCAGGTGTCCAATTGATATTATTTCCATGTTTTAAAATTTCTGGTCCATGAAGTTCTTCTAACTTAAACCATATTCTAATTGAATCATGAAAGTTTTTTTCGGTGGTCCCTTCAGGTGTATCAGGCCATTTACCTTCCCTATACAACTGTACACATTCTTTTTTGAATTCATAACTATATTTCATAAAAAACACCCTCCTTACTGGTTTGTCCAGTAAAGAGGGTACATATCACTAGCCAAGAGCTTATTTTAATACTAATTATTTTCTAAGATTGTTTTCTACAGCGTCGATTATTAATTGAAGGTATCCAGCTGTATCAACAAGAGTAGCACCTGTTACTTCATCAATTGCTTCACCTGGTGTAGCAGATTCGATTACTGATTTTACTTCTTCAACTGTTTTACCAGCAACAAAGTTTTCGATTGCAGCATAGTTATCTTTCAATGCTACTGTTGATTTAGCTTTTTCTGCCATTAGGTCTGAGTACATATCGTTGTTTTCTAGTTTTGAGCCTAGAACAACATTGCTATCCTTGTATCCTTCGCCAAATCCACCTTCTGATCCAGGAACGCCTGTGCCACCGTCAAGGTATTGGTATTCGTCAATGCTTGCAGCAATGATTTTATCTCCCTCAACAGCTACAACAGCATTACCAAAGCTCTTGTCACCGTGTGGAGCGCCTAGTGCGTATCTTACTTCTACATCATCTGGATTTTCAGCATCGCCAGATGTTACAAATGTGTTATCTTTTGCAGCTTCAACAATCATTCTTACAAGATTTGGTGTTGATTTGAATGTTGCACCTGTAATTGCATCTAGAATTTGTTCATCGTCATTTTCATTTAAGAAATCTTCTAGTTCAGCAATTGTTTTTCCCTTTACAAAGTCTGTAATACCATTGTAGGTTTCAAGCAATGTAACTTCGCTACCAGCTTCTTTCATATCAGCTGAGTAAGCTTCGTTATTGTCCATTTTTGATCCAAGGATTTTGCCTTCTGCTGTACCTTCTCCAAATGCTCCGTCTGAGTTTGGTACTGCCTTGTAGTCAGAGTCAGCTTCATAGTATTGGTACTCATCTATGATTGCATCAACAATTTTGTCTCCGCTTGTTGCTACTACAACGTTTGTGAAAGCTCCGTCTACTTCTTTAGGATATGCTCTGTGAAGTACTAGGTTACCCATTTCGGCAGGTGTTTCTTCGCTAGTTTCTTCCGCATCTTCTTCACTAGCTTCTTCAGAATTTTCGTCAGCTTTTTCTTCTTCTGTAGCTTCCTCTTCTGTTGCTTCTTCTTCGCTAGCTTCTTCTTCTGCTGGAGCTTCTGCTTCAGTTGTTTCTTCAGCTGCTTCGTCAGTAGTTTGTTCTTCTTTAACTTCGTTTGCTGGTTTTTCCTCATTATTGTTTGCACATCCAGCAAATGTTAAAGCTGTTGCTAGCATAATTGTTGCTATTGAATATTTCTTTTTCATTAACTCCTCCGTTAAAAATGTTGTGATACCTCATTACTATAGTACAAGATTATGTATAATTCAAATTATTAGAAAACTTTTCACTTTTTAGGGGTATAAGATTAAAAAGGAAATTAGGAGTATTATGCAAATTAATGTAGATAATCAGCCAGGACTTAGATTAGCTGGCAGAGCTTATAAATTAGAAAATGCAAGTGATGCAAAAGAAACTAGAAGAAAGTTTCTAGAAGAGTTTAAGGACCTAGATTTAAAAGAATTGGGTTCTTTCTGTGGACTAAGACAGTACAATGCCCTCGATGGAACTTTTGATTACTTTCTAGGCTTTGAAATATCTGACCCAGATTTTATCAAGGAATGGAGACTTGAAATTTATGAGATTGAAGAGTCCTTATATTTGGAAGTTCCAATCGATGGTGAGGATGGCCTAGAAGAAGGATATAGATATACTTATGAGGAATTTTTCCCAAACAAAAAGTATTTTCATTCCCTAAATCCAGACTTGGAGTTTTTCCAATATGATGGAAAGATACGAGAAATTGGCAATGTAAGTTTATTTATTAGCCTAATGGAAAATATCCACGCATGAGAGTGAGTTTTATATGAAAAAGATACTAACACTTGCCCTTATTACTATATGCTTATCATCTTGTACTATGTATCCAACAAGAAGAAGTGATGAGCAAATATTTTATGGGGATACTTTGATTGAAACAAGAGAAACACCAAAGGCAAAGAAAATAAACTCTAGTTTTACCTATAGCTTAGAAGAAGACTACAGGGATGATGAATGCCTTGAGTGCCAAATTGAAGATAATTACTAAAACTGGGTATAAATTAGAGAAAGAAGATAAGGAGAAATTTATGGGAAAATTAAAACTAGCTGCAGATTTGATAAAACTTAACAACAAATTAGGACTTTTGGACATAGGCGATGTGATTGGCCTAGCAAGTACTGCTTACAAGGTAAAAACTTTCGATCCAATGGATCACATGCCAGACTTTGACTTTTTTGTCGATGAAGAGATGGAAAGAGCGGAAAGAAGAAAAACTTTGCTTTTAGCAGGAGCTGCTGCAGGATGCGCTTATCTCCTATACAAAAATAGAGATGCAATATCAAATGCCTTTGAAAATAAAAAAGAAACTGCCCCAGAAATCGCTATAGATATAAAAACTAAGGGCAAAAAAGTTGTTTCAGATGTAAAGGAAAAAGGCGAAGAAATAGCTCACGATGTAGAAGAAGCGGTAGATGATACAAAAAAAGAAAGCAGAAAAGCTGTAGAATCTATTGACGTTAAGAATTCTTTCTACAACAAATAAAAAAATTATCCCGGAGAATTTCCGGGAATTTTTTATATTTGGGATAAAAATCCTTCTATATCAGATTTACTTGTCCTATAAGTTGTGACAAGTCTTGCTATGGTCTTGCCATCAATTAGGCCCATGGTCTCAAATTGGGCTATCTTTTGCCAATTCTTAAGTTCATCTGTGCTAAGCTCTACAAATACTTGGTTTGATTCGAATGGATAGGCAAGGTCGTAGCCTTTTTCTATTATTCCAGTGGCAAGGTCCTTTGCCATCTGGTAAGCAATCCTAGCTCCTTCTAAGTAACCATCTTCTTTTGCAAATACTGTTTCAAACATTATCCCTGGGATAAAGCTTTTAGCCATAAGCTGAGCTTTTTGCTTTTGTAGGTTTATAAAATGTTTTTTCAAATCATCATTTACGATTACAAGGGCTTCTGCATATAAGAAGCCATTTTTGGTTCCGCCAAGATAGAATATATCACAAAGATTAGCCAAGTCTTTTAGGCTATAATCACATTTTTCGCTTACAAGAGCGTGGGCAAGTCTTGCTCCATCCATGAAAAGATAGAGGCCATTTTCCTTGCAAAATTCATAGATTTCGCTAAGCTCCTTCTTTGTATAAACTTCTCCAAGTTCTGTTGTATTTGATATATAGACTTTTCTTGGTACAGTCATATATTCATTATCATAATGAGAATATTTTTCTTCAAGGAGTTTACGAGATAGCTTACCATCTTCTGATTTTATAGTTTCTATTTTTAGTCCTGTTGCCTCAATAGATCCTGCTTCGTGACCTTCTATATGGCCAGTTGTTACTGCAAGGATTGATTCTTCTTGCTTTAGACCACATGCAAGGCCTACAACATTTGCACCTGTTCCACCAGGTATGAAGTGGATATCAAGGTCATCATTTGCCAAGGTTTTTCTCATCAAAGCTCTAGCGTTTTCACAGTGCTTGTCAAAACCATAGCCTGTGTTGTACTCATCTTTTGCCTTTACTAGGGCATCTAGGATCTCATCTCTTCCAATATCATTATAATCATTTACGAAAAAATACATTTTATTCTCCTTTTGCTGGATTTTTCAAAGATTCTCTTATTGCTTCATTTAACATCTTAAGGTAGGCATCATAGGCATCCATGACTCCATAAAAGTGTACTCCATCTGTTCCAGCATAGTATTCTGGATGGGCCATAGCTTCCTTTTCCCATGGCATTAAAGTTACGAACTTATATTTTGGTGCGACTTTCTCCATAGCAACTGATACCCTGTGAGGTTGTTCATACCTATTATCGTAGCAAGTTACAAATATCAATCTCTTGCCAGCTGGGAGGGTCTTAATAATCTCTTCTAGGCTCTTTTCTGGGTCTTCTACGGCATTTGTTCCCATAGCAATGACTACAATAGAACCTAGATTACCCTCATTTTCCATTTGCTTTAATAGGTCTGGAGTGCTTTCAAGTAGCCTGCTTCCTTCTGCATTTACATATAGGCCAGGAATATTTTCTTGGAGCATTTCTCTATTGCCCAGAAGCACGCTATCTCCAATGACAGTAAAGGTTTGCTCTCCTGCAAGGCTGTCTATCCTGTCGTTATCCTTATCTATGATATCTTGAACTTTCTTCCTATCCATGTAGATTTTATCTATATCTTGCTTTATAGATTCTTGAAGGATTGATTTTTCAAGGCTTACCATATCATCTGAAGCATCTGATACGGTATAGGCTAGGCTAAAGCTTAGTAGGACCATAAAGACAAGGCCAAAATGGATCAAGCCTTGGTATTTATTATAGTCGATTCTTGGAGTCTTGATTTTCTCGCTTATAGGCTTAATATCTTTTCCTGAAAAAATTGGTTCAAAGATATGATAATTAAACAAAACCAAGATAACTGTCACTAGTATTGATACCAATAAGCCCAATGTGCCTGGTATTTTGCTTGAAATCATCACAAAGGCTGGCCAGTGGAATACGTACATACCATAGGAATACTCGCTTAGGCGATGGATTACTTTGCCTTCATCAAGATTTTTGTTGGAGTATCCTACAAGAATTAATATTCCTGTTATGATATCTGTTAGCAAAAATCCTATAAAATAAGTAGCTCTATTGTCATAGGAGAAAAGCAAGGACATAAGCAGTAATAGTCCAGAAAATATCATTGTAAGCTTATTGTAAGGAAGTCTATTAAAGGAAAATCTCTTTACAAATATTCCAAGCATAGATCCAAAAACAAAAGATCCCATCCTTGCTAGGTCAAAGAAGTAGACAAAGGATATATTTTCTTTCCTAAGAGCAACTAGCAAAAATGTCAAAATATAAGCATAGGCATACAAAATGATGCAAATTTCCATAAACTTTTTGGAAAATCTACGTTTTATATTTCTTTTATCTTTGACTTTCTTGTAGATACTTGCCATAACCCATGGCCAAATTATATAAAAATGAACCTCTATAGCTAGAGACCAAGTATGCATAAAAAGCTGCTTTACAAATTGATTCTCATAAGAACCACCACGCATTATTTCAAAAAAGTTGTAGTTGTAAGAAAAAGCCGCCAAAAACTGGTCAAAATACCTTACTGTATAGTCCTTATTAATAGCAAAAGCAAATATTGTAGTAAGACTTAGCATCAAAAGAACAGGAGGGAAAATCCTTACAAATCTTTTGAAATAAAAGTTTTTAAAATCAATAGACCCATCTTTGTAGAGAGAATCAATCAAATGAAAACTTATCAAAAATCCAGAAAGGACAAAGAGCATATTTACTCCAAGAAAGCCTCCTGGAAGAGCATTTGGGAAAAAGTGATAGGACAAAACTAAAAATATCCCCAAAAATCTAATATAATCTAAACCCTTAATCTTCATTTTTCATATCCTTATTCTTAAAAGTATTGCCATCTTTGATGTAAGTCTCGCCAGAATCAAGTTCAATCTCAATCTTAGAATTCCCCTTATCCTTAGAAAAATTAGCCTTGTAGGTAAAATCATCTCCAGTAAAAGTTCCCTCTCCATCAAATCTTCCGTTCTTAAAAGACCCTTGGTAGCTTCCCTTATCAGATTCAAGCTCACCCTTGCCATTGAACTTATTATTAACCATAGTCCCCGAATAATAAGTACCTTGGTCGATTTTATAAGCTTTTACTGTCTTAGTCTTCGGCTTGGCAAAAATATAAATTAGAGATATAAGCATAAGCAGAGCCAAAGCCAAAGACATATATGAAAGAAACTTCTTATTTTCCATTTATATCACCTCATACTATATTATGGGTATATTATATCAAAGAAATGGGGGATTTTATGAAATATTTTTATAAAGACATAAAAAAAGAAAATAATATTAGATTAAGAGGGGTTTTAAACACTGGAGATGACTTTGATCAGTCCAAAACTTATCCAACGGTTATATACTTCCACGGCTTTGCAGATGATAGAAATGGCCTGCAATTTATGAATATACAAAACTCCAAATTTTTGACTGCCAATGGCTATATAGTATTTCGTTTTGATTTTTCTGGCTGTGGAGAATCTGATGGAAGTTTTTTTGATATAAACTTATCTCGTGAAATAGAAGAAGCAAGGCTTATACATGACTTTGTCATAAACGAGCCTTATGTTGATAAGGAAAATCTATTTTGGAAGGGTCATTCTATGGGTGGATCGGTTGCGGTAGCCATTGCCCACGAGAAAAAGCCTAAGGCACTTTCCTTATTTTCACCAGCAGCAGATTTTAGTGAAGAAGAGAACTCCTTAATGAAATCACTAAAAGAAGCCTTTAGGTCATCCTATGTCAAAAAAGAAGGGGACGATGTAGGAGGGCTAAAAATCAGCGAGGAATTTATAAAAGATGTGACCAGCTATGACCTCTACGGATTGGCCCAAAAATACCAAGGCCCAGTGCAAATTATAAGGGGAGATGAAGATAAGATAATATCAAAAGAATCAAACAAAAAGCTATGCAAATCATTTGATAATTGCATGTACAAAGAAATAGAAGGAACAGACCATACATTTTCAGATTTTGACCAAAGATTAGAATCTTTCCAATTGATGTTTGACTTTTTTGATAAATATAGAAACTAAGAGGACTGGATTCAGTCCTTTTTTTCTGTGAATATATAGTGGAAATATTTTTTAAAAAGAAATATTTAGCTAAAAGTACTTTGAGAGATCCGTAGACCTTGGCCTTGTGGATGACAGGGATAGATATCTGTTCTCTTGAGGATTGCAGGGATATGAAAGTTAAAAGGTTATTAGCCATAAACAGCATAATATTTACAAACAACTGTAATTGTGATGGACCAAAAGTCGTCCGATAGATCTATGAGCAACAAGGGAATAAAATTTTAAATTATGATATTGATTATCATTACTTTATATGGTATACTTTAAATGCAGTTAAAAAGACCTCGGAATTTTAATTATATTTTAATAATTTATAAAAATTATTGTTTTATATAGAAAAGGAGTACTTATGCCTGTTACATTGTTTAGTGAAGGTGACTCAGTGAGAGTAACCATGATTAAGGGCAATGATCAAATTAGGAAACATTTATCAAATTTAGGAATAGTAAAGGGCAAAGAAATGACCTTACAAAGATTTGATGGTGTTAATTATATTTTCTTAATAGAGGGAAACAAAATTGCTCTAGCAAAAGATATTGCTAAAAGAATAATTGTTGAGGAGGTTGTTGGATGAAATCTTTAAGGGATGCCAAGGTAGGAGAAAATCTTAAAGTTGCTAAAATAAAGGGAGATGGTCCTACAAAAAGAAGAATAATGGATATGGGCATTACTAAAAATACTGATCTTTTTGTAAGAAAGGTTGCTCCATTAGGAGATCCCGTACAAATAAGTCTAAGGGGATATGAACTTACAATTAGAAAACATGATGCCGAAAATATAATAGTGGAGGAACTATGAGTTATACAGTAGCCCTAGCGGGCAATCCAAATTCTGGTAAGACCACTTTGTTTAACGCTCTTACTGGATCAAATCAAAGAGTTGGAAACTGGCCTGGTGTTACAGTTGACAAAAAAGAAGGAAATCTAAAAAGGCACAAAGATATAGTTATCCAAGACTTGCCAGGAATTTATTCTCTATCTCCATATACATTAGAGGAAAAAGTAGCTCGTGAATATTTGGTCGATGAAAGGCCAGATTTAATTGTTAACCTAGTTGACGGGTCAAATCTTATCAGGAATTTATACTTAACAAGCCAATTTATAGAACTTGGTATCCCAACAATACTTGCCTTAAATATGGTGGATATTGTAAAGCAAAGAGGGGATAAGATTGACAAAGGTGCTTTATCTGAACTATTGGGCTGCCCAGTAGTAGAAATCGTGGCAAATAAAGAAAAAGGAATTGATAAGCTAATTAGTGAAATTGAAAAAGCTAACAGCAATCAAACTTATCCAAAAGCTTTAGAATATTCTTATGATTTGGAGAATAAGCTAGCAGATATTAGAAATATTATAGACTCATATGTTGATGAAGATTTAAGAAGATTTTATACCATTAAAGCCTTTGAAAATGACGAGCAAATGGTAGAGAAAATAGGAATTAGTAATGATGATCTTAAGAAAATAGACGATATTAGATCTGCTTGCGAAGAATTTTATGACGATGACGCTGAATCTATTATAACTGGTGAAAGATATGAAAGATTGGAAGTGCTTGGTAGTAGAATACTAAAGAAAGCAGCTCCAAAGCTATCTACAACTGATAAGATAGATAATATTGTTACATCAAGAATCTTGGGTATACCAATATTTGCCCTTGTCATGTTCTTGGTTTATTCCCTTGCAGTTTACGAACATTCACCTGGAACTATGGCAACGGAAGCTGTAAATGGATTTTTTGATGATACATTGATTCCAGGAGCTCAAGCAGCTTTAGAAAGTGCAAGTATAAATGAAGTACTTGTTGGACTTGTAACAGATGGTATCTTAGCTGGTGTAGGAGCAGTACTTGGATTCTTACCACAAATGATGGTTATGTTTGCTCTTCTTTCTATACTTGAAGATATAGGATATATGTCGAGAGTTGCCTTTATCATGGATAGATTATTTAGACGTTTTGGCCTATCAGGAAAATCATTTATTCCAGCTATGATTTCGACAGGTTGTGCAGTTCCTGGTATCCAAGCTTCTAGAACTATAGAAAATGACAGAGATAGAAGGATTACAATAATGACTACATCATTTATGCCGTGCTCTGCAAAACTTCCTGTAATAGCCCTAATAGCAGGGGCATTTTTCCCAAGCAATAGGGCTCTTATTACCTTTAGTTTTTATTTTATAGGAATAGCGGCTATTGTAATGTCAGGTGTTATATTAAAGAAATTTAAGAAATTTGCTTCTGATCCTGCTCCTTTTATTATGGAGTTGCCTCCATACCATGCACCAAGGATAAAATCTGTTTTGCAAGATGTATGGAATAAGTCAAAAGCTTATGCAAGACGTGCTGGCACAATAATCTTACTTTCATCCATAGTAATTTGGTTTTTGACAAACTTTGACTTTAGATTAAATCTAGTTGAAGAAGATGGGGCAAATTCGATTATGGGAGTTATAGGCTCAGCTATAGGCTTTATATTTAAGCCATTAGGATTTGGCACATGGCAATCAATGGTCGCAACAATTTCTGGCTTTGTTGCTAAAGAAAATGTAGTAAATACCATGGGTATAGTTTTGGGTCTAGGCGCTGATATTACAGAAGAAAGTCCAGAACTACTAGCAGCCTTTAATGCAGCTATAGGTACACCAATAGCTGGTTACTCATTCTTGCTATTTAATATGCTTTGCATGCCTTGTTTTGCAGCGGTTGGAGCTATAAAAACAGAAATGGGTGATAATAAATGGACTTTGTTAACAGTAGGTTACCAAATGGGATTTGCATATGCAATTAGTTTTATTTTCTATCAACTTGCAAGGTTGATAGCTTATGGAACATTTACTCTATCAACAATAATAGCATTTATAGTACTAGTTGCTTTACTATACTTATTGTTTAGACCTCATAAGGCTATTGCAGATAACAATACTTATAAAGCAAGTGTTGCTCGCTAAATAAATAGGAGGTAAATATGAATCTACAATCATGGATTCTTTTAATTATGATTTTTATAGTGTGTGCATATATTGTATATACTAGATTTATAAAAAATGACGCAAATGAAGGCTGCAAGGATTGTCCAGGTCACAATCCAAAAAAAGGTTTCAATAAAAATAAATTCTAAGAAATAGTTTATACTAATATTTAAACTGTAATAATTTTTTGAAAGTCTTTGGATAAACTAGAGGCTTTCAAAAAATTTTGCATAACTATTGATAATGATTATCGTTATACGATACATTATAAAAAAATACATTATATAAGGAGAAGTAATATGTCAAAAGTAGCAATAATATATTGGTCTGGAACAGGTAATACAGAAAAGATGGCAGAAGCTATATTTACCAGATTAAAAGAAAAAGAAGTTGATGCAGATTTGATTCAAGCAGGTGCTTTCACAAGTGCTGATGTAGATAAGTACAATGCCTTTGCATTTGGTTGTCCAGCTATGGGTAATGAAGAGCTAGAAGAAGGCGAATTTGAACCTATGTTTGAGTCGGTAGAAGATAGTCTAGCTAACAAAGCTACTATTATCTTTGGATCATATGAATGGAATGATGGTCAGTGGATGATAGATTGGCAAGAAAGATGTGAAGATCATGATATAAACTTAGCAGCTAATGGCCTAACAGCTTACGGAGAGCCTGGTGAAGAGGATATTAACGCTTGCTATGATTTAGCTGACAGTTTAATCGCTATGCTATAGATATGGGTGATGAATTATTAGCCCTATACTGTAGCCCGGTTTTTGAAAGAATCAAACCATCTAATTTATTTTCCTTATCAAATTATAAATATGACGTTGATAGTTTGGTAAGGATATGGAATAAGGATTTCAACAAATATGGCATATATTTTAAGATCTTATCCACGAGACAAAGAACTTCGTCCATATTTTGCTTTAGAGAAGATCTGCTAAAAAAATTCATTAATACTAATGATACTAAATATTTTTTGAAATCTTGTGGATACGATACTAATAGCATTGATATCTGTACAGATTGTCTTAAAGATAGGTTATGCCAAAAGGATTTTCCTCATGAAATTGGATTATTACTTGGTTATCCCTATGAAGATGTGATAGGATTTATAGAAAACCAGGGCAAAAATTATCTTTGCAGTGGTTACTGGAAAGTTTATAAAGATAAAGATGAAAAATGTAAGACTTTTACTTTGTATAACAAAGCTAGGATGGAATATCTTTGTGCAATAAGACAAAGTACAAAGATACTAGAACTAGTTGAAAAAAATACTAAATAAAAATTAAATTCCTATCAAATTCATGCAAAGTCTCCTAAACAATATAAGCTTGATAGGAAGATACCTATATTTATAAAAGTTATTACACTATAAAATAGCAAGTAGATTGATAATACATTCATTCTAACTTGCTATTTTTAATTATAAAATGTTTTTTTTACACATGACTTAGCTTTCTCTAGAAGGTGATAGGCTAAAAATAATTGATTTTCTGCTATTGATTTAATTTTAGTTAGGGATGACTTGCATAATCATAATCCATGGTTATAATAATATGTACAAGTAAACCACGTAAATTTTATGTTTATTTTGATAAACGTATTTATATAAAAGGAGATTGTATGACAATTAAAATTAATTCCAAAGAATTAATAGGAAATACACCACTACTTAAGCTAACTTCTCTAAAAAAAGAGGGAAGAGCTGACATTTATGTTAAGGTAGAAAAAAACAACCTTGCAGGATCTATCAAAGACAGGATAGCCCTATATATGATCGAAGAAGCAGAAAAAGCAGGCAAGATCAAGCCAGGTGACACAATAGTGGAACCAACAAGTGGTAACACTGGTGTAGCCCTAGCAGCCCTAGCTGCAGCAAAAGGCTACAAGCTTATCCTAATTATGCCAGCATCAATGAGTAAAGAACGTGAACAATTGGCTAAAGCCTATGGTGCAGAAGTAATCAGAACCACAGAAAATGCTCTCCAAGGTTCAGTAGATAAGGCCAAAGAATTAGCAGAAAAGGAAGGATATTTCTTCCCAGACCAATTTTCAAATCCAGCCAATGTAAAAGCTCACTATGAAACAACTGGTCCAGAAATCCTAGCAGAAATCACCCCAGATGCTTTCATTGCAGGAGTTGGTACAGGTGGAACAGTAACAGGTGTTGGAAAGAGACTAAAAGAAAAAGATTCTAATATCAAAGTTTACGCTATCCAACCGGCTGAAAGCCCACTATTATCAGGAGGAAAAGCATCAAGCCACAAAATACAAGGTATAGGTGGTAACTTTATTCCAAAGAACCTAGACTTTGATGTTGTTGACGACATAGTAAGCGTGGCAAGTGATGATGCTATAAAAATGAGTAGACAACTTGCCAAAGATGAAGCTCTTGCAGTAGGTATCTCTTCAGGAGCAAATGTATGTGGTGCAATAGAAATTGCTGATAAGCTAGGAGAAGGCAAGGCAGTTGTAACAGTGCTTCCAGATACTGGCGAAAGATATTTATCTACAGAATTATATCCAGTAAATGATTAGTTATGAACAATACAAAGAGGAGCTTTTAGTATCGGCCCTAGAAAAAGATCCAGCTTTGAGAAGTAAGGAAGAAGCCGTACTCTATTCTCCTGGAGTAAAGGCTCTATTGTCCCATTACAGGGCCCACGAACTTTGGGAAAAGGGGAAATTTTATGAAGCCAATGAGATGGCCTTCAAATCTAGAATGGAAACAGGAATAGAGATTCACCCTGGAGCAAGTATTGGCAGAAGATGCTACATCGACCATGGAGTTGGTGTGGTTATAGGAGAGACAGCAGAAGTAGGGGACGATTGCCTTATGTATCATGGGGTAACCCTTGGTGCTGTTGCAAACAAAAAGGGCAAGAGACACCCTAGTGTAGGAAACAATGTAATGCTTGGAGCAGGAGCAGTAATCCTAGGGGATATCAAAGTAGGAGATAATGCCAAAATAGGCGCCAACGCTGTAGTGCTAGAAGATATACCGGAAAATTCAACAGCAGTAGGGGCTCCAGCAAGAATTATTAAAAGATAAAGAAAAACACTTCCAAAACTTAATGGAAGTGTTTTTTTGAATTATCCTAAAAGTATTCTATGGAAGTTTTTCTTCCCTTTTTTGATTATAATTTTTTTATCTTCGAATAAGTCTTCACTTATTTCCATTCCAACATCTGTGACTTTTTCATCGTTTACTGAAACTCCGCCTTGTTTTACAAGTCTTCTTGCTTCTCCGTTTGATCCTGTTAATCCAACATTTGTCATAAGTTGTAATAGGCCGATTGGTAAATCAGATTTACTGATTTCTGTTGTTGGCATAGCATCTTCGTTTCCTTTTCCAGCAAATAGTGCTTTTGCAGCATCTAGAGCTTCTTTTGCAGCATCTTCGCCGTGGATTAGCTTGGTCACTTCAAAGGCTAGGACTTCTTTGGCATGGTTGATATCAGCTGCTTCTGTAGCAGAGCCTAGTTTCCTACATTCTTCTGTAGGAAGGAAGGTAAGTTGAAGCAAGAATTTTGTTACATCCCTGTCGTCCACATTTCTCATATATTGGAAAAGTTCATATGGGCTTGTCTTTTCGCCATCTAGCCATACAGCACCCTTTTGGCTTTTTCCCATCTTTACACCATCAGCTGTTGTAAGAAGTGAGAATGTCATACCATAAGCCTTGGCTTCTTCCTTTTTGCGAACCAAATCTACACCACCTATGATGTTTGACCATTGGTCAGATCCACCAATTTCAAGTGTGCAATTGTGGCGGCGGTAAAGTTCTAAGAAGTCATAAGATTGTAAAAGCATGTAGGAAAATTCAAAGAAAGTCAATCCACCAGCTGCCATACGATTCTTATAGGCATCTTTTTTGATCATTTCATTAACCAAAAATTCATTTCCTACATCTCTTAAGAATTCCAAGAATTTAAGTTCTGTAAGCCAGTCTTTGTTGTTAACTACTGTAGCTGCATCATCACCAAATTCTAAAAATCTTTGGAACTGTTGGTAGAAGCTATTGGCATTATTGTCGATAGTTTCTTCTGTCATAACTTTTCTCATATCAGAACGACCAGATGGGTCACCGATTAGGGTTGTACCACCACCAAGTAGGGCAATTGGCTTGTGACCATAGTTTTGCATACGAATCATAACCATAATTTGGATAAGGTGGCCTACTGTTAGAGAATCAGCTGTAGCATCAAAACCACAGTAGAAGGTCATAGATTCGTTTTTAAGTTTTTCCTTAAGTTCAGCTTCATCAGTAGCTTGCTCATAGTAACCACGGTCCACGAGCTCATCAAAAACATTGTCATATTCTTTTTCGTAAGTAAATTTCATATATTCCTCCTAAAATAAGCACAAAAAAAGAGCATAAGAGGGCGAAAACGCGGTACCACCTCTTTTTATACTCTAAGCCTTGACAGACCCAAGGCAGGCCTTAAACAAAAGAAAGTTGTAATTCATAACAAAAGTTACTACTGGTCTTTCTTGTAAGTTTTATTTAGCTTTAGTATACTTCAGATAAAAAGTATTGGCAATTAATTTTTTAAAAAACTCCTATTGGACAAGTAAATGTCGTTATAGGAGTTAGTTTTTAGTTTGTGTAATACTTAGCTTGTGACTTATATAATCTTGAGTAGATGTTGTCGTATTTCATGAGATTATTATGGCTGTCGTAGGCTTTCACTTTGCCCTCGTCTAGGAGGAGGATTTTGTCGGTAAATCTTGATGAGCTCATCCTGTGGGAGATGAAGATTGCAGTTTTTCCTTCAGTCATTTGGTTGAAGTTTTCGTAGATTTTCGCTTCTGCCAATGGGTCTAGGCTTGCTGTTGGTTCATCTAGGATTATCAAATCTGGGTTTTGATATAGACACCTTCCTATGGCAAGTTTTTGCTTTTGGCCAAGGGAGAAGTCTGTTGCATCTTCAAATATATCCTTGTTTAGATAGGTATCAAAGCCCTTATCTAGGCCATCAATCCTTTCCTTTAATTCTAGCTCATTTAAGATTTGATCGATTTTTCCTTCATCATAGTCTTTTGTTCCAATTATATTTTCTTTTATGCTAAAGGGCATGATGGCAAAATCTTGGAGGACAGCTGAGATTTTTTTGTACAAGGATTCTTTTTGATAGTCATTTATATTTCTGCCATTGTATAAAATCTCTCCCTTATCAACTTCAAAAAACCTCAAAATGAGCTTAACTATAGTTGTTTTTCCGGCATTGTTGACTCCAACTATTGATATCTTATCTCCTTTATTGATCTTAAAAGAGATGTCATCTAAGATTAGTCTGTCGCTTCCTGGATAGGCAAAGGATACATTTTTAAATTCTAAACTTTCAAAGTCTGATGCTTGGTAAAGGTCTTCTTCACTTTCTACTTCTAGGTTCATAAATTCGTATAGGGGTTCTAAGTTTCTTAGAGTTATAGAAAAACCGATTGATTCTGAGAACATCTTTTGAAAAGACGTCATAAAGTTTTCGTTGGCCCTTATGATTGCAGAGAAATCTCCAAAGGATATTTGTGGACCGTAGGAAGCAGATAAGGTTCTCATGGCTACATAGGAGTAGGAAACTATCCTAAGTATTGAGTCTAGGAGAATCTTTATAGATCCAAAATTTGCCTCGTAAGTAAGGGAGTCGTTAAACTTTATGGTTATATCATCTACAAAACTAGAAGTTTTACCTTCTATCATCTGACCCATGTCGTAGGCTCTGATTCCTTTTGGAATTTATCAGCAGCCATTAGGGAAAAGTAATAGGAAAATCGTCTATTGATGCTTATCATTTCTTGGTCGATTTCTTGGCTGTAACTAGCTATGTTTTTGTCGATTAGGATTATTAGTATGGATATAATAAGTGAGAATATGACCAAATATGGGGAAAATCCTATTATTATAAGGCCGGTACCGACTATTACTGTGATGCCCTCTATGATATCTTTAAGGCAAAATAGGAGCTGGTGGACTTGTCCAAAAGTTATGGCAGAGCTTGCCTTTTCTTTCATATCCAAGACCTTAGTATCTTCTATATTGTAATAGGTCAAATCCATAGCCTTTTTGCTTATCTCAAAAGATATGTATTCGTTGATTCCCTGCCTTCTAATAAATTCCAATCTATTAAACCACCTAGATAGGCATTCTATGGCAAATTTTGCTATAAGAAGTATTATAATTTGCCTTATAAATTGATCCGCTGGCTTTGGATCAATCAATTGGTTGATGAAGATGCTTGGCACGTAGACATTTATCAAGGTTCCAAGTCCAGGAATAATTGACTTTAATAAAAGCATAATTATATACAAGGGATCATTTTTTGCCATCATTTTTACCAGCATCCACAAGGCTTTATATTTCATCATTTTCCTCCTGGTAGTATTTCTTTTGACTTTCATACATTTCTTTGTAGAGACCATTTTCTTTCAAAAGCTCGTCATGGGATCCGTATTCTTTGATATTTCCTCCATCAAGGAGCATGATCTTATCACAAAATCTTGTAGAAGCTAGCCTGTGAGAGATGAAAATCAAAGTTTTCCCTTCTGAAATATCATCGATTTCTTTATAAATAGCTTCTTCTGCTAAGGCATCAAGACTTGCTGTAGGCTCATCCATTATCAGAGAGTAAGTATTTTCCTTATAAAGAGCACGAGCTATGGCTATTTTTTGATTTTCTCCTCCAGAAAAATTGGTCCCGTCTTCTTCTATATTTTTTGTCATTTGTGTATCTATGCCATTTGGAAGCTGGTCTATTTTGTAGGAGAGTCCTGCTTGGTCCAGACATTGGATTACTTTCTGCCTATCAATATTATCAGAACTAGCTGCTACATTTTCTGCTATACTTACTGCCAAAGGCTCTACATTTTGTAAGACTGTGGCAAAGGCTCCAAAGCGGTTTTTAAGATCTATTTCTTGGCTGTCTATATCATTTATATAAATCTTTCCACTTGTAGGTTTATATAGACCTAGGATAAGGGAGACTATGGTAGACTTGCCAGCTCCGTTTACTCCAACTATGGCAATTTTTTCATTTGCCTTGATCTTAAAAGACAAGTTTTCAAGAACTAATTTATCACTTAAAGGATAGGCAAAGGACATGTCTTTAAACTCTATGGATATTGGCCCTGATATTTTCTCATCTCCACAAGTTGGCTCCAGGAGAGCTTTTATAAAGTCGTAGCCATCGGCAAAATACCTAAAATTTGACCTGGTTTCTGAAAGTTTAATAACAAAGTTAGAGATGACACTTACATATACACTAATAGATGTGATAATCAGTGTCAGACTTTTTAGGTTAATGGCATTTTTTATCACTTGCCCGCTTAGGTAATAGTAGCTAACTGCTTCTATGCCAACTAAGAGTATGGCTAGGACTGGGGATAGGTACATTTCTGGTCTTACAAATTTTCTTGAAAGCTTATACACATCGTCAACCATAGGCCCAAAACCCTTTATGAAATTTTCCTTGAAAGAAAATATGCGGATATCTTTAGCGTAGGTAAAATCACTTGCTTCTTTGTAATACCTGGATGCTTTCATAGATACTTTTTGCAGTTCGATATTGTGCTTATGCCTATAGGCATCTGTATAGTTTCTAATCAGAAGCTGCAATATTATAGAAAGTATCGCAAAGGCAAAAATCAGTGGGCTTAATCTAAAAATAATTATAGAAATTATTACAAAGGATACAAATGCTGATAGCAAAGGGTACATATCGTGGTAGATTCCCTCTAGGCCCTCGGTATTGTTTGTAAATGGGACATAGGCCTTGGAAGCTTCCGCAGAAAAATGGGAATTTTCTAGAAGGCCAAAGTCCATATCCATAGATTTTCCAGCAGCATCCATAAATTTATTCATTCTAGATTTCATGTAAATTGCATAGGTCTTATGATCTATTTGATGGGATATGACCGAACAAAGTAAAAACAAAATTCCATAAATAGCAATTGTCAAAATCATGGTTTTAAGATCACTTTGCTTTTCTATAAGATCGACCAAATAGTACATTATAAAGGCCTGCATTACAGGAATCACGCCATTTACTAGGGGATAAATAATTAGTGATAGTTTTATTTTCCAATTATCCTTAAATGGCTCATAGGCGAATTTTAATAGGTCAATTATAGAGGGTCTATCCTTGTGGAGATAGTATTTGATAGTCTCTTCGTCTTTTAAATATTCAGCTAAGTTTTTATTTTTCTCCATGGTCGTTCTCCTTGATATCTTCACTAAATTTTGTAAGGTTATCTATCAAATATTCAAATCCGTTTTTTCTCAGATAATAATAGTACTTGCGACCTTCCTTGCGGATTCCTACAAAGCCACAAATTAGAAGTTTATTGAGATGGTAGGAAAGGGTTGCAGGAGTGATGTAGAGCTTATCTGAAAGCTCCTTGGCATAGTAGTCAGATTCCTTTAGGTAATCTAGGATTTGGATCCTGGTTTGGTCTGATATTACTGTAAGATATTGGCTGATACTTAAGAGTTTGTGGCTTTCTTCGTTATTTTCATACTTATCAACCAGAACACCCAGCTTTACTGCCTTTGTATATCCATTAAAGTCCACATACCTAAACATCTGAGTATGTGGGGCAAAAAGTAGGATGGATATGGGAATTTCTAGATCTGCCGTATTGATCATTTCGTCTAAGCCAACTTGTTTGGCAAAATCATAAGCTATCTTATAATTTGTATCAACCAATTTATCATAACTTTCACATATTAGATCATCTAGGAGGTGGACTTTATCTTCGATAATCTTGGATAGTTTATTAAGTAAGGGCATAAGCCTTTGATACATATCATCAGTATTTTGGTAAGCTCTTAGCAGAGTCATGGTTTCCTTATCTGTAAAGGGTGAATTTGAAATATAGTCTATCATTTTGGAGCTATCCATATATTCTTTTAGCTCTTCATATGTCCTAATGCCAATTTCACCAAGACTTAGATAATCCAGGCCCAGATATTGGTAAAAAAATATGTCATAAAGTTCTTTAAAGAAATCATAAGTCAATCCATTGTTATTTTTCCTATCTAGGTTTTGAAATATAGATAGCATAAAAGGGAAGTAATTTTCATCTCCCTCTTCGTAGATATAGAAAAGATTTAATATATCCTCGTTTTTTTCGTCAAAGAATTCTTCGATTAGAAAATAGGCTTCGCTTCTTACTTCCCTTAGAAAATTCATATAAGCCGGATAAGAGTGGTAAATATCTTCCATTTGGACAACTTCTTTGGCAGAATTTTTGTAGTTGACATAGGAATCCTTCCAGTCAATGTTTTGTGGGTTAGAGTGAGCTAGGTAGTCTGTATAATTGAAAATCAAAAGTCCTGCTTCATTTTCAAAGTCTATATTCTTTTTTATCTTAAAAATTGCTTTAGTCATTACAAGTCCTTTCTTAGATTACAATCTAATAATAGATAGTTAACTTAGATATATATTTGTTAGCTCTATTATAGATTGAAATCTGTCTAATTTCAATAGACTAAAGTTTGATATTAATCTAAGATAAAAGGCTTGTAAAAATATCATAATTAAAAGACCACAATAGTTGGGTAGATAATAAGTTTTGAAGTATGATATATCTATATAATTTCGTTTAGTTTAAGAAAGGATAGGAAATGACAGAAAAAAAACCATATTATATAACAACTCCAATATACTATCCTAATAGTAATCTACATATTGGAAATACTTATACATCAATTATTGCTGACGTTTTAAAAAGATACAAAACATTAAATGGATACGATACCTACCTTGTTACAGGTACTGACGAACACGGTCAAAAAATCATGCGCTCAGCCATAGACCATGGCACAAGTCCACAAAAATTTGTTGATTTAATTGCTGAAGAAACAAAAATTTTGTGGGAAAAACTAGAGATTGAATACGATACTTTTATTCGTTCTACAGAAGACCAACACGAAGAAGATGTTAAAAATATTTTCACCAAACTTTATGACCAAGGTGATATCTACAAGGGCGAGTACAAGGGATACTATTGTACACCATGCGAAACATTTTGGACTGAAGCCCAGCTTGTAGATGGCAAGTGCCCAGACTGTGGTCGCGATGTGGAATACCAAGAAGAAGAATCATATTTCTTTAGACTATCCAAATACGAAGATAGGCTAAAAGAATTATTTAAAGAGCATCCGGAATTCTTAGAGCCTGCCTTTAGACAAAAGGAAATGCTAAATAACTTCATAGACAAGGGCCTATCTGACCTATCTGTGACCCGTAATTCCTTTGACTGGGGAGTAGATGTTCCTTTTGACAATGAGCACGTAGTTTATGTATGGATAGATGCTCTATCTTGCTACTTATCTGCAATCGGCTATGGGGATGACCCACAAAAATTTGAAAAATATTGGCCAGCAAGTGTTCACTTGATTGGTAAAGATATAGTTCGTTTCCATACAATAATTTGGCCAGCACTCTTGATGGCCCTAGATTTGCCACTACCAGAGAAAGTTTTTGCTCATGGATGGATTCTTTTCGACAATGACAAGATGAGTAAGTCCAAGGGAAATATCATGTATCCAGAACCACTAGTTGAACTTTATGGTGTGGATGCTCTTAAATACTTCGTCCTACGTGAGTTTAACTTTGGATCTGATGGTAACTTCTCAAGCAGGAAATTTATGGAAAGATACAACTCTGACCTAGTAAATGACCTAGGCAACCTACTTTCTAGAACTACATCAATGATTGATAAATATAACGGTGGACTTGTAGCAAAGGGTAGTGTGTCAGACCACTTTGATGATGAATTAAAAGACTTGGCAGGTAAGACCTATGAAGCATACACCAAACAAATGGATGCCTTTGACTTTAATGAGGCCCTACAAAGCGTGTGGACATTTATCAGACGTGCCAACAAGTATGTAGATGAGACAGAACCATGGATACTAGGTCGTGATGAAGCCAACAAAGAAAGATTAAATACAGTCCTATATAACCTAGCTGAATCACTTAGAATAGTTGCCCAACTAATAGAACCAGTGATGAAAAACACTACAAAAGAAATCTTGGAAAAACTAGGCACAGATAACAAAGGCTTTGAATCAGCGAGTGAATTTGGCCTACTTGAAGAAGGTGCCAAAGTAACAAAGGGCAAAAACCTATTTGATAGACTTGATATAGACGAAGAACTAGTAAAACTACACGGTCGCAACAATGAATTGATCGAAGAAAGACTAGGTAAAAGCACAGATTCTGACGATAAAGAAGAAGATGAACTTTCAGAAATTGCCTATGAAGACTTTGCAAAAGTAGAACTAGTTGTAGGAAAAGTCCTAGAATGCAAAGACCATCCAGATGCTGACAAGCTTTTAGTATTTACAGTAGATATTGGGGAAGAAACTCCAAGAACCATCATTTCTGGTATCAAAAAATGGTACAAGCCAGAAGAATTGGAAGGCAAAAATGTAATCGTGGTTAAAAACCTAGCCCCAAGAAAAATGCGTGGTATAGAAAGTCAAGGCATGATTTTATCAGCTGAATTTGGCGAAGACCTTGCAACACTTACAACCCTAAAAGATATGAAGCCAGGAAGCAAGGTTTCTTAATGAGATTAATTGATTGTCACTGTCACTTGACAGATGAGGCTTTTGATGATGACAGGTTATTTATAATAAATGACCTGTCTAATTTTGCTATTAAGGGGATAATAAATCCAGCAACCAATATCGAAGATTCAAAAAAAACCATAGCCCTAGGGGAGAAGTTTGACAATTTCTACCCTATGGTAGGCATTCATCCAGAAGAAGTGGACCAGATAAAAGATAAAGACTTAGAAGAATTAGAAATTTTGGCAAAAAATGACAAAGTCGTTGCCATAGGCGAGATTGGTCTTGATTATTATTGGAAAGATGACAACAAGGATAGGCAAAAAGAAATATTTATCCACCAATTACGACTTGCAAGAAAGCTTGACTTGCCAGCTGTAACCCATGTAAGGGATTCTAAAGATGATGTGATTGAAATTTTAAAAGACTACACAGACCTTAAAATCCAAATCCATTGTTTTTCCGATGACCTAAAGACTCTAAATACCTATATGGACATGGGTTTTTATATTTCCATAGGCGGAGTTGTGACCTTTGCTAATGGTACAAATGAGCATGTGGCAGCTAGAAATGTTCCTATAGAAAGGCTTATGCTTGAGACTGATAGCCCTTACCTTACACCAGAGCCATATAGGGGACTTAGAAATGACCCAAGACGTGTGGTAGAGGTAGCTAGAAAGATAGCAGAACTTCGAGATATGAAGATGGATAAGCTTGCCAAAAGAACTTACAAGAATACCGTGGAGTTTTTTAATTTATGATAAAAGAAACTATTGTAGTTGAAGGAAAAGATGATATAGCCAATGTAAAAAGAGCTATCGATTGTGAAATTATTGCAACTAACGGCCTTGCCTTTGGCAAAGATCTCATAGAAAGACTTAAAAAAATAGATGAGCGTACAGGCATCATAATTCTTACAGATCCCGACCATGCTGGCAAAAAAATCCGTGATAAGATTGCTCGCCACATTCCAAATGCAAAGCATGCCTATATTGATAGGAAACATGCCATCAAGAAAAATGACCTGGGCGTTGAAAATGCAGACCCTGAGATAATAATCGAGGCCCTCAAGAATGCTAAGGCAGAGATAGTGGAAAAAAGAAGTGAATTCGTGATGGCTGACTTGGTAAATAACGGCCTATCGATTGGACCTGGCTCAGCAGCAAAACGTGAAAAACTTGGAGATATACTTGGCATAGGATATTACAATTCCAAGCAACTATTAAGCAAATTAAATTCCTTTGCCATAAGTCGTGAGGAATTTGAAAGGGCGGTAGAACAGCTATGAAAAAATTATATTCACCAAAGGTTGTAAAAGAAATAATTGATTTCTATGATTTTAAATTCAAGAAATCTCTAGGCCAAAACTTTCTCATAGACAAGAACTTCGTTGATAAGATAGTCGATGCAGCTGAAATAGAAAATCAAAATGTCCTAGAAATCGGTCCTGGTATTGGAACTATAACCTATGAGATGGCAAAAGTCGCCAAGAAAGTTGTCGCAATTGAGATTGACCAAAACCTTATCCCAATCCTAGATCAAAACCTAGAAGAATTTGCCAATACCCTTGTAATAAATGAAGATATCCTAAAAGTTGACCTAAAAAACTTGGTTGAAAAGGAATTTAATGGGGAAAACTTCAAAGTAGTTTCAAATCTTCCTTACTACATTACAACCCCAATCATAGAAATGCTCATCACATCAAATCTACCATGCACCGACATGACCATCATGGTCCAAAAAGAAGTTGGCCAAAGGATGCTTGCAGATGAAAATGATAAGGAGTATAGTTCATTATCGGTCTTTGTAAAATTTTATTCAGAGGCAAAATTCTTGGTAAACCTACCAAAATCAGTATTTATGCCCCAACCAAAGATAGATTCTACCATATTAAATCTAAGGCTTAGGCTTTATGATGACAAAGTTAATCAGAAATTGCTCTTTAAACTAGTAAGAGCTGGTTTTAACAAGAGAAGAAAAACTATACTAAATTCACTTTCTGATGTAGCCAGCAAAGATGACCTAAGACTAGTTTTTGCAAATCTAGATTTAAAGGAAAATCTTAGGGCAGAAAACTTATCCGTAGATGATTATATAAATTTGGCCAATGAATTAGAAAATGTTGGGTATAAATAAGTAAGTAAGAATAAAATAAGGAGATAATAATGGCAGATATAAAAGTTTATACATCAAATACATGTGTTTTCTGTAAAGCAGCAAAACAATATTTCAATGAAAATAATATAGAATTTACAGAAATGAACATAGACGAAAATCCAGATGCAGTAGAATACCTTGTATCAAAAGGTTACAGAGGTGTTCCAGTAATCAGCATTGATGGAGAAGATATAGTAGGCTTTGACAAAGCAGCTATAGAAGCAAAATTAGCTTAAAAAGAAGAGGGTTAAGGCCCTCTTTTTTGGTGGAAAAATTTAAGGAAATAGAATGTATTTTCAAGAGATCCTTCGTTAGGTAGGTCCAAAAAGGACCTCGATAAGATGATAGTCTTTTGATATCATTTATCGAGTATGTAAGTTTAATAATCAAAAAAGAATTAGATAAGTATACTTCTTATCCTAATAGCTATAAACTACCCATAATTTCTATCCCACAAGGTTCAACGATATAAGCTAAACTATAATGAAATATGAAAAAGATACTTTTATTTTTAGAAAATAAACAAAATCTTTTTTGAGTTTTAATATCTTAGTTTTATTATTGCTTTAAAGTATAACTTCGACACCAGGGTGCAGGGCGGTAGAGACGATTAGCCCGTCCGGCTCATGGAGGACAGGCCCCTTATGCCCTTCCCGATATCTACAGTATGATCTAAACACTTATTAACTATAGTTATATAAATCTCTTATAAATACCAATATTATCTACTGTAACTCCTATCCCTTAGGGGAAAACCCAGGGGACCTTCGATTGTCCCCGCCGGTTTCCCCCTAAAACCCTCATTCTGCCGCCCCCTTAAACGACCACTCGCGTGGGGCGGAGTATTATATCTACATCAAAAATTGGGTTTTATCAATCTCAAATTTCTAAAAATCGCAAACTCGCTACGCTCAAACAGTGCGATTTTCTAAACGAAATTATGAGATCTAAAAACACCAATTTTTTCCACTACTAAGCATAAAAACACTTATATTTAATGGTGCAGTAAGTAGTGACATTAACTAAAATAAAAGAATTCTCGAAGAGAACTTCTACTGCTCTGCGCACCACGCAGTGGCGGTGGGGGTGTAGAAGGTTTTGGGGGGTTGGGGGAAAGTGTACTGCACCCCAAAAGTTGTACCTACTTTTGTTTTCCTATTGTATACTTTCGAAGTATTTGTTCCTGTATTGGACTGGGCTACAGTAGCCCAGCCTTTCTTTTATTCTCTCGTTGTTGTAGTATTGTATATATTCTTCTATTGCTTTTTCTAGTTGTTCATAGCTGTAGTAGGTTTTGCCTATGTATATTTCTCTTTTTAGTATTGAGAAGAAGTTCTCCATTATGGAATTGTCTAGACAATTCCCTTTTCTTGACATGCTTTGTTGTATTTGATTGTCTTCTAATGCTTTCGTGTAGGCTTCTTGTTGGTACATCCAGCCTTGGTCTGAATGAAATATTTTTCCTGATGTGCCTGATGTTGCTTTTAAGGCGCCTTGTAATGATTTGTCTACTGCCACATAGTTTGGTACTTTGCTTATTGAGTAGCTTATTATTTCTAGACTATACATGTCTAGGTATGGCATTAGGTACAACTTTTGTGTTTGCAGTTTGTTGTTTTTACCTTTTGTGTAGTATTTCATTTCTGTTGTGTCTGTTGTTATTTTTGTGTATGGGGCTTCTGATTTGAAGTTTCTGTTTATTATGTTTTCTGATGTTTTGCCTACTACTCCTTTGTATGATCTGTATTTGCTTGTTCGTTTTGAGTAGTTTTTTACTTGTAAGTTTTCTTCTTTGGTTATTTTTAGTACTTTTTTGTGGTTTACTTTTATGCCTTTTTGATGGAGTTTGGCTGTTATTCTTCTGTAGCCATAGCATGGGTTTTCTTTGGCTATTTTTTTGATTTCGCTTTTTATTTCTTTATCTTTGTCTTCTTCTTTTTCTTTTCTTTGCCAATACATGTAGGTAGATTTGCTTATTGTTAGTTCTTTTAACATAAAGTTTAATGGATATTTGATTCGGAGTCTTGTTACTATTTGACAGTCTAGTCTTGTTTTTTCATATCTTTTGAGTTCTTTGTTTCCTCTTCTTCTAGTAACAGACTCCTCAACGTTTTTTAATAGTCTAGTTCAAATTGAGCTTTTTGTAGGTCTTCTTGGAGCTGTTTTATTTCTTCTAGTGTTAGTTCTTCTGGCTTTTTATTTTCCATGATACAATTTTCTCTTTCTATTTTTAGATCAGGGATATATTCAAATACTTCTCCTTTTTTGTATTTGCTATACCACTCTTTTACTGTTGATGAGTCTCTTATCCCATATATGTTGGCTATTTCCCTGTTTGTTAAGTTTGTTGTTAGTTTTAATTGTATCACCTTTTTCTTTATTTCTGTAGGATAGTTTGTTGTTGTTTTTTGTTCTTTTAGTCCATCTTCTCCAAATTTATTGTATTTGTCTACCCATTCTTTTATGGTTTTGGGATCTTTTACTCCATATTTATTTGCTAATTGTTTTAGGGTTTTTGCTGAGTTTATGTACTCTTCTACTGCTTTTATTTTTAGTTGATAATCGTAGCTTGTCATTTTTCCTCCGTTGCAGTTTTTGGTGCAACTTTTGGGGGCTGGTACAAAGGAAAAAGGGGTCTCCGTTACCCCTAATTCCTATCCCCCGAAGTCGAAGCTAAATCTTAAAGTCAAGTTAATATATTTCTTACTTGAAGATTATAGAGATAAATAGATATTAAAATCTCACCCTTATGGCTTACTTATTTCAACATTTTGTATTTTGCCATTTAGGCCACCAAAGATGATTGTATAGCCATCTGAGCTTTGTAGATAATAGTGCTTCATGATTTTACTCTTATTATTTGGATCTTCTATAAGTTTATCTTTAAATTCCCCTTTAACATTATAAATGCTATCTAGGAGGGTGTGGCCCATTATTTCAAAATCCCAGTTATTATCCATAGCTTGGATTTGGAAGGAATTTACGTTCTTTTTGTTTTCATCTAGGCCAAGTTCTATAGCGTAGGCTTCTGTTTTTGCTATAGAATCACTGTCCCCATCAGTAAACCAAGTTGGTTTAAGCTCATTTGATTTGCCTAGCTTGCTTAGAGAAACTCTATTATCTCCAAGATCCCTATACTCGTAGCCATTTTCTATGAAGTCATCTATAGTTAGTGGCCATTGGTAAAGTTCGCCTTCTAGGATAAAGGAAGCGTCATCTCTTCTTTTGGTAGTGTAGCTAGTCTCTGGTGTAAGTTTTGTATAAGGGTTTTCCACTGGTTTTAAAAAGACTTCGGCAGCGTGAAGTAGGGGAAAGGTAAAGATAAATATAAGGTTTATAAGCAAAAACAAAACTACTTTTCCCTTATAATCTTTATTTACTCCATCGACAATAGCAAGCAGAGTCCCTACTAGTCCAAGGCTAGTGCAAAATAACACAGCTAATTTAAGTGGCCTATCATATCCTAAAAAATTGATGTATGAATATCTAAATATAAAGCAAATAATTAGGATAATCAGTGATATGAGGGGCAAGACCCTATATATTTTTTCTAATTTAGTTTTTCTCATAATCTGCTAACCTTTCATTAGGTATAATTTCAATTTGTATTAGTTTATCATCTTTCATAGTAAAAATCACCACATATTGGCCATTTAGATACATATAATACTGGTCATGGTTTAAATATATGATCTCTTTATCAGCAAGTTTCTCCTTAATTTGGCTTATGTTATCAGCCATTTTAATATCATCTAGGGAAAAATCCATACTTCCAAGACCATCTTTTGTAAGTTTGATATATGATAAGGATAATTCTCCTATATCAGAGTTTGCTCCAGTATTATTTGTAACTTGTCCAAAAAAGCTTGCTTGATCTTTGCTAAAGTAAATATCACAAACTTCACCCACGTCAAGATTTTGGATATCATCTGTAAAATCCTGGCCCTCTTTTTTTATCTTATATGTGAAGCCGTTTTGTGCAAAGCTATCTACTAGGCTTGGGAATGTGTATGAATAGCCATCTATTTTAAAATCACCTTCAATATTTTTCCTATGATTTTCTTCGGCCATATCTATATTTTTTTGTAAAGAAAAATTGTTATACATGAAATCACTTGCCTTATCACAAGATGATAGGCTAAGGCAAATAAGCAAACTTAAAAATATTTTCATTAATTTATACCTCATTGGTTAATTGTATCAGATATTTTACAAGATTTAAATAAATTAAATGTTATAATAATAGATATAGGAGGATATTATGTTTGATTTTAATAGCGCAAAAGAAAGAGTAGACAAGGTTACAAATAGAACCCATTTGTTCTATTCAGATTATTTTTCAGGAATATCTAATAATAACGTATACATAAAACCAGAAAATTTACAAAAAACTGGTTCCTTTAAGATTAGAGGAGCCTATAATAAGATATGTAAATTGAGCGAAGAAGAAAAAGCAAAGGGTATTATTACAGCTTCTGCTGGTAACCACGCCCAAGGTGTAGCTTTTTCTGCAAATGACCTTGGCATAGATGCGACAATCTGTATGCCAGAACAAACCCCAATGATCAAGGTCGATGGAACTTTGAAATATGGAGCAAAGGTAGACCTATTTGGTGAAAACTTTGATGCCTGCAAGGACCACGCCCTAGAACGTGCAGAAAAAGAAGGACTTACTTTTATCCCACCTTTTGATGACCTAGATGTCATAGAAGGCCAAGGAACCATAAGCCTTGAAATCTTAGAAGACCTAGAATATGTGGACTATGTAATTGTCCCTGTAGGTGGTGGTGGACTTATAGCTGGAGTTGCTAAATGCATCAAGCAAATTAGCCCACTTATCAAAGTTATTGGTGTTGAGCCAGTATCAGCCGCTTCTATGAAAGAAGCAGTTAAAGAAGGCAAAGTTGTAAAAGTAAAGGGAGTAGACACTATAGCTGATGGTACAGCAGTTGCAGAAGTTGGTAAATATACTTACGAGATTTGTAAGGACTATGTTGACGACTGGATAACTGTAACAGATGAGGAGGTTTTGATGGCCTTTATCAATCTAATGGAACGCCACAAACTAGTAGCAGAACCATCTGGTGCCCTATCACTTGCAGCCTTACAGAAAGTTAATTTCTACAACAAGAACGTTGTTTCAATCATAAGCGGTGGAAATATTGATATGAGCTTTATCTCTCAACTTATCAACCGTGGTCTATTTGAAACAGGTAGAATTACAAGAATTAACGTCGAACTACCAAATATACCAGGCAAACTTCAAGAGCTTCTTTCAGATATTGCCTATACAAAGGCAAATGTTGTTACAATTGACCAAGACAGCCTAAGAGAAGCAAGCAGATACAAGAATATAAATGTTGAAATCACACTTGAAACAAATGGTACAGAACATGTTAAGAAAATTCACGATCTTTTAAATAAGAAAGGATACATTATACATTGAAATTTGATGATTTAATCAAAAGGATTGCATATATATCTTACAAAAAACAAAATGATAGTGATATAAGTGATATCACCAATAACTCCCAATATATGGATGGCATTGATACCTTTGCAGCAATAAAGGGCAATGTCTTAGACGGCCATAAGTATATAGAAGATGCCATAGCAAAGGGCGCAAAAACCATAGTCCATAGCGAAGATATAGACTATGTAGATGGGATTAATTATATAAAAGTTGCTGATAGTAGAAAAGCTACTTCAGATATATCAAATATCCTAGAAGACTATCCATCAAAGAAAATGACAGTGGTGGGAGTGACAGGAACAAATGGCAAAACTACAACTTCTTCTTTGATATATTTTCTAATGAAGGAAATATATGGCAAGGCTACAAATATTGGAACTGACGGAGCCTTTGTAAATGGAGCAAGAACCGAGACACCAAATACAACTCCAGATATATTTTTCATCAACAAAGTATTAAACGAGAGTTTAGACCAAGGCATAGATAAGGTAGTCATAGAATCAAGTTCCCACGGCCTATCCCAAAATAGATTAAATGGCATAGACTTTGACTATGGAGTATTCACCAATCTTTCCACAGAACATTTGGACTACCACAAGACTATGGATGGATACTTTGATGCAAAGATGAAACTTTTTGAAGTTGCTAAGGTAAAAATTGCAAACTTTGACGACCCCTATGGCAGAAAGGCAAAGGAAAGATTTGCTGATGTGATTTCTTATGGTACAAGCGATGATGCTGATTACGTGGCCTATGACATAAAGAAAAATGATGGTAAAACAACATTTTTTGTAAAAGACCAAGAATTTACCATAAACACCATAGCAGATTATGAACTTTACAATTCTCTAGCTGCCATTACTGTTCTAAGTCAAATGGGAAATGACCTAGGAACAATTGCTGATAACTTAGTTAAATTTAAGGGAATTCCATCAAGATTCCAATATATAGAAAATGATTTGGGCAAGAATATTGTCATAGACTTTGCCCATACACCTGTTGCCTTTGATTCACTATTTAAATCAATACCACAAGATGTGAGGACCTATGCAGTTTTTGGAGTAAATGGCGACAGGAATGAAGAATTTAGAAGGCTTACTGGAAATATCTGTGCCAAAAATGATGTATTTGTAGTGGCAACTACAGATGATAACAAATTCGATACCTTTGAAAATATCACCAATGATTTGATCAAGGGCATCGAAGAATTTGGCGGAGAATATGAGAGAATCGAAAATCGTAAAGAAGCCATCAAGTGGGCTATAAGTCAAGCTAATGAGGGCGATTATATTGTCATGCTTGGCAAGGGCGAGGAGAGATTCTTAAAACACCATGGCAATGAGAAAACTTATTATAACGAATATGAAACTGTTCTAGAGGCTATAAAAGAGCAATGAAAATTCTCGTAATAGGAGCTGGTGTTTCTGCCCTGTTTTTTGCATCATTTATGGACGAGGGTCAAGTTACAATTATTGAAAAAAATGAATTTGCGGGCAGAAAACTTCTAGCAACTGGCAATGGTCGTTGTAACTTTACAAATCTTAACCAAGACAAGGAATTTTTTAAATCTGATAATCCAAACTTTGTGGATTTTGCTATAGATTCCTTTGATTCTAATAAGCTTATAGACTACTTTAATGAAATAGGCATAGCTACTACTCACCTGCCATCTGGTAGGTGCTATCCTCTTACTATGTCAAGCAAGACTGTGAGGGATAGCCTATTTCTTAAGGCATGTGAAAATGCAGAATTTATCTTTAACCAAGAAGTGACGGATATTGATTTTGATAAAAAAATTGTAAAAACCAAGGAAAAGTCATATCCTTACGACAAGCTAGTAATAGCAACAGGTGGCAAAACTTTGAAAAACTCAGGGTCTGATGGCAAGATTTTTGACCTTATAAAAGATAAGGTAAAGGTCACTCCTATGACCTATGGTATTACAAATTTTGAGACCAAGGAGAAATTTTCCAAAAAGGCCAAGGGCACAAAGATTAGTGGCAAAGCAAGTTTGATAGTCGATGGAAAGTATAGCAAATCATCTATTGACGATATTATTTTCCAAGATTATGGCCTTACAGGTACGGCAATTCTAGATATTTCTAATGAATTATCCATAAGCCTAAAAAATAAGGCCAAAAGCCAAATAGAAATCGACTTCTTCCCAGACTTAGCTAGGGAAGATTTTACTAGCTATGTGAGGAATCTTGCAAAAAAATTCCCTGCTAGGACCATAAAAGAGATTTTAATCGGTATAATAAATGAGAAACTAATTGATGATATCCTAAAAGTGGCTAAAATTAGCCCTGATAAAAAAGCAAAGAACTTAAATGCCAAGGATTTTGAAATGCTTTGTAGATCTTTGAAATCCTTGAAATTTAATGTGACAAAAATCCACGATAAGGTAAACGCCCAGGTGACCATAGGTGGGATAGATACAAGATATATAGACCCCAAAACTATGGCTCATGAAAAATACAAGGATGTATTTTTCATAGGTGAGTGCCTGGATGTGGCTGGAGATTGTGGTGGCTACAACATATGGTGGGCGGCTGCATCTGCTTTTGTATCATCAAAGTTTTTAAGGAGTTTGAATGTTTAAAATAAGTAGAAATTTAAATGAAATGAAATACAATGGCGAATCTATAAGGCTTGCTGTAATGGGAGCAGGCAAGATGGGAACATCTTTGATTTCCCAACTAGCCAATATAGATGCCATGGAAGTAAAACTAGTAATCGACAGAACCCCACAAAAGGCCATAGATGCTCTTGTTAGAAGTGGAGTTGCTGAAGATAAAATTATTTATACTGATGATTACAACGAAGGTTATGAAATCCTAGAAAAGGGTTATGTTTGTGTGTCTACAAACTACAGACTTTCCTACAAGCTTATGCAAATAAATGCTGTAGTTGACTGTACAGGCAATCCATCATTTGGAGCTGTTATAGCAAGAAAAACTATCCAATACCACAAGCACATGATTTCCTTTAATGTAGAATGTGAAGCAACAGTTGGACCAGTATTGCACGATATGGCCAAAAAAGCTGGCGTAGTCTATACTGGAATCCTTGGAGATGAGCCAGGAGCTATCATAGATCTTTGCGACCAAGCCTTTGGCATGGGCCTAGATGTATTAGTTTCAGCAAAGGGTAAAAATAATAGACTTGATGAGTATGTGACACCTGACCAGGTAAGGGCAGAAGCTATAGAAAAAGGTTTGAATCCAAAGATGCTCACATCATTTATAGATGGTACAAATACAATGATTGAGCTTAATAGCGTATGCAATGCATTAGGATTCTTGCCAGACACCTTTGGCTGCCACGGCATAGAGACAAGTCCAGAAAATGCAGTAGAAGACTTTAAATTAAAATCTGACGGTGGAGTCCTAGATAATTACAAGGTAGTAGAATTTTCCAAAGGAATGGCACCAGGCGTATTTATCATAGTCACAAGTGATAAGGAAGATGTCAGAGATTTGATGAAATTCTTAGGCTTTGGAGATGGTCCAAACTATTTAATGTACAGACCATATCACTTAACAAGTCTAGAAGCGCCAATTACAATATATAATGCTGTAGTAGAAAATGAACCTACAATAGCACCAATCCAAGGTCAAGTGGCAGATACAGTCACTATCGCCAAAAGAGATATCAAAAAGGGCGAAACACTAGATGGTATAGGAAGCGAAAAGGTATTTGGTAAACTTACTAGCCACACAAGATCAATGAAAGAAGACTTATTGCCAATAGGGCTAATCACTCCAAAGACAGTAGCAAAAGTTGACATCCCAAAAGACACTTTAATAGATATGACAATGGTAGAAATTGACGAAAGAGCTACAATAACAAGATTACGTCGTAGACAAAACTCAATGAAACTCTAGGAGAAGCCATGGACAAATTTGAAATAAATTCCAAATTTTTAAATAGAAACGTGACTTACAATTTTCTAGAAAATCCAGAATCCAACATATACATTTACTTCTTTGACGGTCAAAACCTATTTGACCTAGAAGAATGCTATATGGATGCTACATTTGAATTCAAAGAGGCCCTAGACAAAGCTAAGATTAGTGCAAATGTCGTTGGTATATATGCTCCATACGATTCAAATAGGACAAATGAGTACACTCCATACACTGAGGGTGACCCAGAAGCAGACTACTTTGACGATGACTTTACTTATAAACCTCTAGGCATTGAGACTGGAGAATTCATAGTAAAAGAGCTTATCCCACACATAGAAAAAGATAAGAAGGATATAGTAAGGCTAATAGGTGGAGCCTCCTTAGGAGGACTTATGAGCCTATATATGGGAGCTAAGTACCCTAAGATATTTCATAGAGTCCTAGCCATGAGCTCACACTTTAACATCAACCTAGTAGAATCAGGTCAAATGTTAAATGCCTACGATGGCAGAAACAAGCAAAAAGTCTATATAGACGTAGGAGATAATGAATACCAAGAAGACCCACTCCTATCTAGGTCATATGTGGACTTAAATAAGATGGCCTATGGAGTATTGAAAGATAAAGTCGAAAGCAAATTTGTCTACGCCAAAGGAGCAACCCACCACGAAAGAGACTGGGCAGAAAGAATGCCAGAGGCTTTAACTTATTTGCTAAATTAAGGAAGAATAAATTTTTTGTAAAAAATTTTATATTTAAAAACTAGCACCCTTAAGGGTGCTTTTTTGAATAAATAGATTTTCATATGAATCTTTTTTTATTAATTATATTAACGTAACTGTCATCCTTCTTGACCTATCCCCGGTCCCTTCATCTAGGGTGGCAAATTATATTTACCATCTTCGAGATGAGCTGAAAGCGAATCCGAAGAACCCTTTGCGAAATTGATGGAAGGTCAAATGTAGCGAAGTCCAAAAGCAGGCCACCCGCCACATACAGGGCGATTTGGCTAACGGAGCCTACCGAGGGAGGCCCTTTAAGGCCGACCGAAAGATCTTTATAAAGAATTTTGTAAAGAAAGATTTTTCTTGTTCTAATGAATTATTGTCTTTTATTTTGTTTGTAATTTTAGGTTTATTCTTCGACACCGGGGCGCAGGGCGGTAGGGGCGTTTAGCCCGTCCGGCTCATAGAGGACAGGCCCCTTTTGCCCACGAAAACTCGTTTCTGTCGAAACTTCTGCGTGCTCTCGCACTAAGTTTTCGGGATAAACAACCGAAATCAACGGTTGTTTATCTCCCCGGGCCCTCGACCCATTTCACCCCTCTGCCACTGCGTGGAGCGAATTAGTAAGAATTTGCTGTGCAAATTCTGGCGATTTAATTTGGTGAATTCGCATTATAGACTACAAAAATTGGTGTTTTCTAAATCTTGAATTTCTAAAATCGCAAACTCGCTACGCTCAAACAGTGCGATTTCTTAACGAAATTCTACAATTTGAAAACAAAGCAATTTTCCACCACATTTATGCAGGTAACTGACATACCTGTCATTCTGATTGAGCGCTAGCGAGAGAAGAATCTCCTGGCGTAATGGTTGTCTATGAGATCCTTCGGTCACATTCGTTCCCTCAAGAATGACAGGTGTGCCGGAGTTATTTATGCATTGAATATAATTTATATTATAAAAAAAGAATTCGCGAAGCGAACTTCTACTAATCATTGCCCCACGCAGTGGCGGAGGGGGTGATAGGGGTTTTGATATATCTTATCCTTCAATAGCAGTTTATGTTAGAAAGAAAAGAGAAGCTTCTAAAGAATGTTTCATTAAGCAAGTATATGATTTTGCTGATATGTTAGAATATGACTTTGGTGAACTTAAGCTTGTAATAGATGGCAAACTTGTTAGTTTAAATATGGCAGTTATGAGCTCCCCTGCTTCTAATTTTAGATGGGCTTATCTATACACAAGTCAAAATCAAGATGTATTCTTTGATTCACAAGTAAGATTTTTTAATATGATTGGAGGAATGTATAGAGAAATAGTCTATGATAATATGAGAAATGTTGTTAGTAAGTTCATAGGTAAAAATGAAAAAGAACTTAATCCAAGACTAATAGAGTTTGCCAACTACTATGGCTTTTCAATCAATGTAACCAATTGTTTTTCAGGAAACGAAAAAGGTCATGTTGAAGGAAGTGTTAGGATAATTAGAAAGGATGCTTTTTGTGAAAAATATGAGTTTGATTCAATTGATCAAGCACAAGAGTACTTAAATTCTAAACTTATGGAGTTAAATAAGGACTCTAAGATTAATGAGGAAAAGAAACACCTTCTAGTCCTAAGACCTACTTATGAACTATCAAAAGTATCTTTTGCTAGGGTAGATAAGTATTCTTTAATACAAGTTGATAAAAACAAGTATTCACTACCAGATTACATGGTTGGAAGAACTGTTCTTGTTAGAACTTATGCTAGGGAAATTAAAATATATGTAAATGATAAACTTCTAGCCGTTCATAAAAGAAAAGATGGTGCTAATGAATATAGCATTGACATCACTCATTACCTAAAATCATTAGCACGTAAACCAGGTGCAATTCGTAATTCTCTCGCCTTAAAAAGTCAGCCTGATTTAAAAAACATCTTCGATAAATACTTTACCTCTAACCCAAAGAAGTTCATAGAATTAATAGAACTTAACAAAGATAAGGGTATTGATCAAATAGTTGATATCTTAAATAACTATTCTAACACTAAGAAAGAACTTGATGTATTAGATATTGTAAAAACTGATAAAAAAGAAGCTGACATAGAAATAAAGGCAAGAAAAATAGTGTCCTCCTATGATAGCCTTGTTATTGGAGGCTAATATGAATATTAAAGAAGCTTCTAACATACTTAAGCTCTCTTATCTAAGAGAGTCATATGAGGATTTAATAGAAGAATCATCAAATCTAAACTTATCTAACGAAGACTTCTTAAAACTTTTCTTAGAAAGAGAGGTAGAAAGAAGAAAAAACAACGGGATAGCAAGAAGAATAAGAAATGCTAAATTTATCAACAAGAAATTCTTAGAAGACTTTGATAAAACAAAATATTCTCTAGAACTAAACAAAAAATTTGAATATCTTGAAACACTAAAATTCATAGATAACAAAGAAAACATAATCATGATAGGAACACCTGGTTGTGGAAAGACTCACTATGCAACTGCCTTAGGTATTAAGGCATGTATTGCTGGAAAGAATCTACTCTTTACATCAGTTCCCAACTTAGTAATAGAATTACAGGAGGCAATGAGTAAAAATCAAATTACTAATTACAAAAGAAAATTTGAAAAATATGATTTAGTAATACTAGATGAGCTAGGATATGTATCATTTGATAAAACAGGATGCGAAATATTATTTAATCTCCTCTCATCAAGAAATGATAAGGGATCAATAATATTAACCACAAACCTAAACTTTGAAAGATGGGAAGAAGTATTTAAAGATCCAATGCTAACGGGAGCAATAGTAGATAGACTTGCTCATAGAGCCCATATCATGGATATGTCTAGGGAAAAATCATATAGGATGGAAGATAGTATAGAGTGGTCAAAAAATATTTAAAAATATATGTAAAAGCGCCTTTCCCCTAGGGGAAAGCTAGTAAAAGATATTAAGTATTTCTTTACCATAAGTGGACCATTTTTCGGTTGCATTTACAGAAGCTTTTTATTATACTGACTACAGAACGAGAAAGGAGAATATATCAATGTCTGTTCAAAATAATAAACGATATCAATTTAACGAATTTCAAATTAAGCTGTTTATGGCAATGCTTATGGTATTAGATCATTTGCCACATATTCCAGGACTGGTGCCACCTTTATTGGTAGGTATATTCCATGCAGTAACACGTTGCGTGGGGGTATGGTTTGCATTTAATGCTGTAGAAGGTTTTCTGCATACAAGGAGTCAGATTCAATACAATCTGAGATTGTTTGGCTGGGCTGTATTTATGGCTGCTGGAAACAGTTTGATGGAAGTATTATTAAGAAGCAAAGATATTCATATTGATAATAATATCTTTTTGACACTGGCACTGGGTGTATTGATTCTGAATATAAATGCGGATTCCAAAAAGCGGTTCGTAAAAAATAGCTTAACAAGAGTGCTTCAAGTGTTGTTGGAAATTGGTGTATTTATTGTAGGATTCATATTTGCCGAAGGTGGTAATATTGTAATTCCATTTATGCTTATTACATATTTGTTTAGAGGATCACCTAAAAAGCGAAATTTGATATATATTATATATGCAGTAATTCTTGCAGCGTTGTCTATAAGTGATACATTCAATTATGAGGATCCAATGATTGCTTTGGATATGATGTTATATAATTCGGACTGGTTATTTATTACAGTTCTTCCATTTATGTATCTTTACAATGGGGAACGAGGCAAAAATAACAAATTTACAAAATATTTCTTTTATATTTTTTATCCTGCCCATTTGTGGATTATTGCGATCATAAGCTATTTTGCATAACAACAACGGAGGTTTTATAACGTTATATTGCCAACAAAACATCTCGGCAAGGTATATGAAGAAGATCCCTATACCGCTTTAAGCGATATCAATTTCAGCTGGATTGTACAAATAGGTGTTGACAATCCACATGGTGCGGTAGTACGGAGGAGCTTCGTAAGAAGCGAGTTTTCGCAGAAATGGGTTTAGGGGATTGGGGGAGTTAAACAGCCGTTGATTTCGACTGTTTAATCCGGAAACTCAGTGCGGTAGCACGAAGGAGCTTTGCAAAAAGCGAGTCTCCGTAGGAAAAAGGGGTCTGTCCTCTGTGAGCCGGACGGGCTTATTACCCCTAATTCCTATCCCCCGAGGTGCAACGGTACAGCCTCAAAATATAACAAAATTAAAGACAATTATTCCTTCTGCAATAAAAAAATATTTTTTGCTGTTTTTTACAACACTGTGATTAGTCCTAAAAAATAATGTCTATATAATGACAAAAAGATTTTCGATTATTTTCTAAAAATAATCAACAAAAAACCAGGCTTGTTGCCTGGCAAAAATATTTTTTATTTAAAAATTTCAGCTAATTTAGTTTCTTCTAGTTCTTTACCAAAGAATACCACATCTTTCACATCATTTTGATATTTGATGTCACCCCATAGGATTCCTCCTACGTATTGGTTTTCTTTTTTGAATAGTTTGTAGATGTTTCCGTCTTTTTCTGCTTTGATTTCTTCGATTCCTTCACCAGAGCTCATTCCTGCTGAGAAGATTTTTGTATCTCCAATCATTAGTGTTGAGAATGGCTTTGGTTTTTGGTAGTGCTCATCAGATCCTGTCATATTGTGACCAGCAATTCTTCCCATTTCTTGGCTGCTTGTCCATAAGCCTATTGTGAAATCTCCGATTTGTGCACAGTCGCCTGCTGCAAATACATTTTCTTTTTTGCTTTGTAGGTTGTCATCAACTACTATGCCACGGTCTACTTCAAGGCCTGATGCTTTGGCTAAATCTATGTTTGATCTTACTCCGGCTTGGATCATTATAGCATCTGCTGGGATTTCCTCGCCATCAGAAAGTTTGATTCCTTTAACCTTGCCATCTTCTACTAGAATTTCTTCTGTGAATTTACCTGTATAGGTTTTGATGCCCATTTCATTTAGGTCTTTTTCTAATTTTGCTGACAATTCTTTATCTAGTTGACGAGATAGTAGGTAGTCAAAGCTTTCTATAACTGTTACTTCTTTGCCAAGTAGTAGGGCAGAGTAAGCTGCTTCAAGTCCTAAGATTCCACCACCGATAACTACGACTTCTTCTTTGCCTTCTACATAGGCCTTAAAGTTCATAAGGTCATCTTTAGTTCTTATGGCAAAGACTCCTTCGCTTTCAACATTTTTTATTGGTGGGATAAATGGTCTTGCTCCTGTTGCAAGTAGTACTTTTCCATACTCAATCTCTTCCCCTGTTGATAGGTGAGCAATGTTCTTGTCAAGATCTAGCTTTTCTACTGCTGTTTCAAGTTTTTCTTCAATATGTCTTTCGCTGTACCAAGGTTGTTTTTTCACATAGATATCATCTTCGTTGAATTCTTTTGAAATCAAATCAGATAGTCTAGTTCTCCAGTATGTGCTTGGTTTTTCTGATGATACTATTAGAATACTAGCCTCAGAATCTTTTTTTCTAATTTCTTCTGTTGCAGATAAGCCTGCAATACCGTTTCCAATAATCAAATAATCGTACATTTTTACCTCTTTTAAATTAATTCTTTACTTATTACCATTATACATGAATCTTACCCGTTTTTGAAGAAAACTTGTAATTTCATAATGGTATAATAATTTTATGAGGATAGCAACATTTAACGATTTAGATAAAATATATAATATAGTAGAAAAAGCAAAAGCTTCACTTAAGAATGATGGCGTTGACCAATGGCAAAAAGGTAGCCCTGATAGAGGACTATTAGCTCGTCAAATCTCACGAAATAGGGCCTATGTCTACGAAAAGGATGGTCAAGTAATAGCTTATGCATATCTATCAGAAGACTATGAACCTACTTACTCTAGTGTAAGAAATATGATGAAGGGGGAAAATTCTATAACAGTTCATACCTTTTGCATAGATAGCGATTTTGGTAAGCAGGGGATTGCGACTAAATTTTTCGGTCAAATAATCGATTTTGCAAGAGGAGAAAATAGGGATGCAATAGAAATTGACACCCATGAGGATAATTTTAGGATGAGAGGACTCATAGAAAAGATGGGATTTTCATACATGGGCATTATATATGTCAATGATAATGGAATTCCTATGCCAAGAGTCGCCTATGAGCTGATATTATGATAAATGATAAGCAGAAAAAAGTTATATCTGCTAGCGATTATCCTGCTGCAGTCATAGCTGGACCTGGTACAGGCAAGACCTTTACCATAGTAAAAAAAGTCACAAACCTTGTAAAAAACAACGGCCTTGCACCAAATAGAATATTGATTACAACTTTTACAAAAAAGGCTGCAGCTGAGCTTAACGTTAGGATTCTTAGTGAGTTCAAAAAAGAGGGAATAAAAACTGACCTCGATGACTTAAAAATTGGCAACTTCCATTCCCTAGCCAATATTTTTATAGAAAAATATAAAAAACTTGATGATGATTTTTTCCCATCAATGGTCATAGACCAGGATATGGAAGGCTATATACTAGAAAAAAACCTTGGTATCTTTAAGGAAATTGAAGATTTTGATGAGTATATCAGATATGGAGAAGTTTATAAAATCCAGGAAACTTTTGAATCCATTATCAACAATCTTATTGACTTGGATAGGCTAAGGACTTCAAAAGACCCGATAGATAGGCTTTCCTATAAAATCTATATGACCCATCTTAACTTACTAAAGTCAATGAAATTAATGAATTTCCAGATGATTTTAAAAAAGTTTTACGACTTATTATCAGATGAGGTCATAGGCCAAGAGATTAGAAATTCAATAGATTTTGTAATAATTGACGAATACCAAGATACAAATCTTATTCAACAAGAAATCGCCTTTAAGCTATTAAAGGATAAGAACCTTATGGTTTTTGGTGATGATGACCAGTCGCTTTATAGCTTTAGGGGAGCGGATCCTAAAAATCTATTAGAATTTGACCAGGTTTGCAAGGATAAGCTTGGTAAATCTGCAAGTATCTACAAACTAGATATAAACTACAGATCAAACCAAGCCATCATAGACACTAGCCAAAAGTGGCTAAATAATTACTTTGGGGTAAATAGGTCAAAGCAACTAAAAGCTATAGATCAAGTGAAGAATCCCAACTCACTTGTAAGGGCAAGGGCAAATAACAAAGAAAATTTGCTAAAAATAATAAAGCTTTTAAACGGGAAGATAAATCTTGGGCAAATAGCTTTCTTATTTCCAACCCTAAATTCTGCCTATCCAAAGGAATTGGAAGCATTTTTTAAAGATGCGGGGATCAAAGTTATAAATTGGTCTTCTAGCAAGTATTTCTATAGGAGAGAAATCCAAATCCTAGTTTATATACTTGCCAGTATATATTCATCATATCCGTCCAATTTAGCCTATAATGACTATCTTAGCTATGAGGATAAACAAAAGTATTTTTTTAGGTCCTACTTGGCAAATTTATTTGACGATCAGTCTTTTAAGTCAGTAGAAATGGGCGAATTTATAGGGTATTTTAGAAATAATAATCCAAATTCTATAAGCGAGATAGTATATAAGGCTTTTTCTTTGCCGATTTTTGCTGATATTTTGGACAAAAAGCTAGGACAAATCAATAGCGATAGGGCTATGAGAAATATAGGCAAATTTACCAAAATAGTTTCCGACTACGAAGATATTTTTGAAGATGCTTCTGGTCTAGAATTCATCCACGGCTACCTGTATTATTTTTTCAAAAAAAATTCTATAAAAGAATTTGATGATAGCACTCCTGACTACGATGCAATCAATTTTATGACCATTCACAATGCCAAGGGCTTGGAATTTGATACAGTATTTGTATCGGGCTTAAATGATTACCCAAGAGAAAATAGTAAGAAATTATTAGAAAAATATGACTATGCGAGGGTAGATAAGGATTCGGCTGAGAAGGATTTTTATAGAAAATATTACACTGCCTTTACTAGGGCAAAGAATCTTTTGGTAATCTTGGATAATTCTAGGGACCAAAGACTAGTAGACTTTGCAAATAGCTTAGACAATGCTTCCAAGCTATCGACTATAGATTTTCAAAAAATCGATATAGAAATCCCAAAACCAATCCTATCCTTTACTACAGACATAGAAGTTTATGAATCTTGTCCACTAAAGTATAAGTTTATAAGGAAATTAAATTACAAACTTCCAAAATCCAAAAGTCTAATCCTAGGAACGAATATTCATGCCCTAGCTGAATATGTAGGACTTCATGATGTTGTAGATGAAGAAAAGTTAAATGAGATTTTAGCTACAAACAATGCTTATAAAAAAGCTATTGATAATTTCCGCAAGCAAAACTTCGACCTAAGCTTAAGCGAGGTCAATTACAAGGTTGATAGAGATTTTTATATACTCCAGGGAAATATCGACCTTATCTTAGCTGATGGGTCTATAATGGATCTTAAAACTGGCTCATATGATCAAGAGACTTTAGAAAAATACAAAAACCAGCTGATAACCTATAAGTATCTTTGCGAAATTAATGGGCATTATCCAAAAAAGCTCTACCTATATTTCATAGAAAAAGACCAAGTCATAGAAGTTAGCCAAGAAGACTTTTCTATAGAAAAAATTGACCAAATAGCAAAAAAAATTTTCGAAGAAAATATTTATAAAAAAACTGATAAGAGGGTAGAATGTAAGTATTGCCCTATGAAATATTACTGCCATAGAAATTGATCTACTGTGCAATACAATATAGTTAGGTGATAATATGATTGAATCTCAAATGTTAAAGGGTGTAATCGAGGGTGTAATCCTCCACATCATAAAAAATAATGAAACATACGGCTACGAAATAGTAGAAGAACTCAAGAGAAGTGGTTTTTATACCATGACTGAGGGAACAGTCTATCCAATCCTACAAAGAATGACCAAAAAGGGGTATATTCTAGCATCATACAAAAAATCAGAGATTGGACCTAGACGCAAGTATTATTACATCAGCAAAAATGGTGAAAGGTACTTGGAAAATTTTTACCAATCATTCAGTGAGCTAAATCAAGCTGTAGAAAATGTCATAGATAGGGGAAATAAATGAGAGTAGATAAGATGATAGGAAATGCTAATCTTGATACCAGGAGAAATATCAAGAGAAATGCAAAAAAAGGTGCCTTAGTAATAAATGGTGAAGTGGTAAAAGACACATCTACCCAAGTTGATCCAAATGTCGATGAAGTTTTTTACATGGGTGAATATGTAGATTATTTCGAAAATATTTATATAATGATGAATAAGCCGTCTGGCTATTTGTCTGCAACAATTGATGAAGATCCAACTGTCATAGATTTACTAGACCCATTTTACCAAAATCTTGACCTATCAATAGCAGGTCGTCTGGATAAGGGCACAAGAGGACTTTTGCTAATCTCTACAGATGGCAAATTCGTCCACAAGGTAACCAGTCCAAACTCAAATATAGAAAAAACTTACCTTGTTGAAACAAGAGATGATATAGATGAATCTTTCATAGAGAAATTTCAAGAGGGTGTGGAAATAAAGGAAGAAGCATATATTGCAAGACCTGCCAAACTTGAGATAATTGCTGATAAAAAGGCAATAGTCAAGGTAACAGAAGGTAAATTTCACCTTGTAAAAAGATTATTTTCAAAACTTGGCAATGAAGTCATCTCTCTAAAGAGAACTGCGATTGGAGACCTTAGCCTAGATCCACACTTAGAAGAAGGCTCATACAGAGAATTAACTGAGGAAGAATTGGATTTATTTATTGACTAAAATATTTTATAATATATTGAGTCTTAGGAGGATAGCTTGTACAAAAATTATATAAAAAAAATACTGGACTTTGTGCTAAGCTTTCTTTTGCTCATAATTCTAAGCCCAGTATTTTTAATAATAGCAATAGTATCTAAAATTGAAGAGCCCAAGGGTACGATTTTCTTTAAGCAAGAAAGGGCAGGAGTAGATAATAAGCCATTTATGTGCTACAAATTCAGGTCTATGAGCATGGATGCTCCAAAAAATGCATCGACATGGGAGCTAGAGAACCCGGATTCCTTTATTACTCCTCTGGGCAAATTTCTAAGAAAAACCTCTCTAGATGAACTTCCACAGCTAATAAATATTGTAAAAGGCGATATGAGTTTTGTAGGCCCAAGGCCTGTTATCTTAAAGGAAAGAGAACTCTTAGATCTAAGAGAAGCAAATGGTTCGGCTGGGGCCAAGCCAGGCATTACTGGTCTATCTCAAATATCAGGTAGAGATAATCTAGACCCAGCCACCAAGGCCCAAACCGATGCTATATATGCCAATGATATTACCTTTATAAATGACCTTAAGATTATCCTTAAAACCATACCAAAAGTATTTAAAGCCGAGGGGGTTAGAGAGGGGAAACAAGATTTTTAAAAAAATCAAGGAAAAGATTTGCAAAACTTTATAATTTGTGATAAAGTTTAAGTATAATAATATAAGTGATGAGAACGAGCTGATAATGAAATTACAGGCTCGTTTTGTCTTTTATTGGGGGTATTATGAACACTTCTAACGTTTTTGAACAACTATATAGCAATCCTGTCATCATGGCAGTAAAAAACAACAGAGACTTGGAGAAGTGTTTGGAAAACGAAAACACTGTTGTTTTTGTCCTTTATGGCAATATCGATACTATTCCCATAATAGTAGAAAAGTTAAAGTGCAAAAATAAAACTGTAATCGTTCATGAAGACCTCATTGAAGGATTGTCAAGTTCTTATTATGCGGCAAGTTTTATAAAGAAATATACCAAGGCTGATGGCATAATCACTACCAAGCCATCAAATGCTTCTTATGCAAGAAAGATGGGACTTTTCACAGTCCTAAGATTTTTTGTGTTTGACTCCATGGGATATGAAAATATGAAACAAACCATAAAGGATGCAAACTGCGATGTAATCGAAATGCTACCTGGCATAATGCCTAACCTAATAAAAGACATCAAAAAAAGAACCAATATACCAGTAGTTGCAGGGGGTCTTATAACTACCAAAGAAGAAGTTATGGCAGCCTTAAACTCAGATGCTATTGCAATCTCATCATCAAATTATAGTGTTTGGCAAATGTAAGGAGGAATTTATTATGAGTAAGTACATTATGGCCTTAGACGCAGGAACAACAAGCAATAGAGCGATTATTTTTAACAAACAAGGTGAAATCATATCTGTTGCACAAAAAGAATTTACCCAACACTTTCCAAAGCCAGGCTGGGTAGAACACGATGCTACAGAAATTTGGTCAACTCAACTTGGAGTTTGTACAGAAGCTATAGCAAAGAAAAATATCGATCCATCTGAAATAGCTGCAATCGGTATTACCAACCAACGTGAAACTACCATAGTTTGGGATAAAGAAACAGGCGAACCTGTTTACAATGCAATCGTTTGGCAATGTCGTCGTACAGCAGATATGGCTGACCAACTTGTAAAAGATGGTTATGGCAAGATGATCAAAGAAAAAACTGGTCTTGTAGTTGACCCATACTTCTCAGCTACAAAGATCAGATGGATTCTAGACCACATTGAAAATGGTCAACAAAGAGCTGAAAATGGCGAACTATTGTTTGGTACAGTTGATACTTGGTTGGTATATAACTTAACTCGTGGTAAAGTTCATGTTACAGACTATACAAACGCTTCAAGAACTATGCTTTATAACATAAAGGAACTAAAATGGGATGATGAACTTTGCGAGATGCTCAATATTCCAAAATGCATGCTACCAGAAGTAAAACCATCATCTTGTGTTTATGGCGAAACTAACGAAAAATTATTTGGCGCACCAATAAAAATAGCAGGTATGGCAGGAGACCAACAATGTGCATTGTTTGGACAAACTTGCTTCAACCCTGGAGATGCAAAAAACACTTACGGAACAGGTGCTTTCTTACTAATGAACACAGGCGAAGAAGCAGTAGAATCTCAAAACGGTCTACTTACAACTATAGCTTGGGGTCTTGAAGAAGGAAAAGTAAACTACGCTCTAGAAGGTTCAATCTTTGTTGCAGGTTCTGCTATCCAATGGTTAAGAGATGAACTAAGAATCGTAGATGCTTCTGATGATACAGAATATATGGCAACAAAAGTTGACGATACAGACGGTTGCTACGTAGTACCAGCATTTACAGGTCTAGGTGCTCCATACTGGGATCCATACGCACGTGGAACAATAGTAGGAATTACCCGTGGTACAAGCAAATATCACATTGTAAGAGCAACACTAGAATCACTAGCATATCTAACAAATGACGTTCTTGCAGCAATGTCAATTGACTCTGGTACTGAGCTTCACGAACTTAAAGTTGACGGTGGAGCAAGTGCAAACAACTTCTTGATGCAATTCCAAGCTGATATGATCCAAACAAAGGTAGAAAGACCAAAAACACTAGAGACAACAGCACTTGGAGCAGCATACCTTGCAGGCCTTGCAGTAGGTTACTTCCAAAACCAAGATGAAATCATCAAAAACCGTCTAGTTGACCGTGAATTCACACCTCAAATTTCAAAAGAAGAAAGAGACAAAAAAGACTACAACTGGCAAAAGGCAATTTCAAGATCAGTTGACTGGGCAAAAGATTTAAAGTAAATATAAATTGAGAAAGAGCTACTAAATTTTATGGGTGCTCTTTGACTAAAAAGGGCCAGCTATGGTCCTTTTTTATTACATATAAGGAGAAAATATGAGAGATGTAGTAATAATTGGTGCAGGTGTAACAGGAACATCTTTAGCCTACAATTTATCCAAATTTAAGGGTGACTTTCTAGTAGTAGAAAAACACGCTGATGTTTGCGAAGAAACAAGTAAAGCAAACTCTGCCATCTGCCACGGTGGTTACGATGCAGAACCAGGCAGTATGAAGGCAAAAATGAATGTAGAAGGCAACCACATGATGAGAGAGATAGCAGATGAATTATCTTTCCCATATAAGCAAATAGGAACTCTAGTTCTATGCCACAGAGAAGAAGATTTCCCAAAACTACAAAAGCTATATGACCAAGGTATAGAAAATGGAGTTTCAGGCATGGAAATAATCTACAATGAGGAAATTCTAAAGATGGAACCTCACGTAGAAAAAGACGTATATGCAGCTTTATACAGCAAAGAAGCTGGTATAGTAGATCCGTTTTTGATGAATGTAGCCTACGCAGAAGGTTCAAATCTAAATGGTGTAGAATACAAATTAAATGCAGAAATAGTCGAAATAAAAGAAGTTGATGACCATTACATATTAAAAACTAAAGACGGGGAAGAAATAGAAACAAAGGCTGTTGTAAATGCAGCTGGTCTATACTCAGATGCTATCCATGATATGGTTATGGCTGATAACAAATTTGAAATCAGAGCTCGTCGTGGAGAATATTTACTCCTAGATAAGGCTACAGCAGGATACGTAAACCACGTACTATTCAACTTGCCAACAGAAAAAGGTAAGGGAATCTTAGTATCACCTACCATAGATGAAAACACCCTCATAGGTCCAACATCTGACTTTGTAGATGATAAGGCTGACCTAGTTACAACAAGAAAAGCTATAGAAGAAGTAATAGATAAGGTAAATGATACAGTAGATAACGTTCCAGTACGCCAAGTAATCACATCATTTTCTGGTAACAGAGCCCACGAAACTAGCGGAGACTTCATCTTACAAGAGACTAAGAAAGGATTCTTTGACTGCGTAGGTATCGAATCTCCAGGCCTTACATCAGCACCAGCCATAGGTAAATACATGGCAAATTTGGTAAAAGACTCTCTAGAATTAGCAGAAAATCCTGATTTTAAAGCAGGCAGAAATCCTATACCAAAAACAAGTGAAATGACTGCCGAAGAACACAACGAACTTATAAAGAAAAATCCAAAATACGGAAAGATTATCTGTAGATGTGAGAAAGTCACAGAAGGTGAAATCATAGATGCAATCCATGCACCAGTTGGAGCGACTACAGTTGATGGCATCAAGAGACGTTGCCGTGCAACAGCAGGTAGATGCCAGGGTGGATTCTGCCTTCCATCTATTATTGAAATTCTATCCCATGAACTTGGAGTGGATCAAGAAGAAATAACCAAAAAAGGCAACAAATCCACATACATTGAAAAGAGAGTTAAGTAAGGAGAAACAAATGCGCGATTATGATTTAGTAATAATTGGTGGAGGTCCTGCAGGACTTTCTGCCGCTGTAAAAGCATATGATGAGGGAATTAAAAACATCCTAGTTGTAGAGCGTGACAACAAATTAGGTGGTATCTTAAACCAATGTATCCACAATGGATTTGGCCTACAAAGATTTAAGGAAGAACTTACAGGTCCAGAATACGCTCATAGATTCATCAAAGAAGCGAGAGAACGTGACATAGACATAATGCTTAATACCATAGTAATGGATATGCACGAAGACAAAACACTACTTCTAATGAATGAAGAACGTGGTATGTTTGAAATAAAGCCAAAGGCAATCATCCTAGCTATGGGTTGTAGGGAACGTCCAAGAGGAGCCCTAAACACTCCAGGAAGCAGACCAGCAGGTGTTTATAGTGCAGGTACAGCTCAAAAACTAGTAAACCTAGAAGGATATTTGCCAGGCAAGAAAGTCGTAATCCTAGGATCTGGTGACATAGGCCTTATCATGGCTCGTCGTATGACCCTAGAGGGAGCTAAAGTAGAATGTGTAGCAGAACTTATGCCATTTTCAGGTGGTCTAAAGAGAAACATAGTTCAATGTTTGCACGACTATGACATCCCACTTTACTACTCAACAACAATCTCTGGCATAAAGGGAACTGACAGGGTAGAGGGTGTTTACCTATCAAAGGTTGATGAGAACCTAAGAGTTATAGAAGGAACAGAAAAATTCATAGAATGTGATACAGTTTTACTTTCAGTAGGCTTATTACCAGAAAATGAACTTACTAAAGAAGCAAACATCAAGCTTGACCCAAAGACAAAGGGTGCCTATGTATCTGACAAACTAATGACAAGCGTAGATGGTGTATTTGCAGCAGGTAACGTACTCCACGTTCACGACTTAGTAGACTTCGTATCAGAAGAAAGTGAACAAGCGGCAGTAAATGCATCAAATTATATCAAGGGAGAATATACTCACACTAGCGAAAAGATAATAGAAATGGTAGCTGGAGATGGAGTATCCTACACACTTCCACAATACCTAGACTATGAAAATATGGACGATTCTATCATAGTAAAATTCAGAGTAAATAATGTATATCCATCTAGAAAAATAGCTGTTTATACTGATGATAAGTGCATTATAGAACGCAAAAAAAGAGTATTAGCTCCTGGTGAAATGGAACTATTAAGACTTAAAAAAGATGATATAGATACAGATACTAAGAAAGTCACAATACAATTGGAGGAAGTATGAAAAAGCAATTTACATGTATAAACTGTCCTTTGGGTTGCCAAGTAGTAGTAACCATGGACGGTGACGAGATTACAAATATTGAAGGAAACAACTGTAAACGTGGAGAAATCTATGTAAGAGACGAGATCAAAGATCCAAAGAGAATGGTTTGCTCTACAGTTAAAATAAGTGGCAATGATGCCTATAGTGTTCCAGTAAAGACAGAAACAGCCATCCCAAAAGGACTTATCTTTGAATGTATGGAAAAAATCAACCAGACAGAAATCAAAGCTCCAGTTCATATAGGAGATGTAGTTATAGAAAATCTCCTAGACACAGGAGTAAATGTAATAGCAACTGACGAAAGATTGTAAGCAACATAAAAGATCCATTCAAATCTGAGTGGATCTTTTGCTTATTTATTCAAAACATATTTTTCTATAGCTTCGCCAACAGCTCCCTCTTCATTGGTCGCATCTGTCACATATGTTGCTACATCTTTAACTTGAAGATGGGCATTATTAACAGCAACTGATGTTCCTGCTGCCTCTAACATGGCAACGTCATTGTAGTTATCACCAATTGTGAGAGTCTCACTTATGTCAAAACCGTAGTGGTCGCAGACTTTCTTAAGGGCGATTCCCTTGTCCACACCCTTGGCATTTATTTCCATAAACATATCAGAAGAGTAGGCAATCTCGACATCATAATTTGTAATAGCTGCTATATCTACTTCTAGTGAGTGCAAGAAGTCTATATTTGTATCTTTTATCAAGGCCTTAAGTATCAGCTCATCTTCCAAGAAATCAATATTTCCATCCTTGATTTCTATAACCTTACTATCGTTGGTATATATGTGATTTCTTTCAATAGGGTCAAGGTTTATAGCATATTTCTTATCTAGAGTATAGATGTAAGCTTGCAAATTATTGTCTTTGCAATAATCAAAGACTGCCTTTGCATACTTAAATTCTAGTGGAAGTGATGATACAATTTCTCTCTCTAGGGCCTTAATTATGATTGCACCGTTACAGCAAATTATAAACCTATCTTCGTCTATGACACCAGCCTGATTTGGTATATCGTGTAGTTCGTATGGGCCACGACCAGTTGCTAGCATAACTACAATCCCCATTTCCTGGGCCTTGGCTATGGCTTCTCTATTTCTTTGGGGCACATTTTTATTTTTGTCTACTAGGGTTTCATCTATGTCGGATGCTATTAATTTAATCATATTTTTCCTATAAGTTAATTTTGTCCCAAGAATTTGATGATATCATCAGATTCGTACATGTATTCTCCATCATGGTATAGGCATGGCACTTGTCTTTTGCCACCTTTTTCTATGAGTTCATTCATAGCTTCTCTATCTTCTTCTATATTCACTATTTCAATTTCGATATTATTTTCTTCCATAAAGTTTTCGACTTTTCTGCAATAAGGACAAATAGTTCCTACAAATAATTTGTAATCTTTCATTTTTTTCTCCTATATTTTCATAATTAGCTCATTATAGTATATTATACTAATAGTAAGAAAATTTTAAAGGTGGCAAAATGAAATCTAAAATAATGAGCGTGATTAGATTTATCCTAATCCTTATAATACTAGCCTGCATTGCTATCCTAGGCAAAAGGCTCCTAGACTATAGAACCAATGCACACAACAACAAAGAAATATCTGACATAGTAAAATCAGTTGAAGAAGAAACAGGGGTTGAAGAAAGTGAAACTGAAGTCAATCTCGACAACAAAGATGAGTACACCAAAAAGCAAGAACACTATGCAAAAATCATAAATGCCTTGAAAAAACAATATAACAATGACGATATCATAGGCTTTATAGACATACCAGGAGCAGATGTTTCCTATCCTGTAGTCCAAGGTCCAGACAACGACTTCTATCTCAGACGTGGTCTTAACAAGGAGTATGATATTGCTGGTTCAATATTCATTGATATGAACAATACACCAGATTTCAATGATGACAATACAGTAATCTACGGTCACCACTTGGAAATCAAATCAATGTTTACTCCACTTGACCAATACAGAAAACAAGAATTTGCAGAAAAGCACCAAACAGTCTACTTGGCAACCCTAAATGAGCTTAGAGAATATAAGATTTTCTCAGCCTACGGTATACCAGCTGACTACCAATATAGGACCCTATACTTTACTAATAGGGACGATGTGGTGCCTTTCTTTAACCAGCTAAGAAGCAATTCAGAAGTCTTACTTGATAGTCCAACCTTCAAGGAAGACGACCAAATCATCACCCTATCAACCTGCCAATACGACTACGAAGACCAAAGACTTGCAATCCACGCAGTTAGGGTTAGATAGATGTATTATAAAACAAAAGAAAAAAGAAAACTTGATATAGTAGAATCTCCTGATGGCCTAATCCTTAGGGAAGACTCCTTCAATCCCACCCATATATTTGAATGTGGCCAAGCCTTCAACTTCCACAAGGAAGAAGATGGATCTTACACAGCAGTGTTTTTGAATATGATAATAAATCTTTGGGAAAAAGAAGATTATGTCCTAATCAGAAATGTATCTTTAGAAGATTTTTATGAATACTTTTATGATTACTTTGATTTGGGGACTGACTATGGGAAAATCAAAGAGGAACTTTCTTACGATGAAAACCTAAAAGTCGCAAGTGACTATGGCTATGGGATAAGAATCCTAAACCAGGAGATGTTTGAAACAGTAATATCCTTTATCATTTCTGCTAACAATGGCATAGCAAGGATAAAAAAAGCTGTAAGGATTATAAGCGAACGTTATGGGACCTACATAGGAGAATACATGGGCCGCGCCTATTATTCCTTTCCAAGGCCGGAGGTCCTAGCAGAAGTTGACCCAGCGGATCTTAGAGAATACGCTAGGGTAGGCTTTAGAGATGTGAGAATTGTAAAGGCAAGCCAGATGATTAGAGATGGTTACCTAGATTTCGCACGCGATATGACCCTTGATAGCTTAGATTTAAAAGAAAAATTAATGGAAATGCCAGGCATTGGTCCAAAAGTTGCCGATTGCATCTTGCTCTTTACCTTCCATCGCAGAGAGACTTTCCCAGTTGATGTATGGATCAAGAGAGTTATGGAGACCTTATTTATTGGCCATGAAGTACCAAAAAAATTGGTTGATAACTATGCAAGAGATATTTTTGGCGAAAATGCTGGCTATGCCCAACAATACCTATTCTATTATGGTAGGGAAGAAAAAATAGGAAAATAATTTGACTGGAATCTTCCAGTCTTTTTCTTTGCCCAAATCCAAATGTTAAATCTATGTAAAGTCGATTAAATAAAGGCCTAGGATGGTATAATTATAATAGAAATACTCAAGGAGAAGGCCATGAAAAAAATATTATCAGTTCTCTTATCACTAATTTTACTTGTATCTTGTTCTTCTACTCCAGAAGAAAAGAATTCTAGTTCTCATTTTCAAACTTCCCAAAGCTCTGGGGAGACGCTAAAGATTGTGGCAGGTTCTGAAAACAAGGAACTTGAGCCTATCATTGAAGAATATGCCAAGGCAAATAAGCAAAATATAGAAATAGATTATTTGGGGTCCTTGGACATCATGAGATTATTAAGCGACCCTGACATTGCTTACGATGCTGTTTGGCCAGCTTCATCTATTTGGCTAAATATGGGAGATACCAACCACATCTTAAAATACCAAGAAACCACATCCCAAAGTCCGGTTGTTTTTGGCATCAAGAAGTCCTTGGCCGAAGACCTCGGCTTTGTAGGAAAGGATGTGACTGTCAAAGAAATAATAGATGCCATAAATTCCGGCAAACTAAAATTTACCATGACATCAGCAACCCAGTCAAACTCTGGTGCATCTGCCTACCTAGGATTTTTAAATGCCCTAGCAGCTGACAAAAACGGTCTTACAAGCGAGGACTTAGCAAATGAAGACTTGCAAAATGAAATTACCTCCCTACTTGCAGGAGTAGAAAGGTCCTCTGGTTCGTCAAACTGGCTTACAGAACTGTTTTTATCAGGCGATTACGATGCCATGGTAAACTACGAGCAGCTAGTAATTGCAACCAACAAGGCCTTGGAAGAAGAGGGCAAAGAAACTCTTTACCTGGTTTATCCAGTAGATGGCCTATCTATATCAGATTCGCCCCTTGCCTATGTGGACAAAAATGATAGTGCAAAGGAAGAAGCCTTCAAGAAATTTCAAGAATATCTCCTATCCGATGAGGCTCAAAGTCAGATTGAAAAAACTGGCAAGAGATCTGCCTATGGTACAGTTCGTGAAGAAAACAGGGATATCTACAAAAAAGACTGGGGCATAGACTTGGATAAAACCATAAGTCCGATTAGATTTCCAAAGGCAGAAGTAATCATGGAAGCCCTCAATATGTACCAAAGTGAGTTCAAAAAACCAGCCTTTACTATCTATGTCCTAGATTATTCTGGATCTATGGGAGGAAATGGCGGCTATGAACAAATGAATGAGGCGTTAGAGCAAGTTCTAGTACCAGAAAATGCCAAGGCCAACCTACTTTTAGGAACCAGCAAAGACTTGACATATATACTGCCTTTCTCAGATATGGTTCTAGGGGAATTGATGGCTAGTGGAAATGGGGAAGAACTTGATAACCTCTACCAAGAATTATCAGAAAATTACAGGCCAGAAACAGCAACCTTTATGTATGAAGCTATTGACGAGGCTATATCCATACTAAAAAACAACGAGGATGAGCTAAAGGACTATAGTCCAGCCATAGTTGTTCTAAGCGATGGTATGCCAAATGGTCCAATGGACTTTGACCAACTCAAAGAATCCTACCAAAGTCTGGGCTACGATGTGCCAATCTTTAGCATCCTCTTTGGAGATGCCAGGAAAGAGGACCTAGAAGAGATAGCAACAATGTCAAAGGCTCGAGTATTTGATGGTAGAAGCGATATGATAAAGGCCTTCCAAAATGTAAAAGGATACAATTAATGAAGGAATCTCTTAGAAACTTTAAGGCACTTTTGGTCTCTTTACTAACTTTTTTCGCCCTGCTTTTGGGTCTTAAATGGCACTTTATAGTGGCAGCCATCCTTGCGGTAGGTGTCTATGTTGGAGTTTACCTAATCAGCAAACCAAAGATAATGATAGGCAACACAGACATAGAAGCCCTAGAAAATGGCCAAGAAATCAATCAAATCTATAAAGATTTTGAAGATGACATAGGAAAATTAAAGGCCTTAAATGCAGACATCAATGATAAAGAAATCAGTGGCAAAATTGGCAAACTTATCAAAACTTGCCTAGACATAAGATTTTACCTAGAGAAAAATCCAAGGGAAATATCTAGATCTAGGTATTTCTTGGACTATTATGTAAAAACTGCAAGTGAAATCGTCAAAAACTACAGCGACTTGGAAAAATCCAATGTGAGTTTGGATAAGTTCAACGAGATCAAAGATAAGTCCAATCAGTCACTAGATTTATTAAATGAAATTTTTTCCAAACAACGTGACTCCTACCATAAAGACAAGATTAACCAACTTGAGGTGGAGACAGACCTACTTGAGCAAACTATTAAGCTTGGAGGAGAGATAAAATGAAAGAGAAAAAATGGGGATTTTTGGTCCTACTTTTAGTCATAGCCCTAGCTGGTGGCTATATGTACTGGACTAAGCAGGCTCCAGAGAAGGTAGAAATATCTGGTTTTATTGGCGGTGAAAAGATTCCCCTTGTAGAAAACCAAAATTTTAAGGACAAGGTCAAGAAATCCTACGGCCTATCCATGGACTACCGCAAGGAAGGCTCCCTTGCTATGGCAGAAGTTGATACGGAAGGCAAGGATTACTTGTGGCCATCTAGCCAGCTTGCCCTAGAACTTTTTAGAAAACATGGTGGCAAGGACTTGCAAAACGAGATAATTTTCAACACTCCCATAGTTTTATACTCCAGAAAGCTTGTAGTCGATGCTCTTATCAAAGAGGGGATTGTAAGAGAAGATGAGGGGGTCCACTACATAGATATGGTAAAGCTTGCCAATCTCATGGTAGAGGAAAAGACTTGGGATGATATAGGTTTATCAGAACTTTATGGACCAATACTTGTCGATACAACAGATCCCAACCAATCAAACTCCGGCAATATGTTCCTAGGCCTTTTGGCCAATGCCCTCAATGGCAACAAACCCGTGACCATGGCTTCAATTGACAATGTAGCTTCTGATATAGAACGAATTTACAATCAAATTGGCTATATGCAGACATCATCTATAGATATGTTCAATCAATTCCTTCGCCAGGGCTTGGGATCTTTCCCAATTATAGCTGGCTACGAATCACAGCTTTTGGAGTTTTCCAAGCAAGAGCCAGAAATGTATGACAAGATTAAGGACGATGTTATAATCCTATATCCAGAACCAACTGTCTGGTCTTCCCACGTCTACATTGCCCTTACAGAAAATGGCAAAGTTGGCCTAAACGCCCTCATGGATAAGGACATCCAAGCCCTAGCATGGAAAGAACATGGATTTAGAACAATAGTAGCAGGCACGGAAAACCCAGAAGATTTTCAAGTAAAAGGCATGGCAAATCAAGTAACAAAAATCATGCAAATGCCAAACATAGAAGTAATGCAAGAATTAATGGAGATTATAAAATAAGGAGCAAATTATGGCAGATTATTCTCTAGACAACTTGATGCAAGATAGTGGCAAAACTACCGATATCATATTAGACAAAAACGAGCTTGCAGAAGTAACAGAAAAAAGAGTACAGAACATGAGTCCAGAAGACAGGCAAAAAATCGACCAAATCAAAAATCAAATAGACCTTAGAAATTCCAGCCTGTCATCTATCTATGGGACCAATGCCCAAAAAGGTATAGCAAAGTTTTCTGATGAAATCCTATCTGAAGTAAGGTCCAAAGATACTGGGGAAGTAGGGGATTTGATGCGTGATTTGCTAGTGAAGGTAAATGATGCCGACATTCAAAATTTTGGCGAGAAATCTTTCCTAGACAAGTTTTTTGGCGGACCAAAAAAACAAGTTGAAAAATACTTGGCCAAATATCAAAATATGGAAACCCAAATTGACAAGATATCTGCCCAGCTTGAGACAGCTCGTATGAGCCTACTTAAAGACATTGGTGTATTTGATAAGCTCTATGAAGAAAATATAGCATATTTCAAAGATCTAGAAAGATACATCATAGCAGGTGAAGAAGCCATAGAAGAGATGAGAAGCGAGGCCTTACCAAAGCTTTACAAAGAAGCTGAAAATTCTGACGAACCTATGGCCATGCAAATAGTGCGTGACTTTGAAGAAAATGTCAACCGTTTTGAAAAACGTATATTTGACCTTAAGACATCCAAGGCTGTTGCCTTGCAAACAGCTCCACAAATCAAGCTGATCCAAAACAACGACCAGTTATTAGCTGACAAAATCACTGATTCTATCAACAATACAATCCCACTTTGGAAAAGCCAAGTTGTCATAGCCCTAGGCCTCAACCGCCAACAAGAAATAGTAAAAATGCAAAGGGAAGTGTCAGATACAACCAACGAGCTTTTGCGTAGGAACTCTGAAAACTTGAGAAATTCAACAGTAGAAATCCAAAAAGAAGCCCAAAGGTCTACCATAGATGTTGAAACCATAAAAGAAGTCAACCAAAATCTTATAGCAACCATAGAAGAATCTATGCAAATTCAAGAAGATGCCAAAAACCAAAGAAAAGAAGCAGAAAAAGAACTTGTCATGGTTCAAGAAGAATTACGAGAAGAACTAGCCAAAACTTTAGCTCCTCAAACCAGGGGAGAATAAGAAAATGATTGCAATTTAGCCTAGCTTTGTGGTACTATATAGTCAATATGGAGGACTCATGAAAAATACAGGAAAAAGATTAAGAAAATACACAGCCCTAGCCTTAGCCCTGGCTATAGTAAGCCCAGTGGCAGCTTTTGCAAGCGAAGAAGACCAAGCTGATATTATTCTTACAGAAACAAAGCTAGAAACCATCCCTTACCAAAAATCTCTAACAATGAGCCTATCAGAAGATGGCAGGAAAATTTCCTATGATATTAACATCAATAAAGACCAAGCAAAAGGAAATCTAATCGCTTATATATACCAATTAGGCCAAAGCAATATTGAAAACCTAAGCCTAGAAGGTCGAAGCATTGACACAGACTTGGCTAAGGCTATAAAAGTAGATTTAAAAGATCAAAGCAAACTAAAACTAACAGCTGACATCAAAGAAGGAATGACAGACAACCTATCATTTGATCTAGTCCTTGTAGATGGCGATGACTACAAAGACCACACGCATATTGATGCAAAGCTAGTGATAAATGCAGACAAATTAGAAGTCGAAGAAGTAAAGAAAGATTCAACAAACCTAGGCCTATCAGGTCTATTAACTGACTCAGAAACTATATCTTGGACAGATAGCCTAGTAAACAATACTAATGAGCCTATAAAAACTGACTATATCCTAAATGTCAGCCCCAACCAAAGTGTTGAAAATCAAAAATTAAGCCTAGATTTTTATCATCTTACAAGCGAGGGTTACAAGCTAGAAGAATCAAATTCCTATGACCTAGGATCTATTAAAGACCTAGAAATCGCACCTCACAGCCTAGTAAAATTATCATTTACTACAAAAGCAATGCCAAGCAATGAAGCTTACCAAATAAATGATGCTATTGTCACAAACAATAAGACAGCTAGTAAAGAAGAATTATTAGTAACTGACAAGACAAAAGAAGTTCAGGCAAAAGATTTAACCGAGGATTTAATCGATACAAGTAAAGAGATCCAAACAACTCTTGTAGCAAACGAAAAAAACCAAGATACCGATGTAACTAGCAAAACAGATGAAAAACTAGAAGAAAAGCTTGGCGAAGTCAAAACAGTAACTGTTGATGATAACAAGGCTAAAACAAAAGAAGTCCAAGCTCAAGAATTGACCCAACAAATCAACTCAATAAGCGGACAAATTAGCCAAATCTTACAGGAAAATGAAGCTCAATTGCCAGCTACAATAATGAATGAGTCAAAGAGCGAAGAAAAATCAGAAAGTTCAAAAGAGTTAACAGCCATTGAACTTACAAATAAACTTGAAAGAATCAAGGGAGAAATAGAACAAACCCTAAAACAAGTTGTAACAGCTGACCAATACAATAAGCTCATAACAACAGAGGCTGAATCTACAAAAGAAGAAGAGGCTCAAAGCTTAATAAAGACTCTAAATGATCAAACAAGTCAAATACTAGAAGTCCTAAGACAAGTAGAACTTGGCCAAGAAGCCAACTACCTAGACCAACATCCAGAAGAATTAGCAAAAATCGACAAGCTTTTGGACGATGTAGAAAAATTTGACGAAAATACAAAGAAAACAATAAAAGAAAACCAAGAAAAAAATAAAGACTACGTAAGCCCACACTTTGTGATGGTTAAGGAAGATTTCTCCAAAGAAGTTTATAAAAAACTAGAAAATGTTGTAACTGTAACCCTAGACCCTCTAGAAAGAAAGCAAACAACAATGACAAAAGAAGAAGTCAAAAGAGAATACCCATCCATAGCCCACTACTTAGAAAACCTAGAACTAAGAAGTGACTTACTAAATACTCTAAAATAAGAACTAAGGCCTCCGGGAAACCAGGGGTCTTATTTTTTTTGGAAAATAGCCACCTTGTCATCCTGTACGAATGATTTGTATAGGAGATTATTCGCATTCGCTCAGAATGACAAGGGGGTGTGGTTGTGCTAACTCTGTTTATTTGAATACGTAAATGTCACTTCTCACCCCTGTCATCCTCGAGGGAGCGAACGCGACCGAAGGATCTCATACAGCACTATTCAGCCAGGAGATTCTTCGCAGAAGCTCAGAATGACAAGAGCTTGTGGTTGCGCTAACTCTCTTTATTTGAATATGTAAATGAAACTTCCCACTTGTCATCCTCGAGGGAGCGAACGCGACCGAAGGATCTCATAAAGCACTGTTTATCCAAGAAATTCATCGCAAAAGCTCAGAATGACAGGGTTTAGGAGTAAGAGTCTATTCTCTACTTATGTCATCCTCGAGGCCGCAGGCCGAAGGATCTTTATTTATGAAACATTCATTAGTATGTTATCTTTCAATTACCATAGAACCTCACAAACTAGCTCACTTTTTTTGTCATTCTACTTATTTATATCTATCAAATACTACTATTTTTCTAAAATTTTATGCCTAGTGATTTTTTTATCTTTATTTTTTAATCCGACTAAAATACTACATTATTTTTATGATTGTTGGGTTTTTAACAAAAATAATTAAAAAATAAATATATTGTGTGTAATTAATTTTTCATATACTGTATAATAAAATAAATAATTAAATTAATACAGCTAATGTAGCTTTTCTTTATCCAGTATAGGATGAATAAATATTTATAAAAATGTTTTCATTTATAAGTATTGTTTTCTATGCTATATATTACATATCGATTATATCTAATTTATTGATAATAGAAAGCACTAAGTGTTTTTTTAATAGCTATATTTGTAGTTGATTTTAATTCGGAATATATGAAAGGAAAACGGGTTTTATGAAGAATTATATTAAGAATTTATTTCTAAAAGTAACGTCGTTGGTTTTAGTATTGTTTCTAACCTTACCAAGCCAAATTATGGCATCGGCAATGACGAGTATAGATGACAAAACTTATGATGGAAATAAGAGCATTATGGGTCTTACTGGTCTGTATATGACAAGTAACGATGACTTGATTGACAAGCCTATTGAAAACAAGCAAGTTTTAGCAAGCGATAGGTCCATAGAAGAAACTAATGATTTCCTTATAGAAAAATCAGCCAGTATTTCAAAAACTACAGGACTTATTACATATAAAATTGCTGTAACAAATAAGGAAAAAGCAAGTGGCGATAATCAAAGCATAGTATTTGCAATAAATTCAAATCTTAGTGATATGAAAGTAGAAAAGGTCACAGCTTTAAGTGCTGATGGATATGAAAGAGAAATATCCTACAAAGAAAATAGCCCATCAATATTAGAAAGAGACAAAGATATTGAAACATTTGGTCTTTCTACAGCGAATGATGATAATACCACCGTTTATTACATAAGTGCAAAATTAAGTGATGATTCGCTAAAATCATTAGAAGAAATAGAAAATCCTACTGATATTTTTGCTCTAGATTATGCAATACTTGATGGTGAGCAAGCACTTTATCAACAAAGATATAGCTTAATAATAGATGATCAAAACCATGGTGGACATTTTGCTTTGCTAGAAAATGAAGATTCAACTAGCAATATTAATGCTATATATAATCCAGGATCTTCTAATCTTTTTGGACATAGTCCAGCTACTATATCCTACACAGATTTTATTTTAGCTAAAGATGATCAAGAATTCATTTATAAACTTCAACCTGATGATAATCAAGCTACAGAAAATTCCCAAATCAACATAGACTTCTACCAAGCAAAGAAAGAAGGTTATGTAATAAATAAAACATATAGTCAAACCATTCCTTTTACCAAAGAATTAAAATTGCAAATCCCAAGCGGACAATTAGCAAGAATAAAATTTACATCAACAGTAAGAGAAAATGTAAATCCTCAAAACTTTATATTTAACAACAAAACTATAGCAAACCCAGACTATAAAATTACTTCAAGCAATGAGGAAGAATCAGATGAAGATCCTCTGCCGGCTGAATCTTTTGATAAAGATGAAGGGTCAAAGTCTTCCAATGGTATCATAGCACACGATAAGGACCAAGATTTTTCTGCAAATCCAAATACTGAAAAAGCAGAAACATCAAGTGATAATTCTTTTAATAACAAATCAGGGACAAACTCCTCCAATGATAGCATAGCACACAATAAGGACCAAGATTTTTCTGCAAATCCAAATACCGAAAAAGCAGAAACATCAACAGATAATTCTTTTGATAGCAAGTCAGGGTCAAACTCGTCCAATGATATCATAGCAGATGAAAAGGAGCAGGATTTTTCTACGAATTCAAAGACAAAAAAAGAAGACCCAACCATAGGTGAATCTTCTAATAACGAATCAGGGTCAAACTCTTCCAACGATATCATATCAGACCAAGAAGACCTAGATTTTTCTTCAAATTCAAAAACCGAAGATAAGGTATCTGCTATAGCTATCAACAAAGATGGTTATATAGCAAAACTAAACAATGAATCTAGACTAACAAACGAATTAGAAGAAGCTATTAATGATATTACATCAACCCTAGAAGCTTATAATAATGACGAAATATACTTAGATGAATTACAAGCATCTATTGGTCAAATAGCTAGCGAATATAATTTAGAATCTAGTCAGATAGAAGAGATAATCAATGCTTTGATTTCTGGTCTAAATGATGCGAAGCACAAAGTAGCTAAGCTAAATGTTTCTGACATTGAAAAAGCTATAGCTTCTAATGATGGAAATAGAAATGTAGAAAAAGCTTTAGCCGGTCCAGAAGCTAAGATACCTTCTGAGTATCTTGATAGACTAGTAAGCGAGAAACTTCAAGAAGAAGGAATAACTATAGAAGACTTCCAAAACTATATGTACGAATTGGAAGACAAATATGGCCTTAGCAATGAAGATGTAGATAGAATCTATACAGAAAACGAAGAAGCTATCAAAAATCTAATCTCAAAAGCTCAAGAAGAAAAAACCACAGGTGATGTATTTGTAGCATCTGATGGATTTGCTAATAAGCAATTTATACTTCGAACACAAATGGATGTCTTAGCTGTTCCAAATTGGCAAATTCCTGCTAATTGGCACTTTGATGTAAACATTGGACCATACCTATATCCAGCTTCTAATGAACTTAAACCATTAACAGATGCAAATGGCAAGGTTGTTGCCACAGCTAAATATATAGAAGCAGAAAATAAAATTAGATACACTTTCCCAGAAGCTCTTAAAGTTAGCAAGAATATAGATATAGATCAAATGCTAGCCTTTAACACATCAAAAATTGGCGATGCTTCACAAATTGACATCAATATTAGTGTAAAACCAAAAAATATGCTAAGAAAGTCTATGCCAACTATGACTGTAAGAGCTGATGATGACTCACCAGTTGTAACAGCATTTCCAGGAGGAAAAGTTCCAGTTAAGACTCCTACAGAACAACAAGGCCTAACGAGGACATATCCTTATAATGTAGACTATTGGACATATCAATACTATGATGCTTCAAAAAACACTGTTAACTGGGACATAAGAGTTGAAACTGATCAAGTTAACCTAGACCACTTAGACTACCAAAATTTGGGAGTATCACTATATGCTCCAGAAAATCAAAAATTATCAAATTATAAAGTAACAGTTAGAGACTACTTAGGAAATGATATTTCTACAAATGCTAATGCATCCAAAGTCCGTGAAGGTGTTTCTTCTGAAACAGGAACAACAATTAACACAGGAACTTTGAAAGCTTCGCCTACAAAAAATCTTTTGACTTACAACTTTGATATCCCAAAATCAAGTCTTCCAAAAGATTTAATAATTCATGTAGAAGCTACACCAACTGATGCAGCTAGATTTACTTTTTATGATTTGGGGCTAAGGTTAACTCCAGATAATAATTATATCAATACAATAGTTCAACAATTCAAAGATGATTGGGCTAAGTTAGTGGCTGCCATGCCTTGGATAATTCCATATAAAAGTGGAGATGCAGTAGCAGCCAAGTTCGAGAAGGGCTTTAATGTAGTAGATACAAGATTACCAGCCTATACTTATGGAATTAATAATGACAAATATAGCACTCGAGTTTACGCTGATAAATCAAGATCGATTTACGGTCAGTTTACAAATAATGAAGAAAAGATAAAGTGGCAAGTTTCCGAGACTTTAAGATTACAAGATGATGATAGACTTGTTTCAAAAGGAAGTCTAGGAAGTGATGTTTTAAATGCTAATTTCATTAATTCTAAGCAAACAAAGCTATCGGCATATATAGAAGTCCTTGAACCTAATAATGACGGTTCATTTACTAGAAAATATGAAACCACAACAAATAGTGACTCCTCATTCAGAGATGGATTATCTAAAGTTACCAGCACACTAAAACCAGGTACTGTAATCAACTATATTTTCACAAATACAGTGGATGACCCAAATTCTGAATCTAGCATAAAAATTAATTTTAATGAGAGATTAGATTATGCTGGGGGAAGCTATGGTGGAGAACAGACAGCTTCAATTAGTAAATTATCAATTGAAGAAAAAAATGATAGATTCCATATAGGAATGGAATTTAGACCTGTTAGAACAGGTAAGACATGGAGATATAGTCAGAACGAAGGTGATTATGCATACCGTGTATACGAAAACTATGATATGGTATTCTGTATAAACCCAGGTGTACCATCACCTGTAAGTGATAAATTCTGGAAAGATGATGCATATCAAATTCATAAAGAAACAGCTACACTAGAAAATTTAAAAAAGAGATTACCTCAATCTAGTAGTGGAACTTACTACACGAGATTTACACCAGAAGTAATTGAAGATAGATTGAAAAAAACATTCTATTATGCAGAGCAGTTAAGAGAAGAAAAAAACCTAGATGATTTTCAATACTATGAAATGGTTAAGTATGTAGTGAATTATTTCACATATTCAAAACAAGCTTGGGATTTGTATGGAAGTCCATCTAGTGGAAAATATATAGCTCCAAGCTCAAACGCAACTGAATTACTGAATCGAGTGAATAGTGCTCAAGGTTGGAACCAAGAAAAAGCTGACTCTGTATTAATTGAAGCTTACTGGAATACAAAGGAAAAAGCTAAGAATGGAGATATTGGAGTACCAGGAGACTCTTACGCACATGGTGACCAATGGCAAAATATGATTACTGGAAAGGTAATTAAACCATTCAAATTTAACAAAATTAAAGAAGATGGACAAGCTCTTAAAGATGCAAAATTCGTAATTAGAGATGAAAATGGAGTAGTTATAAAAGAATTCACATCTAATGGTGCTGAACAAGAACTTTATTTAAAACCTGGAAAATATACAGTTGAAGAAGTTTCTTCACCAAGCGGATATAAACTATTAGAAAAATTTAGTTTTGAGATAAAGACAGGTATAGAGAAAATAGAAAAAAAAGATATTCCTCTATTAAAAAATTACGTGGTAGGTGCAGTAAATGATATTGGATACAACTACAAACAACCTATTCCACAAGAAGAAACTGTTAGATACCTATACGATACCACAACAGTTTACAGAGACTTAGGCAGGAAGTTTATTGAATCTAAGGAATCTAAGAAAAAATTTGAAGGTGGTAACTATGTTCAAGAATACTACGAAGTAGAATTTGATGAGAATCATAATAATGTTGACAGTAATGGAAATAAGTTAGTATCATTTAATAATGATAAATTATCAATAGAGGCTAAAAATATAAAGGGTGCAAAATTAGAAGTAAGCAAAAAACTTCTAGCAGCAGACGGTGAGTATCACAATCTTCCTGGTATAAAGTTTACGTTAAAAGAGGATAAATTATTAGGAGAAAAAAAAGAAGTAACAACTAATAAAGATGGTATTGCAGTATTTGATAACCTCCCACTAAACTCAAAATGGACATTAACAGAAACTATTCCAAACGGAATTTTTAACCATAATGCTACTTGGAAAGTGAGTGTAGACGCTACTGGCAAAGTTACTATCACAGAAAATGGTGATACTTCTGGCCTTGGAAAAGAAAGTACTATAGATAAAGACAAAGGTACAATTACTATCTACAACAAGACCGAGCAAAATAGCAGCTTCAAAATCAAAAAAGTTGACCAAGATCGCAAGCCACTTGGTAATGTAGGTTTTACTCTTTATCAACAAGATAAAAAAACACCTATAAGAAGTAAAGATAGTTCGAATACAGAGTACTTCACAAATGCAGATGGTTACCTATACTTCTCCAATCTACCAGATGGAATATATTACCTAAAAGAAACAACAGTTCCAGATGGCTATGCTGTTCTAAATGATGGCTGGACAGGGCTTAAGATTGAAAGTGGCAATGTGACAATCATAGAACCAGAAGATGAAACTGCGTCAGAAAATGCTACACAAAAAGACTACTCAAAAGTAGAAATTTCAAATACCAAACCAAATGGTGCGAATACATGGATTGAATATGATATTGTAAATCATCTGGATAATGTTGATGTATCCTTTACCAAATATGGAATAACAAAAGATAGCAACGGTAAAGAATACACACAAATCCTCCCAGGTGCAGTATTCAAACTACAAATACTAAAAGACAATAAATTTGTCGACACTGGTAAGACTGCTACATCTGATTCTAGCGGACAAGTAGTATTTAAGGGCTTATCATCAGGTGAGTACCAAATCATAGAAACTGAAACAGCTAGCGATGCATACAGAAAACCAGATGGAGCTGTGAAGACTTTCAAAGTTGAAGCAGGAAAAGTATATATTAAAACTGCTAATGGATATGAAGAATATATAGACAATGAAAATGACTATATCTATAACGAGCAAAAGGGTCTAGGTAAACTAAAAGTCCACAAAGAAGATGATCATGGAGAAAATCTTGCAGGCGTAGAATTTACCCTCTACAAATTTGATCTAACAAATCAAGATAACGCCCTAGATGTAGTAAACTCTGCTACTACAAATAGTGATGGATATGCGGTTTGGGAAGAACTTCCTTATGGCAAATACTGGATTAAGGAAACTAAGGCAAGACCAGGATATATCTTGGATACTGAAAAGAAATTAGTAAACATAACAAAAGACTACTCAGTGCCAGATCCAACAAACCCTCGAGATATATCAAATAGCATTAGTATTGACCAATCATATGTTTACTCAACAGAAGGTAATATATACCAAGTTTATCCTAACTACGGTCAAGGTTTAGTAGCAAATCTTACACTAAATATAAATCCTCAAACAAAAGTAATCCCTGGTGATCAATTCACCCTAAGATTGTCTGATAACCTTGATTTAGACGGAGTTGGTAATGTCTCTGACGGCTCAGATGGCAAGTACGACATCATTGGCAGAGACGGTACTATAGCCAAGGCTAGCATAGGAAAAGATAGAAAAACTATCACCTATACCTTCACCAATGCTATAAGAAATAAGTCTGTTTCTTCAATGAGATTAGTAGCTCCAATGTATCCAAACAGACTTTTAGTACAAAAAGACTCCACTCCACAATTTAGTATAAGCATTGGTCGATCAAACTTTGTAAAAAATAATATGACAGTGTACTACTCACACTATCAAAAAGATAATACAAAGCCTTTCCTTAATGCTTACACCTACAAGCTTGATCCACAGGAAAATAAATTTACTGTGATAGCCTATGTAAATAGCAATAGAGTGAATTCTAAAAACAAGCAATACCTATTTGAGGCCAATACTCCTGTAAGTATAGATAGTTTTGAAACTTATAGGTCTAGTAACAACAATCTCTTGCCAGCTTCATACGGCATAGATTTTGATAATCCTGGTCAATATGGCTTAACATACCTAGGTGATATCTATAACTATAATAATGCTAATCAATACTGGGTCGAACTAGAAGCTAACAATAATTACACTTATGTAATTAAGATTGAAGGAACACTAGAGTCGCCAAGGCCAACAGCATTTGAGACTCAGTCCTATCTGACTCATACCTTTAACGATGGTTCTTGCGTGACCTACACAGCAAATACCTGGTCTAGATTCTACGATCCATGTGCATGCAGTGATACAAGCACAGATAATCCAGAGCCTTCCGAGCAAATGCTAGAATTTGTAAACAAGGAAAACTCCATTGAATTTACAAAAGTAGATGAATCAGAAGATCCACTACAAGGTGCCAAATTCAAACTTGTAAAAGATGGTAAGGATTATGGTGATATCCAAACATCTGATGACCAAGGTAAATTTGGGTGGAAGAAACTAGAAGAAGGTAGATACCAAGTTATCGAAATAGATGCTCCAAGAGGATATGCAAAACCGCAAGATTCAGTATCAAGCTTTGAAGTCAATGAAAATGGTGAGATCATAAATATCAAAGATAACACCACAATCATAAAAAACTACAAAGCTAGCCTACCAATAACAGGTGGACCTGGTTCATTTATAGGCTTTGCTCTATTAGGTACAGCAGTCATGCTAACAGCCTTAGCATACTTTGGCTTCTACCAAATGAGGAGTATTCCTTTCAAAAGAAGAAGATTAGTATAGATAATTTCACAATACTTGTATAGACACGAGAACCCCGGAAGTAGAATCCGGGGTACTTGTGCTGTCAAGAATTTATTAATATTGGGTATTTTCGTGTAAAAAACATAAATTTTATCAATTCATTTTTTTCTATAATCTCTCAAATGTCTATTTATCAACATCTTTCACTTTTCTATATATTTGACTAATTTAATACATTATATACAAGTTTACTTGAATCTGATATAATGATTCCAACAAAGGGCTAAGGTTAGCTCTATTTTGGATTTTTAATTTTAGAAAATACTAAAACTAATGGAAAAATATTCGGGAGAGGGATTTATGAGAAAGAAATTACAAAACTTTATGATAAAAGCATTTTCGCTATGTTTGGCTTTTATCCTAGTATTTCCAACCAACCTATTTGCCATGGGATTGGACAATACGAAAACAAGAAAATACAAGGCTTCAGCTAGTATTATGGGACTAGCTCAGGCTGATACTACAGGTCAAAATGACAATGAAGTCACAGACCAAACTCTATTAGAAACAGAAATTACAAAAAAGGAAACGGATGAGTATCTAATAGAAAAATCTGCACGCTTATCCAAGACGACTGGTCAGATCGACTATCAAATAAAAGTTATTGCCAAGGATAAAAGAGCAGAAGACAAAATATCAGCAAGTTTTGCCATAAGCCAAAACACTGACCTAAAAGACCTAAAGCTAGAGAAAGTATGTCAGATACATACCGACCATAGCCAAGAAGAAATCAAATACCAAGAACAAAGACCATCTATCCTATACACCAATGATTCCTTTGAAACCCTAGGAGTCACAACAGAAAATAAGGACTTGGTTTATTACCTAAGTGCAAAATTAACAGATGAAGCGTTGGCAGCTATCAATGATAAATCACCTATTATGGATCTAACATTTAGCATAGGTGCCCACTTACAAGATAGCTACAGCCTAAGCATAGAAAAACTTGAGCTTAAGGGCGAAAATGGACAAGAGAACAAATCTATACAGACCCTAAAGGAAGAGCCAGTTCAACAAATAAAAGCTATCTTTAAGGAAAAAACTTCATCTCTACTAGGAGAAAAGCCAGCAGAGATCACATGGACTGACTATATATTGCCTACAGAAAAAACCACCTATGACATCAAACTTGACCAAAATCAAGAATTATCTCAAGTAAAAATCGACTTCTACCAAGCTAGTGAAAAAGGATATGTTATCAAAGACGAACACACTCAGACAATGGACTTTGCCCAAAGTCTTAATTTGCAAATTCCGAAAGACCAAATTGCAAAAATAGAAGTAAGTACAAAAGTAAAGGGCAATCCAAAATCTTTCACTTACAATAACAAAGAAATCCCAAATCCATATTACAAAGAACAAACTAGACAAGCAGAAGAAAAATCAGATGACAAAGAAAACACCGAAAAAGACGAAGATCCTTTGCCGTTAGATCCTGCAAAGGAGAAGACAAGTGCAAAGTCTTCTGATGATAGAATAGCAGATGACAAAGATATTTCTACAGATACTTTAAAAGAAGAATCCCAATCAGCCATAGAACTTAACAAAGAAGCCTATATCCAAAATGTAGAAAACAAAGAACCAGTCAATCAAATCGCAAAGGCTCTAGCTTCATACAATAATAATGAAATTGATTTTGACCAAGTAAAAGCTTCAGTAGAATCTATATCCAAGGATCAAAACTTAGGAGAAAGCCAAACACAAGAGATCATAGAAGCCCTTCTAATTGGCCTTAATGAAGAAAACCACAAGGCAGCAACAATCAACCCAGCTGACCTTACAGTAGATATCAAAGAAGCTATGGAGGAAGAAGAGCCAAAGCTAACTGATGCAGAAATCAAAGATTTGATCAAGGAAGAATTTGCCAAAAAGGATGCCGGCCAAATCACAGAAGAAGAATTGGAAACATCACTTGCAACAATTAGAGAAGATAATAATATTGACAAGGAAGCCTTCTTCAATATATTGGCAGACTTATACAAAAATGCTGAAATAGAAAATGATGGCGAAGAAAATCCAAGCGAAAAAGAAGAATCTATCGACACAGAAAAAACAAAAGAGGAAGCTCTAGAAGAAAAGCTAGCAGAAGAAGACCTATCAACAGAAGATTTCATAGCCTTCCTAAAATCTTATGTAAAATCATATGACATAAAAGAAGACCAACTAGAAGCACTACTTAAAGGAAATCAAGTAGAAGTAGAAAAAGTAATCGGGGACTTCACTATTGATGAAATAGTGGCAGCAGCTTACTTAGAAGGGCTCAACCCACATATATTTGCAGGAACAAATAAAGCGATTTTAGATGCAGATTTCTCCAATGAAAAATTTATTACGGAACTAGAATACTCCGCAGAAACTCTAACCAGATCCACAAACGAAGACAAGCTTTTTGAAATAGTTAAGAAAAGTCAATCTAATTTGTCACACCAACAAATTAGAAGCGACTACGTAGGTTGGAAGATAAATATACCTGGCAAAGACAATTCAGGTAATGATATCACAGAAATTAAAAAAGATAAGTACGAATATGATTATATGAATTTCTCCATCTATGCACCAGCAGGTCAAAGTCTAGAAGACTACAGGGTTGTTGTAGAAGATGGAGAAGGTAGACCTACAAGTTATTCTGGTTCAATGACAGAGAAAAAGGGTGAACATTACCTTTATAAATTCTCCATCCCTAAAGACAAGCTTTCAGAAAAAGGCTACAACATCTATGTAGTTGCCAAAGCAGAAAAGAAACGTCAAAACTACGCAATTGGTCTAAAAATCGCCCCTGATAAAAACTATGTGACAGAAATAGCTGATAACTATAAAGAAAAATTTGAAGAGTTAAAGAAGAAATATCCTCTACTAATCAAATGGATAGACACATCAGCTGCCAACCCATATAGAAATGGCATAGAGCTACTAGATACCAGAATGGTATATCTAGAACCAAAAGGCTGGCAAGACCTTTTCCCATACAATGGTTTTAGGTCTCTAGATTACAACGACAACGTAACAGACACTGACAACATCAAAAATACAGTATCAATGTTTGGTAATATTGACAAAGACGGAAATATTACATGGACAATATCTGAAACATTCCCAGCAGAAAAACTTGAAAACAAAAACACTGTTGGTCTAGATGCCTACTCAGTAAAATCTGATAGTGGAAATCTAGGGAAACCTAGTGTACAAATCCTAGTACCAAACAATGAGGGTGGCTACACAGTTACAAATCTAGATAAAAATGTAGAACTTGCAACTTTACAAGAAAAAATAGGTAGCAAACCAGGCACAATCGTAAACTACACCTACAAAGATACAGCAAAAAACAAAGAAGAGTTTACAACCCTAATCCTAGATTCAGGCAAAGCTGCATCCATTGCCTATAAACCAAGCCTACTTCAAAGAGAAGAAGGAGCAGAGAAAGACACAACTGGCCTAGCCTACCTCCATAAGGTTCAAGAACACAAGGACGGTCCAGGCTACGAAGTCGCCCTTGCTAACGACCAAGCCCATACACTAACGGCTTTTATACCAAAAAATCCAAGTGCAAATCCAAGATACAATGATCCAGCCTTCAAGGACACAGGAGTTGTAGTATTCTGTCTAAACCCAGGAAAACCTGAGCCAACAAGACAGTATAAGTTTAACGGAACCATTACCAAAGGCGAGTGGTCAACAGATAAAGGCTCATGGGCAAAGCATGGTAGAGACCTTGCATCCCTTGCCACAGCCAGCGAAGCCAAAGCATCACCACTTTATAAGGGACAAGCTAATGATAGCTTTTATGCTAGCCTATATGCACACATACTAAGAATGTATTGGTACGGCCAAGAAATGGCAAAAGAATACCAACTTGACCAACAGTCATACTACAAAATTATCCAATACAACCTTTACTACTGGATAGCAGGAGAAAACTACGCAGAAAACTTTAGAAATGGTGGAGGATACAACCCTAATTATTTCTCAAGTGCAGAATACAGCTATGCCCAAGGACTAAAGAACCGTATAAGCCAAGGAAAAGATTGGGACAAGGTAAACTATGACGAAGATATAGAAATTTACTACTATGGCCACGACAAATCTAGGTCCTATCAAAACACCATCACAGGGGATACCAAAAGAAAATCTAAAAAAGGTAGCGTTACAGTAAATAAAATCGACCAAAACGGAAAGAAACTTTCTGGAGCATATTTCCAATTACTTGACGAGAATAGAAACCCAATCAAAACCCTAGTAACAGATGCAAATGGAGAGGCAGTATTTGAAGACCTTGACTATGGCACCTACTATATAAAGGAAGTTCAAGGACCAAAGGGTTATCAATTTACAGAAGAGATTTCTAAAGTTACAGTAGGAGAGAAACAAGCTCACGTAAGCTTTACCGCAAAAAATACCAAAAACGAAATAGAATTTAGAAAAGTAGATGAAAATGGCCTTGCCATGGGCGGAGTTGTCTTTGAACTAAGACAAAATGGCAGACCTATTTCTGACCAAGAGAAAACATCTGGCAAAGATGGTAAATTCTCATGGAAGGAACTTACACCAGGTTACTATGAAGTAGTGGAAAAGAAGGTTAATAATCCACTATATAGCGAAAACGAAGGCAGAGTTGTAGCAAGCTTTAGGGTAGATGAAAATAATAAAATTCAAGACAAAAAAATATACTTCCCTAAGGATTCTAACAAGGATGATATTGTAAACAAAAAGAACGAAGGCAAACCTATTGGTATAGAATTTACCAAGGTTGACCTTAATACAGGATATCCTCTAGAAGGAGCGGAATTTGTCCTAGAATATAGAAAACCAGACTCATCTATCTTTAGAGAGTTACCAGGATCTAGGAGAAGATCAAATAGCGAAGGTAAACTTGTTTGGAACGACCTAGTAGATGGAGACTACAGGGTAATAGAAACCAAGGCTCCAGATGGTAATTACGACACTGATCTAAACCTTGGAGAAAAAGCTACATTTACTATAGCTAAGAATCAAAATGGTTACTACGAAATAAAAAATGTAACGCCAGAAAATAAAGAGATTACCAACAAGGAAAAACCAGAAGAGCCTAAAGAATACTTTGGCGAATTTGAATTTAGCAAGGTAGACTCTGAAGACAAGAAACCACTACAAGGAGTGGAATTTACCCTTACATCGGATGGACAAGTTGGCCCAGAAAAAGATAAATTTTACTACAAGGTCAGCAAGACAACAGATGCAGATGGTAAAATCGAATACACCAAGCTATATCCAGGCACCTACACCCTAACGGAAACAAAACAACTACCAGGCTATAAGGAAAATACAAAGACTTGGACTGTTGTGGTAGATGATGAGGGGAAAGCAACAGTTAAGGCTGATGGTGAAAGTAATTATAACTTAGAATTCACAGGTAACGATACAGCTCTTCGTAATACAAACTATGCCTATATAAAAGAAACATTAGAGCAAAATCCAAATAATCCAAATGGAATGATTTATAGGATAACAATCAAACCTAAAAGAGAACTTTATCAAGTAGTTCTTGGTTTTGATAGGTGGAGCGGTTTAAGCAGTTATGGTTTAGAACAGAATTCATATATACGTAAGAGTTCTTTGCCAGAAGTTGGACAAGAGAAAACTTTCAAATACTATATTTCAATAAAAGATGTTGAAACATTCAAAAAAAACACTCCAACATCACCAATTGGATCCATACAGGTATGGTATGATGAAATAGGAAACTACGAGAGTGTTGGAAGTAAACCAAAATTCACCTTAAAATCAAATTCTGAATCATCTGGCCTAACCATCACCAACGATAAGGAAAAGCCAGAACCAGCAAGTCTTACTATCAAAAAAGTAGATAGCGAGACGAATGAAGGCCTTGAAGGTGCTAAGTTTAGACTTTATCACACAAGAAATGATGCCGAAAATAACGGTCATTATATTCAAGAAGTAGAATCGAATGAACATGGTTATGCAATTTTTGATTCTCCAGAGATTCAGAATAACACAACCTACTATGTAAAGGAAATAGCTCCTCCAGAAGGCTATAAAATTACTAGTGCAATCACAGAAGTAAAATCATCTGCAACAGAGGATAATACCATAAACGCAGAGATACCAAACGAAAAGAACAACGCTCGTTTTGAACTCTACAAAAAAGGCGACGACGGTGAATACCTGAAAGGTGTTATCTTTAAGCTTACAAATAAGACAACAAATGAATCTGTAGAGTTAACTACAGATGGAAATGGCTATATTTTCTATGACAAGCTTAAGCCAAAGACTAGCTATGAACTAGAAGAAATTAAATCAGCCCAAGGCTACACACGTAATGAAGATAAGGCAACAATTACAGTAGATAAATCTGGAAATGTTACTGTAAATGAAAACGACCTAGCAAAAGCAAAAGAAGGCGAAAACCAAGGTCTAGTACTTGTAGCAACCAACATCAAGCAGCCATCAATAGACTTTGTAAAACAAGACGGAGCTAACAAAAAGGCCCTATATGGTGCAGAATTTGTACTATATAAAGATGGTGAAAAAGTTACAAACTCACTAACATCTTCTGACAAGGAAGGTAAGTTTGGCTTTGACAACTTAGAAGACGGCTCATACACAGTTTATGAAACAGCTTCACCAGAAGGTTATCCATACCTGGAAGAAAAACTTAAAGTTGCAACATTTACTGTTAAAGACGGTAAAGTTACAGAGCTTAAAACCAACCCGGATTTTGGGGAAACTCAAACAAGTGAAGTTGATACTAGTAAAACTTATGTAATCTACAACAAAGTTAACGAGATTAAGTTTAAGAAGGTTAATAATAATAAGGAAGCTTTAAAGAGAGCTAAGTTTAAACTTGATAGAGTTTGGGATAGCTATGATGATAGCGGAAAGCTTCAACCTAATAGAGAAACAGTATTAGAAGATATTGAAACCCTAGAAGATGGTATTATATCCCTGTCAGCAACTAAAGCAGGTAGGTACCAACTTGTAGAAACCCAAGCACCACAAGGATACAAGCAAATTAATACCAATAACGCTGCTGGTGGACAGATTGTAGCAGAGTTTACTGTAGAAAGAATAACTCTTGATATTAAAAACGTCTTAGTTGGAAACAAGTATATCCAAGATATGAAAGATTATAGTGGAGACCTTGAAATAGTTAACAAGAAAGATGTAAATGGTAAGTTCCAAGTTAATAAAGTCGGAAAAAATGGAGATTCAACCATTCCATTAACTGGTGCCAAATTCTTACTAAAAGATATAGAATCAGGCCAATATGTAATGACAGACGGAACATTTACAACAAACTCAGGTGCTGCCCTTACAAATGGAGACGCTACAGTCAACTACGTAAACCTACCAGTAGGAAAATACGAACTAAGAGAGTTCAAATCGCCAGACGGTTATGTAAGAACTATCAATACTTGGAAGGTAGTAGTAAATGATGATGGCACAACAACTATCAGCGAAAATCCGAAGCTTGATACTGATGTTGATGCTGAAATAAATAACGGAAATACAAGCTCACCTGAACTAAAACTAGTAAACAAATCCAATGAGATAGAATTTACTAAGATAGATAGCGAAGATAGCGAGACTGAAAAACCTCTTGCAGGAGTAGAGTTTGAAATCTGGTGGGACCAACAAGGTGATAAGAACAATACTGATGTAAAATATAAGAAATATGTAAGAATTCAAAACCCTGATAAAACAGAAGATGCAGAGGATAAATTCATCTTTACAACTGATGAAAAAGGTAAATTCAAACTATCAAACCTAAAAACAGGTCACTACAAGATCTACGAAACCAAGATTCCAGTAGGCTATAAAGTTGAGGATAAACTAGTAGACAACGAACCAATAAAGGATGCAAAAGGTGAATTTGTAAATGAATTCTTTGTAGATATCGACGGAGATATCAAAAAGAACGATAAGGGTATAGTAGGCGGAGAAGATGACGTCTTAGTTACTACCATCAAAAACACCCCAATCACTGGTAAATTTAGAGTTCAAAAAGTTGGCGAAGATGGAGTCGATAAACTTGAAGGTGCTGATTTCGAACTTTATAAAGTTGATGAAAATGGCGATAAAGTGGGAAAAGCTATCGAATCAAAACCTATAGATGGAGTAACTGGACTAGTAGAATTTACCGACTTAAAGAAAGGCAAATACCTACTTGAAGAAACAAAAGCTCCTAAAGGATACGTGATGAGCGCAGCTAAGTGGGAAGTCACTGTAGAAGATGATGGCAAGCTAAACATATCATCAGATGATGAATCATCTTACTTCACTAGAACAGACGACACACTTACTTTAAACGTAGTAAACAAAAAACCAACCTACCCATCCACAGGTGGCACCGGTGTAAAAATCGCCTTCGCCCTAATAGGTACGGCAGTAATGATCACAGCACTAGCGTTTTTTGGAATCTTAAACACTTCCAAAACTAGACGCAGATAAAAATAAAAACTAAATAACAAGTAAATAAAAACTGAATAACAAGTGAAAAAAATTAGCTCAGAGAAAAACACTCTGGGCTTTTTCTTTACCCAAAACTACCAATCCACCACCTCTGCATCCTAAAGAAAGTAACAAAAGCACTATGTAACCCCTCCTGTCATCCTAGAGGGAAAACAAGCCGTCCGCTCGCTTTAGGACAAGCCGAAGGATCTCACAAGAAACCCACACCCCTTCCTGTCATCCTCGAGGGAAGTCTTATCAAGACTGACCGAAGGATCTCACAAATGATCAATCCAGTGGGATGTTTCGCATTCGCTCAATCAGACTTTGACAAATGTCCTCCACTAGCCGGACAGGCTTGTCTTTGAAACAATCTGATATCTGGCCTACCATCCATTTTTTCAAAAATGGGGTTAGGTCATTAAACATGACAGTGGTGGTGCTAATGACTTTATGAGTTAAAAATTATGAATTGCTAGCACTCTATCAGGATTAGATTGGAGTATTAGAGGCTAGCATAAAAAAACACTACAATACAAGAACGTTGTTTTCCCCCAAGTATTATCCTATATATCCTAGGTATTCTTTGTCCTTATCTTTTTTCATATCACTTTATTCATTTTATCAAGAGTTTTATTAAAACTCTTTTAACTATATTGGGGAAATATAATGGCAAATATTTTCTAATATTTCTGATAAACATTGGTATTTCAATTATTATACTTTTATTTATATTGGGAAATTTTTTCTACATTATATATACAAAATTACTTTAATTTGATATAATGATGCTAACAAAGGGCTAAGGTTAGCCCTATTTGGGATTTCTAATTTTAGAAAATATTAAAATTAATGGAAAAATATTTGGGAGAGGGAATTATGAAAAGGAACATTAAAAACTTTATGATAAAAGCGTTTTCAATGTGTTTAGCTTTTATCCTAGTATTTCCAACCAACCTATTTGCCATGAGCTTGGACAATACGAAATATTACAAGGCTTCTGCTAGTATTATGGGACTAGCTCAGACTGATACTACAAGTCAAGATGACAATGAAGTCACAGACCAAACTCTATTAGAAACAGAAATTACAAAGAAGGAAACGGACAAGTATCTAATAGAAAAATATGCAAGATTATCCAAAACTACTGGACAAATTGAATACATGATCAAGGTCCATCCAAAGGATGAAGAATCCAAGGACAAGATCACTACAAGTTTTGCTATAAGCAAAAATACTGACCTAAAAGACTTGAAAATAGAAAAAATAAGTCAAATACATAGTGATAATTCACATGCAGAAATCAAATATCAAGAACAAAGACCATCTATCCTATACAACAACGATGCCTTTGAGACTCTAGGAGTCACAACAGATAAGGCGGATTTGGTCTATTACTTGAGCGCACAATTATCAGAAGAAGCACTAGGAAAAATAGACGAGAAAACTCCTAGCATGGACCTTGATATCAACGTAGCAGAAGCAGGTGCTAATTTATATCAAGATAGGTATGCCCTAAGCATAGACAAAATGGAAGTGGTAGGCGAAGATGGAGAAGATACCATCGAGACTCTAAAAGAAAAAGAAAATCCAACCCACCAAGTCAAAGCTATATATAAAGAAGGAAGTTCAAATTTGCTAGGAGAAAATCCAGGAGAGATTACTTGGACTGACTTTATCCACGCAGATGATGACAAAGAATTCACAACTGACATCAAGCTTGATGAAGGCCAAGATGCCACAGACTCACAAATCAAAGTTGAATTCTACCAAGCTAATGAAAAGGGATATACATTAAAAGAAGACTTCACAAAAGAAATTCCATTTACTGAAAGTCTCAAACTTCAAATCCCACTAGGTTTCATTGCCAAAGTAGAACTAAAGACAAAAGTTACAGAAAATAAAAAAGAATACTCTCTAAATCAAACCAAAATTCCAAACCCTATATATAAAGAAGAAAAGACAGAAGAAAGACCAGAAGAAGACGACGCAGATCCTCTGCCAGAAGAAACTTCAAAAACAGAAGAATCAAAGGGTACTAGTGAAGAGAAAATTATACCAATAGACCCAGAAACAAACGAAGCTGTAATTGATCATTCTCTAGTTAGTGAAGACGATACAGAAGAAACAAAATCTGCAATCAACCTCAACAGAGATAGTGTCATCAACAATTTTAAAAATAATGAGAAGCTAAATCCAGTCGTTGAAATCACAATCAATAACATTAGCTCTCTTTTCAACGCTTATAATAAGGATGAGATGACCTACGAAGAATTCCTAGCAAATCTCAAATCACAAGCAAAAGACCTTTCAAAAGAAGAATTTGCAGAAATAGTACAAGGACTCATAGCAGGACTCAACCAAGAGACCTACAAGGTAGCAAATATTGACGAGGACCAATTACTAGCAGAAGTCTATGGAAAAGATGAAGCTGAAGAACAAGCAACAGAAGAAAAACCTGTGACAGAAACAACAGAAGCTGACACAGAAGAAACTTCAAATGCTGAAAATGGCAATGTAGAAACAGAAACAACAGAAGACTTCAGAACCCCAGAAGACAAAATCAAAGATAACGCCCTAGAAAGCTTCGATAAGAGCCTAAACCAAGCCAAAGAAGCAAGCAAAAAGCCACAAGAAGACGATAGATCTCTAATAGGCAATATTTCAGAAGGCATCAAGGGAATCTTCGGCCAGTCCAACTTACAAAAAGCTGACCAAGAACTAAAAGCAGCACTTGCAGAAGGCAAGTCTCTAGAAGAAATCCAAGGACTATTGAATAGCTTCGAAGAAAACTACCAACTTTCAAGAGAAGAACAAGTTAAGCTTATGGAAGACAATGGCGATGCCATCAAAGCACTCATTGCAAAAGACTCTGAGACAAATTTCAGACCACATATTTTTGCAGCATCTGAGCTAAAACTAGACGGTAAAAAGTTCCATGTCTTGACAAGGTTTGATACATCAACAGTAAATGGTCCAATCAAAAAAGGTCAATATTTTAATATTCATCTTGATGACAAGTTAACAGTTAAGAACCCTAAGGAATTAAAGTCAATTTACAATGGCAATACTGAGATAGCTAAACCATCTTACGATGAGGCTAATAATATAATAAAGTATGAAATCTTAAATGATATTAAAGAAAAGCTACAAATACCATTAGATATCCCTGTGGATTATAAGACAAATAAAATTGAACTAGATGAAAATGGTGAATTTGTTGTTGTTAATAAGGTATCTGGACTTGGAGTTACAGATCCTAAAAGCCTACTACCACAAAGAGTAGATAGAAATGGCAACCTAGCAGCAACAATCATTGAACCTGAAAAAAAAGAAGTAGCTGAATTAATAGAAGTCGATATGGATCCATACAGGGTGTATACAGACGCCAATGCTACACCAGTGATAAAAGATGGTAAACTTTTAGGTTTCAATTGGACAATAAAAGTAACCTCAGATACCGACTTATTTGATTTAGGTTACAAGGCAAACTTTACAACAGTTAAAGGATCAGGCCTTGAAAAAATAGAAGATAGAAATAAATCTCTAGGTCTAACAGACCAACTTGATGGTGCTTTTGGAATTAATGACTCAAAACACCATAAAGTAGACCAAGCAGGCATTAGGGAAGTTACCTACAATCTCTACACACCAGTAGAAGAAACTCCACAAGAAAAGTATATGATGGATATTTCTATCATCCTTACTGAAAAAGGAAAAGTTGGTGCAAAGAGAATTGTAGTAAACGAAGGTTGGCCAATAGAAAAGGTAAGAGAAAAAACACCAAGTCGTGTAGGCATGAACAACAGGACTACCATCCTTGGTGAATTTGCAAATGAATCAACAGCCAAATGGACTGTAACAGATGCAGTTTCAACTGGCGATAAAGATGTTACATTACCATTAGAAAACAGACAACTTCAAGGTGATCAAACTGGTTCTATGGGACAAACTGCAGCTTACAAAATAGATCCATCTTCTGGGATGATGGTTAATGACGATACTGGTGCAAATGGAAGTAAACCAGTAGGAACCATAGCAGTTTATGAATACACAGGTGCTATAGGCGAAGATCAAAAAGACCCACAAACCCTTGGTGGAGTGTCTATCTCTAGATACCAAGATGTCACAGTAGACCAAAACTGGAACCTACCAGACGGTCAAAAGATGCCATCACAAACCATCACAGTTACAGACAAAGATGGAAACAAGTCAGAAACAAAAGTAAAAGAAGGTCCAGTTGTTTCTGATGAAACTGGCAAGCAAAGAATTATCACAGTTCCAGGTGTAAAGTATTGGGATATAGATAACAATGGAAATGCAAGCTTTAGAGACCATACAATAAGCCAAACTTTCCCACAAGGAAAAGGAACAATAAATGGCAAAGAGTACAAGTACAGTGAGAATGCTAACTATTATAGACCAGACACAAGAGTACACTATATTCAAAACTCTTTAGAAGAAGATACAGACAAAAAGCCAGCTACCTTTACAGTTATCAAAGTAGATAGCAAGGATCCAGAAAAAAGAATTACTGGAGCAAGTTTTGACCTTCTTGGAGCTAATGTAAGTATAACAACAGATGCTAATGGTGAAGCAACATTTAGAAACATCAAACCAGGTAGATATTATCTAACAGAAACAAAAGCTCCTGATGGATACAAAATAGATCAGAATCAAAAAACTATAGAAATATCAGATAATGGACAGATAACAGTCTATGGTGGCAATGCAAAGCTATCAGCAGGATCTGGCAAAACGGCAATAGTAGAACACTCTGACTATCCAAGCTGGCCAGACTTTATGAACACCATGCATTATGGCAAACTTGATGATCAAGGAAATTTAGAATTCTATGTCTACCTAAAACCATTCGCACCAAGACTAGGTGGCAGGACAGATAAAGATACTAGATTTAATATATCTATCCCAGGAGTAGATCTAACAAATGCTAATGTAACTGTTCACGATCTAGACCCAGAGTATAGAGAGTATTACACAATTCAAATGCAAGATCAAACCATGGATAAAGCCATAATTTTTGATAATGTAATTGGAAAGACTAATAAAAACGGTGTTATTACTGGAACTCCAAATTCTACTGATCCATATACTGGAAAAACAGGCTATAGCATATCTATTCCAGCAAAACGCTTTGGTGATGATTGGGGTTTCCTAGTTAAGGTTAATGCAAAAGTGGGAACAGATAAGAACCCAATTACCCTAACCTATGATTGGTTAGCAGACAAAGATACAGCTACCAACTCCAAAATACAAGAAGCTGTAACAGTAAGCACCAATAATGAAGAAAATGGACACCCAACCATAACCATTACCAACGAGGCCTTCAAGAAAAGCTCAATAGAAGTAGCAAAATTTGCAGATAGCTTAGATAGCGAGGGCAACAAAATAAAACTTCCAGGCGCAGAATTTGTTCTAAAGGATGCAAATGGAAAGCCTATAACAACTGCCTATACTAAAAAAGAAGGAAAAGTGGATTTCGGAGAATTCCCTCCAGGAACCTACTACCTAGAAGAACAAACTGCACCAGCAGGCTACGAAAAATCCGATGTTTACTTTGAAGTAAAAGTAAATGAAAAAGGCGAAGTAACCTATACTGCTAAGTTCAAAACATCATCTGGTACACCAGTTCCGGGCCAAGATTACTTTATAGAAAAGGGTGAGGCAACAAGCTCAGATGCAAAAGCAGAAGTGCTTGAAATTCACCAACATATGGATGTAAAGGACTCTGGTATAGGTAGGTTCCAAGGAATATGGGAAGCCTATGAACTAGAATCATTAAAATATAAATTAGATGCAAGACTAAATATTGCAGGTCCAGGAGCAAGGTTTGAAATCCAATTTGATAAAAACCTAGACTTTACCCAATACTTTACAGAGTTCCCAGACCTTTATAAAGATGGCAAAGTCATAGCAAAACCATACTTTGACCGCAATACAAATCTTCTAACATATGTATTTACAGAAAATGCAGCAAAAGGTGAGACTACTGTAAGCCTTAACCTGGTTGGTATGATTCCAAACAAATTCTATGCAAAGACTCACGGCAAATATAAAATTACCAACGTTGTTGCACCGGGAGTTACAGTTACTGATCCAAATAGTAACCAAACAGAGACAATCGACGTAGATGCATATTTTGGAGAATACGACGCTAAAAGAGATTATAATCACAAACCTCTTTCATCACCACCTTCTCAAGCATATTACTTTAGAGATGTATACCAAGATGAAAATGGTCAGTGGTATGTAAAGGCCTTTGCATATTACAATCCATATGGTCTTTATTCAGGTGGGGCGAAGAACATCAATTTCAACTGGATGTCTACTAATTACCAAAAAGACAAAATCCAACACGAATGGAATGCTAATGGTAACTTACCAGCCTTCCAATTGGATAATGTTAAGGTATATAGAACAGATAAAAGGTTGACAAATGCGACGTATAACAATGGTACTAAAGATATAACAGAAGAAGTAAGCGCAGTCATGCCTCTATCCATGGGTATAAGACCTGAACAAGATCCAAGCACTTACAGAAAGGTATTTGAAACAAATATAGATCCAGGTTCTTTTAAATCAGCATCAAGTAACGATGTTTATTTAGAATATAATCCAAAAGAAATTAAAAGTGACTCTACTCTACAATACGATGCTCCACTAAAGATGACAATGCCTAAAATATCTGGCGAAAAAGAAGGCTATGTAATAGAGCAAACATTTAAGATTCCAGACATTAAGAAATTTAATGAGAACTGGAGAGCCTTCTATATGGGTCAAAATACTGTCCTTAGATCAACCTTTGTAACTGGACCTAACAAGAACTACGGAAACGCTGACCAAACGGGCCAAGAAATACCAAAATTCTACAAAGAAATAGTTGGTATCATAAATAGAAAGTTCACACCAGGACAGTTTAAAATCACAAAGACTGAAGACAATACTGGCAAAGCCCTACAAGGAGCAGTATTCACCCTGACAGATGCATCTGGCAATACCATCTACAGATCATCTGACACTAATGGATTTGTAGAATTTAAAAATCTAGAGCCAGGCAGATACACACTAAGAGAATCACAAGCTCCAAAAGGCTACACTGGCTCAAAGGAAAAATGGGAAGTTATAGTATCAAATGATGGCTCTGTAAGAATCGAAGAGACATCAGTTACAGGCTCTGGAGATATCTATACTGGAAATAATACAAATGTAATTAACATACCAGTAACAAATAGAAAAATTGGAGAAAACTTCCAAGTATTCAAGAAAGGTGAAGACGGCAAGCCACTTAAAGGAGCAACCTTCACCATTACAAAACAAGGTGAAACTAATCCTATTGCTACAGTCACTTCAGATGCAAATGGTTTAGTAGAATTTAAAGCAAACCTAAGTGAAGGAACCTATATTATAGAAGAAACTGAGGCTCCAGATGGATATAACAAGCTGGACCAAAAATGGGTTTTAGTTATTTCTAAAGATGACAAAGGCAAGCTTGTTAAAAAAGTTTATAACTACTCATCAAGGACATCTGCTGACGAAAAGTCTCTTCTTGGTGAAGAAGGAACACGTTGGGTCAATGTAAAAGACAGAAAACAAATTGGCTGGGAATCTTTTGACAACAGAAATACTGGATGGGCAGGTAACAGTACCGAAGCTGAGCACATGGGTACAAGAATAATTGCTATAAACAAAAATAAGAAATATGTCATCCAGAGATATGTAATCAACCCAGAAGCGATACAAACAAAAGGTATAGATGGAGTAACTTCAGCTACAATCCACAGAGAAAAACCAAACTATCCAAATATGGATTGGTATAATGGTGAAGACTACAAAGTATTTACTTTAGAGCCTAAAAAAGGTGCAGATACTGATGGCAAAGTGACAGGTCTAATATCCGACCTAAGACTTGCTGATTATACTGTTACTGATATCACAGCTGATGTAAAGCAAACAGCACAGTCTGATTCCACATCACACTATAACGAAACCAGACTAAAATTACAAATACCAGAAACTAATAAGCCTATAGTAATAGATGTCAAGATACCTTACAAAGACGAAAATGGTGGCGTAGGTACAGGCATGGACTGGAGAGAAAATGGTATAACCTACTGGAAGTCCGACTACTATGAAAGAGTATCAGAGATAGTATTAGGAGATACAGTCGCTTCAGAAGTTGGATCCATCAAAGGTTCATATATAGGAGAAAACTCCCTTGACGTCACAAACGAACCAAAGACTTATGGTTTTAAGATTAAAAAGGTAAAAGAAGGAGCAACTGAAACACTTATCCCTGGAGCAAAATTCAAACTAATAGGCCCAGATCCTAGCACAGAAGAAAGAGAAATGACCACAGGATCTGATGGTATGATTTCCTTTAATGGCTTAAAACCAGGTAAGTATGAACTAGAAGAAACAGAGCCAGCACCAGGCTATGAAAAAGCTGACAAAAAATGGCAAGTTATCATAACCAACGAGGGCAAGGCTTATATAAAAGCTGATGAAGAAACATCATCAACCAACAGACTTGCAGCAAGAAGACTACAAAGTACTAAGGCAAATGATGGACTAGAAATATCTGATGAAAGAGTTCCAGCAGCTCAGATGGCAGATGATGGTTGGATGGAAGTTGACCCAGATAGGTCTAGTGGTAGAAAGACAACTGATTTATCTAAAGCTAAATTTGGAAGTACAAAGATTACAGAAATCAATAAAGATACTAAGAGATTTAGACAAGAGTTCACATTCCTAGAATCTGAATATGGCTCAAAAACTAGAGAGATTCAAATTCATAGACAACCAGAATCTTACGACCTCAAAAAAGAAGATATTACTATTAAGATATATCAGGCTGACGGAACTGATGTTACAAGTAAGATAATATTCAATAATAAAGTTGTAAATAATAAAAAATACAGAATTGTAAGTAATAAAATACCTGCAACCATAAAGGGAACTCTAACTGTAAAAATAGAAGCACCTTACAATCCGGCTTATGGCATAGGTTTAGGTAGTAATTACAACAACAATACAGTTGCTACTTTTGATAATAAGGCATGGATAACAGATTCCTACGAGAACGAATCAGGTATTAAAGGCAAAGTTCAAAATTATACAGTAAGTTTCGCTGCTAACGGTGGAAATGGAACTATGGACTCTCAACAAGTAGAAGAGGGACAAACATTCACCCTACCAGAAAATAAATTCACCCCACCTAGTGGAAAAGAATTTAAGGCTTGGTCAGTTAATGGAGAAGAAAAAGCTCCTCAAGATACAATCACTGTAAATGCTGATATAGAAGTTACAGCTATCTGGAAAGATGCTCAAGTTACTATTAGCTTTGATGGAAATGGAGGAACTTACCAAAAGGCTCCAGAAAAAGTTGATAAAGGGTCATCTTATATGCTACCAGGTAATCCATTCATAGCTCCAGAAGGCAAGGAGTTTGCTGGATGGATAGTAGGATCAAGTATAAAACAACCTGGAGAAAGCATAATAGTAGATAATGACATCACTATAAAAGCTCAATGGAAGAATAAAGCACCTGAAACCTATACTATTACAGTTAGTAAACTAGAAAATGGTACATTAATACCTAGCACAAATTCTGCAACAGCAGGTACAGAAGTTAAGTTAACAGTGACACCAGATGATGGATATGAAATAGATTCTGTAACAATAAATGGTAAGGCTCTATCAGCTGATGCTAGTGGGAATTATAAATTCACCATGCCAGCAGCAAATGTAACATTATCTGCTACATTTAAGAAAAAACAAGAGGAAATCAAACCTCCTGCAGGAGCCATTTTGATTAAAGACGAGGGTTACCCAATCACCAACAAGCAAACAGGTCTTGAATTTACTGTATTTAAGGTAAATAACCTCAACAGAAGACTTCCTGATGCAGAATTTACTATCGTAAAATATAAAGATAACACTTATAAGGAATTAGATGGTAAGTTCACAAAAGCAACAGGCACATCTGATGAAAATGGCCTTGTACAATTTAAAGACGAAAATGGTAATGTTGTAAGTCTACCAAAGGGACACTATATAATAACAGAAACCAAAGCACCAGAAGGTTATAAGAAGGCTCAAGCACCTTGGAAGCTAGAAGTCTATGAAGAAGCTGGTCAGCTTAAGGCAAAATATTCTGGACCAGAAGATACTGCAAATGGACTTTTAACATCAGACAAGGCAAAAGCACAGTCAAATAACAGTACTGAACTTCAAAAAACAAATAATGGTATTAAGTATAAGTCAAGACTAACCTATATCAACCCAGAATCTAAGACTTATGTCAAAGAGTCTATATTGATACTAGAAACTATACAGGTAACGGAAAGCTCAACGTTCAAATCACTCCTAAATATAAGAGGGATGAAATAGATTATGTACCAGATAAAAATGGTGCAAAATCTCCAGATACAATAGTAGAAGGTGTGAAAACTGCCTATAGAACTACCTACAAGATAACAGGTGGAGTGGAAGACACTGAAATAGACAATGTCTTAAGATACTACGACCTATCAAAACCAAATGTTACAATGAAAAACACCGCAAGGTGGAGACCATTTGACTGGGGATTTGATGAAGACTTACTAAACCTTGACAAGGGAGTCTACTTTATAGATATAGAAGGCTTCTATGATGATGCTATAATCACTGGATATGATAGCAAGCAAAAGAAAAATACTATCCCTGAAGCTGATCAAGGAAAACTTGACCTTAATATAGACTTCTATGATGGAGAAAGAAAATTCCAACAAAGAATTAAAGATAAAAGTGGAAATCTAACATGGACTAAAGGTACAGATATAAATGATGCTTACCTACTTGGAAATGTCCATCTAGGCTATGTTGGCAAAAATGCACAAGGCCAGGATGTGCCAACTGAAGCTGGACTAAAAAGGGAAAATCCTAATGACAAGTACCCACTATGGTTAGGCAAAAAAGGTGGACGTATATATCCATCATTAGATCAAGGAACAAAAACAAGTATTTCAACAAGAGTTGATATAAGCTCTCTTTATTCATCAGATGAGATGAAGGGAGTGCCACAAGATGGTTTGACCTTGACAAATGAAGAAGAAACTTATAACATCACATTCTCAAAACACGGTAGAGATAATCCAGATTACAAAATAGATGGAGAAGAAGTTACAAAGAAGAGACTTGAAGGTGCTATATTCAAGCTTCAAGAAGACAATGGTATAACATTTGAAGATGTACCAGGATCATATGTTGCATCAGCATTTAACGGTTACTTCGGATTTAGAGGACTTAAACCAGGTCGTTATAGACTGCTAGAAGTGAAGGCTCCAGAAGGATATGTACCAATCAAAGATCCACTACTTTACTTCACAGTAGAAACTATAGCCACAAACTCTGGTAAGATAATTCACCCATTAACTGGTAAAGAAGTAGATATAAAATCTATCCAAGTTAAGTTCCCAGGTAATAAGACAGTTTATGAGCTTAAGAACTTAACAATGGTTGACCCAGCTGATAAAACAAAAACTGTAGCAATAAGCACAGTTGACTCTGACAAAATAGATATAGAAAAAGCTGAAATTATCGATCCAAATGATAATACAAAGAAAGTACCACTTAAAGACCTAAGCATTCCAGGAGACAAACAAGATTATAAGATTGGCCACACAAGAGTAGTAGAAGGCAAGAGTGGATATATCTCCCTAGAGTACGACAAGGCCAACGGAGTTTACCAATACGTACCAGAAAAATCAACTACAACAGAAGAAGGTAAACTAATAGACTACGTAACCAGCGCCACAGCTAAAAACATGGGTAAGATCATCAACGAAAAACCAGGTGAAGGTGAAGTAACCATTAAGAAATTTGACCAAAATGGAAATGAACTAAAAGCCTCTAATCTTTTACCAGGTGCAGAGTTTACGTTAATAAATCTTACAAATGGCGATAGAAAAACTGGTACTATAGGAACAGAAGGAACCCTAAAATTTGACAAGCTTCAAATAGGTAACTACAGACTTGTAGAAACAAAGTCTCCAGACGGTTACGAAAACAATAACCAAATCTGGCACTTTTCTATCGGTGGTGAAGGTCTAGACCCGTATTCAGGACCAATTGCAAGAACAGGTGTAGATTTATCTGATAAGATTACTCTACAAACAATAAAAGCTTCTGTCCTAAATCCAGATGCTAAAACAAGCACAGAGATAACAACACAAAACAATGAAGTTCATCCACATTTAGGAGAAAGTATAGAATTTGAAAACAAATTCGTATTAGCACCTAATACAAAGATTAACCCTGGCGACTTCTTTACCCTAAAGATGAGCGAAGATATTGACCTTAACGGTATCTTTGAATATGAGATAGAAAATCTGGACATAATCGCTCCAGGAGTAGGTACAATAGCAAAAGCTGATTACAATAGAAATGCTAGAACTATAACTTACACCTTCACAGATTATGCAAAAACTTATACTCTAGTAACGTTTTCAAACAAACTCACTGCCTTTGTAGACCTATATAAGGTTAAGTCAAATGCAAATAAAAATGTAGGATTCAGAATATCAGAAAATGATAAAAACCAGTATAAGAATGTAAATGTAGTCTATGACCAAGACTACGGTCGACAAGCAGACCACTTTGGAAACACGATTAATATCACTTCCAAGATTGTAAAATACGATCCAAAAACTGGCGAATTCTTACACTACTACTACATCAACAAGCTAAAAGACTTCTCATATGGTCCGATTGAGTTTAGATACGAATCAGGCCAAAGAATAGATGATCTAAAAATTGATGTAGCTAAGGTTTATAACAATAATTGGCAACTAAGCTCTACTATGCCAGATTCATTTGCAGTAAATGAATCAAGCAACAATCTATATCCATTTGAAAATGCAGTTCGTTATCAATGGCTAAATAGAGGATACTATGCTCCAGTTCATTTCAATGACGGAATTGGACGAGGCGACTCATATATAGTAAAGGTCACAGGTAGGGTTGGAGACAAAGATAAATCAGAGTATACTGGTTTTGGTACTTTATATAAATTTAACCAAGGCTACACGCCTACTCATGCCGAAAGACATGACTCAATCCGTTACTTCAAAAACGAATCGACAGCCGAAACCACACTAGAAATCCAAGCATTCAACCCAGAAAATAAGATTACCTTTAAGAAGGTTGACCAAAATGGTAAGGCCCTTGCTGGAGCTAAGTTTAGACTTGATTACCTAGCGCCAAATAGTTCTACTTGGTCTCAAGGAAGTGAAAGAGATACAGACAAAGATGGTGTACTAAAACTTACTAAGTTAAAGCCAGGCAAATATAAGCTCACAGAAACTTCAGCACCAGAAGGCTATAAGATGGCTACAAACCCAATAATGGAATTTGAAGTAGATAAGAACGGTAAAATAACTAAAGAAGTAACATCTGTCGACGGAAAATCTACAACAACCCAAGATATAAGTGGATCTACAAACTATATAGTCAACAGTAAAACTTATGAAATTGAGTTTAAGAAAGTAGATGCAGATGACAACACTAAAGCACTTGAAGGAGCAGAATTTGAAATTTGGTATAAAGCCCAAGAATCAGATGATTACTCTAAGGAAAAACTAAAATTATACCAAGATGCTTCAGGAAATAAGATAGTCCTAAAAGCTGACGAAACTGCACCTACAGGCTATACTGAAGTTGAGAAATTCACTACAGGAGAAGATGGATTAGTTAAGTTTAACTTTACCGAACAAGGCTACTACGCTATTAAGGAAGCTAAAGCTCCTAAAGGCTATATAGCTCCAAGAGACTATGTAAAAGAATTTGTAGTAAAGGATGGTAAAGTCCAAGCTGACAGATACAAGACAGAAATGGATGTATCTAAGACAAAGAGTTGGACATCTGTTAATAATATGCTAAATGACGTTTATGCAACAGATATAACCATGAAGTTCAACTCTGATCATGAAAAAATCACTTATGTGAAGGATAAGTCAACAATCACATTGTCAGGATTGCCTTATGATAATGATTTCAAAGCGAAGAATAATTTGACAAGTGATGGAATAACTATTAGTGCAAAATTAGTAAATAAGAATAACCAAAGCTCTGATACTAAGACTTACACTCTTGAGTCAACTGACTATACTAATAATGAGGGTAAGATAACTATTAACCTTTATGAATTAGTAAAAGAATTGGAAAACAAAACTGGTGATTCATTCGAATCAGAAAATACCATTGAATTATCAATGTATTCAACTCTAGCTCTTGATACAACATTAGATATAACATCTAATCTTGTAATAGGAGATGGAGAAGACAAGATAAGTGAAGATAGGACCTTCAATATAGGAACAAAGGGCAACGAAAAAGTTGACCACTCCTACACTTTCACAAATCTTGGTGCACCAAAACTACCAATACCTATAGAAAACAAGAAATCTACCTACCCACTAACAGGTGGCAACGGAGTATTTACAGGCTTTGCAATCATAGGTACAGCAGTTATGCTTACAGCATTAGCATATTTTGGCATTTACCAAAATGACAAAAATAGAAGAAGATCTGCAAGGTACAAGAAATAATTCTAGAATATAGAGTTTTTAACAAGCACTAAAGGGGATAAGCCCCTCAAGTGCTTGTTTTTTTATCTTTCCATCAAAACTTTGAGCTTCTTAAGGCTTAAGCTGTGCCTGTTTGATACAGTTTTGGAAGAAATATTTAATATATGACCTATTTCCGCATTGGACAAGTCCTCCCAATACTTTAGTCTTATAATTTCCTGGTCTTTTTGGCTGAGCTTTCCTATGGCAAGATAGAGGTCCTTGTAATTTTCAAGAATATGAACTTCAAAATCATAATCATCGGGGATGGTATCAACTATAGGATTGCCATTCTGGTCGAAATCATCCAGACTTTGGGGATTTTGTTTCTTTGCCCTGTCTAAATAGTGGTAGCGAAGTTGATTTTTCAAGAAATTCCCAAAAGTCCCCTTGCTTTCATCATAGGCAGGAATACACTCCACAAGAATCATACTAGTCTGGTCAATGTCCTCATCATAATCAAAAGAAGGAAACTTCCTTGCCATTGATATTAAAAGTGGCATATAAGAATCAATAATTTGCTTTGAATTGGCTAGTGTAATTTGCATAATAAAACCTTTCAAAGCGGCCGCTTATTAAATTTGTCGACACAATTATGGTATAAGAAAAAGAAGAAAAAGTTTAATTGGATAAAGGGCAATAAGAAGAAAAGAAAAGGGATAAAAGGGGAGACGTGTGGAGGAGAGCTATGGGATAAAAGGAATAATGCGAAAAAATTAATTGTTATAAGAGGAGAGTGAGCAACACACCAAATCTTTGATTGTCATCCTAGAGGGAAAACTAGCCATCCGCCTCCTCTTTGTCATCCTCGAGGCCGTAGGCCGAAGGATCTCACAAAGTTACGATTAGCCAGGGGATTCTTCGCTGACTCTCAGAATGACAGGGGTATAGTGTTTACACTAATGATTTAATACGCATTATCGTTCCAAAAATGCAACGTAAAATGAAACGCAAATTTTACGTTGCATTTTTTTACTTTATATTCTATGATATGACTAAGGAGAAGTTATGGAAGTATATAATTATGAATTAAAATCAAAGCTTACTGATAAGTTCCTTAAGACTGTTTCATCATTTGCCAATTATAATGATGGTAGGATAATATTTGGTTTGGACAATGAGGGCAATGCTGTTGGTATGGATGATTTAGATGGGGCCAAGCTAGCTATTGAAAACAAAATTAATGATAGTATCAAACCTAGACCAGAGTTTAAAATCGATATTGACTTTGAGAATTCTAGTATAATTTTGACTGTTTTTGAAGGGGAAAACAAGCCTTACTATTATCATAATAAAGCTTATAAAAGAAGCGACTCCTCTGATGTAGAGGTGGATAGAGATGAACTTAGTGAACTTATACTATTTGGAAAAAATTTGGATTATGAGCAATTAGCTAGTAAGGAGCAAAATTTAAGCTTCAATTATTTTAATTCTGAAGTAATGAGTCAAATTAATATAAGCAATCCAGGACTTGATATTTTAAAAACTTTTGATCTCTATGATGATAAGAATGGATATAATGTCGCTGGTCTTTTAATATCAGACTCCAATAATTTTAACATTATCGATTTGGCAAAATTTGGTGATAGTATTAGCGACATAGAGTTTAGAAAAACCATTAAAGGCATTTCTATTCTAGAAGCATTCAATATGACTGTGGAATATTACAAACAATACTATAACCCCGAGGTTATAGAAGGTAAGCAAAGAAATACTATTGAAAAAATACCTCTTAAAGCTTTTAGGGAAGCATTAGCTAATGCTTTAGTACACAGAAAATGGGACAGGGATGAATATATTAGCATTAGTTTTTATGATGATAGAATAGAAATTACATCACCTGGTGGTCTCCCTAATAATATCAGTGAATATGAATATCTCAATAGTAGGGTGTCCTCTCCTAGAAATCCCATTATTTCGAATATATTTTTTAGATTGAAATACATTGATAAATTAGGTACTGGTATTTTTAGGATTAAAGAAGCTTATGAAAATAGTACTTCTATTCCTTCGTTTGTGATTAGCGAGAATTTCGTAACGGTTGTATTGCCGATATTAAAGAGTATTAATATGGAAGATTTTTCACAAGAGGGCCAAGAAATACTAAGAATTTTAGAAAAATCTGATGAAAAATCAAGGCTTGAGCTAGAAAAAATCACAGGCTATAATAAAACAAAGACAATAAGAATTCTCAATGAACTACGTGAGATTGGAGCAATAGAAGTAGTGGGTATCGGCAGAGGTACAAAATATAAAAGTAGAATCTAAATAAACGAAAGGCATTATCGTTCCAAAAATGCAACGCAAAATGAAACGCAAATTTTACGTTGCATTTTTAATTGGAACGTATTTTTTTGTCATTTGTAAAAAAAGCAAACCGCTGTCTCTAGGGAAAACTAGCCGCCTATACACTGTCATCCTCGAGGGAGCGAACGCGACACTAATCCTTCCACATTGTCATCCTTCTTGACCTATCCCCAGTCCCTTCATCTTGGGTGGCAAATTACATTTGCCATCTTCGAGATGAGCTAAAAGCGAATCCGAAGAACTATATATTGAAATTGATGGAAGGTCAAATGTCGCGAAGTCCAGAAGCAGGCCGCCCGCCACATATAGGGCGATTTGGCTAACGGAGCCGACTGAGGCCGTAGGCCGTAGGAACTCCTATAGCAGCAATTCAGCCAGGGGATTTTTCGCAAAAGCTCAGAATGACATGCGGGTGTCTAGGATCTACGCTCTACCTTTGTCATCCTTGAAGGAGCGAATGCGACCGAAAAATCTTTAGTCTTAATCCTACTTTCCAATATTCATCTATTTTCGCCCTTGTCTGAAAGAATTTTTTATATTTAATAATTTTGTTCTAACATCCCTAAAAATCAAGCTTTTTTGATTGTATAAATCCTAGCTTTAAGATATAATATAGGTGACTAAGTCTGTTTTATTACAGAATACGGGAATTATAGAAAAATTTTATTATAGGAGTTGTTATGAACGGGAAATATAAATCAAAAGTATTGGCCGGTTTGCTGAGCTTATTTATGGTGCTTGGCGTGATTCTTTCACCACTTGCCTATGCTAAAGAAGAGGGTAACACCCAGACTTATGGCAACATTGATATTGATGTGCCTAGAAATGGCAATGACGCCAAAGATGATGCAAAACCTCGTAAATTTAGATATTTCAAAGTATCTGATAAAGAATCTACTAATGAAGAGCTTGAAGCTCTTTACAAAAAAGTCGATGCTATGAAGATGGAAGAAGTTGTAAAGGCATACGGAGAAGGAACAGAATCAGAACCTTCAAAAGTAAAGACTGGTGATGATGGAGTTTCTTATGATTCTTTCGAGCTTAGAGGTCTTCCTGCAGGTACATATGTTCTTAAGGAAACTGAAGAGTCCGCTAATGACCACCAATACAAAATGGTAGCTATAGCTTGGTGTTCTCAAGAAGGGGTAACAGAGATTAGCTATGTTAAGGATAAGGTAAGAGAGGATAATAGACCTTTAATCTTGAACAAGGTTGGTGTGATTTCAGATGAGAAAGGCAATGGAACAGAAGAAAAGCTTTCTGGAGTTGTATTTAACTTAATTGATATAGACAAAGAAAAAAATAACGAGGAAGACTCTATAGTAAAACTTGTTAAAGATAAAGATGGCGTTTATTCTTACATAAATGATAGCAAAGATGCCATTACAGATTTAGTAACTAATGAAGATGGTCAAATTATCATCAATGATTTGCCAGAAGGAAACTACAAGTTCAAAGAGATAAAAACTGACGAAGATAAGGGTTACAAGATTTTCGAAGGTAAGGAATATTCTGAGGATATAAACTTTATTCCAAGCAATGGTAAAAATATCACCGTTACTAATGAAAAGGAAGAAAAAAATACTCTTCACCTCAAAAAAATCGACGGAACTGACCCGAAAAACCCAATCACCCTAGCTGGTGTAGAATTTGAACTTTATGCTGCTTCTGGTGATGATCTTTTCCCAGTTGGAGTTGACAAAGATGGTAAATATATAATCTCAGATGGCAAAAACACTGAAGGCATGGATTTGAATTTCATCTACAAAACTGATGAAAATGGATCAATAATCCTAACAGATTTGCCAAAACCACCAGCAGGATATAGATATGAATTTAGGGAAGTGAAAACTCTTGATGATTACGTGCTTGTATCTGACAGGACCTATCCAGCAGAGTTTGGCAAAGCAATTACTGTCGAAAACTACAAGGATGAATTTATTGAAATTAACCTAACCAAGAAAGACCAAATTACACCAAATAAGGTCCTTGACAAGGTTGGTTTCCAATTATACAGAACTAAGATTAATAAAAATGAAAATGGTACAGCTCGCAAGGAAAGAGAACTTGTGGGACTTGTTGGAAGCACAGGAAGCTATCAATTTGATAGCAATGCTGGCGAATCAAACTTAATCTACCAACTATATACCAATGAAAATGGGGAAATCAAAGTTACTGGTTTGCCTGATGGTGACTACTATTTCAAAGAAAATGAACCATTGAAAGACTATGATTCAGCTGAAAACCGTGGCAAGGAAAATGCAAGACCTTTCTCAAGGAAACTTAGCAAACAAACCCTTACAAACAAGCCAAAAGATGTTGTTCCACCAGATGGAAACAGGAAGAAAAAGGGTGGCTACAAATTTATCAAGATAGATGATTCCAAGGAAAAGAACAGACTTGCTAATGCTGTATTTGCCGTATTTATTGAAAATGATAAGGGAGAATACATTCCATATGTCGTAAATGAAAAGGGACAGTATGCTCCAGATGACAAAGATGCCAAGAGATTGACATTAAAATCAGCATCAAACGGTGAATTCGAAGTACAAAATCTTCCACTTGGCAAATATATGTTACGTGAAACAGCTGCTCCAAATGGATATATATTGGATGTAAATCCTATTAAGTTTGAAATCACAAGCAATAGCTATGAAAAAGATGCTATTATGATTGTAAATAAAAAGGATACAAAAAAGACTGTTGTTCCACCAACGGTAACACCACCTGGAAAGACAAACACTCCAGGAACAACACCACCATCAACAACAGTAAAACCACCAACAACTTACTATGTTCCAGGCAACAAGACAAGAATCCCAAGGGGACCACTAGTAAAAACAGGTGACATCAGAATAGTAATCCTAGTAGCTCTAGGAATAGTGATGATTGTAGCTGGATCAATAATAGTAAATAAAGACGAAAAAAATCAAAAAATTCAATTAGCTTAGGCTAGAATTTAAGAGAAAATAGAAGGTTTCAAGAAGAAACCTTTTATTTTGCTTTATAAGAGGACTGTTATGGTGATGTGAAAATACAATGATAGATACTTACAGCGGTGTCATTCTGAGCGAAAGCGAAGAATCCCCTGGGTGCAGGGTGCTTTGTGAGATCCTTCGGTCGGCCTCAAAGGCCCTCCCTCGAGGATGACAGGTTGAGAGTACATATTTTTAAAAAATATGCGAAAATCTTTTTTAAATTAGACCTTATGTATATATTTGATTTTGATTATATTTTAGGATATAGCTTCAACACCGAGAGAATTGTGAGTCATCTGTTCTCAATAAATAAGTCTTGTAGCTAAACATAATTTATATGATTGAAGTTTATACTTCGCTAATTGGGGACCCTTTAAGGGCGTTCCGATTCGCCCTCCAAAGGATCCCCAAACCCCTACCAAACTCACCCTAACGGCCACTCGCGTGGGGCGGAGTATTATATAAACATCAAAAATCGGGTTTTATCAATCTCAAATTTCTAAAAATCGCAAACTCGCTACGCTCAAACAGTGCGATTTTTTAGACGAAATTATGAGATCTAAAAACACCAATTTTTTCCACCTCTAAGCTTAAAAACACTTATACTTTATGGTGCAGCTCATAGTGTATTAACAGTTAAAACAAAAGAATTCTCGAAGAGAACTTCTACTAATCATTGCCCCACGCAGTGGCGGTGGGGGTGTAGAAGGTATAGGGGGATTGGGGGAAAGGAAAAAGGGGTCTCCGCTACCCCTAATTCCTATCCCCCAAGGTACGAAGGTACAACCTGTAATAATAAAAAAACAAAAGATATACATTCCTTATATGATAAGAAGAAAAATACTTCTTTTTGATTTCTTTACAAAGATCCTCGGTCCTTTACCTTATGATAGCAGTTTACATATTAGAAAAAACAATAAATAATAGAGGTTTTTGATGCCTTTTAATAAGAAAAAAGTTAAAGAAGAAAAAGTTAATAAAGTTAAGAAGAAAAAGCCCCAGTCCAAGGCTTCTAAATGGATTTGGAGGTCTGTTTTCCTTATTGGTTTTTTGGTTATGTTCTATCCTTTGATCAACCGCTTGTACTATCGTATAGATTCTACAGGGCAAGTTGATACTTTTAAGGCTGGGACTAACAACCTTTCTACAGATGAGGTCAAAAGACGTATAGGTCTGGCTCATGCTTACAATGAGTCCTTGTCTGGTGAGAATATTGCAGATGACCCATATACTAGGAAAAAGCAAGAAGAGGGTCGCAAGGAATATGCTCGTATGTTGGAAGTGTCTGAGATGATAGGACACGTGGAGATACCTCGTATCAACCAAGACTTGCCAATTTTTGCAGGTACTAGCGAGGACATCCTCCAAAAGGGTGTAGGCCACCTTGAAGGTACGTCTCTTCCAGTTGGAGGCAACTCAACCCACGCTGTTTTGACAGCTCACTCTGGTTTGCCTGAGGCAACTTTATTTACCCACCTTAACCAACTTGAGATTGGAGATAAGTTCTATGTTCACAACATAGAAGGGGTTATGGCCTATCAAGTAGACCAGATTAAGGTAATAGAGCCTAGCAATTTCGATGATTTGATGGTTGCTCCAGGTCACGATTATGTGACACTTTTGACTTGTACGCCGATAATGATTAACACTCATAGACTTATAGTAAGGGGGCACAGAGTACCATACGTACCTGCTGTGGATGAAGAATTGATTAGAACAAACAAAGCAAACTGGATATTTAGAATATTATTTTTCGTAGCCTTATTCTTGATTATAGTTCTTATCATAAGACTTATTAAGTTAAGACGTGAGAACAAAGACTATTACAAACGTCTAGAAGAAGTTAGGAAAGAACAAGAAGATTTGAAGAAGATGTTTATGAACTCAGGCAATTTTAGAAATTACCAAGGATCTTCGGATATGTTTGAGCAGATGAGGTCTACGGATCCAAAGAATACTGATGGTCCAAACAATCTAGGTAATAGTAATGAATAGGAAGGGCATACTTAAGAAAAACCTGCCTTTCATCCTCATCTTTATCCTAGGACTGTTGATTTTTGCCTATCCGCTTATAAGCCAGAAGTACTATGAAATAGAATCTACCAATGAAGTTGTAGAGTTTAAGAAGAAAACTGATGAAGTTGACAAGGCTGATGTAGAAAAACGTATAGACCTAGCTCGTGCCTACAACTCTACCCTAGATCCTTCTAGGCTTGCCGATCCTTTTACAGAAAAGGAAAAAGAGGGTCGAGCAGAATATGCTAGGATGCTTGAGGTAAATGAGATGCTAGGCCATGTGGAAATACCGAGGATTGGCCAAGACTTGCCAGTATATGCTGGTACAAGTGATGATGTTCTGGAGAAGGGTCTTGGCCACTTGGAAGGTACATCTCTTCCTATAGGCGGGACTTCCACCCACACGGTTATCACTGGTCACAGAGGCTTGCCAAACGCCAAGATGTTTAGAAACTTGGACCAATTGGTAGAAGGAGATATCTTCTATATCCACAACATAGAAACAACCCTAGCTTATCAAATTGACCACATTGAGGTTGTAGACCCATCGAATTTTGAACCAGTTATGGTCAAGGAAGGCGAAGATTTGGCAACACTTTTGACCTGTACACCATATATGATCAATTCACACAGGCTCTTGGTAAGAGGTCATAGAATCCCATATCAGGAAGCCATAGACGATGGTGTGGCCAATACACCTAGACTAAAACCAGACTTCTTACAATTATTCTTGGTAATGCTACCAGTAATAGTATTTTTGCTAATAATATTGATAAGAGAAGCGAAGAGGAGAAAGAGATTGTCAAGGGAGGTAGAGAGTATTGAACAAGAAATTAAAGCTTACAAAAACTAATACACTTGGATATATCCTAATACTTGTGGGACTTTTGTTTGTAACAATTCCACTTATAAGGAGATCTTACAAAGACTACTCTGCCCGTATGGCTGAAAAAGAATTTAGGCAAATCCAAGAAAATAGAAACAAAGAAGAAGTCGCAGAAGAAACAAAAAATGCAGAAGAGTACAACGAAATAGTGAAAAATTCTGACATAACTGTAAGTGACCCATTTACAGCCGAAGACTACAAGACAAGTTATGAGAAGTTTCAAAACACAAATATTCCCTTTGCCTATCTAGTGATTCCAAAGCTAGATAAACGCCTACCCTTATATCTTGATGCAACACTTGACCACATATCAAGAGGGGTTGCCCAAGTAGATGGGACTTCTATCCCAGTAGGTGGCCCAGGCACAAGGTCAGTCATAGCTGGCCACAGGGGCTGGTGGGGAGATACCATGTTCCTATACCTTGACCAGCTAAACTACGGTGACTATGTCTATGTAGAGCGTGCCGAACAAACTATGCGCTATGTAGTAAGCGACAAGGAAGTCATCGACCCTTACGATTGGGACAAATTGGCCCCAAGGGGGGATGCGGATATTATAAGTCTTATGACTTGTTCACCATTTTTGCCACCAAGACCAAATAGACTCTTGGTAAATTGTGTTCGTGATGAAACAACGAAGACCATAGCTGAGGAATTCAAACTCCTAGGCACAGATGACTATCCAGTAAGTCAAAAAGATGAGGAAGAAAACAAAGTTTCATCAACAGACAAAACAGTAGCAATGACAAGGATAGCAACCCTAGTTCTTGCAATACTTGGAACACTACTATTTATATTAATATTAATAAGATTTATAAGAAGACTAAAAAATACAATTAATAATCGATGATTATTACCCCAGATATGTTAGTAAAACTTAAATATCTGGGATTTTTAGTTGATTTAATACTGATAACTATCAAGCTTGCTAAAATAAATTCTTAAGGAAGAACTTGCAAAAGATATATATATTAAAAAATTTTAAAGTCCTTATACTGTTGAGTTTTATTAGCTTTTATTATAAGATTTATTAAACATATACTATGTTTATATTCATTTGATGATATAATAGTACTTGTAGGATTATGAATAATGATAAATATTAGACTTATATCAGATTTGAGATATAAATTTCTATAAATGGCCGAATCGTCATCCGACAGACTAAGCAAAGAAGAAATATATTTTTATCCTACTTTTTAACTAAAACAATTAATTAAAATATATGACTAGTTATTAGATAGTCATTTTGTAACTCATAGAAAGGAGGTTAAATGATTGATTAACAAAGTAATATCAGCCTTTATGGCTTTTTCTATGATGTTATCCTCGACGATAACGCCCATAAAAGCAACAAGTACACTTGATAGCAATGCTTACACTATCATGAGTCTTGATGATAATAATCAAAGTGAAGAAAATAATGAATCCATTTTATTAGAAAGTGATAGCAAGCCAGAAACATCTAGCGACATTGAAGTTAAAGATTCATCAGAAGAAAAAATAATATATAGCCAGCAGTCGTTAATAGCAGACATCTATACTGACAATTCTTTTGGCAAAGATTTGGATTATCAAATTAAGATAAAAGGAACATTCCCAGAAGATGCTAGTATCAAGGCATATATTAAGGCTAATAACGAAAAGTCTTCTGATAGAGAAGATATCCTCTCCTTTGCCTATGAAATATTTGATAAAGATGGAAATGTTATAGAGGAGAATTCATCACAGACCTTTGAGATAGAGATAAAGTCAGATGAGATTAGCTCAAATGATCAATATTTTCTCTATGAAAATAATAGATATAAAACAATAAATAAGTTCAATCTCCTTGATGGATCTATAACTTTCTATTCAAAAGCTAAGAGATTTATCCTAGAGCGAAATAAGACCAAAGACTTGGATAGTAAAGAATCGAAGCTAGAAGATGATTTTGATGAAGAACTTACTTACCAAGATCTTTATGCAGAAATATATAAGGATAAGTCCTATGATAAAAAAGCCTATGACCCAACAAAGATTAAGCTTAATGGGCTTTTACCAGTAGGTGCAAGGGTCAAAGCTTATCCGGTAGAAATCAAAATAGAAGGTCAAGAAGTCCTAGCAGCCTATGACATTACAGTTTTTGACAAGGATGGCAAGGAGTACAAGGTAGGCCCAGATAATAATATCGGGGTAAAAATAACCAACAAAAAAATCAAAAAAGCCAAAAAAGTTGACGTCTACCACAAGGAAAATGAATTTGCACCAGAAGAAAGAATAGATAATAAGACAAAAACTGATGACACTGTTGCCTTTAGGGCGGATAGTTTCTCAATATATGCTATTACAGAAGCTGAGGCTAAAGCGACTAGGACTTATGAATTTTGGGTTCTTGATATAAATTCCAATAAAGAAAAATTAGTCAATAAGCAAACTATCAGAAGCGGACAATCTTTGACATCTCCCCCTATACCAATTTTGGATTCTGGAGAGAAATTCGAAGGCTGGTATCACTTAGATATAGATAAATATGGTAGCGATATGGTGGAATTTTCCAAACCTATATATTTTGATTCTGATACGCCTGAAACAATAGAGCTTGTGCCTGTATTTACCAACCAAGCTTATATTGACTTTAGGCAGAGGGTCTATATAAGTAAGGAAAATAAAGGAGATTATACAATCCCTAATGATTACAAGCTTTCTGCAGATGGTTTCTATAGGAATAGCCAAGGTGAGAAATTATATCGTGATGAAGTTTTAAAGACCCGCATACAAGAATTTGATAAGATAATAGGGCAGGCAACAGTTCCTATATTAAAAAACGAAGAGGGGTCAATATTTGCTTACTGGTCCTTGGATCCTTATGGTAAAAAGCCTTTTGATATAGAAAATACGCCAATAACAAGAGAGCTAATCATAAAACAAGGAGAAAAATCAGGGATTAGTCAAAAAGTTAAGTTGGATTTATTTGCAAATTTCAAGACAGGCTATACTATAAGTTTTGATTCTGATGGTGGAAGCCATGTTACCAAAGTTCTTGTAAATCAGGGAGAAAAAATTGACCCTAATAAGGTAATCGATCCTTTGAAACCAGGCTATAGATTCAAAGGTTGGTCCCTATCCAGAGGTGGGGAGATAGTAAAAGTTTCTGACATAGATGTAAATAAGTCTATGACTCTTTTTGCTATCTATGAAAAACTTCCAGGTACTTACACTGTTAGCCACTATACAGAAAATATTTACGATAATAATTTTACTTTTTATAAGAGCGAAAGTTTTGTAGCATCAGTGGGCAGCAATACGCCTGATGGTGAACACTTTAGAGATAAGACCAATAGCGAGGTAGCAAAGGATCTAGTATCAAAGGGCTATACCAAGCCGAAGTCTACAAGTCCATCGGATAAGTCTAAGCCTGTAAAGGGTGATGGCAGTACAAATATTAATGTATACTATAGGAGACCAAGGTATAAGATTAATATTTACACCACAGGGATATTGCAAGGAGTGGCTAGTCTTAGGTTTTCTGACGAACTTAAGGAAGGTGAAGATACTGCAGAAGTGTGGAAAAGAGCTGAAAAGTTAGTTAATAGATATGAAGTTAGAGAAGGTGACTTAAAAGGAACGATACTAAAAACGCCGCCTAAGATGCCTGCTAAAGAATTAAATCTTATATTTGTACCTACATTGGGTAATGAAGATTGGTTTGTTAACTATATAGAAGTAGATGAAAATGATAAGCCTATTTTAGATGCTTATGGAAATCCCAAAGTATTAAGGAAAGAAGCCCACAACGCTATTATTGCAGGTGTGGAAACTTACAAAGGTGGAGGCGATCTGGAAGGTTTCACCTTTAGGTATGTAACAGAGCCTGGAAACGATAAAGATTCTCCAAAAGTTTATACTATAGGAGAAGCCAAGGAAGTTAGAACCTATTATAGGAGAAATAATTATAAGCTTACATTTAAAACAAATAACAACAATTTCAAAGATAAGTTATTAAGCCTAGCTTATGAAACAAATATTAATTCATATGTACCAACAGATATTAAGATAGGCATGGTAGATAAAGAAGGATCTGTTTTTAAGGGATGGTATGATAACCCAGAATTTACTGGAATTCCTCTTGATTTTTCTAATTTAACAATGCCGGCTAAGGACATTACTATCCATGGCAAATGGGAAGCAGAAGAATACAATGTAAGAATATATAAAGAAATGACAACTCCAGGGCAAATTAGTAGTCCAGAGAAAATGGAAGAATTTTTAGTTAAAAAATATGATAAATTGTCTAAAGACGATAAAAGGCTTAACGCAATAAAACCAGAAAAGATAAAAGACAAAGCCGATACTAGATTAGTTTGGTATAGGTTTAGCAATGGTCAATTCGAGCCTTATGACTTTAATGAACTTATAACTACACATTTGTTCTTATATCCAGTTTGGCAATACTTAGACCCAGTTACAAACACCTATAAGACTTTAGAAGATGTAAATACTATAACTTACACTGATGGACAAAAGTTATTTATAGATAAGAACCTATACTTGAATAATGCAGCAGCTATCTTACAAGGACCATATACCTTAGAAGATGGCAGCAAATTAGATAATCCAAATGGTATAAAAGGGAATATATTTCAAGATTTTATCATCCCAGAAGGTAAGCACTTTCAAGGTTGGTTATTAGATAATAATCCGGGAAGAGTATACCTACCTGGAGAGCTAATAAATGTTAATAAAGACCTTAAATTTTATCCAAAGTGGGGAGAATACAAGAATACATCAATTATTTTATACAATATGATGCCAAATACAGACAAAAAAGACTTTTCCAGACGACAAATACCTGAAAATGGGATTATTACTCTGCCAGATTTAAAAAAAGATGGGTGGAGATTTCTAGGATGGTCAAAGACCAAGGATGGTCTAGTCCAATTTAAAGGTGATGATCAGATTATGGTTACAAGCGAAAATGTACCGAATGAACTTTTTGGAATTTGGGATGTAAATAGAACCATAGTGATAAATGAAAATCAACCAGATGGATCAGATAATACTTATAGTAGAGAAAATATTGCAAATGGAACAATAAAACTTATAAAACCTGCAGAAATAAAGGGTTATAGATTCTTAGGTTGGGCTACTGAAGAAGGAGCCAAGATTCCAGAATATGATCCAGAAGCAGAACTTAAGGTGGATGATAATACACCTTTGCCTGAAAAACTATACGGTGTATGGCAAAAAACTCAGCAGTTGACTTTTCACAACACAAATATAGATTACAAGACGACTTCTGCCAAAGCAGATGATGTAACCATCAAAGTGACCTATCAATTAAATGGTGAAAAGTTCAGCTATGATGAGAAGAAATTAAAAATCAAGCATAATCAAAGTGTAACTATTGACCTTCCAATAGAAGCAAGCGATGTAAAATACCAAATAATTCCCAATGATTACTACAAACTTATCAAAGTTACACCAGAAAAACTAGGAGGTAGACTTGGAGACCATTATGGAGATGGAGTAGACAATATTAGTGTTGAAATAGTCGTAGCTCGTAAGAGATTGACTTACGATTCAAATATTGACAGCATATATTTTGATGGAATAAGAGATGAAAATGGAACAATCATTGCTCCATTTTATACAAAAACCTTAGATAAGGATGGCTTAAACTACCACCATACTGATAGTTTTTATATTAAAGATAAAATGCCAAAGGGATTTAAATTCCTAGGCTGGTCAAGTACCCCAGATGGCAAGAATATGGTGGCTTATACAAAGAATACCAAGCTCATAGATATAAAAGAGGAGAAACTATATGCTATATGGTCCAGACCTAAAAAGTTTGAATTTGTCATAGATAATCCTAATGGTGACAAAAATATCAACTACACAGTCAAACTTGATAATTATTATGACAAAGAAAAAACTTACAACGGCGAAGCCATACTAGAAACGCCAAGTGCAAGTAATGTGAAAAATATTGTTCTAAATTCTTCTGGATATAGTTATGAAATAATAAAACCAAAATCTCCAAAGACAGATGGAAAATTTGACACATATACCTATATAATTAAAGTAAATACAGTTGTACCTACTGGTGTCATAGACAAGATAGGACCTATGGCCCTGGCCTTTGTACTTGCTATCTTGGGATTAGCCCTTAGACTATATAAGAAATATTTGCTTAGAGGAGGTTTTGATGAATGAACTTGAAAATGTTGAAGAATTTCTAAGAAAAGTCAAATTTAAAAAGCAAACCATAGGCGGGGTTTCTGAAAGTGACGTTTTGGCAAAGCTACAACAAATCTCAGACCTCTACGCTCAAGCTTTCAAAATCCAAGAAGCCAAGTACCATGCGATACTAGAAGAAAAGGATAGAGAATTAAGGCGATTAAGGGGAGAAGATGGATAATATAAGACCCCCTTCCCATAAGAAGAATACGATAGAAACTGTTGATTTTACCAATGTTAATAAAATAATCAAAAAAAGAAGAAAAGATCTGGCAAACAAAAATGCGATAAAATCTTTTTTTAAGAAATTATTAATGATAGTAGTCGTTTTTTACTTCTTGTTCACTTTCATATTTGGATTTCAAGTCATCTACAATGATGATATGTTTCCAAAGATGGTTCCAAGTGACTTGTTGATCTACTACAGGCTCGATAGAGATTTCTATGTGGGTGATGTAGTAGTGGTAGATAAGAATGATGCAAACTACACGCTAAGAATTGTGGCGAGTGGTGGAGATACAGTAGATATCTCCGAAGAAGGACAGCTGATAGTAAATAACTCATACCAAGCAGAAACAAACATTTTCTATCCGACTGGGCAATATGACCAAACAGAAAGCCAAGTCACATTCCCGATGAAATTAAAAGAAAATGAAGTTTTCGTCCTAGGAGATATGAGAAAAGGCGCCAAAGATTCCAGATACTTTGGCCCGGTAGAAAAAAATGAGATCAAAGGCAAGGTATTTACCTTACTAAGAAGAAGCGGATTCTAATGACCTAACCGCAGTCCCATCACCTTGGGTGACAAATCGAAGATTTGTCATCTTCGAGATGAGCTAATTCCGAAGAACTTGCGAAGCAGAATGTATGGTAGGTCAGATATCGCAAGCACGCCTGTCCGGTGTCCTGAGAGGACCCACCACGGAGTGGTCTTGCAAAGAAAGAAGCCCGTCCGGCTGAGAGAGGACTTTCAAAGTTACGAAGTAACTTTGTCAGCAAGCCGACTAGAAAGCTAGATTTATTCGGCCCGTTGCCATCCTGAGCAAGCGAAGCGCGTCGAAGGATCTCTTAAAGAAAGAATCACTTTCTATCAGGAAAATAATTATAAGGAGAAAAACATGAATATAAACAATATTTTCAAAAAAGTAACAGGTGTAGTACTAGCAGGAGCAATTGCATTTGCAGGTTTTGCTGGTAGTGCAAATGCAGCAAGTGGTGCGATTAATACTAAAGGTAGTTCAGATGCTTTAACATCTACACCAGAGATATCAAAAGAGGTTACAGGAGCAGAATACTTTGGTGGTGGTACATTTACTTATACACTTACAGCAGAAGAAGCCCCATCATACACAGGATTTGCTCCAAGAACAAGCAAAACACCATTAATTGGCCTAACCGATGGCAAAATTGAAATTGCTGGTGGCCAAACTACTGGCACAGAAGCTATCACTGTAAACCAAGATGCAGTAGATAAAGCTCAACCAGGTGTTTATAGATATCAAATCAAAGAAGAAGCATCTGGCATAGCTGGTATGACAGATGATACTAGAACATTTGATGTAGATGTATTTGTAACAAGCGACAATGGAACAGGTAGAAAAATTGCCTACTATATAGTATCTGTAGATGGTCAAAAAGCTGAACTTAAATTTACCAATAAATTAACGCAAGAAGATCTAAAAATTACCAAAACAATTACAGGTAACCAAGCAAATCTATCAGATACATTTAAATTTACAATTAAAGTAAATTCAAAAAGTAACACATCTGTAAGATATACAACAGCAAATGTAAGTGATCCAAAAACCGACCAAGCAGTAACAACAGGTTCTGCATTTACTGTAGATGGTGTTACAAATAAAAGTACTATAACTCTAACTGGTCTTGCTGCTGATGACACAGTAACAATCACAGAATCAGATGCTAAAGATGGCGGCTATAAGGCAAATGTATCTGGTGGACTTACATTAAGTGGTGCTGATGTTGATAAGAATGAAGCAACTGGCACTGCAACAATTACAGCTGGTATAGCTGATATAGCTTGGGAAAATAGCCGTACAGCAGAAATCCCAACAGGTCTTATAGAAAACATTGGGCCATTCGTAATAGCTATCCTAGCAGCAGGATTTATCTTATTCATCTACTTTAAAAACAACAAAAAAGAAGAGGAATTAGCATAAAGTATATATTTTAAAGGAGCTGGCATTTGCAGGTATTAGCAGATATATCGCGTATAGGCGAGAAAATCCTTGATCGCCTTGTAGCTATCATTTTAATATTGGTCATACTTTTCGCAGGCTACTCTCTTTGGAATTCCTATATGCTTTATCGTGGTGGATTTGCTGGTGATGAACTTTTGAAATTCAAACCTCAAATTACTGCAGATGGAGAAAACCCTACTTTGTGGGATTTGATGAAAATCAACGAAGATGTCATAGCTTGGATTACTATAGATGACACCAATATAGACCACCCAGTCCTCCAAGGAGAGGACAATATGGAATATGTCAACAAGGATGTCTACAAAAAGTTTGCCCTTTCTGGGTCAATATTTTTAGACTACCGCAACAAGAAAGATTTTACCGACCCATACTCACTCCTATATGGCCACCATATGGACCAGGGAGGGATGTTTGGTGATGTAGTCCTCTTTGAAAATAAAGATTATTTTGATAAGCATAGGACTGGCACACTTTATTTGCCAGATAAGACATATAAGATAGAAATATTTATGTGCTCTAAGGTTGATGCCTATGACCATCTTGTTTTTAATCCAGCTTCTATAGCGACTATGGATCAAAGACAAGAACTCATAGACCACGCAAGGCAAACAAAACTCCAAGAGCGAGATGTTAAGATTGGCAATGACAGAATCATAGCCTTATCCACTTGTGAGAAGGCTACTACCAACGGTAGGACTGTGATACTTGGAGTACTTCGACCTATAAATGGAGATAAGTGATGAAAATTTTTAGAAGAATAAGCAGAATATTAATATTGGCTATTATAGTCCTATTTCCATTTGTCGACTCAGATGCTTCCAGTGTCAGTGTGCCAATAAGTGTAGATTGGTATTATGGTGATGAAAAATGGGATCAGTCTCCTCATATGTCAGATGTAATAGTTGAACCTATTAATGGAGCACCGTCAGTAAAAGATTCTTTTTCTGGTGTCGGAGATTTATCTTTCAACTTCCAGCCAGAATTCAAAAATCCTGGCAAGTATGAGTATTTAGTCTACCAAACTAATGAAGATATCATAAAAGAAGATAAGAGTTTTATTTATGACAAGACAGTTTATAGGTTAATATTTTACGTTCAAAATTCTAGCAAGGGACTAATAGTATCAGCCTATGCTTACAACAATGAAGATTATTCAGATAGTAATATAGGCAAAAGCCCAGAGATTAAGTTTAAGAACAATGACCCGAATAAGGATAGCGGATCAGCGGCAAAGCCAAATAAACCAGGCGAAACATACCCTGGCAAAACTTCACAAAAAGACAATCCGAAAGCTAAGCCTAAAAATACGATAGACCTAGCAAAAGCTTCTGGCCAAGAAGAAGTTTCGAAAAACAAAAATCCCAAAGCAAATGTACAAACAGGCATAGAAAGTCTGATGCCATGGCTACTAGTTCTATTAATCGCTATAATAGCTTATCGTCATACAAAAAATGATATATTCAACAACAAGGCTCGTAGTTAATTACGAGTTTTTTCTTTGCAAAAGATTAAAGCTTAACAAAAGTTTTCTAAAGTAATGAAAAAAGCTCTTTTTTCCTTGCTAATAAAATATGTTATAATAGTAAAAAAGCCTAGGAGATTTACATGGATATTATAAAACCATCAACTATTGCCGGTGTTATGGAATTACTTCCAGCCGACCAAGAAGTTTTTGACTACATAAAAAATACTATAGAAGAAACATTCAAAGATTATGGATTTGCCTCAATTGACACCCCTGTCATAGAAAAAAACGAAATACTTTTTGCCAAGGGTGGCGGCGAGACAGAAAAGCAAATTTTTGAGATAGCAAGCGAATCCAAGGATATGAGCCTACGTTTTGACCTCACGGTTCCCCTTGCTCGCTATGTGTCAGAACACTTCTCTGACCTAAACTTCCCATTCAAGAGATACCAAATTGCTAAGGTTTATAGGGGTGAGCGCAACCAAAAGGGTAGATACAAGGAGTTCTACCAAGCAGATATAGACATCATTGGCCACAACGACCTATCTATATATAATGATGCTATCTTGCCTTTTGTAATGTACAAGGCCTTTGAAAAACTAGACTTGCCAGCTTTGACCTTCCATATCAACAATAGGAAATTGCTAAATGGATTCTTTCAAAGCCTAGAAATAGAAGACACTACTGAAGTTTTGAGAACTATAGACAAAAAGGACAAGATTGGCATCGAAAAGACTCATAGCCTACTTAGTGAAATTGTTGGAGGAGAAAAGGCAGAAGAAATACTTGCCTTTATCCAAAATCCAGCGGCAGGCCACAACCTTATAGAAAGCCTTAAAGAATTTGACGGCAATGACCTATACAAAGATGGCCTTGAGGAACTCGCGATAGTTTATGACTATATGCTAGCCTTTGGAGTGCCAGAGGCAAATATCAAAATCGACCTTGCCATAACTAGGGGTCTAGACTATTACACATCAACAGTATATGAAACCTTCATCAATGGCTATGAATCCATTGGTTCCGTATGTTCTGGTGGTAGGTATGAGAACTTGGCCAACAACTTCTCCAAACAAAACTTGCCAGGAGTAGGTATGTCAATTGGCCTAACCAGACTATTTTACCAACTCCAAGAGCTAGGCCTTGTTAGCCAAATGCATGGATCAACTTGCGATGTCCTTGTTTTGCCAATGGATCCATCCCTACACATCTACGCTATAGAAGTCCTAAAGAAGGTCAAATACCAGGGCCTAAAGGCAGATATTTACCTAGAAAGTGGCAAGTTTAAGAAGAAGATCAACTATGCCGACAAAATAGGAGCCAAATACGCCATCATAATAGGCGAAGAAGAAGCTAATAATAAGGAAGTATCCATCAAGAATATGGAAAGTGGAGAACAAACCAAGCAAAAAATCGAAGATTTGCATATAGGCAATTGATTTCATAGTAAAATACTGCTATACTATTAGTAGGTAAAACTAGCAATTAATAAGAAAAATTTATGGAGGTCATTATGACAAAATTAACTGAAACAGTACAAACTGGCGATTGGGCAAGTGAAAAACACGTACCAGAAATCACAATCGAAAAATGTGAAGACGGCAAAATCAAAGTTACAGCAGCAGTTGGATCTGAAATCGAACACCCAAACACATTAGAACACCACATTTCTTGGATTAAAGTATTCTTCCAAGCAGAAGATGGCAAATTCCCAATCGAAATTTCTTCATATGAATTTAACGCTCATGGAGAAGATGATGTACTATCAGTACCAAGCGCAACAGGTATCCTTAAGACAGACAAAAAAGGTACAGTTTACGCACTAAGCTACTGCAATATCCACGGTTTATGGGAAAATGCAGCTGAATTAAACTAAATATTATGATAGAGAATCAGACACATAGGCTTATTTTGTGTCTGATTTTTTTTGTTCACTTAAGTGAGTTGAGCGAACGAATGTGAGCGAAACAAAAAACCACCTGCTATGCAGGTGGAGGGATTAAGCTTTAGCTTCAAGACCAAAAAATTCTCACTTGTAATATAATTGTGATAACCACATGCACAATAAAAACAAGGAGAATAAATTGGACAACAATAGTTTATCACATACAAAATGGAGATGTAAATATCATATAGTATTTGCCCCGAAATTTAGAAGACAAGAAATATATGGGAAACTAAAAAAAGACATAGGTCAAATACTACGAGAACTATGTCAAAGAAAAGGAATAAACATAATAGAAGCGGAGCTGTGCCCAGATCATGTCCATATGCTTATAGAAGTACCACCAAAATATAGTATCTCAGAAATAATGGGATATCTAAAAGGAAAAAGTTCACTAATAATATTTGATCGACACGCAAACTTAAAATATAAATATGGAAACAGACATTTCTGGTGTAGAGGTTATTACGTAGATACAGTAGGGCGAAATGAGAAAATGATAAAAGAATATATACAAAATCAACTAAAAGAAGACTATTATGCGGATCAAATAAGTATCAAGGAATACTATGACCCGTTTACGGGAGAGTCAGTAAAAAGAAGCAATAAATAAACTGCTTAAGCAGAAGCTGAGAAAGTGGTGCATGTGGAGGTAATACTCGGAGCCCCAATAGGGGCGTGCCGGTATTCGCGCCTTCTAGGCGCTGTGCAAACTACCAGCTAAGCTGGTAGTTCTGATTAGGTGAAAATGGAGGTGGTAACTTTTAGTAAAATATATAAATAAAATTTTGACAAAGTGTAGATGGCGTTATATAATACAAATGAAGGTTAAAAAGATAACATAGTTTTAATTAAAGGAGATAGTATGGATTTTACGATAGATAATACCCATAAAATGCTAAGAGAAATGTACAGAGACTTTGCAGTACGTGAAGTTGAGCCTCTAGCAGCAATCATTGACGAAGAAGAAAGACCACCTTATGAAAATATACCAAAGCTAAAAGATGCAGGATTCTTTGGTATTCCAATTCCAAAAGAATACGGTGGAGAAGGTGGAGATTACCTAGGATATGTAATGGCTGTAGAGGAATTATCAAAAGCTTGTGCATCTACTGGAGTAATAGTTTCAGCTCATACATCTTTATGTGCATGGCCAATTGAAAAATATGGTACAGAAGAACAAAAACAAAAATACCTAACAAAACTTGCAACAGGTGAACATATAGGAGCATTTGCCCTAACAGAACCAATGGCTGGTACAGATGCATCTATGCAACAAACAATAGCTCATATATCAGACGATGGTAAATATTACATATTAAATGGTTCAAAAATATTTATCACAAACGCAACTCTTGCAGACACATTTATAGTTATAGCAATGACTGACAAATCAAAGGGAACACACGGTATTTCTGCATTTATAGTAGAAAAAGACACCCCTGGATTTACAGTTGGACTACCTGAAAAGAAAATGGGTATCCACGGATCTGCAACATGTGAACTTATTTTTGAAGACTGCAAAGTACCTGTTGAAAACTTACTAGGCAAAGAAGGTAAGGGATTCAAGGTTGCTATGACAACACTTGACGGTGGACGTATTGGTGTAGCTGCTCAAGCACTTGGAATCGCAGAAGGCGCTTTAGAAAAAACATTAGACTATGTAAAAGAAAGAGAACAATTTGGCAGACCTTTAGCAAAATTCCAAAACACACAATTCCAATTAGCAAACCTAGCAAATCAAATTGAAGCAGCAAAATACCTAGTATACAAAGCAGCTTGCGACAAAGACGCTGGAGCCCCTTACACAGTAAGTGCAGCAAATGCAAAACTATTTGCAGCTGAAACTGCTATGAACGTAACAACCAAATGCGTACAACTATACGGTGGTTATGGTTACACAAGAGATTACCCAGTAGAACGTATGATGCGCGATGCAAAAATCACAGAAATTTACGAAGGTACATCAGAAGTTCAAAGAATGGTAATAAGCGGAAGCTTATTTAGATAATAGGAGTTAATTGTGAATATATTAGTATTAATAAAACAAGTACCAGACACAAACGAAGTAAAGATTGACCAAGAAACTGGAAGAATCATGAGAGAAGGTCTTCCTTCAATCATCAACCCAGACGACTTGGCAGGACTTGAAGAAGCATTAAAAATCAAAGACCAAAACGGAGCTCACATCACAGTTCTAACAATGGGACCTCCACAAGCAGCAGCAGCCCTACAAGAAGCTTACGCTATGGGAGCTGACGAAGTAATCCTACTAACAGATAGAGCATTCGGTGGAGCAGATACTTGGGCAACATCGACAGCACTATCAGGTGCAATCGGTTCTATAGAATACGACCTAATCATAGCAGGAAGACAAGCTATAGACGGTGATACAGCACAAGTTGGCCCACAAACAGCAGAACACTTACACATCCCATCAATTTCTTATGTAGAAGAAATAGTAGATGTAAACTCTTCTAATATCACAGTAAAAAGACAATTTGAAGATAGATACCAACTTATCAAAGCAAACTATCCTCTATTAATCACAACACTTGGTGAAATGAACCAACCAAGATACATGAGAGTATCAAGAATTTACGACTGCAACAGAGAAGACGTTGTAAAAGTTTGGACAGTTGATGATATAGAAGTTGATAGAGACAACATAGGTTTACAAGGCTCTCCAACTAGAGTAAAAAGATCCTTCACAAAAGGAGCTAAACAAGCTGGAAAAGTATTTGATGTACCTGCAGACGAAGGTGCAAGCCTAATAGTTGATAAGTTAAGCGAAGAGTTTTTAATTTAAGGAGTTAAGATGTCCGAATATAAAAATGTATTAGTAGTTTGCGAACAAAGAGATGGCCAATTACAAAATGTATCACTAGAACTAATTGGTAAGGCTCGTGACCTAGCAAACGATCTAGAAAGTAAAGTAATTGCAGTAATCATAGGTAAGAAAGTAGAAAACCTATCAGAAGAATTGATAAAATACGGTGCTGATGAAGTTTACTACCACGAAGATGACAAGCTAGAAAAATACCTTACAGAACCATATGTAAAAGCAACAGTAGCTATCATCAACGAACTAAAACCAGAAGTAGTACTATTTGGTGCAACAACTATAGGTCGTGACCTAGCACCAAGAGTATCTGCCAGAGTAGGCTGTGGACTAACAGCAGACTGTACAAAACTAGAAATAGACGAAGAAACTGGCCTACTAAATATGACCCGTCCAACCTTTGGTGGTAACCTAATGGCAACCATCCAATCACCAGAAGCTCGTCCACAAATGTCAACAGTAAGACCTGGTGTAATGCCAAAACAAGACCCAGACGAAGCAAGAGAAGGTCAAGTTCACCACTTTGACGTAGAACTTACAGATGAAGACGTAAACGTTCAAATCATCGAAGAAAAACAAGAAGACAAGAAAAAAATCAAAATCGAAGATGCAGAAGTACTAATAGCTGTAGGCCGTGGTATAGGATCAGCAGACAATATGAACCTAGCATACGAACTAGCAGAAGTACTAGAAGGTGAAGTAGCATCATCAAGAGCTGTAGTAGATGCAGGTTGGCTAGAAAAAGACCGTCAAGTAGGACAAACAGGTAAGACAGTAAGACCAAACCTATACATTGCCCTAGGAATCTCAGGAGCAATCCAACACCTGGCTGGTATGGAAGAATCTGACCTTATCGTAGCTATCAACAAAAACCCAGATGCAAACATATTCAACGTTGCAGATGTTGGAATCATAGGCGATATCAACGAAGTAGTCCCAGAACTAATCAAGAAAATCAAACTTGCAAAATCTGCAAAATAATCCCCTGACAAATTGAGAACAATTATCATTGAAAAACATTTTCATATCATATATACTATATATGTTGACAAATAATTTGGAGGATATCAATGGACTACAACACAATCAAATATGAAGTAAACGAACATATAGCAAAAATCACAATGAATAGACCAAAAGCTCTCAACGCTCTAAACTCAGAAGTTTTAGACGAGCTTGACAAATGCCTAGATGAAATCAAGGCAAATAACGACCTTAGAGTTCTAATCATCACAGGTGAAGGCAGATCATTTATAGCTGGAGCAGACATCAAAGAAATGTCTGACCTTGGTGGACTAGAAGCAAAGGCTTTCGGCAACAAGGGTCTATCAGTATTTAGAAAAATCGAAACTCTACCAATCCCAGTAATAGCAGCAGTAAACGGCTTTGCTCTAGGTGGCGGCTGCGAACTAGCTATGAGCTGTGATATCAGAATCGCATCAAACAAAGCTCTTTTTGGTCAACCAGAAGTAGGTCTTGGCCTAATCCCAGGCTTTGGTGGTACACAAAGACTACAAAGACTAGTAGGACAAGGTTGGGCAAAATACCTAATCTACTCAGCAGAAAACATCAAAGCTGACAAAGCCCTAGAAATTGGCCTAGTTCAAGATGTAGTAGAAGTAGAAGAACTAGAAGAAAGAGTAAACACTCTAGCAGAAGCTATAGCAAGCAAGGCTCCAATAGCTGAAAAACTTGCCAAAGAAGCTATCAACCAAGGTGGACAAGTAGATATCGACCAAGCGATGAGAATCGAAGAAAATGCCTTTGGCCTAGTATTTACAACAGAAGATAAAAACATTGGAACACAAGCATTCATCAACAAAGAAAAAGCAGAGTTTCAAAACAAATAGGAGGAAATAATGAAAATTGGTGTAATTGGATCAGGAATCATGGGTGGTGGTATTGTAGAAACTGCTGCCAAAAGCTACGAAGTAGTAGTAAGAGATATCAAAGATGAATTCTTAGAAAAAGCAAAAGCAAGAATAGAAAAATCTTACGCTAAACAAGTTTCTAAAGAAAGAATGACAGAAGAAGAAAAAGAAGCTGCTCTAAAAAACATCACATACACAACAGAAGTAAAAGACTTAGCAGACTGTGACGTAGTAATCGAAGCTGCAACAGAAAACCCAAAACTAAAAAAAGAAATCTTCAAAGAATTAGATGAAGTTGTAAAAGAAGGCGCAATCCTTGCATCAAACACATCATCACTTTCAATTACAGACATAGCTGCAGTAACCAATAGACCAGAAAATGTAATTGGTATGCACTTCTTCAACCCAGTTCCAGTAATGAAACTTGTTGAAGTAATCAGAGGACTTCACACATCTGATGAAACTAATAAAGCAATATTTGAACTAGCAGAAAAACTAGGCAAACAACCAATAGAAGTAAAAGAAGGACCAGGATTTGTAGTAAACAGACTTCTAATCCCAATGATCAACGAAGCAGTTGGCGTACTAGCTGATGGACTAGCAAGCGTTGAAGACATCGATAAGGGTATGCAACTTGGTGCAAACCACCCAATGGGACCACTAGCACTAGGTGACCTAATAGGCCTTGATACATGTCTAGCAATAATGGAAGTACTATATAACGAATTTGGCGACAGCAAATATAGACCAAATCCACTATTAAGACAAATGGTAAGAGCTGGAGACCTAGGTAGAAAAACAGGTAAAGGTTTCTACGATTACAGCAAATAAAACAATAACAGAAAATAAAAGAAAGGAATATAAATGACTAAAAAAGTAGTAATAGCAAGTGCAGCAAGAACACCAGTAGGTTCTTACGGCGGAGCATTCAAAACAGTATCAGCTAGAGAACTAGGTGCAGTAGCAGCTAAAGAAGCAATCAAAAGAGCAGGCATCAAACCAGAAGATATAGACGAATCAATCCTAGGTTGTGTACTACAAGCAGGCAATGGCCAAAATATCGCTCGTCAAATAGCACTAGATGCAGGTATTCCAATAGAAAAACCAGCAATGACACTAAACATCGTTTGTGGTTCAGGACTAAGATCAGTATCACTAGCAGCACAAATGATTATAGCTGGCGACTGTGATGTAGTATTAGCAGGTGGTACAGAATCAATGTCACAAGCTCCATACCTACTAACAGACGAAAGATGGGGAGCAAGAATGGGAGACAAAAAAGTTGTCGATGAAATGATCAAAGACGGCCTTTGGGACGCATTCAATGACTATCACATGGGAGTAACAGCAGAAAACATCGCTGAAAAATTCGGCCTAACAAGAGAAGAACAAGACGAACTAGCAGCAACAAGCCAACAAAGAGCAGAAAAAGCACGTGCTGAAGGTAGATTCAAAGACGAAATCGTACCAGTAGAAGTAAAGGGAAGAAAAGGCAAAGTAACTGTAGTAGAAGAAGATGAATACATCAAAGAAGGCGTAACAGCTGAAGGTATAGCTAAACTAAGACCAGCATTCATCAAAGACGGTACAGTAACAGCAGCAAACGCATCAGGAATCAACGACGGTGCAGCAGCCCTAGTAGTAATGAGCGAAGAAAAAGCTAAAGAACTAGGCGTAACACCACTAGCAACAATCGTATCATACGCAACAGAAGGTGTTGATCCAAAAATCATGGGAACAGGCCCAATCCCAACAGTAAGAAAAGCTCTAGAAAAAGCTAACCTAACACTAGAAGACATCGACCTAATCGAAGCAAACGAAGCATTCGCGGCACAAGCCCTATCAGTAATCAAAGAACTAGGTCTAAACACAGACATAGTAAACGTAAACGGTGGAGCAATAGCAATCGGTCACCCAGTAGGAGCATCAGGAGCAAGAATCCTTACAACACTTCTATATGAAATGCAAAAGAGAGACTCTAAAAAAGGTATCGCAACACTTTGTATAGGTGGCGGTATGGGTACAGCAGTAGTAGTAGAAAGACCATAATAACAAAAGACCCCAAAACCCGCCCGAAAAAGGTTTTGGGGTTTTATAATGCTAAAAAGAATATTGCTATAAGACTTATAGCAAATAGCAAAAAATTTAAGTAAATAACTAAAAAAAACCACAAATATTTTATCAATATTGGCCAATTTCCCTACAATGCCTAAATTCTAGCAAAAAGGTATTGTATGTTATTTTCAAATCATATATAATATAGGAAACAAAGTAATTGTACGCACTTTACTGCGTAATCGTGTTACAAGTAGTTGAAATTTCATCAACGAATAATGTCAACCTATTACTTTCTTCTAAAGATCGACTCCGATCGAGCTAGGATATACCCTAGAAAAAATACTTGACGATTCTTCAAAGTATTTTCGAAGTTTTATCAAAAGAATCAAACATATCAGATACACCATATTTTCTCACGGGAAAATGCTAGCCTACATAACCGTAGCTACTTATGTCACATAGCGTTGGGAAAAGAAGTGTATCAAATTGCTTTTTCGCAAAATACAAGACAAAGGAGAAAAAACAAAATGAAAAAAGCAACAAATAGAATTTTGTCATTCTTAACAGCTTTTGCAATGGTAATCGGTGTACTAGTAGCTCCATTCACAAGCGCTAACGCTGCTGAAACTGGTGGAGAAACAGAACAACCAAAATCAGAAGTTACAAAAACTGTTACACTTCACAAATTAGTGATGAGCAAAGCTGATTTAGAAGCATGGAAATCAGAAGATATTGAAAAAGCTGGTTATGACGGATCTCAAAACACTGACCAATTAAAAGCTTTATTAGAAGGCAAAACTCTTAATGAGGTAGCAGGAGTATACTTTGCATTCAAAGATAAAGATGGATATGTAACCATTAAAGAAGGTGAAACTACAGAATATGGTAGAGTAGCTTCTTTAGATGCACAATTACCAGAAGGATTTAAACTTCTTGCAGGAAAAACTGAAGCTGCTGGTATTACATTTAATACAAGCGGATTAAAAGGTGACTTCACAATCGAAGAAATCCACGAAAAATCTTCATATGTAGGTGAAGAAGGCGAAGCAATCACAGACAGCAAAGCTGTTCCAGTAAAAATTACACTTCCATTAGTAAACAATGAGGGTGTTGTTGAAGATGCTCACGTTTATCCAAAGAACACAGAAGAAAAACCACAAATTGACAAAAACTTCAAAAAAGACAACAAAGTTTTAACAAATGCTGAGGGAAATTTTGATGAGTACTATACAGATGAAGAAAAAACTGCTGGTGCTCAAACAGGCGATATCAATCATGGCGCTGATTACGATAATTACAATAAGAAAAAATTAATTGCTAACGGTGAAATTGGTAAAAATATTCCTTATGAAGTTAAAACAAAAATCCCAGCAAAATCTAACCTAAAATTAGCTAAATGGGACGATAATATGTCAGCAGGTCTTACTTATAATAAAGATTTAAAACTAACAATAGCTGATAAAGAAATTAAAAACACTGAAGAAACTACTTACTACACTATAAAAGAAACAGACAGTGGTTTTGTTCTTAGACTAGAAGAAGCAGGTCTTGATCTAGTAAATAATAAAGATGAAGCTGTAGAAGTTAAACTAGTTTATTCAGCAACAGTAAATAGCGATGCTATAGCAGACATTCCAGAAACAAACGACGTTAAGTTCAATTATGGCAATAACCCATCAAAAGAGACAGAACCAGTTCCTGGCAAGCCAAATACAGATGGCGAACTAAAAGTTGAGAAAACTTGGGACGACGGAGTATGGGCAGAAGGAGAAAGTGCTACTTTCGAACTTAGAGACGCTGAAACTGGTAGAAAAATAACAGCAGATGACCTTGTAGAACCAGAAGATGAAGCTGCAAAAGCAGAATTTAAAGAATATAAGAAAAACTTTAATGCAGAAGTAACAATAGGTTACCCAGGAAAAGATGCTGATGGAAAAGATGTATCAAAAACATCAGATTCTTGGAAATATCTAAATCCAGATAAACAATATATCGCAGTAGAAACAAAATCCACATCTCCATCAGACGTTGAATACGTACAAGGTGAAGACGGAACATTAAAAGCAACAAACCACAAATCAAACAACCCAAAACCACTAAACCCAACAGAACCAAAAGTTGTACTAGGTGGTAAGAAATTTGTAAAAACTAACCAAGATGGTAAAGAAAGACTAGCTGGAGCAGAATTCTACGTTAAAAACGCAGAAGGTAAATACCTAGTAGCAGATCAAAAAGATGCAACTAAAGTAACAGAAGCTAAAAATGCTCTTGATGAAGCAGTAAAAGCTTACAATGCACTAGATGCAGATAAACAAACAGATGAAGAAAAAGCAAAAGTAACTGCTGCTCAAGAAGCTTACAACAAAGCTTTCAAAGAAAATGCAACAGCTTACAAATGGGAAGATGCTAACACAAATGCAGTAGTATTAACATCTGACGGACAAGGTAAGTTTGAAATCTCTGGTCTTGAATATGGTTCATACAAACTTGAAGAAAAAACTGCTCCAAAAGGATACGCTAAACTAAACGGCGAAATCGACTTTACAGTAGCAAAAGATACTTATAAAGGTACAGCAGAAGAGTTTAAGTATGAAGTTGAAGTTAAAGAAGGCGAAACACAAACTTATGGTAAACAAGTACCAAACAAGAAAGTATCAATCCCACAAACAGGTGGAATCGGATCACTAATCTTTATCGTAGCAGGTCTAGCAATCATGGGTGTTGCATTCGTAGCTATGAAAAAAAGAAACGCTGTAGAAGCTTAATCGCTGATATAGTAACAAAAAACTAAATAAGAAAAAGCAATAAGAGAGCTCAGGACAAAAATCCTGAGCCCTTTTTTTTCTTGACCTAACCCAATTCTCCGCAGGAGAATTGATGGTAGGTCAAATGTCGCGAAATAGAAATCTTCGATTTCGTTCTGGAGCCGACCTTGTCTAACCCCATCGCACAAAGTGGGATGGAAGGTAGGTTAAATGTCTCGAAGTCCAAAAGCAGGCTGCCCGCCACATACAGGGCGATTTGGCAAACGGAGCCGACTCTTTTCTAACCCCAGTCCCATCATCTAGGGTGACAAATTGAAAATTTGTCATCTTCGAGATGAACGAACGTGAATCCGAAGAACTAAGCGAAAAAGATAGAATATCTTTTGAGAGGATAAGTGGGATGGTAGGTAGGTCAAATGTCAGTTAATCAAATCAACTGCAATATAATAAGGAGATAATAAATGATTAGTATTTGTATCACGCAGTTACTGTTATTTGTATTAAATATACTTATTTTAATAACATCTAAGGATAATTTCACAATATTTGATGCAACAAATTTACTGATATTAGCAATTCTAATTATTATATTTATATTAATTATAAGTTATGAATATAGAATAGAATTAAGAAAAGAATCTGCAGAATCTTTTTTTGTATTATCAGTTATGTCGTTTAATGTACTAGTTTCTCTTATATATATACTAACATTCTTTCAGCATAAAATAAATTTTATAGATAATAATATTGAAATATTAGTTAGATTTTTGTTTTATGTCTTTGTACCAATTATTATATTAAGATTAGCTAGAAAAAATTTTTTGAAAATTTCATTTTTTACTGAGATCAAATTTATTTTATTATTTCTTGTTATTGGATATATCGCATTGCTAGATTCAGATTTATTTAATTCATTATTTATTTTATTTTTTATAGCTTGTAAAAGATTAGATAGAGAAGAAATTAGTGTGTTGTATAACAGAAATAATAATGGTAAAAAAATCAATAATAAAAATCAAAATCTTAATGAAGATAATAACTTTTTAAAGGAATTTTCAAATGATAAAAATTTTTATGATCTATTTTTTGCCTTTCTTTATTTATCATTATATTTATCTATACACTGTGGTTTAGCTTACTTAGTATTTGGGCCCTATGAAGGTGTAAAATGTCCTGATAATATAATGTATTCAATTTATGTGGGAGTAAATATTCTTTTAAATATGGAGATTTTTGTTGGATTGTACAGCTGGAAAAAACTCAGAAGAAGACTTACTAAATCTTTTTCTAATTTCATAAATAAAATAATCAATGATATTAATATTATAATTAGCTAATGTTTTGTTAAGAGATAAGTGTTCTTTCAATACATCAATGGTTGTTCGTTGTGAACAGATAATTGGATTCAAAATATGGTATAATTTTCTTAAGGAGTAATTATGAAACTATATTTGGAAAATATTGGGAGATTATCCAATACTGAAATAATTATAGACGGTATAACTGTTATAGCAGGCAAAAATGGTACTGGGAAAAGTACAGTAGGCAAATCATTATATAGTATGTTTTATAGTTTTTATGACTATAAGGAAAAAATCGATGATTTGCGTAAGAATATGATTATTTCTGAAATCAGAAGACGTACTAGCTCATTTTTCATTAGAAGTATAAACGGGGATTTAATAAATTCATTTTTGATAAATCTATATGAAAATAGGAACGAGTATAGAGAAGATGATGAAAAACTTAAAAAACATATTATTGAATTTCTTAATGAGGTAGATAGTCTTAAAGAATACAATATACCAAGCAAATCTTCTTCTGATGATGAGGTTGATCAGGAATTGATTGATGCTGTATTAGAAATATTATTTATGAATGATGATAAGTTACTTTCCTATATAATCAAACAAACTTTTTCTTATGAATTTAATAATCAAATTAAGAATTTAGCTAATATTGATAAAAATTCTGTGATAGACGTACAGATTAAAGATACTAATTTGAGAGTTAATATAAATGAGAGTAACAATTTTTCAGTAAATAACCCTATTTTAATTAACAAGAAAATAGTTTATATAGATGATCCGTATATCGTTGATGAAATTTCAATATATCCTTATTATGATCAATCAATATTAGATTTTAATAATCATAGAGATGATTTGATTAATTTATTGAACAAAGATAAAAGTCCCTCAAGCTTATTGATAGATGAAAGTCTATCAATAATTGATGATCATTTGAATAAGGCCAGCAAAATTAATATTTTAAAGAGTAATGATAGATATTTTTATAACTCAGAAGATGATGATCAAGGTAAAATAGATATTAAAAATGCCTCAACAGGTTTAAAAACTTTTATTATTATAAAAATGTTACTTGAGAATGGTTCTTTGCAAAAGAATGGAACTATAATATTAGATGAGCCTGAAACACATCTACATCCCGATTGGCAAATAATCTTTGCTGAACTGATTGTTTTATTGAACAAATATCTAGGTATGCATATTTTGATAAATAGCCATAGCCCGTATTTTGTGAGGGCAATAGAGGTTTATTCTGCAAAACACGAGGTGGCTGATAAATGCAGATATTATCTATCCTATAATAATCATGATACTGGTTTGTCTGATATCAAAGAGGTTAGTGAGTCAATAGATGAAATATATTCTAAACTTGCTGAAGCTTTTGATATTTTAGAGCAAGATAGTGTAAACTAAGTGATTGCTTATGGATAGGATATATTTAGAAGATGTCATTGTAGATTTTTTTGATTATGAGTATTGCAGAGATTTTGATCTTGTGGAAATATTTAGTGATTATTCAAGAACTTCCTATGATGATAATGCTAGCGTGAGTCTGATTGATTCCAATGAAGCTTGCTTTGATTTTGATAAAATCAAAGAATTTTATATACAGAAACATAATAAGAAACACAAACTTATAAGCAATAGAAAAAATCCAGGGGCTAAGTTCACGTTTTTAAGAGACTATAGTTCTAATGATGCAATTAAGAAAATTGATGGGATGGATTTTTTTGTGGAATTCAAAAATGAAGCCAGCCCTAAGAAAAATAAGATTGAAAGCAAGATTAGAGAATCGATGTTGATTTATCTGGATATCATGGATGTGAAGATTTCGTATACTAGAGAAAATTTGGGATATATTTTGGTGTACAATCCTAGTAAAAGCAATAAAGATACTAACGTGGTTGGTCAACATAAAAATTTCGATATTATTCAAGGAAAAATAAAATCATTTGCTAAAGAAAAAGTTGACAAATTCGGTTTGGTATCAAATTATGAAGACTTTTATTTTAAAGAAGTCAAGGTTCTTTCAAAGGAAGAGTTTACAAGGATTTATAATTTATAGAAACCAATAGCACTTTTTTGCAGTAGATATTTCACATCTGCTCATTGTGGTAACGTTGTGTGAGTATGTAAAATCTTGCTACATCTTCGTCCTGTCATCCTCGAGGGAAGTCCTACAAGGACTGACCGAAGGATCCTTAAGGAATGCACTCAACAAGGGGATTCTTCGCCTTTGACTCAGAATGACAGTGGGTTTGGGGCAGAACAACAGTGAGACTTATCATTCTTCATGGACACTCCCCACCCTGTCATCCTCGAGGGAGAAACACGACCGAAGGATCTCATAAAGCACCGCTAATCCAGGAGATTCTTCGCATCCGCTCAGAATGACAGGCGGGTAGCTAGGATCTACGCTCTCCCCCTGTCATCCTAGAGGGAGTGAATACGACCGAAGAATCCCATAAAGCACCGCTAGTCTAGGAGATTCTTCGCATCCGCTCAGAATGACAGGCGGGTAGCTAGGATCTACGCTCTCCCCCTGTCATCCTAGAGGGAGTGAATACGACCGAAGGATCCCATTGGTAAGGATACAGTAAATAGTACAATTTAAAATCGAATATCTGATACAATAAATAATAAGAAATCAAAGGGGGATTTTAAATTGGCTAGACACTACGAAGAAGACTTCAAGAAACAGATGGTAGAAATCTTTAACCAAGGTAACTACACATATAAAAAATTGGGAGAAGAATACGACATAGCACCATCAACAATAAGAGATTGGGTTAATAGATACAACAACTCAAATTCCTTCGACATTGATGATAATAGAACAGAAGAAGAAAAGGAATTAATCAAACTAAGAAAAAAAGTAAAACAGCTTGAAATGGAAAATGATATTTTAAAGCAAGCTGCACTACTACTAGGCAAAAAGTAAAGCTCATAATCTCAAATAGGGATAAATACAGTACTAGTGCAATGTGTAAGTTTTTAGGTATACCAAGAAGTTTAATATACTATCATCTAAACAAAAAAGAATCAAAATATAACCTAAAAACCGAAGAGCTTTTAGAAGAAAAAATCAAAGAAATATTCAGGAAAAGTAAAAATGCATATGGATCAAGAAAAATCAAAGTAGAGTTGGAAAAACAAGATATCATAGTATCACGAAGAAAAATATGCAGAATAATGAAAAAACATGCCTTAGTATCAAGCTATACAGTAAAACAATACAAGGTAGAAAAAACCACATGTAACAATAAAAAGATTAATAACAAGATAGATAGACAATTTGACAATAGGCCATCTTTACAAGCATGTGTAAGTGACTTAACTTACGTAAGAGTAGGAAATAGTTGGAACTACATCTGTGCAATAATAGATTTACACAATCGAGAAATAATAGGATATGCAGCAGGAAAAAATAAGAGCGCAGATTTAGTAAAAGAAGCAATATATTCAATCAAGTACCCATTAAATAAAATAAAAATATTTCACACAGATAGAGGACGAGAATTTGACAACAAAAGCATAGATAAAATTCTAGACATATTTGGCATAGAAAGATCCTTAAGTGGAAAGGGAAGTCCATATGATAATGCAGTAGCTGAAGCATTTAATAAGGTGATGAAAACAGAATTTGTTTATCAGAAAGAATTTAAAAACTTAAAACAACTAAAATTAGAACTATCAGAATATGTTTATTGGTACAACAACCTAAGAATCCATGGATCCTTAGGTTACTTGTCACCAGTTAAATATAGAAACCAAATCTTAGCTAGTAACTAGTTAAAATTATAATGGTGCGTTCGATTTTAGATTGTACAAATAGGTGTTGACAATCCACATAAAGCACCGCTAATCTAGGAGATTCTTCGCATCCGCTCAGAATGACAGGCGGGTAGCTAGGATCTACGCTCTCCACTTGTCATCCTCGAGGGAAGTCCTACAAGGACTGACCGAAGGATCTTTCTTAGCACATTTCCCTATTTTAGTAAATGCTTTCCCTACTAGTGTTCTCTAATAAAACTCTCAATTTACTCGCTCTATGATAATTAAAAATCTGTTTATAAGGGTGCTATTATTATCAAAATTGCTTTTAAGGCAGATAGGACGTATAATGTTATTAACCATGATTTCGAGAATTATTGCATGGTATGATATAAAAAGGACGAGCCCCACGCTCGTCCTTTTTATATGCTAATTATCATCTTTATGCAATCTATCCATTTGCGTATATAGTCCGCTATGATGGATGCAATGATTTCGAGAATCACTCGCATAGTATCACCTCCTCTCATGCTATAAGAGTTGATGATAACATATTAATTATATCACATTTGTTATACATTAATTACAAGAAACATAACCCGAATTCCACATTCACACAACATGATAGTGCTCTGAAAGTTTTATCGCTTTATATTATCTCCTGCCCTGTCATCCTCTAGGCACATAAGTTTAGAAATTCCTTGTAGCTTTACTTATATATCCTATAGCTCACTTCAGCTACAGGTAGTCCTATTATAGTGTTTATATCTCCACTTATTCTTTTTACAAATCTAGGGTCTAGGTCTTGGATGCCATAGGCTCCAGCCTTGTCCATTATATTTTCTTCTTTCAGATATTCGTTAATCACACTTGAAAGTTCTTCATAGAAGTTAACAAATTCTACTTCAGCTATGGTATAGAAAGTATTTTCATAATCTTTCATTTTAAGGCAAACACTGGTTATGACGTGGTGAGTTTTGCCAAAGTAAGATAGGAACATTTGACGTGCTTTATCTAAGTTGCGGGGTTTGTTGTATATTTGATCATCCATTACTACCATAGTGTCAGCTGATATGTACATGGTATTATTCTCCATTTCAATGTTGGACTTGGCACGGCTTATTTGACAGCAAGTCATTCCAACACGATGGATAAATTCTTCGTTCTTGTATTTTTCCATATAATGCTTTTCTATTGTTCTTTCATCAATGTTAGTTTTACATATTTGTGGGTTTAAAAAACTTAATAAACTTGCCCTACGGGGTGATCCACTTAGTAGGATATAGTTCTCTATTGGATCTTTCTTACCGGTTTCTATGAAGTCGTAGATGTAGTTCATATTAGCTCCTTTGATACTATTAGTCTAAGAATGTTATTTTTTATGTTCTGACCAAATTGTATTTCTTTTATGAGTATTGTATTATTTGCATGTATGGATGCAAATCAAGAAGGCGAGATTATTGTATTACCAATACCCTGTCATCCTTCTTGACCTATCCCAATTTCGTTTTATGAAATTGATGGAAGGTCAAATGTCGCGGAGTCCAAATCTATATGATTTGGCTAACGGAGCCGATTGAGGCCACAGGCCGTAGGATCTCACAAAGTGCAGTTCATCCAGGAGATTCTTCGCATCCGCTCAGAATGACAGGTGGGTGGGCAGTATTAACGATATTGGTAAAAAAGAACGACGATTCCAACTTGTCATCCTCGAGGGAAGTCCTACAAGGACTGACCGAAGGATCCCTCAGGAATGTATTCAATAAGGGGATTCTTCGCCTTTGGCTCAGAATGACAGGGTGGGGAGGATAGTATTAACGCTACTGATAGAACAAAAGATCGATGCTTCCAACTTGTCATCCTCGAGGGAGTAATAAGCCGTCCGCTCGCTCTAGGACCGACCGAAGGATCTTTATAAACAACCTTTTCTAAATCTGAATCATATCCTTTCACCACTAATTCTAATTGACTTATACCACTTTCCAAGTATATTAATTACACAAAGTGTGTATAATGTGTACCAGGAGATATTTATGATTAGAAAAAATATAACATTAACTAAAGAACAGAATAATTTGATAGAAAAAGCTGCTAAGATTAAAGGTGTATCTTTTTCTGAATTCTTACGCAATTCTGCTATTAATGAAATTAAACGTCAAAATGAACTAGATTTGGCAGAATTCTTAAAAGCTAATTGTAAAAATGCAAGCGATGAAGAGCAAAAAGAATTTGAATCAATGGGTTTTGAATCCTATGATATGGGCGATTTTGAGGAGATTTCATTAGATGAACTCCTATAAGGTTAAATACCACAAAAAAGCTAAGAAATTCATAAAGACCCATGGCAAAGATGGTCTAAGATTCTACAAGGCTTTTGCAGAAATGGCTGAAAATAAAGAAAATTCCTATAAATACGATATTGTGACCTATAAGAGCAAGGATAACAATATGTTTAGGCTAAGAATTGGAAAATACAGGGCGATTTTCAAAGTTGTTGATGATGAGATTATAATTTACGTCTTGAATATTGATAGCAGGGGAGATATTTATAAGTAGTGATAAAAAATCACAAGTAATTAAATATGACATTTTGAAGTAGCTTTGTGGGGAATTTATTTGTATAGGAGATTCTTCGCCTTTGGCTCAGAATGGCAGTGGGTGTTAGGGAAGAACAACAGTAAGACTTATCAATCTTCATGGACACTCCCTCTCTGTCATCCTCGAGGGAACGAATGCGACCGAAGGATCTCATAAAGTAACGTTCAGCCAGGGGATTCTTCGCATCCGCTCAGAATGACAGGTAGTGGTTGGTTGTGTTTACGCTTTTCCCCGTTGTCATCCTGAGGCCGCAGGCCGTAGGATCTCGCGAAGTACCCTTCATCCAGGGGATTCTTCGCCTTTGGCTCAGAATGACAGTGGGATGGGTTGGATTGACGCTCCTCCTTTTGTCATCCTTCTTGATCTATCCCAATTTCGTTTTATGAAATTGATGGAAGGTCAAATGTCGCGAAGACCAGAAGCAGGCCGCCCGCCACATACAGGGCGATTTGGCTAACGTAGCCTACCGAGGGAGTGAACACGACCGAAGGATCTTTTCTTAGAACCATTCCTTTTATCCATATTTTAAAAATCGACTATTACTATAATATAACATCCAAGCAAAAAAGGTGATGGTGTATTTTTACACTCATCACCTTTTTTATATCTTAATTTTTAAATTTGATTGGGTTTGCGTAGGTTAGGATTTCTTCTCCTTTTATATTTACCTTTTGGGTAGATGATCTTTCTTTTGTATTTTCGCTATCTACTAGGGCTTCTGTGACTGATAGGACTGGTTCTACGCAGGCGTCTTTTTCTTTGAATATTTGGACCCATTCGTCAAATGTTTTGGATTTGATATCTTCTATGATTTGTTCTTTGTATTGGCCAGCTGATTCTATTGTGACTCCTTTTTCTAGCCAATCTTCGTGGCCCAATACTTCTAGTAGTGTTTTGAAGAATTTGCCTTCTACTGATCCTATGGATATATATCTACCGTCTTTTGTTTGGTAGAAGTCATATATACCGCTACCATTTAGCCAGTGGCACTCTCTAGTAGGATTGTTCTTATCTAGCATAGCTCCTGCGCCAAGCATTGAGTTTAATGGTATGAGTGAATCTAGGATTCCGACGTCTATGAATATAGACTTGCCATTTTCTTTTCTCTTGTTGTGGGCTGCTAGTATTCCTATGATGGCGTTTAGTGATGATGCAATATCTCCAATTTGGCTACCGTATAGGACTGGACCAGATTCTTTTCTACCAGAGAAGCTTGCCACGCCGGATAAGGCTAGGTAGTTGATATCATGGCCTGCTCTGTCTTTGTATGGACCGTTTTGTCCGTAACCAGATAGGGAGCAATAGATGATGTCTGGGGCAAATTCTTTGACTTCGTCATATGATAGGCCAAATTTTGCCATAGTTCCTGGTCTAAATTGTTCTATGATACAGTTATAACCTTCTTCTTTTATCAAGCGTTTTACTTCATTTACCCCATCTTCTGATTTTAGGTCTAGGAATATTTCATCTTTGGCATGGTTCATCCATGCGTAGTTTGCGCTAACTCCATTTGATGTTTTTGGTTCCATTTCCAAAACTAGGTCAGGTCTGTTTGGAGCAGATATTTTTGTTACTTTTGCTCCCATTTCAGCAAGTTACCAGGTAGCATATGGTCCAGGCAATAGTGTTGTGAAGTCCAAAATTTTTAAATCATCTAGTAAGTTCATTGATCCTCCTAACGTTTTCTTACACTTTTAAAATTTTGTGAATTGTTGTCTTTTATAGTTTGCTAACTATACTAATAGGTAAATTACCCTTTATCATCGAAAATCAAACACATACTAAAGTTTATATTATAAAATTTATAAAAAAATGTCCTATAATGAAAATGTTTGTAGGTTTTTGAAATAATTGGGTATATGTATAAGGAAAACAATTTAACTAGACAAAATAAAGATTTTAAGGAGTTTAAAAAAATGGACGTGAAAAAAGTTTTAGTTGTTGGCGCAGGTCAAATGGGCGGAGGAATTGCACAAGTTTTTGCCCAATCAGGTTTTGAAGTATTGTTATACGATTCATTTGAGGGAGCAGTAGAGAAAAGAATCGACTTCATTACCAGTATTCTAGATAAGGATGTTAAAAAAGAAAAGAAAACTCAAGAAGAAAGAGATAAAGCTCTTGCAAATATCAAAGAATGTAAAGAGTTAAGCGAAGCTAGCGATGTAGATGTAGTTGTTGAAGCTATTATTGAAAACTTGGATACAAAAGGTGAACTTTACAAAAATCTTGGCGAAATAGTAAGTGACGATTGTATCATGGCTTCAAATACATCATCTCTTCCAATAACTGAGCTTGCAAGCCGTTATAAGAACCCTGAGAAATTTATCGGTATGCATTTCATGAACCCGGTTCCTGTGATGAAACTTGTTGAAATTATTAGAGGATTACAAACTTCTGATGAAACTTACCAAGTGATTCATGACCTATCTGAAGCTATAGGCAAGGTTCCAGTTGTATGTAATGACGTTCCTGGATTTATTTCTAACAGGGTTCTTCAAGTTTACATCAATGAAGCAATTTCTTGCTTAAACGAGGGTGTAGCTAGTGCAGAAAATATCGACACTATTATGAAACTTGCAACAAATAACCCAATGGGCCCACTAGAATTGGCTGACTTCATCGGTCTTGATACTGTTAAGTATATACTTGATGTACTTTATGAGGGATATGGAGATCCAAAATATGCACCAAATCCACTTCTTAAAAACTATGTAAGAGCTGGTTGGTTGGGCAAGAAGACAGGCAAGGGTTTCTACGATTACGAGAATAAATAATTGGGGGATATGACGATGATTAATATGGATTACTTACTAACAGAAGAGCAAAAAGCCTTTAGATATGAAGTTAGGGATTTTGTAGAAAAGAAGATTAAACCAAATGCTTTTGATTGGGATGTAAACGATGTTTTCCCACTAGAAGTTATCAAGGAAATGGGCGAAAAAGGTTGGCTAGGTTTGCCTTGGCCAAAAGAATACGGTGGCATGGGCAAAAGCTTCCTAGAATATGCTATCCTTGTTGAAGAAATTTCTAGGGTTGATGCAGGTGTTGGCGTATTTATGTCAGTTCACTCATCAGCAGCAACTAGCCCAATATATGATTGGGGTACAGAAGAACAAAAGAAATACTGGATCCCACAACTTGCTAGTGGAGAAAAACTAGGAGCCTTTGTTTTGACAGAATCTGACGCGGGATCTGATGCTGGTGGCCTACAAACAAGCGCAGTACTAGATGGAGATGAATTTGTCATCAATGGCGAAAAGATCTACATCACCAACGCACCATATGCAGATATCTATATAGTATTTGCCCTAACAACTCCAGGTATTGGAACCAAGGGCATCACAGCCTTTATAGTAGAAAAAGGCACCCCAGGTTTTGAGATTCCAGATACCTACAGCAAAATGGGCTTACACTCATCATCTACAGGAAGATTGACCTTTAATAATGTGAAAATTCCAAAAGAAAACCAACTAGGTCCTGAAGGAAAAGGATTCAATATAGCCATGACAACCCTAAACGGTGGAAGAATCGGTATAGGATCACAATCTTTAGGTATAGCTCAAGGTGCATTGGAAGAAGCAATCAATCACACCAAGTCAAGATACCAATTTGGTAAGCCTCTAGCAGCAATCCAAGATATCCAATTTAAGATCGCTGATATGGGAACAAGAGTAAACGCAGCAAGACATATGGTTTATACAGCTGCAAAGATGAAGGATGAAAAACTTGACTTCCTAGAAGCAGCAGCTATGGCAAAACTATTTGCATCTGAAACAGCAGGTTATATCACAGACCAAGCATTGCAAATGCACGGTGGTTCTGGCTACATCAGTGGTATTCCAATAGAAAGAATGTACAGAGATACCAGAGTAAATAGAATCTACGAAGGTGCATCAGAAGTCCAAAAAATAGTAATCTCTAGATCAATGATAGGTAAACTTGGTGGAGATTCTAAGGACAAAAAAGATACAAAGAAAGCTAAAAGAAAAATAACTGGTGAGCGTAAAAACGTTATTATAAACGAAGGTTCTCCAGAAGAAAAAGTAGATAAACTTATAGAAGCAATAGGAGCCGAAAATCTAAAGGCAGAAAAAGTTGATATCAATGGACCAATAAGCGATGCCAAAAATGTTGTAGCCTTTGGTATGGGCCTAGAAAAAGAAGAAGACATGGAACTTATAAACGAGCTTGCAAACGAGACAGGATCTATAGTAAGCGCTTCTAGACCAATAGCAGAAAGCAGAAAATGGATTGGTATAGATAGATATATAGGACTTTCTGGCCAAAACTTCCCAGGCCAAAGATATATCGGAGTGGGAATCTCTGGTCAAGTTCAACACTTGTTGGGCCTAAAGGAAACTGACGAGATCATAGTAATAAACAACAATCCAAATGCACCATTCTTTGCAGAAGCAGACTACGGTATAGTGGGCGATTACAAGGAAATTCTTCCAGTATTAATAGAGAAATTAAGGGGTTAACTAAAGCTATATGACTTATCAAGACAAATACCAAGAAAAATTAATAACAGTTGATCAGGCAGTAGACTTAGTCAAAGACGATATGAACATAGACTATGGTTGGTCTATATCAACATCTAGATACTTTGATAAAGCTTTGGCAAAAAGATTAGGTGAATTTAACAACATCCACATACGTGGAGGTTGTGAGCTAACAGAACCTGCTGTATTTGCCGCAGATCCAGAAAACGAACACTTTACCTATACTTGCTATCACGGCCTTGGAGCTATGAGAAATGTCCTCAAAACTGGCCAAGCTTTCTATGCACCAATGAAATATTCTGAGCTGCCATCATACTTTGAGAGAGGATATCTAACAACAGATATCTATGTGATGCAAGTAACTCCAATGGATAAAGATGGATACTTCAACTTTGGTCTATCAGGATCATACACCAGAGCAGGCTTTGAAACTTCTGATATAGTAATACTAGAAATCAATGAAAGTATGCCAAGAGTTTCTGGTGGATCTGATGCCAATATCCACATAGACGAGGTTGACTATATCATCGAAGGCGACAACCCAGAACTTAAGGGCATACCAAATATGGGCTATGGAGAACTTGAAGAAAAGGTAGCAGAGCTAGTAGTGCCAGAAATAGTAGACGGTGCTACAATCCAAATCGGTGTTGGAAACCTACCAAATGCTATAGTTTCACTATTGGCCAAATCTGATGTAAAAGACTTAGGCTGCCATACAGAGCTATTTGTAGACGGTTTCCTTGATTTGATCAAGGCAGGTAAGGTAACTGGTATGAGAAAGAAACTAGACAGGGGTAACCACGTATTTACCTTTGCCTTAGGAAGCCACGAACTTTACGATTATATGGAAAACAACCCACAATGCATCGTAAGAAGCGTTGACTATGTAAACAGCCCATCAGTCATTAATCAATTTGACAACTTTGTAAGTATCAATGGAGCCATCCAAATCGACTTGCAAGGTGAAGTATCTTCCGAATCAGTAGGATATAGACATATATCTGGTTCAGGTGGAGCCCTAGACTTTATGCTTGGAGCATACGAATCCAAGGGTGGTAAGTCCTTTGTAACCTTGCTATCAGCAAGAGAAGGATCAGATGGCAAGCTAGTATCAAACATAGTACCAAACTTTGCAACAGGAACCATGGTAACAGGTACACGTGCCAACACTCACTACATTGCAACAGAGCAAGGTCTAGTTAACCTAAAAGGTAAGTCCGTATGGCAAAGAACCGAAGATATCATATCAATTGCTCACCCACAATTTAGAGATGAGCTAATCAAAGAGGCAGAAAGAATGAAAATTTGGAGAAAATCTAATAAGTAATCCACAAAAAGAAAAAATCGGGCCAATTGACCCGATTTTTGTTTTGAAATTATTAAATGGAACTTGGAGTTTTGAGTGTGTTTGCTAGTTCATAAATTGCCATAATATCGTCCTTTTTTGCTGGATGATTGTCTATTACATATTGGCATAGGTCAAGCATCCAGACCACAACATATTTGGATAAATAAAAGCCTTGGATTCCATTTGCAAGAATCGACCTTCTGCCATTTTTGACTATATCATCCCTCATTTGGGCAAAATACTTAGTGAAGTGTTCGTTGGATTTTTTGTCAAGTATTAATGTCTCTATCAGAACTATAAGGGAATCTAGGTACTTTTGGTCGATAGGGTTTATCCTAAATTCTATATTGTTTTGTTCGTTTAAGTATATATCTTCCTCAACTTGGTAATTTTTATAGGCTTTTTTGTACTCTTCTATATCAAAATTTGCAAAAAAATGGGGATATAGGCCGTAGGGAAACTTTGATTTTTCTATTGTTTTGCCCAAATATTCTAGTTCATTTTTCCCACTGTCAAACGAAGCTATAAATATGGGCGATAGGATCACCAAAAGTTTTAAATTATTGTTTTCTTCATCATTTGTGAAGATTAGTTTTGTATAGTCTTTATTTTTTTCTATATTCATTGGATTACATCAAAAAACTTTGCACCATTTGCTTTTGCCAAGTCTTCTGCCTTTAATTTGAGCCCGTGACCAACTTTTCCTGCCGAAATTTTTATATATGGTAGGTCTTTTGCACTAGCATCTATGACTACTGGATAGTCTTTTTTCATGGCAAGGGAGGTTGTTGCACCTCTTTCATAGCCTACTTTAGATTTTAATTCTTTTAGCGGCAACATTTCCAATTTTTTGACACCTAGGCATTTGGCAGCTTTTTTGAAATTTATATTTGCTTTCCCAGGTATGACAAAGATATATATGTCCTTGGTGTTTGATACGGTTGCCAAGGTTTTGTATATGTAGTGTATGTCCTGGTGGGTCTTTTCTGAAAGGTCTACCGATGATACAAAATCTCCCTCCAAGCCATAGTCTTGGTGGTCATATTCGATATTTAAGTTGTCTAATATTCTCATTGCATTTGTTTTTATTTCTTTTTTCATAAAATCACTTCCTATTTGCCTATTATACTATAAATTGTTCAAAGATAATGGGTATAAAGCTAAAAAGAATTGGAGTATTTATGGAAACTATTATTACCTATGTTTACCACTCTTGCTACAGTGTGGAAACTAAAGATTTATTTATTGTTTTTGATTATTATAAGGGAAAATTAAATATTCCTGAAGACAAGGAAGTTATTTTTGTATCTACTCATGGACACTCTGACCACTACACATCAGAGATTTTGAAACTGCCAGACAGGGATAATATGACCTATATCCTATCTAGCGATATAGGAGAGCTTCCAAGTGATGAAAATATAGTTTTTATCAAAAATAACAAACTTACTATGGACCATCTAAAGACTTTGTATAAGGCTTGTAATGTTCATTTTGTAGATAAAAACATGACATACCAAATCAAATTAACTTCTGGTAAAATAATTGATGTCAAAACTTTTGGGTCTACAGATCTAGGCATATCAATATTGATGGATGTTGATGGTGTGAATATTTTCCATGGAGGAGATCTAAACTTTTGGGCTTGGCCAAGTAATGATGATTCAACCATGAAAAAAGAATACGATGACTTTATGGTTGAAGTTAATAAGATTAAGAAAGAAGAGATAGATATTTGCTTTTTTGCCCTAGATAATAGGCTGGAAGAGAACTATTATAAGGGAGCTGATATTTTTATTAGGGAAGTTAGACCAAAAGTTTTCTTTCCTATGCATTTTGGATCTAATGAGCAAGTATCAAAAAGATTTAAAGAAGATTATAAATACGACTTTACTGATGTGAGAGAGATAAAAGAAGAAAATCAAATAGAGATGATTTATAGATGATTAATGTGGTATAATATATTATTATATCTTAGAAATAAAGATATATTATATTCCGTTAATAAGTGAGGGAATAATATGGAAAAAATAGCAGTACTAGTTGACACTGCATCAGATATAGATATCAAAATGGCTGAAGAACTTGGCATATATCTTTTGCCTTTGTATGTTAACTTAGATAACAAGTACTATAAAGATAGGATTGATATTTCTCCAGACGAATTTTATGCTTGGATGGAAAAAAGCGACACAATGCCAAAGACATCTACTGCATCACCAGGAGATCTTACTGAGATTTATGAAAGAATCAAAAGTGACGGCTATAACAAACTAATAGCCATAAGTCTTAGCAGTCATTTCTCAAGTACCAATAATCTTATGCAGATGTTTGATGCAGATGGACTAGAAACTTATGTATTTGATAGTAAAAATCTTACTATGACCGAAGGATTTTTTGCCATCTATGCAAAGGAATTGATAGATCAAGGCTTATCTTTTGAAGAAGTCATAGATAAGCTAAATCAAAAGAGGAACGATTCTCACGTTTTCTTTACCTTGGAAACTTTCAAATACTTGGTGGAAGGAGGCAGAGTCCCAAGAACCTTTGGTAAAATTGGAGATGCTCTTTCAGTAAAACCAATCATAACTGTAAACCCAGAGGAGGGGACTTTCAAGTTAATGAAAGTTGCTAGAGGAGAGAAGAGAGTACTAAGAGAGCTTAAGAAAATTGGTGAAAGCTTAGTGGCCGATGTAAAAGATTATTACTTATTCTACGGACATGGTGGTTATGACCAAGCTCTAGCGAAAATAGAAGATAGTTTAGGCGATGTGATAGCCAATGCCAAGAAAGTATATAAGGTGCAGATATCACCAACTCTAGGGGCAAACACTGGCCCGGGCTTGTTTGGCTTTGGAATTTTTACACTAGATTAAGAAAAGTATTCATGGATTTGTCCATGAGTATTTTTGTATACAGGGAAATATTTTAATTTAGATATAATATATATAATAAGAAAAGGATTAATTATGGAAAAGATAGCAATAATAACAGACTCGACCGCTGATTTATCAGAAGCTTATATAAAAGAAAATAATATATACGTTGCAAATTTGTATGTTATTTTAGATGATAAGATTTATGAGGATAGAAAAGAGATAAAGGCTGATGATTTTGCAGCAATAAATGAATCCGACAGAGACTATACAGCAAAAACATCTGCGACTGCACCCGATGATTTTTCTAAACTTTTTGCAAAGGTAAAGGAAGATGGATACGACACTGCCATATATATAGGCATAAGTCCAAAGCTATCAGCAACACTTACAAATTCTAATCTTGCCGAAACAGGTGATCTTAAGGTTCACATTGTCGACAGTGGAAGTGTATCCTTGATGGAAGGAATAATTGTAAACTATGCAGTTGATTTGCTCAAAGAAGGTTTAGCTGCCGATGAGATAGTAGAAAAACTAAATTCTAGCATAGGTAAGCAATACTCTTACTGCTATTTTGACACCCTCAAATACCTCAAGGCAGGTGGAAGAATAGGCAAGCTTGCAAAAAGAGTATCTACTATATTTAATGTAAAACCACTATTGGTACTAGACGGAAAGGGAGATTTTGAACTAGTTAAGCTAAAACTTACCAGAGAAAAAGCCTACAAGCTAATAGAAGAAAAAATTAGAGCGGATATTGGGGATGCTGAAAATTATTATCTATTTTATGTATCTGGCAAGGATGATTATGTCATAGATGAGCTTAGGGAAAGACTTGTAGATATAGATTCTAAGGCTAAGAGTATCCACCAAGGGCGTTTTGGATCAGTTGTATCAGCCCATGCTGGTAGTAAGACCTTTGCTCTAGGATATCTAGTAATTAATGAGTAAAAAAGTCTTGACAAGATTTATAATTTAGGGTATTATACTTTGCATAGACAACGAAGAAGTACCCAATTACTCACCTACCGACATTGGTTTGTAGGTTAATAGTTTTAAAATTATATTTTTAAAATTTAAACGGGTACTTTGTGCCCGCTTTTTTTATGCAATTATACATTGGAGGTATAACTATAAAAGATTTAAGAATAAATGATGAAATTAGAGCTGACCAGGTAAGATTAATCGATGAAAATGGTAACCAAGTAGGTATTACATCTCTTCGTGACGCCCTAGACCGTGCTGATGAGAAAAGACTTGACCTTGTACTAATGAGTCCAAATGCAAAACCACCAGTTACTAGAATCATGGACTACGGAAAGTTCAAATATGATCAAGAGAAAAAAGAAAAAGAAAATAGAAAAAATCAAAAAAATGCTCAACTAAAAGAGACTAGATTTTCTTTAAATATTGAAGATAATGACTTGCAAACAAAGGCAAATCAATCTATCAAATTCTTAAACAACGGGGATAAAGTAAAAGTTTCTATTAGATTTAGAGGCCGTGAACTAGGACGCAAAGAGCCTGGCTATGAGCTGATGGACAAATTTACCCAAATGCTTGGCGATGCCGGTGTGGTTTACAAAAAGCCAAAAATGGAAGGTAGATCTCTAGTAATGTTTTTAGAACCAAATACAGATAAGGAGTAATATATGGCAAATAAAAATAAAACAAGAAGAGCAGCTGCAAAAAGATTTAAAGTTACAGGAAGTGGTAAACTTATGAGAAGAAAAGCTTATAAAGGCCACTTAACAGCAAAGAAATCTCCAGCAAGAAAGAGAAGACTAAGAAAAGGTGCTGTACTTTCAAAAGCTGACAACAAGAGAACAAAAGAATTATTAGGAATGTAATCTCAAAGGAAGGTAAGGAAAAATGGCAAGAGTAAAAAGAGGATTAAACGCTAAAAAAAGACATAAAAAAGTATTAAGACAAGCTAAAGGATACTACGGTTCAAAACACACTCTATATAGAACAGCCAACCAAGCTGTAATGAAATCACTAAACTATGCTTACATTGGACGTAAACACAGAAAAAGAGATTTCAGAAAACTTTGGATTGCAAGAATCAACGCTGCAGCTAGAGCAAACGGAACAAGCTACTCACAATTTATGGGTAACCTTAAAAAAGCAAACATCGATATCAACAGAAAAATGCTTGCTGAAATTGCAGTAGAAAACCCAGCTGAATTCACAAAATTAGTAGAACTAGCTAATCAAAACGCTTAATTAACAATATAGATGATTATAACTAGTAGTGATAATCAAAAATATAAATATATAAATAAACTTAAACAAAAAAAGTTTAGGGATAAGGAAAATTCCTTTATAGTAGAATCAAAAAAATTGGTAGAAGAGGCTATCTCTTCTGCTGATATTGATTTTATTTTTTTAAGCGAAGAAAACAAAGATTTCCAATGTGATTTGCCAAAGATAATTCTAACGAGGGAACTTTTTGATAAAGTCACTGGTATGGTTACAAGCGATGGCTTCGGAGCTGTTGTAACAAAGCCAGCTTATAAGGAAGTTTCGGCTAGTAGGGTCTTACTCTTAGACCAGATAAATGACCCTGGAAACATGGGAACAATCATAAGGTCTGCTGAAGCCTTTGGTTTTTATGACATTATCCTTATGCCCAAAACTTGTGACATATACAATGAAAAAACTTTGCGAGCCTCTATGGGCTCTATATTTAGATTGAATATTATAAAGAAAAATCTAGATCAAGTAAAAAAACTAAAAGAAAATTATGAGATGGTATCTGCCGACATGAGTGGGTATGATATTAATGAATGTGATATTGATGGCAATTTGATACTAGCCATAGGAAATGAAGCCAATGGTTTGTCAAAGGATATTAGATCTTTGACAGATACATTTGTCAAAATCCCTATGAAAGGTCAGATTGAATCACTAAATGCAGCTATTGCAGCTAGCATTATTATGAATAAACTTAGCTTGTGAATCGACAAAAGTTTAGCTATTCTTATACAGCAAGAGGGGATGATGAGAGCCTTTTAAGTTCCGGCTAGATAATTCACCGATGAAGCTTGATATGAAAATTGATACGGCTAAGCCCCGTTATAAGCTTATGAGTGGATTTTATTTTTATAAAATCAATTAAGGTGGTACCGCAGAATTTCTGTCCTTTTTAGGATGGAATTTTTTTATGCAAAAATTTAGGAGAAGATGATGGAAGCAAAACTTAATGACATACTGGCAAAAGCAAAAGGAGAAATCGAAGCTGCAAGTAGCCTAGATGATTTGGAAAAGGCAAGGGTTAAATATCTTGGCAAAAAGGGCCTTATTACAGACCTAAAGAAAAATATTTCTAAGTTGCCAAAAGAAGAAAAACCAATGGCTGGTAAGCTAATAAATGAAAACAGCAAAAAGATTGAAGAGGCACTTGGACAAAAAACTGAAGCCCTTAACAAAGAAATCCTTAAGGAAAAAATTAAAAAAGAAAAACTTGATGTGACAGCCAACTTTGATAGGCACGATAGTGGCCACCTATCACTAATCAACCAAACTCTAGATGATTTGGAAACAATCTTTCAAAATATGGGCTTTGAAGTTGTAGATGGTCCAGAAATTGACACAGTCAAAAACGTATTTGATGACCTAAACTCACCAGCAGACCATCCAGCAAGGTCAACATCTGATACTTTCTACATTACAGATGACATTTTGCTACGCCCACACACTTCATCAGTACAAATTCGCGTGATGAATGAGGGCAAACTTCCTATCAAGATGGTTTCAGCAGGTAGGGTTTTTAGAAACGATGAAGTAGACAGAACCCACTCACCAATGTTCCACCAATTGGAATGCTTGGTTGTAGATGAAAATGTGTCTATGGCAAATCTTAAGGCAACCCTTGAGACTTTTATCAAGGAAATGTTTGGCGATGATATAGAACTTAGATATCGTCCTCACCACTTCCCATTTACAGAGCCATCACTCGAAGTAGATGCAACTTGTCCAATATGTCATGGAGAGGGTTGTCCTGCTTGTGGTAATACAGGTTGGTCTATGGAACTTCTTGGCGGAGGTATGGTTCATCCAAATGTACTAGAAGCTTGTGGCATAGACAGCGAAAAATACACCGGCTTTGCCTTTGGACTTGGAGTTGATAGAATTGCCATGGTTAGATATGGCCTTGATGATATCCGCTTACTTTATGACAATGACAAAAGATTTATCGAACAATTTTAGGAGATATAATGTTAGTACCTTTAATTTGGCAAAATGATTATGTAAAAATCGACAAAGATATAAAAACTATTACAGATAGACTTTCAGAAACTGGATCTCACGTAGAAGAAGTTACTATAAGAACAAGTGACCTAAAGGGAGTTGTTGTAGGCCATGTCCTAGAACAAGAAAAACACCCAAATGCTGACAGACTCAAAGTATTAAAAATTGACATAGGCAAAGATGAGCCAACTACAATTATCACAGCTGCACCAAACACCAAGGTTGGAGACTATCTATTTGTCATAACAAGTGGAACAAAGCTTGATAATGGAACAGAAATTGGCGACCATGACTTTTTTGGTATAAATTCAGAGGGTATGCTCACTTCCTATAGCGAGCTAGGCTATCCAGACAATGTTATTCCAAAGGAACTAAAAGATGGAGTTATTATCCTAAATGGAGAATTTGAACCAGGAACTCCTGTAAGCGAAGTACTAAAATCAAATACTCCAGTTATAGAATATGAAATCACACCAAACAGACCAGATTGTCTTTCTATCATAGGTATGGCAAGGGAAAGTGCTGCAAGTTTTGGTCAAAAAATCAGTCTTCCTTCTGTAGATTATCCAGAAAGTGAAGAAAACATCATTGAATTGACAAAAGGATTGACTCTAGATTCTGATAAGTGCAACAAATTTATCCTAAGAGCTGTGACAGATGTAAAAATCGACAAATCACCTCAATGGTTACAAAACTACCTTATCCTTGCTGGTATGCGTCCTATTAATAACATAGTAGACATTACAAATTTTGTAATGCTAGAAACAGGTCAACCACTTCACGCTTATGACTTGGACAAAGTTTCTGGCAAAGAACTTATAGTAAGAGATGCAAAAGAAGGCGAAATCCTAAAGACCATTGATGGCGAAGAAAGAGAACTTGATCCATCTATGCTTGTAATAGCTGACGGAGAAAAGGCTGTTGGCCTTGCAGGAGTTATGGGTGGTTTCGACACTGAAGTAACAAATGATACTAAAAACATCTTGCTAGAAGCTGCTAACTTTGATTCAACAACAGTTAGGGAAACTTCCAAAAAACTAGGCCTTAGAAGTGAGGCATCAAACCGTTTTGAAAAAGGCATAGCTGTTGACATGGCTGACTTTGCATCAAAAAGAGCCCTAAAACTTATCTCTGACTTAAACATTGGTAAAGTTGCCAAGGGACTTCGCTGGGTAGGCAATGATAATAGCGAAGAAAAGTATGTAAATCTCAGGATTTCAAGATTAAATGCCCTAAGCGGAGTGGACTTCACCATGGATGAAGCTATAGAAAACCTCGAGCTTCTAGAATTTGAAGCCATAAAAATTGACGATAATACAATTAAGGCAAAAGTTCCTTTCTTTAGAACTGACATAGACATAGAAGCAGACCTCATTGAAGAAGTTGTAAGACTTTATGGTATGGGCAAGATTGAATCAAAACCACTAAAATCAACCCTACAAAGGGGCATCAGATCAAAGGCGAGATTATTGCGCGATGATTTGAAGAATGCCTTAGTTGGTCAAAAATTTTCTGAGATTACTACTTATTCTTTCATCTCACCAAAAGAATTTGACAGGATGGGCATAGAAAAAGATTCTAAACTTCGCGATACCATCAATCTTATCAACCCACTTGGTGAAGACTTCTCAGTTATGAGAACTAGTCAAATACCAAATATGCTGGATGTAATCTATAAAAATATCAATCGTGGCCAAAAAGACCTTAGACTATTTGAACTTGGAAAGGCATTTGTCAAATGTGATGATAAGCTCCCTAGAGAAGATGACACATTAACAATGGCGCTTTATGGTTCATATGATTTTTATGATATGAAGGATTTCTTTATCAAGGCTATGGCAAATGTTGGCTTAAGAGGATTTAGCTTTGTGTCAAATGAAACAAACCCAATTCTTCACCAGGGAAGGTCTGCAGATATCTACCTAAAAGATGATGAAATCGGTATGATTGGTGAAATCTCCTATGAAATTAGGGATGAATATAGTATCAAAAAGGGATGCCAAATACTAGAAATAAATCTTTCTCAAATCCTTGACCAAAGACAAGTAGAAAGAAAATATAAGCCTCTTCCAAAATATCCAGCTATCACACGCGACTATTCCTTTGTTACTGACAGGGATGTAGAATCCAAATTTATTGAAGATATAATTAGAAGTAAGGGAGAAGATTTGGTCAAAGAAATCGAACTATTTGACGTATACACAGGCGATCAGATTGCAGATGACAAGAAATCAATCTCATACAATGTAAGCTTCAGATCTGATGATAGAACCCTCAAAGAAGAAGATATGTCCGAGATAGAAAAAAATATTTTGAAGGAACTAGAAGAAAATAATATTATTTTACGTGGTTAGGAGTATAAATGTCTGAAAATAAAGTTCAAGTTGAAATTGACGGTGTAAACTACACACTTCTGACAGATGAAGATGAAGATCAAATCAGAGATATTGCAAAATACGTAGAAAAGAAAATCAGTGAAGTAAAATCACAACGTTTAAGCTTTGACAGAGAATTAGTTCTTACTAGTTTAAACATAGCCAATGACTTGTTCAATGTGGGCAATAAATACAATAACTTAAAGGAAGATTCAAGAGAGGCAGTAGAAAACTACCCAAGCCTTAGCGAAAATTATAAAAAAGCTATAGAAGAAAATGAAGATTTGAGAAATAGGCTTGATGAAAAAGTTGAGCAAAACAAAAATCTTGAAGAAGAAAATGCCAGCCTTTATAGAAAAGTTAAAAACAACGAAGAGTCCACAAAAACCATAGAAAAACTTAGAAATGAAGTAAAAAAACTCCAAGAAGAAGTTATCAGCTTAAAAGCAGAGAATGATAATTTTAAGGAAAAACTTTAATGACAAAAACTGAAATCCTAGCACCTGTTGGTAACTTCGACATGCTTTATGCAGGCCTTGCTGCTGGTGCTGATAGCTTTTATCTAAGTCTTGATGAATTTGGTGCAAGAGCCTATGCCGAAAATTTCACTATTGAAAATATCAAAGAAGTGATTGACCTAGTCCACCTCTTTGGAAAGAGGGTATTTATAACCATGAATACTCTCATAAAAGATAGTGAAATGGCAAAGGCTATTTCCTATGTGGAAAAACTTTATGAATACGGAACTGACGGGCTAATTATCCAAGATATAGGATTTTTCTCTATCATAAAAGATAAAGTTCCTGGCATGGAGCTTCATGCATCAACCCAGATGGCTGTTAGGGAATACTATGGGGCAAAATATTTGGCATCTCTTGGTTTTGATAGAATTGTCATAGCCAGAGAAACTCCAATAGAAGAGATTAGAAAAATCGCCAAACTTCCTTGCGAACTAGAAGTTTTTGTCCACGGATCCTTGTGTGTGTCCTATTCTGGCGAATGTTTGATGAGTTCATATTTTGGTGGCAGATCTGCAAATAGGGGCAGGTGTGCTGGACCTTGCAGGCAAAAATACCAGCTCATTTCAAATGGCAAAGTCCTTGCCGATGACTATTTTCTCAATATGAAAGATCTAAATGCCATAGACAATATAGACGAGCTTCTAGAAATTGGCGTAGACTGCATCAAAATCGAGGGTCGTATGAAGACAGCAGAATACGTATATACTGCTGTTTCTAACTACAGGTCCAAGATTTATGAGGATAATTACAATAAAAATGATTTACTAGACTCATCAAATAGAGGCTACACTGATGGTTTCATTTTTGGACAAAATAGAGACTATATAGTTTTGAAAGATGACAATAAGCATAGGTCTGTCGGAAAGATTGCAAGTGAAAAAGGTAAAAAATACTTCGTCAGCAATTCTAATCTTAATCTTGGAGATAATCTAGAAATCACAACTGATATGGGCAAGAAATTACCATTTACTACAACCAGAGCCTACAAGGCTGGAGAGAAAATTTTCCTAGATAAATATAAGGATGGCAAAATTAATTCTAATGTTCTTATGCTAAATTCTACTTCCTTAAATCAAGACTTAGAAGAAGGACTAACAAGATACAAAAATCTAGATGTAAAATTGCATTTTGAGGCAAAAATTGACGATTATCCAAAGCTTACAATAGTCCATGGCAAGCACACAGCAACTTACATTCACAATGTAAAAGCTGAAAAAGCTAGCAAAATTTCTATAACTGAAGCAGACGTCAGAGACAATTTATCCAAGTTTAATGATGAAATTTTTGAGCCAAGCTTGATTGAAGTTGATATAGAAGATGGGATTTTCCTTAGAAAAAAGGACATAAACCAATGCCGCCGCGAGGCTATTAGCTTACTTTGCCAAGAGATACTAAAGGATTATCATAGGGAAGCTTTCGAAATCACTCTGCCAGAACATAAGACAAGAGATAATATAAAAGCAGAGAAAAATATAGAGCTTTTGACTAACCATATATCAAGAGAATTGCTAGATGATTTTGACAATGTTTATATAAGATCCTTTGATAAAAAATATGCTGGACTTAACTTATACCTTAACCTTGACTCACACGATGATTATGATATTGAAAAGCTTTTAAGTTATATTAAAGAAAATAAAATTCATGGTGTGATTTTAAATAATTATAGGGATTTATATTTTATAGATGATTTCAAAAACAATGATATAAAAATTAGGATAGGCAGATATCTCAATGTTTTCAATTCCTATGCCTATGATTTCTACGCTGACTTTGCAGAAAGTATCACATCGTCGGTAGAAAGTGATTTTGCAACTATAAATAAACAAGACTTACAAGTGGAAGCCCTAGCCTATGGCAGGATAGAGCTTATGAATATGAGACATTGTCCATTTTCTGTTATTAAAAAATGTGGCTTAAAAGGATGCAAGACTTGTTCCTTTAACAACGCGAGTATGAAGTCCTTTGATGGTAACGAGATGAAAGTTATCCGCTACGGCTCATATTCTAAGATTTATCCAGAAGAAGCCAGTATAGTCGATATTAGTAAATTTACCAATCAGGTCTCACTGCTTTATTCTGTTATGGAAGATGATGACATAAAAAATACAATGAAGATATCCCAAAGATACGAGAAGGGAGTTATTTAATGCAAGAAAGAACTTTAGAAGTCCTAGAGTATAGGAAAATTTTAGAAGCCTTATCTAAAGAAGCACGCTCAATGCTGATTAAAAATAAAATTTTAAATTTAACTCCTATGACTGATATTGACGATATAAGAGAAGAGCTAGATCATACATCACAGATGTTTGGAGTTATCAAGAGATTTGGCAATATTGACTTATTTGGCCTCTATGATTTTACAGATATGATTTCCTATGTTAGGAAAAAGGGTATCCTAGAAGCCTACGAGCTCTTGCAAGTCAATGACTTACTTAGAGCTTGTGAATATCTCAAAGAATACGGTAAAGGCATATCAGAGCCTTATATAAAAGACCTATTTGATAGGATTAATACCGACGACTTTTTAAGAAAAGAGATTGAAAGATCAATCATTAGTGAGGATGAAATAGCTGACAATGCATCAGGGACCCTAAGAAATATCCGCAGGCAAAAGGCTCGTAAAGAACAAGAAATCAAGGCGAAACTTAATTCCTATGTGACAAATTCCAAATTTGATGACGTCCTTCAAGACAAGGTAGTTTCTGTAAGAGATGGTAGATATGTTGTTCCTGTAAGAACTAATAAGAAGTCAGCTATAGGTGGCATCATCCACGACAAGTCCTCAAGTGGCAATACTATTTTTGTTGAACCAGCTGCCATAGTTGAACTTAACAACCAGTTTAGGGACTTGGAATTAAAGGAAGAAGAAGAAATTAGAAGAATCTTGGATAGGCTATCAAGGCTTACAGAAGCCTTTGACGTGGAGATTTTAGCAAATCAACAAATAATGGGCCGCATAGACTTCTTGGCTGCCAAGGCTAAATATGCCATTAACAAAGAACACTCATTACCAAAGATTACAGATGAGAAAATAATGAGTCTAAAACAAGCCCGCCACCCATTATTGAAGGGAAAGGTTGTACCTATTGATGTCTCAATAGGAGGCGACTACCTAACTCTTATAATTACAGGACCCAACACAGGTGGTAAGACTGTATCACTTAAAACTGTTGGACTTATCAGTCTTATGGCCCAAAGTGGACTTTATATTCCAGCAGAAGAAGGGTCTATAGTAAATGTATTTGATGATATATATGTAGATATTGGCGATACCCAATCCATCGAAATGAGCTTGTCTACTTTCTCTGCTTCTCTTACTAATGTAGTAGATATTTTATCCAAAGCAAGCGATAAGTCTTTGGTATTACTAGATGAGGTTGGATCTGGTACTGACCCTACAGAAGGTGCAGCCCTAGCTATATCAATACTAGATAACCTTAGAAAAAGAAGGGTAATGACCTTTGCCACAACTCACTACAGTGAACTAAAATACTATGCTGTAGACACAGAGGGCGTGATGAATGCATCAGTAGAATTTGATGTAAACACTCTTTCTCCAACCTACAGACTAGAGATTGGTACACCGGGAAAGTCAAATGCTTTCGAAATTTCAAAAAGACTTGGTCTTGACCAAACAATACTCGACAACGCCCAAAGTCTTCTAGGAGAAGATACGAGAAATGTAAATAAGATTTTAGAACAGATCGAAGAAGATAGGAAAGTTCTTGAAGATAAAAACGTCGAAATCGATAGCTATAAGAGAGAAATAGAAAAGATAAAAAGAGAACTAGAAGCCAAATCCAAAGAAGTTGAGAAAGAACGCCAAAAAATTATAAGAGAAGCTGAAGATAAGGCCAATGAAATTCTAGAAAAGGCTAACAGTGAATCTCAAGAAATGCTAAAAGAGGCCAAAAAATCCAAAAATGCCAATACAAGTGACATCGATAGATCCTTAAACAACATTAGAAATAGATACAAGAAAAACAAGATTGATAGACAAAAAGACGGACTAAAAGTCAAAAAATCCAAAGATATACCAGATGACCTAAAAATTGGAGATAAGGTAATCATAGCGGGTCTTGGCGAAGAAGCAGAAGTTATATCTGCACCAGATCAAAAAGGCGATATCAAAGTCCAAATGGGTATACTAAAAATGGATTCAAATATCAAAAATGTAACAAAGATTGCAAGTGTCGATGAAACTAGAAAAAATATCAACAAAGTGTATAATGCAAAGAAAGTAGCGAGTTTTTCACCAACCCTTGATTTAAGAGGCCAAAGGCTAGATGAGGCTCTCTTAAAAGTAGACAAATATCTAGATGATGCCATGCTTACAGGCCTTGATGAAGTAAAGATTATCCACGGCATGGGGACTGGAGCACTTAGGAAGGGTATCACAGAATATCTTGAATCTAATAAAATGATTGGATCATTTAGAACTGGTAATGACAAAGAGGGTGGTTTTGGTGTAACCATCGTAAGCCTAAGTTAATATAAGGAGAATTTATGAAAGATCAAAAAGTAATTATTGCTAAAAAACTAGAAGAATTAGACCTTGGACTATCATATGACGAAATCTATGACCTAATAGAAATTCCACCACAAGATGATATGGGTGACTATTCATTCCCATGCTTTTCACTAGCAAAAATTAAAAGACAAAACCCAGCTCAAATAGCAAGCGAACTAAAAGATCAAATTGGCGAGCTTGAAACATTTGAAAAAGTTGAAACACTAAATGCTTATATAAACTTCTATTCAGACAAAGCATTTATCCAAAACCAAGTATTAAATGAAGTACTAAAAGAAAAAGAAAACTATGGTAAAAAACAAATTGGTACAGGAAAAAATGTAACCATAGACTTCTCTGCTCCAAATATTGCAAAACCATTCCACATTGGTCACATAAGATCAACTGTAATCGGTGATGCTATCAGAAACATCTACAAAGCTTTGGGCTACAACACAATAGGCATCAACTATATAGGTGACTATGGTACACAATTTGGTGTAATGATTGCAGCTTACAAACTTTGGGGAGACAAAAAAGCTATAGATGCTGACCCAATCAATGAATTATTAAAACTATATGTAAGATATAATACAGAAGCCGAAGATGATCCAAAGATGATGGATGCAGCTAGACAAGAATTTAGAAATCTTGAAGAAGGCCAAGAAGAAGCTGTAGAATTGTGGCAATGGTTTAAAGACCTTTCACTTAAAGAATTTGATAGAGTATATGCAATGCTTGATATCGAATTTGATAACTACCACGGTGAAAGCTACAACGCTGCTGCAGAACCACGTGTAATATCAGAACTAAAAGAGAAAAACTTATTAGTTGATTCTGAGGGAGCTCAAATCATTGACCTTACAGATGAAGACCTTCCACCAGCAATCATCCTAAAATCAAATGGGTCAAGTGCTTATATCACAAGAGATATTGCTACAGCAGAAAACCGTGATATTGAATATGGCTACTACAAAAACTTATACGTCGTAGCAAGCCAACAAAACCTACATTTCCAACAATTAAGAAAAATCTTAAAGAAGATGGGTCACGATTATTGGGAAGATTGTATCCACATTCCTTTTGGCCTTGTATCTATGAAAGATAAGACGCTATCAACAAGACGTGGTCACGTTATCTTTCTAGAAGACGTACTAAACAAGGCAATTGAAAAGACAAAAGAAATCATGGCTGACCGTGATGCTGATATAGAAAATATCGACGAAACAGCTCAAATTGTTGGTATTGGTGCTGTTAAGTTCCAAGAGCTATACAACAACAGAATCAAAGACTATGTATTTAACTGGGATAACCTACTAAACTTCAACGGTGAAACAGGCCCATACGTACAATACACCTACGCTCGTGCAAAATCTGTACTTGCTAAAGCAGGCAAAGAAGAATTTGCAGAACTTGACTTCAAGAACTTAAACACTCCAGAAGAAATGGCTCTTATTAAATCAATAGCTGGCTTTGAAGATTCATTAATAAAAGCACACGACAAATATGAACCATCAATCGTTTCTAGACAAATCATGGAAATAGCCAAGAACTTCAACAAATTCTACAATGCTCACCAAATCATGGTAGAAGATGAAGATGTTAAAAACGAAAGACTTGCTCTAACATATGCTGCTTCTATTGTTATCAAAGAAGGACTAGCATTACTTGGAATCAAAACTGTTGAGAAAATGTAATGAATGATAGGCTAAAGGACTTTATTGAAGTAACTGGCAAGGCTTTTAAAGAAAGCTTTGCCAAGTTAGACAAAGTATATATAGCATTTATAGTTATATTAGCTAGAGCCTTTTACCAGAATTATAAAATGACAGGGATGTTTTCAAGAACTATGGCAGGGGGGCTAATCAATTACTTTATTGATGCTGCCCTTCTTTGCTTTGTAGCACAATCCTTGAGAAGTCTTGTAGTTTATGGCAATCCTGGCAAAAAATCTATAGGAAACTCCCTAGGTAATTTTTTTCAGCCAATATTAAGTACAGTCTTCTACTATTATCTTATAAGCATGGTATTATCAATTATCCAAAGAGGCATGAACTTTGCGGGCTATTTGATAACAATGGTAGCATTTGAATTTTTTATGTCGGCAATGGTAGAAGAAGTGTATATAAATGGCAAGTCAGGATTTGATGCAATAAAATCATCAGCAAAATTTGTTTGTGACAATGTTATAACCTATGGCATCCTATCTTTAATATTCATAATTATTGGAGTTTATTTCACTTATAACTTCACCTACGGACTAAGCCTAGGACTTACAAAGGCTGGATACATTTTGATATATGCAGTTTTTGAGCTATTATTTTATCTGGTTAGGGGACATCTATTCAAATACTTAAACGATCACCCATACCGCCAAAGAAAGTTTATGAGATATTAATATGAATAATTATTTTCGAAAATATACAGAAAATTTGGCATATCTAAACTTAAAGGAAACTTCTTCCAATCAACTATTAAAAGATCTAGATTTGCCAGTATATATCGACGATATGAAAACTGGTATTATGACAGGTCAGATGCAAGAAGAAATTTCCTTAGAAAAATTCTTGGATGGAATGATTATAAACATAGGCGTTGATCCTGATTTTATCCATGCTGACGAGTACAAGGTTATTTTAAACAAGTACATTCCAGACATTTCTAAATACACTGCAAGCAAGGCCTTAGCAAGTGATGATAGAGATAAGTCCCTTTTGTTTTTGAGGGGTGGATATATTCTAAATCCAGAAGATAATTACAATTCGTATCTATACGCCAGATATTTATGGACTATTGCTTTTGATTTAGAAGAAGAAAATGCAGATCGATTTGTAAAAGAAAGTCTTAAAATCTTGCAAGATATAATCTCTAGAGATCAAAACTTTGCTATAGCTTACTATGAACTAGGCAATATTTACAAGAACTTGGGAGAATATATCAAGGCAAGAAGCTATTATAACAATGCCTTGCAAAAAACTGATTCACCAGAAGCCATGGATGAAATAAGGGATAAGCTTACAGAAATAAATGACAATGCAGAAATTGAAGAAGCTCTTTATTTTATTGGCAAATCTAGGTATGATGATGCAATCAAAAAATTAACTGGGCTTCTTTCAAACAAGAAACGTGCTGATGCATATTATTATCTGGGAGTTGCCTACCAAAATATCGGCCAATACGACAATTCTATTATGGCTTTCGAAAATGCCCTTGATGCAGGTGCAGATTTTAGAGAAGTTTACAACGACTACGGAGTCTCCCTATACTTAAGGGAAAAACCATACGAGGCTTTAAATATTATAGAAGAAGGCTTAGGCAAATATCCATCAGATCCAAGGCTTTCCTATAATAAAATACAAATTAACTTAGTCATAGGAAATATTAATAAGGCAAAGGAAGATATTGAAGAATTGCTAACTTTCGATGATTTAAGCGATGAGATAAGGCATAACTTGATGATAATCAAAAATCAATTTGAAATATAAGACCTCTAGGGGTCTTTTTTAGTGAGGAATTATGATAATAATTAGAAATATTATTCTAGAATCTGACAACAAAGATAAGCTTAGGGCAAAAATTGCAAAACTAATCAGACGCAAAGATTTTGAATATGAAATTTTTAGAAAATCTATTGATTCTCGCAAGAGAATAAAGTTTAACTACCAAGTTTTAGTAAATATAGATTTGTCAGAAAAGGAAATTAAGAAGATAAAGGGAGCTGAAAGCTTCGCCTATAAAGATTTTTCTATAGAAATTAACAATCCACCAAAAGAAGTTGCAATAGTAGGATCTGGACCAGCTGGATTATTCTGCGCTTACATCTTAGCTCAAAACGGAGTAAAGGTAAAAGTAATCGAACGAGGTGAGCCAATAGAAGATAGGATAAAAACTATCGAAAATTTCAAAAAAACTGGCAAACTCAATCCAGAAAGTAATATCCAATTTGGAGAAGGCGGGGCAGGAACATATTCCGATGGAAAACTTACAGCAAGATCCAAAGACCCAAGGGTTAGATTAGTTCTTGAAACCTTTCACAAACATGGAGCACCAGATGATATACTAATAGACTCCAAGCCACACATAGGGACAGACTTGTTAAGAGATGTAATTGTAAATATGCGTAAAGAAGTCATAAACAATGGAGGTGAGTTTCTATTCTCCCACCATATGGACGATATAAGTATAAACGATGGGAAAGTAAGTGATTTAACCATCAATGGTGAGAAATTAACAAGTGGATCCTATGTCCTAGCCCTTGGACACTCAGCAAGAGATAGTTTTGAGATGTTAAAAGATAAAATAAAAATGGAAAACAAAAACTTTGCCGTTGGATTTAGAATTGAACATAAGAGAAAAACTATAAATGATGCCCAATATAATGGCAAAGAAACTGATATAGATAATAATCCCTTGCCAGCTGCTTCATACAATCTCTCCTATAATAATAGAGAAAAGGGCTTATCAGCCTATACATTTTGTATGTGCCCAGGTGGATATGTAGTAAATGCAAGTAGTGAAGAAGGTGAACTTTGTGTCAACGGAATGAGCTATCATGCAAGAGATGGAGAAAATTCAAACTCAGCAATAATAGTCACAGTTGGAGAGGAAATTTACGGTAAAAATATTTTAGATGGAATGAGATTCCAAAGAGAAATAGAATCCAAGGCATATAAACTAGGAAGTGGAAAAGTACCTGTTCAACGATATGTAGATTATAAAAATAATAAAGCTACTGAAGAATTTGGTCATATAAAACCATCAATTGAAGGTTTTTATCAAAAAAGCAATCTAAGGGGTCTATATCCAGAAGAAATTGAAGCAATGATCATAGAAGCAGTGGAAAACTGGGGCAAGAAAATCAAAGGCTTCAATAATGATGATGCTATACTAGCTGGAGTGGAAACAAGATCATCATCTCCAATAAAAATGTTAAGAGATGGCGAAAATAAAGCAGAGGATGTTGAAAACTTATATGTAATAGGTGAAGGTTCAGGCTTTGCAGGAGGTATAGTTTCATCAGCCATAGATGGTATAAAGACAGCAGAATATATATTAAAAAGAAAATAAGATAAAAACATTTGACATTCAAAATAAAAGGGTGTATACTTTTATAAGTCGCTTCTAAGAAATGAAGATGATAAAAAAGATTTTTTAAAATTATTTTTAAAAAGTCTTGACAAAAGTATTTTTTAGTAGTAGACTATTAAAGTCGTTACAAATAAACGACATTGAACCAGATAACTGGCCCGTCCGGCCAGAAGAGGACCCTCAATGGAATTGCCGCAAGGCGTAGCCTGAGGACTCGTTATCTACAATGAAATTTAATATCAATGATTATGTAAAAACAAAACATAATCAACCTATCAAAAAACTTTAAATAAGTTATTGACAACTTATCCAAGTTGATTCTTTTGAATATAAGGATGATTAAAATAAATCACGCATTGATTTTAGATCAGTGTAAATGAGAAGAGCTTGAATCAGTAAGTTCTTATGAATTAAACTTTAACCTACATTATATATGTAGAAGGGTGTCCGACATACTGGACAATACTTTTCATGAGAGTTTGATCCTGGCTCAGGATTAACGCTGGCGGCGTGCATAACACATGCAAGTCGAACGATGAAACTCATTAGACTTCTTCGGAATGACAATGAATGGATTAGTGGCGAACGGGTGAGTAACGCGTGAGTAACCTGCCTTACACAAGGGGATAGCCTCTGGAAACGGAGAATAATACCCTATGACATTAATACTTCGCATGAAGCATTAATCAAAGTGTTAGCGGTGTAAGATGGACTTGCGTCTGATTAGCTAGTTGGTGAGATAACAGCCCACCAAGGCAACGATCAGTAGCCGGCTTGAGAGAGTGTACGGCCACATTGGGACTGAGACACGGCCCAGACTCCTACGGGAGGCAGCAGTGGGGAATTTTGCACAATGGGGGCAACCCTGATGCAGCGACGCCGCGTGATTTAGAAGGCCTTCGGGTTGTAAAAATCTTTTGTATAGGAAGAAAATGACAGTACTATACGAATAAGGTCCGGCTAATTACGTGCCAGCAGCCGCGGTAATACGTAAGGACCGAGCGTTGTCCGGAATCATTGGGCGTAAAGGGTACGTAGGCGGTTAGAAAAGTTAGAAGTGAAAGGCTATAGCTCAACTATAGTAAGCTTTTAAAACTGTTTAACTTGAGAGATGGAAGGGAAAGTGGAATTCCTAGTGTAGCGGTGAAATGCGCAGATATTAGGAGGAATACCGGTGGCGAAGGCGACTTTCTGGCCATTATCTGACGCTGAGGTACGAAAGCGTGGGTAGCAAACAGGATTAGATACCCTGGTAGTCCACGCCGTAAACGATGAGTGTTAGGTGTCTGGAGTAAATCTGGGTGCCGCAGCTAACGCAATAAACACTCCGCCTGGGGAGTACGCACGCAAGTGTGAAACTCAAAGGAATTGACGGGGACCCGCACAAGCAGCGGAGCATGTGGTTTAATTCGAAGCAACGCGAAGAACCTTACCAAGTCTTGACATATTACGGCGTGTTTTAGAGATAAGACACTATATCTTCGGATAACTGTAATACAGGTGGTGCATGGTTGTCGTCAGCTCGTGTCGTGAGATGTTGGGTTAAGTCCCATAACGAGCGCAACCCCTATGGCTAGTTACCATCATTAAGTTGGGGACTCTAGCAATACTGCCGGTGACAAACCGGAGGAAGGTGGGGATGACGTCAAATCATCATGCCCTATATGACTTGGGCTACACACGTGCTACAATGGCAGGTACAGAGGGCGGCGAGACGGTGACGTCAAGCGAACCTCAAAAAGCCTGTCCCAGTTCGGATTGCACTCTGCAACTCGAGTGCATGAAGTTGGAGTTGCTAGTAATCGCAGATCAGAATGCTGCGGTGAATGCGTTCCCGGGTCTTGTACACACCGCCCGTCACACCATGGAAGTTGGCAATACCCGAAGCCTGTGAGCGAACCTTTATGGACGCAGCAGTCGAAGGTAGGGTCAGTAACTGGGGTGAAGTCGTAACAAGGTAGCCGTATCGGAAGGTGCGGCTGGATCACCTCCTTTCTAAGGAAGCCCGGCCTGGTGGGTGGCAAATTAGCGAAGCGATTTGCCATAATTTGTCAGTTGCAAAGCAACGACAAATTACGCCTCTAAATAAGTAACTACCACAGTTACCATAATCGCAGAGGAACAAACACCAGTAACCGGAACGGGGAACGATACGTTGTTCCCCAACCGAAAGAAACAAACTACGTATTCATTGATATTAAATATATGGGGGTATAGCTCAGCTGGGAGAGCACCTGCCTTGCACGCAGGGGGTCAAGAGTTCGAATCTCTTTACCTCCACCATAATGACCTATCCCAATTCATCAAAGATGAATTGATGGAAGGTCAGACGTCGCGGCGTTTCAAAGTTTCAAAGAAACTTTGTCAGCAAGCCGACGAGTTTGATCTAGGGTAAAGTCATTAAAGTCAGGATTTCCAAACGCGCGAAGCGGGTTTGTAGAAATCTACGACGCTAATCGTATGGATAAATAATCTGTACATTAGAAAACATGGACCACTTAAACTGAAGGAAAAACCAGTACAACAAGTACTAGCGTTATTTTGCCTCTGTCATATAAATATGACAGAATTCAAAATAATTCGAAATCAAAGATTTCGAACCCCCTCAGCTTAGGCTTACAACTAAATAGCAAACAATATTTCCAGTCAAGAAAGAAAGGGCGCCAGGTGGATGCCTTGGCACATGAAGACGAAGAAGGACGTAAGTGAACGAAAACTAGGGCAAGCTCACAAAAAGCCATGACCCCTAGGACTCCGAATGGGGAAACCCGGCTGTGGAAGACACAGTCATCATTAAGTAAATACATAGCTTAATGAAGTAAGACCCTGCGAACTGAAACATCTAAGTAGCAGGAGGAAAAGAAAGAAAACTCGATTTTCCAAGTAGCGGCGAGCGAAAAGAAAACAGCCCAACCCAGTAAGAAATATAAATGCAAGTCAAATCATTTGGGAAAATGAACCAAAGAAAGTGAAAGTCTTGTAGACAAAAGCCAAAATATTTTTGGGAGCAAGTAGCAGTGAACACGAGGAATTTGCTGTGAAGACAGGGGGCCCATCCCCTAAGGCTAAATACTAACATGTGACCGATAGCGAACAAGTACCGTGAGGGAAAGGTGAAAAGAACCCCGCAAGGGGAGTGAAAAAGAACCTGAAACCTAGTGCCTACAAGCAGAGAGAGCACAATAGTGTGATCTCGTACCTTTTGTAGAATGGGCCAGCGAGTTATCATATAAAGCAAGATTAAGCATTTAAGATGCGAAGTCAAAGCGAAAGCGAGTCTTAACAGGGCGAAAGTTAGATATGATAGACCCGAAACCGGGTGATCTATCCATGGTCAGAGTGAAGGTGAAGTAAAATTCACTGGAGGCTCGAACCGGGTGCGGTTTAAAACGCATCGGATGAACTGTGGATAGGGGCGAAAAACCAAACGAACCCGGAGATAGCTGGTTCTCCTCGAAATAGCTTTAGGGCTAGCCTATGACCAAAGATTTAAGGAGGTAGAGCACTGAATGGCCTAGGGCGGCATACCGTACCAAAGCCTATCAAACTCCGAATGCCAAAAAATCAGGTCATGGAGTCAGACTTAGAGGGATAAGCTCCTAAGTCGAAAGGGAAACAGCCCAGACCGACAGCTAAGGTCCCAAAATCTGGATTAAGTGGAAAAGGATGTGAACCTACCAAGACAACCAGGACGTTGGCTTAGAAGCAGCCATACATTCAAAGAATGCGTAATAGCTCACTGGTCAAGTGGGTTTGCGCCGAAAATAAACGGGGCTAAAATCCAGTACCGAAGCTTCGGATTGATAGAGAATTTAAATCTATTCACATAAAAGGAAACCATAAAAAAGGTAAAAGAAAAAACTTAACTAGGAAATATTAAAACACACAATCAAGATAAAACGAGTTATCAAAAATTTACGCAAATATCAAACACAAAGATAAAGGTAAGATCGGCAGAACAAAAACAAATCAAAAGATTTGAAAAAAAGATAAGATAACTACGATATCACCGAAAACAGACATACAAAAAAAGTATGACCCTGGTTAAGCGTATTCAAAAACCAAAAAAGTGGTTACTTATGTATAGATTTAAACTCTCTATCAGTGGTAGAGGAGCATTGTATTAGGGGTGAAGCCTAAGCGAAAGCAAGCGTGGACTTAATACAAGAGAGAATGCTGGCATGAGTAGCGAGAAGGAGAGTGAGAATCTCTCCCGTCGAAACCCTAAGGACTCCTGAGCAAGGCTCGTCCCCTCAGGGAAAGTCGGGACCTAAGGCCAGGCCGAAAGGCGTAGCCGATGGACAACAGGTTTAGATTCCTGTACCGCTTAAAGTCGCTAAAGAGACGTGATGACGCAAGAGGATAAGCTAGCTGCCCGATGGATGGCAGTCTAAGCACAAAGGCTGATTAGTAGGCAAATCCGCTAATCATAAAAGCTAATGTGTAATAGGCATCGAAAACATAAGTAGAGAAATAGCCGACTTCAAATTGCCAAGAAAAGTCACTATCAAGACCAAAGCGCCCGTACCAAAACCGACACAGGTAGGGAGGTAGAGAATACCAAGACGCGCGGAAGAACCTTTGTTAAGGAACTCGGCAAAATGTCCCCGTAAGTTAGCGAGAAGGGGAGCCTGAGCGATCAGGCCACAGAAACCAGGCCCAAGCGACTGTTTACCAAAAACACAAGTTTCTGCAAAATCGAAAGATGACGTATAGGAGCTGACACCTGCCCGGTGCTGGAAGGTTAAGGGGAAGGCTTAGAGCAATCGAAGGCTAGAACTTAAGCCCCAGTAAACGGCGGCCGTAACTATAACGGTCCTAAGGTAGCGAAATTCCTTGTCGGGTAAGTTCCGACCCGCACGAAAGGTGCAACGATTTGGGCACTGTCTCAACAAAGGATCCGGTGAAATTGTAGTAGTCGTGAAGATGCGACTTACCCACGCTAGGACGGAAAGACCCCGTGGAGCTTTACTGTAGGCTGATATTGGATTTTGAGATTAGACGTACAGGATAGTTGGGAGACAAAGAAGTGTGTACGCCAGTATACACAGAGTCACCCTTGGGATACCAACCCTCTAATATCAAAATTCTAACATTGACCCATGAACCTGGGCAATGGACATTGTCAGTTTGGCAGTTTGACTGGGGCGGTCGCCTCCCAAAAAGTAACGGAGGCGTTCAAAGGTTCGCTCAGAATGGACGGAAACCATTCGCAGAGTACAAAGGCACAAGCGAGCTTAACTGCGAGAGACACAGCTCAAGCAGAGTAGAAATACGGACTTAGTGATCCGGTGGCACCGCATGGAAGGGCCATCGCTCAACGGATAAAAGCTACCCCGGGGATAACAGGCTTATCTCCCCCAAGAGTCCACATCGACGGGGAGGTTTGGCACCTCGATGTCGGCTCGTCTCATCCTGGGGCTGAAGTAGGTCCCAAGGGTTGGGCTGTTCGCCCATTAAAGAGGCACGCGAGCTGGGTTCAGAACGTCGTGAGACAGTTCGGTCCCTATCCAGCGTGGGCGTAAGAAATTTGCGAGGAGCTGTCCCTAGTACGAGAGGACCGGGATGGACATACCACTGGTGTACCAGTTGTTTCGCCAGAAGCATAGCTGGGTAGCTAAGTATGGCATTGATAAGTACTGAAAGCATCTAAGTACGAAGCAACCCTCAAGATAAGATTTCTAAAAGAAGGTAAAGAAAATACCTTAGATAGGTCCAAGGTGTAAGTACAGTAATGTATTAAGCTAAAGGATACTAAACTTTAAATCTTGACTGGAAATATTGTTTGAGAGACCTAACCCAATTTGCAAGGCAAATTGATGTAGGTCCTCGTTCAGAGTGTCACAATGGTTAAGACCGTAGGTCTTAAGCTTGGTAGACACTTACGAACCAATCGTATGGATAAATAATCTCATAGATGGTTAGTTTTACTGAACGCTATTAAAAGGTTCAAACAATACAGTAGCGATAGCACTAGGGATACACCTGTACCCATACCGAACACAGAAGTTAAGCCTAGTAACGCCGATGGTACTCGGAGGGCGACCTCCCGGTAGAGTAGGAAGCTGCTGAATAAAAGAAAGCCCGTCCGGCTTGTGGAGGACCCTCCATGGAATGGTCGAGCGTAGCGAGAGCTAGTCAATTGACTAGTTCTTTTTTAATTCAAAATATAATCAAACTTATCTTATTATTCTAGGAGGGTGACCTTCCCGGTGAGTGTCAAATGTGCCTTGATTTGGTTCATTTGACCCCAAAATGAGCCACGGGAGTGGCGAGGAATTGGCGCAGCCAATGGATTTTAGTGGAAGTTGCTAAATGTAAGCAAGCCCGTGCGTCTAATGGAGCACCCTCCATGGAATGGTCGAGCTTAGCGAGAGACTTAATCTTTTGACTAAGTCATTTTTAGTACTTGCATCTGTCCACTAAAACCCACTTATTTCAATAGCTGTTGTGTGCTATCATACTCAGTATACAGAAAACAAGCTAGTCTGGCTCATAAAGGAAAGCACCCATAAACACGGAATAACTTAGTAATTTTAAACTGAAATTTAATCTGTAATCAAGAGTGTCACTCTGCTTAATTTTGTTATTATCCTGTCTTATATCACCACTTGATATATTTTTCTATCTCTTTTCTTAATTATTTATAATTCTAAATTACTATAAGTAAATCAATGTAAACTTATACTAGTTTAAGTGAAAATATATAATAAAGGCAATAATAGCTGTTTACGTATTATAAAAAATACTTGACAAGATAAGTTTACAAGAGTAAACTTATTTTAAGTATTAAGTCTACAGTTGTAAACAGGAAGGAGTGAAAAAGAATGGGTGCAATAGTATATAATACTCATATCACAGATGCTGAATGGGAAGTCATGCGTGTAGTTTGGGCAAATGATCGAGTAACTAGTAAAAAAGTTATCTCCGTATTGAAAGAAAAAATGGACTGGACACAATCCACTATCAAAACGATCTTAGGTCGATTAGTTGAGAAAGGCGTACTAAATACAGAGCAGGAAGGTAGAAAGTTTATTTATACTGCCAATATTGAAGAGAAAGAAGCCGTAAGGGATTATGCAGAAGATATTTTTAACCGTATTTGTAAAAAGAAAGTCGGAAATGTAATAGGAAACATCATTGAAAATCATGTCTTAAGCTTCGATGATATAGATCTATTAGAAGAAATATTAGAGAAGAAAAAAGCTTTCGCAGTAGAAGAAGTGGATTGCAATTGTCCAGAAGGACAATGCGAGTGTCATTTACATCATCATTAAGAATAAGGAGGAATTTAAAATGAACAATAACAACAAACATTCATCCCACAGTCACCATAATCATGGAGACATGGATCACTCAAAACATGAGCACCTAAGCACGGAAGAACATGGAGACCATAATAAGGATCAACATCACGATCATCATGCTGGTCATGAACACGGCGGACACGGAGGGCATGACCACCATCATCACGGAAACTTTAAGGAACTATTTTTAAAGTCATTACCACTAGGAATCATTATTATGCTCTTATCCCCTATGGCTGGGTTTGACCTACCATTCCAGTTTACTTTTCCATATTCTGATATTGTAGTAGCTATTTTATCTACTATATTAATTATTTATGGTGGACGTCCATTCTATCAAGGTGCAGTTGATGAATTTAAACAAAAAGAACCTGGAATGATGGCACTCGTTTCTTTAGGTTTAAGTGTTTCATATTTATACAGTATTTATACTGTAATAGCAAGCTACGTAACAGGTGAACAAATTATGGATTTTTTCTTTGAATTTGCTTCATTACTATTAATCATGTTATTAGGTCACTGGATTGAGATGAAAGCTATTGGAGAAGCAGGAGATGCACAAGAAGAACTGGCTAAGCTAGTACCAAAAGATGCTCACGTTGTGTTGGAAGACGATTCAATTGAAACACGTCCAGTTGCTGACTTAAAGGTAGGTGATTTAATTCGTGTTCAAGCTGGGGAAAATGTGCCAGCAGATGGGACTATCGAGCGCGGAGAATCACGTCTAAATGAAGCTCTTTTGACTGGGGAATCTAAGTCAATTAAAAAAGGACCTGGCGATGAAGTAATCGGGGGCTCAACAAATGGAGAAGGGGTTCTTTATATTAAAGTACTTGAGACAGGTGATAAGTCCTTTATCTCTCAAGTACAGGATTTAATCAGCCAAGCTCAAAGTCAACCTTCTCGTGCAGAAAATATTGCTCAAAAAGTTGCAGGGTGGCTCTTCTATATTGCGGTAACTGCCGCGCTAATAGCTTTTGTAGTATGGATGCTTGTAGCAGATATTCCAATGGCAGTAAAATTTGCTATCACAACATTAGTTATAGCTTGTCCACATGCATTGGGTCTTGCTATTCCACTAGTTACTGCCCGTAGTACAAGCTTAGGAGCTAGCCGTGGCTTACTAGTAAAAGACCGTGAGGCTTTAGAAATAGCTCAAGATGCAGATGTGATGATTTTAGATAAAACGGGTACTTTAACAACTGGTGAGTTTAAAGTATTAGACGTTGAACCTTTTAATAACAAATATAATAAAGAGGAAATCATTGCCTTACTGGCAGGTATTGAAGGAGGATCTAGCCACCCTATTGCTCAATCAATTATAAGTTTCGCTGACCAAGAAGGTATAAGTCCAGTATCATTTGATTCAATTGATGTGATTTCCGGTGCTGGCGTAGAAGGAAAAGCCAAGGGCCATAGTTACCAATTAATCAGTCAAAAAGCATACGGACGTAATCTAGATATGGATATTCCAAAAGGAGCTACTCTCAGTATATTAGTAGAAAACGATGATGCCATTGGTGCTGTATCTTTAGGAGACGAATTAAAACCAACCAGCAAAGAGTTAATACAAGCTCTTAAAAAGAACAATATACAACCAATTATGGCAACAGGTGATAATGAAAAAGCGGCTTTAGGTGTATCAGAAGATTTAGGGATTGAATATAGATCAAATCAATCTCCACAAGACAAGTATGAATTGGTAAAAGCACTTAAAGATGAAGGAAAAAAAGTTATCATGGTAGGTGACGGTGTCAATGATGCCCCTTCTCTTGCCTTGGCAGATGTTGGTATAGCTGTTGGTGCTGGGACTCAAGTTGCATTGGATTCAGCAGATGTCATATTGACTCAATCTGATCCAGGAGATATTGAATCATTTATTGAATTAGCACACAAAACAACTCGTAAAATGAAACAAAACCTCTTTTGGGGAGCTGGTTATAACTTTATAGCTATTCCTCTAGCTGCGGGAATTTTGGCCCCTATTGGTATCACATTAAGTCCTGCAGTAGGAGCAATTCTAATGTCTTTGTCAACAGTCATAGTCGCAATTAATGCTATTTTATTAAGATTAGATCCAAAAATATGATAGTTAACATATAGAATAATTGAAACCCTTTAAAGAATAAATACCATAATTTTACAGAAGAGGAAGAGATGTAAGTACTTTAAAAATCATCTCTTCCTTTTTATTGTTTATAAAGACCTTATTTATAATGAAGAAAGACCATTAGACTGATTTTTTTAGCTTTGTCCGAATTTCGAAAGTTAATAAATTAGGGGAAAAGTACCAATGGTCACTATTTCAACTGGCAAAATATTACGAAAAACAGATAAGGAGAAGGATACATTTGGATTCAAAGTGTAAGTATAAATGGATAAGGAGGGATATTTCCTGATAAGTGGATTGTAAAAAGAAGTTTTGATAATCCATAAATATATGTTTTACTATATCTAATACAGAAAATAAACCAGCATAGATTGTGGAAGAAAGTATCCCTATATATGTAGACTTCATGGATGTCGAGTGAAACTAGACTTAGTCATTTGACTGAGTTTTTTTAGTATCTAATTTATATGTTATAAACAATACTCAATTTATTGATTGAATTTTTACATAGATTAATCTATAATAATTATGTAATTATTTTGTAATAATTTATTTACTTATTTTTGAAAGGATTATCTATGGCTAGTTTTAAAAATAAATTAATGGCTCTTGCTTTTTGTTTTACCATTATTTCTTCTCCCATATCTTATGCATCAGATCTTGTCAAGTATAATGATATAAATCTAGACGAGGTTTTGGATGATAATGGGATATATTATGATAAAAAAGAAGTAGAGAATAGGATTAAGGAATATATAAATAATCCAAATGCTGATGTTGTTCCAGATTTTAAGCCTATTGAAGAAAAAGTTACTGAGGAAACGACAGTGAATGAAAATGGTGATGTTGAAGTAACAGAAACTACTGAGACCACATATGAAGATCAAAAAAATGAACCTATTTATTCAAAAACTCCTGTTTATAAAAAAGTTGTGGATATTTCTGAACACCAAAACCCTAGTTTGATCAATTATGATAAGTTTGCCAAAAGTATCGATGGGGCAATCCTACGTACTTCTATAATGGATGCAGACACCTTAAATATCAGGACTGATTATCATCTAGAAGAACACTATAGACAGCTTAATAGCAGGGGAGTTCCTTTGGGATTCTATCACTATTCTCGAGCTATCAACCCAAGAGAAGCTATTAGAGAAGCTGAATATGTAAGTAGAGTTTTAAAAAATAAAAATGTATCTTATCCTGTTTATATAGACATAGAGGATGACAAAAGGCAAGCAAAGGCGTCTAAGGCCGACATTTCTGAAGCTGCTGAAGCCTTTATACTTGCCATGAGAAGAAATGGTTACGTATCCGGTATATATTCATATCCTTGGTTTGCCAATAACTATTTGACCAAAGATGTGAGAAACAAATACGAATTTTGGATAGCTGACTACGCTTCAAAGAACTTTACCAAATACAATGGTTCTGACTTTGACTCTTGGCAGTTTACTGACAAGGGGTACTATAATGGATATAAATATAATGTAGATACAAGTGTAGTCTATAAAGATTATCCTATGATTATAAAGGGTAGATCTAAAAAGAGCATGGATGAGCTTGTAAGCGAAATAATAGCTGGAAGACGGGGTACAGGTGCCGAGAGGAAAAAACGCCTCATATATGCAGGTTATGATTATAATATCGTACAAAAGGCTGTTAATGAAAGATTAAAAATTACTAGAGCTTAAGGAGGAAATCATGGCAGAATTAAAATTTGATATAGTTGAAAATCTTGGAGTACTTTCTACAAATGCTAAGGGATGGACAAAGGAACTTAACCTTGTTTCTTGGAATGAAAGAGATCCAAAATATGATATCAGAGATTGGAACGAAGATCACACTAGAATGAGCAAGGGTGTAACCCTTACTAAAGAAGAAGCAGAAGTACTAAAACATATCCTTGCAGAGGAGGAATTTTAGTGAGCGATAGAGACAAGCTATTTGAAATATTTGACAAGCTTGATATCAAATATGATATGGTAGAGCATCCAGCTGCTGAAACTACAGAAGAAGCTGATAGGTATATAGAAGGCAAGGAAGGTGCTAGGACTAAGAATCTTTTCATGGCCAATAGAAAGGATAGGCAATACTATCTTATCGTTATGGACGATCAAAAGATGATTAGTATAAAAGATTATAACAAGCTTTTAGATGAGAAAGGTATGCATTTTGTCCAGCCAGAAAAGATACTAGAAATATTGGACCAAGAAGTTGGCATAATCTCAGTATTTGGTCTTATCAATACTGATGAAGATATCAAAGTTATCTTTGATAAGGATATGATAGACGAAAATGAAATTATGACCTTCCATCCAGATGACAATACGAAGACAGTTTTTCTAAAGAATGAGGACGTATTCAGATTTGTTAAAAATGCTGGTTATGACTATCAAATATTTGACTTCCAAGCAATTCCAGAATTTTAAGAAATAAGCCCTTGGCAATCCAAGGGTTATTATTTTGCCATTTTTATAGATAAAATGTGTAAAAATAGTATAATTTCACAAGAATAGAAGGTGAATATGATATATTTTGACTATGCAGCAACGTCTGTAAAAAGAGATGAAATTTTAGAATATATACTAAAAAACAAGGAAGCATTTGATGGCAATCCGGATAGCTTGCATGCTAAGGGAAGAGAGGCTAAGAAAATACTAGAAGATTCTAGGAGACAAATTGCCCAATCAATAGGTGCAGATCCAAGAAATGTGGTATTTACATCTGGTGCTAGCGAGGGAAACAATACTGTTATCAAGGCTTTTAAAGATAATAAAATTATAACAAGTGCTATAGAGCATGATTCTATACTAAATACTATAGATAAAAATAATGCTATCTTGCTTGATGCCAATAACGATGGAAGAATTTCTCTTGATGATCTAAAAGATGCGATTGACGATCAAACAAAGCTTGTGGCTATAATGTATGTGAATAACGAAACTGGCGCCATACAACCTGTAAAAGAAATCGGAGAATACCTCAAAGACAAGGACATATGGTTTCACGTGGATGCTGTTCAAGCCTATGGTCATATTGATATAGATGTTGATGATATAAATTGTGATTCTCTATCATTATCTGGCCACAAAATTGGTGGATTAAATGGTTTTGGGATTTTTTATATGAGAGAAAATCTAAAGCCATTAATTACAGGTGGGGAGCAAGAAAAAGATAGGCGAGCAGGGACTTCTTTTGTAGCTGGCGCATATTCTATGGCAGAATCTTTCCCACTTATGGTTGAGGAAAGAGCTCACATTAAGGAATTGAAATCATATTTTATAGAAAAACTTGAAAAGTCAAACATTTCTTATGAGATTAACGGGTCTACAGAAAATTCATCTGACCATGTGCTAAACTTATACTTTAGTGATTATAAGTCAGATTTTCTACTAACATATTTAGACATGAATGGAATTTGTGCATCGGCAGGTTCTGCTTGTAGGGCTGGATCTATTTTGCCTAGCCATGTCATTTCAAATATGTACGACGAAGATAGAGCAAGACATTCTATACGTTTCTCCTTTGGTTATACCAATACAAAAGAAGATATTGATAAAGCTATAGAAGTCCTAGAAAGGCTAAATAATGAAAGATAAAAAAGATACAAAAGTAGTAGTAGGCATCAGTGGGGGAGTAGATTCCTCTGTAGCCGCCCTACTATTAAAAGAAGAAGGCTACGATGTAGTCGGTATTTTTATGAAAAATTGGGATGATACTGACGAAAATGGCGTTTGCACTGCAGAGGAAGACTACGAAGATGCAGTAGCTATAGCAAACCAAATAGGAATCCCATACTATTCCATAAACTTTGAAAAGGAATACTACGACAGGGTATTCACTTATTTCCTAGATGAATATAAAAAGGGAAGGACACCCAATCCGGATATAATGTGTAACAAGGAAATCAAATTCAAAGCATTCTTGGACTATGCCAAGAACTTGGGAGCAGACTATGTAGCAACTGGCCACTATGCTAGAGTGGATAGATCAGGGGAAGAAACAGTCATGCTTCGTGGCCTTGATTCTAACAAAGACCAAACATATTTTTTAAGCCAACTTTCCCAAGAGCAAATCAAAGATGTTTTGTTTCCTGTAGGTGAACTACAAAAATCAGAAGTACGTGACATTGCTCATAAATATAAATTGGCAACGGCTGACAAGAAAGATTCTACTGGGATTTGCTTCATAGGAGAGCGTGATTTCAATGAATTTCTATCAAACTACTTACCAGCCCAACCAGGTAATATTGTAGATACAGATGGAAATATCCTAGGCAAACACGACGGTTTGATGTATCACACCATAGGCCAAAGAAGAGGACTTGGTATTGGTGGAGAGGGTGAAGCTTGGTTTGTTTGTGGCAAAGATCTTGAAAAAAACGAACTAATAGTTTGCCAGGGCAAAAATAATCCACTATTATTTTCAAATAGGCTTTTGGCGAGTGAATTCTCAACTTTTACCAATAAAAAAATCCCAACAGAATTTGACTGTACAGCCAAATTCCGCTACAGACAACAGGATATCAATGCCCATGTAAAAGTGCTTGATGATGATCATGTGGAAGTGACATATGACCCAACAAAGGCAGTAACTCCAGGACAAGCTGCTGTATTCTACATGGGAGAAGTTTGTATTGGTTCAGCTATCATCGATGAAGTTTACAACGGAGATAAGAGACTTAAGGTCTGATGTTAAGACTACTAGGAAAACTAGTAGTTTTTTTATTGTTTAGAATACTATTAATAACTATGTAGGTATATATGATAAAATTAATAATTATAAATAAACTTTAACTAAAAAATACTAAATATAACTAAAAAAATAATTTTATTTTTATATAAAAATTATATAATTTAAGGGCAAGTACTTCTGTTAAACATTGATATTACAATGTTTAAAAAATAAAAAATAAATGTTTATAAGAAATATAATCGGGTATATATTTACCAACATAATTTTAACACATTTGTGATAATCTTATGTATAAAAGAAAAGATGATGAATAAGGAGGAAAACCATGAATAAAAAGTTATTGCTAGCAGGTCTTTGCATATCTTTTGCTCTATCGCCTGCACTTGTTGCAGAAGCTAGTGATAATGCAGAAGTAACTGCAACTAGCACAGAAGCACCAGAGAATGTGCCTATAGATAAGATTCCAGAAGATGCAATGAATAAAGTATTTGTTGTAAAGGAAATAAACGAAGAAGGTACAAGTGCTGTACTATATGAAGAAGGTAATGAAAAGAGCGAATACGTACTAGACTTAAATCAATTCCGTGACGATGATGTAAAAGTCAACAACCGTTACAAGATTTATTGGAATGGGGTTGCCTTCACATCATTCCCAGCAAAATTTGGCCACATCTACAGGGTAGAAAAACTTGATCCTCTAGATGAGAACGATGAGTTCGAAAATATGCCAATTGATCAGCTACCAGAAGATCATGAATCAATGGAGTTTGAACTATTAGAAATTAACAAAGACGATGAGAATCCTATGGCAACTCTTGCAGAAGTTGGCAATCCAGATAATAAGTATGTAATAAAGCTTAAAATGTTGCTAGATAAATATGCAGGAGTAGGCGATGTTTATAAAATATACTGGGATGGAGTTTCATTAAAATCTTATCCAGCCCAATTTGGAAAAATATATAGGGTTGAAAAGGTAAAGGCAAATCATTATGATGAATCTGAAATGAAAGAACTTGCTATATCTATGTTTGATGCCCTAGTACAAAACCAAGCTGCTTCGATTCTATTAGAACAAAGTCCAAAAACCATTGCAAATATTAAACCAGCCCTAGAAAAACTAATGGGTGAAACTAATGGACTAATGGAAGAAGCATATAGTGTGTTCTTAACTGACAAAGAAAAAGAAGATGGAAATAAAGATACTGCTATAGTTAAGATTATACAGTACAAATATGATAAAAAGCTTGAATCTATGAGTGATCAAGAATTAGCAAAATCAATCTTCCAAAATATGATTATGACAAATGCAGGTAAGATGCTCCTAGACAAAACACCAAAAACTGTAAAGAGCATCGAAAAAGAACTTAAAGAAAAAGTTGAAAGCTCAGAAAAACTTGTAGAAGATGCAATTAAGACATTAAAATAGCAAAGAGTAAGTGCCTCAAATCTTAGATTTGGGGCATTTTTTGCATTTTAAATAGATTTGATAAATACTTGCTGTCAAGTGAGTTTTTTTGTAACTTTTTTATCAGTTTTTTTATAATTATGTAAAAACTAAGGTATAGTGAGAGACAAGCATAAATTATATTTTGATTTATAAATATTGCCTATATAATGATTATATAAAATATAAGAAGAAAGAAATTTTTATGACTTCAAATAATTACGACTTTATTGGATCTGATTTAAGAAAAATAAGAGAAGAAAAGGGCATTACGAGAAAGCAAATCGCCGAAGAAATGTTTATTTCTGAGGAAACTATCAGGAGAATAGAAAAGGGAGAGAATGACCCAAGACTTTCTACCTTAGTTCCCATTTGTGAGTATTTGGATATTGACCTAAGAGATATAATAAACCATCAACAGGCCCTCTATCACAGTATGGTAAAGCTAAGAAAGGATATAAATTACTTGGTCAACAATTCTTCCTTAGATAAGGCAAAAGATTTGATGGATTCTTTTGATGCCATGGATTTTAAGACAAATTTAAATTACGAGAAGGAACTTTTTGCTACTAAACATTATTTTAATGGTATTTTGATCCTAAAGGATAATATGATAGAAAGTAATCCAGCAGATGAATTTGAGCAAGCCATGGCTGACATGAATACTAAGTTTAAAGTATCAAAGTTTAAGGATTACAAGTATGATGAGTTCTCATTAAGGATACTATTGGCTTTGGCCATAAGTCTGTACAAAAAGGGAAACTTTGACTTATATAGGGACATTATGTTTGAAATAGAGGGATATCTAGATCCTAACATGGATAACTATTATATTTTTGCTTACAATCTTGCAACTACATATCTAAGAGCAGGCGATAAGGTAGAGTCGCTTAAAATATGCAATATAGCTATAGCAAATGCCAAAACAATCAAAGAGACTTATTATCTGAATATGATTTACTACCTAAAAGGAGTCAATCATCTGGGAATGGATCAGATAAAAGAGGCCAAAGAAAGTTTTAATTACTCTTTAGCCCTTACAAATATTTTTTCGGAAAATTCACTTTATGATAGTATTTCCAAGCAAGTAGACATTATGCTTAATAATCATAAATAATATATTTAATAAGTAAACACGCAAATGTGTATTTATTTTTTTCGCTAAGGCTGGTATTATAAAACCATCAAGGAGGTAGACAAATGAAATCATTAAAGAATACTTTTATTTTTGCACTTTTATTATCTCTAGTTTCATTTTTTGGAGCAAAGGATACTAAGGTAGCCATCAATACAGAATGGGATGATTATCTAATTGATCAATTTTATGTAATTGAAGATGTAGAAAACGTATAGCAATAATTAAACTCTTTAAAAAAATAAGAGGGTAGAATAATCGAATAAATACGCCAATATTCCAAATCGATTATTTTACTCTCTGCAAAAGTAAAACAAATTTTAAATGTTTACCTCCTTATTATAATATAAAAAGTTTGTTTAGTAAACTTTAATTAGAAAAGGAGTAATAATGAAAAACAATAAACTATTTATCGGGGCACTATCAGTAACACTTCTTGCTAACACAATTGTACCAGCTTGCCAAACAGCAGGAAATGTCAGTCCACTAAGAACTAGTGTTGTATACGCAGCTGGAGAAGAATCTAACAACAAATCTGATGCACTAGAGAAATTAGACTACCTAGGAGATTTGATTAAGGGAATTGAAAATATTGCAGGTGGGCTAACAGGTAATCAATTTGATTGGCTAAAGGCCCTTAAAAATGCATATGATTTGACATCTAAGATTCTTAAAAATGGCCTAGTAAGTGCTTCTGAAATCAGAACAAAACTTATCCCTAGAATTGACCTACTAATAAATGTTGCAGAAATTATAACAGCTGATGCCACAGAATTAGTTGATAGCCAACAACAAGCTCATGTTATAGTTGGTTTTTCTGTAACTCATGCTTTACTAAAAGCTCTTGATTTATTTGAAGGTCCTGAAGGACTAAACAAAGCTTCTGATGACTTGAAAGCTTCATTAGAAAAAGCTCGCCAAGTACCAAAGTTAACTGAAGATTCCAAGAGAACTCACTATACCTTAGAAAAACTTGATAGAGCAATTAGCAATGCCAAATCAATTAGAAACAAGGAATTAAAGTATAAACTAGATCCAAATAAACTTGCTGAAGTAGATATGGCTATCAAAAAAGCAGTAGATGTTAGAAGAAATAGTCAAGCCACAGTAAGCGAAGTTAACTCTATAACAGATGAATTAAATAAGCTAATAGACGAAGCTTATAAGTCTATACCAGAAGGAGAAAGAACAGCAAATGAGCTTGCAAAAGCTCCTCTTGCAAAAGACATACAAGCTGCAAAAAACTTACGTGATTTCAAATTAAAAGGAAATGTTGAATCATCTGTTATAAAAGAACTAAATAGAGCAATCGCAAAAGCAAATAGAGTATTAAACGATAGCAAAACTACTGTAAATCAAGCAAATGCTGCTGATGAAGAAATACTTGCTGCAATAAAAACAGCAGAAGCTGATCTTGTAGCAGAAGAGACTCCTAGCGAAGTAGTCGAAGAAGAAATTAGTGAAGAAGAAGTTAGCGAAGAGACAAGTGATGAAATAGAAGCTTATGACGAAAATGAAGAAGCATCTATTGATGAAAGTTTAAGTGAAGAAGAAAACCTAGTAGAAGAGAATATAGAAACTGAAACTATTGAAGAAATAGACGAATAATAAATAAGAAAATGACCTCCTAGGATTTTTCATAAGGCAAAAATTAGGAGGTCACTTTTTTTTTACCTTAACACAGTCTTAACAATTACCGTGTTATTATTGGTATAGGTTAAGGAGGGTATTATGAAGAAAAAATTAATACTAACAACAAGTTTAGCTCTTGCCTTGGCAATTACAAATATTGGCCAAGTTAGAGCAGATGATTCAAAAGATGAAATGAAAGATGAAAACAAAATTGAAGAAGTAATGGATGAAAAGGATGAAAAAGTCACAGAATCTTATATTGTAAAAGAAATCATGGATGACTATGTAATCCTTAACAAAAAAGGCTATGAAGATGACCTTTACCAAGTAGAAAAAAGTGCATTTGAAAAAATGAAGCTTGAAGCTGGCAAAGAATTTGAAATCACAAGTGATGGAATAATATTAAAATCAAATCCAGCTCAATTTGGCAAAATTTATGAAATCAAAGAAACAGAAAAAGAAGAAGCTACAGAAGAAAAAGTAACTGACCAATTCCAAGTTAAAGAAATAAACGAAGAAGGAGTTACTGTAGAAAAAATTGGATCTGAATCAGAAAAATATATGGTTGAGAAAAAATATTTTAATAATGACCTAAAAGTTGGAGATAAATATAACATCACTCACAATGATATAGTTATGAATTCATATCCTGCACAATTTAACAAGATTTTTGATGTAGAAAAAATTGAAGAAGCTATAAAAGAAACTGCAAGTATCACAAATATTTACAAGGTAAAAGAAGTAAATGAAAATGGAATTATCCTAGCTTACTACAGCAAAGAAGATGGATCTGAGTTAATGGAAGATAGTAGTGATTTGTACATGGTTGAAAAGAAAGAATTTAAAGAAGATGTAAAAGTTGGTGATAAGTACAAAATCACACATTCAGATGAAATTCTTACTAGCGAACCAGCTCAATTTGCTAAGATAACAAAGATTGAAAAAGTTGATGAAACAAAACCAGCAGATGAAAACAAAGGTAAAGAGAATAAATCAAAAGACAACCAATCTAAAGACATGAAAACACCTGACAAAAAAGATACAACAAATGATAAGAAAACTAGCGAAAATAGTAAAATGAATAATAACAAAGAAAATAAAGATGGTAAAATGGCTGGCAAAAATCCTAAAACAGGAATTGTAAGTTCAATAGGACTTGTAAGCCTTCCGCTGCTTTCGGCAGTTGCACTTTGGAAAAGTAAAAAATAATAATAAATAAACCTCCAAATATATATTATGTTATAAGACCCTCACTATAAAATAGTGAGGGTTAATTGTTTGCAATAATTAAAATTCAATTTCCATAACTATTGGCGTATGGTCTTGTCTGTCACCAGAATCAATAATATCAGATCTTTTTACCTTTTCTTTTATCCTATCAGATACAAGGAAATAGTCGATTCTCCAGCCTGAGTTATTGATTTTGCTTGTTTTTACTCTTTGGGCCCACCAAGTATACTTGCCCTCTACATCGCCATTGATGTGGCGGAAGGTGTCTATAAAACCTCTGTTTAATAGGTTAGTAAAGCCCTCACGTTCTTCATCAGTAAAGCCTGCTGACATATGGTTATTGTCAGGGTGGGCAAGGTCGATTTCCTTATGAGCAACGTTAAAGTCTCCTGCAGCTATTACTGCTTTCTCTTTATCAAGTTTTGATAAATAATCGGCATATTTTTGATCCCAAACTTGGCGAAGTGGCAGTCTTATTAGTTCGTTTCCTGCATTTGGTGTGTAAACTTGGGTGAAGTAAAAGTCATCAAATTCTAAAGTTACTATTCTTCCTTCCAAATCCATAGGTTCTGGTGCATCTATAAATGGGAAGTTAGAGTTAACTTCCAATTCTTTTTTATATAAGGTCATGCATCCAGCGTAAGATTTTCTAGCGCCTTCAGAAGAATTTACGTGAACGTAATTATATTCTGGGAAAAATTCTTCTAGCTTTTCCTTATGCTTTTTACTAAGGCCTGTTTGTGGCAATTTTGTTTCCTGCAAGGCAATTACATTAGGGTCTTCTTTTCTTATAGTTTCGAAAACATCACGTGTCATATGAGCTCTATTAGAATCACTTGTTAGAGCTGCATTTAGTGAATCTATATTCCATGAAATAAATTTCAAATTAATCTCCTTTTAAATTTCTATCTTACTTTAACTATAAAATTTTTATGAATAAATGCAAGCTCATAGATATTAGAAATTTGTAATAAATATGTAGAATTTTTTATTGTGGGTATAATAAATATAAGAAAGACTTACAAAGGAGGACATTATGAACAAAAAAATTTTTGTATTAGGCCTTAGTATGGCATTTGTTTTTTCAATTGGAAATAATGTCTACGCTAATAATACAAGTATAGAAAGTCAACAGAATGAAGAAAATCGTACATATGTTTATGAAGTTATCAAAGTAGGAGAAAAAAGTGTAACTTTGCTTTATCAAGGAGAAATCAAAGACGACTCTATGATTATAGAAGAAGTCGATAAAAATACCAATCTTGACCTTGATAAGAAATATTTTGCAGATGATGTAAATATTCACGATATGTATCAAATAAAGAGCAAAGAGAAACTTTCTAGTTTAGATAAGGAAAATATCAAAAAAGAAGATATTAGCCTTAAGGAAAAGTATGTAAAACCGACAAATATGGCCAAAGAAGATTTGCCAAAAAATACAGAAAAATTAGATTTTGTAATAGAAAGTATTAAGGGCGATAAGGAAAGTGGATTTGTTGCAACCATTGCTGAAGTTAATAATGAAGATAATAAATATTCCATTAGCGGGGATGACTTGCGTGATGACAATCCACAAAAAGGTGATAAGTACACCATTTATTGGGATGGTGTCACATTAGAATCTTATCCAGCTCAATTTGGTAAAATTTTTAGAGTTGAAAAACTAGCAAAAGAAGATCAAAAGACACTAGAATTTGAAATAGATGAAATTGTGATAGATAAAGATAATAAATCTGCTATAGTTTTTGAATCTGCCAATAAGACCAATGTATTTTCCATAAATCTAGAAGATCTAAAAGATGAGAATGCAAAAGCTGGCGATAGATACGAAATCACTTGGAATGGCATAGCTACCAAATCAATTCCAGCTCAATTTGGCGAAATTTATGAAGTAAAGAAAACTTTTGAAAATAAGGAAGAACTTAAAGAAATAGCTGTATTTGAACTTGTTGATATTACTGATAGCAAGGAAGGTAAGGATGCTAACCTTAAAAAATCAGATTCTTTCGGTGAAATAAACCTAATAATGCTATCAGAACTAGAAGATGACAAGGCTAAAATAGGGGATAAGTATTCGATTACCTATACAAAAGATGAACTAGGACACATAGGTGTCATAGAAAAAGTTGAGAAAGTTAAAAAAGATAATAATACTGATGTAGATTTTGATGAACTTAAAAAGGTAGTTGATGAAGCTGGAAGTATAGTGCTGGGTGATGGTACATTTACAAGAGATAGCGCTGATAGATTTCAAAAAGCCTTTGAAAAGGCCAAAGAGATCTTAGATAAAGCTGATGCCAGCCAAGAAGAAGTTGACAAGGCTAGCAAAGAATTAAGAGAAGCTATAGATGGACTTAGTGAAAAAACAGGGGTTATAACTCGTCAATTTGTCCTAACAGAAATTTTCGAAAAGGGAGGTAAAAAAGCTCGTCTTACTGACTCAGAGAATAAGGATGTGGAATTTACAATAGACTTTGAAAGCTTGGGAGATCCAAATGCCAAAGTCGGCGATATTTACAATGTTACTATGGAACATGTCGATCCAAATGAATCAGCTTATCAAATGGGCAAGATTACAAAAATAGAAAAAGTTCCAAATTATGGAAGACTAATTGATGCTATAGAAAAAGCTAAAAAAGCTTACGACAAGAACAAAACTTACACAAAAGAAAGTTTAGCAGCTTATAACAAAGCCTTTGAAACTGCTCAAGATATGATCGCCAAGAATTCGCTAGATACTCCACAAAATGTAGACAAAGCAGCAAGCGAGCTAGAAAAAGCAGCTGATGGCCTCAAAGAAGTCAAAAAAGACGTAAATAAGAAAGAGACTTCTAAAGAAAATAAAAAGGCAAAAACTGTAAAGGGTTGGAATCCTAATACAGGAATCACTCCAGTTGCACCACTACTAGGAGTAATCGCTGGGGCAGGATATTTATTAAAAAAGAAAAAATAGTTAGAAATTGCGGGTAAGAAATTGCCCGTAATTTTTTTGCCAAAAAATATATGCTATAATAAAGTTATGATACTAGAAGCATTTGAAAATATCCGAGTTGATAAATACATCTCCGACGAATTTGAAGAAATTCCAAGAGAGAAAATCAAAGAATTTATCAAGGATAAAAAAATAAAAGTAAATAATAAAAATATCAAACCATCTTACAAATTAGAAATTGGTGATGAGATTGAAATAGACGATGAGCTTTTTGAAGTCCCAGAAATCTTAGCAGAGCCAATGGATTTAAAGATTGTCTATGAGAACGAAGACTACGCCATAATTGATAAGGATGAAAATGTTATAGTCCACCCGGCAGGATCTATAATCACAGGCACTTTGGTAAATGGTTTGCTCTATAAGTACGGCTATGATGGCCTATCTCACATTGGAGGAGATGATAGGCCAGGGATTGTTCATAGGCTCGATAAGGATACAACAGGGCTTATGGTAATTGCCAAAAACAATGAAACTTACAAGTATTTGAAGGGACTTTTTGAAACAAGGCAAGTCTACAAGGAATATCTGGCTATTGTCTTTGGAAATTTTGATCAAAAATCTGGTCGCATAGAAAATTATATGGACAGGGATAAGAGCAACCCTAGGAAGATGGCTGTATGTCCAAGTGGGAGAAAGGCAATTAGTGAATATGAGGTCATAAAAGAAGTGGAGGGGTATTCACTAGTTAAAATCCACATATTAACTGGTCGCACCCACCAAATTCGTGTACATATGACCCATATCAACCACCCCTTGCTAGGAGATCCGGTTTATGGCAATGTCAAGCACAAGTTTAACCTCGACCACCAACTCTTGCATTGCACAAGGCTTGGCTTTAAAGACCAAAATGGTGAATATGTGACCTTTACTGCACCTGTCCATGCCAAATTTCAAAAATATCAAGATGTCTTAGGACTTGGAGATTAATATGTATTCAAAAACTATAACTTGTTCCCTCTTGGGACTTAATGGAAAAGCAATAGAAGTAGAAAGTGATATAACAACGGGTTTGCCAAACTTTCTAATAGTTGGCTTGCCGGACTCATCAATCAAAGAATCCAAGGAGAGGGTGAGGGTAGCAATACTAAACTCAGGCTATAATTTCCCACCTGGTAGGATAACAGTAAACTTATCTCCAGCTGATCTAAAAAAAGAAGGAACTCAACTTGACTTACCAATAGCAATCTCCCTTTTATCCTCAATGGGAGTCATTACATATCTTTATGACGATTATGTATTCTTGGGAGAATTGTCCCTTGCAGGCAAAATTGTTCCTATAAGAGGTGCTCTAGCCATGATTATTTCTATGCGTGAGCTGGGATACAAAAAATTTATAATAGCAGAAGAAAATAAGGACGAATGTGCTATTATAAACGATGTGGATATTTTGCCTTTTGATAATCTAAACGATATAGTAAGCTTTTTAAATAAGGAAAAGGAAGTAAAGCCCTACCAATTAGATTTACATAAAATAGATAACCAAGTGACTTATGACCTAGATTTTTCTGACATAAAGGGTCAAGAGAGTCTAAAACGTGCCTTGCAAATAGCAGCTGCAGGTGGTCACAATGTACTAATGATTGGCCCACCAGGATCTGGAAAAACTTTCTCTGCCAAGCACCTTCCAACCATTCTGCCGGATATGAATTTTGATGAAAAGGTAGAAGTAACCAAGATATATTCTATAATGGGACTTTTGGATAAGGGTCAGTTGGTAAATGAAAGACCATTTAGGTCACCCCACCATAGCGCAAGTGAGGTAGCACTTATTGGTGGAGGGCACTCTATACCAAAACCAGGAGAAATATCCTTGGCTCATAGGGGAGTTTTGTTCTTGGATGAATTCCCAGAATTTAACAAAAAGACCATAGAAGCCTTGAGGGAACCCCTTGAAAATCGTGAGATTAATATTTCAAGAGCTCAAGCTTCCCTAAAATACCCATCGGATTTCATATTAATTGCAGCTATGAACCCATGTCCATGTGGTAACTACGGCAATCCTCTTAAAGAGTGTACTTGCACACAAAATGAAATACGTAGGTACCTAAACAAGATCTCTGCACCTATTTTGGATAGAATCGATATTCACATAGAGATTGCTCCGGTTAAATATGAGGACTTGAAAGATAAGTCTCCATCAAAATCATCAGCAGAGCTTAAGGCAGAAGTTGCCAAGGCAAGAGTAATCCAAGATGAGCGCTACAAAAATGAAAAAATAAGATCAAATTCTGAACTTTCTACCAATCAGATGAAAAAATATATCAAACTTAATCCAGAAGTAGAGAAAGTTGCTCAACTTGCCTTTAATAAATACAATTTTTCAGTAAGAAGCTTCAACAAAATCTTGAAAATGGCAAGGACTATAGCTGACCTTGATGGAAGCTTAGAAATAGAACAAAAACACGTCCTAGAAGCAGTGAGATATAGGGCACTTGATGATAAATATTGGACGGTATAAAATGCTTGATCAAAGAGAAATAAATTCGAATATAGATAAATTTGTATATGACCTCCTAGACTATGCCATATATCACAAGGCAAGTGATATACACATAGAAGGTGAGGAAACATACGCCAGGATAAGGCTTAGAATAGATGGGAAACTTAGTGAAATCTTGCATATAAATAGAGATAATTATGAAAAACTAGTTTCAAAAATAAAACTTTTATCAAAAATGGATATAAGCGAGCACAGGAGACCCCAAGATGAGAGCCTAAAACTTCCTGGCTTTGAAAATGTTGATTTTAGAGTGTCTAGTATCGGCACTATTAATGGAGAAAAGCTTGTAATCCGTATACTTTCGACAAGTGAATATGAGAAAAAAGCTAACTTGCTTGGTTTTTCAGACAACTCCAAAGAAATTTTGTATGAAGCCATGAAAAATAAATCTGGCATGATTATATTCTCTGGACCAACAGGTTCTGGAAAGTCTACTTCCTTGTATTCTTTGCTAAATAGCCTAAATTCTGAAAGAGATAATATAATTACAGTCGAAGATCCTGTGGAATACAATATTGAGGGAATCAATCAAATAAATATCAACGAAAAAATCGACTTTTCCTTTGCCAAGGCCCTAAGGTCCATACTAAGGCAAGATCCGGATATAATCATGGTGGGAGAAATCAGAGACTATGAAACAGCTCAAATTGCAATAAGAGCAGCAATAACAGGGCATTTGGTCCTCACAACTCTCCATACCAATAACGCTTTATCCTCAATAATAAGGCTAAAAGATTTGGGCATAGAAAATTATCTGCTGTCATCAGCTATAAATGCAGTAGCCAGCCAAAGACTAGTAAGAAAACTTTGTGATTGCAAAATAGAAGATAAGATGACCGATAGTGAATACGAGCTAGCAAAGAGATTTGTCGATATTGATAGAGACGCAAGCATTTATAGACCAAATGGATGCCCACATTGTAACGACGGTTACAAGGGCAGAGAAGCATGTGAAGAAGTATTTGTAATAGACGATAAATTCAGGGACCTAATCAGAAATGGAAAGATTGACCTAGTAAGTCTAAATAAATACGCCAAAGAAAATAAGTTCAAATCCATGATAGCTAATGGTTTAGACAAGGTAATGGACGGTACAACTAGCTTAGAAGAGATAATTTCTGTAATGTATGACCAGATATAAATTATTAGAATAGCAATCCCCTCAGACATATATAAGCTGAGGGGGTTGTTTCTATTATTTTTCTTTGTTAATTTCAAACACTTTGCCTAGTCCTATAAGTCCTAGTGATGGTATTTGTTTTGACGAATCATTTGCCAAAAAGTTTGCATATTTGCCTGTAATAATTATTTCAGGTTTTTCATTTTTTAATTTGCGTTCATCAATTATATTCTCTATAATCCCCCAGCAAGCATTTTGATAGGCGTGGAAAATCCCGCTTTGGATTGATTTTGTTGTATTGTTTCCAAGAATTTTATTTGGTCTTAGAATTTCTACTTGGGGAAGTTTGGCGCTTTCTTGGTGTAGAGCTTTTTCAAAAAGGTCAATTCCAGGGAGAATCACTCCACCTAAGAATTCTTTTTTGTCATTTATATAATCAATAGTTGTGATAGTTGAAGCTGATATAATTATGATGTTTTTATCATAGAAATCACTCGCTCCAACAGCTCTGATTATTCTATCTGTGCCGACTTCTTTTGGATTCTCACATTTTATATTTATTCCTGTCTTTACTCCAGGAGAAATTATTATTGGATTTTTATTAGTAATTTTTTGTGAAATTTTGCTATAGCTTTCTAATAATTCTGGAACAACTGTAGAAATTATTACATGATCAATATCAGAAAATTTTATTTCCTTATCCATTAGCATTAGCTTTAGGATGAGGTAAATCTCATCTATCGATTTATTTTTGTCAGTTGTTATTTCAAAATTACCTATTAGCTTTTTATTTTCAAATATTCCTACATTTGTAATTTTGTTTTCTATGTCAATTGCAAGTAACATTTTACCTTCTCGTATTCTTTACAGCTTTTACTACTGATGTTGCTAGTATGACAGAAAGTATTGCTTCTGGAATTCCTGATGTGATTGATACTCCAAGGATTGTAGATTTGGCACTTTCTAGTGGAATATTTACTGCTTTTACGTATTTTTCAGCATAGATTACATATATGCCGCCTAGGACAAGTATGGTATTAGTCATTGATCCGACAAAGGCACCTATGGCTACTGGAAAGTCTAAGGTTGGTGTTTTTTGTGAATAGATTAATAGACCAATTGTAATTAAAAGTAGAATTACAACCAATACTATGTTTAGTTTTGATGCACCAGTTTTGATGTTTCTATAGAGTAGAAAAACAAGTCCTAGTAAGATTAGTGTCCACAATACTTTTGTTAGTACTTTTAATGTTTTTTCATCTTTGCCTTTAAGAGCATTGTAAGCATAGTAAGAAGTAATGCCTATAAGTATCCTTGGGACTATTGATATAAGTGGGTTGTAGAATACAAAAGATACCGGATTAGGTCTAATGATAGCATTGGCTAGGGATGATATACCAAATATCAAACCTACCAGTGCGCCTACTAGTGGTCCTTCTACAATGGCTGCAATGATTACTGGAATATGCATGGTTGTAGCATTTATTAGGCCAAGTGGTATTAGCCCTAGTGGTGTAAGGGAAAGTACTACTGTTATAGCACCGAGAATGGCAGCTGTAACAAGTTTTTTGCTCGTTAGTTTTTCTTTTTTCATTTTTACCTCCTGATACGGTTCATATTGATACCGTTCTTTCTTTGTTCACTAACTTAGCTTTTATTTTGCTAGGATCAGTTAAGTATCCTGCCTTTAAATAAGCTATATAAATTATAGCATAAAAAAACAGATAGTAAAGTTATTAGTTATAAATCTAACGAGTAATATTTAAGTGTCTTATCTTTAAAAACGGTATAATACTTCTAGACTTTATGAAGAGGGAACTATGGAAGATATAAAAACACCAAGTCACGTTGCTATAATACTTGATGGGAACGGACGTTGGGCTCAAAAAAGAAATATGCCAAGGACTTTTGGCCACAAAAATGGAGCAGAAAATGTAGTCGATATAGCTATCCACGCCAAAAAACGTGGAGTAAAATATTTGACCCTATATGCATTTTCTACCGAAAATTGGAAAAGACCAAAAAAAGAAGTTGACTATTTGATGAAACTTCTTATTAAGTTTGTAAATGATAAAATTGATCAGCTTATGGAAGAAGATTGTAAGTTGAACTTTTTGGGAGATTTGTCCGCTATTCCTGACCAAACTAGAAAGGCAGTCGAATTGGCACTTGATAGAACAAAGGATAATAAATCTCTGTTTATAAATATTGCTTTAAACTACGGTGGTAGGAACGAGCTAGTCCATGCTTTTAAAAGTATTATTAGCCAAGGATACAAGGCAGAAGATATAGATGAAAAGCTCATTTCTGAAAATTTATATACTAAAGATATACCAGACCCAGATTTATTGATTAGACCTGGTGGTGAGCTTAGAATATCAAATTTTTTGATTTATCAAATTGCCTATAGCGAGCTATATTTTACTGATAAGCTATGGCCAGATTTTTCTTATGAGGACTTTGATAAGGCTATAGAAGAATATTCTAGACGTAACCGCCGATTTGGAGATGTCAAATGAATTTGCTAAAGAGAACTTATGGTGGAGCTATAATCCTACTTGTGATATTTGCCATAACATATTTGGGCCACTTATCACTAAGTATTGGATTTACAATATTTTCCCTTATAGCTATAAGGGAGATTACGGAAGCTTTTGCCAATATTAATATAAAACTTCCAAAAACTTTATTATATATTTGTGATTTAGCCATAATGGGGGCTGCATACTGGCAAGATAAAGATGCCTTCATTCTAGCAATTATTTTTTCTGTCATAGCACTACTAATTTATATGATTTTTAAGGAAGATGTGTCTTTTTATACAATTAGTATTGGGATTTTTATCCTTATGTATATCCCTACTTTGATGGGAACTATTATTAGAATCAGGGACATAAATTATATTTGGCCTTTATATATCACAGCCTGGGGATCTGATACCTTTGCTTACCTAGTAGGTTCTACTATAGGTAGGAGTAAGATCAAATCAATAGCTCACATTAGTCCCAAAAAGACTATCGAAGGATGTATAGGTGGTATAATTGGAGCTTTGGTTTTAAATTTGATTTACCATAAATATTATTTAGTTGGTATTAACACATCTTATGTTATAATTTTTTCAGTATTTGGAGCTATCTTATCCCAAATTGGGGATTTGGTGGCAAGTTTTATTAAGAGAAAAACGGGAATAAAAGATTTTGGCAATATAATCCCAGGCCATGGGGGAATTGTAGATAGATTTGATTCTATGATATTTATTGCCCCAATCCTTTATCTTTTTTCCATCATGTAAGGAGAGTAAATGGGAACAATTATTATAGCCATTGTCATGTTCTTACTTCTGGTAACAATCCACGAGTTTGGACATTTTATAGTGGCAAAATTATCCGGCATAAAAGTAAATGAATTTGCCGTAGGTATGGGACCAGAGATAGTCTCAAATCAGAAGGGAGAAACAAAGTATTCTCTAAGGCTTCTACCAATTGGTGGATATTGCGCTATGGAAGGGGAAGACGACGAGTCAAATGATCCAAGAAGTTACGACAACGCACCTGCTTACAAGAGGTTTTTGACAATTCTCGCAGGGCCTCTTATGAATCTGATACTTGCAGTTATTGTGTTTACCATAGTTGCCTTTAACAGTGGAACTGCTACAAATTCTGTTGGTGGCTTTACTGACGATTCAAAGGCAAAAGAAGCTGGAATTATCTTGGATGATGAGATTTTGAGTGTTGGAGATAGGGAAATTAACGATTTTACTGATATTTCAAAGAATCTTACAAGTTTCTATGAGACTAATCCAAAAGATAAGCCAGTGACTGTTAAGGTTAGAAGAGATAATGAAGAGAAGTCCTTTGATATCATCCCATCATTTCAAGATGATATGGCCTATATTGGTGTAACTGCCAAGATGCGCGATGTGGGATTTTTGGAAGCTATTGGACTGGGTTTTAAAGAAACAGGTCGAAATATTAAACTTATTTTTACTGTTTTGGGCAATCTATTTACGGGCAAACTTTCCTTTGGAGCCCTAAGTGGACCAGTTGGCGTAGTAAAGGAAATTGGCAATCAAGCTCAAAATGGAGTGATGAATGTCCTATACTTCTTGTCATACATCAGCGTAAACCTTGCAGTTTTCAATTTGATTCCATTTCCAGCCCTTGATGGATCAAAAATATTTACCAATCTCTATGAGATGATTACAAAAAAAAGGGTCAACAAGAAAATAGAAGAAAAGGTGACTATTGCAGGATTCATAATACTCTTATCCTTGATATTAATAGTCACAATAAAAGATATATTTACACTTTTTTAAGGAGATGTAATGAGAAAAAATACTAGAAAAATTTATGTGGGAGAAGTTGCAATTGGAGGTGACTCTCCTATTTCTATCCAATCAATGACAACAGAAAAGACTAGCGACATAGATGCTGTAGTAAGGCAAATCAACGCCCTAGAAGAGGCAGGCTGTGACATATCTAGATCAGCTGTAAATGATATGGATGATGCAAAAGCAATCCCTGAGATTAAGAAGAGAACCAATCTGCCTTTTGTGGCAGACATACAATTTGACTACGAGCTAGCCCTTGCTGCTGTAGAAAATGACTGTGACTGCCTAAGATACAATCCAGGTAATATTGGTAGTGAGGATAAGGTTCGTGAGATTGTCGAAGCTTGCAAGAAAAAAGATATTCCTATAAGAATTGGCGTAAACTCTGGCTCTATTTCCAGAGAAATTGTGGATAAATTTGGAGGAGTTAATGCTGATTCTCTTGTGGCAAGCGCCATGTCAGAGATAAAAATCCTAGAAGATATGGATTTTTATAATATGAAAATATCTGTCAAATCTTCTGATGTTAATACCATGATTGATGCCTATAGGAAGCTATCAGACCTTGTTGACTATCCACTTCACCTTGGTGTAACTGAGGCTGGTCCTTTGTACCAAGCCCTCGTCAAATCATCAATCGGCATAGGATCTTTGCTTAAAGATGGGATAGGAGACACTATCAGAGTTTCTATAACTGGAGATCCTGTAGAAGAAGTAAAGGCCGCAAAGACAATTCTAAAGGCACTAAACCTACGCCGCGATGGCCTTGACATTGTTTCATGCCCAACTTGTTCAAGAACAACAGTAGATTTGGAAAAGATTGTCGCAGAAGTAGAGGAAAAATCAGCAGGAATAGGAGTAAATGCCAAGGTTGCAATCATGGGATGTCCTGTAAATGGACCTGGCGAATCTAAGGAAGCTGACTATGGGATTTCTGCAGCAAATGGCATGGGATTCCTATTTAAAGATGGAAAGACAATCAAAAAGGTAAAAGAAGAAGAAATAGTGGATACACTTTTGGAAGTTTTAAAAGAAAGCCATCTAAATGAAAATTGATTTAAGTAAGTTCGTAGAAATCAAAGAAAATGAATATACTATAACAAATGCCATATATTTTAAAGAAAATAATGAGCTAAAATTAACCATAGAATCGAACCTCGATCACCTTGATGAAAAGATAAGGTCATCCTTAGACGAGTATTTTTCTTATGTGACACTCACAATTGAATTTATAAAATTATCTCCAGCTGTGGAAGAAGATTCTGCTGGCAATGATATTACAGAAACTATTAACGAAGTAGAGGTCATAGAAGATCAGGACTTAGAAAGTGAAGTTCCTGAGACTCTAGTAGAGAATGAAGAGGATAGTGAGAGTGATTCTTGTGATGATATCCTAAAGAAAAAGGAAGAAGAGCTTAAGGCTCGCATAAGCCATGCTATTGATAACAGCAAGAAAGAGGAAAAAAAGCAAGAAGAGCCAGTTGACGGTTTAAATTTTGGTAGGAAGATTAGGGAAGATGTGATTCCTATTTCAGAAATTTATTCCAAAAAAGGCCTAAGAGTTTCCCTTATAGGAACTGTCTACAGCCTAGATGTCTTCCAAACAAAAAACAATTACTTTATATATACCTTTGACTTAGAAGATGAAAGTGATGCCATAGCTTGCAAAATATTTGCATCTGAAAAGACTAATCCTAAGCTTGCTGATCTTAAAAACGGCATAGCAATTCAAGTAGAGGGAGTACTAAATTACGATGACTACGCCCACGATGAGGTTTTTACAGCCAATTCAGTAATTCCTGCTACAATTTCCAAAAAAATAGACACTGCTATAGACAAACGCATTGAGCTAGAAGTTCACAGCAAGATGACAAACTTAGATGGCTTTGTGGACAATGCTGATATTGTAAGAGTTTTAAATGATTGGAATTGGGATGCAATTGGCATCACAGACACAGCTACCCTTCAAGGCTTGCCTGATCTTTACGAAGCTATAAGTAAAACTGGCAAAAAGATGCTACCAGGCGCTGAGCTTTTGCTAGTAGAAGATGAGCTAAGAATACTTACTAATCTATCTGAAAACCCTGTTCCTAAAATTAAGGATATAAAGGACCAGGAATTTGTAGTCTTTGACTTGGAAACTACAGGGCTTTCTAGATTTGCTGATAAAATCACAGAAATTGGCGCTGTAAGAGTAGTTAATGGTGAGATTACAGAAATCTTTAATGAGTTAGTAAATCCAGAAAAGCTCATTCCAGACAAGGTCATAGAGTTAACAGGAATTACCAATGAAATGGTTATGGATAAGGATAAAATTGATGAGGTTTTACCAAGATTTCTAGATTTTGCAGGAGATGCCATATTAGTTGGACAAAACTCTGACTTTGATATTGGCTTTGTAAGGGAAAATGCAAGAAATCTAGGCTATGACTTTTCTCCGATTTACATGGATACCCTACCTATGGCTCGTGCCTTATTTGACGATATGGGTAGGTTTTCTCTTGATAAAATAGCTAGAAAGTTAAATATACCAGCCTTTAACCACCATAGGGCGAGTGACGATGCTAGAGCAACTGCTCAAATTTTCATAAAAATGTTTGATATGATAATGGAACAAGACGTTGATTTATCTAATATCAATAAGCTTACCACACATTATCCAAAGGCGAAGTTTGAAACATTTTCTGCCATAGTATTTGCCAAAGACCAAGTTGGTCTTAAAAATCTATACAAGCTAATTTCAAAATCAAGGATGGAAAATTTTGCCAACGAGGGCAAAACTCCTATTTCCCTGCTCAAGCAATACAAGGAAGGTTTGCTTGTGGGAAGCGGTGGCCATGGAGGACTACTATTTAACTATCTTTTAAATGGATATCCACAAAGTAAGGTTGATAGTGCCCTAGAACTTTTCGATTTCCTCCAAGTAGAACCTCTTGAAATTTTTGCGGATGAAGTTAACAATGGCAAGATAAGAAGTTTTGACCAAGTAAAAGAGATTAATACAAGGATAATAAACCTTGCCAAAGAAAATGATAAGCTAGCTGTTGCAACAGGCGGAGTGAGATATCTTAAACCAAGCGATTATATCTTGAGAAATATCCTCCACAAGGGCCAATATTTCAGATACCACGAGAATAGACCACTTTATTATCTAAGGACTACGAAGGAGATGCTGGATGGATTTTCTTACCTAGATAGGAATTTGGCCGAAGAGCTTGTAATCAAAAATCCAAAGCTCGTTGCAGAACAAATCGAAGATATAAGACCGATTCCTCCTGGAACTTTCCCACCAAAAATTGAAGGATCTGATGAAAAACTCAGAGATGCTTGTTTTACAAAAGCTAAGTCAATATATGGAGACCCTTTGCCACAGATTGTGGAAGATAGACTAAATCGTGAGCTAAATTCCATAATTTCAAATGGCTATGCAGTTTTATATATCATAGCCAAGGAGCTTGTAGGAAAGTCAAACAGAGATGGATACCTTGTAGGATCAAGAGGATCAGTAGGATCATCATTTGCAGCTACAATGGCAGATATAACAGAAGTAAACCCCCTTTCCCCTCATTATGTATGTCCAAAGTGTAAGCATAGCGAATTTTTTGAAGAAGATAGGCTAGGGGCAGGTATTGACTATCCAGATAAGGATTGTCCAATCTGTGGAAGTCCTATGAATAAAGATGGTCACAACATACCATTTGAAGTTTTCCTAGGCTTTGAGGGAGACAAGGAACCAGATATAGACCTAAATTTTGCGGGAGAATACCAACCTACAATCCACAAATATACCGAAGAACTTTTTGGTGAGGGCAAGGTATTTCGTGCTGGAACCATAGGTGCTATCCAAGATAACACGGCTTTTGGTTACATCAAAAAATACAGCGAAGAGTACAATGAAACATTCACCAATGCCCAGATTAGAAAACTTCAAAGGGGTCTTAAGGATGTTAAGAGGACCACAGGTCAGCACCCGGGTGGACTGATAGTTGTGCCAAATGACATAGAAATATTTGACATAACCCCAATCCAATATCCAGCAGATGATCCAAAAGATGACATCAAGACAACCCACTTTACCTACAATATGATGCATGAAACTTTGCTAAAACTTGACTTGCTTGGCCATGATGTTCCATCTATCATCCGTGCCCTCCAAGATCTGACAGGAACTGATCCCCTTAAGATAAAAATGGGCGATCCAGAAGTTATGAAGATATTCTCAAATACTGAGCCGCTTAATATCAAGCACGACTTTTCCAATAACGAGATAGGTACTCTTGGGATACCAGAATTTGGAACTAACTTTGTGCGAGGCATGTTAAAAGAAACATTTCCAACCAAGTTTTCTGAAATGACTAGGATATCAGGCCTATCCCACGGAACAGACGTATGGAACAACAATGCTCGTGACATAATTGCAGCAAAAACTGCTGGATTTGATGAGATTATATCAACTCGTGATGATATCATGAACTCACTAATTCAAAAAGGACTTGATAAGAAAAAGTCTTTCCAAATCATGGAAATTGTAAGAAAGGGAAGGTCACTTTCAGAAGAACAATTGGCCTATATGAGAGAAAATGGAGTTCCAGAATGGTATATAGAATCTTGCCTAAAGATAAAATACCTATTCCCGAAGGCTCACGCTGTAGCATATTGCTTGATGAGTTATCGTATAGCCTACTACAAGGTTTATTATCCAAGAGCCTTTTATGCCACATATTTTAATACCAAAGTCAATGATTTTGTCTACTCAATTATCATTAATGGTCTAGAATCTATACAAATGGCTCTTAAATCCTACCAAGAAAGATATGATCTCACGGCTCGCGATGAGAACATAAGAAAAGTTTTGGAAGTAGCTGAAGAGATGTATGCCAGGGATATTATGATTGATAAGGCCGATTTATATAAATCTGAAGCAACAAAGTTTATCCTAAGTGAAAAAGAAGGCTACATATTGCCACCACTTAGCTCAGTAGACAATGTTTCAGAGGCTATGGCCATAGATATAGTAAATGAACGTGAAAAAGGCGAATTTATATCAGTTGAAGATTTAAATTCTAGGACTTCCATAAACAAAAACGCCATGGATTCACTAAAGAATTTTGGAATCATAGATAATATGGGCGAAGAAAATCAAATAAGTCTATTTGATGGAATGTTCTAATGTCTAAAAAAAGATAGAATCATAATAATTGTAAGATGCTATATGAATATGTCTAAAAGCATCATGGAATAGTAAAAACATAATAACAAAATGCCCTACATTGGATTTCCAATAGTTAGGGCATTTTTTATGAGTTAAGTGGACTAAATTCTGTTTTTGTAAAAAATGATTTTTTATTTCTAAAACCAAAAACTGAAATAACTACTTGTGGGCAATTAATCAAAAGTGCTTCTAATCTAGGGTCATAGTAGGTTGTGACTAAATCAGATTCTTCTTTTTTGTAATTTTCTTCATTGCCGCCTTTAGTAGAAATGTTTAGCTTTATGGTAGAGATAGAACAGCAACCAATGGATGATTCTATATCTTCTCTGATAAATATCTTATCTATATTTTTTCTTTTTATATAGTCCTGTGCTTTTTTATTATATACAAATTTCATTATATAAGTCCTTTTAAAAATAGGGGGCAAAGCCCCCTAAAATTATTATTGCAATGTAATAGCCCTAATTCTGTCTTTGTTTTTCTTTGATTTATTTACTACAAAGTATGTGTAAGCTATTGCAATTACCGCACCAATTATAAGTGCTAGATTGTAGTTCATACCAAAACCTACTGCTGGATCGTATAGGATAAATGAAAATACTATAAATGTATAGAATATTCCAGGAATTAGAGCTATACGATAGTTTTTGCCGCTGTTTAGTAAGAAACTTGTTGCCATTGCTAGAGCAAATAGTGCTACTAATTGGTTTGTAAATCCGAAGTATCTCCAAAGCATATTAAAGCCATTTGGATTTGATTTTGCCCAGTAAAGTAAGAATATTGCAGGAACAAATAATACTGCGGCAACTCCAATTCTCTTTGCTGGTACTTTTTGATCTATATTTAATTCTTCAGCTACAATAAGTCTAAGTGATCTAAACGCTGTATCTCCAGATGTAATTGGAAGTGCTATTACACCTATAATAGCTAATAAACCACCGACTTTTCCCATGAAAAATCTTGAGATTTCACCAACCATAAGGGTTGCACGTGTATCCATTGGAACAATTCCTTGTGATAATAAAACTATAGCACCAGCAGCCCAGATCATAGCTATAAAGCCTTCTGCAATCATTGTTGAGTAGAATGTTGCTCTGTTTTCTCTTTCAGAAGCTACTGTTCTTGAAACAAGGGTTACTTGAGACCCGTGGAAACCAGAAAGTATACCACAAGCTACAGTTATGAAAAATGATGGGATGAATTTTTGTCCTGTTGGGTGATCAGCAAGTAGGCCAGCTCCTTGGAAAGATAAGTGTCCAGCACCTTTAGTAAGAACACCAATTAAAACTCCTATAGCAGATACAATTAAAAATGCACCAAATAATGGATAAACTCTACCGATTAGTTGGTCAATTGGTAATACTGTTGAAAGTATGTAATATAAGAAAATAATTGCATAGATTACCCATATTGCGTTTGAACCCTCGGCAACACTCATAAGGTCATTAGCAATCAAATCTCCAGGTGTGTAAACAAATACAGTTCCTGTAAGAAGCAATAGTACTGCGATAACTATATTATAAAATTTACGAGTACCATTTCCTAAATATTTACCAACTAGTTTTGGAACTTGAGCTCCTCCATTTCTCATAGAAATACTACCTACAAGAAAATCGTGTACTGCTCCAGCAAATACGCATCCAAGAGGGATAGCTATAAATGCTATTGGTCCAAATAATATGCCTTGTATTGGTCCTAAGATTGGGCCAGTACCAGCTATGTTTAGTAAGTTTATTAGCCAGTTTTTCCATTTTGGCATAGCAACAAAATCGATGCCGTCAGCCTTGCTAACAGCTGGGGTTTCTCTATCATCTATACCTAGTTGATTTTCTACGTATTTTGAGTAGAAAAATCCACCAACTAGAAGGATGACTAAACCTATTAAAAATAACGCCATATAATACCTCCTAATTATGTATTAATTATAATGACTATTAAATTATAAACATTAAATAAAAAAATTGCAAGTTTTTTAGCAAAGTAGAATAATAAGCAAGTTTAATTTACTATGATGTATATAGTATTGACAAATGTCATACTAGAATAATTACAAGTATAACTTTAAAATTATTGAGTTATTAATAATAAGGGTGAAGAAATAAGTCTATTTGATGGGATAGATGAAGTTAGTCAATAAAAAAGATGGAGCTATTACAAATAATAGATTATATCTATCTACTATTATGCAACAGCTCCACTATAAAATTAGTCAAGTTTAACTGACGAAAATTCTGTTTGAGAAACTAATGTTTTCATATTACCAATGCCAACAGCTGTTATTATTATTTCTGGTGAACTTTTTAAAAACTGGTTTATAGCTGGGTGATAATTTGTATTTATCCCATCAAAATAATCCTTGATATATTCCTTGTCATCTTTTACATGACTTTTAATATCAATTCTTACACCTCGGATGCCACAACATCTGCTGCCAGTTAGGACTGGTTTTATATATACATTTTCAATTTTTTTATCTTTGATTAATTCTTTTGCACTATCTGTATATACAACTTTCATATTATCCTCCTTTTATATTTTAAACAAAAAGAGGCCACTAGGGCCTCTAAATTATTAAATTACTCAAGGATTATATGAGCTATTCTATCTTTATTTTTCTTACTTGCATGAAGTGTACCGTAGCCATAAGCTGCTGTTAGTACTAAACCAATGATTAGTGCTATAGGATAGCTTACTCCAAATCCTACCTTTGGATCGTATAGGATAAATGATGATACTATAAATGTATAGAATAGGCCAGGTATAAATACGATTAAGTAATTTTTGCCCTTGTTCATCAAGTAGCTTGTTGCAGCTGCTAGAGCGAAAATACCAACTAATTGGTTCATAAAACCGAAGTATCTCCAAATCATGTTAAAGCCATTTGCGTCTGATTTAGCCCATACTAGTAGTAAAATTGCTGGTATGAATAGAAGAACAGAAAGTCCTAATCTCTTTCCTGCTGCTTTTTGATCTAAGTTAAGTTCTTCAGCAACGATTAATCTAAGTGATCTAAATGCTGTATCGCCTGTTGTTATAGGAAGTGCTATAACACCGATAACTGCGATTACACCACCAACTTTGCCCATGAAGTATCTAGAAACTTCACCTACCATTAATGTAGCTGGTGTATCAAGTGCTGTATTTTGTGAGAATAGTACCATTGCACCTGCTGCCCAAATCATAGCTATGAAACCTTCACAAATCATTCCTGAGTAGAATACTTGTCTGTTTTCTCTTTCGCTACCAATTGTTCTTGAAATAAGAGTTGATTGAGTAGCATGGAAGCCGGAGAGTATACCGCAGGCTACCGTTACAAAGAATGCAGGGATGAATTTTTGTCCTGTTGGGTGTTCATATAGTAAGCCGCTTTGGTTTGGCATACTTAGGTGTTGTAAGTTACCATTCATAAATAGACCTATAAATATACCAACTGCTGATATAATAAGGAATGCACCAAAGATTGGATAGATTCTTCCTATTAATTGGTCAATAGGTAGTACTGTAGATAGTAGGTAATAAAGGAATATTATAGCATAGATAATAAATACTTGGTTAGAAGCTGGGTCAATATTTAAGATATCGTTTGCAATTAAGTCGCCAGGTGTGTAAACAAATACAGCTCCTACTAGAAGTAAAAGCACTCCCATTACTATGTTATAAATTTTACGAATATTATTTCCTATGTACTTACCAATTACTCTTGGCATTTGAGCTCCACCATTTCTCATTGAAATAGTACCCATTACGAAGTCGTGAGTTGCTCCTGCAAGCACGCAACCGATTGGGATAGCTAGAAATGCAATTGGTCCAAATAAAATACCTTGGATAGGTCCTAAGATTGGGCCGGTTCCAGCGATATTTAACAAGTTAACAAGCCAGTTTTTCCATCTAGGCATTACAACGAAATCGATACCATCAGCTTTTTTTATTGCTGGTGTTGGATTATCACCAATTTCAAGTTGTTTTTCAACATAACCTGAATATAGGTAACCGCCTCCAAATAGTATAATAAGTCCTACAAAAAATAATAGCATATAAACCTCCTTAGTCTCTATTATTTTCACCTTAATTATAAATCCTTTCACAAAAAAAAGCAATAGGAAAATGTTTTATTTGAGTGTTTAAAAGATCTCTTTTTAATGATAATAAAAATTGAATAAATGAATGAAAAGAGTATAGTTATTTTTAGTAAAAGGGTGGGAGGATTTCCGCTCTTTTGTATTGTATGGAGCAAAGGATGGATAATAAGATGGATTTAATAACAACACTTAAACAAACCTTTGAAGAAGATATTGAAAATCTGGGATATGAACTGGTAGACATTGACTTTAGAACTACTAAAGAAGGCAGGATGCTTACCTTTTATATCTATGATGAAGATGGAATAGCAGTAGATGATTGTGAGAAAGTTAGTAATTTCTTGGACGAAAAGCTTGATGAACTTGACCTAATAAAGGGTCAGTATTATCTGGAGGTTTCAAGCCAAGACTTATCTAGACCTTTGAAAACTGACAGAGATCTGATTAGAAATTACCAGGAACTTTTGAAAGTTAAGTTAAAAACAGGAGACTTCTTCCTTGGACATATTGAAGAAATAAATGAAGATGACCTTGTTTTTAGAGTGGAGAAAGATAAAAAAGAAGAGAAAGTTTCAGTAAATAGAGAGGATATTAAAAAAATCAATATAGAGATTGTATTTTAAGGGGAAATTATGAATGAAGAATTTATGCTAGCCTTGGATGAGCTAGAAAAGGATAAAAATATTGATAAGGGTGTTATCCTTGAAGCACTTGAAAAAGCTTTGATCAAAAGCTATCAAAAAAACTACGACAATGCAGAAAATGTCGATGTTGTAGTTGACAAGGAGACAGGAAATATCGAGGTCTTTGCCCTTAGGACTGTAGTTGATGAAGTAAATGACAATGTCAACGAAATCTCATTGAAGGAAGCAAATGAAATTGATAAAGAACTTGGCATTGGTGATGTTGCAAGGATAAAAATCGCACCAAAAAATTTTGGACGCGTTGCAGCTCAAACTGCTAGAAATATTGTAATCCAAAAAATCAGAGATGCCCAAAGGGACTCTGTTTACGGAGAATATTTGGACCGCGAAAATGAAATGATAACTGGAACTATCCAAAGAGAAGATAAGTACAATGTATATATTAATCTAGATAAAATCGAAGGAGTAGTTCCACTAAAAGAACAAGTGGCAAGTGAGAAATACATTCCTAACGAAAGAATGAAATTCCTTATTAAGGATGTTAAAAGTTCATCAAAAGAACCACAAATTATCTTATCTAGAGCAAGTGAGAATTTAGTTAAAAGACTTTTTGAACTAGAAGTTCCAGAGATAAATGATGGAACTATAGAAATATATTCTATAGCCCGTGAGGCTGGTTCTAGAACTAAAATAGCAGTTTTTTCTAACGATGATGCAATTGATGCAGTCGGAGCTTGTATAGGTTACAAGGGAGTTAGGGTAAATTCTATAGTTGATGAACTTCAAAACGAAAAAATTGACATTATTAACTATGATAAGGATATAAAAGTATTCATATCAAATGCTTTATCACCAGCTGATATAGTTGATGTTTTGATAAATGAGAAGAAGAAGCAATCACTAGTTGTAGTAAATGACTACCAACTATCCCTTGCCATTGGTAAAGAAGGTCAAAACGCAAGACTTGCAGCAAGGCTTACAAGCTGGAAGATAGATATCAAGTCAAAAGAAGATTTCGATACAATGAGCCAAGAAGATATAGACCAGATACTTGGTCTAGTAGATGATGAAGAAGAGTCTAGCGAAAGTAAGGAAGAAGCTTTAGCAGGTGAAGATTTAGAAGAAGCTAGCGAAGAAAGCCTTGCTAATCTTGATGATGATCAAATTGAAGAACCATCAGATGAAGATCATGAATTAATTGATCAAGAAGATTTGTCAGAGGATGAAAAATAAAATGGCAAAAGCAAAGAAGATTCCCCAAAGGAAATGTATAGTTTGTGGTAATCTTTATGATAAAAACGACTTGCTTAGGATTGTAAATAACAAAGACCTAGGCGTTGTGATAGATGAAACTGGAAAACTTAACGGTCGTGGGGCATACATTTGTAAAAACGAAGCCTGCCTTAAGGACGTTAGGAAGAACAATAAGCTTAATCGAGTATTCAAACAAAAAATTGATGACAAACTTTATGAGGAGTTAGAAGCTTATGAATTAAAATGAGGTGTTATAAATGGCTGATAAAATGAGAGTATATGAACTAGCAAAGAAACACAATATGCCAGCAAAAGAAATGGTTGAATTTCTAAATGATGAATTTGGTCTAGCAATCAAGTCCCACATGTCAAATGTAAGTGGAGATGACCTAATTCTTATAAATGAGTATTTTGAAGAAGATAAAAAAGAAAAAACAGACAAAAAAAATAATACAGAAAAGAATAATCAAAAGAAAGTAGAAGAGAATTCTTTAGATAAAAAACCAAATATGAGTAAACATAGCCAAATAAGAAATAATGATATAGATGATTTATACGATGACGAAAATGTAGCGAAAAAAGAGAAATTTTCTAAATCAAATAAAAATAAAAGCCAAAAGAAATCTGACCAAGCTAAAAGCTACAACAACGAAGATTTTGTAGCAAACAAAACGAAGAAGAACAGAAAGAAAAAAAATAAAAAGTCAAAGGGACCGAAGGCAAATAACCAAGCTACAAATACCAAAGAAGAAGCAAATTCAAAAATCGAAATTCCAGAAGTTATAAATGTTGGAGCATTTGCAGAAAAAATCGGAGAAAATCCTAATGTAGTTATAGGCAAACTAATCCAACTTGGAGTTATGGCTGGTCTAAATGATCCAATAGAATTTGATCAAGCTGAACTTATTGCCATAGATTTTGGCAAAGAAATCACTCTTGAACAAGAATATTCTGCTATAGAAGAGCAATCTCTAGACTTAGACTATGAAGACAATGACGAAGATCTAATCACACGTGCTCCAGTAGTTTCAGTAATGGGACACGTTGACCATGGTAAGACTTCTATCCTAGATTCAATCAGAGATACACATGTAACCCGTGGAGAAGCAGGTGGTATAACCCAACACATAGGTGCATACTCTGTTGACCTTGATGGTAGAATGATTACCTTCCTAGATACCCCAGGACACGAAGCCTTCACAGAAATGAGAATGAGAGGGGCACAATCAACTGATATTGCAATTCTTGTAGTTGCTGCAGATGATGGGGTTATGCCTCAAACAGTAGAAGCAATCAACCACGCTAAGGCTGCTGATATTCCAATAGTTGTAGCAGTAAACAAGGTTGATAAAGAAACAGCTGATCCAAACAGAGTAAAACAAGAACTTATGCAATACGGTCTAGTTGCCGAAGATTGGGGTGGAGATACAATCACAGTTGATGTTTCTGCAAAAACAGGTCATAACATTGACGAACTTCTCGAAATGGTACTACTTGTTGCAGAGATGAAAGAACTAAAGGCAAATCCAAATAGAGCTGCAGTTGGTCTAATCATTGAAGCTCAACTTGACAAGGCAAGAGGTCCAGTAGCAACTGTCCTAGTACAAAAGGGAACTCTTCACGAAGGGGACAATGTCCTAACTGGTTCTGCATCTGGTAGAATCCGTGCAATGTTTAACTCCAAGGGAGAAGCTATCAAAGAAGCTGGTCCATCTATTCCAGTACAAATCCTTGGTTTATCAGACGTGGCAGAAGCTGGTGATAAGCTATTTGCTGTAGAAGATGAAAAGACAGCCAGAGCCTATGCAGCAAAAGCTGAAGAACAAAAAAGAGAAGAAAGACTTATGGCCAAAGGTGCTAGCCTTGAAGACATATCAGGCGAAGCATCAGAAGGCGAGCTAAAAGACTTAAATATCATTGTAAAAACAGATGTTAGAGGAACTGTAGATGCAGTTAGCCAATCACTAATCAAGCTATCAAATGAAGAAGTAAAAGTTTCAGTTGTAGCTGGTGCAGTTGGTGGTATTACTGAATCTGACGTACTACTAGCTCAAGCATCAAATGCTATTATCATAGGCTTTAACGTTCGTCCAACCCAAGGAGCAATGGAAAGAGCCAAGGATAATAACATTGAAATTAGAACATATAGCGTAATCTATGAAGCTATAGAAGATGTAGAGAAAGCTATCAAAGGTATGCTTGACCCAGAATTTGTAGAAGAAGTTCTAGGCCGTGCAGAAGTACGTGATACCTTTAGAGTGCCATCAGTTGGTACAATAGCTGGTGTTATGGTTACAAATGGATCTATACCAAGATCTGCAAAAATCAGACTACTACGCGACAACATAGTAATCTTTGATGGTGATATCACTTCTATGAAGAGATTTAAAGACGATGCCAAAGAACTTGCTTCAGGCTATGAGGGCGGTATTGGACTAAATAGATTTAACGACATCAAAGTTGGCGATGAGATGGAAGCTTACCAAATAGTCGAAAAAGAGAGAGAATAGAATGAAAAAAATAAGAACAGAAAGAATAGGTGCAGAAGTCCAAAAGGAATTGTCAAAAATCATCAGAGATGACTTAAACGACCCTAGGCTAGCTGATACCGCTGCTGTTTCTGTGATAGAAGTTAGGGTAACAAATGACCTATCCTTTGCTGATTGCTACATCTCTGTTCTAGGAGATACTAGCAAAAAAGATGATGTTATAGATGCTCTTAACCAAGCCAAAGGATATATCAAAGTCCTAATAGGGGACAGGATGAGCCTTAGATCTATGCCAGAATTTAGGTTCAAACTTGACGAATCTATAGAATATGGTGCATACATGGATAAGCTCATCAAAGAAACAATAGAAAAAGATGAAAGGTCTCATATAGAAGATGAAAATTAGCAAAGAAAAATTAGACAAATTAATGTGCTTTATAGATGAGGCAGAAACTATAGCCATAGCTTCTCATGTGGACCCAGATGGAGATAATCTGGGATCTACCCTTGGCTTTGCAAGGGCCCTCAGAAATTATGGCAAGGATGTCGATGTTATAGGCCATGATGAGATAGATGATTATTTGAAATTCTTACCTGACTTAGAATATTATTCAAAAGATCACAGAGATTCTTATGACCTATTTTTCGTCCTCGATGCATCTGAGATGGAAAGAATTGGAACAGCACTACCAATAGCTCGAAATTCTAAAAAAACAGCAGTAGTTGATCACCATGTAGGTGGTGGAATCCAAACTGACCTAAATATCATAGTTGATGATTCACCTGCCACTTGTGAACTTATTTATGAAATCATAGATAGACTAAATCTTCCTCTAGATAAGATTACAGCAAGCTTACTATTTACAGGAATTGTCACAGATACTGGTAGATTTTTGTATACAAATGTAACAGAAAACACCTTTGTGACGGCTGGAAAACTTTCCACAGCTGGTGCTGATATGGAATATATCTACAGAAATTTATACCAATCCAAACCAATCAAAGTAATGCAATTTGAAAATGAAATGATTGCAAATGCTGAATTTATTGGCAATAAAGTTTTTGCCATAGCATCTAAAGACCTTGTAGAAAAACATGGAGTACAAATTGGCGATGCAGAAAATGTGGTAAACCAACTAAGAGATTTAGATGGTGTAGATGTTTCTATGATTATCAAAGAATACGGCCCAAATGAATTCAAGGCATCACTTAGATCAAAAGATGTTGATGTATCAAAAACAGCTCGTGAAAACGGTGGCGGAGGCCATATCAGAGCTAGTGGATTTACAATCTTTGCTGATAACCTAGACCAAGCAAGAGATAAAGCCTTAAAGATTTTAGAAAGTATAAATGATTAGCGGAATATTAAATGTAAACAAAGAAGTCGGCATATCTTCTAACAAATGTGTAGGCCTTGTTAAAAAAGCCTTAAACACTAAAAAAGTTGGTCACACTGGAACCCTAGACCTTGAAGCAGAAGGAGTTTTGCCAATTGTAATAGGCAAGGCAACTAGGGTTTCTGATTTTCTTATGGATGAGAAAAAGGAATACATCACAGAAGCTATATTTGGCTCTCGCACCGATACATTAGATTGGTCAGGCCAAGTAGTGGAAGGATCTGATAAGACTTTTACAAAAGATGAACTTATAAGTGAGATGGAAAACTTCAAGGGTCAAATCACCCAAGTCCCACCTATGTATTCAGCTATTAAGATTAACGGAAGTAAGATGTATGACTTGGCTAGAAAGGGTATAGAAGTTGAAAGAAAGACTCGAAAAGTCACAATTTATGATTTTAAGCTCCTAGACTTTGACTTTCCAAAAGCTACTTTTAAAATCACTTGCTCTAAGGGAACCTATATTAGGACCCTTATAGACGACTTGGGAGAAGCCTTGGGATCTTTTGCCTATGTAAATAAGCTCACTAGGTCAAAGGTTGGAGATTTTGTCATAGAAGAAGCCATAAGTTCAGCAGACTTACTGGAAATGGACAAAGATCAAATTTTAAAGTATATAAAGCCAGTTGATTATGCCCTTAAGGATTACAAAGAGATAAAGCTTGATAAATCTTACTTTAAACAAGCGACAAATGGCATGACTATGAGACTTGATGCTTTATACTCTGATGATTTGCTAAGAGTTTATATAGAAGATCAATTCATAGGACTAGGAAAAAATTTTAAAAATGAAGACCGATATTTCCTAAAAATGGAGAAAGTATTTTATGAGAAATAATATAAAAGTAGTAGACCTTGACCAAGGACTTACTGATGTAGAAGCTAAGGTAGTCTCCCTTGGCAACTTCGATGGAGTCCATATTGGCCATCAAAAACTAATGCAAACAAATATTGACCTGGCAAAATCTATGAATCTAGTTCCTTCGGTTTTGCTTTTTAAGGAAAATAGCAAGAAAACTCTAACTAAGGAATCCCTATATCTTACAAGTATAGATGATAAGATTGAGATGCTTGCAGATATGGGTATAGAAGATTTTTGTATATTAGAATTTAACGACAAATTTAAATCACTTTCCCCATTAGAATTTATTAGAGATATCTTATATAAAAAGTTAAACACAAAAGTAGTCGTTGTTGGTGGAGACTATAGATTTGGCAAAAATGCTTCTGGAAATGTGGATGTGCTCAAAAAATATGAAGAAGAATTTTCTTACAAGACCAAGGTAGTTGATTTTATCTACGATGGTGATAAAAAAGTATCTTCTGGAACAATAAGAGAACTTATAAAAGAAGCTGAAATTGCAAAGGCCAATGAGTATTTGGATAGACCTTATCAAATAAGAGGATTTGTGACCCATGGCTACAAAAGAGGCAGAACTTTAAACTTTCCAACTGCAAACCTTAAGTTAAATTACGACTATGTAATACCGGCAGATGGAGTATATCTGACACGTGTTAATGTCAAAGGTAAAGCTCATTTTGCCCTAACCAACATTGGCAAAAACCCTACTTTTGAAAATATGGATAGGAAAATCGAAACTTATATACTTGATTTCTCAGATGAAATATATGATGAATTGATTTCTTTAGAATTTTTGGAGTTTTTCAGAGGAGACTACAAATTTAATAGTGCTGAAGAGCTTATAGAGCAGATGGAAACTGACAAAAAAATGGCCTACGATACTATAAAAAATAAGTATTTGTAATCTTTACAAATGCTTTTTTTATTGGTATAATAGCTAAAGTACCTAGGCTCAGTGATTGAAACCTCGACTTTTACCGGGCTTAAGGCAAATATAATAACGGAGGAAATTATGTTAACATTAGAAAAGAAACAAGAACTAATCAAAGAATACCAATTAGAAGAAGGAGACACAGGTTCTCCAGAAGTACAAATAGCTATTTTAAGCTACAGAATTAAAGATTTAACAGAGCACCTTAAGGCTAATCCAAAAGATCACTCATCAAGAAGAGGACTTTTCAAAATGATTAGACGTAGAAGAGGTTTACTAAACTACTTAAAAGATAATGATATTGATAGATACAGATCAATAATCGAAAGAGTAGGAATCAGAGGTTAATTATTGGCGGGGTTATACCCGCCTTATTTTTTAGGGAGAAATTATGGAAAAAAATTACAAGTATAGTTCAAATCACGGCTTTGATCTAGATGTGACAATAGGAAAATTTGCAGAACAAGCCAACGGAGAATGTTACATAAAAAGTGGGGATACATCCCTTTTAGTAACAGCAGTAGCAAGCGAAAAACCAAGAGAGGGCATAGACTTTTTTCCTCTAATTTGTGATTTCCAAGAAAAGCTATATGCTGTAGGGAAAATACCAGGTGGGTTCTTAAAAAGAGAAGGTAAGGCAAGTGATGAAGCAACCCTTATCAGCCGCCAAATGGATAGACCACTAAGACCACTTTTCCCTGAAAACTACTATAACGACGTTCAAGTCATTGCAACAGTATTTTCTATGGATGAAGATAACAAGCCAGACTGCCTATCTACAATAGGCGCAAGCATTGCCCTTGGCATATCTGACATACCATTTAATGGGCCTGTTGCAGCAGTATCTGTAGGCTATGTGGATGGAGAATATATCATCAATCCAAACGAAGCACAAAGAGAAAAATCACTGCTTGAGCTTACAGTTGCAGGTAGCAAGGATGCTATAAATATGGTGGAAGCTGGAGCAAACGAGCTTACTGAAGATAAAATGCTTGAAGCAATGCTAATAGCTCATGAAGAGATTGGCCATATTTGTGACTTTATCCAAACAATAATTGACGAAATAGGCAAAGAGAAAAATATGGTGGAAGTAATAGTTCCATCTGAGCTAGAAGAAAAAATCATAGCAGAGTATTCTGAAGCTATTAAAGGCTCTATCAGAACAACTGATAAAATGGAACGTGGAGAAGCTATCTTTAATATAGAAGAAGCAGCCAAAGAAAAATTCCTAGAAGACTATCCAGAAAGTGAAGATGAAATCCACAGAGTCATTGATGATATCATGAAAAAAGAAGTTCGTCGTATGATTTCTATTGATAAGATCAGACCAGATGGACGTCAAATGAAAGAAATCAGACCACTTTCAGCAGAAGTTAGTACACTACCTAGAGTTCACGGATCAGGTTTATTCAAGAGAGGTCAAACACAAGTATTATCTGTAGTAACCCTTGGTTCACCAGCAGATGTACAAATCATTGATGGCCTAAACCGCAAAGAAATCCAAAAACGCTACATGCACCAATACAACTTCCCACCATTTTCAGTAGGGGATATCAAACCACTAAGAGCTCCTGGCCGTCGTGAAATAGGACACGGTCGTTTGGCAGAACGTGCACTTATTCCAGTTTTGCCAGAATTAAGTGAGTTCCCTTATACAATTAGGGTTGTTTCTGAAGTATTATCTTCAAATGGTTCAAGTTCTCAAGCATCAATCTGTGGTTCAACCCTATCACTAATGGATGCAGGTGTTCCAATCAAAAAACCAGTAGCAGGTATAGCTATGGGTCTTATAAAAGAAGAAGATTCTATTTCAATCCTTACAGATATCCAAGGTCTAGAAGACCACTTAGGAGATATGGACTTTAAGGTAGCTGGTACACGTGATGGTATCACAGCTTTACAAATGGATATGAAAATATCAGGAATCACAAGAGAAGTCCTAGAAGAATCTCTAGCAAATGCCAAAGAAGCTAGGATGCAAATCCTTGACTTAATAGAATCAACTATCCAAAACCCACGTGAAGACATATCAGAGTTTGCACCAAGACTATTTACCATAGACATAGACCCAGAAAAGGTTCGTGATGTAATTGGTTCTGGTGGAAAGACAATCAACAAAATCATCGATGAAACTGGAGTAACTATAGAAACAGAAGATGATGGACACATTACAGTTGCATCAGTAGATGGTGAAAGTGGTAAACGTGCCATAGAAATGATCAAATCTATTGTAACAGATCCAAAAGCTGGCGATGTTTACACTGGCAAAGTTACAAGGATAATGAACTTTGGTGCCTTTGTAGAAATTGCTATTGGCAAAGAAGGCCTACTTCACATATCTCAAATAGATCACAAACGTGTTGGCAAGGTCGAAGATGTTCTAAGTGTTGGAGATGAAGTAAAGGTAGAAGTTACAGAAATCGACAAACAAGGTAGAATTAATCTTTCAAGAAAAGCCCTTCTTCCAAAACCAGAAAGAGATGAAAAGGAAGAAAGACAAGATAGAAAAGAGAGACCAAGAAAACAAGAAGCTTGGCCAGCAGATGAAGATCCAAGAGACCACAATAATTAAAAAAATAATCGGTTTTAAGCTATGTGATATGTACCCTCTTTACTGGACAAACCAGTAAGGAGGGTGTTTTTTATGAAATATAGTTATGAATTCAAAAAAGAATGTGTACAGTTGTATAGGGAAGGTAAATGGCCTGATACACCTGAAGGGACCACCGAAAAAAACTTTCATGATTCAATTAGAATATGGTTTAAGTTAGAAGAACTTCATGGACCAGAAATTTTAAAACATGGAAATAATATCAATTGGACACCTGATGAGAAGTTAGAAATGGTATCTAAGGTATTAGCTGGAAATTCAATAAAGTCTGTAGCAATTGAATACGGAATTAATGATGGACAACTCTATTCATGGGTTAACAAGTATAAAAATTATGGATATAATGGTCTTGTTAATAAAAAGAAAGGCCGTAAATCTAAAAATACAAGTATGAAAAGTAAAAATAACCATAAAGTAAAAGAACTTAATGAATCTGAAAGAGAAGAACTAATAAGACTTAGAGCAGAGAATGAATATATAAAGGCAGAAAATGAAATAATAAAAAAAGAGATCGCCTTGAGAGAAGAACGTTACGCTGCGCAACTCAAGGCGAAAAAGCAGCGATTGTCAAAGAACTCAAAGAAAAAGGATACAAACTAAAATATCTTTTAATAGCTATTGATATGCCAAGGTCAACATACTATTTTGAAATAAATAAAGTTGATAAGATAAAAAATAAGAATAGTCATATCGCAGATAAAATAACCCAAATATTTAACTTACACAAAGGCAGATATGGAGTAAGAAGAGTATATATGGAGTTGGTAAATCAAGGTTATGTCATAAATCATAAAAGAGTGCAAAGGATAATGCATGAGTTAAAGCTATTCGGAAAAAGGTCTAAAGAAAAATACCACTCATATAAGGGGAAGGTAGGTAAAGTAGCTGATAATATAATAAATAGAGATTTTAAGGCAGATAGACCTCTACAAAAATGGGCCACTGATGTATCAGAATTTAAATTTTCTTGGGGTAAATGCTACATCTCTCCAATACTTGATATGTATACAAATGAGATAATATCTTATGACTTATCCTTACGCCCTAATTTAAAACAAATATCTAATATGTTAGAAAAAGCATTTAACAAATTTCCGAAACTAAATAATCTGATACTACATTCAGATCAAGGATGGCAATACCAACATAAATACTATGTGAATGAGCTTAAAAAACATGACATAAGACAATCAATGTCAAGGAAGGGAAATTGCTATGATAACTCCATTATGGAGACATTCTTTGGAAGATTAAAAAATGAAATTTATTATGGTTATGAAAAGAGCTATAGCTCTTTTGAAGAATTTTCGAGAGCAATAGAGGAATATATTGATTATTACAATAACGAGAGAATTCAATCCAAAACAAAATGGATGCCACCTACAAAGTATAGGTTAGCATCCACTACAATTAGTTAATTAAATATTGTGTCCAGTTTTATGGGTACACATCAATGAGCTTAGGCCGATTTTTTAATTGTAAAATATTGGTTAATATAAAGTAAAATTTATGTTAATTTTATTAGATATTAAAAAATAATGATATAATTTTCCTAGGAGGATCCTATGGACAATATTATTGAAGTAAGGGGCTTGGTAAAGTCTTATAAAAAACTAAAAGCAGTCGATAATCTAAACTTAGATGTCAAAAAGGGAGAAATCTTAGGTTTGCTGGGCCCAAATGGTTCAGGTAAGTCAACGACGATAAATTGTATGCTTGCCTTACTTTCTAAGGATAGTGGGTCTATTAAGATTTATGGCAAAGAAATGACCCCGGAATCCTATGACATAAAGGCAAAAATTGGGGTGGTTTTTCAAGATGTAGGTGTCTATGAAGAGCTTAGCGTCTATGAAAATATTGATTATTTTTGTGGCCTCTACATAAAAGATAAAAACAAAAGAAAAGAGCTTGTAGGAGAGGCTTGTGATTTGGTTGGTCTCAATGACTTCTTGAAATTTAAACCAAAAGAGCTTTCTGGTGGACTCTTAAGAAGACTAAACATAGCCTGTGGTATAGCCCACAAGCCAGAAATCATTATTTTTGATGAACCGACAGTTGCTGTCGATCCTCAATCTAGAAATAATATCTTGGAGGGGATCAAAAAATTAAATCAAGATGGAGCTACAATAATATACACTTCTCACTATATGGATGAAGTAGAAGAGCTCTGTGATTACATAGTAATTATTGATAGGGGCCAGGTCATAGCCAAGGGTACAAAAGAAAGTCTCAAAGATTTGATAGATATAAATGAGAAAGTATCATTTGCAAGTGATAAGCTAAGTGATGATAATTTAGAGAAAATAAAGGCAATGGATCATCTTATAGATATAGAATATAAGGATGGTTTCTATCATTTAAACTTTGCTCATGGTAAAAATAACCTTATAAATTTGATTGATTTCTTTAATCAAAACTCTTTAGAGTACGATGATTTGACTAGCCAATCTCCGAGTCTTAACGATGTATTTTTGTCTCTTACAGGCAAAGAATTGAGGGACTAGGATGTTTGCTCATGAATTTAAAAAGACTCTTAAAGTCTTTATGCGACAAAAAGTAATGATTTTTTGGGCCCTAATCTTTCCTCTAGTTTTGGGAGTATTCTTTAAACTTGCCCTGGGTAATGTTAAGGATTCCAATAATTTTGAAGCAATTAAAGTTGGAGTAAATGAAAGCCTGCTTGATGATGAGTATTTTAAAAACTTTACTGATCAAATGAAAGAGGAAGACTTACTTGACCCAATAGCATCCATAGATAACAAAATCTTAGATCAAGATGATATAAGTGCTTATATAGAAAAAAAAGATAAGGTTCTTTTAAAGAAAAATGGGGTTAGAGAAAGCATTCTTGTAAACATACTAAAGTACTATTCCATGAATGAAAATATGGTAAGAACCATAATGGAGAAAAATCCCAACACTGATATTTCAAATATTTTTGTCGATAAGACTCATATAGAAAGTGATATACCAAATAAGGATATGGATCCTACTATGGTGTTCTTCTATGCACTAATTGGTTTTCAAATCATATATGGTTATTCCTGGGGGCTTTCTATAATCTACCAATATGAAGCAAATTTGACCACTATAGCAAAAAGAAATGCCATATCACCACTTAATAAAAGAATAAGTCTTTTGGCATCTATGAGTGTAGGATTTTTGTTAAACTTTTTCATTGCCTTATTTACAATGCTAATTTTTAATAAAGTTTTAGGCGTGGATTTTTCTAATAGAATCCCCCAATTGTTGCTGATAGTAGCCATAGGATCGGTCACAGGAGTAAGCCTTGGTATGGTAATCGGAGCAAGCAACAAGGCTGACATTGAGACAAAGCTTGGCCTAGGCATAGGTATATCCCTGTTATTGTCTTTTCTAGCCGGAATGATGGTATCTGGTATAAAAATAATCATAGCCGAGAAAGCACCTTTGATAAATAAGATTAATCCAGTAGCTTTAATCAGTGATGGCATATATTCCTTGTACTATTACCAAAGCTTAGATAGGTACTACAATAACATTATTTGCCTAGTGGGAGTTACCCTAGGACTTATCTTATTAACTTTTATATTTACTAGAGGTAAGCAATATGATAGTCTTTAAAAATTACTTTAAAATATTAAAAAGTCACAAGAAATCATTGATGCTTTACACAATTATATTTTTAGTTTTGATGTTTATATTTGCTGGAACCGGTGATCCAGTTGATAAATTTACAACAACTAAATTACCTATTTATGTAAAAGATGAGTCAAATACTGAAATCTCTAAGGCTGTAGTTGATTTTATAGACAAAAATCACATTCTTGTTGATGTGGATGAAGATATGCTCGATGACAAATTATTTTACGAAGAGATAGTCTGTGCCATAGATATACCAAAGAATTTTGAAAAAAATCGAGTATTGAAGTTTAAAGAAGTATATAATGATTCATTCACTCTATTTGCAAAAAATGATTTAAATTCTTACTTAAATCAAATAGAAGCTTTTGAAAGTGCTGGATTTGCCACAAGTGAGGCTATAAAAAATACAGAGGATAATTTTGCTAAAGAGATAGATGTCAAAGTCAATTCTATTAGCAAAAACTACAAAAAAGATAGCCCATATTATTTTCAAATGATGGCATATGTTATAATGAGCCAGATAATTCTCGTAGTAGGAACCATCAATCTTACTTACAATAAGGAGATGACAAAAAAGAGAAATCTCATCTCTCCAATGAAGAAATCTAGTCAAGATTTACAGCTTATCTTGGGACATATTGTATCGGGTCTTGGAATTTGGCTAATTTATGTAGTCTTATACTACATATATTTTAAAGATTTTTCATTTTCAAGGCAAGTTAGACAAATGATGGCAAATGCACTTTTGTTTACAGCAACCATAGTTTGCTTTGCGGTCCTTGTTTCAAAACTTGCAAAAAAAGAAAACACCATAACTGGGGTAATGAACGTATTTTCCTTGGGATCATCATTTCTTACAGGAATATTTGTTCCCCAAGAACTTTTAGGTGATTTTGCTATCAAAATAGGCAAAATATTCCCAGCCTTTTATTACGTTTCAAATATAAAAGATATCATGAGCAAAGCTGATTATTCCTTTATCAATAAGAATAGCCTTATATTAATTGGTTTTTCCCTAGGATTTATAATACTTACGATAATAGCTAAGCCAAAGTTAGAAAAATAAGAAGAGCAACTAGATAAGCTGGTTGCTTTTTCTATTTAAGCCGTTGAGGTTTCTTTTTTTGCTCATTTCAGATATAATTTATAGGGAGGTAGATTATGGCTAATAGTAAAAATCAAAATAGAATAAGAAAGACATCTACTAGAAAGCCTCCTAAAAATTCTAAGAATAAAAAACGCACTCGGTCATTTGATTTTAATATTTTTTCATTGATAATGATGGGACTTAGTGCATTCTTGTTTATATTTATCCTATCAAGTAACACTGGAAAGCTCGGCAATGCCATAACTAATTGGTTTACAATAAGTTTTGGCAAGATTTCAATAATAATGCCTGTGATAATTTTTATAAGCTTCCTTTTTGCCTATAGGGACAAGTACAAAGAAAATTTAGGTAAATTCTTGCTCTTGTACTTGGTATTTCTGCTAACACTTGGATTTTTGTCAAAGGACTTAGTAAGATATGATCTTTCATGGACTATTGATTATAACAAGGCCCATGCAAGTCTTGGTGGAGGAATACTTGGCGGATACATAGCATATTACTTGGTAAGTTTTATTGGAACTTTGGGCTTAAATATTTTGTATATTATCTCGGTATTTTTATTTTTGGTAGGGATAAGCCCCCTAACTTACAGAGAGTTTTTCGTAAGACTTAGGAATTTAATAGTCTTTATTGCAAATAAGATAAGTTCATTTGTTAAAGATCAAAATGAAAAAATCAAGGAATCCAGAAATGAGGATGAAGAGATAAGTGTTGATACTCTACCAAATGATAGCAAAGTCTATGAGAATCCTATAGAAGATATAGAAGAGAGAAAAGAAAAAGAAGACTTTGACCAAGCTTTTGACGAAGAGACAGTAGTAAAAAGGGCTCCTATCAAAGCTTATGATTTCGACAAGGATGAAGAAGTCGAAGTAAGAAGCTACAAGTCAAAACAAATCGAAATGAAAGACTTGGATGAAGGCATAAAAAAAGAATTTGATAATTACAATTATCCGACCATAGACTTATTAGAAGATAGGACAAATGCAGGATCTATAGACGAAAAAGAGATCAAAAACAAGGCACTCGCCATAGAAGAAACCCTTGAAAGTTTTGGTATAGGGTCAAAGGTGGTCCAAATCGATGTAGGGCCTACTGTGACTTGTTATGAGCTAAAACCACAAAGGGGTGTAAAAGTAAGCAAAATATTAAACTTATCTGATGACCTGGCCTTATCCCTTGCAACAAGTGGGATTAGGATTTTAGCCCCTATTCCAGGCAAAAGCCATGTAGGTATTGAAGTGCCAAACAAGAGCAAGGAAATAGTAGGATTTAAGGAAATTATATCGACATCTAATTTCCAAAATGCCAAATCCAAAATACCTTTTGCTATGGGTAAGTCAATTTCTGGTGACCCAATAGTATCTGGAATTGAAAAGATGCCCCACCTTTTAGTATCTGGAGCTACAGGCTCTGGTAAGTCTGTTTGTATCAATACAATTATTATGAGTATTCTTTACAAGCACTCTCCAGATGAAGTCAAACTCTTGATGATTGACCCAAAGGTTGTAGAACTTTCTGTGTATAATGGGATACCACATCTTATAATGCCAGTTATCACAGATCCAAAAAAGGCAAGTTCATCGCTTTTTTGGGCAATATCTGAGATGGAAAAAAGATATAAGGCCTTTCAAAAGTACCATGTCAGAGATATAGAAGGATACAAAGAGGCAGCTAAAACAGATGAATCCATGGAAAATCTTCCATATATTGTTGTAATCATAGATGAGTTGGCCGACCTTATGATGACTGCGGCTAGTGAAGTAGAAGATTATATTATGCGCCTTGCACAAAAATCTCGTGCCTGTGGAATCCACTTGGTCATAGCAACTCAAAGACCAACAGTCGATGTCATCACAGGAACTATTAAGGCAAATATTCCATCAAGAATTTCTTTTGCTGTAACTAGCCAAACCGATTCAAGGACTATTCTTGATACAGCTGGCGCAGAGAAACTCCTTGGCAAGGGCGATATGCTATTTGCATCAAGTGATTCTATGAGACCACTTAGGATTCAAGGAGCCTTTGTATCAGACAAAGAAGTACTAAATGTAGTTGAACACATCAAAAAAGAAAGCCAAGCAAGCTATGATGAAAAGGCCATAGAAACTGTGGAAGAAAAATCAAAGGTAGCAGAAATTGACGATGAAGATGAACTTTTAGATGAGGCTACAAGAATCATAATAGAAGAAAACACAGCATCAGTTTCACTCTTGCAAAGAAAACTTAGGATAGGTTATGCAAGGGCTGGCAGGATTATAGACCAGCTAGAAACAAAGGGTATAGTAGGCCCCTATGAGGGTAGCAAACCACGTAAAGTCTTGGTAGATAAATCTTATTTTGAAGGAGAGTAGGATGAATATAGCAAATAAGGTCACAACATTAAGATTGATATTAATACCAATATTCGTAGCCTTTTATTATTTCATGGGCAGAGATAACAACATTGCAGCAATTATATTTATAATCGCTTCTCTTACAGATGCCCTAGACGGTCACTTGGCTAGAAGCCGCAATCTTATCACAAACTTTGGTAAATTTGTAGATCCACTTGTAGATAAGGTACTCACTATGGCAGCCTTCATAGTTTTAGTAGAAGGACAAATTATACCTGCATGGGCAGTTATAATAATTATTGCCCGTGAACTAATAATTACAGGCTTCAGGACTCTTGCTGCAGACCAAGGCATAACAATAGCTGCAAGTATGTGGGGCAAGGCAAAAACAACTAGCCAAATGATAGCACTAGTATGTCTATTGCTGGATGTTGAAGTCTTAAACAATATTGGAATCTATATATTTTATATAGCAGTTGCCTTAACAGTGATTTCTGGAGTAGACTATATAGTTAAAAATAAACAAGTTCTTGATTTAGAAAATATTTAGGAGATAAAAATGGATGCAAACAAACAAAAGGCATTAGATCAAGCCTTTAAAAATATAGAAAAAAAATATGGCAAAGGCTCTATAATGAAGATGGGAGAAGCGCCAAGAGTGTCTGTTTCTGCCATTCCAACAGGAGCCATAAACCTTGATATAGCCCTAGGCATAGGTGGTATACCAAGAGGTAGGGTTATAGAAATTTATGGACCAGAATCTTCTGGTAAGACAACCCTAGCCCTCCATATGATTGCCGAAGACCAAAAACAAGGCAATATGTGTGCTTTCATAGACGCAGAGCATGCTATGGATGCAGACTATGCTAGAAACCTAGGAGTAGATATAGATAATCTTATCCTTTCTCAACCAGATACTGGGGAGCAAGGCTTAGATATAGCAGAATCCCTAGTTCGTTCTGGTGCAGTAGATCTTATAGTAATAGATTCTGTAGCAGCCCTAGTTCCTAGAGCAGAAATCGAAGGTGAAATGGGAGATAGCCACGTTGGCCTACAGGCAAGACTTATGAGTCAAGCCCTAAGAAGGCTAACTGGTGTTATTGCAAAATCAAACACAACAGTAGTATTTATAAACCAACTACGTGAAAAAGTTGGGGTAATGTTTGGATCTCCAGAAACGACAACAGGTGGTCGTGCCCTCAAATTCTACTCATCTGTAAGGTTAGATATCAGAAGAATTAAGACAATCACTGAAGGGGACAATTCAATTGGATCTCGTACCAGAGTAAAGGTAGTAAAAAACAAGGTAGCTCCACCATTTAAAGTAGTAGAATTTGATATAATGTATGGAACAGGTATATCAAAATCTGGTGTAATCCTAGATACAGCAGTGGAAATGGACATAGTTGACAAGGCTGGTTCATGGTTCTCTTACGATGGCGAGAAACTAGGCCAAGGTAGGGAAAATGTAAAAACATACCTTGAGGAAAACCAAGATATAATGAATGAAATTGAAGGTAAAATCAGAGCAACCCTAGCACCAGAACTAAAAGAAAATATGGATGAAAATGGAGAAGATACCCAAGAAAGCTTGGATTTAGAATAGTCGTTTTAGAAGAACAAAAAAGAAGTATTAGTGATTTCTAGTACTTCTTTTTCTTATAAAAAACTAAGTTGGTTGGAATTTCTATCTGAAAGTTTTGATATTGAGATCCCAATTAGTCTAATGTATTCATTTTTGTAAGAGTCTTTGAGTAAGTCAGTTGCTGCTCGATATATCTCTTCTTTTTTGTAGACTGGTTCTTGGAGGGTTATTGCCCTGGTTATAGTTTTGAAGTCAGCATTTTTAAGCTTTAAATTGACAGTCTTGCCCTGCAAGTCTTTACTAGCCAAATCACTTTCTATTTTTTCTGAAATTTCTAACAAATAGTCATTTAATATATTTATATCATTAGTGTTATTTGCAAAAGTTCGCTCACGACCCAAAGACTTTCTTTGCCTAGTAGGATTAATTTCCCTATCGTCTATGCCACGGATTACATTATAAATATATGTCCCATGCTTGCCAAAGAGTCCTATTAGAAACTCTTGGTCCAATTTCATCAAATCTCTGATAGTATAAATGCCTATCTTTCTAAGTTTTGCTACTCCATGGCTACCTAAACCGTGAACCTTTTTGATATCAAGATCTAGGAGAATATCGGGCAGGTCATCTTTTGATATTTCTTTGATCCCATGTGGCTTGTTCCAATCGCTGGCAAGTTTTGCCAAAAATTTATTATACGAAATCCCTATAGAAACGTTAATCTTAGTTTTGTCAAAGACTTCATTTTGTATAGTTGCTGCTAGTTTATAAGGATCTTTGGAAGTTACTTGTAGGTAAGCCTCATCTATAGAAACTTGCTCAAAGTTTATGGCATAATCTCTAATAATATCAAAGACTTCCTTTGATTTTTCCCTATAATAAGGATGGTCAACCTTAAGCAATATGAGATCAGGACAAAGCTCTTTTGCCATAAAAACTGGCATAGCAGAGTGGATGCCATATTCTCTAGCCTTGTAATTAGCTGTAGTTATTATTGATTTGTTGGAGAGGCCTCCTACTGCAAGAGGGAAGTTTTTTAGCCTTGGATTCCTAAGTTCCTCACAAGAAGCGTAAAAGGCATCACAATCTATATGTAAAATATTGTTCATATTATCACCACTGATATTATACGACATATATCTTGGGTATAAATACAAGGAATTAGGGAAAGGACTTTTTTGATATGGATAAAATAAAAGATGAATACTTAGAAAAACTAAATAGAGGGGAAAAAGTTGTAATGCCCCTTCATGAAGAGAGGGTTATAGTAAGAAAAGAAAAAAAGGTTGTTGAAGAAATAATTATAAGGCGTGAAAAATATATAGAGATGGAAACTATTCGCGTACCTGTTAGAAAGGAAGTCATTTCTATAGATGAAAGTAAAATAAACTACGAAGATTAATAAAATATTTTGCTAAAAATCATTTATTTTATGTTTAGGAGTATATTGCCCGGGTATATATTAAATAGAAGATGACAACCATGTATGCTTATAACCAAAGGAGATTATAATGGCAAATTTTGAAACATTCAGAAGTGAAGAAGAACTATTAGCAAGAATCGACCAACTTAGAGCACAAGGATTTAAAGACAGCGAACTAGAAGTTATTTCTGCAAATGAAATCAAAAACAATGACACTCTCAGATACTACGGTATCTCAGATAGAGCAAGAAAAGAAGTATTGGATCCAGAATATAATGGAGTTTATGCTTATTATACAGGAGAAGATTTAGATCCAGCATACTTTGGTGATTTCGGCTTTGACAGTACAGTCTCTGATGAAGCAATTGGAGCAGTTGAAAATGGTAACTACGTACTAGCTATCGAAAGAGAAGGATACCTAGAAAATCCTGAATATATCGATGCTGCTTTTGAAAATAGAAAAGATTATATAGATAAAGACATTCTTGAAAGAGAAGACCTTTCTAAAAACGAAAAAATCCAACTTCACGAAGAAAGACTAAGAGTAAACAAAGAAAAAGTTCAATCTGGTGAAATCGGACTTAAAAAACACGTTGTAACTGAAACTCAAGAGATTGAAGTTCCAGTAGAAAAAGAAAGAGTAACAATCGAACGTCACGCAGTAGACGGTGAAAAAGTTGCTGATGGATATAACTTCGATTCAACTGATGAAGAAATCAGAATTCCAATCCATGAAGAAAGAGTAACAGTTGACAAAGAAGCTTATGTAAGCGAAGAAGTAGAAATTAACAGAGAAAATGTAACAGAAAATCAAACAGTTTCTGAAGAAGTTAGAAAAGAAAAACTTGATGTAGTTGAATCAGGTGATGTTAAAGAAGTTGATTCAGATAAAGACGGTCTATTATAAAAAAATGTAAAGTTTTAGCCCAGGTTATCCTGGGCTTTTTAAGTGGATAAAATTAGTAAATCAAGTAAAATTTACTTATGAGAATAGATAAATTTTTAAAGAATTCAAGAATAATAAAAAGACGCAAAGTAGCAAAAGAGGCTTGCGAAAATGGCAGAGTAAGTATAAATGGCAATATTGCAAAAGCTGGATCAATTGTCAATGAGGGTGATGAGATAGAAATCGTATTTGGCAAGAGCAATCTAAAAGTTCGCGTCAAAGATATAATCGATGGAGCCAAAAAGGCTGATGCTAGTGAAATGTATGAGGTAATAGATGGCTAAAAAAAAGTCTTATGCAAAAAAAAGGAAGGCTAAAAATACTAAGTTCTTTGTTATGATTCTTATCTTGACCCTGCTTTTTGCTGGCTTCATTTACTACACAAACTCCAAGATGGATGCTGAGCTTAGAGAACTTGATCAAGAGATGACTTCAAATAAAAAGAAGATGCAAGAACTAGACGAAGAAATCACTAGCCTTGAAGATGACTACGATATAAGAAATACAGATGAATTTAAGGAAAAGATAGCCAAAGAAAGACTTGGCATGGTCAAAAAAGACTCTGAAGAAAATTTCGATGATGGAGAGTCTAATGATGAAAATGCTAATCCTGAGAGTGTAGAAAACGACGAAGACAATAATGACAATCCTAACTAGATTTAAAGATAATATAATTTACCACAAGCTTATAGATTTTGGCGATACCATAATAGTTGGAGCAAGCGGAGGGCCGGATAGTCAGTTTTTAATTTACTTATTAAATCAAATAAAAGAAGAATATAAGCTTAATATAGTCCTTGCTCATCTCAATCACCTACATAGAAAAGAAGCTATTAATGATGAAAATCTAGTCATAGAAACAGGCAAAAAGCTTAAACTTGATGTGAGAGTTAAGAGAGCTAGCATGGATGATTTTGCAAGAGAGAAGAAAATCTCAGCTGAAGATGCAGGCAGAAGACTTAGGTATGAATTTTTTAGGGAAATTGCTGGAGAATTTGATAATGGGATAATTGCTGTCGCCCACAATAAGGACGATCAAGCAGAAACCGTCCTTATGAGAATGATAAGAGGCACGGGACTAGATGGCTTAAGAGGTATGGATTTTAGATCTGAAGATATTATAAGACCTATTTTAACTTTTGAAAAAAAGGAAATTTTAGCATATCTTAATGAGAATAACATTCCCTATGCCCTTGATCAAAGTAATTTTTCCAATGATTACACTAGAAATTATATAAGAAATGAAATAATACCAAGAATGGAAAAAATCAATCCAAGACTTAAGGATAGTATATTCTCACTTTCTGATTTAGTAAAAAATGATTTGGCAATTATAGATGATAATATAAAAAATATTAGTAAGGATACCATAAAAAGTATATCAAATGATCAAATTAGCTTTGATAAAAATTCATTTGAAAGCTTATCATCTCCTTATCAAGCAAGGATATTAAGATCTGCAATTGAGGATTTGAATGGGTCAACTAAGGATTTTAGCAAACAAAATATTGATGACTTTATAAATCTAACAAATCTTTCTAATGGCAAAAAAATCATCAAGGATGATTTGGAATTTTCAAAGTCTTACAAGTCATATGATTTAAGAAAGATAAGAAGTGAATCATTATCCGATGAAAAAATATATTTATCTTTGGGAGAGGAAAAATCTTTCAATGGCTATATGATATCAGCAGACCTTGTAGATAAGGCTAAAGATAAAGCTAAAACTATAGGATATTTTGACTATGATAAACTAAACTTTCCCCTAGAGATAAGAACTCGCAAGAATGGGGATAAGTTCAATCCCCTCGGATTTGGACATAGTAAAAAATTAAAAGATTTTTTTATTGATGAAAAAATTGATAAAATAGATAGGGATAGGATTCCCCTTATCTTATCAGATGGGAAGATAATTTGGTTAGTTTCTTATAGATTAGCAGAAGATGCTAAGATAGATCAGAGGACAAAAAAAATAGTTAGAATAGAGGTTACTAATGATTAGCGATACAAATTCAATGATAGAAAAAGTTTTAATAGACGAAGATAGTATAAATATTCGCATTAAACAACTTGCAAAGACAATAAACGAATATTATGCAGACAGCCAAGGGCCTTTGATAATGGTTGGTATCCTAAAGGGATCTGTTATGTTTATGTCTGAACTTGCAAAGTATGTTAAAGTAGACACGGCTATGGAATTTATGGCGGTTTCATCCTATGAGGGAACAACTTCAACTGGCAATGTCAAAATACTAAAAGATTTGGATACAGATATCAAGGATAAGAGTGTACTTTTGGTTGAGGATATCATAGATACCGGCCACACTCTCCTAAACTTAAAAAATAACCTATCAAAAAGAGATCCTAAGGATATCAAGATTGTAACTCTTCTAGATAAACCAGAAAGACGAGTGGTAGATATCAAGGCTGACTGGTATGGATTTAAAATACCAAATGAATTTGTAGTTGGCTTTGGTTTGGACTATAATCAATTAATGAGAAATATCCCATATATAGGTGTTTTAAAAAGATCTGTATATGAAAAAGAGCAAGATTAGGGCTAATGGCCCTTTTTTATTTAAGGAGGTTTTATTATGAATGGAAATATGGATATGTTTATTTTGATTTTATATGTAGCAATTATTTTGTTTTTTGCATATAGGATTTTTAAAACCAAAAAGAACAAGTCACTATTAAGTGGTGAGGTAGGTGAATTTGGTAGAGAAATTTCAAAATTAGAAATCGGTCTTTTGGTAGTTTTGTTAGTTACAGGCATTATTAATTTTTACCAAGGATTCAAATTAAACGACAAGACTAGTATGGCAACGGCGGGAGTTATGATTGTTCTAGCTCTAATATTTGGCCTATATTCTAAAAACAAGATGTATATTGGGGAAAATGGCATACTAGCAAATTCTAATTTTTACAATTACAAAGAGCTTAAAAAATGGGGCTTTGATAAGGAAAGTTCTGACCTTGTTTTGCAAGTTAAAAAAGATAACCAAAGTTCAAATGAGATTGTAAAAGTAAAAAAAGAAGATATAGAAGCTATTAATAATCTAATTAGAAAATATAAACTAAATAAATAGCTTGATTTTATCAGATTTTGTCGTATTATATTAGAGTTAAATTTTAGTGATTTACTCTAAGGAGAAAAGATGTTACTTGTAGTAGATATAGGAAATACAAATACAGTTCTCGGTGTTTTTGACAAAGATGAATTATTATTTAGGTATAGAGTGGCTACAAATTTAAAGCGAACTAGCGATGAATTGGTAGCTACCCTTTTTAATATGTTCGGCGTTCACAATGTAGATAAGGACAAGATTGAAGATACAATTATTTCTTCAGTTGTACCAGATATAATGTATAATTGGCAGTCTTGCAACAGGAAACTTTTTGGCAGAGAGGCCTTGATAGTTGATTATAAGACTGATACTGGTATAACTATTGACTATGACTCTCCAAGAGAAGTTGGGGCTGATAGAATTGTAGATTCTGTTGCTGTTTATAGTAAGTATGGCGGCCCATCTATCATAGTAGATATGGGTACAGCTATAACCTTTGATGTTATTACCGAAGATGGGGCATACCTTGGTGGTTCGATAGCACCGGGCATAAAGATTGCCCAAGATGGTTTGTTTGGATCAACTGCCCAATTACCAAAAATTGAGCTTAGGGAACCAAAGAGTGCAATTGCCACAACCACATCAGAAAGTATGAATGCCGGTATAGTTTTTGGTTATATATCAATGATTGATGGTCTGGTTGAACAGATTATGAAAGAACTTCGCAATGACTATCATGTAGAAGATGATATAAATGTTATTGCAACTGGTGGATATTCCGAGCTTATTTCTGTAGAATCAAAATATATTAATATCATCGAGCCTGATTTGATGCTGGATGGTCTAAGAATTATTTATGAGCGAAACAAGAAATAAAGAAATAATGCTAGCTCCCCTTGCGGGAGTAACGGATGTTGCCTTTCGCATTATTTGCGAAAAATACGGAGCGGACAAAACTTTTACTGAAATGGTTAGTGTAAATGCCATGGCCTTTGACAATAAACAAACTGACGAGATAATGTTTATTTCAGATAAGGAAAAACATGCCAATATACAAATTTTTGGTAGGGATCTAGAAAGAATTGAAAAGGCAGTAAAAGAAAAGATAAATCCACTGGATAATGTAAAAGAAATAAGTTTTAATATGGGCTGTCCTGCACCAAAGATCTTTAAAAATGGTGAAGGTTCTGCTCTGATGAAAGACCTAGACCAAGTAGACAAAATAACAAAAACTTTGAGAAAATCAACTGATAAGATAATAAATGTAAAGTTTAGAACTGGAGTAGATGATAGCCATAAAAATTACCTAGAAGTTGGTAAAATGTGTGAGACAAATGGCATAGATTATGTCATCCTCCACGCAAGAACAAGGGACCAACATTACCAAGGCAAGGCTAGCTGGGAAGATATAAGAATATTAAAAGATAATTTGTCTATACCAGTAATAGCAAATGGCGATGTCTTCACAGTAGAAGATTTTATCAATATAATGGATGAAACAAAAGCCGATGGAGTCATGCTTGCCAGAGGGGCCATGGGAAATCCATTCTTGTTTAAGTATATCAAAGATTATTTGAAAAATGGTTCTTACCAAAAGGTTCGTCCAGCTGAGATAGTTGATCAAATACGCGAACAATACGAGCTCTCCTTGCTGTATAAGGATGAGAGATTAGTAGTAAATCAAATGAGAAAGCATGTAGGCTGGTACATTAAGGGCCTTCCAAACGCTACAAAAATTAGAGAAAAAGTAAATACACTAAAGACTAAAGAAGAAATATTTAGTTTGTTAGATGAATATAAGGATGTTTTAGAGGAAGAAAATGACAGAGAATAAAGAAGTAATTTTATCAAAAGAGTACCTAGAAAAGCTAGAAGATGAACTGGAATATCTTAAAACAAAAAGAAGACCAGAAATAGCAGAAAAAATCAAAATTGCAAGATCTTTTGGAGACTTATCAGAAAATGCTGATTACGATGAAGCCAAAAACGAACAAGGTGAAGTTGAAAGTCGTATAGCAAAAGTCGAAGATATGATTAGAAATGCAAAAACCATTGAAGTTGACCTAAACTCTGATGTAGTAGGAGTGGGAAATACTGTAACAGTTTTTGATGAAGAGTTTGATGAAACATTGGACTACAAAATCGTAGGTACTGCAGAAAGTGATCCAGTAAAAGGATTTATTTCAAACGAATCACCTGTTGGTGCAGCACTATTGGGTAAGAAAGTAGATGACAGAGTTGAAGTAGTAACACCAAATGGGAAAATGTACTTCACAGTAAAAGGCATCAATTAAAAAAGGAGCGAAAATGACAGATCAAGATTTAAATGAAATGCTACGAATTAAGAGGGAAAAGCTAGAAGAATTAAAAGCAAATGGCAAGGACCCTCATGAAATTGTTAATTTCAAAGACCGTACACCATCAAAGGAAATCAAGGACAATTTTGACGAATTTGAAGGCAAATCAGCAAGAATAGCTGGTCGTATTATGGCTAAACGTGGCCATGGTAATATGAGCTTTATGGATATCCAAGATGAAAGTGGGATCATACAAATCGTAAACCGTAAAAATGTAATCGGAGATGAGTTCAAAGAAGTTAAAAAATATGATATTGGTGATATAGTTGGGGTAGAAGGTGAAGTTTTCAAAACTAACCAAGGCGAGATATCAATAGAAACACACACACCACAACTACTAACCAAGTCTTTACAAATGCTTCCAGAAAAATGGCATGGCCTAAAAGACCCAGACCTTCGTTACAGACAAAGATATCTTGATCTTATAGTAAACCCAGAAGTAAAGGAAGTTTTTGTTCTAAGAAGCAAAATTATTTCTGAAATCAGAAAATTCTTGGATAATAGAGGATTTTTGGAAGTTGAAACACCTATATTAAACACTATAGCAGGTGGAGCTACAGCTCGTCCATTTATCACCCACCACAACACCCTAGATATAGATATGTATCTAAGAATTGCAAACGAACTATACCTAAAAAGACTAATCGTTGGTGGTTTTGACAAGGTATATGAAATGGGCAGAATGTTCAGAAACGAAGGAATGGACGCAACTCATAACCCAGAATACACAGCTATGGAATTGTACCAAGCCTATGGTGATTATGACGACATGATGGAAATCACTGAACATTTGATTGAAACTGTTGCTACAAATGTACTTGGTAAAACAAGCATAGAATATGATGGCAATGAGATCGAATTAAAGGCACCATGGAGAAGACTTCCAATGATTGATGCCATCAAAGAAGAAACAGGCATTGACTTTAACGAAATCACAAGCTATGAAGATGCGGTTGCTATAGCTAAAGAGAAAAATGTTGAAGTTAAAGAAAGCCGTGGCGAAATCATCGCAGAATTCTTTGAAGAATTTGTAGAAGAAAAACTTATCCAACCGACATTTATCATAGATTATCCAGTGGAAATATCACCACTTGCAAAAAGAAAGAATGACGACAAATCATTAACATATAGGTTCGAAGCCTTCATCAACGGAAAAGAAGTAGCAAATGCCTTCTCAGAACTTAACGATGCAGCTGACCAAAGAGAAAGATTTGAAGCTCAAGTTGCAAAACGTGAAAAAGGTGACGATGAAGCTCAAATGATGGATTATGACTTTGTAAATGCTCTAGAAGTAGGACTTCCTCCAACAGGTGGTCTAGGTATAGGTATAGATAGGGTTATAATGCTTCTAACAGGTCAACATTCAATCCGTGACGTATTGCTATTCCCAACAATGAAACCAACAGGTAAAAACGCTGTTGAAAACAAAGAAGCAAGTGTTCAAACTATTGATCACGAAGAAGAAGTTATAGATTTTACAGGTGTTAAAACAGAAGAATTCTATGATGACATAGATTTTGATAATTTTGCTGCTTGCGACTTTAGAGTAGTTAAAGTTAAAAATTGTGAAGAAGTACCAAAATCTAAGAAACTATTAAAATTCACCCTAGATGATGGTAGTGGAGAAGATAGAATTATCCTATCTGGTATCAAACAATACTACAAGCCAGAAGAATTAATAGGTAAAAATCTAGTAGCTATAGTGAATCTTCCACCAAGAGCTATGATGGGAGAAGAATCAAATGGTATGATTCTATCAGCAATACATGAGCAAAATGGCGAAGAAGGTCTAAATGTTCTAATGGTAAGCAATAGAATACCAGCAGGAGCAAAAATAGAATAAGCAGATTAACTTCCTAATCCCAAAAGATTAGGAAGTTTTTTGATGGATTTTATTATCAATTTCCTTGTTAAATTATTATATATACATTTTTGCAAAAAAATCTATAAATCAAAGAAGCTGGGGTATAATTTCCTTAAAGGAGTTATTATGGCAGATATTTCAAATTACAAGGACACAAGTGTAGCGAAAAAATTTATCAAAAATTATAATCTTGCAACATTATTTTTATCAATAGGAATGTTATTAGTTATTATATCATTTATCCCCTTGCTTATTATTGAAAGTCAACAAGCAGAGAACAAATACATACCGACTATAATTATAGCAGCTCTTGGCTTATTGATGATAGTAGTAAGTAATTATAAAATAAGCTCACTTAAGCAAGCAAATAAGACAAAATACACTGTTGCAGCTTATGACTATGTGGATGATAGGTCTATAGAAGTTAAAAAGATTTTCAGACGTGATTTGATCATAGGAATTTTGATAATTATATTAAGCATAAGTTTTTATTTCTTATTGAAAACCAATACTATTATCCAAGAAGATTATATAAAATACTTTAATTCTTTTCTCATATTGTTATTTGCTATAGGAGTTTTTCTCATAGCTAATAGCAAGGGAAAACGCGATGCTTTGAAGTATATAAAAGAAAACATCTAGTTTTATTCTAGGTGTTTTTTAATTTCTTTTGAAAATATCTCTGGTATAACTTTATCTATGACATCGTCTAGACAATTATCATACCTGTTTCCAATAATTGCTTGAATCATTTTTTTGAATTTATTAAGCTTATTAATAACTTCAGATCCAAAGAAAGTTTCTCCGTCTTTTAGTTATTTTAGAATACAAATTTAATTTATTTTATCAAATTATATACTTATAAAGAGTTCTAAGCTCATGAATTTACATATGATTAATTCTTGTTTAGAAAAAGTTATATGATATTTTTTAATAAATGTTTTGATAAAAATCTATACTAGATAAGTAGAAATTATAATTTATATCATTATTTTGAAATAATTAAAACAGATTAAAGTATATTTATCAATTTATAAGAATTATTATAAACAAATGATAAAAATATTTCTTTTTACTTTATTGACAAATAACATTATTGATGCTAACCTATTCATTGGACGGTTTGTAAGCTTGATTTTAACAGATTAAAGTAACAAATCGGTTTTAAGAAAAGGTTTGTTCATTTGCCTTTTCGATTTATTACATAAGGAGGTAAAAATGAAAAAGAAAAGTATTCTTACTGATATGAGACTACATATTATTATTTTACTTGTAGTTATTGCAGCAGAAGCTATTGGAATTATTCCATTTGATCTTGGAATTGTTAAATTTAAGCTTCTACCAATGATCTACGCACTTATTATTGGAATTATTGTAGCTCGTAGACTAAGTAAAAGTTCTATTTCAGAACGTGATATGGCAAGAGCTGGTGAATATGTCAGCATTTCTTGTTTGTTCTTGATTGCTTTTATGGCAACAGCTATTGGACCAAATATTTCTACTGTTATTAAGGCAGGACCTGCTTTAATCTTACAAGAATTTGGTAACCTTGGTACAATTTTTATTTCTATTCCAATTGCAGTTTTTGTATTTAAAATGGATAGAACAGCTATTGGTTCTGGTTTTTCTATTTCTAGAGAAGAAGGACTTGGAATTGTTGCAAATTTATATGGATTAGATTCTCCAGAAGGTCGTGGAGTTATGGGTTCATACATAACAGGAACACTTCTTGGAACAATTGCATTTTCTATAATTTCATCAATTTTTGTAAATATTCCATGGTTTAGTCCTGAATCATTATCTATGGCTGCAGGAACTGGATCTGCATCTATGATGAGTGGAGCTATAGCTCCAATTATCGAAGCTTTTCCAGAAAAAGAACAAGCATTAATGGGATATGGTGCTACAAGTCAAGTTTTATCAGCAGTTGATACAGTTTATGTTGCATTTTTCTTAGGAATTCCTATAGCAGAATGGCTATATAAAATTTGTAAAGGAAAAGAAAAATATGAAGCAGAAAAAGCTGCTCTTGCTCCAACTCGTCATATTGAAAAAAAGGATGAAAAAGAAGTAAATTTAGGCTTTGGAAAAACTCTTTCAAAATATTTAGGAGTTTTATGTATAACAGCAGTAATTTCTATAGCTGGTCTTTATATTTCAAGTATTAGAATGGGATCAGATTCAACCATTGCAGATGTTTTAGTTGGAATGCTTTGGTTATTTGGTATTACTGTATTTGGTTTAATTTTGGATCTTTTACTTCAAAAAGTTCACATAAATTTACCAACAATTCTATATATAGCATTTTTAGCATCTTTCGCATCAATTCCTGGAATTTCACCAGTGGCAGCACCTTTCAATGAAGCTATGGCTCATCTAGATTTATTGCCACTTTGTACACCAATTTTGGCATACGCTGGAATTTCATCAGCAAAAGAATTAGATTCATTCAAAAAACAAGGTCTAAAAATAGTAGTAATAACATTATGTGCCCTAGTAGGAACTTATATAGGCTCAGCTGTTATTGCAAATATTGTATTAAAATTGATGGGAACAGTTTAATAATTTATAGAACCTTCCAAAATTTGAAGTTACCCATAGAAATGGACACAATATTTAATTAATTAGTTATAGTGGATGCTAACCTATATCTTATAGGTGGCATCCATGTTTTAAATTTTCTGGACCATGAAGTTTTTCTAACTTAAAGCATTTTCTGATTGCATCATGAAATATTTTATCCTTAACTCCTTCAGGTGTATCCGCCCATTTTCATTCTCTGTACTACTGTATACATTCTTTTTTTAATTCATAACTATATTTCATAAAAATACCCTCCTTACTGAGTTTTCTAGTAAAGAGGGTACATATCATTTTATCAGATGAGTTAATTTTTTAATATCTTTCATAATTACCTGATTTTAAACTTTCTGTAAGTTTAGATGGCTTCTTTCTTATATTTTCAACAATGGTAAATTCTGACCTATTTACAGCAGCGAGTTTTGTATCATCGGACCATATTTTGCAATCTACAGTAACAGTCCTTTTTCCTCTTTTAATTATTTCAGATTTGGCATAAATATATTTAGTATCCAAAATTGGTCTTAAAAAATTAGTATATGAGCTTTGAGTTGGAGCGGTATATTTTAATTGATTGGCCAGAATACCAGTTGCAACATCAGCAAGGGCCATAATTATAGCTCCGTGTACAGCTCCAAGTTCATTTTTATATTCATCTTTAAAGGGGATTCTCATCTCCAAATATTGATCATTCATTTCATGTATTTCTACACCTAAAGTATCGTTAAATGTCATAAACTCCTCCGTACATTAGATACTTATACCCTTAAAGCGTAAAATGTTGTAGAATATATATAGTATAATTATAATATTTAGAATAATAGGAGCAATTAGTGAAGATAAATAGAAAAATTTTTAGTGTATTATTCCTTAGTGTTTTTTTGGTAGCTTGTTCTAGCAAAGAAGCTGAACCTACTAGCGAAGAAGAAGTAGTTAGAACAGCTGATTTGATTGAAAATATCAACCAAAGCCAAAATGATGAAAACATTGATGAAAATATTCAAAACGAGGAAGTAATAGAAGAAAATAGCCAGGAAGTTGATAAAAAAGAAACTGAAGAAGATCAAGAAGACCAACAGTTATATACAGTTAAGATAAAGACTTTTGGCGATATCATGGCTCACCTAGCTCAAATCCAATACGCCTACAACAAGGGTGGCGGGGCCTACGATTTTTCAGATTCATTTGCCTACGTCAGTGATTATATTAGCGATGCAGATATTTCTATAGGAAATTATGAAACAACAACCAATCCTAACTTGGCATATGCAGGATTTCCTAGATTTAATGCGCCAAAGGAATACCTAGAAGCTATCAAAGATGCAGGATTTGATGTCCTTTCAACAGCCAATAACCACTCACTTGACACAGAGGTCGAAGGCTTATTTACAACAATTGAAGCTATGGATGAATTGGGCATTGACCATGTGGGTTCAAAAGAGTCTGGAGAAAGTAGAATTTTGTATAAAAATGTCAATGGAATAAAATTAGCCTTTTTAGCCTATACTTATGGTGCAAATGGTCTAGTTGACCTAGTTCAAGTTAGAGAAGAAATACCGGAACTAAATTACCTTAACCCAGAAGAAATACAATCTGACATCAAAGAGGCGAAGGCAAATGGTGCTGATTTTGTAATAGTCTATCCACATTGGGGCATAGAATATCATTCTGATCCAAGTGCTGACCAAGTAGAACTAGGTAGAGAAATGATTGAATGGGGAGCAGACCTTGTCATAGGCAACCACCCACACGTTGTTGAACCGTACGAATACTACGAAGCTAGTGATGGTAGGACTGGCTTTATAGCCTATGCTCTAGGAAACTTTATCTCTTTTCAAAACCTTGAAAACAACAACGATATTAGAACAGAACAAGCAGTAAGCTACGAGATAGACTTGGCTAAAAATCCTAAAAATGGATCAACATCAATTGAAAATATTGAGGCTCATCCAATCTGGGTGGGTGTAAAATATAATGACTTTGGAACAAGTGTTCAAACACATGTGGCAGAAGATTTCCTAGATGGTGGAAAATACTATGACGAAGTTGATGACTACCAAAGATCGAGAATCCAACAAGCTTATGATATGACTGTTGAAACCATAGATAAGGGAAATTAGAATGAATTCTTTTACAAGTTTTGAACTTTCTATACTAAATGCTATACAAAAAATAAGAAGCCCATTTCTAGATGAATTTATGGTTGCCATATCTTCTCTAGGAAATGGGGCAATACTTTGGATATGTTTAATAATAGTATTCTTATCAACAAAGGAATACAAAAAAATGGCACAAATAATGATTATTGCCTTTATAGGAAACTTAATAATTATAAACCTGGGCCTAAAAAACATCGTTGATAGAACAAGGCCATATGAATACGTTAAGGGACTAGAATTATTAATACCAAAAGTAGGAAATGCCTCATTCCCATCAGGACACAGCTCATATGCTGCCACATTTGCGACAATTATACTATTTATGGGCAAATCAAAATCACTAAGAATATTCACCTTAGTTTTGGCTATTTTAATCTCATTTAGCAGGCTATACCTCCACGTCCACTTTCCGTCAGACGTTCTAGCAGGTATAATACTTGGCATTGTAATAGGAATATTATCAATGAAATTTTATTTTTCGGGATATTATAAAAAACTGCGTTTACAAGGCAAATAAAATATGGTATACTATCTTAGTAACCATTTTGCCGGTGTGTTGGAATTGGCAGACGAGACAGACTCAAACTCTGTTGTCCACCAGGGCGTGTGGGTTCGAGTCCCACCACCGGCACCATAACTCGCCTCCCCGGCGCAGAGAGGGGTCGTGCCCTATAGGCACGAAACAACCGCAACGAAGTGAGGACCTAAAAATCGCCGAAGGCACAATTTAAACAAGCCCGTCCGGCTAAGAGAGGACCCTCCACGGAGTGGTCGTGCTTAAGCACGAAGCCCGCGCGGCTAAAGGAGCGCTCGCGCCAACAAGCGCGAAATAACCGCAGACCCGTAGGGTCGAGGACCAAAAAAGCTTCAATACATATTAAAAATGCTCATAATCCACAGATTATGGGCTTTTTTTAATGCAATCTTTAAAATATCAACCATATGCGTTATACTATTACTAAGGAGTTCTTATGACAAAAACACTAATGTTAATTGATGGATCAAGTTTAATATTTAGGGCTTTTTTTGCTCTGCCTAATCTTACAAATAATGATGGGGTTATGACAAATGGTGTCTATGGATTTTTGACCATGTACCAGAATGCCTTTGATAATTACAAGCCGGATTCAGTACTTGTTGCTTTTGACAGGTCTGGCAAAACTTTCCGTCATGACGAATTTAAAGATTACAAGGCAACTAGAGATAAGATGCCATCAGAACTTTCTTATCAATTTGGTATTTTAAAAGATATCCTTGATTCAATGGGAGTAAAATATACTGACCTTGATGGCTACGAAGCTGACGATATTGTAGGAACCTATGCAAATATGGGCCAAGAAGCTGGTTATAAGGTCGTAGTAATCACTGGAGATAGGGACTATCTGCAGTTGGTTGATGAAAATATTACTGTCTATCTTACCAAAAAGGGTATTTCCGATATGGTGGAATACAACCTTGCAACTATAGAGGAAGAATTTGGTCTAAGTCCAAAGCAGCTCATAGATGTTAAGGGACTTGAGGGTGATAAGTCAGACAATATACCAGGTGTAGATGGTATCGGTCCTAAAAAAGCAATTGGCTTTATCAAAGACTACGGGTCAATAGAGGGGCTTTACGAGCATATAGATGAAGTTTCTGGGAAAAAGACTAAGCAAAATCTGATTGACAGCGAACACATTGCCTATATGAGCAAGAAAATCGGAACCATTGTCACTAATGCACCAGTAGAAATTGACTTAGATGATTTGAAATTAGGTCAAGTTGATGAGAAAAACCTTAGAGAGAAATTTTCTAAGTATAACTTTAATAAATTTATAGAAAAACTTGATAAAAATAGCGATGTAGCAGTAGAAGAAAAATCTTTTGACCTAGATACAACAAATGACTTAAAAGCTTTAGTTGATAAGATAAAAAGTGGCAAAGAATTTACTTTTAAGGCCATATATGATGGGGATAACTACATCCACTCAAATATTCATAAGATTGCTATAAAAACAAAAGATTCAAAAACATTTATCGTAGACCCAGATGAAGATTTTGTTGGAGATTTTAAAGATATTTTTGCAGATGGGAAGATAATAAAGAATTCATTTGATATCAAAGAAGACATAGTCTTACTCGATAAAATCGGCATAGATGTAGAATTACCTTACCATGACCTAATGCTCATGCATTATCTGATAGATCCTTCCAGGTCATCTTATGATGTAAAAACCTTAAGCCAAGCTTACTCTGATTACGAAGTGATAAGCTCGGTTGATCTCATAGGCAAGGGAGCAAAAACAAAATCATATATGGATATAGACCAGGATGATTTGAATAATTACTTAGGATCTGTCCTATACACATTGGAAAATACAAAGGATAAATTAGTTAGCGAACTTAAAGATTATCAAATGTATGACCTTTATGAGGATATAGAAATTAAATTATCCAAGGTTTTATCTGAAATGGAAATTGCTGGATTTGTCACAGATAGAGAGGTTTTAGAAGGCTTAAAAGCTGAAATAGATGAGATTATAGAAAATCTTACAAAAGACATTTATGAGCTGTCAGGATCAGAATTTAATATTAATTCTACCAAGCAACTTGGAGAAGTCTTATTTAAAGACTTGGACTTGCCTGTTATCAAAAAAACCAAAACAGGATTTTCTACTGACGCATCAGTCTTGGAAAAACTTAGGGATAAGCACCAAATAATACCAAAAATCGAACAATACAGGGAAATGTACAAGTTGCGTTCAACCTACATTGAGGGCCTTGAAAATTCTATAGATGAGGATGGTAGGATAAGATCTACTTTTAGACAAAATATTGCATCGACTGGTAGACTTTCTTCAACGGAGCCAAATCTTCAAAACCTACCTATAAGGACTGAAGAGGGCAGAAAAATCAGAAAAGCCTTTAAAGCAAGTCCTGGTATGATTTTGATAGATGCTGACTATTCTCAGATAGAACTTAGGATTCTAGCTTCCCTATCAGAAGATCAAAATATGATAGATGCCTTTATAAATGGTGTAGACATACACACAAAGACAGCATCAGAAGTTTTTGATACTCCACTTGAGGAAGTTACAAAAGTTCAAAGATACAATGCCAAGGCTGTAAACTTTGGGATAATATATGGTATAAGCGACTACGGTCTTTCTCAAAATCTAAATATTCCTAGAAAAGTTGCTAAAGATTATATAGAAAACTACAAGGCAAGTTATCCAAATATCAAAAAATATATGGATAATATTATCAAAGAAGCAAGAGATCAAGGTTATACTGAAACACTATTTCACAGGAGAAGGTATATACCAGAGATTTCATCAAGGAATTTCAACGTAAGAAGCTTTGGTGAGAGAGTTGCATTGAATACTCCAATCCAAGGAACGGCTGCTGATATCATAAAAATAGCTATGATAAAAACTTATGAAAATCTCAAAGAAGCTGGCCTTGATGCTAGAATAATCTTACAAATTCACGATGAGATTATCCTTGAATCAAGCATTGATGATAAGGACCAAGCAATAGAGATATTAAGAAAGTCCATGGAAGAAGCCGCAAAACTTCCTGTCCCACTATTAGTTGATATAGATACTGGAGAGAGTATGTATGAATCCAAGTAAAATAGTAATTACAGGAACCATAGCCTCTGGCAAGTCTACCTTATCAAGGCTATTATCCGATTTGGGTTTTACAGTCCTATCAGCGGATGAAACAAACAGGCGATTATTAGAAGTTGGTGGTTTAAATTACCAGGCTATCAAGAATTCACCTTCCTTTACCGATGCCTTTGATGGTGATAACTTGGATAAGAAAAAATTAGCGAAGATTATTTTTTCAGATGAAGATAAATTATTGGAATTAAATCAATTAACCCACAAAAATATCGTTAATGAGCTAGAAAAAACTATTGATAGCCTGGATGAAAAAGTGGTTTTTGTAGAAATTCCTCTATATTTTCAAATGAAAGAGAAATTTGCTTGTGATGAAGTTTGGCTTGTAACTGCAAATCACGATACCCAAGTAGAAAGGCTGATGGATCGAGATAATATAGATGCATCCTATGCCAAAGAAAAGATAGAAAAGCAAAAAGAGCAAATCCAAATGCAAGAGCAAAGCGATGTAGTTTTTGACAATAGCGGTTCTGTAGCAGATTTGATCAAAGAATTAAAAATAGTTTTGGAAAAAAAGGATTTATTATGAAAGTTTTAAAATTTATAGGAAAAGTCTTAGGATTTATTCTTCTGACAGTCCTTACCCTAGTGGCAGTAAGCTATGGGGTGATTGCCTACCAAACATCTAGAACTCAGATAAATTACCAAGATCAGATAAATGAGTATTCAAATAAATACAATGTCGATCCCTTGCTTACAGCTTCTATTGTAAAGGTCGAATCAGATTTTGATAATGATGCACAATCTCACCAAGGAGCCAAGGGTTTGATGCAGTTATTAGATGAGACGGCCAAACACTCAGCAGAAGTCATAGGAGAGGACTACTATCCAGATAAGCTAAATGACATTTATTATAACCTCAAACTTGGGGTTGGCTATTACAACTACCTATATAATTATTATAACAACAAGGAATTAGCCCTTGCTGCCTACAATGGTGGGGTAGGAAATGTCGACAAATGGATAGATCAAGGAATTCTTGATAAAGTAAATCCAGATATCTCAAAGATACCTTTTGATGAGACAAGGCAATATGTCACAAAGGTTATGGCAAATTATGAAGTTTACAAGACTTTTTATAAGGATGGACTTCCAACTAACCTTGAATTATCAGATTTGGGGCAACTTGCATATAACAATTTTATGATTTTTTTGGGCAATATTTTAGATGATATTGCCTAATTAGTTGCTCAATAATTAAAACTAATTTATAATAGTTAATGGAAAGAAAATAAGAAGGAGATTTTTATGGCCCAAGATGTTTTAACATTTAAAAAGGGTGTACATATAGACGAGTATAAAGAGCTATCTGAAAATAGTGATTTATTAAAATTGGAAGTACCAAAAACTGTGGTTATTCCATTGACTCAACACATAGGCGCCCCAAGCAAATGTTTGGTTAACAAAAAAGATGAAGTGGCAATAGGCGATTTAATCGGCCAGGCTGTTGGTAATTTCTCAGCAAATATCCACTCATCAGTAGCAGGTGTTGTAAGCGATATTATCGATATCCAAACCGCCTCAGGTAAAAACTCACAAGCAGTAGTGATTGATACTGAGGGATATGATCAAGCAAAAGAGTACATACTAAATGATAACGTTAGCTTACAAAAAGAAGAAATTGTAGCAAAAATCAAAGAAGCTGGAATAGTTGGTATGGGTGGAGCAGCCTTCCCAACACATATCAAATATACACCAGCAAAAGCTGTAGATACAGTTATAGTAAATGGTGCAGAATGTGAACCATATGTTACCTGTGATGATTACATATTAAAAAATAGACCAGAAGCAATAGTAAAAGGTCTAGAGCTCTTAGTTACTGCAGCTGGAGCAAAAGAGGGAATCATAGCAATTGAAGATAACAAGGCAAAGGCTTATGAAGTTATAGCAGATTATCTTAAAGATTATGCAAACAATGCAACTAATATGCCAGAACTAAAAGTAGTAAAACTTGCTACAAAATACCCTCAAGGTGATGAAAAAAGATTAATTGATGCAACACTAAATAGAGTAGTGCCATCAGGTGGTCTTCCAATGGATGCTGGAGTAATAGTTTCAAACGTATCAACTGTAAATGCAGTTTATGAAGCTATTTATTATGATAAGCCTCTCATAGAAAGAGTTATGACAGTTACAGGTCACAATGTAGCTAATCCTACAAATATGCTTGTTAAAATTGGTACTCCATTTGATTTTGCCCTAGAAGCGTCAGGAGGTACTAAGGGAGAAATTGGAAAACTTATAAACGGTGGACCAATGATGGGTATTGCCCAACCAAAAACTGACCTTCCAATAGAAAAAGCAACTAACTGTATACTAGTTCAAACAACAGAGGAAGCGATCCCACCAGTTACTGAACCATGTATCAGATGCGCTAGATGTGTAGAAGTATGTCCAGTTAACCTATTACCTCTATATATCCACAAATATTCACTAAAAGAGAAATTTGACAAGGCAGAAGAACTAAGAATTATGGACTGTATAGAATGTGGATCATGTTCTTATATTTGCCCATCAAAGAGACCTCTTGTAGAAGCAATCAGATTTGGTAAGAGACAAATAAGACAAGCAGGTAAATAGGAGGAGATATATGGAAGATACAAAAAGACTATTAGTTACATCTTCTCCACACGTGAGAAGTAACCGCAATGTTAGAAAAGAAATGCTAGATGTAATAATTGCCCTAATTCCAGCAGGAATTGCAGCATTTTATTACTTTGGATATAGGTCCTTAGTTTTAGTTCTAGCATCAGTTTTAACTTGTGTGGCAACAGAAACATTATTTAACAAAGCAAGAAAGAAAGAAAACACAATTCATGACCTATCAGCAGTTGTAACAGGCATCTTACTTGCCTACAACGTGCCATTTACCCTACCAGTTTGGCAAATAGTAATCGGCTCAATATTTGCAATTGCTGTTGTTAAAATGGCCTTTGGTGGACTTGGACAAAATATTGTAAACCCAGCTTTAGCAGCTAGAGCATTTTTACTAGCTTCATGGTCAAGCAATATGAGTAACTTCGTGCCACCTCAAAGAGTAGCAACACTAAAACACGTTAGTGACATTGCATCAGTATCTGCTGCAACACCACTTTCAGATCCAAATGCATATTCTCTTATGGATTTATTTTTAGGAAATATACCAGGATCACTTGGTGAAGTATCAGCACTAGCATTAATTATAGGTTTTATTTACCTATTAATCAGAAGAGTAGTAAGCTTTAAAATGCCACTTATTTACATAGCAACAGCTACAATATTATCTGGCCTATTCACAGGATTTGATAACATCTTAAAAGATATTTTATCAGGTGGTCTATTACTTGGTGGATTTTTCATGTTAACTGACTATACTACAAGCCCTGTTACTCCAAAGGGACAAATAATATATGCAGCTCTAGCAGGACTTATCACAGCTGTTATTAGAGCCTTTGGCGGATATCCAGAAGGGGTAAGCTATTCAATCTTACTTGCAAACCTTGTAGTACCAATAATTGAAAAATATACTATGCCAAAGGTATTTGGTGTGGATTATAGCAAACAAAAAGGAGTAGCAAATGAATAATTTTAAATTAGGTTTAAGATTATTTGTTATAACAGCAGTAGTAGCACTAGCTCTTGCATTTACAAATAGTCTGACAGCTCCAGTAGTTGCAGAAAATCAAGCACAGGAATTAAAAAAATCTCTATCTGTAGTGTATCCTGCAGATTCATATGAAGAATTAGAAGTGGATAAACCAGAAACAGTAGAAAATGTTTATAAAGCCATTACAGCTGATGGAGAAGGATATGTATTCCAAATCAATTCTCCTGGTGGTTATGGAGGGGACATCGAATATCTAATCGGTGTTGATCCAGATCATAATATAACAGGATTTGCTCCATTAGACCAATCAGAGTCACCAGGATTTGGTGCTGAAATGGAACAAGATTTCTTTAAAGAGGGAATGGTTGGAGTAAATATGGATAATGAAGTTGGATATTCAGAAGCTGGTGGTGAGAATGAAATCGTAGGTATTTCTGGAGCTACTATTTCTACTACAACTATTGTAAAAGGAATTAACGATGCTAGGGAAGTACTAGCTAGTCTAGAGTAGGAGTTATTATGGAACAACAAATAGACAGACCTCTTGTAGACGAAAATACAAAGGTAGATAGTAAAAGAAAACAGAAAGTAAACCTAGGTAAGGTATTTTCCGATGGTATATTTAAAAACAATCCTGTATTTGTCCAATTAGTTGGGATGTGTTCGGTACTAGGTGTTTCATCAACTTTACAAAATGCTTTTGGTATGGGATTATCAGTTATATTTGTATTAGTGATGAGTAACCTTGTAGTATCTTTACTTAGAAACTTTATAAAAGATGAAATAAGAATCCCATCATTTATCGTAATTATTGCAGGCTTTGTAACTATAGTTGAGTTAGTACTTAGGGCATATGTACCTTCTTTATATAAATCTTTAGGTATATTTATTCCACTAATCGTAGTAAACTGTGTAATCCTTGCTCGTGCAGAAGGATTTGCTTCAAAAAATGGTCCTGTAGCATCTATTGTTGATGGATTAGGTCAAGGGTTGGGATATACATTAGCAATATCTGTGCTAGCGTTTTTTAGAGAATTATTAGGAGCAGGAACAGTATTAGGAAAAACTATTATTCCAGCAGAATACACAATTGGATTCTTGCAACAGCCAGCATCATCATTTATAGTACTAGGTATATTATTTGCAGCTTATGCAGCTTATACAAACAAAAAAGAACGTAAAGCTGCTTTAGCTAAATAGGAGTGTATATGTCAGATTTAATATCAATAATAATTGGTGCAATATTTGTATCAAACTATGTATTAGGACAATTCTTAGGAATTTGCCCAACTTTAGGGGTAACCAGTAAAGTTGAAACAGCTCGTGGTATGAGTTTTGCTGTAATATTTGTAATAACTCTTGCTTCTATAGTAACTTGGTTTATCCAATATTACTTACTAGAACCACTAAATATTGAGTATCTACAAACTGTAGTATTTATCTTAGTTATAGCATCTTTAGTACAATCAGTAGAGGCTGTAATGAAGAAAAATATGCCTAGCTTATATGGAGCTTTGGGGGTATTCTTACCACTAATTACAACTAACTGTGTAGTACTAGGCGTAGCTATAAAAACTATTACAAACCAATATGATTTGCTTCAAACTATTGTTTATGCCCTAGCAGCATCATTAGGATTTATGCTAGCTATGATGATCCTATCATACATAAGAGAAAGAATTGCAGAAAATGATACTCCAGAAGCCTTTAAGGGTGCGCCAATGAGTCTTATTACTCTAGGACTTATGTCAATAGCATTTATGGGCTTTGCAGGATTATAGGAGTCATTTATGAATGAGATATTATTACCAGTTGTAGTTCTAGGGACCTTAGGATTTTTATTTGCTATTGCCCTTGGTCTAATAAGTTCAAAATTTAAAGTAGAAACATCAGTTACAGAAGAAGCCGTAAGAAATGCCTTGCCAGGTGCAAACTGTGGTGCCTGTGGTTATCCAGGATGCGATGGATGTGCAGCAGCAATAGCAAAAGGTGAAGCACCAGTAAATGCATGCGTAATAGGTGGACCTTCCACAACAAGCTTGGTAGCAAGTGCAATGGGAGTGGAAGCAACAGGAAGCGACAACAGACAAGTTGCCGTTGTAAAATGTAATGGTGACTGCGACAGTGCTAAAGATATGTTTGAATATTCTGGACTTACCGATTGTAGAGCTCAAATAGCTTTATTTGGTGGTAAAAAAGAATGTAACTTTGGCTGCCTTGGCTGTGGAACTTGCGAAAATGTATGTGCATTTGATGCAATCCACGTACATAATGGAGTTGCCAAAGTAGATCGTGACAAATGTGTAGCATGTGGTAAGTGTGTCAAAGCTTGTCCAAAAGACATCATAACACTTGTACCATACGATCAAAAAGCTGTAGTTTTATGTTCAAACCAAGAAAAAGGTAAGGATGCTAGGAAAAAATGTGACAAAGCATGTATTGCTTGTACACTTTGCGCCAAAACTTATCCTGAAGGTTTTGAAATGAAGAAAAACTTATCAGTAGAAAATATCAATCCAGAATTGAACGTAGAATTATTAAAAGCAGCAGCAGAAAAATGTCCAAACAAATGTATTGAAGTTTTTAATTAATTAGCAAAAATAAGCCGGTTATCCGGTTTATTTTTTTTCCCTAGATTTGGCCTTAAAATTGACATTAAATTATATAAAATGTAAACTCATATAATGAGGTATTTATATGAAATTTAAAAAAGGAGATATATTTATATCCCTAGGATTATTGATATTAAGTTTTTTGTTGGCCATTTATTTTCAAAGCTTTAATAGCAAAGAAGAAGGTCAATATATAAGGATAGAACACAATTCAAAACTTGTGGGAGAGTACCCACTTGATGTTGATAAAGAGATAGTGCTAGATGGCGATGGTAAGTATAACAAGGTTGTCATCAAAGATGGCAAGGCTTATATGAAAGAAGCAAATTGTAGGGATCAAATTTGCGTTCATATGAGAGAGATTAATGTTGATGGTGAAACAATCATATGCTTGCCAAATAGAGTCTATGTAGAAGTAATAGATAAGTCAAAAGAAGATGATAGTATAGATAGGGTGAACCGATGAAAGATATAAGAAATGTAACAAATATAGCCTTGCTTACAGCTATGGCTCTTGCCATATCTTTACTTGAGCATATGATTCCATTGCCAGTTCCAATACCAGGGGCAAAGTTAGGCTTTTCAAATATGATTATTCTAATCACCCTTTATATGTATGGTTTCAAATCAGCTTTACTGGTAGGGGTTTTAAAGTCTTTTCTATTGATGCTAATAACAGGATCGGTTTCTGCATTTTTCTATTCTATAGCAGGAGCAATATTGTCAGCCATAGCCATGGCTATCGCCCTAAAATACCTATCAAAAATCACAAGTTTTATAGGTATAAGCGAGATTGGTGCGTTTTTCCACAATCTTGGACAGATACTTGTTGCTATGGTATTTATGGGCAATGTAAAGATGATTATATATTTTCCAGCCCTTGTAATAATGGGAGTTTTCACAAGTTTTTTTGTTGGACTTAGCGTAAATTACGTAACTAGCCATATGAAGAAATTAAATCTTGGAGATATTAATAATGAAAAAGACGATTAAAGATTTTGATTTATCTGACAGGCCAAGAGAAAAGCTGATTAAAGAGGGTTCAGATTCACTAAGCGATGAAGAACTTTTGGCCATAATATTATCTACTGGCACCAAAGAAAAAAACGCCATTGAACTAGCAAGAGAAATACTAGCAAATTTTTCCTACCAGGAATTATACGACATAGAAGTAAATGAACTTACTAAGATAAATGGAATCAAAGCTGCCAAGGCCAGCAAAATTGTCGCATCCTTAAAATTTGGCAAGAGAATAGCCAAAAGAGTCAACCAGAGATCTATAACAAAAATAGAAAAAAGCGAAGATATCTACAATTTTCTAAAAGAAGAGCTAGCTGATAAGAAAAATGAGTTCTTTTATGCTATCCTTCTTGATACAAAAAATGTTATAATATCTAAAGAACTAGTAAGTAAGGGGACTTTGGATTCATCCCTTGTCCACCCTAGGGAAGCCTTTAGGCCAGCTATCAAAAAATCTGCAAAATCAATAATTTTTGCTCACAACCACCCAAGTGGTAATCCAAAACCTTCAGCTGAAGATTATAATATTACCAGAAGGCTGGTAGAAGCTGGCAATTTATTAGATATTAATGTTCTTGACCATATAATAATAGGAGAAAATGATTATTATAGTTTTAAAAAAGAGAATGACATATAGGAGCAAATAATAAATGAAATTTAGGATGATTGCAAATGACTTTGCAATTGATTTAGGAACAAGCACTGTTTCAGTGTACAAAAAAAATGAAGGATTGGTTTTAAGCGAGCCTTCTTTGATGGTATTAGATGAGAATTCTACCAAAGTTTTGGCTGTAGGAAACGAAGCCAAGGAAATGCTTGGCAAAACTCCATCTAACATCCACGTTGTAAAACCAATAGTTAATGGTGTTATAACTGATTTTAACTTGACTGAAGCAATGTTAAATTATTTTTTTAATAAGATAAATCCTGGTATGAGCCTTATCCAACCAAAGGTTGTTATTTCAATACCAGATGGGATTACAGATATAGAGACTAGGGCTATAGAAGATGCAGCCTTGCATGCTGGTAGTAGAGAAATAATCTTAGCCCCACAAACCCTAGCTCAAGCCTTCGGCATGGGATTATCTCCAGATGACCCTAGGGCCATACTTATGGTTAGCATGGGAGCTGGCACTACAGAAGTATCTGTCCTTTCCTTAAATGGCATAGTTACCAATGCTTCTCTTAAAAAGGGAGGAGACTATATAGATGAGGCCATTATTGACTTATTTAAGAAGAATAAGAAACTAGATATAGGGAAGAATACTGCTGAAAATATCAAAAATAATATCCTAAGTCTTAGAGTCAAAGATGGAGATTTGTCAATGGATGTTGATGGTAGAGATATGATTTCAGCAAGCCCAAAGACAGTAGAAGTAAAGAGCCGTGATCTAGTGGAAGCTGTGATTACTTATGCTGATGAAGTAATGAATATGATCTATGAAGTTTTAGAAAAGACTCCGCCAGAGCTAACAGGAGACATTAGAAGAGATGGATTCTATTTGTCAGGTGGATTTGCAAATCTTAAGGGAATCAGAGAATATATAGAATCTAAGCTTAAGATTTCTTCATACATATCAGAAGAGCCTGGTCTTGATGCAATACTTGGGGCAGGAAAAATTCTAGAAGAACCTGATAGATTTTTGAAATATCGTAAGTAGGTAAAAATGGTTTACAAAAGAGTAAAGAAAACTAACAAATCTTTTTTAATAACTATAGGTATTTTAGTTTTGCTAATAATAATTTCTTCCCAAACAGATACAATTTCTGGTGCAGGATCAAACTTGGCAAATACAATCTTTAAGCCAATAGAGAAAGTGACTTATTCCATATCATCAGAGATTATGGGCCAAGTTGAAAGAACAGTTGGATCAAGAGAAACTAGAAGTCAAGTTGAAAAATTAGAAGCAGAAAATAAGGCCCTAGAAATAGAAAATGCTAGGCTAAATACTATTATAAATAAGGAAGAATTCCTAAAAGAGGAAAGAGACGCCATAAGCTCTTCTGGCAACCAATACTTGAAGGCAAGCGTTGTAAATACTGATTTAAATTCTATGACATCCAATTTTACCATCGATAAGGGCAAAAAAGATGGAGTCAAAAAGAATGACATCATCCTTCAAGCTATAGGAGAAAGTGACTATTATACAGGCCTTGTAGGCAAGATTACTGAAGTTTTTGAGAATACAGCTAGAGTAGTGACTATAAATAATGAGGCAAATGATGTTTCATTTATCAACGCTAGAAGCAATGACTATGGAGTTATAGATAAGTTTACATCAAAAACTATCCAAGGTTATATGCTAGATGTAGATAGTGGAGCCAAAAACTCGGATGTACTTCTAACTTCTGGCCTAGGTGGAGTCTACCCATATGGTATATATATTGGTACAATTTCAAATGTTTCAATGAGCCAAGATTCCCTTAGAAAAAATATAACTATAGATTCACCAGTCGACTTCAACCACCTTTATAGGGTTTTGGTATTAAGTGGCAAAAGTGAATATCAATCTGATGAAACTAAGGATAATACAAAAGAAGATGGAGGAATGAATGAATAAATTTAAAACATTTTTGATTTTACTTATATCATTTATCCTACAAACTACTATTTTTTCTAAGATAAATATATTTGGAGCAAATATCAACATAATTATCCCAGCCATTGTCGCAATTTCTCAAATATTGGGCTACAAAATTGGTGGCTTTGGAGCTTTGATTATTGGCCTTGTTGAAGACTTTTTATTTACTAGCTTCATAGGGGTTAGAGCCTTATCATATTTTTTGATAGGATCTTTTGTTGCAAGTGATGTGATGAATATTAGTAAAGATAAACCAAGTGGAGCTATATCAACTTTTTTTGCTAGCATATTTAATTTCTTTTTGATTAATTTGATTTACTATGTTTTTACGAGCAAAACTACATTGGGCACATATCTTCCAATACCACTGCTTGTTGAAGCCTTACTAAATTCATTGATTTATTTGATTTATATAAATCTAGTAAAAAAAGTTATGTATATACCAACATACAGGATGTAGGGGTGGTCTTTAAGTGAGAAAACAAAAAGAAAGACGATTAATACTTATCCAAGTCCTGGTTGTAATAGCTCTCCTTGCAATTGTAGCAAGACTATACACAGTTATGATCAGCCAAGGAGATTATTACAGGGACTTATCAGATAACAGGAAAGTTAAAGAGGTAGACGAGATTGCTAGCCGTGGAAATATATATGATAGAAACGGCAAAATTTTAGCAACAAGTGTACCTGCTTTTGCTGTACAAATTTATAAGGACCAGTTATTAAAACTTGATGATGAGGATAGAATTGATAGCATTTCTAAGCTTGTAGATATCCTAGAAGAAGATGGGGTAAACTATACTGATGGCTTTGCAATAAAGCTAAATTCTTTTGCTTATAAGAGAAACGAAGACTACTTTATCTTAGGGCAAATGCCAAATGAACTTGTTGTATCAACTCTTATAGATAATGATTTAATCTATGATTTTCTAACATCAACTATTAAAGATGAAAATATAGAATATGAGACAATAAAAACAGCCCTCTTGGCTCTTAAAAAACGCGGAATAGATATACCTGCTCACGTAAGCCAAAAAGACGGAAACTTAGAAGTTACTTTTAAGGAAAATTCAGAAGAAAAATTAAAGTCTTCTGGTTATTCTATAGATGAAAATCCTATAGATGTAGTAGTACGAGCTGTTGGCAACGACAAGTCTGTTTTGCTATCTATACTTGAGAACTCAAATGCGAGAATTCTTGCCTATAATATATTAAATGAAAGAGGCCTACTTGGAAGCCTTACTCTAAAAGATTATGCAGTAAAAGCCGATGAGGAGTTGATAGAGAAAAAGGCTAAGCTTTCAAAAGCCTATCCTGAAATAAGTCTCGAAAGTACTCCTAGTGATGATTTCTATGAGATAGTAAAATCTTCTACAATAAAAGACGTCTTGACCCAAGCTATTGTCAAAGACGATGGGGCTTATGTTATACCTGCAGATATCCTTATCCAAGAGTTGGAAAATAAGGGCATCTATGCAAACTTTGATACTGAAGTAATCACTGATACAGAAGATGACAGAAATCTTTATAAGGTAAATGTTAAATTTAGAAATGCCCAAGCTGGCTCTCCGGTAGATGAACTAGCAAGGCTAGCAGATGAACACGGCCTACTAAAACCACTTATATTATCAGAAGATATAAAATATATGGCTCAAAATGCCAATACAAAGAATAATATATATCCGAACATAGATGTAAGTGAAGATGACCCAAAAGATTGGGACTACACTTTTAACATAGAAAAAGACAATTTCTACACTTACTATGCAGCAAAGGATAAGGTCAATCCAAGAAAAAAAGTTGTCGAAGTTTTAAACAAAGAGAAAGATCCTAAGGAAATATTAAACTATCTTAAAAAAATTAATGGCTTGGAAAATTTCTCAGACCTTGAAGCTGTTGGTATTCTTACCATTGATAACCAAGTAAATAGACAAGGCAACTTCGGTTATAGGCCAATAAGCTTGGTATATAATATCGACGAATCAACCGTATTAAAAATCGAGGAAAATATAAAAGCGACATCTGGAATAGATGTAAATACTATTCCTATAAGGTCTTATCCAAATAGGTACCTAGCAAGTCATATTTTGGGCTATATGGGACCAATTGCCACAGAAGAAGAAATGGACAAATATGTCAAAAAAAGAGACTATTTGAGAGATGAAATCATAGGTAAAACTGGTATAGAGGAGTCCTACCAAGACAACCTAAAAGGGAAAAATGGCAAGAGCCTAGTGACTGTTGACTCAGCAGGTAATAGAAAGCAAACTATATCACAGTCACCATCAGAACCAGGAGATGACCTATACTTATCCATTGATGCTGATCTTCAAGAACAAGCCGAAAAATCCCTAGCAGGAGTTTTAAAGGCAATTAGAGAGGGTACAGACTACCAATCAGAATATGGAATATTTAGACCTCTAAGGAGAGCAGCCTATGCCGAAAGTGGGGCGGTAGTAGTATCTAATGTCAAAACTGGTGAGGTCTTGGCTATGGCAAGTTTGCCAGACTACGATCCGAACCTATTTTCAACAGGTATCTCTCAATCAGACTGGGAAAGCTTACAAGTACCAGAAGATAGTGGTCCACTTGTACCAAGACCGATGCTAAATATAGCTAGTCAAAGTGCTGTCATGCCAGGATCTACCTTTAAACTTGTAACAGCTCTTGCTGCCTTGGAAAATGGCCTAGACCCTCAAGCTGTAATCACTGACTACGGTTATATTGAAATAGGAAATAGACGATTTAACAACCTTGCTTGGACAGAATATGGAATTACCCAAGGTGAGGAAAACTTATACGGAGCCATAAGAGATTCTAACAACTTTTATTTCTATGTTCTAGCCCTTGGTGAGAACCCTAGAGACGGCAAGTCTATAGGAACCAAGCTTGAACTAAATGATATTAGAATTGCAGCAGAAAAACTTGGCCTAGATCAAGTCACTGGTGTAGAAATAAATATACCTAAAGAATCATCAGGTAATATTCCATCAATTGACAAGAAAATTCAAATAACTAGGGCCATGCTAAAAGCATATCTTGATGAAAATCTTCCTCTCCACCTAAAGGATGAAGTCAAAAAATCAAGAAGTGAATTTGAAAATGATGTTCTAGATATAGTAAACTTTACAGATAATCCAAAGGAATGGAATCGTAACAAGATTATAGAATTCCTAGATGAAAGAGGATATGATCCTGAACTAATCCTTGAAGGAGAGAGGGCAGGACTTGCAGACACAATCAAATATACCTACCTAAACCAAGCTGAGTGGGATATAACGGATATGTTAAATATAGTTATGGGCCAAGGGCAAAATGCCTATACTCCACTACAAATGAATAGGGCCATAGCAACTCTTACAAACGGAGGATATCTAAACAAATTCACCCTAGTAGATAAGGTAACCAACCACGATTCAGGAGATATTTTATTTAATAATGTCACTGAGGGAACAAGGATAGAATTAAAAGATAGAAAATACTTAGAAGATATCAAATATGGAGCCTTGCTTGTAGCACAAAACAACAAAATACTAAGCGAACTTCCAGTAGAAATTGGTATCAAAACGGGTACAGCAGAAGTAGAAGGTAAGAACGCTGATGGAGTAGGATATGATTCCTATGCGTGGATGGTTGGATTTGCACCATATGATGATCCAGAAATCGCCATAAGCATTATCCTAACCCAAGGGGATACCTCTTACAATGTATCGCCTATAATGAGAGATATAGTAGCCAAATATTTTGATTTGAATGTATACTCATCAAACCAAAACGAAAGCCCGGAAAATGTAGACACTGCTCAGTTTGGCGACAACGTTCCAGACCAAGGCGGTGATTTGATAGAAAATTTAGATAATAATATTACCGATATTACAAACGAGATTAATGGTAATAACCAAAATATGGAAAATCTTGATGATAATCAGGGGGGAATATGAAAGTTTACGTTATAAAAGGTGAAAATGGAATAGGCAAAACAGATTTTGCTGTAAATCTTGCCGAATACTTACAAAAAAACGGCAAGGTGCTTTTAATTCAGGCCAAAAGAAACGCCAATTCTAATATTGAAGATTTCTTTCAAAAAGATGGGATGATAACCTATGACCTAGCTGATTATTTTTCATCTTTGGCAGGTCTAGATAAGATTATAGTCCATGAAACTGACAATCTAGACTTTATAATTAGCCCTCTTTTGGAAGATAAATATGATTTAGCAAGTGAGGATTTAAATAAACTTCTATCTGAAGTCTCATACGATTATATAATCTTAGATGAAGTAAATCCAGATTTCTTAACTGAAAAAACAACAGTAGAGATAATTAGTCAAAATCAAGTTAATAGTACAATCACTGCTGATACATTTTTCATAAATAAAGCAGATGAGGATTATGATATAAGAAATCATAAGCAAGCTATTGATGGGAAAAGTGCAAGATTTCTAGGTACTGTAAAAAATGGACAGTATTTTAAGGATGTTATAGAAAATTTAGTTAATGGCAATGCTGTAGCTATTGCAAAATTGGGCTTTTTTGAAAAGTTAAAAATGAGTTTTAGAAAATAAGAAAAAGGACTTGTTTGAAGTTTATGATTTGTTAAAACTTCGAACCAAGTCCTCTTTTCTTGCTTTTGTTAATTTTTTGATAGCTATTTCCCTTTTTAGAGCTTCAGATTTATTATCAATCTCCTCATAATAAACAAGTTTACATGGTCTTTTTGATCTAGTGTATTTTGCACCCTTGCCAGAATTATGAAGAGCTATTCTCTTTTCAAGGTCCATACACCAACCAGTATACAAAGAATTATCCTTGCATCTTAAGATATAAACATAGCCGTAAGTCATTGGAAAATCTCCCCGATGACCCTAGATATAATATCGTATTCAAAACCTTTTGAAGAAAGATACCTGTAAACTTTTTGTTTATTATCATAGTCCGTTTTTCCACGAGATTTTTTTACTGCAAAATCATAGGCCTTTTGGAATTCTTCATCATCTGATATATATGATAGATAAGTTTCTATAAGCTGGTCATCAATTTTTTTCGACCTCAAGGCATAGCGAATCTTATTTCTTGACCACTTTGATATATTGCTCTTGTCGTTTATAAATGATTTTACATAAGCTTTATCATCTATTAGCTTGAAAGATTTTAAAAACTCTATAGTCTTATTAATAGCATCAGCATCAAAATCATTATCCTTAAGTAATTTTTCGAGCTCAAAAGAAGTTTTTTGACTATAGGAAATTTTTCCTAGAGCAAAATTTTTAGCCATATTATATTGATTTTCTTTTAAAATTTCTTTATATGTATCAAAATCGACCTCATCTTCTAAAGATAAATTCAAATCATTAAAAAAATCATAAGTTATAGAAAATTCTTCTCCAGCTATGGTTAGGATAATTAGATTGTATTTATCAGAATAATCTATTTTTTCAATAATCATATGCTAGCTATTGAAATATAAGCATTATATATAATTGGAGCAACCATAGCTATAGCTATAACTATTGCAAAAATTTTTAGTAATGTCTTCTTATTTTTCATCATCTCACCTCTAGATTTATTTTACTACTAAAAGTTTAATTTACATTTAAATAAAAAATCTAATAAAAAACTTGACACATAAGATATAAGATTATATAATATATCTTGCAGTTAAATATTGAGGCCTTGTGCTAGTAAAGCTATTGTAAAATTTATTTAAGAAAAACTTGACATATATTTTATATAGTGTATACTAGATAGGGTAATGACCTGGTGGGTATGGTCCAGTTGGTTAAGACACCTGGTTGTGGCCCAGGAGGCCGTGAGTTCGAATCTCACTACTCACCCCATGCGGGATTGGCGGAATTGGCAGACGCGCTAGACTTAGGATCTAGTGAGAATTTCTCGTGAAGGTTCAAGTCCTTTATCCCGCACCATAATATGAAAGTAATCGTTGATTTTCAATGGTTACTTTTTTTATTGATTTTGTTTATACTAATTGAAAAATAAGTTGATTGTAATATAATGATGATAAGAGATGCAACCTCTTTTCATCTAAAAAAGCCCTTGAAGCTCACAGCACAAGGTAACAGAAAGTATACGATTCTTCATAGAATCAAAAAAGACAGTAGCGACCACTACTGTCTTTTTCTTTGCGTTCACTTAAGTGAGTTGAGCGAACGAATGTGAGCGAAACAAAAAACCACCTGCTATGCAGGTGGAGGGATTAAGCTTTAGCTTCAAGACCAAAAAATTCTCACTTGTAATATAATTGTGATAACCACATGCACAATAAAAACAAGGAGAATAAATTGGACAACAATAGTTTATCACATACAAAATGGAGATGTAAATATCATATAGTATTTGCCCCGAAATTTAGAAGACAAGAAATATATGGGAAACTAAAAAAAGACATAGGTCAAATACTACGAGAACTATGTCAAAGAAAAGGAATAAACATAATAGAAGCGGAGCTGTGCCCAGATCATGTCCATATGCTTATAGAAGTACCACCAAAATATAGTATCTCAGAAATAATGGGATATCTAAAAGGAAAAAGTTCACTAATAATATTTGATCGACACGCAAACTTAAAATATAAATATGGAAACAGACATTTCTGGTGTAGAGGTTATTACGTAGATACAGTAGGGCGAAATGAGAAAATGATAAAAGAATATATACAAAATCAACTAAAAGAAGACTATTATGCGGATCAAATAAGTATCAAGGAATACTATGACCCGTTTACGGGAGAGTCAGTAAAAAGAAGCAATAAATAAACTGCTTAAGCAGAAGCTGCGAAAGTGGTGCATGTGGAGATAATACTCGGAGCCCCAATAGGGGCGTGCCGGTATTTGCGCCTTCTAGGCGCTGTGCAAACTACCAGCTAAGCTGGTAGTTTTGATTTACGTGCGCTCGGCACGAGCATATTCTAAAAGGTGAAAGTCCTAAGTGTACCCGGTAGTGGGAAACACATAGCCAAAGGCAAGGGTGTCCACCGTGAGGTGGAATCTGAAGGAAGCCCTAGGCAAACTCTTGGTCTGACGAACAGAAATCACATCAGGCAGTTACGTAGGATAAGCTTGCGTAACAAAGTAAAGTCCAATAGCTACACGGAATACGTAAATGTAAATGTGGCAGATATATGAGAGGAAAGAATATGCCCTTACCCGAGGAGGTCTCACTAGCAAACCAGTAGTAACAACTAATAGTGAGAAGTCAGCAGAAGTCATAGTACTAGAAAAAAAACTAGGAAGGACTGAACTACAGGAGGTATAAAATTATGAAAGAAACTAATCATGACAAAGACTGTAGAAAATCAACCAGACTAATCAAAGATAGCTCGGAAAGTGAAAATAAAATAGCTGGACACAGTCATGATAAGATTAACTCAAAAGAAAATACCAAAAATGAACTGATAGAAAAAATACTCCATAAAAACAACCTAAACGAAGCCTTTAAAAGAGTAAAATCCAATAAAGGCTCAGCAGGAATAGATGGAATATCAACAGAAGAACTCCTAGAACATCTAAAAGAAAACAAAGATAAAATACTAGGACAAATAAGAGCAAGGAAATACAAACCCAAACCAGTAAAAAGAGTACAAATACCAAAATCAAATGGTAAGAAACGAAACCTAGGAATACCCACAACAACAGATAGGGTAATACAACAAGCAATAGCACAAGTATTAAGCCCAATCTATGAAAAGAAATTCTCAGAAAACAGCTATGGATTTAGACCGAATAGAAGTGCCCATGATGCCCTAAAAAGGATAAAAGAAATAGCAGACGAAGGATATACTTGGGTAGTAGACTTAGACCTAGAACAATACTTCGACACAGTAAACCAATCTAAACTCATACAAATCCTATCAGAAGAAATAAAAGATGGAGAAGTAATATCCCTAATACACAAATATCTAAAATCAGGAATAATGATAGATGGAATAAAAGTAAAATCAGACAAAGGAGTACCACAAGGTGGACCCCTAAGCCCACTACTAGCAAACATCTACCTAAATGAAGCTGACCAAGAATTTGAAAAATGGGGATACAAATATGTAAGATATGCAGACGACATGCTAATATTCGCAAGAAATAGAAAAGCAGCCGAAAGATACTACAAAAGAGTCAAGAAATTGTTAGAAGGAAAATTAAAACTTAAAGTTAACGAGGAGAAGACCTCAATAAGAAAATTAAGTCAAACAAAATATTTGGGATATGGCTTTTACCAAAACAACGGAACCCAATTAAAAGTACACAAAGAAAGCTTAAAGAAACTAAAAGCAAAACTAAAGGCAGTAACAAGTAGAAGTAATGCATTAGGCTATAGGCAAAGAAGAATAAAAATCAACCAAATCATAAGAGGATGGATTCAATATTTCAAACTAGCAAATATGAGAAAGCATCTTCAGAAACTAGACGAATGGTTAAGAAGAAGAATCAGAATGTGTGCATGGAAAGGCTGGAAGAAAGTAAAAACTAAATTTACAAACTTAGTAAAATTAGGAACAGAAAAATTCCAAGCTTGGAAATGGGTAAATACACGCAGATCCTATTGGAGAATAGCCAAAAGCCCAGTACTAAGCAGAGCTCTTAACAACAAAAGAATAGCTGAAAGGGGTTATATGTCCCTAGTCAGCTATTACAATAAAGTTCATATTAAACTGTAGAACCGCCGTATACGGACCCGTACGTACGGTGGTGTGAGAGGTCGGTAGATGAATTAATCATCTCTCTCCTACTCGATTTGTTTTTGGAATGATAGTTGCTTATTGCAATTAATATTATTCCTACTAGCAAGGGAAAAATAAAATTTTCCAAGATGGAAGTAAACAAGTTTAATCACCACCTTTCACCTATTAATTAATAGGCAATATAATTATAGCATATAGTATATTTTGGTTAAATAAAAATGGACCATTAATAACATTGAAAATCTTAAATATATCATATGAATTTTAATAATAATTCAAAGCATAATAAAATAATTTATCTTTTACTCTGTTAAAAATTTTCAAAATAGGTTATAATTTATATTAATAGGAGGGTGTTTTGCAAAAATTTAAAAGAGTTGTATTAAAACTAAGCGGTGAAGCCCTAGCAGGTGATAGGGGCTTTGGATTTGATGATAATGTTATTGAAAATATTTGCCAATCTATCAAAAAACTACATTCGCTAGGTGTTGAAATAGCAATTGTAGTTGGTGGTGGCAACTTCTGGAGAGGAAGATCTGGTACTACTATCGATAGGGCAAGCTCTGATAATATTGGAATGCTTGGAACAGTTATGAATGGTCTTAGGATTCAAGGTTCTCTTGAAGAGATGGGCCTTGATACTCGTCTTATGACTGCAATTGATATGAAAGAAGTTGCAGAACCATATATAAGAAGACGTGCTATAAGACACTTGGAAAAGGGAAGAATTGTTATCTTTTCTGCTGGAACAGGTCTACCATATTTTTCAACTGATACTACTGCAAGTTTACGCGCTCTTGAGATAGATGCCGATGTAATACTTCTAGGTAAGACTGGTACTGATGCAATTTATGACAAGGATCCAAATATTTATGACGATGCCATAAAATACGATAGGCTAACCTATAAAGAAATCCTCCAACAAGAAATAAAGATTATGGATACAACTGCATCAAGCCTTGCTATGGATAATAATATGCCACTAATAGCATTTGGTATAGATGATCCTAAGAATATGGTGAGGATTTTTACTGAGGAAGAAGATATTGGTACAATTGTAAAGGAGAAATTTTAATGAATTACGATCAGATTAAAAATACAGCTAATAAAGAAATGAAGCAAGCTGTTGAATCTTTTGAGACAAGAATAGCAAATATTAAGGCAGGCCGTGCAAGCGAATCTATCTTGGATGGTATTACATTCTCATATTATGGAACTGAAACACCAATCAACCAAGCTGCAACTGTTTCAATCCCAGAAGCAAGACTTCTAGTCATCAAGCCTTGGGATAGAAAAAATATTGGTCCAATAGAAAATGCTATTTTGAAAGCTAATATTGGTATAACCCCACAAAACGATGGTGAAGTGATAAGACTTCCTTTCCCAGTACTTACAGAAGAAAGACGTAAGGAATATACCAAAGAAGTTAACAAGTATGCAGAAGAAGCGAAAATATCTGTAAGAAACAAAAGACGTGATGCTATGGATGAAGTCAAAAAATCAGAAAAATCTGGCGACATAACAGAAGACGATAGGTTTTCACTAGAAGAAGAACTTCAAAATATCACAGATAAGAATATTAAATTACTAGAAGAAGTTGCTGATAAGAAAAACAAAGAGTTACTATCTGTATAAAAAGTGAATGATCTTAATAAAATAAAAGATATATTAAACAAGGACATTATCCCTCAAAAAATTAACAGCAGGGTTATGTCCTTGTTTTTAAAACAATTATCATTGTTGCTAAATTCTGGAATAGCAATTGATACTAGTTTAAAAATAATCGAAAGGCAGAAAGTTGACAAGAATCTTACCAAGGCACTGGCAAGTGTGAATGGAGATTTAGATAGAGGCCTATCCATATATGAAGCCTTTACCAACAATGAAAAGTATTTTAATCCTATGATCATAGCCTTTATTAAAAGTGGTGATAAAAGCGGCAAGTTTTCAGACATTTTGGATGATTTATCAACTTATATTGGAGAAGAAGATAAGAATAAGTCCACTATAAAAGAAGCCTTGACTTATCCAATTGTTCTTTTCGCTATGACGATTTTGATAGTTGTACTTATTCTAAATTTTGTCTTGCCTACATTTCAAAATCTCTTTGCAGAAAGTGGCCAAAGTTTGCCAAGAGCTACAATGATATTATTGGCGGTAAGTGAATTTATTAATAATTATGGCTTTCTAATCCTGCTTATAGTTTTGGTTATAGTATTTTCAATCCTAATACTAAAAAAAGACGAGGATGTGGCCTATAAAATAGATAGCTTGCATTATAAACATGGCCCATTTAAAAATCTTAGGCAGGAAAAGCTAGAATATCAAATATCATCTTTGTTATTTATACTAAGATCTGGCGATATTGAAATAAATGACTCGCTAAGACTTATAAAAGAGTCCTTTAAAAATACATATATAAAAGCTGAGATAGATAAAATTATAAGGGATTTGGATCATGGATTGACCCTATCAAATAGTATTGAAGATAAAAAAGATTTTAGTCCACTTTTTAAATCGATGATTAAGATAGGAGAGGATAGTGGAAACTTGCTTGAGGCCTTGCAGAAAGCAAGCCAATATTATGCCAACGATTACATATATAAACTAAAGAGAATAGCCAATCTTGCAGAACCACTTATGATTATTTTTATGAGCATAATAGTTGGATTTGTAGTTTTTTCAATTGCCATACCGATATTTGATTCAGTAAATGCAATATAAAAAGGAGCTTATATGAAAAATAAAAAGAAGAAAGGTTTCACCCTTATTGAACTTGTCATAGTTATTGCGATAATTGGCATACTTGCTGCCATAGCTATACCAAAATATCAGCAATCTAAGAAACAAGCAGCAATTTCTGCCCACAAAGCCAATGTACATATGCTAGAATCAGCAGCTACTATGAGATTAGCCGATGGGGTTGATAAAGATATAACCTGGCCAGATGGAGAAGAAAAAGAGTACGTTCAAAGTTGGCCAAAAGTACCAGATGCCTTAAAAAAGGAATTGGGTGAAAACTATACTGTAACAATAAAAACGAATGGTGATATAGAAGTAAAAACAGAAACTGAAACGGATAATGCTGCTAACTAAAATTTTTATATTTATTATAGGGAGCACTTTTGCTTCCTTTGCAAATCTTGTAGTTTTAAGAACTATCAGGGGTGAAAGTATAGTTTTTCCTCAAAGCCACTGCGATTCTTGTGGCCATAGGCTAAGGGCAAGAGACTTAGTCCCTATATTATCCTACATTTTTCTAAGAGGCAGGTGCAGGTATTGTAAAAGCAAAATTCCTCTAGAATCTTTTATGGTTGAACTTATCCTAGGGCTAGTATTTGCGATAATTTTTGATTATTCAAATATTCTAGGATCTATTTTATTGTTTTTTGGCCTAATGCTTGCCCTTATTATAGCCTTGATTGATTTAAAGACATACGACATCTATATGGTCCAAGTTGGTATATTATCAATAATTGGACTTATTTATAGGTACCTATATATTGGCTTTGATATAAAATTTGTCTATATTATTTTAGGCTTTGCTATTAGCTATTTGTTGATTTATTTAATATCCAAAGCTGGGATTGGGGATGGAGATATTTATTTTTACCTAGCCATATTCCTATTTCTAGAAAATGACTTAATAATACGGTTCGTTCTTATATCAATCTGGCTTGGGGCAATCTATGGAATATCTATATTTTTAAAGTACAGGTCCTTAAAAATTGAAATACCTTTTTGTATTTTTATTTTTATGGCTTTTTTAATTATAGTCTTATTTAGAGGTTATCCGATATGAAAAAACGTGGCTTCACCCTAATAGAGTTAGTAGCAGTTCTTGGGATAATATCTCTTGTAAGTGCTATTGCAATTATGAGATTTAACATAATCGACAATTTCAAGGCAAATATAGAATTGCAAACGTTGATAAATGACTGTGATTTTGCCAAGATGAAGGCCATAAGTACAGGGGAAGATTACTTATTAATATTTGATAAGAATTCTTATAGTGTTTTAGGAGCTTCCAAGTATTTAAATGACGCAGAAATAGAAAGAAATTTAGATAATATTTACTTTTCTTCTTATAATAGTGAGAAAAAAATTCGATTTAATAAAAGTGGAACAGTTACGTATCCAGGTACGATAAAAATCAATGTACCTAAAGGTGCTGATGACGATAAGCTAGTAGAATTAAGAGTAAGGGTTGGTTTGGGTTATGTTAGGTACAAAAAATAAAAAATTAGGATTTACTCTAATTGAAACTATTATTGCCCTAGGATTTTTAGCCCTTATTGCTATGTTTTTACTCCCGGCATTAAGTAAGCTCAATGAGAATTCTAAGAAATTTAAGGACCAGGCAAAAATAGTCTACGCCCTCCAAGCAGCTATTGAAGAGGAGAAATCTTTTTCGGATAGCCCATACGGATCGAAGTTGGTAAATATTAATGGCTATGATATTTATATTGATAGACAAAGTTATAGGGAGAATTTAGATTATATAAGAGCAGAGTATGAAAATTTTGAACTTGAGGTCATAGAGGTGGTAGATGAAAAAACGTGGTTTTACACTAATTGAACTTCTTGCAAGTCTTGCTATAATTTCTGTCCTAATCTTGGTAGTATCTTCACTATTTTCTATTGCTATAAATCTAACAGAAAAATCTTATGAAAATGAGCTTGATTACAAGGAATATTCCTATGCCTGCCTTTATGTGGATAATATAGTAAGAAGTGCCTATAAAATTGATCTACTAGATGAGCCAAATGGTGTGACTAATTTTGTGGCCTATGTTAAAAATCCAAATGAAGGAGGACAATTTGATACTTATGTTTTTGATTTCAAGCAAAATTCGCATAGCAACGGTGAACTTGTGGTATATATGAATAATATTTCAACTGAAAATAGCGATACTAATATCATTAGCCAAAATGGCAAAAACCATTCGCCATCAAAAATATCAAAGTGCCAATCTGCCAAAATCACATACGAAGAAGGCAATATCATACATATATTAATCAATGAAAATAGCCAAAAGTTTAGATACGAAAGCAAGATTTACTTGGGGAATAGACTATGAAAAAGGCATTTATCTCAGTTTATACTCTTCTAGTTCTATTTATTATCTCCTTGACCATCACCTATATCTACAACCAGCAGAAAAACTCTGCTTCCTATGCCAAGGGTCTATATGAGAAAAAACAAGCCCAATATTTGGCAGAATCTATTATGAATACTTTTATGGAAGAAAATAGCGACCAAGTAGCTGAGATTATTTTAGATGATTATGACAAGAAAAGTGAGGAGGATGAGAATAATGAAGAAGATAGTAAAAAAACAAAAAAGACAACAAAGTCTATAGGGAATAAGAGATATAAATATGATAATAGTACTTATACGATTAATATATCTAGAGTAGGCCATTATTATAGAAAAGAAATTGATGGCTTATATCTTATTTTTCTAGACAATGTAAGTGTTGGCGATTCAAAGGCTGATAGTGAAATATATATAAAAGTTTTTGATAAAAAAGACGAAAATGATGAAGAATTTGACAAAAATCGTCTAAGAATTGAAATAAGACATACATATTAGCTTTGTAAAAAGTACTTATTTGGTATAATACATATAGAAACTTAAAAATAAAAGGAGCCAAAATGAAAATTTTAGTAATTAACTGTGGATCATCTTCACTAAAGTATCAATTATTTGACATGGAAAATGAAGATGTATTAGTACAAGGACTTGTTGAAAGAATTGGAATCGAAGGAAGCCGTCTAGTTCAAAAAAAAGATGGTGACAAATATATCATCGAAGAACCAATGGCAAACCATACAGAAGCTGTAGGACATGTTTTTGACGCCCTAGTAGATAGCGAAAATGGTGTAATATCAAGCCTTGATGAAATCGATGCTGTAGGACACAGATTCGTTCACGGTGGAGAAAAAGCTACAAAATCAGCACTAATCAATGATGAAGTAAAAGCTATCATCGAAGATTCTGCAAAATTTGCGCCACTTCACAACCCAGCAAACCTTATGGGATTAAAAGCTTGTGAAGAACTTCTACCAAATGTACCAAATGTAGCAGTATTTGATACAGCTTTCCACCAAACTATGCCAGCAAAAACATTCCTTTACGGTATTGACTACAAATACTATGAAGAAGATGGCATTAGAAAATACGGATTCCACGGAACAAGCCACAATTATATTACAAATAGAGCAGCAGAATTACTTGAAAAACCAGTTGAAGAAACAAATATCATCTCAGCTCACCTAGGAAATGGTTCATCAATTACAGCAGTAAAAGATGGTAAATCTTTTGATACAACAATGGGACTTACACCACTTGAAGGTCTGGTAATGGGAACAAGATCAGGTGACCTAGACCCAGCTGTAGTAACATACATCGAAGAAAAAGATGGTGTTTCTGCAAGTGACATGAACAATATCCTAAACAAAGAATCAGGTGTACTTGGAGTATCAGGAGTAAGTTCAGACTTTAGAGACCTAGAAGATGCAGCTAAAGAAGGCAATGAAAGAGCTCAAGTTGCCCTTGATATGTTTGCTACAAGAGCAAAGAGATACATCGCAGGATACATGGCAGAAATCGAAAAAGTTGATGCTATAGTATTTACTGGTGGTATAGGTGAAAACTCAATAGAAATGAGAGCAGACATCCTAAAAGGTTTTGAACAATTTGGCATCAAAATTGATCCTGAGAAGAACAATGTACGTGGTGGAGAACATGTGATTTCAACTGATGATTCAAAAGTTAAAATCATGGTTATAGCTACAAATGAAGAGCTTATGATAGCAAGGGATACTAAAAATTTAGTTAAATAATTCTCTTGACAAGAAAGGGCACTCAATATATAATATTAAAGATTGCTAAAACTGATAAGAGGAGGTGTAAGGATGGCAGTACCAAAGAGAAGAACATCAAAAACAAGAAAAAACAAAAGAAGAGCCTCAGCTTATACTTTGAATAGATCAAATTACGTTGAGTGTCCAAGTTGCCACGAGCCAAAACTTCAACACAGAGTTTGCCCAAACTGTGGAGAATATAAAGGCGAAGCAATAATTGATGCTAATTAAGGTAGTGTTTTTGCACTATCTTTTTTTATACCCAAAAGAGGATATATGAGAATACTAATTGACACCTATGGAGCAGATGCTGGTTGCAAAGTTATTGTCGATGGAGCAATACTAGCAAAAGAAAAAAGAGACTTCACACCTGTCTTTTTAGGTAATGAAAAAGAAATAAAAGAAAATATTAACGGTAGGATTTCTGATTATGAAATAATACCTACTGATAGCTTTATATCAAACGATGAGGACCCAGTAAGAGCCATTAGAAGAAAAAAGGATGCATCCATAGTCCTAGCTTATGAGAAGTCAAAAGAAGAAGGATATGATGGTCTAGTATCTGCAGGATCTACTGGAGCCTTGCTTGCTGGTGGACTTTTCCTAGCTGGTAGAATAGAAGGTATAAAAAGAGCCTGTCTTGCAGCAAATATCCCTTCTATAAATGACAATATTTGTCTACTTATGGATACTGGGGCAAATATGGATTGCAAGGCAGAATTCTTATACGAATTTGCCCTAATGGGTTCAATCTACCTAGAAAATACAATGGGAATAGCAAATCCAAGTATTGGACTTTTAAATGTTGGAGTAGAAGAACATAAGGGAAACAAGCTTACAAAAGAAACATATGCTCTATTAAAGGAAAGCAAACTAAACTTTGTAGGCAATGTAGAATCAAGAGACCTATTTACTGGTAAGGTAAATATTCTTCTTGCGGATGGTTTTGATGGAAATATCGCCATAAAAACAGCAGAAGGAGTATTAAAGCTTATGGGATCTCAAATAAAATCAACAATTTATAAGTCCACAAAAAATAAAATTGCTGGAGCCTTATTAAAAAATGACCTCAAGGCTATGACCAACAAATTTTCATCCGATGAAGTTGGAGGAGCTCCACTTCTTGGGGTAAAGTCTTATGTATATAAGGCACATGGAAATACCAATGAACTTGCATTTTCCAATGCTATTTTAGGATTAATGAATTATATAGAAAGAAATACAATTGAAAAAATCGAAGGAGAAATAAAATGATTAGAGACGAACTAATAGCTTTAGCCAATGAAAATCTTGACATTGACTTTAGTGAAATGGAAATGACTACAAAGTTATCTGATTTGGACATTGATTCAATCGATATGCTAGATTTCATCATGCTTATTGAAGAAAAATTTGAAATAGAATTTGAAGAAGATGAGCTAGACGAGATAGAAACCCTTGGCGATATCGCTGAACTTATAGAAAGCAAAAATTAATGGGACTAAGCAATATTAGACTTGCCCAAATAAAAGAATTTGAAGATAGGATTGGCTACACTTTCAATGATAAAAAGTTGATCGATGTAGCCTTTACTCATTCATCCTTTATAAATGAAGCCAAAAAGGGTGCAAAAAGCAACGAAAGACTTGAGTTCTTGGGGGATAGCGTCCTAGATATGGTTGTAAGCGAGATTTTGTTCAAAAATTACAACAACAAACCAGAAGGCTGGCTAACCAAGACCAGATCAAGACTTGTATGCACAGATTCTTTTTCTAAGGCGAGCGAAAAATATGATTTGACCAGCTTTTTAAACTTTGGTAAAGGAGAAAAAAAGCAGGGTGGCAAATTAAAAAAACACGTAAAAGCTGACACATTTGAAGCAGTTTGCGCTGCCATTTACCTTGATGCGGGTTATGAATTTTTGTATGACTTCTTGGTAGAACATTTTAAAGAGGAAGCCCTTGAAATAATAGAGGATGATTCACTTTTTAATGATTATAAGACCAGGCTGCAAGAGTATTACAATTCCCATGGCAAGAAGATTTTAAAATATACTCTCATCAAAGAAGAGGGGCCAGAGCATGACAAGCTATTTACCATGGCTGTTAAAGAAGGAAATAGAACCCTTGCAACAGGTATGGGCAAAAACAAGAAAAAAGCTGAACAAGATGCTGCAAAAAATGCTTATGAGATGATAAAAAATGGCTAAGAAAGAATATATTATTCCAATATTTATACCTTTTTTGGGTTGTCCGCACGATTGTGCCTTTTGCAACCAAGTAAAAATCACAAATTATAAGGACAAGATGGAACCATCTAAGGTCATTTCTGAGATAGAAAAAAATCTAGCCTATTTTCCGGCAAATGACAATATAAAAGAAATTGCTTTTTTTGGTGGATCATTTACGGGACTTGATTATGATGTGATGACTGGCTACTTAAAAATAGCCAAAGAATACAAGGAGAAGGGAATTATTGATAGAATCAGACTTTCGACCAGACCTGATTATATAAATAATTTCATTCTTGACACACTAAAAGACTACGGAGTAGACATAATTGAGCTTGGTATCCAATCCCTAAGCCAAGATGTCCTAGATGCCAATGAACGTGGCCATAGTGTAAGTGCAAGCAAGGATGCATCTCAATTAATAAAATCCTATGGAATAAAACTAGGCCATCAAATAATGCCGGGCCTTTTTATGGACAGTAAAGAAAAGATGATAAGTACGGCAATAGAATCTATAAAAATAGGACCAGATATGGTGAGGATTTATCCTACCTTGGTTATCAAAGATACCAAACTTGCCTTTCTTTATGAGGCTGGAATTTATAAGCCTTTAGACCTTGATGAGGCTGTGGAAATATCAAGCGAAATAGCTATGCTATACATGTATAAAGGCATAGATATTATTAGGATTGGCCTACAGCCTACAGAAAATATTAACGAAGGCAAAGATGTCATAGCCGGACCTTTTCATCCAGCCTTTAGGCAGCTTGTGGAAGCAAATATTTATAGAACTTACCTAGAAGAAATTATTTGTGATGAAGAAATAGAAGATGAATTGACTATCTTTACCAATGATAGGAATATTTCTTTGATAGCGGGAAATAATAAGTCAAACAAAAAATATTTTTATGATAAGTACAAAATCAAAATCAAATTCAAGTCGTCCAGAGACCAATACATTCTTTATAAGGATAAGAAGATTGATTTTGATCTGGACTTATTTATTAGAAATTATGTAGAAAAAAACTACGGTGGTGATTTACTATTAGATTAGAAAGTATTGAACTTAAGGGATTTAAGTCCTTTGCAAACAAAACTACAATAAAATTTGATAATCAAATAACTGCCATAGTTGGACCAAATGGCTCTGGTAAGTCAAACATTTCCGATGCCATAAGGTGGGTTTTGGGTGAGCAATCAGCCAAATCCCTTCGTGGTGGCAAGATGAATGATGTTATTTATCAGGGTGGGGAGAAGAAAAGTCCTCTAAATCTTGCCGAAGTTAACCTTACATTTTCCAATAAAGACCATAGCCTAGACATTGACTATGACAAAGTTGTAATTACCAGAAGGATTTTCCGAGACGGTGAAAATGAATACAAAATCAATGGCAAGAAAGTTAGACTAAAAGATATCAGAGAACTTTTTCTTGATACAGGTATAGGCAAAGAAGGCTATACCCTCATCGGCCAAGGCAGGATTGATGAGATTATAAGTTCATCAAACCTAGAAAGGCGTGCCATCTTTGAAGAAGCTAGTGGTATATCAAAACACAAGTACAGGAGAGATGAGGCGGTAAAAAAGCTTGATAGGGTTACTGAAGACTTGGAAGTTATTGAATACGAGTGGGAATATAAGTCCAAGGACTTAGAAAAGCTTAAAAATCAAGCGGCAAACTACCAAAAATGGCAAGAATTAACCAGTGATTTGGATTTTAAATCATATTCTTACTTTAAAAATAAATCTCAAAAATTATCTGAAAAAATAGATCAGACAAATAATAAGATTGACGAAATTTCTGGTATTTATAAGGAAAAATCTCAAAGGCTCAAAGAGCTAAACAAAAAAAGCCAACCTTTTGAAATAGAATATCAAGAATTGACTTCTGACATTGAAGCTTATCAAATGAAGCTAAGGAGTCTAGAAAGAAATGTGGAGTCCGCAAAAAATAATTTGGATTTGAACAAGCAGAAACTAGACTATACCCAAAAAGATTTGGATAGGATTAGCTTAAATTTTGGTCAAAATGATAAGAAAACCCAAGCTTTGAAAGCTGACCTAGATTTGGAAAATAAGAATTTAGATGAGAAAAATGCCCTAATAAGTGACCTGAAAACAAAAATTGCTGATAATGAAAGTGAAATTCTAAGCATAAATCAATCAATTGATGAAAAGTCTACTATCCTAGCAAAGAGAAGAGAAGAAAAAGATAAGCTAGACAAGATAATTTATGACTATGAGATTACAAGCAAAACAAGGGAAATCTTGGAGCAAAAACGTAGCCAGGAAGATAAGGAAAAGAAAGAAAAATTAGATCAAATTGACAGCGAAATAGAGCTTATAACAAAAGACTTGGATGCTTATAAGAAAGATAATGAAAACTTACTAGCCGAAAACCTAAAACTAAAATCTGCTATAGAAAAGTTAAACGATGATTTTGAAAAAGATTCTATAGCTATCAAGACTATAGAAAATGATATAGGCAAGAATAATATTGAGCTAAAGACAGCCATCAATGAATATAAGTTTAACAAAAATTTGATTGAAAGAAATGAGGGCTATTTTTATTCAGTAAGTGATTTTTTGAATAAAACCAAGCACTTATCCCATCTTTATGAGGATACCCTTGCAAATCTTATTACGATTAACAAAGGATATGAAGAAATAATCGACAATTTGATAGGAAGTGCCCTACAAAATATAGTTACCAGAACTAAGGATGAGACAAGAGATTTAATAAATTTTGTCAACAAAAATCATCTAGGTAGGATAACTTTTCTACCAATTGATTCCATAAAGTCCTATAGGAAAAATAAGCCAAATGAGGCTGAAGTCATAGCAATGGCCTATGAACTTGTTTCTTATGACAAAAAGCTAGAAGATATAATATATCACTTCCTAGGATCAACTGTTGTAGTGAAGGATATAGACCAAGCTATAAGCCTTTCCAAGAAAATCAATGGTTATAGGATTATAACCCTAGACTTGGATGTGATAAATAGTTGGGGATCTATGGCAGCAGGTTCCAATAAAAACAAAAAATCTAACACAGGGATTTTAAATCGTAGGCAAAAACTTGAAGAAAGTAAAATAAATATCCAAAATCTTCGTTCTAAGGCTATGACAATGGATAATGACCTAAAGTCCCTCTATAAAAACATAGAGGAAACAAAGACAAAGATATCTACCTCAAACCAAGCTTTTGCTAAAAACCAAGAAAAAATTAGTGATGTAAAGTCAAATATAACAAATCTCAATTACAAGATTGAAAACCTATCAAGTCAAAAAACTGACCTAGAAGTTAAACTAGGAAATGATCTTGACAAAGTAGAAGACATTGATATTGAAGCTTTAAAAGATAAACTTAGCAAGCTAAATATTGTGGATTTGGAAGAAGAACTTAAAGCTCTTGAAAGTAAGAAAAGTGATCTTTCTTTAGTGCTTGCAACAGATAAAAACTCCCTTGAAAGCCACAGCCGTGATATCAATATGCTAACAAATTCTATAGGAAAACTTAAAGATGAGCTAAGCAACTTGACCTATAGCCAGAAATACGAGTCAAAATCTAAGGCGGAAAACATATCTTTGATTGAAAAAATCAAAAAAGAAAATGATACTTATATAGAAAGCATCAAAAAGGCAAAAGTAGAGATTGATGATATTAATATCAATTTAAGCAAAGGACAAGCAAAGCTAAAAGAAATAGAAAGCGAAAATCAAAGTCTAATCAAAGATTTAAAAAATATCGAAGAAGAGATTTCAAATATTAATCTAGAAAAAGTTAAACTTGACTATAGCCTTGAGGGATACAAAAAAGATTATCAAAATCTAAGTGATGAGATTGAACCTTTTATAACAAAAACCATAAGTGAACTCGAAGAATCCTATAAGGATAGAGAAATTATATCTGCTAATAAAAATGATTTGGTAAATTTACAAAAATCTATCAATAATATAGGATATTTTACTGCTGATTCATTAAAAGAATACGAAGAAATCAAAGAGGAATTTGACTTTACTAATAAGCAACTTAAGGATTTGAAGGAATCAAAAGAGAACATCATCCAAATGATAGAATCTCTAGAAGTAGAAATGAAAGAAGAATTCAAAAAGAATTTTGAAATCATAAATGAGAAATTTCAAAGGATATTCCAAACTCTTTTCATTGGAGGTGAGGCTAGGCTAAAGCTTGATAACGAAGATGAGTTACTTGCAGGCGTTGATATTATAGCAAGACCACCTTCCAAGTCTTTTAAATCTATATCACTATTATCTGGTGGAGAAAAGGCACTTACTGCAGTTGCACTTTTGTTTGCAATATTTGAGACCAATCCAGCACCATTTGCAATCCTAGATGAAATAGATGCCGCTCTTGATGAGACAAATATCAAAAGATATATAGAGTATTTGAAACTACTATCAGAAAATTCTCAGTTTATCATGATAACCCATAGGCAAACCACCATGCAATTGGCCGAAAAGATTCACGGCATCACAATAGACGATGATGGTATAAGTCAGATATATTCCATTGACTTTGAAGAAAATTGAAAAATCAAGGGCAAAAAGTAAAATATAGGCAAAGGAGAGTCTATGGCAATTAGAAATATTAGAATTGAAGGCGACCCAATACTTAGAAAAACTTCTAAAAAGGTCCCTCAAATTACAGATAGAATTAAAATATTACTTGATGACATGGGCGAGACCATGTATGCAGCTGATGGCGTAGGCCTTGCAGCTCCTCAAGTTGGTATATTAAAACGCGTGATAGTTGTAGATCCACGTGATGAAGAAACTGGTCTAGTTAAACTAGTAAATCCAGAGATAATAGAAGCAGATGGAGAGCAAATTGGAGTTGAAGGATGTCTTTCAATACCAGAATTTAACGGCACAGTTAAAAGACCTGAGCATGTTAAAGTAAAATACTTAGATGAAGATGGTAATGAAAAAATCTGGGATGCTCACGGCTTTCCAGCAGTAATACTTTCCCACGAAATAGACCACTTAGATGGTATTTTGTTTAGGGATAAGTATATAGATGAGGTTAAATACGACGTTGAAAATGCTTAATATATGTTTTATGGGGACTCCAAAGTTTGCTGTGCAGACTTTGGATGTTCTTTATAATGATGAAAATTTTGATGTAAAGCTAGTAGTAAGCGGGAAAGATAAGAAGAGATCAAGAAATAAAGTTACACCTACTGAGGTCAAAAAATATGCCACTGATCATGGCATAAATGTAGTAACCCCTGATTCAGTAAATACAGAAGAATTTGTAAATGAATTAGAAAAACTTAATATAGATTTTATAATAGTAGTTGCCTTTGGACAGTTGATAGGTGGCTTGTTATTAGAAAAATATAAAGACAAAATAATAAACCTCCACCCGTCAATCCTCCCAAAATACAGGGGAGCAGCTCCTATGCAATTTACCTTGCTAAATGGAGAGAAACAAACATCTCCAACAACTATGCTAATTGAAAAGGGCATGGATAGCGGAGACATATTAATGCAAGAGATAGTAGATGTGGATATCAAGGATGACTACTATAGCTTAGAAGAGAAAATGTCAGAATATGGATCTAAGGCTATAAGAGATACACTTATAAACTTTGATGAGCTTTATAAAAATAGAATCAAACAAGACCATGAAAAGGCTACATTTACCAAAAAAATCACCAAAGAAATGGGCAAGATCAATTGGAATGATGATAGCCTAAAGATTTACAATCAAATCAGAGCCCTGATAGATTATCCAACAGCTTACTTTGCATACCAAGATAAAAATGTAAAAGTTTTGCAAGCGGAAATTTTAGATTCTTATGATCCAAATTCAGGATATGTCTATGAAGCAGATAGCAAAAAAGGCATTATTATTGGAACAGGAGATTCTGCTATAAAGATAAAGAGACTTCAATTCCCTGGCAAAAAAGCTATGGATACAAAAGCATTCTTGATGGGCAATGACTTTGAAAAAGGAATCACTCTTTGATGAATGAATTTGAAATACCTTTAAATATTCTATATAAGGTCCTATACCAGGATCGAAAATCAAACGAAGAGATAAATCTTTATGCAAAAAAGACTGACAATCTGCCTTTAGCAACAAAGATTGTCTATGGAGTATTAGAAAATAAAATTTACCTTGATTATATGATTAGGAAGCTTTCTAATATAAGGCTTAAAAAAATCAACCCTAAAATCCTAATAATTCTAGAGATGGGGATCTATAATATTCATTTTCTAGAAAAAAAGGACTATGCTGTAGTTAACGAACTGGTTAACCTAACAAAGAGTGTGGATAGGAGATCAAAGGGTTTTGTA